>JANXOF010000023.1 GCA_025353725.1 Polyangiaceae bacterium | reverse complement strand
GGTGCACGCATCAAGTGGCTATTCACCGTTGAACGGGCCCGCGAGAAGCTCGGCAGGGCATATCTCTCGGTCCGCCCTCAAGTCGCCATTCGAGCTGCGGCCTGATTTCGGTCAGAACCTCTGTGTGCCGGTACTAGTGCGCAGTCGCTCCTTCGAGTTTGGCTCGCAAAATCCGCGCGGCCAAGACGTACACCGCGTTTGAGGGGTCGCGCCGCACGAGCTCGTCGTAGGCGGCTACGGCTTTGGCGACATCACCGCCCGCCACGTAGTCTACGGCTTGTCGCTCCAATGACTTCGCGGCTGGAGGTTGCGCTGGCGTGGTGGGCGCCTTCGGTTCGCCTTTCGCACCCGTCTCCTTTGCGGTTCTTTCGGACGGCGTGCCGGCTGCATTCGGCACGCAGGGCAGGGGTGTAGAAGGCGGCCAATTCGCGGGCGGACACGGAACATTTGCCGGCCACGCTGGCAGTGCGGCGACTGTCGGCATCCGTACCGGCGGAGGAGACAACTGGGCACCTGCCGGGACAGAGGCGCTCGAGGGTTGCGCAAGGCTTTCGCCGGGTGGGGCTGACGGTGGCCTTCGCGAACTCACCGTGACGTCATTCCCTGTCGTCAAGTAGAGAATGCCGCCAATGGCAAAAAGCGCCCCTGCGAGCAACGTGGGACGTGACGTCGCTTTCGCCTGTGCAACCAGGCGCGCCATAAGCGCTCCCGCGTTCAGTCTCGGCGACGTGACGGTCGCGCCGCCCTTTGGGTAAGGTCCCGGACCGTAGAGCCCCGGCGGCATCGTGGGGCCACGAGGGTCATGGGCGGCGAGCGCTCCCGCGGAGGCCTGGTTCACCGGAATCGCGCCTACGCTCCTCGGCCGCGGCGCTCCGAGGACGGTAGCCGAGTCGTCCGTCGAGAGCATTCCTGAGCCAACTCTGGGGGGCCCAACGGAACCGTAGCGTCCCGCACTGGCGTCGCGCGGTGCGATTCGGGTGGAGTCGCCGCTCTCGACGGCCGGTGGCGGAGGCTCTGCGTTGAGGCCGCGCTCCGTTTTCGGAAACAGAAGCGGAGGAGTCGCGGCTGCCTGAGCGCGTTGCCCCACCGGGCGGTCCGTGATTTGGTCGCGCGAGCTCGAGGCTCCCAACCTTGCCGTCGGACCGGGAGGCGGCGCCGGTGCCGTGGCGGCCGGCATGGAGGCCCCAGGAGGTCGCATCGCTCCGAGCTTTGGCTCGTAGGGCGAGGGCCCCATCATCGTCGGCTGGCTTTCCGCGTCATCGAGAAGCGATCGATAGCGCAGGCGCGCGCTTCCGATCTCGAGGGTGCAAGGTGCAAAGAGCTCGGTCCACACTGTGCCAATACGCCTCCCCGAGACGGTGACGACACTCTCGTTGTCTGCGCTCTGCACGAAAAGTGACGCGCGATCGAAGTAGAGAAAGGCGTGGACGTCGAGCACCCTTGCGGACTCGATGCGCCACATTCCCTTTCGTCCGACGCTTATCGGCTGGAGTTCCTGGCCTGTTACAAGTGGAATAAACGTGGGCTCACCGATACCCGCTTCAATCTCGACTACGTGCGTCGTTTCCGAACTACCCATGGTGATGCTGTCCCGTTTCCAGGTTCTTGGCCGCCTCGTACACACACGACGGCACGTCCATTCCGTACTCTCGGAGCTGCGGCAGGCAGTTCGGCAGAATCCCCGTAGGAATCAAGTCGCTAAGGACGGCGCCGTGCTCGTCGAGACCTTGGTGCTCGCGCGCGAAAATGTCCTGGAGGAGGTATTCTCCTTTGACCGGATCAAACGCGACGACCTCGGTGAGATGCGTCACCTTACGACTGCCGTCTTGAAGCCGTGACACTTGACAGATGATGTTCACCGCCGACGCGAGCTGAACACGCAGCGCGGCTAGGGGCATCTCGACGTCGCTCATCATGGCCATCGTCTCGAGGCGCGAGGTCGTATCTCGTGGGTAGGTCGCGTGG
Source organism: Polyangiaceae bacterium (assembly GCA_025353725.1). Lineage (GTDB taxonomy): Bacteria > Myxococcota_A > Polyangia > Polyangiales > Polyangiaceae > Labilithrix. The sequence goes on along the minus strand of JANXOF010000023.1, from coordinate 329,278 downwards.
AGCGTTGACATGCAACCGCCGTGTCCCGACGTCATCGCCTGAATGAGGTCGAGCGCTTCGCCACCTCTTATTTCCCCGACGACGATGCGATCGGGTCGCAGCCGCAGCGTCGCTCGAAAGAGGTCTCGAATCGTGACCTCGCCGCGCCCTCGGGCATCGGGGGGGCGGGCCTCGAGCATGCAAAGGTGCGTGCGTTGGAGCTGAAGCTCGCGTGAGTCCTCGATCACGACGACGCGCTCACCCTCGGGGATGAACGACGACAACGCGTTGAGCATCGACGTCTTGCCGCTTCCCGTGCCGCCGGCGATGAGGATATTCAACTTTGAGACGACGAGCGCCTCGAGGGTCTGGGCGACATCGGCGGTGAGCGCTCCGAAACCGAGCAGGCGGTCGATGGTGAGTGTTTCTTTGAAGAAGCGGCGGATGGATACGAGCGGTCCGTCGGGCGCGGCTGGTGGGAGGATTGCCTCGATGCGCGACCCGTCCGGCAGTCGACCTTCAAGAATCGGTTTGAGTTCGTCGATGTGCTTTCCGACGTACTGCGCGGCGTTGCGGAGCGCTGCGACGAGCGCTTCGCGCGTTTCAAAGTGCGCTTCGGTGAGGTGGAGAACCCCATGCCGCTCGATGTAGATTTGAGACGGGCCGTTGATCATGATCTCGCTCACCGCGGGGTCGTCCAGAAAGGGGCGAATAGGTGCTAGAAATTGAAGGAGCGTTTCCTCGAATACCTCTTTTGGAATCGGATCGCTCACGGCATTCTCTTCAGTAAAGCAGCCCGAGCCTCTTCGGCATGCACTCCGTCGGGTTCAAGACGGAGGTATTCGCGGAAGTGCCGATCCGCGGTGACGCTATCGCTGTCCCCGTCACGCGCGACAACCGCGCGAGCATAGTGTGCGTGAGCGTCGTCAGGCCTTGCCACAACCACCGAATCGAGGTGAGTCTTTGCGTTTACCGTGTCGCCAATGGCACCGTAAAGTGTGCCGACGACGAAGCGTGTGCGGAGGTCTCCTGGGTGTTTTCGGAGTTGGTTTTCTCCGTGCTGAATGGCCGAGCGATAGCGCCCGGTCTGCACGCACACTTGGAGTAGAAGAGGCAGCACGTCGCGGGCTTCGGCACCCTGGTCGAGGGCGGCCGCGAGATAGTCTTCGGCTCGCGTGTTGTCCCCCACAGCGGCAAAGGCTCTCCCGCGGTCGACGAGGTTTTCGGTTGTGGCTTCGCGCTTGAAAATCGCCATATCGGCCTGCGCCTTATCCGCGGACGCTCGGGGTCCGCAAGCGACGCACGCGACACTCCAAAGCACGCTTATGAACGGCCCGCGCTTTATCCCCAAACGTAGGGGGGCGCGTAGGCGTACGCGTAGGAGAGAGGTCGTCACGATTTGGTAGCGCCTAACTTTATTTTTAGTTGCCTGTCTAAGGCAGTCAACCATGCGACGTAGTCGCCTGATTTCCCTTCCGTGAACTGCAAGAGAACGCGCGCTTCCTTTTGCGCGCTTAGGTCGTCGTCGACGATCAACGCATGGTCGAGCCTAACCCGCCGCGTTCGAAAGTCGTCCGCGATATCGCGACGGAGGAACTTCGCCGACTCCTCTGCGAGGTCGCCCGACGGCTTGTCGCCACCCGCACGGAAGCACACCGACGCGGCCTCATAGATAGGCACCGCTTGAATCCCGTCGCGTACGTAAAAGGGTCGACGCTCGCGCTTTGCATCTGCGACGGCCATTTTCTCGTGCGCGAACGCAAGCGCTTGGCCACCTGCGTACGCGCACGAACCCACGGGCGGCAACCAAAGTTCGGGTATCTCCCTGGGCATGGGAGCTCGAGCCTCCACTGCGTCTTCGACCAGGAGCGTGTAAAAGCCGGCGGGAACGATGATGGCCATCAAAAGCCAGGCCACCGGGCTCGCCTGCCTTTTTTTCACGGGCGCCGCGCTTACGCCGCCCGTGACGAGCTCGACGTAAATCTCGCACGCACCTACGCCGAGCCGCGCTCCGGGCGTCAAAGGCGCCTGCTGGAAGGCGATTTGGTTGACCGTCGGCGGCGGCTCGAAGCTTAGCGCGCGAACGAAGAGGCCTGCAGGCCCTACCTCGATAAGTACATGTTCGACGCGCGCTTGGTCGACGGGAAGTCGGATCTCGCAGTGCGCGCCGCTCCCGATGAGGACGCGCCCGGCCTCCATCGAAAGATGCTCCACCTCACCTGTCGGGAGTTTGACCTGAAATTTGAGGGTCGCCATTCGTTTAGAGTCCCTCCGTGATGTTCATCATCGCAGGTGCGACGATGAGGGCGAGCACGGCGAGAAAAATGAGCATAAGGGGCCCGGTCATCAGGACGCCAGCCTTCGCGGCGAGCTCCTCCGCACGGATGGAGCGCCGTGCCCGCGACGTTCCCGCCTGAATAAGGAGGACTTCTGCGACGGGATTGCCGCGCTGTTCGGCTTGGACAAGGGCGTTGACAAACTCCGACACCGCAACCGTCGGTGCCCGGTCGCCGAAGATGACCAGGGCGTCTTTGCGCGTCCGACCGAGATTCAGCGTTTGAAGGATGAGTGTGAACTCCTCCACGAGAGGATCCTCGGGGTTCGACGACTTTTCGACCACCTGACGAACGGCGCCTGGAAAGTCGAGGCCCGCGCTCATCGCTAAGGCCATGAGGTCAATGAAGTACGGAAGGCCACGGCTGATGTTCTTCAGGCGCTCTTGAGCGTCTCCGCTCGTCACCATGTAAGGCAGGACAGCGCCGACCGCGATGCCTGCGCCAGAGAGGACCAAAGGCATTTCGAGGAAGGTGCCGCCGAGGAGACCTGCCGCTCCGAAGAGGGCGGACGAAAGAAGGTGAAGCGCGAGATACTCTTCCGCGGTGAGCCCCAAGAAATCTCCCGCGAGCGAGATGTGCTTGTCGAGCGCGGCGCGCTGCCGCGCTGTTGGAAGACCACTCACGCGCACACCGAGCCAACGAACCAAGGGTTCAATGGTCGACCAACTTGCATTGGATTGGAGCGCCCGCTGACGCTTCAGCCCTCGAAGGCCAAGCCGATTCCCCACGTTCGAGGGTGCACTCGCGAGGGAATAGACCGCGAAGGTTATCGCGAAGAATGCGGCGGTAAGCGCGCCAAATCGAACGACGAGGACACGAAAACTCAATCCTGCAAAGTCGAGATTCATGTGAGTCTCAGATGTCGACCGAGAGAACTTTGCGCGCGAGCACGAGCGACGCGACCCACGCCGCCGCGACGAACGCTAAAATGGCGTAGCCAGAGGCGCTTTTCGTGAGTGGATCAAAGTAACCCGGCCACATGACTCCAAAGCCTACGATAAACACCAGCGGCATGGCGCCGATGACCCAAAGTTGCATTCGGCCGTCGGCGGTTTTCGTTCGAATGACGCCCTCTAGGCGCTTCATCTCGCGAAGTGTCGTGGCCGTCGTTTCGAGTATCTTGGGTAAGTTGCCGCCCACTTGACGGCCAATGAGAAGCGAAGAAAGCGCGGAGTCGAGGGGGCGGCTTCCGACGCGCGCGGCCATGTGCAGGAGCGCTTGGTCGAGTGTTGACCCGACTTTCATCTCTTTGAGCGCGAGGTCGACCTCGGCTTTGATCGGGTCCTCAAGGACCGACGAAACCCCGGCAAATGCGCTTCCGATGCTCGGCGTGGCCTTGAGCGCATTCGCAAGCGTAAGCATGAAATTATCGAGTTGGTCTTCAATCTTCGCCACCCGCTTGCGTCGCTCGCTTTCGAGGTAAAGCGTCGGAGCAAGAGCTGCGACCGTGACAGGGAGACCGATACACCACCCGGGAAGTTCGTCCGCGACACGGGCGAGGCGCGCCGCGAAGATGGCGAACAAAACCGCAACCTGTCCGAACGCGACGGTGCGGCCCGACGTAAAGATGAACATCGAGCGCATTCTTCGCTCGAGTGATGTGCAGTAGTGAGCCCAGTAGCGATAAGGAAGCCCGCTCCTGTCATCGACAAATGCCCACACGGCGACGACGACGGACAGCGTCAGCGCGGCAAGGCTTCCCCAGCGCAGCAGGGCGATGGAGTGCACGAACGGCAAGTTCATTCGGACCTCAAAGGTAAGGCTCGCCGCGTTTCACGAGGCCCATGACGATGAAGGTCGGCAGAAAGGAGGGGAGATATCCGGTCGCTCGAAATTCTCCGGTCACCTTTCCCTTTTCGCCAGTGCCGGAACGGACAAACTCGAAAATCGTTCGCAGCTCGATTTCGTTCGATTCGCGGTCAATTCCGACGATTTCGCTGATGGCCGTGACTTTTCGTGATCCGTCAGACAGGCGACTCTGCTGGACGATGACATGGACCGAGGATGCAATTTGCTCGCGAATGGCGCGCATCGGTAGTTCGAGTCCAGCCATTAGGGCAAGTGTCTCAAGACGACTTATGGCCTCCATTGGAGAGTTCGCGTGGGTGGTCGTGAGCGACCCGTCATGGCCCGTATTCATGGCCTGAAGCATGTCGAGCGCTTCGCCGCCGCGGCACTCGCCGACGACAATGCGGTCGGGCCTCATCCGAAGGGCGTTCTTCACAAGGTCACGAATCGTATACTCGCCGCGGCCTTCGAGGTTTGCCGGACGCGTCTCCATCGAGACGACGTGCGGTTGCTTGAGTTGTAGTTCGGCGGCGTCTTCGATCGTCACGATCCGTTCGTCGGGTGGAATGGCGCCAGACAGCACGTTCAGCAGGGTGGTTTTTCCTGAGCCCGTGCCGCCCGAGATGACGATGTTCTTCTTCGCGTGGACACACCGAGTGAGGAAGCGGCCCATCCCTGCCGTCATCGTCTCCGACGCGATGAGCTTCTCGAGCGTGAGGGGTATCTTGGCAAATTTGCGGATCGTGATGCATGAGCCTCGGAGGGCGATGGGGCGAATGACTGCGTTCACACGCGACCCGTCTTTGAGTCGTGCGTCAACCAGCGGCGACGATTCGTCGATACGCCGACCAAGGGGCGTTACGATGCGCTCGATGACGGCGCGCACGCGCTCATCGTCCGTGAACCGCGCGTGCGAAAGCGTGATCCTTCCGTGCTGCTCGATGTAGATGGTATTCGGGTCGACGACCATGATTTCGGTAATCGTCGGGTCGGCGAGAAAGCGCTCGAGAGGCCCCAACCCGAGCGCCTCGTCGGCGAGCTCGCCAATCAACGTATCCGGTTGAACGTCGCGCGGGATACGTGCGTCGAGGCTCGTAACGATGCGGCGCAAGGCATTGAGCACTTTGGGTCGCATCGAGGGGTCGTCGAGCTTGGTCGCGTCGATGGTCGCGAGGTCGAGATGTTCCAAGAGTAGCTTGTGGATTTCGCGCCGCAGCTCGACCTCGACCTTCGGTTTGGTGTCTTCACCGCGCGCTGCGGGCAAGTGAACGCCGCCCACGTTCGGCTGCGAACCGACGTGTGCGATGAACGGCCTCGTCCCGAAGTCGGCGTCGCTTGGCATTCGCCTCCGCGTGTCAACCATGGTCCGCTGGGCGACGGCAGACAACGTGGCTGCCGGCATTGGGATGGCGAGCGAGGGCAACGGCGCATTCGTGAGCTCGGACACCTTTTGAGAGTCGACCGGATAGACGAAAACCGTGAAATCACCGACGACGATGGGCGTGCCATAGGGAACATCGATAACATCTCGCCTCAGGAGTAGGTCCCCTGCGAGAGTGCCGTTCGTAGAGACATCCTCGACGCGTAACGTGGCCGTACCTGCGTGGAGCACGACGTGCTGCCGTGAAACCAGATCGCTCTCGAGACGGAGCGAGCACTGCGGGTGACGCCCAATCGTGAGGGGCCCGTTGGCGGGGAAAAATTCCGTCCGCTGCATCCCGTCTTCAGATTGGACGACGACTTGTAGGTGCATCGTGGGTGCGGGTTCCATGAGCGAGGCTGCGAAGGCGTCGGCTACTTCGCGGAGGGCGGGGTCTTCGGATAGGTATTCAATGAGGCGTTCTCTCCTGCATAGTCGCGGTAGGTTCCCATGGCGTTGTTGATGAGTTCGATAGCGCTCTTCGGCACGGTGTCGACCACGCTTGGGACGATGAACACGGCGCCTTCGGTGTCCTGCTTCTCCTGCGAATGCGTCGCAAAAAGAAGGCCCAAGATAGGAACGTCGCTGAGGCCTGGTAAGCCACTTACGTCGTGCTGTTGATTGGATGTTTTTATGCCAGACAGGATGAGGGCTTGACCTAACTTAAGCGTGACTTGCGTTTCCAGTTTCGTGGTCGTTCGCCCCGGCGGCCCGCCGCTCGCGGTGGGAGACGTGAGGTCCGCCACGTCGGCCGCGAGCTTGATCTCGACGTCGCGCGAATTCGAGTCGTAACGAGGCAAAACCGTGACGTTTGTGCCATATTTTACGCTGACGAGCCCGACGGTCAGGCCTGAAGTCAGGAAATTCGACTCTCCGCCCGTTTGAAACGTGGCCTCGTTGCCGTTGGCCGTAATCACGCTCGATTGTTTCATTACCTTCGCCCAGCCATGGCGTGAGGCGATATCAAGCCGAGGCAGTGGTTGATTGACGATCGAGGCTTGAGCCGTCTGTGTCGTTCGCGAGATAAAGTCGTACGTCAAGCTGCTCTGGACAGCGGGTTGCCCAAGTTGCGTCGTTCCTGCGATGTTCGCCGGCCATCCGACGCCGACGTTGTATCCCGAGGTTTTCGAGTACTGGACGAAGAAAAAGTCGAGCCGAATCAGCAGCTTTCGCTCCGCCACGCCGACTGTGACCAGGGAGTCTACCTGGCCGCCGTACACCGTGACGACTTGCTGGATACGCTTGTAATCAGCGTCCGACGGTACGGCTCCTTCGAGGAATAGCCGCGAGCCCACACGTCGACTTTTCACGCCGGGAAAGGGCTCGAGGAGCTGCTGGACTTCGCGCTCTACTTGTTGCGGATTTCTGTTCGCGACGGAAATGTCAATTGTGGTTTGGCTGCTGTCGCTTTTGATGAGCAAGAGCGTAGTCGTCCCGGGCTTCTTTCCCGTCATCACGAAGGTACGCCCGTCAGGCGTTGGCACGACATCGACGATGCCCTTCACCCCTTCGGAGTACTCCTTGACGCCGCCCGCAGGGATCGTCTTCGTTTCTCCTACGGCGAGCGAAATTTCGTCGTGCGGTGCGACCTTCTGTGCGTAAGAAGCGCGAGAACGTAGCGCCATCGTTCCCAGCGTAAGGGCGCCAAACGCGAGCGCGAAAACGCTTCGCGTGCGCGTGCCACGTGTTGTCGTCGCTCGAGGCCGCCTCATTGATTTCCGCCCGCCGTCAGGTTGACAGGGGCACTTGCACCCGCGCGGACCCCTCGAATCTCGCCGCGCTTTTTTGCGTCGAGCAACGAGTCGAAGTGGATGTCCGTGACCCCAGCTTTTTGCTGGTCGTCAGGATGCCGTACCGCGACAGCAAGCTTGCCTCGCTCGGCGGCAAGCGAGATGACCTGCGCTTCGGAGAGCGTGAGGCTCAGCGTGACGAGGTTGTCGGTCTGGACGCTCTTGTCTCGTTGTTCGATGGCGTCGGGGGACGTCTCGCCGCCTATCGCGAGGACAAGGACCCTCTGAAGCAAGACGACTGCGCTTTTCGCCTCACCGCCTGCCGCGCCGAGGACGCCAATGACATCGACATAATCCCCAGGACGGAGCAGCGACGCGCTCGACTCGTCTCGCGAAGCGCGGATCGACACCGCGCGATACCCGGGGAGCACAAGACTACTGAGATCTTTGCGGTCATCCGCGCCGGTCGCGAGATCGGTCCAGAGCAGCAATTGTTGCTCCTTGACGGTCGTACCCAGGCGCAATCCGAGGACCTTGTTCTTGTCGACCTCGCGAATTGACCGATCATCGACGTACGCGAGAGGGACCTCGCGTACCGCCACCGCCTCTTCGACGATCGGCTTACCGCGTTCGATACGCTTCACCGCTACGAGCAGCTTTACCTTCTCACCGCCTGAAGCCTCGAGCTCAAAGCGACGCTGGTACAGCACGAGTAAAAGCACGCCCAAAGCGCCGAAGACGAAGGAGATGAGCAGCGCGCGACGGTTCATCCCATTCGAAAGGTATCAGGGCGACCGGTGTGCGTGCAGTCGAAGAAGCGGCGCACGGGTTTGCGCATACGAGAAGCGGTCCTACATTTCACGACGTCGAAGCTTCCGTTAGCGACGGTAGCGGCGGTTGCAACGCCAGCGACAAGCCATCGTTTGCGGGCTTGTCGCTTCTAACAGCGCTGAGCGTGTTCGGAGCCGCGATAGGTCGCCGGCGACGTCGGGGCGCTCGAACTACGGTCGAGGCGCGAAGGTGTTGTCCTCCTCACCAGTGACGACCACGACATGGTCCTTGTCCGCAAACGTGCGGAATATCTGCTGGTAAGTGGCCGGCTTCGTCTGCGTCAGTCCGGTAATGAGCGCGACGAACGCTTGAGGCGTCCAAGACGGCACCGTCGGGGTTAGCGTAGTCATAATATCCAGGTACTTCGTGCCGTTCGGGTCGTCCGGGTTAATCTCGGCTTTCTTCTTTCCGAGATAGCCATCGACGTAAGCGAACGTGTCACACCCATCCATGAAAAGAATCTGGTATTTGCCTTTTGCGATTTCTCCTTTTTTAGTGAGAGCGCGCACGTTCGAGCCGAGACCTGCGTGACCCGTATAGACGATAAGGTCAGCCTCCTTTGAACGTTGGTTGTACCAGGCGTCGAAAACAGAGTTGTAGCCCGTTTGCCCGCGCGAGGCTCGAAGTGAAGCGCCGTCGACGAGCATGGCGTCGACGCGAACCTTACGGCCATCCTTCATCGTTCCTTCTCGGGTAATGTAGGGGAAGCGATCGTCTGGCGCGGGCGGAACGGCGGCAGCCTTGAGCTTCAATTCGGCAGGGTTCGAGGTGTCGAGCACCGAGAACGCCCACTTCGGTGCATCGACCGACGGCGGTGCGTTGAGCGGAGCCATACCGACTGCGTACGCCATTTTGTCGTGAAATATCGCGTAAGCGGCAATGTTTGGGTCGGATAGGCCCGTCGAGCCATCGTCGTACCGGCCGTAGATGGCGACGACAGACAGCGTATTGTCTTCCCAAATGCGATCGTACTCGGGATACTTGTCGGCCGTGTTTTCGGTAGACCTGGCCGCGGCGACCGGGATTCTGATCACATCTGATTCCTCGAACGTGCATTGGGGCTGATTGGGTCGGTAATAGTACCAGAAGTTGTCGCCGCTCAATTCGTGCCCTTCCCACGCGGCGCATCGAATGTTGCGGTCTTGGTCCGTCTGCCGAGTGTATTTTCTTGTCAATGTACCCGTTGCATACCGTGATACATCGCGTGGCAGAATGAATGAGTAGGCCCGCGGAACCTCGCTTGTTGCTCCTACACCCACCGGAAGCACGGCATGATAGGTGACCTTCGTTTTTCCGTTTGCGAGGGGAGTCGAGATCGTATTCGTGATTTTGACTTTGTCGAGTCGACCCACGCCTCGAAGGTCACCGTTTAGTTGTCCAATGGTATAAAGTAGCTGCTCGTTGACGGCGTCCTGCGCGTCGTCGCCGGGGCTGGCGATGAGTTCTCCGTCGAAGGTAAAGTCGAAGAGCGTGGCCTGGTTACTCGTGAAGTCGTCTTCACTCGTCAAGGCTTCGTTTCCCCCACACGCCGCGACAGCCGAGGCGATGAGATAGAGCGAGGCGTTTCGGACAACGGTGGTTCGCATTTCGGTGCTCCTTCGCAGATTCGCAGAATCGCGAGTTCGCCTGCCGGGTGCACTCTGTATGCCCGCATCTGACATGCGCTCAAACTACGCATTCGACCCGGAAACGTTGAGCTTCGCCCGCTAACCGTCGTCTGTACCAAGCGGACTCGAGGACTTCAGTCCTCGCGGAGAGGCCTCTCGACAGCGGTAGGACTGCCTTTTGGCGTTACGCCCGCCAGACCGAGCCCCGTCAGGGTGGAGCCGTCGTGTGCGCTCGATGCGACGGTGAGCACCACACCGTTGCGTTCGTAAAGGCGGGCGCATTCGGGGGCGCCCTTGGAGGCGTGCAGGTGGGGCTCGGGGTCGACAGCGAACCAGCCTCGCTCGGCCATAGCGGCATCGTAGAACGCGACGATGGCTTGAGGACGTTGATGGCTGCGATACACGTTGATTCCAAACGGCGAGTCTTCAACCCGTGCCGACAACCGAAGCCGCGCGTGCGGGGGGCGGGGGAACTCAGTAAAGTCGGCCCCGTGGGCTTCCGTTCCCTCCGCGGGAACGATCTCCGCGAGGTTGAACGCGTCGTCCGTCCATGCCGTCAGCACGACGGTCTCCGCACTCTCGGACCGTTTTGCGTATACGTAGCGGAGGTTGCCCAGCGCACCGAGTTCGCCAGTTTGCGCGAAGGTCGTGAGCGCCTCCCTTAGGCCAGGGAGTGAGTGGTCGTTTTTGGTGAAACACACCACGATGCCCTCTGCGCTGTCGCCCGCGCGTAGCGTCCCCGTGCCCGCGCTGAGTCCCGTCTTGCTTGGGCTCGCGAGACGCGAAGCGACCGCAAGATCGCGCCAACTCGAAGGCCCTTGCGCCGCATTCGTAGCGCAGCTTTCTGCGTAGCGATCCAACACTTCGGCGACGTCGCTCGAGGTAAGCGAGGTTCCCAGCCAAAGGCGCTGACCGTTCAGCGACAACTTGTTTACGTCGTGTTGCGACGCGCGCGCGAGTTGAAGCATTTGTCTTCCGATTTCGAGGGCTTGACTCTTCACCTCGGCGTGCGCGGAACGAACCTGGAGAGCGCCAAGGGTGAGGCCGAGAAGCGCGACGTAAGCCGATGCTCGGGCAAGGCCGCGAAGGTGCGAGGCTTCCGCCGTAGTGCGTTGACGTCTCCATCGCATGTCAGAGTCTCCTCTCGTTCAACGTAGCCGACGGGTTCCATCGCGCGTCCCCGAACACGATGAATTAATCGAGAAAACCGCCGCCATTTCGCGCAAAACGGGAGATCAAATCGAACGCGGACGAGGCGTCGTCTTCGCTTCGCTTCTCGTTGCAACCCACTTCTGCGTTTGCGGTGATCGTCCGACTGAAGTCCACTCGCTTCTGCTCCTGCACCGCCGAGCCCGTAACGCGCGAGCTTCGATGTACTTTCACCATATTCCAGAAGCGGCTCACGCCTTGTCTTTCCGACTCTCCAAGCTTGTGGCTCGCCTTGTCGAGAGCGCCGCCGGCACCTCCGGTTGTATCCGCCCCGTTTCGCTCTTTCGGTGTTCCGTTTGAGCCGGCGCTCGCGCCAAGCTGTCTGGACATCAACCTCGGTGCTTCCTGGGTGCAATTGTGTGAGGCGTGGTAGAGAGCCTCCGCACGTGCGCTCATTTGCAGTGCGATTTTTTCCTCGTAAGAGCGGTGTGCAAACACTGTCGTGCCGACGAAGATAAGCATCACCGGAATGGCTATCGCCGCCTCGACGAGCGCGGCTCCACGCGTGGAGGTCGGCGTTCTGCGGGCCGACCGTCTTTTAGGCGCCGCCGCCATCAGTGGTAAACTTCGTCTTCGAGTGGAGGCGAACCCTTCCCACCTTTTGTTATGCCAAATAAGTTGTCCAGCACGGTTTGTAGTCCAGCACGCTCCTTTTCGCCCTTCGGAGTGCCGGGTTGTTCGAGGAGTTTGTCCAAGCTTTTCTTGGCCGCAGGGCCCCCAAAGAGTTCCCCCGAGGCAGCGTCAAGCAACGCGCCGAGCTCCCTGCGTTGCACACGGCGTAGTTTGGCGCGCCACTTCATCGAGTATCCGGCATTTGCTCCGCCATTGCAGTCGGGGTCGCTCCACGCTCTTTGGCAATCGAAGAAGAATTCCGCCTGGGCGAAGTAGCCCCAAACGTTTGCGTCCGACTCGGTATCCTTGTGGTCTACCGCGATGTGAACACGGTGCTGCTGAGCGTCGCTGAACTCAGGCTCGAGGTTCAGCGCCCAAACCTGCTGCCATGGGCTGCCGTTCGAGGTGCCGCCCCACGGTACCAGCGGGCCGTCTTGGCCCCACCACGAATCGAAACCGGGGTCTAAGCCACTATCACCCTTGTTTTCCCTGTTCGGTTGGCTCCGTGCGGCCTGTGCCGCGCCGTCGGCGGCAGCTTTGCCCGCGTCCTCCATCGCGGCGCCATTGTCTGCTGAGCCTAGGTCGTTGCAAAATCGAGCGACGATCCCGCCGCTGATGAAGCTATCGAAAATCGGAGCTGCAGCGCCTCGTGCGGACATGGCCGTGAGACCGACCAAGAAATCCACGGACTTCGTTGCAACCCGCTTGCACACGTCGTCAAAGTGCTTTGGTTCTACGGGCAGGAAGCTCTTCGAGCCGCGCCTGCCCTCAGACTTTGGACGTGCGTTCTTCGTCCGAAAAATGCGGTCCACTGGACCCACAAGAGCATTGCCCTCGACCATCGACGTGCCGAGCGCAACAATCCTAACGTCGTGCCTTTTTGGGCCGAATTCGCCGTAATCCTTACCTATCGAGTTTGCCTTTGCAAGTGCCAGAAAGGGGTACCCTCCAGCGGCCGTCTGCTCGAGCTGGTGAACGGCGGTCGCGACTTGTTTGAAGCCGCTCCCGTAAGCCGTGTAAATCGGGCGCCACTGAGTCCACGGTAGGCACGCTGTCCCGCCCGACGACACTGCTCCGGCGATACATAGCGATAAAAGAATGTCATGAATGAGGCCCATGACAATGTGAATGGCAATGAGCGCGAATAAGATGAGATTGCATGCGGAAATAAAGTTCATTCCTTTGGCATGCAATACGGCGGTCGTGAAGGCTGCGTGATCGGTCGCCTCCTGCATGGCGTCGCGGAACACGATGGCGTCGCCGATTCCGATGAGAAACCAAAGTCCACCAATCAAGAAGCACGACATACAAAGCCCCATCAGCATGATGGCGCCTCGCTCGTCTTGGTGCAGGTTCGCTGCAGGTTCGGTAGCGTCTAGTGCGTGCCGCACGCGGCTCCTCCTCCCTCTGCGAAGCGGGCTCCTTGGTGTGGGAACCGAGCGGTCATGGCCTTGAAGGCGTGCGTCTTCTTTGCGCCGCACAAGAAGAGGTTGGCGAAGGGGACCGAGCACTTGTAGTCGACCGTTACCGTTACACTGACCATCCCGAACGGGTCGTCGCAGGTCGATTCATCGTCGACTTTCACGTCGACCTTACGCATCGTGTTTTTCCATGGACCAAGCCCCGCGAGTACACCGGCTCTCACTTCGTCTGCGTTGTCACCTGGGTTTTGATCAGGCGTATTTCTGGCCTTGTTCGAGATGACCGCCGCCGCGCGCGCGCCAACGACGGCACTGTGCTTCAAGACGAGTCGCGCCGTAGCCAGTTGCTGCAGTTGGACAAATGCCGAAAACGTGATCATGAGCGGCATGAATGCGACGGCAAATTCGACCAAGACTGCGCCTCGACCTCCTCGGCTCGAGGGGGCCGAAAGCGGCCTACAGCGCGCGCTCGATCGTACGGTTTGCATCGTTTACGGAATCGGTGAAAGCATGGCGTTACGCGCGCGAACGTATTGCTTGTACATTCCAAGGCCACCCGTAGAGAGACCCGCTATCGCGGGGATGCCTACCGCGACCAGGAGAAGCGCATATTCGACCATCACCGCGCCCCGCAAGCGGCGACGCGAACGTATCCACGTAGGCATGTACAGGCTCCGCCGATTCACCGAGTGCAAGTGCTTTACCAATGCAGGTACGCCGTGAGGGCGACCCCAAACAGCAGCGGCGGGCCCAGCGGCATCCACGAGTGCGCCGACGAATCAAAGACGCGTCGCTTGGGTTTCGGCAGAAATACGTTCGTCATCAACCCGAGCGCATTTTTGAGGGTCACGAAAAGCGTCCCGCGGTAGGCAAGGATCGCGGGAGCGAGTAACGCCGCCGCGAAAAAGCCGTACATCTCGGCCTCGATACCCATCATCGCCTGGAGGAGCGCGCCTTGGCCGGCAAGCAACTTTACGTCACCACCGCCTATCGCACCTTGGCGGTACATAAGTGCGGGAACGAGCGCGCACACGAACGCACCCAAGAGAGAACCGCCTCCCTGAAGCATGCACGTCTCGAGCGATTCGTGCGCCGCAACGGCGTGCGCGACGTGCAGCGGCGGGCCGATGAGGAGAGCCGTATAGGTGAGTCGATTCGGTATCTCCGCGCGTCGCCAATCGGTGTAGGCAGAAAACGCCGCCACTCCGATTGCGAGCATCAAGATGCCATGTTCGTAGGGAAGTGGCTCACCCATTTGAATTAGCGTTTGTCGATCTCGCTCTGCGAGTCGACGGCGTTCTTTTTTACCGACTTGCCTAAATTTCGGTACCCGATGGCCGCGAGGAACATGACGGCAATAATGAGGAGGGCGTACTCGACCATGGTTGCACCACGGGCCTTCACACGGACGCGTTCAGACTTGGACATTCGCATGCTCCTCAACTTCCTTCCATGAACAGTGCCACCGCGATGTCGGGGCGTCTGCGCGCTCTCGCGCCGACAAACGGGCATGTGTGCGATAGCCTACTGGATCCGTGCTTACCCAAGTCCATGAGCGTATCGTGATCCTCCGTGGGCGAGAGAGCTAGTTGAGCGCCCTTGGGATCGTCGGTCTCGGAACCGCGACAGCTCGAATCCGCTCGGGCTTGTCCAACTCGAACTTCTGATCGAAGACAAGGATGTCGTCGTGAGCCGGCACCGTGAAAGGCTTCGACGGATTCACGGGCTTCAAGCGACTGTGCGCACCCGTATCGAGCGTGACCTGAAATTGAGTGTTCGCGGCGATCTCGAGCGAAAAATGCGCCGCGCCTGACAGGTCCGTACGGGTGACGACTTTATTTAAGTAAACGACCGGTAGGTTGGGTCCGTTGTCGGCTTGCACCGCGACGACGACGTGTCGGAACATCGGAGGACACGATACCCCGTATTCGGGGAATTTCGTCTTGTCGGCAAAGTGAGTGAGCCGAAGCGTTGTTGGCTTGAGAGGAGACGTATAGGCGTCCGGACACCGAATACTTACGTCCGTCGTTTCTCCATCGGCACCCTTCAGAAGGAGCGTGGCGCGGCCATCGACACCCGTCGTACCAAGTGTCGTGTTGCTACGCATGACGCTCGCGCCGCCGACGGCGTGCCCAGGGTCGCTCTCGACGCGAATCACAATCTGGAACGGAAGAGCTGCGGGCGGGTCGAAGTCTTTGCATCCATGGCTTACGACAAGCGACAGCCCTGCGAACGCGAGAAGAAGCAGGCGCGACGCTACCTTTGAACGCACGGTGTGGGTCCAGTCAGCGAAGACGACCCGCATGTAGAAATCGTACCTTACAGAGTGCGCGAGGCAAGCGCGACGCTGTCAGCGTGCATGCTGCTCGGCCTTCGCGATGGCTGAACGGGTCATGGACTCTCGCTCGCCCGGGTCTGCCCAGCGTCGTTGAACGGCGGTTGAAAGCTGGTGCAGCGGATCGAAGTAAAGAAAAAACTGTCCAGGCTTCACGCTCGGCGCCTGGTAAACGCATATCCCGGTCTCACGGTCGTAGTACTCGTACGAGTGTACGTCTCGCTTGCCCCCGCCCCCGGGAGCGTCGACGACAAACATCGGTGTATTGAACCCAGCCGTCGAACCGCGCACGTGTTTCTCGATGAAGATGGCCGTGTCGACCGAGGTGCGTAGGTCCTCCACGCCTTTCACTAAGTCGTGAACATAGACGTAGTATGCGTGGACGTTGAGGTGCCCCATGCGCTTTACGAGCATGGTCATGGTCTCGGGGGAATCGTTTACTCCACGTTGGAGTACGCACTGATTGCGAACGACAATGCCGCGCTCCATCAGCTTGTTCATCGCGGCTTCCGTGATGCCAGTGATCTCGTTCGGATGATTGAAGTGGGTGTGGAGCACGACCTCCTTGTGTAGTTTGCGTCCCTTTTCGACTACGCGTGTCAGAGCGTCGGTCCACGCTTCGTCGGTAAGGATTTTCTGTGGCATGACCGCTGGACCTTTGGTCGCGAAGCGCATGCGGCGAACGTTCGGAATGGCAAGTAGCGCGTCGCCAATTTCCTCGATCTGCGCCGCGCGGAGTTGGTACGCATCGCCCCCTGAAATGACGATATCTTCGAGCTCAGGTCGTGACGCGATGTAGTCGAACGCGCGAGACCAGCGCTCGGACGAGACTTTTAAGCTGACCTTCTCCACGTCCTCGGTGTCGACTCCGACCGCGTAACTGCGCGTGCAGAACCGGCAGTAGACGGGACACGTATCAAGGGCGAGAAACAGCGCCTTGTCACGGTATCGATGGGTCAACCCCGGAACAGGGGCGTCGGCCTGCTCATGCAGCGAATCGAGATCGAGCTTCGGGTGATCTGGAGTTAACCGCGAGCCCATCGGGATAAACTGAATGCGAAGGGGATCCTCCATCGGATTCGCCCAATCGATGAGGCTGAGAAGATACGGACTCACGCGGACCGACATCGGCGAGTGCTTGAAGCCGAGCTCGGCGTCTTCGAGGAAGGTCGCGGGGACGAGCTCTTTGACCGCGGCAAGCAACTTTGCCGGATTCGTAATGCTGTTTTTCGCCTGCCAGTTGTGGTCCAGAAACTGAGCTTCCGTGACGTTTGCGTAGGCTGGAATTTGGTGCCAGAACGGCCCGCGGACAAGGTCTCGATAGGCCAGCGTCGAGGGCTCCACCGCCGGCTTCGTTGAGTTCGTTGAGTTCGTTGAGTTCGTTGAGTTCGTCGCGCTCGCCTGACTCGCGGTACCTGCGTTATCCGAGTTACCGACGGAGTTCTCGACGTTGGCTAGCATCGGAAGCCTGGTTAGCACGCTCATACTCTCTATCTTCCACGAGATTTCGTACGCCGCAACCCCGTCAAACGCGCTGAATTTGCGCCCGCAGCGGCGCCGTGGCTCCGGCCACTCGCTAGGCGACGTCGAAGGTCATTCCTGCCGCGCGGAGGCGATCCACAAGGGTTCTCCCCATCGCCGTCGCAGGGGTGAGCACGCCGAACTTGTCGCCGAGTTTGGACGCGTCTTGCGCGAGGCAGAGCGCAGACTCGCCGAGCATTTTCGCGGTTTCACCGTAGCCGGGGTCGCGGGTTCCCTTGACGGTCGCGGTCATTCGTAGCGATTTGCCTCCCTCGCCGGTCCCTTCGGCGACGAAACGAAACGTGAAATGGCCTCGTTCGCGAGCCTCACGCGAGGGCCCCTCACCGGCTTTGGGGAGGACGAACCGAGCGAGAAGCGCCCGCGTCGGAGCGATCGTCGCGCCGAGAACGAAGCCGGCGACGCCCGCGCTCACGACCGCCGCCGCTGCTAAGCCCCTCGGTCCTTTTGGAAAACTCATCACTTCGCGGTAACGAAAGGGTTCGCCGTAGTGGAGTAAGGCGTTTGAGCGTCTGACAATACGTGTGTTGATACCCGACATGACAAAGGGGGCTGTCCACCGCGCGATGTCGCGGTCGAACGCAACGCCGCGAGGGTCAGCCTCGAAGGGGTCACGCGTGAGTGGTCGGGGGAGCTTCGGATCAAGCGCGTGAGGGTTGCCGAGAAGTCGGCGCACGCTGGGGTCCGCGGCCGCGTCGCTCACGAGCGCAAGCATCGTGGCCGCGGTGCCACCGCTCGCGGTACCGCTCATTTCGCCGGCGAATCCCTTCGCCCAAGACAGCGATCCGCCGCTGCGCTTCGCGTGATCCCACAAGAGGTGAACGCCGAGATCGGAAGGGATCGAGTCGAAGCCACAACAGTGAACGATGCGAGCGCGCGTCGCGATCGCTTTCGCGTGGTTTTGATCGATCGAGTCGCGTACGAAAGGGACCTCGCCGGTGATATCGCAGTAGTGCGTACCAAGGCCCGCACAGGTGGCGGCAAGCTTTCGGCCGTAGTGGCCAAACGGTCCGACAGTTGTGGCTATGACGCGCGCTTGGGGCACGAGTTCATCCAGGGATGCTTGGTCACGGCCGTCGGCGAGCAGTATCGGAAGAGCCGACGTGCGTGGATTCACGCCCCTCAATGTGGCGAGCTCCGTGCGAACGGCCTCGAGCTTCTTCTGGCTCCGCCCGGCGATGGCCCACCGCATGTCGCCGGGGGCATTCACGGCAAGGTATTCGGCGACGAGCTTTCCGGTAAAGCCAGTCGCACCGAAAAGAACGATGTCATAGGGGCGAGAGGGGGCCGGGTTCAACATGATGGTGAGCGTACGGGAACGGCCGCGCGCTTGCTTGCGGTTTGTACTTGGCGAACCTTACGCGCCGTCCCGCGAACGTGGCTCTTGCGCTCGTGCTCCACGAACGTGAATTAGGCGTAGCGTGCCGCGGCTCGTTTCAAAATGTCCGCCATCCGACTTGCGACTTCGGGCGGCTCGATCACCGTCGCGGCGTCTCCGAACGAGAGCACCCACGGGATAAGCGTCTCGACGTTGACGAGAGGCAGCGAGAGGCGAAGCCGACCGTCGGCGCTCATGGCCACGCGCTGGTCCGAATGAAGCTTTTTGGCACGAATCTCGTCGGCGATGCGTGCGTCGAATTCGATGAGCGCGCGACGCTGCGAAGGCTTCGCGATTCCGAACTCGCCGTGCACGTAGTGAGCGACATCGAACGATGGGGGAAGCTCAAAGTGCTCTGTCTCGCTTGCGCGGAGTTCTGTCATCGCGTCGATAGGCACCACTTCAGCGTCATCGACGACCTCCGCGTCTTGGGTCACACCGACGACTACGATCGATCCCGCGCTTACGATCATCGCGTAGGGGTGGAACGTGATGCGTGCGGGCTGCATGCCACCGGCTTCGATTCGTGGTCGAAAACGGAGGACACGTAGATCCGCGACCGCGCGGAACAACTCGTCGAGGTCCTCGCCGCGCCGCGCGTAACTTCGTGATGCGGGGGGAACGCAGAAGAATCGACCCTCGAGGCCCTGATCACCCGAGATCGTCGCTCGGCCCTGGGTGCGGAAAGGGGTTTGCGCGACCTTTTCGATGTGGCCTAGTGCGATATCGACTTCATCGAAAAGTGCCGAGCCTTTAAAGATATCGAGTGCCCGGCGAGTGGCGAGAATCGCGTAGGCTTGCGCACGTCTCAGGGAGACAGCGCGCCCGCGCTCACTCGGCCGAATGCGCCAGCGGTGAGCTCCGCCCGGCGTGATCGGAACCGACTCGAGAAGCAGGAATTTACCAGGTTCGGTCGTGCCGTCGAGCTCGAGAAGGTATCTCCTCACGGAGCGCGGGGTTACGCGAAGCCTCCGTGCGAGCTCGTCGAGTGTGAGACCACGCGGCTCACTCTCGAGTAACTCTCGGAGTCGGTCGACGCGGCGGTGCTGCGTAAAGGTTCCTTCCGGGCGCCCTAAGACCCGCGCGGCGTGTGTCTTCGGAAGGCGCCGAGTGGCTTTGCTGCTCATGGTCTTACAGCTTCCGCGCGCGCAGCTCTTTCTTGTATTTGTCTTTATATTGCTCGTGGCACGAGCGGCAAGACGCTTTTGTCGCGCCCATATCGTTCGTTCGCGCAGCCGCCGCGCCATCTTTTGAGATCGATGCCCAATTCGTGTATCCTGCGGGGGCAAAGCTTGTGGTCTTGTCGAGCGCGCTTGCGAGCGCCGCAAAGTCGTTTGAAATCAGCTGAGCGCTCGTGTTCGCCTTCATCCACGCCTGGAGCGGGCAGTCGGGGAGGGGCTTCGCTCCGCATTCGGGCGTGCCTGTGTTGGCCTGAGTCGCGCTCTCGGCCGGTGCGGTTTTGTTGGTACTTGCCGCCGCGCTGGGCGTCGCCGTCGTCGTGTTTGCCGTCGTCGTGTTTGCCGTTGAGCCTGAGGCCTCACTCTTGGCGCAACCGGAAAGAGCGAGCCATAGCGTGAGCACCAAACGGTGGCTGGGAACGAATGCGGAAAAGAATGAAGCGCGCGCCACCATGATCGTGAGCTTACACAAAAGATTGGCTAGGCTGCCCGGCGATGGACCGAACGCTTGTTGAGATGATTGCGGCAAAACGTGACGGAAGTAGCCTTGCCGAGGCTGAGATTCGTCGTCTCATCACCTCGTTCACGGAGGGCACATTGGCGGACTATCAGATGACGGCTTTCCTGATGGCGGTCTTCTTCCGCGGACTTGACGACGTAGAGACGGCCGCGCTCACGGACGCGATGCTTCACTCCGGAAGCGTCCTTAACCTCGACGGTGTTCTCGGCGTAAAGGTCGACAAGCACTCGACGGGCGGCGTGGGTGACAAGGTTTCGATTTGTCTCGCGCCGCTTGTCGCGGCGTGTGGCGTTCCGGTGCCGATGGTCAGCGGTCGCGGCCTTGGTCACACGGGGGGAACGTTGGATAAGCTCGAAGCCATACCGGGCTTCCGCACGGACCTGTCGACGCAAGATTTCGCGCGCATCGTGCGTGACGTAGGGACATGCATGATCGGCCAGACGAAGGACATCGCGCCGGCGGACAAGCGTATCTACGCACTGCGCGACGTGACCGCGACGGTCGAATCGATTCCGCTGATCGTCGCGTCGATCTTGTCGAAGAAGCTCGCGGAGGGAATTGACGGCCTGGTGCTCGACGTGAAAGTTGGCAAAGGCGCGTTCATGAAAGACGAGCCTCGCGCGCGTGAACTTGCGACCGCCCTCGTGCGCGTGGGCACGCGTGCAGGAAAGAAGGTCGTGGCCGTTCTGACGCGGATGGACGCACCGCTGGGATGCGCCATCGGCAACGCGAACGAAACGCGTGAAGCGCTCGAAGTGTTGCATGGCGGCGGTCCGTCCGACGTCGTTCAGTGCACCTTCGTCTTGGGCGCCGAAATGCTCGTTTTAGGGGGTCGAGCCAAAAACCTCGCGGAGGCGACGGGCAGGCTAAAAGAGGCTATCGCAAACGGTTCGGGCGTGCGTGTGATGGAGAGAATGGTCGAGGCGCAAGGCGGTGACGCGAGCGTTGTAGCCGATCCGTCGAAGCTCGAAATCGCGAAGGAGACGGTCGAACTGCGCGCTTCGCGTTCGGGGTTTATTGAAAGCGTTGATGCGCTCGCGGTGGGCCTTACCGGCGTCGCGATGGGAGCCGGGCGAACCCGCGCCGACCAACGCGTCGACCCTGCGGTGGGCCTCGCTATCGACGTGAAGCCAGGCGACTCCGTCCAGGTCGGTCAGGTCCTTGCCCGCGTGTTCGTTCGTACGCGATCCGCGGCAGATCCACTTTTAGAGCGCCTCTCGCGCGCATTCACCTACACCGAAGCCCCATCCCTCGTCGAGCCGCTCGTCATCGACCGATTGACGTAGCCCGTGTCCAAGCGGGGTCGCGGATTGGGGCGACATCGTCCAAAGCCAATCTGCGGATGCCTCGCCAATAGCGCCTTCAAGTGACGTTTTGACGCGGACGTGGGCGAGTTGATCTTTACGAACCTCCTGGGGTGGCTGGGAGCCCGCCCTGGGCGTCGACAGTTGGAGGGAATCTAACCCTCGCGCATGAGGTGCGCCTAGTGGGCAAAGCGGCTCGTTTCGACGGCGGCGAACGCCAGCGCGCCAGCGAGCGCGGCAAGCGGCAATGCGGCTCCACGCCGAGCGCCTTCGCGGCGGGCAAAGACGCGAATCGAGCGCTCATAAAGGCCTGCCGCGAAGAGCAGCAGCGATGCGGGGACCAGGTAGGGAACCAGCAGTACGCCGTCCGGTGGCGTTGGGCTTTCGCCGGTCGAAGCGAGCGTCACTGTGACCATCGCGAGTGCGAGGAGCAGCAGTGCGCCGCCTGACGCGGTGATAGCCCACGCGTGCGGCTTGAGCTTGAGCCCTACGAAACCGACCGCGAGCGCGATGGCCAGCGACACGAGTGCCACGGCGCCGCTCGATGTCGCCGAGCTCCCGTCGAACGCGCTAGGAAGAGCGGCGGTGACGTTTCGGCCGCCCGTGCGATGCAGCTGGTGGAGCATCACGAATGCGGTACCGCTCGCAAGAACGAGTAAGCCGCCGGCGGCAAGGACCGAAACGGCCACGCTCGGTTCGCGTGCCTCGTAACGCGGTCGCTCGCGCCCCTCGCGCACCATGCGTGAGGGCTGTGCCAGGTCGAGCCCTTGGCGTGCGGCCGTGCCCGACGACGGTCGAGGCGCCGTGGCGACCTCGGACATCGCGGACATCACGGGCATGACGAAATTACGTTCGATCGGCATGTCGAAATCGTCATCGTCATCCTCGAACGCGATTTCACGCCCACCTCCGTGAGCGACGGAAGCTCCGCCCAATGGCGAGGGCCTCGGGAACGATTCGGGGTCGGGAAGATCGCGCGCGGACGATGGCATCGGTTCGACGCTGGAGGCGCGTAGGTCGGGAATCAAAAGCGGATGGACCGCGGCCATCTTTGGTAGCGACCGATGGGCACGTGACGCGCCCGGAATATCCAAGTCAGGGACCTCTGTAGGCAGGGAAGACGCTCGAGGCGGACGACGTGCGCACTCGGTCGCCCACCGCGCCACGTCCTCGTTTGTCGTCTTCGGGATGTGGCTCAAAGCGCGTGCACCAAGGAGCGCGTTGTAGAGTGCATGAACCGAAGTAAAGCGATCGTTAGGCTCCCTCGCGAGTGCGACGGCGACCACCTCGCTGATAGCTTCAGGCACCTCGGGCGTGACGTCGCGAACATCAAAAATGGGATCGTGTGCAATGGCGATACGCGTGGCCGCGGCCGTTTCGCGCGCGAAAAGCCGTGAGGCCGTCAACAGCTCCCAAAGAATGACGCCGAGGGTGAACACGTCTGCACGGGCGTCGACAGCCCCGGCTTCGACCTGCTCAGGCGCGAGGTAGTCCGGCCTCGAGCTACGCGCTTCGGCGTGCGCGCCCTCCGCGGGCGGTGCGATTTCGACCGTACCGTCGTCATGGAGGAAGATCCCTCGGGGACAAAGGTCGCCGTGGACAAACGCATCGGCGGCGGGCGGTTCGAGTTCGGTGACGTGTGCGTTGCCGAGTGCGCGCGCCGCTTCGCAGACGATGTGCACGGCGACGCCAACGGGCGTTGGGGCGAACGCGTTGCGCTGGCAGGCCTCGAGCGTCGCGCCGTTCACTTCAGTCGCGATCCCGGGGCGCAGTCGGCATCGATGGTGGCGAGGCGCAGGTCCTCGGACGGGCCGCTCGCGAGGAGCATGCCATGCGAGACGAGCTTCACTTTCTTTCCGCCGATTTCCGCCGAACCAAATTCGCGCGGCGCGAGGTTCGTCACCACGACCACGCGGCGCCCGACGAGCGCCTCGGGGGCAAAACTCAGCGCCAACCCCGCGATGATCGTCCGCGGCTCAGCCTCGCCTACGTCGACCGTGAGAAGAAGTAGTTTGTCCTTCTTCGGTACTTTTTCAGCTGTTTTTACGAGCCCGACGCGCAGGTCGACCTTCGCAAAGTCGTCGTACGAGATCGTCCCCGCGGCGTCCGCCGGGGCGGCGCTGGCGTTTGATCCTGCAACCGGCGGCGAGACAGCCTCGGCGGCGGCGGCGGCGGCGGCCGGCGGAACGAGCTTCGCCAGCATCGCCTTGCGTGCGGGTTCGTCGTACGTCGGAAAGAGCGGCCCTGAAGGCGCGAGCGCGAGGCCTGGGTGCCGGTCTGGCATCGACGTGGGCCAGTGAGATTTGCCAACACTCACCTCCATCGGTGGCAATCCCAACTGCGCTCGCATCTCGTTCGCCTTCGCCGGTATCGCGGGCCAAAGCATGACGCTGAGCGCTTCTAGAACGCGGAGAAGGCGCGACAGAATGGTTTTTACGCGCGCCGACTCGCCGTTTTTGGCCGCGGTCCACGGAGCGGCTCGGTCGACGTAGAGGTTCGCCGAGTTGGCGAGCTTCATAGTCCATTCGAGCGCGTAGTGCGGTGCGAATGCCATCCAACCGCTGAGTGCCTCCGTCGTGCAATATCCATAGTCCTTGAAGAGCGGGACTTCGACCTCCGTGCCCGAATCGAGTGGATCGGCCGGATGCTTGCCGTCGGTCATCTTCGTGCACAAGCCAAGAACGCGAGAGAGCAAGTTGCCCACGTTTTTACCAAGGTCGGCGTTGTACCGCTCGAGCAGGGCTTCGTGGTTGAAGTCGCCGTCTTGTCCGAACGGGATGGCGCGCAGCATCTGGTAGCGAAGCGTGTCGACTCCAAGCTCCGCGGCGAGCTTCAGCGGGTCGATGGAGTTGCGGAGCGCCTTGCCCATTTTCTGACCGTCTACGGTCAAAAAGCCATGGGCGTAGATCACATCGGGCAGCTCGCTCTCCTTGTATCCTGCACTCAAAAGGAACGCCGGCCAGTAGACGGCGTGAAACCGTAGAACATCTTTTCCGACAACGTGGACGACTTGCTCGGTTTCACTCTTGTCGTTGGTCGGCCAGAATTTTTTGAGGTCGCTCTCCTCGCCGCCGAGCGCGCTCAGGTAGTTCGCAAGGGCGTCGAACCACACGTACATCACGTGCTTCGGATTCCCCGGCACGGGGATACCCCACGAAAATGTGGTGCGTGAGACCGAGAGATCTCTCAGTCCGCCGCGAACGAACGAAAGCACTTCGTTGCGCCTTGATTCTGGCTTGATGAAGTTCGGGTGTGACTCGTAAAAAGCGAGCAGTTTCTCTTGATAGTTTGAGAGCTTGAAGAAGTACGAGCTCTCCTTGACGAGCTCGGCAGGAGCCTTGTGGGTCGCACAGAGGTTTCCCGGTTGCTCGAGCTCCTTCTCCGTTTTGAGCGATTCGCAGCCGACGCAATACCAGCCCTCGTACTCGCCCTCGTAGAGGTCGCCGTTTGCCTCGACCTTCTTCCAAAGCTCGGTAACGAAGGCTTTGTGGTCGGAATCGGTCGTGCGGATAAACTTGTCGGCTTCGATATCGAGCTTTGGCCACGCCTCGCGAAAGCGTGCGCTGATACCGTCCGTGAACGCCTTCGGCTCCAAACCCTCGGCCTTCGCCGCACGCTCGATTTTCAGACCGTGCTCGTCGGTCCCCGTGAGCATGAACGTTTCGTCGCCGACCAGTTGGTGAAAGCGTCTTAGCGCGTCCACCACAACGGTGGTGTAGGCGGTGCCCAAGTGCGGCACGTCGTTGACGTAGTAGATCGGCGTCGTGACGTAAAAGCGTCCCATCGACGCTCGGCGTATCACGAATCAGGGTTGAGCGGCCGCTCAGGGCAGGGTTTCGTGTCGGTCGGCTTCGGGCTTGTGGGGCGGGTCGGCAACGGCCAACCGGGCCAGGGGCGCGGCGCCGAGCCTCTGGCGCACGGCCATCATAAACGGGCGGTCGATGGCGAGGCGTAGGTCGCGCGATGGCGGGGCGTCCGCGGGCGCTTCGAGGAGCAACAAGTCGCGGGTCAACGTGCGCCCCAGCTGGCCGCTTGCGGCGCGGGGGCACGTTTCAGCACGCGGGACGATCGACGCCGGCATCGGCGCCACGAGGACGAGCTCGTTCGTCGCTTGTCTGATCCATGTGGCTTGGTAGAGGGCTGCGCCCTGGCCCGTCGATTCGTGGAACATGAGCGGTCGCCATGCGAGTTCGCTGGTGAGGTCAAAGGTTCGATGACCGACCGCAAGGGTTGCGCGATCGAGCGTGATTGAGGCGCCTCGAGTATCGCTCAAAAAGACGCGTCCGGGCGCGCGTGCGTTGCGCGACTCAACATGGCGGACGAGAGCCGCGACGGCGGAAGTGGAAAGCGCGTCCTCGTGCGCGACGCCGTCGAGGAGATCGAGGTCGGCCAACACGGCTATCCGTGCGAGGATTTCATCGTCGGCCGCGGAGGGGGCGTCGATGCGTACGGGGACGTAGCGTGTGTGTGTGGGGGTCGTGAACGCAAGAAGCGCAGTGACCCGCCCATAGGAGGCAAAAAGAGTCATGCCGAAGGGCTCGCTCCACGTTACGAGGCGCGTGGACGTGGCTCGGGCCACGCGTGTCAACCCCACGTCATCGGCATAGATGTAGGTGTCAATGGGGCTTCGGGGGCGTCTTCGCCTCAACGTGAGCGAGACATCGTTGCGCAAAACTGAGGGGATCAGGGCGAGGCTAACGGCGAGCGCACCCGCGAGGCCAACGGCGCATCGTGCGTCGAAGGCCAGTGCGACAGCGGGGGCAAAGGCGGCTCCCCCGAGCGCGAGGGCGCCTGCGCCAAACATGATTGTTCGCGCGCCGCTCATACTCAAGCGCGGGGTGGTGGACGGTGACGCATCAAGCGCCGGTCGCAGCAAATCCCAACGCTCGGCTTGGCGAGGCCGATTGCCTTCCGGCGGGGCTGGGGCGCACGCATGGTGCGACGGCGACGGCGCAACGGAAGGTGACGGACGAGGCATCTTCGTAACCCCGCAAGCGAACGCGCGCCCGCGGAGCGCGGGGTCATCTTTCTCAAAGTAGCATCTTGCTCGAGCTGCTGCCCCCGGCAAAAGTTACCACGATGCAAGTGAGTCGTCGAAGGTAGGAGCGGCGCCGCGATGGCGTTCGACAGAGTTCCCGTGATAATTTCTTTGTGGGTAAGCCGTGTCTCTCTTTCTCTGAATACCAGGAGCTCCATTTTGAACTTCCACTTTCGATTCTGTTTCGCGGTCCTAGCGGCGAGTTTGCTCGGGACCGGTCTCGGTCTCGGGGCGTGTGGCGGGAGCTCTGAGGCGACCTCGACGGATGGCGGCGTCGACGGCGCTGCCGACGCCAGACCGGGGGTCGCTATCGCCGACGTCGACGTGCCTCCTGCGTGCGATACGAAACGAGATTTGCTGAAAGAGATCCCCGACGCCGCGATTCCTGACAGCTCCACGTCGACCGGTGCGTGTTTCGGTTGCGCGCGCACCAAGTGCGGTGGCCAAATCGACGAGTGCGCCGCAGATTGCAGCCGCAGTAAGTCAGACCTTGGCTGCCAAGACATCGGCAAGCAAACGCTCGAGTGTTTCGCCGAGAAGCAGGACTTCATCGCGTGCGGCGCCGGCTTTTTCACGGCGTCGGCATCGACGCGAAGTCTCGGCGTCGCGCTCGGCGGATGCGTGAGCCGCTCGTGCTCGGTAGAGTGCGGGGCGCCAGTGCTGACAGACGCCTCCGTACCCACCGACGCGTCCACCGACGCGCGTGACGACTAGGTTGCCTACGTTGCGACGCTACCGGTGAAGCCGGGCCCGAAGACCCGCGACCCAGGGAGAGAGGCGAGAGCCGTTTTCTCCCGTCTCCGCCCGCGCGGCGCCGGTCGCGCGTTCGAGGCGGGAGGCGGCGACGGCGACCGCGACGGCGACGGCCTCGCGGTCGGCTTCCGGAACGGTCGGATAGCCAAGTAGCTGCTCCTTGTTTCGATCGATAAACGCCGTGTCGTAGTCGCCCGCGACGAATTCGGGATGCTGAAAAAGCTTCTCGTGGAAGGCCAGGTTCGTCCGAATCCCGGTGACGATGTACTCCGAAAGCGCGCGCCGCATTCTCGCGATGGCTCGTTCACGGGTCGAGGCCCACACGCAAAGTTTCGAGATGAGCGGGTCGTAGTAACTTGAAATCTCGCACCCAGGGTAGGCGCCGCCGTCGTCGCGAACGCCGGGGCCTGCGGGGGTGACAAGGCTCTCGATTCGCCCGGGCGAGGGGAGAAAGCCGTTCGAAGGGTCTTCCGCGTAGATGCGACACTGGATAGCCGCTCCACGTGAGACGAGATCCGTCTGTGTAAAGTGCAGCTTTTCGCCTTGAGCGATGCTCACCATCTCGCGCACGAGATCGTGACCTGCGACAAGCTCCGTGACGGGATGCTCGACTTGAAGACGCGTGTTCATCTCCAGAAAGTAAAATTCGCCGTCGGGCGTGAGCAGAAATTCGAACGTACCGGCACTGTGATACCCAACGGCCTTCGCGCCCTGCACCGAAATGGCGCCCATGCGCGCGACGAGCTCTCGTGACGCTGCGGGCGAGGGCGTCTCCTCGACGACCTTTTGGTTGCGGCGCTGAATCGAGCAGTCGCGCTCGAAGACGTGCACCATGTTGCCGTCGCGATCGCCGAGGACTTGAATTTCGACATGGCGTGGCTTGATGAGCGCTTTTTCGAGGTAGACCGTGTCATCGCCGAAAAACTTTTTTGCCTCGGAGCGAGCACGCTCCCAAGCCGAGGCCATTTCGCTCGCCTCGTGAACGAGCCGAATGCCCTTCCCGCCGCCGCCGGCAGAGGCTTTGAGCATGACCGGAAACCCGATGAGTTTCGCCGCGGCGATAGCCTCGTCCGTGGTCGAGCACATCGCGCCTGGAACGATGGGCACGCCGGCCTCGGCCATTTTCTTTCGCGCGGCGGTCTTTGACCCCATCGCGCGCATCGCGCTCGCGGGCGGCCCAATGAACGTGATGCCTTCGCGCTCGCAAGCCTCCGCAAAGTCTGCGTTTTCGCTCAGGAAGCCGTAGCCCGGGTGAATGGCGTCGCACCCCGCTTTTTTCGCCGCGTCGAGGATCTTGTCGATGCGAAGGTAGCTCTCGGCCGCGGGGGCGGGTCCTATCAAGTAAGCCTCGTCGGCCATCCGCACGTGCAACGCGCCTCGATCGACCTCGGAGTGAACAGCCACCGCGGCAATGCCCATCTCGTGGAGCGTGCGTGTGACCCGGACGGCGATCTCGCCGCGGTTGGCGACCAAAACCTTTTTGAAGGTGCGGGACTGCTGCATAGGTCGCCAGGGGTACCGCGGATCGATGGCGCCGGCCAGTGCCTGCCGCGCTAGGCTGCGTCATGGTCGACCGAAGCTCAGGTAGCGGCAAAACACTTGCGTTCGACTTCGATGCGTTTGTGCCGAAGCCCGTCGTTCACGACACCCCGCGCGCGGTGACGCCCGTGACGCCCGTGACGCCGGAGATCCTTTCTGTCGCGCAGCTTGGGAGAGTGCTCTCGCGCACTCTGGAACGCACGTTCGAGACGTCGATATGGGTCGAAGGCGAAGTCAGCGGCGCTCGTCCCGCGCCGAGTGGCCATCTCTATTTTTCGTTGAAAGACGAAGACGATGACGCCGTGGTCGACGTGGTGGTCTACCGCGCGAACGTCACTCCGCGCTCGAAGCTGCTCGTCAAAGACGGTGTTCGCGTTCGCCTCCGCGGAAAACCGACGTTCTGGGCGCCGCGCGGCAAGATGCAATTCGTAGGCGATCGCATCGAGCCTACGGGAAAGGGCGCGCTCCTCGAGGCGCTTGAGAAACTAAAAGCAAAACTCCAGGCCGAGGGCCTCTTTTCTTCGGATAGGAAGCGGCCGCTGCCTCAGGAGCCGCGCATCATCGGAGTCGTGACGAGCGCCGCGGGGGCCGTGATTCACGACATCTGCAAAGTCGCGTTTCGGCGGGGTGGCGCACGGATTTTGCTCGCTCCGGCCCAGGTGCAAGGCGTGGGCGCTGCGGAGGCCGTGCGTCGGTCGCTCGCCGCGTTGCAGCGGATCCCCGAGGTGGATGTCATCATCGTGGGCCGCGGCGGCGGCTCCCAGGACGATCTCCTCGCGTTTCACGACGAGCAACTCGTGCGTGATGTCGCTGCGTGCCGCGTGCCTGTCGTGAGCGCGGTCGGTCACGAGACGGATGTGACGCTGGTGGACTTTGCCGCGGACGCCCGCGCGTCGACGCCGTCGCAGGCGGCCGAGTTGTTGGTTCCTGACGCGAACGCGCGGAGGCGACTTCTCGAGGAACGCGCGATACGCCTTCGTCGGGCCGTCCACGCGCGCATCCAAGAGGACCGTGCGCGCACCACGAAGCTTGGCACCGCCTTCCGCGATCCGCGGTTGCTTATTGCAAGCGCGCAGCAGCGCGTCGATGATTCTGTCGCCCGAATGTCGCGGCGAATCACGCTCCGAATCTCGACTCAAAGGGATACGGCAACGCGGCTCGCGGCGCGGCTCGGCGCGGCACATCCTCGTGAGCGTATCGCGCGCGACAAAGGCGTTGCCCTCGCGTTCCAAGCGCGCCTCGCGTCGCAACTTCGGGCGCGTCTGCGCGAAGCTCTGACGGGCGCCTCCGCTTCGCACCTTCGACTCGTCGATGCCGGACGCTCACGGCTCGTTCACGAGCGGCGCGACCTTTCTGCCCTCGCGGGAAGGCTCGACGCGATGAGTCCGCTGAAAGTCCTTTCGCGCGGCTACGCGATAGTTTCGCGGGTCGATAACGATCACGCGATCCGTGACGCACGTGAGGTTTCCGTCGGCGAAGCCGTGCACGTTCGCGTCGGCGAGGGGTCGTTTGAGGCGACCGTGACTTCGCCTAGCGGTTCCGAAGGCGAACCGTGACGCCTCTCCGCTTCGCGGTCCTAGGATTGCCGATCGCGCACTCAAAAAGCCCTGTCATGCACCTCGCGGCCTTCCGCGCGCTCGGTCTTCCTCACACCTACGAGGCGCTTGAGACATCGCCCGACGAGCTCGCCCTGCGGGTCGAGGCGCTTCGCAGGGGGGACTTCGCTGGGCTCAACGTGACGGTGCCGCACAAGGCGCGTGTCCTCGCGCTCGTCGACGATGTGGATGCGAGCGCGAAAGCTATCGGCGCTGCGAACACGCTCGTTCGGACGAACGACGGCCGCGTCCTTGCGTACAACACCGATAGGCCCGCGATAGCCGATGAATTGACGCGGCTTGCGGGGAGCGCGAGCCGGTTTGTGGGCGGAACGGGTCTCATCCTCGGAACGGGAGGCGCGGCCGGTGCGGCGATCGTCGCACTTGCCTCCTCCCTCTCTTTGGGGCGCCTGGTGATTCGCGGCCGCTCGCTCGGCGAACCGGCGGCGGCGAAGGCCTACCGCCTCGCCATGGGTCGGACCCTCGCGGCGGCGGGCGCTTCTCCTACGCTGGACGTTTCGGGACTCGAGCGACCCGAAAAAGAAGACGCGCGCCTCGTGGCGATTGTTCAGGCGACCAGCTGCGGAATGACGGGAGCGGCCTCGGGGGCGCGCGTTGCGGACGCTGTCGATTGGGCGAGCGTCCCCTCGGACGCCGTGGCGCTTGACGTTGTTTATGCCCCCACGGTCACGCCATTTATCGAGCGAGCGAAGTCACGGCACCTCGCGGTCGATAACGGACTCGGCATGTTGGCGCAGCAGGGCGCGCGCGCGTTTGAGCTTTGGCTTGGTGAGCTACCGCCAGTCGACGTCATGCTTGCTGCAATCAAAGGTCCGATCGGGTAGCCAAGCCCTTCGCGCAATCTCTACGCGCCGACGCACGGAGGACCGCTCCTCAAGGGGCGAGCTGGAAGTCACGCACGACGGGCATGTGTTGCGTGTTCACGGAATCACTGTCGCGTGCCTGAATGGGCGCGACCTCGGCGAGGGGGCTGTAAACCCGGCTATCGAACACCAAGCCCGAGGGAAAGGAATGCTCCCCGAAGACAGTCGGCACGGCAAGGCTTGCGAAGCCATGGCCGGCAAGAAGCCAATCGTGGGGCTTTTTCCGCGCGAGGCTCGTGTTGTCGTTGCCCGTTCGATCGACGGGATACGGAGCCGCGGTAACGACGATGTTCGAGAGCGTCGTGATGCACGGCTCGGTCCGACTCGACGTATTGAAGTCGCCGCCTAGGATAACGTAGTCGGAGGCGGGAACCGTTGCCTTGATCTTTGCGACGACTGCGTCAGCCTCCGCCGCTCGTTCCGTACCGCCGCTCGTCAAAAGATGAAGGCTAATCGCCCAGAGTGGGTGAGGTCCGGGAATCGCCAGTTTTGCATACGCGAAACCACGATTGCCGACCTGCGGATCGGACCAGCTGCCCGAATCAGTAATCGGATAACGAGAGATAATGCCGTTCGGGATCTGAACCCCTTGGCCTTGCTCCCGGTAGTAACTAAACGATGCGCCGAAGGTCGTTGCGACGAACGCGTCAAGCTCGGCCTTGGTGTCGTGCCCAACGTTGAGCTCTTGAATCAGCACGACGTCCGCGCGAAGTCCTTGAAAGATGCGAACGCCGTCGGCGGCGCCGTACGCCGGGGGCGAACCGCTCGAGATGTTGGCAGCCATCACGCGTAGGTGTCCGGAAGCCCGCGGCGTCGAAGGCGGAGGCCCGTCGACGTCATCGGTCCGCGGACCCGTCATCGACGGATTGACGGGCGTTACGCCTCCCCCGGCCGGATCGCCGTCGCGCCGGTCGCCGGGAGCCTCAGGCGCCTGACTCGCACCGTTCGAGCTACAGGAGCACACAACAGCGAGAAAGAGCGATAGAACGGCTTGTCGCATGAGTTGTCCGAGCCTAGCAGACCTTGTCTCCGGAGCCAGCCGCCGATGTGTAAAGCCCCTGTCGACGCGACACGCGCATGAGTGAGCGACCTGCGCCGACGGGCGAGACGATTCGTCAAGTGGCGGCGAAAAATCTCCAGCGCATGGGGTACCGCCGGATCGTACAGCTCCTTGTGTATCTTATTATTGTTCCGACAGTTTTGTTGTTGGCTATTGGGATCATTCAAATGTTCCTCGAAGCTCGCATCAATCTGCTGTTCGGTATTCTCTCCGTGAGCTTCGTCTCGGTCGTGGTTACAGGTGTCGTGCTCGTGCTCGTGTTCGTCCGTCGCGAGGCAAATCTCTCGGAGCTCCAAGCCGACTTTGTGTCAAAAGTTAGCCACGACTTGCGAACTCCGCTCACCGCGATTCGGCTCTTCGCGGAGACCATCGAGCGTTCGGGAGAGGACGCCGCGATACGAGAAAAGTGCACCTCTCTCCTTATTTCCGAGTCGGCGCGGCTCTCTCGGCTTATCGAGCGTTTACTCGATTGGGGTCGCATGGCGGCGGGCCGGAAGATCTACGAACTTCGCCTCGAGTATGTTCAAGACATCGTGGACGACGCTATCGCCGCGTACATGCCGCAAGCGCATCTTGGGAAGGATCTCGACCTCACGTTTGACGTCGCCACCGCTTTACCGAGAGTCATCGTCGACCGTGCGGCCATCGTCGACGCCATCGTCAACCTGGTCTCGAACGCGCACAAGTACGGAGGCGTTCCTCCGCGGGTGAGCCTCCGCGCGTCGCTTACGGCGAAGGGAGACGTCGGCATCGCGGTGACCGACAACGGTCATGGCATTCCTCGGCCTGAATTTCGGCGCATTTTCGACAAATTTTATCGAATCGACGATCGCCTTTCTCGCACGCGAGAGGGAGCGGGGCTCGGCCTCGCGATTGTCAAGCACGTGGCGCGCGCCCATCAAGCTCGCGTCATCGTGGAGAGTTCTCCCGGCGAAGGAAGTACGTTTACGCTGGTTCTCCCGCCAGCTCCGCATCGCTAGGCAACGGGCGGGGCACGTCCGTTGTGACCCCGTAGCGACCCGTGCCGGAACCGCTGGGCGCGTCGCACCTTCCGGGCTAGACGAGTTTTGGCAAGAGCCGATGACGGAAGTGAAGCGAAAAACAGCCGACTTGTCGGGGAAGCGTGTGTTGGTCGTGGAAGACGACCCGAGCATCGCCATCGGCTTGCGTATCAACCTCGAAAATGAGGGATACCTCGTCGACCTTGCCGAAGACGGCGAAGCCGGCCTCGTGCTCGCCCGTGGCGCATCGCCGGATCTCATTCTTCTCGACGTGATGCTTCCGAAGCGGAATGGCCTCGAGGTTTTGCACGAACTTCGATCGGAAGGGCGAACGATGCCCATCATCATTTTGTCGGCCAAGGCCGCTGAAATGGACAAGGTGGCAGGACTCGAGCTCGGCGCGGAAGACTACGTCGCCAAGCCTTTTAGTCTCGCGGAGCTTCTCGCGCGCGTGCGTGCGGCCCTCCGTCGAGGCCACGGCCTTGCGCACGGCGCGGTCGTCTCGGCGCGCATTCCCGCGATCCTTTTTGGTGACGTCGCGGTCGACGTCGCCGCGCGAAACGTGAAGCGTGCGGGAGAGCCCGTGGACATGACAGCGCGCGAGTTCGACGTACTCGTCTGCCTCTTGAACGAGCGCGGTCGCGTGCTCTCGCGCGAGGATATCTTTCGACGCGTTTGGGGACCGAAGCACCACGGCACGCCACGAACCGTCGACAATTTCATCCAACAGCTCAGAGCGAAGCTCGAGGTCGACTCCCAAGAGCCTGTCTATATCCAGACGGTGCGCGGCGTCGGCTATCGCTTCGACGGTTGAGCGAATTTGAGGTAAGACACGCGCCGCGCATGGACCAACATCTCCTTCGGCAATACCTTTCAACGGTCTACGAGCTTCCGAGCTCGAGCGAGACTCGCAGCCCCCTCCGGGTGTCGCTGGATGGTGACATCGTCCAAGATGTGTCGTCGCTTCCGGAGCTTCTTACGCGTCCCTTTACGCTCCTCACGGCATTCAATCCCAGGTCGATGTTGCTGCCGCGAAAAGTGAACGAGGGGCGGCATTCCGTCTTGCGCGACATGCTCATTCTCGGCTGCTACCGCGTAGAGCAGTGCGTCGGGTACGAGGAGGAGCCTGACGGCACGTGGCGCGAGCCGGCGTGGCTCGTCCACGACATGGGGCGGGAGGAGGCGTGCGCTTTCGGGCGCGTGTTTCGCCAGAACACCATCGTCGTCAACCGAAATGGTAGGCCGGAGCTCATCGTGACCGATCCGACGTGTGACGAGCTTTGGAAGACGTTCGTGGGCAACTGGCGGGTGCGAGGATAGACTCGGAAGCGTGACCACCGAACCTCTCACCTACACGCTCGAAGGTACAACCGCCGTTCTCCAGATGGATGACGGAAAAGCGAATGCGCTTTCCGAGCCGATGATAGGCGCGCTCGTCGCGGCGATCGCGCGCGCCGAAAAAGAGGCCAGCGCGGTTGTCCTCGCCGGTCGCCCGGACCGCTTTTGCGGAGGGTTTGACCTCAAAGTGATGATGAGCGGGCCCGAGAATGCCAAAGCGCTCCTGCGCCTCGGCTCGGACCTCTACACGAAGCTTTATGGCGCAACGCTGCCGGTGGTGATCGCGTGTACGGGTCACGCACTTGCAGGCGGCTCGCTGTTGCTTCTCACGGCGGATGTCCGCATCGGGACGGCTGGCGCCTACCGGATAGGCTTGAACGAGGTGTCGATAGGCATGCCCGTTCCCGTGCTCGCGATGGAGCTTGCGCGCGACCGTATCCTAACGACCGAACTCGGGCGCGCGACGCTTCAAGGCACGATCTACGATCCTGAGGGAGCTGCGAGAGTCGGATATCTGGATACGGTTGTGCCCGCGACGGAGGTCCTCGAGCGAGCCAAAGCGGAGGCTGCGCGCCTCGGCGCACTCCCTCGTAACGCCTACGTGGCGACAAAAATGCGCCTTCGAAGCAAAACGATTCAGCACATCACAGAGACCCTCGAGGCCGACATGGGAGGTCTCTTTTCGTTGCTCGACGGACCCCGCTAGCGACGTTGACTTTCGGCTGGGACCGTCCAGGCACGCTCGGGCGACGGCTTCCTCGTAGCCTCCGCCGCGACTGCCTTGGGCCTCTTGCCGTAATAAGTGGGGCAGAGGCCTCGTGGACCTGGATCGGAAAGCCACCAAAACGTGGGGTGAGAGTCGCAAACGGCACCCCTAGGGCCACGAATCTGAGCGTAGTTTGGCTCGGCATGAGCCTTGCGGTGGGTAAGGTTATGTCGCCTCCTTGGTTACGTATCGCCGCTCCGCACACTCCTGACGTTGTCGGCAGCGACCGGAAGCGTCGCTCGGGAACGGGCCGCGTAGCAGACGGACACCGGAGCTTCTCTCGACGAGCGAATGAACGGATACTCGCGTGTTCACTTATGAGCTTGCTCGCGCTCGGCGTAGCGTGCTCAACGCCCGTGACCGAAGGCGGCACGAAAGACAACGACATTGTCTTTAGTAGCGACGCAAGTACGCTCGTCAGCCTCGACTTCCACGCCGAAGTCGTCGCGCCGGGAGATGAAAAAGCGGAGCGAGTGATTAAGAATCAACTAATGTTTTTGGTCGGGCAGCTGAACGGACATGGCAGCGGACCAAGGCTCGAACAGATAGCTCTCACGGAGGTCGAAGAGCGTCAGGACGCCGGCAACGTGAGGCGCATTCGCTATCATGCAAAGGTGCCCGTAGCATGGGGAAAGCGAAGCGCCATTCCTCAAACGTTATCGGTTGTGTTGCCGCTCTCGATGTCTGAATCGGCGCGAAGCACATTTAAAAACAAATATGGTCAGTTGTGTAACGACGGCCATCCCGAGAAAGTGACGGATTTCAACTTTTGGTTTTACTACCGCCCTTCCGCGAACGCCTGTGCGATGGATGCCAGAGACGTTGCGAAAACCGACGCCAAAGTTTCTGTCGGAGCAGTCGAAAGGTCAGTCAAGTACCCCGAGTACGATCGCGTCTGGGAGGATGGTATTCTCAACGTCGTTAGCTATTTTGGTAAAGTCAAAAACGGCGGCGACCCTCAGGACCCCGGCGTCTTAGGTTATAATAACTTTATTCTTCGCATGCGGAAGCTGCTCCCAAACGCCGCGGTCGCGACGGTAGGTGACTCGAGCGCCGCAGGCTCAGAGACGGCTCTCCAGGCGACGCTATCTCCCGGACGTACGATTCTCATCACGGCTGCTCTCATCGATTCTCCAGCCGAGATGACGCCCGCGCAGATCAGGAGGTACTCGGAGCTGTCACCGTTTGCAGACCTTCTTATGTATCACGGTCATGCAGGTCTCGGTGCAAACGTGCGCGCGCTGTCGAGTATGGGTACGTTTGTTCCAAGTAAGTACCAGATCGTATTTTTTGATAACTGCAATACATTTTCCTATGCAGATCAGAAGTTTTTTGATGCGCGGCGTCATCTGAACTCGGACGATCCATGGAGTTCAAAGTACTTGGACATCGTTACAACCGCCATGCCTGCCATGTTTTATTCCATGTCGGGAAACGCAGCCGCCATGATCTCTGGGCTCATGCAGCCCGAGGCGAGGCGGTCATACCAAGATATGTTGAGAGAGATGGATGCCGGCCAGGTTTCTGTCGTCACGGGAGATGAAGACAATGCCTTCGACTCGAACTCGAAAATCGACCCGACGTACGCGACCTCCGTAGTTGGCACCGTCCGTCAAGGCGAAACTCGAAGTCATGAGTTAGGTACGGTTCCGGCAGGATTGTATCGCGTGTCTATGGGACCAAGTCTATCGAGGTCCGGCGGAAGCGCGGAGCTGAGATTGAAAGTTGGAGACGGCGAATTCGTTCGATGCGACGACCTTAAAAGCGGGATGAACTCTTTCTGTAACGTTCGAGTTACAACGCCTGCACCTGTCTCAATTTCGGTTCGAGCACAGACTGATGGTGTGACTCCCGAGTACGTTGTTCGTATGTGGAGCGCGAAGTAGCCATGATAACGTGTCGGATGTCGTGTGCTCTTTTGGTCGCATTGTCCGGCGTGACCGGATGCGCGAGTCAAGGTGAGCTGATGGATAACTCCGATGAGTCGGCCTTGATCGGAGGGAAAATCGCGGAGGAACACGAGTTCCTCGCGACGCTTCGGGTTCAAGGCAACTGCACTGCGTCGCGTGTTGGGCCGCGCCATATTCTTATGGCAGCGCACTGCGTGTCGGACTCTGTATCGAAGTCTGTTCTTGCCTCGTTTCGGCCCGGCGCCACGATGATGCTTACCGGTGCAAACAAAGTCATTAATGACAAGTCTAGTCTCGATTGGTTGGTGACTATTGCACATACGTATGTTGAGTCTTCCTACTTCGAGGGCGACCTGCTTGGCGTACGCGTCCTCGACGCCGCAGTGGCTTCGGACGTGGCCCTCGTCGAGCTCACGGCGGATGCGGAGGATAGACTTTCGAGCGTTCCTGTCGCGCAAGTAGATATATCTCCAGTAAAGAGAGGTGATCCTATTGTGATTATGGGGTACGGCTGTGAGGTAGGCCTAACGGCGCCGGTTCCCAACGCGCGCGTGCTGAAGCAGCAGGCGACGAACGTGATTTCGCTCGAAGACAGTCACTTCAATCGTCCTGGCCAGACGTCAGCGGCCTTGGTCGACAATGGGTACTTCTTTTCTCCAGGGCAGCGGCTCGACCCGGCTGCCGCGAGTCTTTGTCCGGGTGATTCGGGCGGGCCAGTCTACCGCGGTGAGAGTGGCGCGCGTCTCGTGGTGGGGGTGAACGCCTACTATACGTTCGCCGATAAAAATAAGCAGGATGTGAGCGTTGCAAATTGGCATACGAGGTTCGACCTCGCGTCTCGATTCGATAGCGGCAGCTGGCTCGCGTCGAAGGGGGTTGTCGTCGTGGGCGGAACTCCCTCGTCTCACTACGACACGTGCCTTCCGAGTCGGGTGTCGAGGGTCGAAGTTTGCGGCTCGTTTGCGCGGGCGTTCGCAGAGGCCGGCGGTGAGCCTGCGCTCGGGAACCCACTCTCCGCAGCTCGGTATGACCTTCGCGCGGCGGGGCCTAGCGTGTGGACTCAGGTCTTTGAAAAGGCCGTTCTTGAAGAGCACGACGGCAAGGTCGTTAGGCTTCGGCGACCTTAGCGTGCGTCTTTCGCGCAGCGTACGCCTGTCATGCGCAGTTTAAACGAGGGTGGGTGGTGAATGCGATTGGTGCTGCGTAGCCCCGCAGACGCGTAATTGTAGGCGCCACCTCGAATCGATTTTTCGCACTCCGTGGGAATCGGATTCGACCCGGTGAATCCCTGTTTTCCCTCCGAACGAAGCTGGTTCTGAGCCCGAAGGATCTCTTGGCACGAGCCTGCCTGACCCGTTTCTGCTCCCGCCCGCGTGTACGCGAACGGATCGTAGTCGTCGGCTATCCACTCCCACACATTTCCGGCCAGATCGTCGTGGCCATAGGGACCGCGCCCGGACGGATGGGCCCCGACGTCATCGGTTGCGTTCGCTTCGAATACGGTTCGCTCGTGCGTCGGCGGTTCGTTGCCCCATGGGAAGCGGCGACCGTCATCGCCGCGTACGGCGCGCTCGTATTCGGCCTCTGAAGGCAATCGTTTTTGCCCCCATCCGCAGTAGTCGCGCGCCGCGAACCAAGATACGCCAATCACGGGCTTGTTCGGTCCTTTGAAAAGGCCCGCGAACGTCGCGAGAATCGCGGCGTCGGGGGGGACACATACGGCCTCCGTGACGCACGCGTCGTACGCCGCTTGGGTCACCTCCGTCGTATCGAGCCAGAACGTCGCTACGGTCACCGGGTGGGCCGGTCGCTCATCGCCTTCACCGCCTGCCTCAGTGCCCATCGTGAACGTACCCCCGGGCACGAGCTGCATACCTTCGGGGAGTTCGCTTTTTGCCGCGAGCGGAGGCGCGTCGGTGGTTCCCGATTCGGCTGTCCCTGCATCGAGTTCGAGGGGTACGACGGAAGCGCGCGTCACCGAGGCATGCTCGTCGACGCTCGCTTCTCGCGAGGACGGAGACTCCTTTGCAAGGGGCGCGGGCGCCGAACGAAGTTCGAAACTGGCGCACGATACGACCAGAATCAACGCCGCGACACTTCGGTGGACCACGCGGTAACTCTGCCCCGCGGCGCGCTCGGGTGGAAGCTTGTTTGCGCGAAGTGCGGGCGTCTCACGGACGAAGTCGGTACCCGAGTGCGAGCCCAAGTGCGCTTGAGGAAACCGAAGACGTGTCCTTCCCGAGGAGGGTCGCCCCACGGAACCCGCCCTCGAGGAAGACCGCACCGGGGCCCGCGCGCAATCCGACTCCGACGGCCGCATAAACGCCGAGCGCCAAGGCGGTCGCGCGGGTGCCCGTCGCGTCGTCGTCGACGCTTTGACGCGCAAGCTGAGGTCCGGCAACAATGTAGGGAACCACCGTCGCCGTCTCCAGCCCGAAGCGGTAGCCGAGGGGCAGCGAAGCACCCAAGAGCGTGACGCCTATGCGCGATTCGCGCTTGATTCCCTGGAGTTCCACGTCGACCGAAGCGACGGGGTAGCGGTCGCCGAACCCACGAAGCTCGAGGCTGACGTCGCCGCGGCCAAGCGGTACGGCTAGCCCGAGCCCCACGAACCCCGAGAAGCCGAGCTGCGCCGCCGCCCGAACGGAAGCGCCACCGCCAAGCGACAGTTCGGCGCGAGCCTTCCGCTTGCTCTCGACCGCCACGGCCGGGTCAAGCGCCACGGCGTTGGTCTCCGCTACGAATGCGCCCGCAACCCGCAGCGTGAAGCGCGGAGTTCCCGCCCCGGGCTTCCACGAAATCGGAGCGATGTAGACGCCTTCGCTTGCGAATCTGTGAAAGCGCCCGATTTCCACGTTCGCCTTCGGTGCGTCGGCGAAGACGTCGATCCGATCAAGGGGTTCGTCGTTCTCGTCCGTGAGGCGGACGCGCAGCGCTCCGGCGTGATCGGAACGCCAAAGCATGTCGGCCGTGGCGCGCACTTGGGTCAAAGGGAGCGCGTCGATGGCAAAGGTCGCCGTAGAACCCGCGCGCGTGCACGTGAGCGAATGACGCGAGCTTCGCCCAAGCTCGATCGGAAAGAGCTCGTGAGCGCCGCCATCGACGGTACAGGTCAGGGATTTGTCTTCGGTCTCGATGCGCGCGCGGTGACGAGGCTTATCGAGAACCGCGAGACGCGAGACCGCAAAGCTCGCGGGCGCACTCCACTTGCCCTCGAAGTGGTCGCCGTCGATCGCACTCACGCGCGTGGCGTACGTTCCCGGCGGCACTTTTTGCGCTTGAAGCGCGACGACAGCCACGGGGACCCGCACGTCGACGACGACGGTGTCGAAGTTGGTGTCGCGTGCAATCTGCACGTGCCATTCGGCTGGCGCGTCGCCCGGGCCTTGCCCAGCCGCGTACGTGCCGGAGACGTCGCCCTGCGCACCTCCCGTGAGCACGAGCGCCGCGGGCGGCACGGTCCAGACCGGAGCCGCTGGCAGCGGTTTTGGCGGCGTGGGCACACGGCCGACTTCGGCTTTTGACCCGAAGCCGTCGTCGACGGGTACCGTGCGACGCTGCGCCGTCACCGTCGATCCACCCCGGTAGACGGCGAGTCGCGTGGCCTGCTTGTCGTCGACGCTTATCTGCGCTTCGCCGTCGTTGATGACGACCGCGCCGCTCGACGTGTCGAAGCGTGGCTTGTCCGGCTTTTTGCCGGCGATCGAGGACAGACTAGCCCTCAGGTGACCGCTTACGAGCGTCGCGTCCGCCGCGTTCGTGCGTGCCGCCCGCGCCTGAGTATCGCCGAAGATCACGACCAACGTGTTCTCTCCGAGCTTCACTTGGGTCTCGTCGCGAAACGTCAGGTCTGCGGCCGACGACTCCTTGGTGCCCACGCGATTGCCCCGAAAGAGCGGGTCGTTCGGCTTCCCAGGTCGGGGCTCCGGCGTTCGTACTTCCACGACGTTTCGAATGCGTGTGAGCGTCGCATCGGGCGCGAGAGGCGCGGGCGTAGGTTTCGGCGGGAGGAGCAGAATCTGGCCGGCGTGGAGGATGTGCGGCACCGGACCGAGCGACGTGTTGAGAAGGTGAACGAGATCGACTCGCTTGATGTCACCGAACGCGGTCGCCGCGATCGTGGAACAAGTTTCGCCAGCCTTAACGACGTATTCCGTCGGTTTTGCATCATCCGCGGCGAACGCCACGTGAGGCGCAACGAAGACGGCGCCCGCGATAGCCGCTGTAAGAGTGAACAAGACGCGTTGCATGACGGAACCTCAAAAAGAACGAGATGGGCGCGGTATGGGCCCGAGAAATCCGACTCTACCTCTTGCGCCGCGCGAGGCGAGCTAACCTACTCGAAAGGTCCGAATCGGGCGCGCCGGCGAGGATCATATCGCTTGCGCCAGCTCGGATCACGTCTGTCGTGGCCTCGGGCCCGCTCACGTCGACCACGAGCACCGGGACGCCAACGAAAATCGTGCGAGCGTGCGTCAAGCGCGCGGTGAGCGAGCCGTCACCGTGCAAAAGGAGAATCGCCGAAGGAGCGGGGAGGATGGACGTGGTCAGCGCGTCGCCTCGCTCGACCCTCGCCACCACGCCGGACACCGCGAGCGCGCAACGGATAGACGAGGCGCGAGCCTCATCGCGCGACCAAATGAGCACATGCAACGCCCCGGGCTGCGGGGCGGCAGCGTCGATTCGGCTGCCCGTCAACGCGCGCTCGCTACGGCTAAGCGCACCGACTCGGAGGCGCTCGCGACCGGCTTGCTCGGCAAGCGTCGCGTGGTCTGTTCCTCGGAGGATGGAGCTTAGCTCATGTCGCATCTCGCGTGCCGTCGGACGCTCGGTCGCAGACTTTGCGATGGCCGCCCGCACAAGCTCTTCGAGCGGCGACGCGATCGTGCGCCCAAGTGAACGCTCCTCCATGCGCGGTGGCTCGACAAAAAGATGTGCGGCCATGAGGGCTGCCGGACCCTTCCCTTCGAAAGGGAGCCGCCCCGCGAGGGCCTCGAAAAGCATGACGCCCACGGCGTACACGTCCGTCGGCGGGCCCGTAGCGTCGCCGTGGCATTGCTCAGGCGACATGTAGTCGGGCGTCCCGTGCACGATTCCGGTCTCGGTGAGCTTCTCGACGTCTTTGCCCGGCAAGTGGACAAGCCCAAAATCGAGCAACTTCACGTGATCACTCTCGAGCAGCATCACGTTGCTCGGTTTCACATCGCGATGAACGATGCCCTCGCCGTGCGCGACGTCGAGTACCTCCAAAAGAGGTCCGAAAATTGCGCCAATCCTCTGGAGCGCGATCGTGCCGGGGTTGTCTTCCAGGACGGACTGAAGCGAATTTCCGCGCACGAGCTCCATGACGATAAACGGCTCGTCCTCCGCTCCACTGACATCGAGGAGAGAGACAATCCCCGGGTGCCTTAGCCGTGCGAGAGCGACCGCTTCTCGTCGAAATCGGGCTCGGAGCTCGCGGTCGTCGGCGAACGCCGCGTGCAAAAACTTGATCGCGACCGATTCGCCGAGATCACGGTGGAGCGCCTTGTAGACCGTGCCCATACCGCCGCGGCCGAGCACGCGCGAGATCACGTATTTACCGCCGACGAGTGACCCGATTCGCTTGTCGTGCGCCTCGGTCACGCCAGGACCTCGAGGACTTCGACAGGCTGCGCTTTGCCTCGGAGGGGATGCATGCCCAACGAATGAAACGCAAAGCCCTCGCCCGCCGCGTGCATCACGTCTTGGGTGACGAGCGTTTGGCCAGGGCGCGCCAGTGTTTCGAGGCGCGAGGCCACGTTGACCGAATCGCCGACGGCCGTGAACTCCATACGCCCCTCACTCCCGAGGTTACCCACCAGGGATTCGCCCGTCGACAGGCCAATTCCGAGGCGCACGTCGTACGCGTACTCCCTCTTCCACCGCGGAGCGCTTGCCTCGACGAAGCGATGCATGTCCTCCGCCGCGGCGAGAGCTCTCGCGACGTGGTCCACGTGGGCGGGATCGTGAGCGCCAAACACGGCCATGATGCAGTCCCCCATGAACTTGTCGACCATCCCGCCGTGCCGAAACACGACCTCTGTGAGGACGGTGAAAAGCTCGTTGAGCAGTGCGACGACGAGCTCCGGGGAGGTCTTTTCCGCGAAGCTGGTGAACGACGCGGCGTCCGCAAAGAGTACGCTTATGGCGACGCGTCTTCCGCCGAGCGCGAGCGACGCCGTTCCGTCACCAATGGCGCGCGCGACTTCCGCAGGCAGGTACCTCGCGAGCCCCGCTTCGATAGCCGCGCGGCGCGTGATTTCGACCTCGCTCGCCGATAAATCATCGGCCATCTTTCCGAGTGAATCGCCGAGCTCTTGGAGCTCGTCGCGTGAACGCACTGGACTTTTCCGTGCGAACTCGCGTCGTCCGTAAGCCCGCGTGAGCTCAACGAGCTCTCGAATAGGTCGTGTCGCGCGCCTTGCCAGCAGCGTACCGAGGACGAGCGCTAAGGCGGCGACCCCCGTTGCGGTCGCTAAAAACGCTCGCCGCGCGGCCGTCAAGGCACCAAACGCTTCCGACTCTGGACGCTCCACGGCGACGGCCCAACCCTTCGACGACATGACCCGGACGGTACCGACCATCGCGATGCCACGATCCGTATAGGTCGACGTCTTGGCGTGATCGCCGACATCAAAAGAGGCTGCGTCGAGTCGCACCTTTTCGAACAGCCCGCCCTCGGGCAGGACGCGCCCCGCCGGCCACGTGGTGGCGTCGCCCGCGACGACGCGCCTCTCACGGTCGACGACCACGAGGCGATCCTCTCGACCGAACCTCCCTCGCGAGAGCTGCGTCAGCTGCACGTTCAGCACCGACGGTCGCATTTCGCCCACCACCCACGCCGTTACGGCGCCGTCGACGACGACGGGCTCGACGAAGTGCAGGTGCGTCAGTCCAGCGGCGGTGCGCGACATCAGCCACTCGGGTCGCTTCTCGCGCGAAGCCGCGACAGGTATCTCGCGCGGCGCAGGGGCCTCCCCGCGCTTCTCTATCGCGCCAAGCAGCGTTCCATCGGTCCCGAAGATCGCTGTCGCAGAAACGATGTCGGACGAATTCACCGCGTCGCGTGCGAGTTCGAGACGAGCCTCTTCCTGGATGCGCGCATCCCCGAGAAGCATCGCCGTGCGATGGACGGCGTCTTCGCCGTTCGCCAGCGAGCGCGAAAGCGCGCCACTCGCCTCGTCAACGACCGCGTTCTCAAGCTCTTGCTCCGCGCGGAAAAGGCCGTCACGCTGGATTCGGCCGACCAAGAGCGCACTGACAAAAAGCGGCAGGACGCTCACCGATAAAACGATGAACGTCCATTTCACACGGAGTGTGAATCGCATTTAGAGGAACGAGCCGACTAGCGCTTAGCCAACAAATCGCGAATCTCGACGAGGAGCTTCTCTTGGGCTGGCGGCGGCGCAGGCGGCGCGGCCGTTCGAGCCTTATTGTAGACTCGCACGATCATGAACACGATGAATCCAATGATCAGGAAATCGATGAGCGACTGAAGTGCCGCGCCGTATCCGATCGCGACCTCTTTGACGAGTTCTTTGCCGTCCGTGCCCACGGTGCCCTGCTGCACGACGAGCTTGAGGTCGGCAAAGTTGACCTTGCCAAGCAGCATGCCGACGGGCGGCATGATCACCTTGTCGACAAGGGCGGACACGACCTTACCGGAGGCTGCTCCGATAATGACACCAACGGCCAAGTCGATGAAGTTGCCCTTGAGGGTGAAGTCTTTGAAGTCGCTGATGATTCCCATAATTACCTCAGAACAG
The DNA here is from genome assembly GCA_025353725.1 of Polyangiaceae bacterium. Classification (GTDB taxonomy): domain Bacteria; phylum Myxococcota_A; class Polyangia; order Polyangiales; family Polyangiaceae; genus Labilithrix. The sequence goes on along the minus strand of JANXOF010000023.1, from coordinate 284,420 downwards.
TGTGTAAACGAGGTTTACGGATGCAATCGAATCCGCGTTCTCGACGCCCGGTAGCGGCTTATTTTCGTAGCGCATCGTATACGTAGTCGCTATCGCGAGATTGTCAGCGACAGTCGTTTTGATACCGATGTCGAAGACGAGCCGATACGTACCGAAGTCCGACACGTTTTGCAGGTACTCGATCCCGGTGACGAGGCCGACCTCCTTGTAGAGTTTATTTTCGTACCCCGCGAAAAGCCGGACGTTGTGCAACGTTTGGGTCTTGTCGAGGAGCGGGAGAGGAGCCGCCGGCGGGCTGCCTGCGGGCACGGCCGCGGGCGTCTGAACACGCGAAGCATCGCGCCTTACGTCGTACTGGAAGTCGTAACCGCCTTCGCCCCGTAGCGAGTGCTTCTTCGTATTGATGAAGTAGTACGCCAAACCCGGATCAAGATTGTATCGAAGGTCGAGTCCCTGGAACCTGTCACGGCGACCGCTCGTCTGAACGAACGCCGCGATGTTCTCCGAGAAGAAGTAGTCGTAGCGAAGGAGCCCCTGATAGTTCTCAACCGTTGTATCGACGGCCTCCGCTTTCTTCGCGCCGCGCGCAAAGTTTGCCGCAAGGGCCACGCTGAGCTGGTGCTCGTCGCGGCGCATCTTGAACTTACCCGCCGTCGTAATCGCGAGCGTTCGCGCGTTCCCCGAAGAGAAAAGGCCGCCCGCGGAGATCTGAGCCTCCGTGGTCTGCCGGGCATCGTCTGCGCCCGGCAAGGCCGTTGCCGCGAAGCCTTCTTTGGCTACATCGGTGCTACCGCTCGTCGCCGTTTTGGCTTTGAGTGTTTCACCGGGAAGGGGAGCAGGCTTGTCCTGCGCCATCGCCACGGGAGCCGCACTCAACACGAACGCTGCCGCCAAAAATCCGGTAGTTCCGCGTTTCATCGCCCGCTCCCTTGCTCAACGTGGAATTCCACGCGCCTATTGTTGGTTCTGCCCGTCTCGCTGTCGTTCGAGTCGAGCGGTTTCTCCTGGCCGAAGCCCGAAGCGCTCAACCGTGCCTTGTCGATTCCGTGGGCCTCGAGCCACTTGGCCACGGCCTCGGCCCGCGACTGGCTTAGCTTCTTGTTCCGCGCCGCGTCACCGCGGTTGTCGGTGTGACCTTCCACGCGAATGGCTTTCACTTCGGGGTGGGCCTTCATCACGTTGAGGACCGCGTTCAGAACGTCTTCGCTGTCTTTGCCCGTGGCAATGTCGGCGCTGTTCGTCTTGAATTTCACTTGGTCCGTTATTTTGATGACGTTGCCCTGGAGGAAGGCCTTCGGGCAGCCGCTCTTCTTCGGGTCCGCGTCCGCCTTACCCGCTTCATCGGGACAGGCATCGACGTCATTGAGCACGCCGTCGTGGTCACGGTCGGGGTCGTTCGGGCAGCCGTTCGACTTCGGATCGGCGGTGCGTACGCCGGCTTTGTCTGGACACGCGTCGACGTTGTCGAGCACGCCGTCGCCGTCCTTGTCGCGATCCGGGCAGCCCGACATTTTCGGGTCGTCACTGCGCTTGCCGGCTTCTTGCGGACATGCATCGACGTTGTCGGCCACGCCGTCTTTGTCCGTGTCTTGCGGGCAGCCGTTCGTGGTTGGGTCGGTCGTCGCGGGGCCAGCCACGCCGACGCACGCGTCGACGTCATCAGGCACGCCGTCGCCGTCGCCGTCGACGGGGCAACCGTTCTTCGCGGGGTCAGCCGAGGCCACGCCGCGCGCATACCCGCAGGCGTCATCGCTGTCGGCGACGCCGTCGCCGTCGCGATCGGAGGCGTCCTTCGGGGTCGCGGCGACTTCAGCGGCTGCGTCTCCAGGAACCCATTCGAGGGAGAGAAGTCCGCGGCCGACGGGAACACCGTAGCCGCGGGTCAGTCCGAGTCCGCCCGCAACGCCAACTCTAACGCTGGGCATGACGTTGATGTGCGCACCGAGAAGAGCTTCGATGGGCGTGGTTTTCGACTCGAACGCGCGGCCGTCAGAAACGACGGTTGAACCGAAAAACTCGGGGCCGATGAAAATCTTGTCGTCGGCAAGGAGAACGCCCGCGCTGAGCGCGCCGGTCACCGAATGGCCGATGTAGCCATCACCGAACGCTTCGTCGCGGCCGCGAAACATCACGCCGAGCTTCGCCGCGTACGCGAACGAAGACATTCGACCGGCGAAGGCCGCGCGAGGTTCGACGCGCGGTTTGCCGTCGCCCGCGTACTCCTTCGTGCTGCCCGAAGGCGCAAAGAGCGCCACGCCGACAGCGAGGGAAGCGGCGTCGCCCGGAGAACCGAAAATACGGCCGTCGACAGAAACGCGTACGTCACCCACAGCGGTGTCCTCGGCCGCTCGGTGTCCGACGCCGTTGATCACGGCCGCGTTGCCGTCCGCAAAGAGCTGGAGCGGCACGCCGACCCCGATGCGCACGCGGTCCGCGAGCACGATCGACCCACCGAGGTGCATCACATATTGGTTGCGAACCATCGAGGCTTCGGCGTTGCCGTCGGAGTTGTAGTGGACGAGCGACCGGAACGAATAATCGTTGACCACGCCGAGGGCGAGGCGGCCGTTGCCTTGAATGTCCACGGAGTCGAGGACGAACCAACGGCTCCCTCGCTCGGATAGGTCGATGTGATTGGCGGCATAGCCAGCCTGCTCTTGCGCGCTTGCGGTTGACCCAACGGTCAAGGCTGCGGCGAAGGCCAGCAGTGAGAGCGATCCACGCGGGCGTGCGATCATGTTCGCGAACTCCAGTTCGAAGGATAAAAAGGGACTCGAGTGCCGAGAGTGGCAACCGAGCCTATGGGTAGCGGCGCGAGCCTTAGCACGACTCATGCCCCTCGAAGCTAGGCAAATTGACTCCAGATTGCACAGCAAGAGTGTCGCTGGGGCGCGACGTCTGATGTAGCGCCAGTGCTACGGATGAGCGCGATATGGCCTTTTTAGCCATGCTTTCTGCGGCGTCGCGCCTCGGCATGGGCCTGGCTTGGGGGCGGCTATGGACGCGGTTGTGGCGAGGCGGGCGTGCGACGGGCTTTGCCGAGTTGCGACCTACGAATGGGAAACCTTTATCGTCTCGCGTTTCTTACGGGGAAGTATCGTGTTGGACGCGCGGTCGCAGAGCGCTTTCGAGCTTGGAGAGGCTGCTGCGACAGCGCTCGATACGCTGAGTCGGCGCGCGCATTGGGCTCGCGGGGCAAGCTTTAGCGAGGGTTCCGATTGCGCCCGCGAGGCGCTTTTCGTGGTGCGTCGCGAGCTCTTTGGTCAGCCAGTGCTTAGGCCGGGCGAGGCGGCCACGTTCGAAGGAGCCTGTGGACGTCCTCTGCTACGGAGGTTCGCCGAGCCGCCTTCCTGGCGCTCGGCGCGAGATCTGGGCGACGAGGACGGCCGACTCGGCGTCTACGCCATCACGGTGCGCGTGGCCGCAGGGGCGCTAGTCGTCGTGGGGAAGCGAGGTGACGTCGAGAGGTTCGTCGTGTCCGCCGCGGCCTTAGGAGTGGATGCCGTGGGACGAGACCTCGTGAAGGTTGAGCCCTTTGGTCTCGATGTGTTCCAGACACGTTCGGGCGTTTGGGCTGATTCCTCGGCGATTCACGAGCTCTGGATTTTATCGCCCGACCGCGAAGACCACGTCGTTCTCAGGCGCCTCAGCGATACGCGCGCGTTCGTCGCTCTTCTGGAGTTCGTTCGGACGCGTCCGGACGTGGTCGACGCGTCCGCGCTGGCGACGACGTGCGTTGCCCTACCGCACTTCCGCGCTACGGTACCGCGCACGGTGGAGGGTCTAGCCACGATCCTCCGCACTTATGGAGCCCTCTCGCCATGAATGAACCGCACGCTTCCGAACGGTCTGCGTCCGACCCTGGTCCCGACTCTGAGCGCGCCTCGTCCGACGCGACAGCGCCTACGCACCGGAAGCGCATTTCCGCTCCTCGCGTTGAGGTCGTCGTCGAGCGCGAGGCTGGAGTCGAAAGCCTCCGCGTCATGGTCCTTGACGGCGAGCGTTTCTTGCTCGGGTCGCACAAGAAGAACGACCTTGTTCTCGACGACCCGCGCGTATCACGTTTTCATTGCTGCATTGAGCGGACCGAAAGCGCGTGGCGCGTCATGGATAGCGGTTCGCTCAATGGCACCTATCTGGGGGGGTTGTCGGTGCGAGATGCCGACCTTCCCGCGTCTTGTTCGCTACAGATCGGGGACTCCGTAGTGCGGATGCGTGAGCTGCCTGCCGCTACGCAAGTCGAGCTCATCGAACAAGCCAGCTTTGGCGATCTCTACGGACAGTCGGTCGCGATGCAACGGCTCTTTGCCGTGCTTGACAAGATCGCTCATAGCGATGCGAACGTCCTTATCGAAGGCGAAAGTGGCACGGGCAAAGAGCTCGTGGCCGCCGAGCTCGTGCGGCGCGGCGCGCGCGCGCGAAAGCCGTTCATCATTCTCGATTGCAGTTCGATTTCCCCGAATCTCATTGAGTCCGAACTTTTCGGGCACGCTCGCGGGTCGTTTACGGGTGCCGATCGTGAGCGGATGGGGGCGTTCGAGGCGGCGCACGGGGGCACGGTGTTTCTCGATGAGATTGGCGAGCTTCCGCTTGAAATGCAGCCGAAGCTCCTTCGAGCCCTCGAGGCTCGCGAGGTTCGGCGCGTCGGGGAGACTGCCGCGCGCAAAGTCAACGTGCGCGTGATTGCAGCGACGAATCGTCACCTCGAGCGAGAGGTCAATCGGGGCACGTTTCGCGAGGATCTTTTTTACAGGCTCTCCGTGGTGACGGTGAGGGTGCCGCCGCTGCGCGAGCGTGGGGACGACATTGAGATCCTGGTGCATGCGTTCTTGCGAAATCTACGCCCGCAGCGACAGGGCGCGGGGCTGTTCACACCCGAGGTGATAGCGATGCTTCGGCGCCACGATTGGCCAGGAAACGTGCGTGAGCTCCGAAACTATGTCGAGCGCAGCCTCGTGTTTGAGACGGTCCCGGAAACGGCATCATCAAGGCCCGGGCCCGTGGTTGGCGCTGACGGAGCCCGCGCGCATGGGTCGCTGGTACCGAGTGGGCTTGTCGACCTCGAAGTCACGTTTCGAGACGGGAAGGATCGCGCCATTGCCGACTACGAACGCGCGTACGTGACAGCGCTCATCCGATGGGCCGAAGGAAATCTGAGTCGAGCCGCCCGTAAGGCCAATATGGACCGGATGAACCTGTATCGTGTCCTCCAGAGGCACGGCTTGAGGGAGCAAGTCGCCTCGAGGGATTAGACGCGTCCGACGGCAGCGGACGGGATCCGCCTCGGGTCGTGGCCGTGGTAGACCTTTCCGACTTTGATGATCTCCGTTCAAAAGCTCGTCAAGCGCTACGGTCGCGGGGGCTCGGGCGGCGGCGGGGAGCTTGCCGTTGATGAGCTGTCGTTCGAGGTGGCGCGCGGTGAGGTGGTCGGCTTTCTAGGGCCGAACGGCGCCGGGAAAAGCACGACACTCCGCATTCTTGCGGGCTTTCTCGGAATGACGCGCGGCTCTGTGACGGTCGCGGGTCATGACATTCGCGACGCTAGCTTCGAGGCGCGCCAGCGCATTGGCTATATGCCCGAGGCTGTCCCGCTCTATCCCGAGATGCGCGTCGTCGAGTATCTCTCGTTCCGCGCCGAGTTGAAACGTGTGGCGCGTGCACGTCGCGCGGCGTACGTCGACGACGCGATGGCGAAAGTGAACGTGACCGACGTAGCCAACGTGGTCATTGGTCATTTGTCGAAAGGTTATAAACAACGTGTCGGTCTCGCCGACGCCCTCGTGGCTCGGCCGCCACTGCTCATTTTAGACGAGCCCACGGCCGGTCTGGACCCCAATCAGATTCGAGAGGTACGCGAGGTGATTCGTGGGCTTGGCAAAGAGCACACGGTTCTCTTGTCGACGCATATCCTGAGCGAAGTCGAGGCCAGTTGCGGCCGTGTCCTCGTGATAGCGAAGGGCAAGCTCGTCGCGGACGGCACGATGGAGGAGCTGGCGCGAAAGCGTCGCTCTTCGGGGGCGAATCTCGTCGTGCGCGGTGACCTCGAGATGGCTCGAAGCGCGCTTCAAGCTCTCGATGGCGTAGCGTCGGTGACCTCTACGACCACCGGCGAGTCTCATGATCTCAGGTTATTATGGGCGCGCGCCATCGACGACAGCGCGCGACTCCGCGCGACGGAACAAGCCGTCTCCGCGGTGGTGAGGGCGGGCTGTTTGGTGCGCGAGGTGCGCCCCGAGCGTAGTTCGCTTGAACAGGTTTTCGCGGAGCTCACCCTCGGAGGGGAGCACGCACGTGAAGATGACGTGGAGTCATCCGAGGCGGCGAACGAGGGGTCGTGAAGAGTTTTTGGCCTATCTACAAGCGCGAGCTTTTCGCGTTCTTCGTGACACCTCTCGCGTGGGTGCTCATCACGGTGTTTCTCCTCGTTCAAGGAATGCACTTCTTTTTGCTCGTCGAGAACTTTGCCAATGCGGGTTCAGCGGCGAGTGACCAGACTCCCGTGCAAGCCTTCTTCGGTAATACGATTCTGCTCTATCTTGTTCTGTTCTTGTTGGTTCCGCCCATGACGATGCGCCTTTTTGCAGAGGAGAGACACAGCGGTACGATTGAGTCGCTCATGACGGCGCCCGTTTCGAGCCCCGCGGTGGTGCTCGCGAAGTACGCGTCCGTGCTGACGGCGTATGGCGCGATGTGGGCGCCTACGGCGCTTTACTTGGTTATTCTGCAGCGAAGCAGCGACGTTGACTGGGGCGCGGCGGCCTCCGCGTACCTTGGGGTATTCCTCGTAGGAGCAGGCTACCTCGCGTTCGGGCTTCTCATGAGCGCGCTGACTTCGAGCCAGTTTTTGGCGCTCGTTCTCACGGCGCTCGTCGTCCTAGGGCTCTTCATTCTTGGCGTCGGTGAGTTTGTCACGCGCGACGGCACGCCGATGCACACGGTGGCTTCCTACGTCTCGGCTTGGGCTCATATGAACGACTTTGCGTCCGGTATCGTTGATTCGCGTCGCCTCGTGTTCTACGGGTCGTGCATTGTCCTCCCGCTCTTCGTGACGGTCCGAGCCGTCGATGCATGGCGGTGGGGTTAGTGTCGCGTCCTGGGCGCGCGCGGTCGTTCGATCTCTCGAAGGCGTCTCAGCTTGTCGGCGTCGTGATGGCGGTGGTCGTCGTTGTCCTTCTCAACGTTGCGTCCGCGCGTCGCTTCACGCGCTGGGACTGGACGGCAAACAAACGTTATTCGCTCTCCCCGGCGACCGTGCAAACGCTGCACGACCTGCCGGACGTCCTTCAGGTTTGGGTGCTTCTCGGTAGCGCCGATCCGCTTGGACAGAGCGTGAAACAGCTCCTCGTCGCCTATCAAGGAGAGACCGGAAAACTCGAAGTGCACTATGTCGACCCCGATCGGGACACGCTCGCTTTCGAAGACCTTCGAAAACGATTTTCCATCGACTCAGGCCGCACGGAGGCGGGGCATATCGTCGCCGACGCTGTCGTGGTCGTCGCGCGTGGCGAAAACCATTGGTTCGTGACAAGCGGTGAACTCGTCGAGCTGGCGGACGCCGATGCCGCACGGGTGAGGCCTCGCGAAGAGCGCGCGCTGACGCTCGCGATTCGCAACGTCGTCGGCGGCGGCACGAAGCTACGCCTTTGCTTTACGTCGGGGCACGGCGAAATGAGCCCGCTCGACGCGGGGGAGCGCGGCGCCGGCGCGTTGCGCGAAATTCTCGAGAAAGACAACTTTACCGTCGCTCAGGTCGACCTTTCGTCGGCCGAAACGCAAAAGCCGCTCGAAGGATGCGCCGTCGCTATCGTTGCAGGCCTTCAGTCCCCTTTTGCCCCAGAAGAGTCGGAGCGACTTCGGACATGGCTTTTGGAAGACGGGAATCTCTTCCTCGCGGCGAGTCCGCTTCCGCCTACCATGCGTCCCGATTCGCGACCGTCTACAGGGGAGTTTTCGCGCGTCCTTGGGCCGTTTGGTATCGCACTCGATGCGGATATCGTGACGGAGCCGGCGCTCGACGAAGCCCTTGCTTTGAGCGGCGGTTTTCGATTCCTCGCGCAGGCGCGGAAGCATCCCGTGACGGCGGCGCTCGTCGCCTCGGACCATGCGCGCGACGTCCCGCGCATCGTTGTCGATTTCACACGCTCGATGCATGCGTCTACTGAATCTGGCTCCGTGATAGCCAACGAACTGCTTAGCACGTCACCTCGGGCCTATGGCCTCGTGCGCCTCGAGGGGGCGGCCGAGTGGAAAGAGACGCCCAAGCAGCAGGCGGGCGACTTGTCCGGACCGCTTACTCTTGCGATGGCCGCCGAGCGTCCGAGGGCCTCGGCCGCGAAGCTTCGAGGTCCGCGCGTCGTCGTCACGGGAACGAGCCGTATGCTCGGTGGGAGCGCCTTTCGCGAGGCTGCGACGTATAGGGGGGGCGCTCTTTTCGCTTCGAGCGCACTCTCCTGGCTCGCGTCGAAGCCGCAGATTCTTGATGTCCCCGAGAAAGCTGCCGTGGCCACCGGAATGCGCGTGAGCGAGGCATCGCGATCGGAAATCAGGCGCTACGTCGTCTTCTTCATGCCGGCGACGGTCGCGATGCTCGGGATCGCGATGGCGGTCTTTCGCCGAGCCGGTGAGGGCAAGAAAAGGGCGTCGACGAGGCCCCGTCAACGCGACGTCAGTAGCCACGCGACTCGCCGAAAGAAGAATCCGTGAAGATGCACGCACCGACAATACGCTTCGTTGTACTGAGACGTTCACGCGGAGAATAAACACGATGGCGATGAAGCAAAGAAAAGGCGCTCACGGACGTGTCGCCGAAACCGCGGACACGACGGCGCATCTGGCATCGGTGACTGTCAAAGACTTCAAGTCGCTGAAGGACGTGTCTGTCGAACTCGGTCAGGTAAATGTGTTCGTCGGCGCGAATGGGGCCGGTAAAAGCTGCTTGCTCGAAGCGATCGGTATCCTCGGCGCGTGCGCGGCAGGTTCCGTGGACGATCAGGCATTGCTCCGAAGGGGAGTCCGTCCTGGAGTTCCCGAACTCTACAAAAGTAGTTTTGGTACTGAGAAAGTCGCCCCGAAGATTTCACTGCGAGCCGTGTCCGGTAAGGATACTGACTATCACGTATACATTACTAATCCTACCAAGCAAGCGGGAACCTATTGGGTATTTGGCAATGAGACTCTCCGAGAGCAAAAAAAAACGCTCGCTTCCCGCGGTCCAAAAGGAAATGCGACCGCGCTCGATCTCTCGGTTCCTTTGGAGAACAATCGCAGCGTCACGACGCTCGTACGTGCGAGTCGAAAAACGCCGGTGCACGTTCGAGGCTTTCTCGATGCGCTCGACGGATTTGCTATTTTCGCTCCCGTAACGCCGGTACTTCGCGGGATCGCCCCCGATACGGCGCCGAGGAGTCCGGTCGGTCTCTATGGGGGCCAGCTTGCCGAAGCGATCTCACTGCTGGAGCGTCAGGGAGGAGGTAAAACCATCATTGATGAAGCGCTTTCTATGATCGATTGGGCAAAAAGCGTAACGGCAGGCGAGCCGAAGCGTAGCTTTCTTTCTCCGAGCGTTCCGGCCAATCGCATTGTTGTAGAATTTACGGATCGGTTCATGGCGAAAGGTCGCAGTAGCCTTTCTGGCTACGATGCGAGCGAAGGCGCGCTCTACGTGCTCTTTATGTTAGTACTCGCTGCACATTCGCAATCCCCACGCGTGTTTGCCGTCGACAATTTCGATCAAGCGCTTAATCCGCGGACAGCACGCGAACTTACGCGCGCCTTCGTGCGTCATGCATTGGACTCGGGGCGGCAAGCGCTCTTGACGACGCATAATCCACTGGTTCTAGACGGCCTTGATCTTAGCGACGAACGGGTGCGCCTTTTTACAGTGGGCCGCGACAGGCAGGGACACACCAAAGTCAAACGTGTTCCCGTTCGTGACTTTGCAGCGCTGAAGGCCAAGCACGGGGAGCATGCCGTAAGCCGGCTTTGGGTGGAGGGGTTGCTCGGGGGCATGCCCGATGTCTAAGTCACGCGTCGCCGCGCTCGTCTGTGAAGGGCAGACTGACGTACCCATTTTGCGAGCCATCCTCATGTCTCTCTGGCCTGATATTGGGGAGGTGCGCTACTTACAGCCTGAACTTGACGAAACCGATCGCGCAAAGGGCGCCGCAGGCTGGACGCAGGTCAAACGTTGGTGCGAGACCCACGCGGATCGTTTGCGCGATGTTTTAGACCCAGACGTTGGCGACCCTATCGATCTTCTGCTCGTGGCTATCGACGTAGACATCGCCCTGGACGCAGGAATCGTCGACCCACCGCAGGATGTGGGAAGCTACGAAGCGGGTCGCTTGCGTGACGTCGTCACGAGCTGGCTACTCACGGAAACGCTTCGGAAGCTGCCCGAGGCCGTGATCATTTGTACCCCCGTGCGGGCAGTGGAGGCTTGGGTCATTGCAGCGTTGTTTCCAAAAGAGGTTTCGCCGGAGGCGATCGACAACCCCGTCGCCTTTCTCGTCAAGAAGAAGAAACTTCGCACTAGCTCGAAGGATCAAAAGCCTTGGAAAGAACTGCATCGTTATCAACAATTTGGTGAAATCGTTGCGACAAAGACCAAACAAGTCCGCAAGGTATGTAGGGAGGCGAATCGCACGATGGCAGCCATCGAGCAACGCGCCGACTCCCTGCGACGGAACCATTGAAGACGCACGCCGTGACGGTGATGCTCCTCGCGAGTGCTCTCGTACTCGGACTTTGGCTTTGGTTCGACCGTCCGCGCGCGACCGATGAGGAGCGAAAGACGCGCGGAAGTAGCGCTTTCGTAACTTGGAACGTCGAGGATCTCGAGCGCATCACGATAGTGCATGACGTTGAAACGCTCGTTCTTCAGCGGGAGCACCCTGGGGATCGCACGGCGGCCGCGGGACTCGACGACCACTGGCGCATGGTCGCGCCGAGGCAGGAACGGGCGGATTCCGTCGCCGTGCGCAGACTCGTCTCCGTTCTCGGAAACGCGCGGTTCGAGCGCAAAGCTGCGGAGGGCGCCGCGCTCGGATTCGACGCGCCCCGCGCGAAGGGCATGCTGCGGATGGGCAAGCTCGAGGTGTCCTTCGCGCTCGGCGGCGCTTCACCAACGCCTGAGGGGTCGAGTTATTTTCGCGTGACGGGCGAGTCCGCTCTCGTCGTTTCCAAAGAGTTTACGGAGGCGCTCCTCGCCTCCTCCGATGTTTACCGCGACCGCGCCGTAGTTCCCTATCTCGCCACTGAGTTGCATCGACTCGAGGCGAGAACGCCGAACGATGGTTTCACGCTTGAGCGTCTCGACGAACGCGGGTTCCGCGTGCTGGAGACGGGGGTGCTTGCGTCACGGATCGCCATCGAGCGCGTGTGGGCGGCGCTTGCAGAAATGCGTGCTGAAGCGTTTCCGAAAGACGCCGACGTTGACGCCTTGACGGCTCACCCTGCCGTCACGCTGCGTCTCACCCCGACCGACGGCGCGAAGTCCGTGGCCGAACTCGTGATTGGCTCTACGTGTCCGGGGCATCCGGCCGACGTTATCGTTCTTCGAAAGGCGCCCACACGAGTCGCGGTCTGCGCCCCGAAGGACATCGTCGACGCTTTTGTCGTCGACGCCGCACACATGACCGAAACGCTCGTTTTTGGCCTCCGCATGGACGAAATCGAGGAAGTGCGCTTCGCGTCGATGGGTGCGCAAGGTGCCCTTGAACTGGCCCGTAAAGGTTCTGGTTTTCATCAACGCTCACCGCTCGATAGAGACGTATTGCCCAAAGAAGCGGAGGCCGCGACGGAGCTCCTCTCACGCATCACAGCCTCGGCCGCGAGCTCGGTCGCGCGCGGCGGTGGCGCGTTTTCCTCGATCGCGCGTACGACGCTGCGGTCTGGAGAGCACGAGGAGAGCGTAGACATCGGCACGCTCCGCCCGGACGGCGGCGCGACGCTCAGGCGTGTCATGGATGACGCGCGACTCGAGGTTGACGCTTCGGTGGTTCGTCGCTTGCTCGCGCGGGAGACGAGTCTGCGTGCGCGCGATGCACTCGAGGGCGAGTCACGTCGTGTCACGGGCGTGCTCTTGCGTTGTGGTGTGGAGCAGGAGCTTCGCGAGAGCGGTGAGGGGCTCCGGCTCGTGTCGCCGCGCGGCTTCGAGACAGATGGCGCTATCGTGCAGCTCGTCGACGGTATCGTCCGCGGCCACGTCGACGCCTGGGTGGCGGACGCTGACGACGGACACTTTGGTTTCACGCCTGACGGATGCCGCGTAACACTCGATGTCGAAGAAGGCGCCTCCCTCGCGACGTTGTGGTTTGGTAACGAAGGTGAAGGAGGAGTCTACGCGCGCGTCGATTCGCGCACTGGCGTGATGGTCGTGCCACGTGCGCTGCGCGAGCTCGCGGGTCGCATTTTCGTAAGTCGCGCGGCGCTCCAGAGCGATGCCGAACGCGTTGAACGCGTGCGCGTGACAGCTGGAGGCAATGTTCTCCTCGGGGGCGACCCTGGAGCGCTCGCCGACGCCGTCGCGAGTCTGACGGCTACGAGCGTTCTCTCGCTTACCACGCTGACAAGCCCACCGGACTTGCTTATCGACGTCACCGTGAGGGAGGGGGGGCCGCCGAAACGCATTTCGTGTAGGGCTTTTTCTGCAAGCGAGCGTCACTGCTCCGCGGCCGGTATTCGTGCCACGTTCGCGGTCGCAGAATCACGGCTGGCTCCGTTTCTGACTTCGTCGGCGCACAGCGATGATGCGGGGTCGTCCGTCTCGCTCTCGCCGAATAAGTAAGATCGTGCGCGTGGTTTTGACGACGCGAACGAGGTTCAGCGACTTCCAGGTGCCGCAACGCGCGACCACATCGTGAGCATGTTGCGCACGACGGGGCCCGACGGAGGCGCCGCAACGGGCGGTACTTCGACGCGTACGCCGTAGGCTGCGAGGCGCGTGAACGGATTTTGAGCGTCCGCGGTTTTCACTGGAACGGTCGGGTCGCCCGGACGAAAGCCATACGCGAGCGCTCGCTCCTGGTTCGCTCGGCTCCTCAAAAAAGCGAGCCACGTCCGTGCGCCCGTGCGCTGTGCCGGAGTCACCCAGTCACCTTGAAGCAGCGCGACGGGGTTGTCACTCCAACAGGTTGTTTGTGGGTAATAGACTTTCAGGCTGCCCCATCGCCCTTGCGCATTTTCAATTTGGCTAATGGCAAGGCTCTCGTACACGACTGAGATGTCGTACTTGGACGGGCCGAAACGGACCATGTCCGTCATCATCGTGCCGGTCGAAGACTCGAACTTTGTGACGCCTTTTTCAATGTCTTTTATATACGCTTGGTAATCCGGCTTTAGAACGTCGCCCACGTCGAGGGTCGGCCTCCCGAAGAACTCGAACGACATGAGGGTCAAGGCTTGCAAACCTGAGTTCGAGCGCGTCGGGTCGGTGTGACCGAGCTTGACGAAACCCCACTCTGTTTTCCCTCCTACCGCGGGCCACCCTTGATTCGAGGTAAGCGCTTTGCGTAGAGACTTCCACGTCACGACGCCTCCCCCCGCCTTCGTGAGCGCGGCCGCGCGGTCTTCCCAAGCGACGAAAACGAGGGGGGTGATGACCAACGTTTGCGGTGCGTCTTCCCCCGATGTCGCAAGTACTTTAGTGCGGTTTTTCGACGTCCAGTCAGCATCGAGAAGGTTGAGGACAAGCGAGTCCGCCGGGCTGAAAAGCGTGAACTTCTCGACTCCTTCAAGAAGGGCTTGTTCGGCGTCGAGCGACCCCTTCGCCACGAGCTTTAGCTTGATCTCAGGGTGTACCTTCGCGAACGACGCCGCGACCTCTTCAATCCACTCCTTCTTCTCAGTGCTATAAAGCATCGAGATTTCGACGGCGCTAGGTCCGGGAGAGGTCTGCCCCGAGACCATCGAAGCATCTGTCTTATTGAGGAGTCCTGTTTCTTGCGAGCCCTTACCGCTATCCTCACTCTTTCGGAGTGCCGTGATGGCGATAATGGCGGCAACGGCAAGACTGAAGGCGCCGATGATGGCGAGTTTCGCTTTCATACTTTACTCGGTGGCCGGGTGAGCGAGGCGAGCGCCTCTTCGAACGACTCGATTTCAACGTTCATGGTGTCGAGTTCACTCTTCAAGTTTCCGCTCAACGCATCCATCGCTGCGGCGTCCAACGTTCTCATACGAACGACTTTTGGAGCAAGTCCGTCGAGCGTTGCCGCAATGCTGAGGAGTGTGGCTTCAATGCGCTCTTTGGCGAGCGCGAGCTCCTGAATGGCTTCATAGTGCTGCACGCGCGCGATTCGCGCCGACTCGTAGTGCGCACGAGCCTCAGCGTCTGGCGTTTGGGATACGCGTTGCGTGAGGTCCGCCACGCTCTTTGCGACCGCGTGAGGATTTACAGTCGCGAGGTAGCGGGCAAGCTCGTCTCCTCGGCGAACGAGCTTGCCTGCTCGTGCTTCAAGCTCCGCGGCACTTGCGAGTGTAAGTGCGAGATTGGCCTTCACCTCGTCGGACGTGTCGCGAAGTACCGTTTCGCGTTCCACGTTGGCCGAGCCAATCGCGTTTGCAAATCGCTGCATCGACGCGTCGTGCAGAGTAGCCGCGCCGGGAATCGTCTCGGCTTTGTCTTTCTTTCCGCTCACGAAGTCCCAGGCCACAAGGGCCGTATAGGCCGCGCCTCCGAGCGCGACCACGGGCCACGACTGAAGGGCCGCCGCGGCGGTGGCCGCCGCACCGACTACGCCTAAATTAAGGCGACTCGTCGCGGCGCGGATGAACTTTTTTACCGCGTCTTCCGGCATCAGAAAAACGCCGCCATGTCGGCATAAACCTGTTGAATGTCGTCCGTGCTCCCTTTGACGGCCGACCCTCGCGCGGCCTCTGCGATTTCGGAGAGTGCTGTCGGGTTCGCTTGCGCACCGTACGCTATCGTAAAGACTCGAATGGCGGTTTCTTCGGTCGGGAAATGCCGTTTGAGCTCCGTGAGCTTGGTCTTGCTTGATTCGTCATTTCCGTCGGTCATGACGACGACCGCGTGCATCCGCGTCGGGTTCATACGGGCTCGCACTTCGAGGCTCGCGTAGGCTGCTTCAATCGCGTCGTAGAGCGCCGTTCCGCCGTCCGCGACCACGCCGTCGATCCGCTTGCCGAGCGACGCACGCCCGGCAGAGTCCACACGTATCGGCCCAACGACGGGATACACGCGATTATCGAAGAACAGCAAGCTCGCGTCGTCGCCGTCCGAAAGGTTCGAGAAGAACGCCTTCGCCCCGCGCTGCGCCTGGTCGAGCGGCGGACCGCGCATGGACCCCGACTTGTCGAACACGAACACTACATCGGCCCCGCGTTTCGTTTCCTTCCATACCTGAATGAGCCTCTGCATCGCTTGCGCATCGGGAAGCTCCAGGAGTGTCTGGGGCTGCTTCGGGTCGCAGCCGTGAGCTACGTCAATCGGCGCACCGATGGCGAGCGAGGCGTCGCCAGGACGAAAGCCGAGGGCCATCGCACGTGCTTGCTGAGGCTTTGCTTTGAGAAAAGCTCCGAGCTTTTCGGCCGCTTTACGCTCTTCGGCGCCCACCCACTCGGCGTCGAGAATGGACCACGGGTGGTCGCTCCAAAATGTACCTTCTTTCGGGTAAATCGCGACGACTGGAGGCGTCGTCCGCGCGGCTCCCGCATACGATTCAACCACGAGATTTTCGTAGAGGACCGCGGCTGAGAGATAGCTCGGTCCGCGTTCCAACATCTTGTCGGCGAAGAACCCCGTCGACTTTCCGTAGTGAACGACCGTGCCCTCAATCGAAGATAGCTGAGCGCGTGTGGCTTTGAGATCAAGGTCCAGGGCCGTGAGTCCTCGTGTTTTTTTCGCGCCTGCGTAAGCCTCGGCGAGCACGGCGAGGAATCCTGAATTGGAAAATTCAGGATGACTATGACCGAACTTAAAGCGTCCCCACTCGGGCATTCCCTTTGCCCCCCAGCCGCGAGGGTCGGCACTGATGGCGAGAAGGTCCGACCAGCCGATGGAGGCCTTCGGCCAACCGAGCGCTTCCGCCATCGACCGCCACATAGCGATGACGACCGGCGACAAGACGAGCACGTCTCCCTGAGGCGCGAGCGCTTGCGGACGCCCCGTCTTCTGACGCCAGGCGTCGTTGAGCAACGTCACATAGGCTTGAGAAGCCGGGCTGAACACGTGAGCTTTGATGTCGCCGGAGACGATGCCTTGCACGCACTCGCCCGAGCCCATGGCGCGCCCGCGCACCTTGATGACGCGCCCGCTATCTGTCTTCGCGCCGGTGCGCTCAAAGGCTCGCGCCGCCTCTTCAAACCAGGTCTTTTTTTCGCTCCCGTAAGCGACGATGACTTCCACGGGCAGGCTCGCCTGCGAAGCGGAAGAGGTTAAAGCGGGCGTGCTGCCCGTCCCGGCCGAGCCTGTCGCGTCCGCGCGGGGCCGACTACACGCCGTCGCGAAGACGCAGAAAAGAGAGAAGAAAACGACGCGAATCTGCACCTCGCGCAGCGTATCGCAGGGGCCAGCCTAAGAGCGATGCCTCAATGCTGGTCTGCACGTCAGAAAGCGCGTCGATCACGTCCAAAAGGAAGCTCTCTCGCGCGTCTGGGGACATGGCTCGCCACTCCTCCGACAAGGGGCCGACGCGGATCGAACGTGCCGGTGAGGAGGGTAGCTGCGACGAGTCCGCCATTTCCAAAGGATAGCGATATTTTCACCGAGAGAGCTTCCGGAAGGCAAAGCGCAGAGCTCCCAGGGGTGGTAAGCGGTTCTTGTTGGCGCCGGTAATCCCCGATTCCAAACGAATCCGCAGCTTCAGCGATGCGCAGGCCTTTGAGACGTGGCTCGCCAAGCATCATGCACGCGAAAGCGAGCTCTGGCTGAAGATCCACAAAAAGGGCTCGGGGCTTCCGACCGTGACCTACGCGGAGGCGTTGGATGTCGCGCTCTGCTGGGGCTGGATCGACGGGCTCAGAAAGTCGTTCGACGAGGCCTCGTTTCTTCAGCGGTTCACGCTCCGCAAACGGAAGAGCGTTTGGAGTCAGGTCAACCGCCGGCACGTCGCGCGACTCACGGCGGCTGGGCGGATGACTGAGCACGGGCAGCGCCACGTCGACGCGGCGAACGGAGACGGACGATGGGATTCGGCCTACGCCCCGGGAAGTCAGATGACCGTCCCAGACGACCTGGCGGCGGCCATCCGATGTGTGCCGAAGGCGCTCGCGACGTTCGAGCAGCTGACGAAGCAGAACGTGTATGCCCTCGCGTATCGCACGCGGAGCGTTAAGACCGAAGCGGTACGCGCGTCGAAGATCGAACGCTTCGTCGCGATGTTGGCGCGCGGTGAGACCTTCTATCCGCAGAAAAATCCGCAGAAAAAAAAAGAGAAGACATGATTGTTGGCGACAGGGAAGCGTTTCGCAAAATTAGGCTTCTATGTCCTTGCGCTCATGGCGGTGTCCGAGTGTCCGTGCGGCGTGTGCGAGCGCGAGTGATGCGCGTGCGCCCGAGGACATTTTTTCGTGGGAAACAATCAGGCGCGTGAGGTCGGGGATCGCCGCGAGCCGTTCGAGGTGCTTGCGCAGCGCGCGGCGGTCGGTGACGAGTTCGAGCCTTACGACCGGCGTGACGCGGGGACCGGGCCTTAGGCCGATGAGTCGCGTGAGTACGCGGGCGGCAAGGTTTCGTGGCGGGCCCATGTCGAAGACCACCTCGTTGAGGATGACCGTGGTGCCGTCGGTTGACCGCACGATCATCGCCCCTTCGGAATCCCCGATTCCGTCGAGCATCTCCAGCCGAACTGTGGCGTCGCCGTCGAAGTCATCGTAGGTGCCGTCGACGGCTACGACCTCACGCGCTTTCGGAACGACCGCTCGAGGGGCAAAGACACGAAGCTCGGGATAGCGCTGCTTGAAGTAGGGCGCATCCATCCGGTGCCGCTTGTGGGGAATGAGCAAGACAGCCGGCTTTCCGAAGCTTTCGAGCTCACACATCGCCTCCTCGTTCAAGGTGATGGCGCTATGAATCACGAGGCGTCCGTCCGAGAGCCTCGCCACGGTCATCACGCGGCGTCCGCCCAAGTGGGGCAACGCACCCTCCACGCGCCAAAGGTTTTCGGAGAGTTTTTGGATAGAATCATGAGGTAGCGCGTCAGTCGTCATCGGCAGATGGATGCACATTCGCGCAAGCGCTGAAATGATGCTCGCGACTCACGCTACGATCGTCGCTCCGCTTCATCGCGCGCCACCCACCGAGGACACCGAAGAGCGGCGCGCGAGCGAAAGCGACGTTCGCCTTCGCGATGAAGATCGTGAGGCGCCAAGGGTTCGACCGGTGGCGCGCACGCGGGACGCGTCGTAGCGGCGCACGACGCGAAAGAGAGGGGCCTCGAAGGTCGCTCACCAGGGCGACCCTCGAACCGTACTGCGTCAGGCGGCGACCCTATCGGCGGACGTCCGCTTCGAGCACATGTCGACGGATGTGAGCGTACGGTCGATGTCTGCTGAAACCGCCGACTCGGCCTGCGCTTCGTGCGCATTCGTCCGGTCACGCCTGGGTGGTCGGCTGCGTCGGCGCGACCTTCATCGCAGCTTCCAGGTCCATCCAGACCGCCTCGATGACGTCACCGTCGAGGTCCTTCGAGCCCGCCTCCTGGCCCGACTTGTTAGAAGGTGGTATTTCCGTTTCCCGTATAGGTCTTTCCGCCCGCTGTGTAAGTCCCATTGTGGGTGATAGACCCGCCTGAAATCTTGTTTGCGCCGACAGTGACGTCCCACGTCGCGTCGTTCACCCAAGTAATATTGCCGAATCCCGCTCCCACACCCGGGATAGAGGAAGGTAACGAGGGGCCCGATGTTTCGATGGCGCCATCCGTATGATAGCTGCCTTTAATCGTTGTTGGGGTCGTCGTCATATCGGCCTTGATATGCAGAGACACCTTCGACGCGTACCCGGCGGACGCGCCGCCTTGCGAATTATCGTTCTTCCAAGTGAAATCACACTTGAAGACTCCGCCCTTCGCAGTCAGCGTGCCGTCAAGCGTGGCGCCTCCGCGTTGGCAGTTCGTGAACGTACAGGAGCCTGCCGCGCACGCGCATCCCGGGTCGCCCGTCGGCCCGGTCGCAATCTCGACGGTCGAAGGCAGGAGCTCCGAATGAATCGCGACGGAGGCCGGCGCAATATTGCCTTGAGACGAACTGCCAGCACTCACGAGTTGGTCGACGCCGTCCTCCGGGTTTCCGCCGGTGGCTCCAAGAATGCCCGCCGCCTGTGTCTGCTGATTCGACTTTACGCTCTGCTCATTGGTCTTTCCCTCCGAAGGCGCGGGGTCGGGCGTCAGACTGCACGCGACGGCAAAGCAGGCAAAGAGGGACATGACTTTGTGGCTCATACGAACTCCTGGGTAGCGATGGAACAAGAGCTCCGCGAGGCTCTCGGTCTCCAAACGATGTCACGAAGCGCGCAGGCTTGTCCGTGTACGAATGAGCCGACGCGGCGCTCCTTCGTCACCACATGTCGCCCGCACGCGCAGCTCCCATGGGGCGACCCGCGCGCGCTACTTGATCAAAAGGTCGCCCCGCCACCTCGACGGCTGTGGATGAACATTGCGCCGCACTGGAGGGCACGATAACGAACTCGGCGTGGCGTCGCGCTCGGTTGTAAAGTGGGCTGGGGGCAAGACTCGGCTCCTCGAGCAGCTAGTCGCGCGCCTCCCAGCGGGTAGGTTTCCAACCTACGCCGAGCCTTTCTGTGGCGGCGCGGCGATGTTTTTCGCGCTCGCGGCCGAGGAACGGTTCGACCGCGCGCTGCTCGCGGACAAAAACGCAGACCTTGTGGCCCTCTACCTAGCCATTCAAACGGACGTCGACCCACTGATCGAACGGCTTCGGAAGTACTCCGACACCCACCTGCGCAAGAGTGAGGAGAAGCGGCGCGAGCACTTCTACAAGGTGCGTGCTCTAAGCACGGCAAAGATGTCGAACGTCGAGCGTGGAGCGCGACTCGTGTTCCTCAACAAGACGTGCTTCAACGGACTGTGGCGAGTGAACGCTGCGGGGCTTTTCAACGTGCCGTTTGGCACGTACGCAAAGCCGCGGATCCTGAACGCAGAGGTGCTGCGATCGGCACACGTCGCGCTTGCGAAAGCGACGATACGAGTCGCCGACTTTTCGGACATCACGAAGGAACTCGTTGCCGGCGACGTCGTCTACTTTGACCCGCCCTACGTGCCGCTCTCCAAAACGGCGAGCTTCACCGCCTACTCGTCGGATGCGTTTGGCGCTGACGCGCAAGCGCGTCTCGCGGACGATCTCATCTCTCTAAAGGAGCGCCAGGTTTTCGCGATGCTGTCGAACGCCTCGACGGTCTCCAGTCGCGCGCTTTATGCGACGCGCGGCTTTCACGTCACTACAATTCGAGCAAAGCGAAGCATCAATTCAGACCGAACGAAACGTGGTGATGTCGAGGAGCTCGTGGTTACAAATTTTCCCGCTCGAGAGAGCGCTCACGCCTTACCGCTTCATCGCGCGCCAGACCCGCGCAGCAGCGCGTCGACGGCCGACCTAGGGGCCACGGAATGAGCGACCATTCTCACAAACTAGCGCCTGATGATTTCATTCGTCTAAAAGTGAAAGCCGAGCTTCGAAAGCGCCTGCGTGGTGTACGGAAGACGACGCCTGCCGAGGCTTGCCTCGAACGGTCGCTCAAGATCGCGCGTCGCCTCGAGGCGCATGAGGCCGTAGTCGGTGCGGAGGCTCGGTCCCAGACCCACGCGCTTTCTCCGGCGGCCATCGCTTTGTTTTGTCCCATTGAGTCGAGGCACGAGGTGGACCTTCGCGGGCTCGATGAGCGGTTTCGCGCACGCGGGGTTCGCGTGGCGTACCCGTCGATTGAGCCAGAGAGCGGCGTGATGACGTTTCGTTTCGCCACGGCCCTCGCCGCCCTTGAAGACAAGGGGTACGGATTTTTGGAGCCGGCGTCGGATGCACCCGAAGCGACGGAGTTGGACGTGATTATCGTGCCTGCGCTCGCTGTTGACCCGACGGGACATCGCATCGGCTACGGAGCGGGTTACTACGACCGGGTTCTTCCGCGCTATGCGCCGCCGGCGGTGTCCATCGCCGTGGCCTACGATTGGCAGCTCGTCGCGGAGGTGCCGGCTACAGCGCACGACGTGCGATGTGCGTGGGTGGTGACGGACGTTCGTACGTTTGACGCGAGACATCAAGCACTTGGCACACGTCCAGCGTGAGCTAACGGCGCGCTGAACGGGCGCCTGCGCGTCAGTTCCCCGTGCGCCGGGCAATCTGGGCGTGGCCGTGACCTTTCGCGAGGCATGCGCCGCACGTTCCGTACATTTCGTGCTTGTGGCTTAAGAGCTGGAACCCGTGGCGCGATGCCACCTTCTCCTGAAGCTCCTCGATTTGGGGCTCCTCAAACTCAATGATCGTCGCACACGAGGTGCAGATGAGATGGTCGTGGTGCGAGGACTCGTCGGCGAGCTCGTAGCGCGTAAGTCCGTCGCCGAATTTTCGCTCGAAGGCCACGCCGCACTCCGAGAGTAGCTTGAGCGTTCGATAGACGGTGGCGTAGCCAATCTTCGCGTCTTCTTGCCTGACCTGGGCCAGGAGCTCCTCGATGCTGATGTGGTTTGGGGATTTGAAAAATGTTTCGATGATGAGCTTGCGTTGGTCCGTCGACCGGAGCCCGCGCCGCTCCATATGCGTCGCTAACATCGCACGAAAGTGGTCAAAGCTTGCTTCCGACCCATGCGCACCCGAAGTGCCAGACGCTGTAGCGGGCGCAAATTTTGCCTTCACGAGTTCCTCGCGCGGCATCGAGATCGAAGCGGCCCCATGTCACCCGTGTCGCGCTGGCGAGACGGCCCGTCAAGTCGGAAAACATTTCGGCTTCGAGCCGAGTGACTGACCCGCGCGTGACGCGTGCGGGCTCTCGCCCGCTTTGTTGCGAAAGACCCGAAAACGGCAGAACGGTTTTTGTGAGGTCCTGCTGCGCCTGAGGGCGCTTGCCACACGCGACGCCCGGTCGCAGTCGGTAGGAAAGCGGTCGAATGCCACATTGTCGAAGTCCGATAAGTATCCCATCCTTATCGCTTCTTTGACCCAGGAGCGTTTTATGTCATTCGCAAATACAGAGCCCGTCGATCAACTCAATTCGTTTTTGCGCGGAGAGATCTCGGCCGTCGAAACATACCGACAAGCGATCGAAAAGCTCGCGAGCGGTTCGTCAGCAGCGATGCTCGCGCAGTGGCAAAAGTCTCATGAAATGCGCGTCTCGCTCCTCACGAGTGAGATCGTGAAACGAGGGGGACAGCCGGCGAAGGGATCGGGAGCGTGGGGCGCCTTCGCGAAGCTGGTCGAGGCAGGCGCCTCGGTACTCGGAGAAAAAAGCGCCATCGCTGCCCTCGAGGAAGGCGAAGACCACGGTATGAAGGATTATGAAACCGATGTTGCCAAACTCGACGAACCCACAAAGGCGTTTATTTTAGGAAAAATTCTGCCAGAGCAGAAGCGCACGCACACGGGAGTACGCGAGCTTAAAAAGCAATTGGGCTAAAGCTTTCTTTCGCGTTAACGCGCGTTTCCCGTCCCGGTCTCGTCCCGGCCTCGCTTTAGCCTCGCTCGATGGGAAGCCCCTCGGCTTCCCACGCGAGAATCCCGCCTTCGAGAAATGCGAGTGGCGCGTCGGCGCCTCCGACGGCCTCAACCAGCCCCTTGGCCTTCTCACCGGCGCGGTCGTACAGGACCGGTTGACCTGGCATCATGAAGAGTTCAGCGAGGCGCGTCTCTATTTCCTCGAACGGCAGGCTCTTTGCCTTCGGAAGATGGGCGCGACCAAAAGCGGAAGCGTCTCGGACGTCGACAGCGATGACGACCCCCTGCTTGATGAGCTCTGCGAGTTCGCGCGGCTTGAGCGCTCCCTCCTGACGCGGCAAAAACGGTTCCACCATCGCGGCGAGCTGTTTCTTCGAGAGAGGTCCAACCTGCGCATCGCCGAGCTTTTGGTCGGCAAACACCATAAACGTCGGCACCTGCTGGAGACGGAGTTGTCGCGCAAGCGTGGGAGACTTGTCGATATCGACTTGCATCACCTTAGCTTTGCCTTCTACTCCCTTTGCGAAAGCGACGAGCTCGGGCTCCATCGACTTACATGCCGCAGAAGCCGCCCGCACGAACGCGACGAGCACCGGAAGTTCCGATAGCAAGACCTCCTGTTCGAACTCGCGCTCCGTGATGGACGGGAGCCCACCTGTTCCTTGCGCGCGTGCGCCGCTTTCATTTTGCGTGGCACCGGCCGGAGCCGACGGACCTTTCGAGCTGCCGAAGATGTGCATTTCGTACATGCCGTAACTCATCCCCGTGCCGGAACCAAGGCTCTCGGACGGATGGCGTATCGCGTTGAAACGAACGTTCGGTGGTACGCTGATTCCTTCCATGAGGGCCGAGCGTGATGGGTTTGGCGACGTTCGGATCGACGATCTGCGCGGTGCGCGCGGCACTAAGACGTGCGCGGAGGCGACCTCTCCCATCGACGACCCGAGTGGTGCGATGGGTATCCGGCTTCTCGTACAGAGTTGCGGCGAACCCGTCGCCCGCGTCTTTGTCGAAGCCAAGACGCCGACGCTTTTGCTTCCTGTCCACGCCGGTCTCGCCGAGGTCCAAGTTGGAGCCGAACGGCACCTGGTCGATAGGGCTTCTTGGGTGCTCATCCCCGCCGGCAGGCGAGCCACCGTGCGCGCGAAGAGCCCGGTGACGCAGACGATGATGCTTTCGGTGACGCCTCTTCTTCGAGCGGCTGTGGTCCAGATGTACGGCTGCGAAATCCGCATGACTCGGTTCGAACGCTACGTCACCGACGTGCAATTCATGGTGCGTACGACTTGGGTCAACGAGCTGATCAAACCCCGCGTCGACGTATCGAGCTCCAGGATCGATCGACCCCTCGTCAAACGCTTCGGCTACCGTAAAAAGGGGTGGTCGAATGCCTCTCACGGCAGGTAAGAAGCTCGACGTGAAATAGGATTTTGGGACATGTTTGGCGGTATCCATACGAATCCCGTCGAGAGCGTACTTCGATGCCCATCGCGCCGCGACGTCAGAGAGGTACGCAGCCGTGTCTGCGCGCTCTTGCTTGAAATCCGGGTGCGCGTCGAGCGGACAGTAAACGGTCGCATCACCGAGAGCACCGCACGACCGGGGGTCATGAAACCAGTCGGGTTTCTGCCTCGGTAAGCGCGCGATGTCACCGGTGTGGTTGACGACCATGTCGAGGATGAATCGCATCCCGCCGCCGTGCATATCGGCAATCAGTCGCGTAAGGTCCGCGGGAGTGCCGAGCTTCGGCTCGAGCGCATCGTCGTAGGGTTCGACGTTATCCGCCCAATAGCCATGGTACCCGCAACGATGGTTAGGTAGGCGTCCAATTGGGCGATAGGTAGGCGTTACCCAAATCGCGGTAGCTCCGACCTCGCGCACGTAGTCTAAGTTCTGCCGAAGGCCTTCGAGATCGCCGCCGTGAAATTGCTGAGGGTCGTCTGCGTCATGGCACCCCGGAGACCCTGCGTCGTCGTTTTCCAGGTCGCCGTTGCGGAATCTGTCGGTCATGACGAGGTAAAGAACCTGCGCGCGCCATCCCGGTGCGGCCGTCGACGTTCGAGAAGCCGAGGCTCCGACGACGCGCGCCGGGCTCTCGACATGCACGCTGTCTGAGTCGCAAGCCGACACTGCGGCGACGACGGTTAAAAGAGCGGCTTTAGAAGCGTTGGTCATTGGAAATCCTTTTGCCTAAACCGCTTACCTTCGTGACCGCGCCATGGCTGTCGTGCCGACGTCATCTTTTGTGCCGCCGCTAAGCTACGCCTTTCATGCAGAGGCGATAGGGTATGTAGCGCCGTACTGACGGCAGCGACATAGCCTTTGGCGTCCACGCGACAGCCGCGAAAAGGGTGAGTGCTGCACCCACTCCCATGCGTACCTCACCGTTTCGCCGATGGTCCCTCCTACTTACTACGCTCGCCCTTGCAAGCGGCTGCGCCTTCGAGGCCGACTCCTCAGTCTCCACGGAAAGCTCGCTGACGATCCAACGGTCGGTGATGCTCACCCCGCTCCGTGATTTTCGGACTCTCGACGTAAGCGGAGGCGCAATCACGACGGAAACCGACGTCCAAATTAGATATCACTTGGACAATCTTTCAAGTCTTTGCGGTTTCTCCCCCGTGACGCCCAAGGACGTGCGCGCGGAGCTGAAATTTTTGACGGCACCCGCGGCAGCGCGCCGGTCGTGGCTTCGGCGCTTCCTTCGGGTGGCATCGTCCATGTGACCTATGACGGTCGCCGAGTCCCCGGTTGCTATGCTTCCGGCCAAGAGGGGGAGCACATCGTGGAGGCTTTTTGGCGATTCGATGCCGGCGCGTGGACGTCGCGCTCGTACAACAGCGTGTACGGAGCGGTGTCGACGTTCCCCGTGCCGGTCGACCCGAAGGCTCACCACCTCGAACTTTGGTTCCAAGCGCGCGACAGCAAGCACTGTCGCGACTTTGACTCGCTCGGCGGCCACAACTACGTTTTCGGGCTCGAGTGAGTTCGCACGAGGCGTACCTAGTTGCCGCGAAGACGCTCGCTCAACCTGTATTTCTAAGGCCGGCGGCGATACCGTTGATCGTCAGAAGGAGCGCGCGATCGAGTTCGTGAGGGACTTCGTGCCCGTCGGCGACGAGCGCGCGCTTGCGCCGCAGCAGCTCGAGTTGGATAAAGCTTAGGGGGTCGACATACGGGTTCCGAAGCTCAATCGACCGCGCGAGTGTTCCGTCTTTCGCGAGGACGGAAGGCCGGTCGAGAATGAGCATAATCGCCCGTTCTGCGCGGCCGTGATCGAGCGCAATCTTGAAGAAGATTCTGCGGGCGGCGTCTTTGTCTTGAACGAGACCTGCATACCGTCGTGCGATATCCATGTCCGCGGTCGCGAGCGAGACCGCGACGGCGTCGAGCGTCGAGGCAAAAAAAGGCCAAGACGCGTGCATGCGCCGGGCGAATGCGAGACCTCGTGTTTCGATGAGCCGCATGAGGGCGCGCCCCGCTCCGAAGGATCCGGGAACCATTTGGCGCGATTGCGTCCACGCGAAGACCCACGGGATAGCGCGCAAGTCTTCGAGCGTGCGGCGCGTTTTTTCGGCGCGCCGTGCGGGTCTCGACCCGATATTGAGAAGGCTAATCTCGGCGAGTGGCGTCGACTGTTCGTAGTAAGCGACGAACGACGGGTCGTCGACGAGTGCGCGGTACGTTTTAAGGCTTTGCTCGGCGCTGTCGGCAAAGGCCTCCTCAAATTCAGTGTAGTCTACATGCGCGTCGAGCGAGGCACGGAGGACGCCGCTCAAGGTGGTTTCGAGATTTCGCTCCGCGATCTCGGGGAGCAGGTACTTCCAGCCTAGCACTTCGCCTTGCTCTGTAAGCTTGAAGCGACCGTCGATCGAGCCACACGGGAGGCTCTCGATGGCCCGCTGCGACGGTCCCCCGCCTCGACCGATGGACCCGCCACGACCGTGGAAGATCTTGAGGCGAAAGTCGTTTCGTTTCGCGACGACGACCAGCTTTTGCTGCGCGCGGTAGAGCGCGAACGACGACATCCACAGGCCGCCGTCCTTGTTCGAATCGGAGTAGCCGAGCATAATCTCCTGCACGCCGCCTCGAAGGTCAAGGTAGCGGCGGTAGGCTGGGTTTCGTACGGCCAGCTCCACTTCGTTTGGGCATCGCTCAAGGTCGTCGAGGGTTTCAAAAAGCGGGACGACGGAAACGTTCGCGACGGAGTCCGCCGGCCGGTACAAACCGGCGACGCGCGCGAGGACAAGCGTGGCCATCATGTCTTCATGACCGCGTGCCATGCTTAGAATGAACGATTCCGCGCCGCCGTTCGCGGTCACTCCTCGAATACGAGCGACGGCGTCCATCGCGGCCATTCCTGCCGCGTCCGGGCGAGGCGGAACGTGGTTAGCAGTCAACGCGCGCTCGAGCGTCAACGTGTCGAGCGGCGCGCCTTCTGGCAGCCAAAGCGCGGTGCGCGCGGCGTCGCGTACCCACGCGGACGGAACACGGAGGTCGAGCGTCGCCAGGTGAAATCCGAACGTCTCGACTTGGCGCGTGAGCGCGCGCACATGCCTCAGGCCGGCGCGCGTACCTCGGTGCGCGACAAGCGAATCCGCCATAAGCGAAAGGTCGGAGAGAAGCTCGGCAGGGGTCGCATAAGCATGGCTCGGAAGCGTTGCTTTCGTCGCGGCCATACGACGCGCCTCGACGAGCGCCTGTTGTGTCGCTTCGAGTCGAGCGCGTGCAAAGTGCATCTTTTTGCGGTATGGCTCATTCCGAGTCGAAGCCTCGAGTTGAGCCGCGAGCGCCGGCATCGCCTGAGCGTCGTGCGCGAGCGATTCCAAAAGAAGCTGACTTACTTTGATACGCCTTGTACTTTGTGAGAGCGTTTGGCCCAGCGCGTCGAGCCTCTGGAGGTAGAGTCCGGCGACGCGAGCGGCCTGCGCGTAGGCCGTGTCGAGCGCGACATCGGGCGTTACATTCGGATTTCCGTCCATGTCCGCGCCCACCCACGATCCGAAGCGAAGGAGCGTCGAGGGGATGCGAACTCCGTCGCCGAACGCAGCTTTTGCCGTTTTCTCGAACGCCTCGTAAAACGCGGGCACGAGCGGAAACAAAACCTCTTCGAGGTAGAACAGCGTGTTCTTCACCTCGTCGCCCACGCGCGGCTTTTCGCTCCTGATCTCATCGGTCTGCCAGAGGGAAGCGACCTCCTCGCGGAGCGATTCGTCGAGTCGCGCCCGCTCGTCGGGAATGAGCTCCGAGCGGTCGCGCCGCGTGAGCAGTCGCGCGATATTTTGATGCTTGTCGAGGACGGTTCGCCGCTGCGCCTCGCTCGGGTGCGCGGTAAACACGAGTTCTACCGACGCGCGGGCGAGAAGGCTGTCGAACTCGCCCCGGGAGCAGCGCGCGGCCATCCGACCGAGCTCGAACGCGAGCGACCCGGGCTGCGGGCGCCCCTCCCGCGCGTAGTCCCGTCGTCGCCTGGCGCGATGGTGCTGCTCGGCGAGGTTCACGAGCTGAAAGTAGTGAGTGAAGGCGCGGGCGAGTCGTTCGGCCCCTGGCGCGTCGAGCGTCTCGATGATCGCGCGCATGCTGAGTGCGGACGGCCCGCGCCGGTCGCGCTTTCTTCTGAGCTTCGCGAGTGCCCGAACGGACTCCTCGAGCTCGAGCAGCGCGGGCCCCTCCTGTTCAACGAGCGTGTCGCCCAGCACGTGACCAAGCTCAGAGATATCCCGACGAAGCGCCTCGAAAGGGTCAATCATGGCAAAACGAACTGTCGCACGGCCCGCGGCTGTCGCGGGGAGTCGTCAACGCTTGGGGAACCCTTTTTACTTCTTGCCTATTGTGCCGCTCGGGTCGCACCAACGCTCGAGATACGTCAGGTCGCCGGTGGAGAGCGCGGCCCCGGTCGGAGGCATGGGCCGAACGTTTTCGTGGTCCGCGACCATGAACTCGATCGTGCCCGCGTGCCAAGGAAAGAGCGGCGCGCGAACGCGGCTACCCGCATAGTGACATCCGGTGCAACGCGCCAAGGACAGCTCGGCGCTTCCCGTGACCGCGGCGACCCGTGGCATACCGCCCTCGACAGCGACATTCTCGACGTTCCCGTAACGGCGTATCGTTTGATTGTAGACCGCAAGCATGTCTCTCTCCGCCGCGCTCATCGCGTCGAGACTTTCACGCGTCGGGCGAATCACGCGCGGTCCGCTCGCATGGCATCCCTGGCAAGGCGCGGTCATCGGCGCCCGTGCGGGCTCGCTCCCCTTTGTTACGGCCGCTCTCTCAAATTCAAAATAGTGAGCCCGAAAGCGCTCACCCGCGGGCACGAACTTGTTGACCACAATCGCCACGAAAGACCACGTTAATGGGTCGCTCGTATCCGTGTCGCCGTGCCGTTGGCGCATCAACCAAACGTCGAATCGTTCGGAGGAGGCCGCCCGAATACGATTCTCGATACGCATATGACTTCCCAGTGTTGATTCTGCCGATACGAACGAAAGCGGTCGTTCGTGCGCGCTCGCAGGGTCGAGTTGGTCGAAAGCCACCCGCGCCAAAGAGCGCTTCATGTCCAACGTCGCGTCCGTGGACGACGCGACATTCGGCGAGGAGTCGAAGTGCCCGCGTCCCTGGCCCACCCGTCCAGTCGTGCATCCGGCGAAGGTGATGAAAGCGAGCATCGCGAAACCGAAGAGGCCACACGTTGCTCGAAGGCTCAGTGGACGCGGGCGAGCCTTCACGGTGCGGCCGGGACGGTCGCGAACCATCCAAACACTGTCGCGATGTCAACCGTCGTTAGCCCCGTGACCGTCGCGGGCGCTTCGTTTAGGTAGCACCCGTCGAGCGATCGAATATCGCCGAGCCGCCCACCGGTCGTTAACCGTTCCGTGCATGACACAAGCAAGTTGCCGCCGGGGGCCGCGACGAGTGCGGCTTTGACCTCGCTCGAGCCCGTGCGCGTAAAGGTGGAGTACCAAACGGGGAGGTGAGTCACGATTTGCTGCGCGAACGCACTATTACCGTCGAACGAAAAGTGAACGTGCGCCGGAGTCGCGATCGGTGCTTCGGCCTGGGCGGACGAGGCGAGCGTGAGGGCGAGTGCGCAAGCGGCGGTAGCAAACGAGGCTTTCATGGTTTCTGCTTTCTTGATGGGTCCCCTGGTTGGGACGCGCAGACATCTGCCGCATCCCATCGATGAAAGAAAATGAGTTCTTTGCATAGCGCGATGCAAAAAACGCATAAGTTAGGGCCATGGCAATGCTCTCGGCCGATCTCGACGCGTTCCTGCGTATCGCGGAGGAGGGTACGGTGAGGGCGGCGTCGGTTCGCCTCGGTCTGACGCAGACCGCCGTGACGCGGCGACTTGCAAACCTTGAAGGAGACCTTCATTGCTCTCTGTTTTTGCGGACCCCCCGAGGCATGGTTCTCACCGAGCAAGGCGCGCTGCTTCTTCGGGCGAGCAAAGACATGGCCGCGATTGAGCAGACGACGCTCGCAGGACTCGGCGTTTCGATGCAAGTGGAATGCACGCATATGCGCATCCGTGGGCCTTCGAGTCTCGTACGCTCGCGTCTCCTTCCGGCGTCCGCGGCGGCGATCGTTGCCGCGGATTTCGAGGTGACGATCGAATGGCAAATCGAGGACCTCGCGTGCGACGTCGAGGCCTTGAAGCGCATGGAGTGTGATTTTATCGTGGTGGCCCACGATCGGGTGGCGCCCGCGCTCTCGCGGCGGTTACTCCGCGACGAGGCGTACGTGATGGTGGTGCCGAAAGCGTGGGAGGAACGAACCGTGCGCGACGTCGCGAGCAAGGAGCGAATCGTCGACTTCAATCCCGCCGACACGCTCACGCAACGCTATTTGGCACAATGGGACTTAGCGGCAGTGTGCCGCCCCGAGCGCCACTTCGCGAACAACACAGACGGCCTCGCGCAGATGGTCTCGCTAGGTATGGGCTATTCCGTTCTAAGCGTCGAGTTCGCTTCGCCGTTCGTAGCGCGTGGCGAGCTTGCGATCCTCGAGCCGCGCCGCGTGCTGAAAGAGCGTCACGCGCTCGCATGGCACCCGCGTCGGTTTTGGCCCTCCGCATGGAAGCGCGTTCTCGCGGCGCTGCGCTAGGCGGCTACCGCTCCAAAAGCAAGTCGAGCGTAAGGTCGAATGCCTCGAAGGGCTCGGCGTTTACGATGGCGTCGTTTTGAAACGTATCGGCGAGGAGCCAACGCGCGGGCTCGTGACCACAAATCCAACGAAGTTTTTTTCGAGCGGTGAATCCAAACGTTCCGTCTGGGCGAACTATCCCTTGCCGACGTGCGACACGGTCGCGACGGCGCCACTCGCAGACTCATACGGGGCGCAACAAGGGTTGCGCTCACTTCACTAAGTAGGTTCGCTATGACATTTCGACTTTCAAGTCTCTCCGTTCTCCCTTTGCTTGCTCTCTCCGCAGTAGGCTGCTTAGCCGCTTCGAGCGATTCAGTTGCGGTGGACACCCAAAACGGAGAGCAAGCTGCCGAGCTCCGCACCTCGCGCTTCGCTCAGGTTCGTGTCGTTCACGCTTCTCCAGACGCTCCGCGCGTCGACGTGTATGCCGAGGGGGTCGTTGAGCCACTCATCAAGGCACTCGGCTTTGCCGAAGCCTCTCCCTACCTCCGTTTGCCCGCGGGCTCTTACACCCTTCAACTTCGCGCAGCCCCCTCGACGTCGAACGACCCGGTCGCGTACTCCACGGGGCCCCTGACGATTGACCGTGGCTCGAAAATTACGGCTGTTGCTTCCGGCCTCCTCGGCTCGTCCGGCACGGAGGACGCGTTTCGCGTGCTGCCGCTTGCGGAAAGCTTCGGCGGCGGGCCGAGCAACGCGCGCGTCCGGATTGTGCACGCGTCTGCCGATGCGCCTACCGTCGGGATTGACCTGGGAAACGATAATCCGGTCGCGCCGGAAGTGGCCGCGCTGGACCGGTTCGCCGATACGGGCGCAGCGGGCGTCGAGGTGCCATCCGGCACCTCTTTGCAGATTGGCATTACCGCAGGCGGTAGCCGTGTCACCGCATTCACAACCCCGGCGCTTCCGCCACAAGCCAACCTGTTCGTCATCGCGACAGGCCTCCTCGCGAAACTACCACGCGAAAACGAGGGCTTCGCGCTTCTCGCGGTCGGTCCGGACGGAGTCATCGGCGTTATTCGGCAAAATCCGAAGATTTATGCCCTCCACGGCGTGCAAGCTCTTGGCCCCGTTGACATCTTCGCCGGCGATGCCGAGCTCGCGTCCGATCTTGCGCCAGACGAACTCTCCGCCGGCATTCAAGTGCCTCCCGGAGCGTACGCTCTCGACTTCTATGCCGCGACTCCCGGTCCTGCGCGTCCGGCCACCACGGCTCTCGCAACGCTAGGTACTGGACAGCTTGACGCAGGACAAAAGTACCTCGCCGTCGCCTCAGGCATCGCCGCCCCCGGATACCGATCCGCGGTGACCCTTTCGGCGTACGCGGAGGGGTTCGACCTCGGCGCTCGCGCGCAGACCCAGTCGCTTATTCGCGCGGTGCATACCGCCTCGGATGTCGGACCCGTCAATGTGGGTACGGCCACGAGATCGAGGCTGGACAACAAGCTCGTGAGAGGGCTTCGGTACTTGGACTCCACCGATGCGCTCGGTCTCGGTGTCGCGCCGGGAGACTACCAAATCGGAATCGAGCGTCCGGACGACATCATTCCGGTTTACCTCGGCACGTGGGATTTCATGCTTCCTGCCGCGGGCCGCAGCTTTGTCGTCGTCACCGGAACACTGCAGGCGCCACGTGGATCGCGGTTTCCTCGGCCCTTCATCGTTGATACCACCAAGGCAGAATGGACGCTGAGCACGCCCGTTCGCGTGATGCCGTCATCCGCTAACCACTAAAGTAGCTTCCAGCGGCTTGGCCCGACCGATTGGCCTGACCGATCGGCGTGACCGAGCAGAGGGCTGAGACGTCGAAGAATAAACGCCCGGTATAGTGCGGGGCCAACTGTCGGCCCCGTCTGTACCCGCGCTATGTCGTCGCTCAGAGCTTTCCCTGTGGCAGGTTACAAGACAGTGGCGCTTGGCCCGATGGCAAGAGTTGGAAAAAGGTTGGAAGAAATCGCCAGCGTCTCCTAGTTGCAGGATTGGCCAACGCCTCCGCTCCGTACCCCACCGCTACCTTCGGCTACCAACTGGCAAGCGTTCGGTAACCGGCAAGTTACGGTAGCTACATCCGAGTCGATGCAGGCGAGGTCAAGGTCCTTTTGAATTCTCGTGGGCATCAGCTCTCCGTTCCCGTTTACCCAGGCGCCTCTGCAGCTGATCCCGGTGAGCGTGATCGTCTTCCCCTTGCGTTCCAACGTCTGCGCCGGCCACACGTTGCCCGTGCAGCCCCACACCGAAGCCGGGTCGACCCCTGCGTTCTTCGCAAGAAGATAAGCGGCTGAGTTGCCGTTCCTGATATCGCCGCCGTGGCAGCTTGTCAGGAGACTTGGGTAGGAGTTGGACATGAATTGTGGCAATTCTTTCGATGAGGCGTAGAGCACTCCCGCATCGCCGTGCCCGGTGAAGTAGTTGTAACCGCGCGCGTTAATGGCTTTTGCCTCGGATTGCGCGGTGGAAAATGCGAGATCGTCATCGCTAAAATATCCCACCGCGTTGGGATTCGTCTTTGAATTGCTTGTTCCAAGCGAATGCCACTTACCTTCGCGCGTAACATCGAATATAAGCTGCGTACTATAGCGCGAGTTGCAGTCCTGTTTTGGCGCGCCTGCTCCTACGGTCGCACCCGCGCCGCATGGGCGGGCGGCGCTACGTGCGACAGGTCCTCGAATCACCTCGCTTTTCGTCGGCGGCGTTGGGACGAGGAGCGGGTCGCCCGATCCCGAGAGAAGCGTTGGGCTGGAGCCACCCAAAAGGTTGTCGTTCAACTTCTGGACGGCGGCAGGCTTCGTCACGCCCTGCGGCTGAAGACCGGACTCCGTCGCACTCGAGCGACTTGAGGCATTCAAGGCGTTCGACGCGTTGGATGTCAACGTCGGGCCGGCTTCGACCACGGCCTGCAGCCAAGCGTGAAAGTCGTACACGGCCAGGTCTGCGACGTACCCGCCGCCCGTTGTCTCGCCGCGACCTACCGTGACGCCGACCACAGACATCGCGCGTCCGTCGTCGTCGATCTGGTAGACGGCCCCTCCGCTATCCGGAAGGCCTTGTTCCAAGTAGCGCGTGTTCGGGTAAGCTGCGGGCGCCGCGGTCGACAGTCGGGCGGTCGCACTTGCGGCGGCCTTTCCCCCGATGTCGCTCATGACCTGCGAGACCGTGCAGCCCGAGCACGTCCCGAGTGCCGGATAGCGCTCAAGCTTCAACGGCGCGCCAAGGACCACCACGGCGATATCGACGTCGACTTCCGACGCGTCGCTCGCGTCCTGATGTTGAAGCACACGCAGAGCGGGCACAGACGCGCTGAGCGCTGGCGCCGTCACAACGGCGCCTGTGCTCCCTGCCGCGCAGTGGGCTGCCGTCAAAACCAGATTCTCGGCGATGAGAGTCCCCGAGCACGAGCCCGACGGCGCGTCGCCCGCATAAAAGTCAATGACCACTGCGGGCGACGTGACGTTTGGCGAGTCCGTGGGCACCGAAGCGCAGCCCGTGGAGAAGACGCTTAGCCCGACCGCCAGAACACCTACAAGGCTGCGCATCGTCACGGCTGCCCGCAAGAATTGCGCCGCACCACGGAAGGTGCACGAGCGGCATTTGTGGCGTTTGCGGGTGGGCCGCGGAACCCCCAGTGCCACGCCGCGGAACTGCCAGTTCCGAACGCAGCCAATCCGACCCGAAAAAAACTGGCTTTTCGGGTCAGCGCGCGGGCACGTTCCCGCGTGGCGGGAATAGGACTTCCTCGCCGGATGCACGCGCTTGTCGCGATTCGGGCGGTCGCGCCACCAGCACTCCGTGCATGGTGTACCAAGTGCGATGAAGCCATCTTGGCTACGCATGGCCGTCCAATCGCACTCCGCTCGCGACTTAGCGTAGCCGTCGCAGGCAGCAGCGCTGACCGGGGGCCTCGCCCGTCCTAACTCTGACGACGACCGGTGGTCACCGCGTTTTCGGGTCGAGTCGGGCGCGGCGCGCTTCGCCGATCAAGTGGAGTGCGATGACCGTGACGCACAAGAATGCGCCGGGGAACGCGAGAAGCCACCACGCACCGGGCGCATCACGAAACTCGCTCATCGTTTCGCCCCACGACGGCGCGGTCGTCCTTCCGCCGAGTCGCAAAAAGTCGAGCGATGCCTCGAGCAAGATGACCGCGGGGACGCCAATGGCGCCGAGTACCGCGAGCTGTCCGCGGACCTGCGGCGCGACGTGCTTTCGGAGGACGCGGAGGGGGGACGCGCCCAAGGCACGCGCCGCCATCACATAGTCGCGTGTCGTAAGTTGGATGACCTCGCCGCGAACGAGGCGCGCCACTTCGGGCCAACGCGTCACGGCTATCGCCAGGAAGAGAGTCCCCACACTCGCCCGTGGGACGAGCGCTTGAATACCAAGGACGAGCACGACCGGCGGAAACGCACTTACGGTTTCGATGGCCCGACCGACGAGCGCGTCTGTGAGCCCTCCAAAAAGGCCCGCGAGCGCCCCGAGCACACCTCCAAAACAGAGGGATGCGAAAACCGCCGCGATCGCGAAGACGAGGTAAGTGCGTGTACCATGCACGACTCGCGCGAAGACGTCTCTCCCTTCGCGATCGGTGCCAAACGGATGACTCCGGACGCGCCCTGGCGGCAGAAGTGCCGCCGTGGACCCGGTTCCAACACCGCCTCCTGGGCCGTGAGCGACAAGCGGCGCCAGGCTCCATTCCGCGGATGCGAACGTCTCTTCGACGCCCAACGCGGCGAGCTCCTCGGGCTGCGTTACGTTGGGGAAAATCCAAAGCGCGCCATGCACCTTCGCGAGGACCGGAAAGTCGCTCGCGAGTACATCTGCAAAAAGCGCAAAAAGCAGAAGCGCGACGGCGAGCCATCCGCCTATCGCGCCCGCTTGCGGGCCTCGTGCCAAACGTCGATTCATGTCGATCGCCTACGAACGCTAAGTTGTTGCTCCCGCGCGCGCGGGTCGAGCAACGCATAAACTACGTCGCTCGCGACAAGACACGAGGTCGTGACAAACGCACAAAGCAGCGTCACGGCGACGATCCAAGCCGCATCGCGTGACTCGATCGCGCGGAGCGTTTCCCAGCCCATTCCGTGAATGTCAAAAACCTCTTCGACGACGAACGCCGCGCCGACCAAGATAGGGAACTGGATCCCCGCGAGAGTCACGGTCGGAACGAGCGCGTTGCGGAGCGCATGGACGACAACAGCCCTCCAGGTCCGTGCTCCTTTCGCCAGCGCTGAACGCACGTAGTCTTGTCCGAGCGCTTCGATCATCGAGGCCCGCTGCTGCTGCGTCGTCGCCGCGAGTGAGACCGTGGAAAGCGCCGCGACAGGGAGAAAAATCGGAGCCTCTTCGGCGCGACCGAAGGTCGTGAGTATTTCGGCCACCAAGAACGTCGGGAGCGAATAAAAGGCAAGTAAGAGAAGCGACGTCGCGCGATCGAGCGCGCGCCCTTGACGCCACGCCGAGAGGACACCCAGTGGGACGGCGACTCCGAGGTTGAGGAGCAGCGCGAGAAACGCCATCCCTAGCGTGACGGGCGCGCGCGAGACAAGCTTGTCGAACACGGGTTCGCCGTCTCGCGGCGAGAGCCCAAGTTGACCTGTGGCCGCACCGAGCACCCACTTTGCGTAGCGCGTTTGGGCGATACTCGCCGTGATCTTTCCGCCCCCTCGGAGGGCGACATAATCGAGTTCGTGAACGTACCACCACGACTGCCAATCCGACACCACGGCGCGCATACGCAGCGCCCCGTCATTGGCATTCACAACCGCGTCGTGATTCGTAATATGCGAGGCGAGACGCGTAAGCCTCACGAGTGCGTCGCGATCCGTCGTCGTGCGCATGATTTGAACGAGCTGTTCGAGCGCAAAGGTGTCGACTTTCCGGAGATCGTCTTCGCGGAGGTCCGAGCCGCGTCTCACGAGTCGGTCGACCTCGCGCCGTACGGCAGGGGCGGTAAAGTCAACGGAGCGATCGTCCCAGAAGCGTGACCAAAAAAGCGCGGCGCTGGCACCGTCGTCGAAGTCTCGTGGTTCGCCGACATTCATGCGCCTTGCCACGGGCGCGAGGGCGAGTGCAATGCGCCCGCGCGGTCCAGGTGGGAGGTCGGGAAAGCCAGGAATGAGATACGGAAGCCCGGAGCCCCCGAACTGTACGAATCGCTTGTCGCAAAGCGGCGCGTCCGCGTCGTCGGCGACTGCATGCACAACGCATTCTTCGACGCGCGCCTCTACGTCCTGCGGCGTCGTGTTCAGAAAGGCCGGGAGGTCCAAAAACCTGGCACGACGAAGGTCATCGACGCGGAGGCGAGCCGCGACGTCGTCGGCGGACGCGCCGGCGTCGGACTCCACGGCGGGAAGGAGCGTCGTCAAGAGAAACACGACGAGGCTGACCCCGACCAAGGTGGGGAACGCCCAAAGCGCGCGCCGAAGCGCAAAGGCGAGCATGACAGCGCGAACTATACAGATTGTCGGGCCGTGC
Source organism: Polyangiaceae bacterium (assembly GCA_025353725.1). Taxonomy (GTDB): domain Bacteria; phylum Myxococcota_A; class Polyangia; order Polyangiales; family Polyangiaceae; genus Labilithrix. The sequence continues at coordinate 247,184 of JANXOF010000023.1, read as the reverse complement.
TAAGAGCCTCGCCGTCTCCCATGATCACCTTCGCGAACGTTTGCAAGCAGTACGGCGGCCAGGTCCTCTTCGTTGACGCGTCCTTTTTCGTAGGACCCGGCGAAAAGGTGGGCTTGGTGGGGCCCAATGGGTCGGGCAAAAGCTCGATTTTCCGCCTCATTATGGAAGAGGAGCACGCCGATGACGGCGTCGTCGACCGCCCAAAGCGGATGACGCTGGGCTACTTCCGGCAAGACGTGGGCGATCTCAAGGGCCGAAGCGTGCTTGCGGAGACGCTCGCGGGTGCCGGTGAAGCGGGCGCCCTCGGTGAAGAGCTGAAGGTACTCGAGCTCAAGCTCAACGACCACGAGGCCCCTGACTTCGCTGACGCCGTCGACCGTTTCAGCGAGGCTCAGGCGCGTTTCCAAGAGCTCGGCGGCTACGATCTCGAGGCGCGGGCGCACGCGATTCTCGCCGGCCTCGGGTTCGAGAGCGAGCAGGTCGCGGGAGACGTCGGCTCGCTCTCTGGAGGTTGGAAGATGCGCGTCGCCCTCGCGCAGATTCTCCTCGCGCAGCCGGATGCGCTTCTCCTCGACGAGCCGACCAACTACCTCGACATCGAGTCGATTATTTGGCTCGAGCAGTTTCTCCGCGACTACCGCGGCTCGGTTCTCATGACGTGCCACGACAAAGACGTAATGAACCGCGTCGTGAAAAAGATCGTCGAGATCGACGGCGGCGACGTCAACAGTTACTCCGGCGACTACGACTTCTACGAGGCTCAGCGCGCGATCGCCGCGAAGCAGGCCGAGGCTCAGTACGACCGTCAGCAGGCCATGCTCTCCAAGGAGCAGGCGTTCATCGACCGCTTCAAAGCGCGCGCAAGCCATGCAGCTCAAGTCCAGAGTCGCGTCAAAAAGCTCGAAAAAATCGAGAAAGTCGAGCCGCCGCGTCGCATTATCGAAAAGACGTTCGACTTCAAAAAAGCGCCGCGCAGCGGCGATGACGTCATCAACGTCGACAAAGTCGCAAAGCACTACGGGGCGAAAAAGGTGCACGACGGGACGACGCTGCTCGTCCGCCGCAACGAGCGCTGGGCCGTAATGGGCGAGAACGGCTCGGGCAAGACGACGCTTCTGAAAATGATGGCGGGCGCGACTCAGCCGGACGCGGGCAAAGTGGCTATCGGCGCGTCGGTGACCATGGGGTACTTCGCTCAGCACCAGATGGAGCAGCTCACGGGCGACCGCACAGTCCTTGAGGAGCTCGTCGCGCACTCACCCACGACCAACCTCGGAACGCTGCGTAGCCTCGCGGGCGCGTTCGGCTTTCACGGCGACGACCACGACAAGCCGATTCGGATTCTTTCGGGAGGCGAAAAAGCACGCCTCGCCCTTGCGAAGATCTTGTTTGACGCCCCGAACCTCCTTGTCCTCGACGAGCCGACCAACCATCTCGACCTCGTCACCAAGCGCGCGCTCGTGAAATCGCTCGAACAATACGAAGGCACCATCGTTTTCGTGAGTCACGATCGCGCGTTCCTCCGCTCGATCGCGACGCGCATTCTCGAGCTCACGAAAGACGGGAAGATGCACGTTTACGGGGGGTCGTACGACGAATACGTTTCCGCTACAGGCCGCGAAGCCCCCGGCATGCGGCAAGCCACCCCCTGACAGCGCGCCGCACGTTGCGCGTCGACCTCACGCCCGCGAGTCGACGTGCATGGCAAGCGCGTCGAGCGTATCGCCTGTGCTCGCTTCGATTTTGAGTGTGGCGCGCTCTTCGCCCCGAACCGGGCCGCGGTTGACGATAGCGATGGGAATTCCTCGGTCGGCGGCGCGGAGGAGAAAGCGATAGCCGGAGAAAACGGTGAGCGAGGTCCCGGCGACAAGCAAAACCTCGGCGCCGTCGACGAGTGCGTACGCTTCGTCGACAACGGCGCGCGCGACGTTGTGTCCGAAAAAGACAACGTTCGGTTTGAGTGCTCCTCCGCAGTGCAAACACTCGGGCGGCGTGAACTGCGACGCGACCTCATCAGGGAGCTCGGCGTCACCGTCTGGGGCCATCGGCGAATGCGTACTCAGCCACCAGGGGTTGAGGCTCTGCATACGTGCCTGCACGGAATCGCGGTTTTCAAGGACGTTGCACGCAAGGCAAACCACCTCGGCAAGCGCGCCGTGAAGCTCTGTCACGCGTTGGCTGCCCGCAGCAAGGTGTAGGCGGTCGACGTTCTGCGTGATGAGTCCGGTCACGACGCCCGCGCGCTCGAGCCGAGCGATGGCGAGGTGTGCGGGACCTGGGCGCGCGACGCGGAACCGTTCCCACCCCGCCATCGCTCGGGCCCAGTAGCGGACGCGCAGCGCGGCCGAGCGAACGAATTCAGGGCCTTGAATCGGCCGCCGTACGCGCGTGAGAGCTTCGGGGCTTCTGTAATCAGGTATCCCCGATTCAGTGCTCACTCCGGCCCCCGTCAGGACCACGACGCGCCTTGGCCCCGCGGGTGAAGAGGGATAGATAAGGTCTGTGAGGTGGCTTTCCATCGCGATGACGGGACGCTGGCGCGCTACTTCTTTACTTTCGGGAACCCTCCCCAAACGGCACTGTATTCACACCCCGGACTCCACATGAGCCAGCCGACTCCTCCTGCCGACTCTGCGCTTTTCGCTTCTGCGACGACGTAGGCCGAACCGTAATTGCTCGCGCGGAGGGGAAACGCTTGGAGCCAGGTGCGCAAAATCGTTTGCGCCCCCGTCGGCTTGAGCTGCTTCATCGCGGCTTCATTGCCAATCCCAACGATCTCGGGATGCTCGCCGGGTTCTTTGAATCCCATCCAGCCCTTCGTGTAGTGGGACGGATAAGACATCAAGCTAATCGCATCAGCCTCAGGCGCGACGGTCGGAATATGCTGCCCAAGATACTCGATGTCCGACATCTCACCCGTGGCCGCAACGCCGAAAAAGTCGAGCGAAAGCGCCGCGCCTGCTTGCGAGGTCACGGCGTGAACGCGCTTTACGAAGTCGCGAATGACCTTCGAGCGTTCCTCTCTCGGCGGGAGGACCGCGACTTTTGACGTGAGGTGGACGGGGAACCGAACGTAGTCGAGCTGAATCTCGTCCGCGCCTGCCTCGACGCCTTCTCTCGCGAGGTCGATAGCGTAGTCTTGGGCCTCGGTATTCGTGGGATCGAGCCACTCGACGTGAATCGGCTTTCCGGTCGGAGTGTACTTGATCGACATCCGCGCGTCTTTTGCGTGCTTGTCCGTCCACGGATCGTGAAAGCACGGAATTCGCAGAATGACGCGGATTCCACGCCAGTGCGCGAACCGAACCGCACGCGCGAGGTCTGGAATATGAATGTTCTTCGCCGCGCCTGTTTCGGCGACGAGCTTTAGTTTTGAGGGGTAATTGACGTACCCTTCGTAATCCTTTTGGTCGAGGACAACGGCGTTGAGGCCGTGCTCCGCGATCTTGTCGAGTGAATCGACCCACCGGATTCCGGCGTAAGGGCCTGAAATGAAAATTCCTCGGAGGACCCGGTCGTCAGGCCACCCGAGACGCTCATCTTGCGGGTCGTCGTGGAGCACGCGCGTGACCAAGCCCGGGATCTCTACCTTCTTTCCGGGACTTACGCCTCCGGGATTTTTCTTGGCAATCGCGGCCGCGAGGTCGCTTGCCTTGTAAAGTTCGCTGATAGGCAAGTAGGTCGCGGCGAGGGAAGTGAGCGACTCCCCAGCGGCTACCGTGTGGTGAACCTTCGGCGGGTCGTCGCTCGACACGGCGCCTCCCTTCGGCACGTGAGTCCGCAAAAATTCAGCCAATTCGGCCGATGGCGCCGGCACGCTTACATCGTACTTGCCAGGACGCGTCGGGTTACCCGGACGGGTCGGCGCACCGCTCGGACTCGCACCCGTGCCCTTCGGCTCCCCCACGGCCGTAGGCGTCGCAGAACTCGCGGCCGATCCCGTGAGTCGCGGCGCCGCGGGAACTTCGGGGGCCGCGTCGCGCGCGGCGGCTGGAGCGCTTGTGCGTGATGTGCACGCCAAGGAAAAGGTGGAGCCGAGAGTGGCGAGAGTGCAAAAGAGGAGCAGGCCACGAGGCGCTCGCATGGGATGCGTACGATGGTACTGCATCGGCTGCGACTTCGGCTCCTTTCGTGCGACTCGTGACGCTCTCTACCGCACAATCACGTGCTCTCGCGCTTGCGCCAGACAGAGGCGAGCCAAGGTTGCTCCTCTCGCGGCTTTCCCTCAGGTCGGTAGTAGTGGGAGAGTTCGTCGAATCCGGCGTTAAGAACGTATTCCCGCCAGGTCTCCAGTGTGTGATACACGCCGTAACGCTCCCCCGAGAGGCTTTCCGAGTCCTGCACCCCCCTCGGATTCGAGCTGAAAAGCACGCCGCGCGGCGCAAGGGATGCGTGGAGTTGAGCGAGAACCCGCGGTAGCTCCTGACGTGGCACATGAAAAAGCGACGCGTTGGCGAAGATTCCGTCAAATCGCGCCGCCGGAAGCGCGAGTGCGAGAAAGCTCTGGTGGAGCACGTCGCACCCTGTCGACGCGCGGGTCATTTCGACAAAACGAAGCGAGCCGTCCAACCCGGTCACGTCATGCCCGAGCGCTTTGAAATACGCGACGTCGCGCCCGGGGCCGCAGCCAAGGTCCAGAAGCGCGAACGGCGGCTCTTTTTCCTGCGCGACCGCGCCCAGGAGCGCGGCGTAATTCTGGGTCACATCGTGGTCCCAGGTTGCCTGGCGGAAGGCGAGGGCGGTCGAATCGTAGTGCTCGATCGTGGACCGAGTGACCGAGGCTAGCTCGACCGGCGAGAGGGGCTTCGCTTTCATGATGGCTGTTCGACTACACGATCCGTCAGTCCGGGGCCCGCAATGCGGCCTACGAAACCCGCCAACCGCCCACAACGAAATTGTCACCGTGTTTCCGGCTACACTCGCTCGTCATGGAACGTGGCTCGCTACTTTTTCTGTCCGCGCTGCTGGGATGCACGAAACAAGCGCCTGAGGCGACGCCTCCGCATGCGCAGGCCGAGGGAACCTACTCCCCTGTACGCGCCACGCCGACGGCACCGCCCGCGACCACCGCGGACCCGGCCGCCTCAACTTCAGCGCGGGCCTTGGTGGCCTCGAGTGCCATTGACGCAGCCGTTGTCGTTGCGCTCGATGCGGGCGGCTCCGGTGTCGTCGAAGCGCCGATGCGCGTGAAGCTCGCGACGATTGGCATGCATGTGGGCGGTGGGCCGTATGACGAACCGACGAAAGAGCCCATGAAGCGTTCCGTCGAACCTCGCTTTACCGAGCTTGCGCGCTGCTGGAAGCACGTGGGTGGGTCGCAGCCCGTGGACATTGGCGTCGACCTCGTCATCGAGAGCGGGGGCGGGCACGCGCAGGTCTCGCACCCTCGGACTTTCGCGACCGCGGAAGGGTTCGTCCCGTGCGTCGTTTTGTTCTTTGAACAGGTCGACTTTCAGAAACCGAAAAATGGCAAAACGGTGGTCAGCTACTCCGTGAGGTTCTCGCCATGATTCGATGGCCAAGCGCCGTGATCGCTTGCGTTCTTGTCGTGTTAGCCTCATTCGCGCCGGCGTTGGCACTTGCGCAGGGCGGGCCGCCCGCGCAGCTTGGTGACGCAGGCGCGCTCGAACCTCGACCCGGATCTAGCAAGGCTTTCTCGGCCGTGCCGGGGGCCGACCAAGCCGGGCCGATGCCGACGGAAGACCCTGCCCCAAGGCCTGTTCGAGGGCCGTCCGTCCGTGAGCGCGGAGGCCGCAGATCGCGCGGTGCGTCGACGGCGTCGGGCGCCATGATGCTTGTGATGCTGATCGGCGCACTCGGCTACTACGTTATCAAACGCGTGCGCCGGTAAACGTCATTCGGTCGCTCGGACATCCCCGCCCGTGCCGGCGGCGTGCGTGATGCCGTCACGCGCCTGCTTCCGCTCGCGGAGCCACGTGATGCCGTGGGCCATAAACGTTCCGTCCACCATGTGGCCGACGTCGCGCTCTTCGACCTTGAAAGGCCAACCCTTAGCCGCGAGTGCGCTCGCGAACCCGCGGGAGTGCCCAGCGGTTTGGGGGTCGGCCGCCGACACGCCGACGAAAATCGGCGCGCGGTTGTGTTTCTTCGCGTCGTCTTTCGTCCACGACGAACCGCCCGCCAGGACGATATACCCGTCCGCATCGAGCGCGCTTCGCACGGCGAGCGAACTGCCGTAGTAAGCGCCGCTCGAAAAGCCGACTACGAACGTCTCGTCGAAGGCATGCCCCACCTTTCTTTCAAGAGCCGCACGCGCCGTTTTGAGGCCTGAGAGGATCGCCGGCTCTTGCTCCGCCTGCGCGGTCTGCGAGGTGGGCCAAACGTAGCCAACGCCGTCGCTTGGGGATGTGGGCATGAGCACGGTAAACCCGTGCTTTTTGGCGTGAATCGCCATGGCACGTTGCTGCATGTAAAAAAAGCCAGGGTTGAGCGCGAGGGAGCCATGCAGGTAGACTACAAGCGTTTTGCGACCGTCTGCCGGCGCGCCGCCGTCGAAGTAGCATACGTGGTTCGAGAGCTCAGAAACCTCGGGCGCGCAGTACGGTTTCGCAGCGTCGGTTTTAGAGGCCTTCGCCTTCGGTGCGTTCTCGGTGTCGGCGACGGCTTCCGTCGACACGAACGCAAACGTAAACACGACGGCGACTGCGAGTACGCGGACGAAGCAATTCATAGGTAAGTGGGAGTAGCACGCGGTGGTCGGAGGGGCACGCTGTGCGATCGTTGCTCCAAGTAGGGAAATCCCGCCCTAGGCCATGAACTGCGATCGTTCGGCTCTGTCTTAGCGGCAGGCGCGGGAGAAGCGGACTTCGAGGTCTCGGATGCGCCGGTCAGTAACTTTCGAGGCGCGAGCCTTCTCCAGATCCTTGGAGGCAAAGCCGCAAATGAGTTTTCGTGAGGCTTGCGAGGGCGAGATCGTTACCTGTTTCAGTGCCTTGTCGGCGCTAAGGATTGGGACCTCGAGGTTGCAGATACGCTTGGTCTCGGCGAGCAGCTTTTTGGCTTCGGGGTCGTCCATTCGCTCGACGACCGACCGCAAGCTTTCGAGCGCCGCGCATTTTCCAGCCGCGTCGACGCCCTCGGGCTTGTCAGGGTTGGTTAGCGCTCCTTTTTTTACCATCGCGTCGACGTCAGCGAGTGCGGTTTTGGCTTGTTCGAGAGCCATTCGGTCGGGGCCCCCGCTTCCGAGCGCTGGCGCAACGACTCCGGCATCGAGTGCGTTCGCGTTCGGGTCGTCCTTCGTCAGGGTAGGAAGGACAGGAGCGGGCGGGAAGGGCTTTTGCTTGGGTTTACAGGCCGTCAGCAGACCAAGAGCAAAGCCCAGCGCGAGAGCTGAGCTACGCAGGCGCGAGCGGCTGAGGGTCCAGGTCGGCACGAACCCTCGACGCTATCACTCCCAGTGACCGATCATCGGGAGCATGGACTCGACGTTGCGGAACTTCTCAGGCGACGTCGGGCCCGTCGAGAAACTATCAAAAAGGTCGTCCCAAGGCTGGTTCCACGACTTGACGCCTTGAACGTCGAGCGAGGCGAACTCCTTGTAGTACTCGACCCCCGGAATCGCGCCGAAGACTTGGGGCTTCGCGTCCATCTCCCGGACGAGCAAGTTCCATTGAATCCGGTGAATTTGTTGGCCGTGGGCTTGGCCCGCCGCGAAGCCGACATGACGGAACGGCGTACCTGACGCAATCGTGTCTCGGTCGAGGACCGTGAGCTCCTTCAACGCCGCGAAACGGTGCTTTTTCTCAAGTGCGGTGAGGATTGCGTCGAGCGCCTTTTCCGGCGTTTCACCGTTGGCTCGGACACGTTTTGCGACCTCTGATTCAAGCTGCTGTAGGCGCGCGTAAACTCGCTTTGAGTCGTGCATGAAGTCGATGATTTCTTGGTATCCCTGTTTCAGGTCCTCGCGCACGCCGGCCGGGGGGGCCATCGTCCCTCCGTCAGTCTTTCGAAAGTCTGACCACTTTTCGACAAAACCTCCAAAAGCGCTCCGCTGTTCGCTTTGATTGGCCAAGATCAGTGCCTCAGCGTTGGAGCCTGACGGAATCCAAGGCCGCTCGGGCGTGGCCCGAAGTCGGTCAAACCGCGCGACGACGTCCTTGCTGTAGGCTGCCATGCGAGCCGCCGCCTGCTCACGTTCGCCGCGCATCAAGAGCCCCGCGATTTCGTCCGTAGCCGCCTCGACGCCGCCCGAGACGCGAGCCATCTCGTCCTTGGTCAGTGACTTGACGAGTACCCCCTTCGAGGTTGCGAGTTCGTCGATGGCCCTTGCGCGGAGGAGCGCTGAACTGGCTCCGCGCAGGAGATGAGAGCCCATGTTTGCGGCGCTAAGGTACGGCGCGATGTTCGCGATGAAGAGTGCCGAGGAGAGTACTCGGCGCGCGGCCGAGTCTGCCGGTAGCGTCTGCGCCACCTGCTTGAGACCGAAAAGGTCCACGGTCCCGCCGACGAAGCCGGCGGCCCCGCTGACAATGCCAAAGATCGTAAGCGCGCGACTCACTGTTGTCATGGCCGCGCCGGCGCGGAGCAGTGCAATGGCTCCCACCACTCCTTCGCCTCCGAGCGGAAGCGTGACGATGGCGATAGCCCGCGCTCGCTCGCGATCAAGTCGCAGCGCATGGTCCTTCGCGCTCCACTTGTTGGAAATGTGAATAAGGTTTACGAACGACTCCTCTGGAAACCCGAGATCGGTCGCGACGCGCGAGCCTACCTCCCAATTGAGCTTGAATCCCGTGGTTAATGTCACGGCCGCGTCGTTGGTGTCGACATCTGGGCGCACGACCAACATCGTCGCTTCTTCGTCGGCGAGCACGCGCTTTTCAACAAACAAAGCAGGTCGCTGACTTCCGTCGTTCCACGCCCGCACGCGAATCGCCTGGTGTGGTTTGCACGCAGGACCCAAAATCTGGCACGCCTGAAGGTGATCGTCGAAACCGCGAACGAAAAAGTCGAAGTTGTATCCGTGATCACCTTTCAACAAATAGGCACATTCGTTCGGGTCCTGCGTCTCGAATGCGATTCCGCGCGCCTCACACGAGACGAACGCGAGGTCGGCCGACTGACCTAGGGCCGCTTTTTGGAGCTCGGCGCGGTGAGTGTTAATCGTCGCTTCGTCCATAAACGCAGACGGCTTGTCGACCCAGTTTCCGCCGATGCGTACAAGTCTCGCCGAGACTTGGTCGAGGAGCGGAGCTCCGAAATCGGAAACGGCGTCTTCGCTTTTTGAGGCCGACTCACCCACACCATCCCCCGCGGCCTCACCCGACGTGGCGCAACCGGCGGACGACGCAACGAGGGATGCCCCTAGAGATGCCGCGATGGTAAGGCGATTGAGATGTCGAAGGCGCATCAGCTGGCTCCTGGAAGGGATGGAAACAAGGGCACCTGAACGGTGAGTTCCACCTTGGCGTGTTGTGTAAGGCTTTGGTGCACGCGTTGGGCCAAACGCCTACATCTTCTTCGCTCGTCGCGGAGCTGCACAAAGGCATGCAATTGAACGATAGATCGAGTCATCGCGAGCTTCTCTGTGCGAGTCCTCGCCGGACCCCGGTCGCGCGGTCCTCGGAGTGCGGCGTCGATCATCGTTGACGGAGACGATGGCTCAGTCGTCGTTGCTAGGGAGTGCTACTCGCTAACGGATGTCCGGCCTTGCACGCGCCGTTTACGCGCTCGCCAAAACGAAGCGGCGGCGCTTCCTTTGGTGCGTCTGGTGGACGGGCGAGCCGACGGTGAAGCCGTTCCGACCGCCTGACGCGTGGGGAGGCGGTGCCCACACCGAGGACGAGGCGCGGGTGCTGGCCGAGCGCGCCGCGAAAATGCCTCTCGACCTTATCGACGGGCGCTGGGCCGGGGCGTGGAAACGCATGCGCGCCGATAGGCCGCCGTTCCCGAAGGCCGGGCCGCCTCCGAGCGCGAGCGGCCCCGACCGCGCGAAGCCTGTAGACCCGTATGCGCTTCTCGGCATTGATGCCCGCGCGACGCTCGACGAAGTAAAAGCCGCGTTTCGGAAAAAGGCACTTGAGCATCACCCCGATCAAGGCGGGTCGCCAACCGCTTTCATGGCCCTGACACGCGCCTACGAGGGCATCGTCAAGCGGCGCGCGCGTCGTCGCGCCGACTAACGCGCACGCCACCGAACTAGCGCGTGCGTTCGAAGGCTGAACTAGCGCGTGCGTTCGAGGGCCAAGCTTAAGTCGACGGAACGACTTTTCTTCTAGCTCCGGACGAGCCTCTGGACTCCGCTGCAGAATGCGCGGAAGCTTGCCGATTGGTTGGTGTTCGGGTCGAGGAGGCCGCCGACGCGCCGCGCGCCATCACGCTTCTGGTACTGCGGGATGAACTTTCTTATTTGCTCCACTGGCCTAACAAGCCGATCCGGTGCTCTATGCACCTCCTTGAGCGCCTGAGCGCGAAGTTCTGAGCGGTCAAACGCGGCCGCGAGCGCGTTCCAATCGCCGACAATCCAGGCTTCGAGCTCGCGACACGCGATACGCACTAACGCCGATTCGCAGCCTGCGAGAGCGGCTTGTTTTTTAGCTTCGATTTGACAGCTACGCACTCTGCGGCGTCCTGGTCACGGAGGATGACGAATGCGGAATTAGGAAGCCTCCACCCTCGTATCTTTCGTATTACTCAGACTTTGCTTTGAGCGCCCAAGGTCAACCCGAATCTTGAGCTCTATCTCGATGGGACCGTCAGCGCCCCGCGAGCGAACTTTCTGGAAGCCACGACTGCCACCGAGCCGGCCCAGTGCCGTCGTAACATTCGTTGTCATCGCATCACGGAGGAACGAAAATACGGAGAAGAGTGTGCTTTTTCCTGCTCCGTTTGCACCAATGAGTACGCAAAATCCAGGAATATCCCGCATGTGAACATCCCGAAACGCACGAAAATTCTTAAGGCGGACCGATTCAACCCTCATCCGTTCACTCGCCCTAACGTAACTACAACCGAGTGCATCATTTCGATTGAATCGATGGTTTTTGGTTCACTCCTGTTTGCGGCTTACGGCTTATGAGTGAGGCGCTTTTTGCTGCCGTCGGGTAGCTCGACTTCGATCCAGGTCTCGCCGACGCTCGTGACGCGGACTTCGCCAAACTTCTTGTGAAGCAGACTTTGCCCGAGCTCGAAGTGACCGTCGGCCGAGTACGGCGCGGTACCTTGCGGTACTTTAGCGGAACCGCTTTCTTCCACTTTCGGGTCCGGCGGCGTGAGCACTTTGCGCAAAGAGTCGACGATGTTGCGGCGCTGCTGCGGCCCGAGATGAAACTCGGACATGAGCGCAATGCGAGCGAGCAGCTCCTCCTCGGCGGCGGCCAGGGCATCGAAAATCGGCGCGGCCTCCTTAGGACCCACGGCCCAAGCCAGCGCGCGCGCGGCTTCCGGGACGCGGTGTTGGTCACCGAAGGTCTCGCCCCGCGCGGCGGTACAGGCTTTTGCCGTGGCCTTACACGCTGCGAGCGACTCGGGCGCGTTGGGCGCCGCGAGCCACGCTTCAACCGCTTCCAGGGCGGCTTGAGGCCGACGGTCATCCTTCCGTCGGTCCGCCCATTCCGGCACCAAGCGCGAGCGCACAACCTCGATCACGGCTCGGAGCAGCAGGTCGCGGTTGATTCCGTCGAGCGCCTCGGCCCAAACCAGGGCGGGGAGGCCTTTAACCGGGTCGCCCCGCATGCCGAGGAGCCTATCCAACTTCGCAACCAGAGCTACGCGATCCACGAGGCCGACCGTACCACCGGTCGCGCGCTTCCGGGGAGGCGACTCGCATGACGCCGCGCGCAACTCCCGCCCCGCAACCGTGAGCCGTCCACCGGATTCCGGTGAGAATCCGACTCACCCGCTCGGTTCAACCGTTTCTCTAAGCCCCGTCGCGCGGTCTCGCGAGTGGGTAGCGATCGAGGTACCCTTGCGTCCCGTGATTCGCGACGCTGACGTCGAGGGCGCTTCGTGTCTCGTGTTTCGCCGCCCTCCTATTGTACGCAGGAAACGCCGGTGGAAACGCCGTTGCTATCTGTGCAGAAACCGTTCTTGGAAAGAGTGACGGTTTCAACTACGCCGTTGCCTTTATCCGTGCGTACGACGCACTTGTCGTGGCAAGAGTCGGGCCCCGTCGCCGGAGTCCACCATGGCCCCGCACCCTTGACCGGGTCAACGTCGTTCGCTGGGCCGGCGTCGTTCGCTGGGTCGGCGTGGTTGACCGGGCCGGCGTCGGTGGCCGCACCGCCTGCGCCTTGACTTGCGGCTTCCTTCACGCAGGCGTTGAACTCAGGAGAGCCGACCTTCAGCGCGAAGCAATCGCTAACGCTCTGCTTGCTCGCGCTTTGCTCGGTGCCCTCGCTGGCGGGGGCTGCACATCCGACAGCGATGCAAGCGAAGAGCGAGGCGAACACGACAGAGGTGATTTTCATGGTTTGGAACTCCTTGTTCGGCTTCGTGCCGGTTACGTAACAAGGAGCCGCCCAGGGGGTCGACCGTCGCACCGCGAACGAAGATTTTTCACATTTCGTTCACGGCGCGGATTTCGGACGCTTCGTCCCCTCTTACCGCGCGCGCGCTAGCGACACTGGAAAAACGAGCAGTTGTTGCTCGCGCACTCGTACCCTCGCAAGCAACCGGTTCCTTCGGCCTTCCTGCACACGCGGGTATCCGGGAAGGTAAAGCCCGCGACGCACGAGCGACTGTCACCGCAGTCACTGTCCGACGCGCAGATGCACGTGCGTCGTGCCGCGCAGCTTGGGGCGTGGGCCACGACCGCGCCCATCGCCGTATTTCGCCAGAACGCGTTCTCGAAGAGGCCGTCAGGATCCACCGACGCCCGAAGTGCTTCATAATCGGACCACTTCTCGTACGCGCGCGGGCCGACGCCGACGAACGTAGGAGCCTCGTTCTTCCCCCAGTGGGGTCGCCCCGTGTACTTTGCAACGGTCATCTGCTGAATCTCCGCGTAGGCGGCCGCGGAGGCCTCGAAGCGCGCGGGGTCGATGTTTTCGAGCACATGAATCTCGAACATGACCGTGTCGTGGCCCTGGGCGAGGTCGAGGGCGACGGGCGATTCTGCGGAGAAGCGGAGGTAGATGCCGAGCAGAGGGAAGCACCCGCGGTTTTTCGAAAGAATCTGACGGACGTCGCCCATCCACTCTTTCAGGTGAACGAGGGGGAACGCGATCTCGATCGACCGAGTTTTGACCCGCGTAGCGCCGTCCCACGCGCAGGTACCCGGGGCGCAGCTTCCGCCAAGCATTTGGTACGAAGTGCCGACGGGATGGCTCGAATCGGGGGTGTCAACGGCCGCGATGCTCGATAGCCAAAAGCCTGACCGGACGGCCGAGATGGCACATTGAATGTCTTCGGTTCCGGTGTTGTTCATCAAGATAGAGGGAAGGTTGCCCGTGATGGCCGAGAGTGCGCCTGATTGCTGCCAGCCCTCATTTTTTCCATTTCCCTGCGTCGTGACGGAGACTTTATCGAAGTAGTCGAGCACGTAGCGTTGGTGCTCGGGCCACCAATGGATACGCGCGTAGTCGTGAGCGCGAACGAGGTTTTCGGCCTCTAACTCGAGTCGCTCGTCATTCCAGGTTTCGTCGCCGTAGCGAAGCTTGAATTCGGGCGCGACGCGCAAGTCGACGGAAACCACGACTCCGGCCCACCCGACGTGGACCGCGCCTGCCGCAATCTCCGTGGGGGTGAAGACGCGGAGCTCGCCCCGCCCGTCAACGACCGTCATTCCGGTGACCAGTGACGCGACCGACGACGCCTTCCTCAGCGTCGAGCCATGGGCTCCTGTCGCGATGGCGCCCGCGACTGAAATTCCCGTATAATCAGGCATCATTTCGACGTTTAGGCCGCGCGCGGCGGCGGCGACGAAGACCTCGTCGAGCGTCGCGCCCGGGCCCGACGTGACGATGCCACGTGCACTGTCGACGGAAAGGGTCTTGAGCTCGGACACGTCGAGGACAAGGCCGCCCGTTTCCGGACAAATCAGAGGATTGTGGCTATGCGATCCGCGCTTCGACGACGTCACTTTCAGCGACCGCTTGGTTCGTGCCGCGAACCGCACGACGTCTTGAACGTCCTTCACCGTCCGCGCGACCGTCACTCCCTCGATGTCACAGCGGAACGAATCTTCGGCGTTCACCAAGGGGCCGGGCTTGATGGAGGGCGCGCTGGTTGCGGCCTGCTCGTCGGCGTTCGTCGAGTCTGAGGTATTGGCGACGACGCAACCAGCGAGCGCAAGCGTGGCGAGAACAGCTGCGGATGAGATGTGTTTGGATGTCATCAAGGGTAAGTAGGCTTACCGCGGGGAAAGGGAAGCGCAAGGCGACTTGCCGACGAATCCGGCTCGGCGAAAATATTTCCGAAGTGGCGTGCGCGACCCGCGGCGAACGGAAGCGTTGCTGTCAAACTTGGGAGAAGAGCTCCGTGCGGTCGTCTTCCGAAAGCCCGCGTGTATTCGCGTCGAGTCCAGCGCTGAGCTCCGCGTGCGTACTGCCGTGCTCTTCGACGTAAGCCGCGGCACATGCAGGATGCAGGTACCCGGCGCCCTTCGTGACCGTCATTCCGCGCTCGATGTCACGCTCGACGACGACGCGGAGCGCGCCCTTCGCGAGCTTTTCGCCACAGCCTTGGCATGTGGCACGGCCCGTCGGTGCGCGGTCGGCATGCGGAAATGGAGGCGGTTTGTTGGCTACCGCGGCCGCCAACGTTTGATCGAGTGCGTCACGTCCGGGAACCTCACCCTGGAAATCGGCGAGAGCCGCGCGTACCTCGTCGGGGAGCTTGCTCGCCGCGCACGCGAGGTGGTGCCACCGGTAGGAAAGGTCTCCAGGCTCACCAAACTGATTCGGGGTCTCTTCACCAAATCGGAGGTCGCCCTTTGGAATGGCGCTCCGGCACGACCGACAGGTCGCCCGTCCAGACTTCGCGACTTCGATGATGTTCGCCATGGTTCCTCTATGTACTCACCCGTTTACCTTCACCATCGTATAGAGCCAATCCAAATGACCCTCTCTGCGCCTCGTCGAACCGTCGTCCAGGCCGAGTCGCTTGCGTGGATGTCCGAAAACGAAGCGCCGCCCAACGCGAGCGTTGTAACGTCGCTGCCTGACATCTCCGAGCGCCCGGACCTCGGGTTCGACGCCTGGCGAGCGTGGTTTGTGAAGGCGGCACGCGACGTCATCGCGTGGACTCCGCGCTCCGGAGTCGCGGTCTTCTTCCAAAGTGACGTCCGCCGCGAAGATACCCTCGTTGATAAAAGCTACCTCGTCTTGCGGGCCGCAGAGGAGGCGGGAGCTGTACTCCTTTGGCACAAGATCGTGTGCCGCCGTCCGCCGGGAACCATCTCGTTCGGTCGGCCGAGCTGGTCTCATATGCTCTGCGTCGGACATGCGCCGCGGGCGACCGCGAAAAAGCCGGGGCCCGACGTCCTGCCCGACGCTGGGTTTATGCCTTGGAGTCGCGCTATGGGGGTGACCGCTTGCCGCGTCGCTTGCTCATATCTCCGCGACGAGGTCGGCGCGCGTGTCGTGGTCGACCCGTTCTGCGGCCGCGGAACAGCGCTCGCTGTGGCCAACGCGATGAGCCTTGATGCCCTTGGTGTCGAGTTGAGCGCGAAACGCTGCAAGGCCGCGCGCGCGCTGGTCGTTGACCTTGCTTTATCGTCTGTATGACATGGTCACCACGACCGCGGCGCGTTAGGGTCGCGCCGTGCTAAGGGCTGTTCTCTCTGCGTTCTCGGCCGTTTTCTCGGTGGCGGATCCGCTCGGTCTCGTGCCTGTCTATTTGGCGATGACCGCCGGCTACGCGCCTGCGCGGAGGCGCCGCACGGCCATCGTGGCCAGTGCCGCTATGTTTGTCACGCTGACTGTGTTTGCCGCAATAGGGCAGGCGATCCTCAACTTTTTCGGATTGTCTTTAGGGGCCTTTCGCATCGCGGGCGGCTGTCTTCTCTTTTTGATGGCCGTCGACATGCTACGCGCCCAACCGGCGCTCAAGCGGTCATCCCCCGAGCAGCTCGCGGAGAGCCAAGGTCACGATATCGCGATCTTTCCTTTGGCGTTTCCCATGCTCGCCGGCCCTGGCGCTATCGCGAATGCGATGATGCAGTCGGCGGGGGTCGATACCGTGTGGCAAAAGACGGCCATCTATGTCGCGATTGCGCTCGCATCCCTCGCGACTGTCGTGGTCCTCCTTGTCGCGGCGGTGGCTGAGCGCAGGCTCGGTAAGGCCGGACTCTCGGTCCTCGAGCGGGTGATGGGGCTCATGCTCGCGGCGATCGCCGTTCAGTTCATCGTCGATGGCATTGGCGAGGTTTTGCCTGCGCTCCGCGCCGCGAGTCACGTCGTCGCGGTGTGATGCAACCCGTTACTCCGGCCCGTTGGTCTGGCCCGCTACTCTGGCGCAGAGCCCGCACCGGTAAAACTTGCGGTCGCGGGGGATGTGGCGATTGTGAGCGGGAAAAGCTTCGTCGCCGTGTCGTACGATCGAAGGATGCCGTCGGCACAATACACGATAAGTTGCTGGTGGCCGCGCGCGAGCCCTTCGATCGAAAGCCCGGGAAGATGCGTAAGCGTGCCCAAAGGGCGGCCCGTTTTCAAATCAACCTCGACGATGCAATCACCGTTCGTCGGACACGCGAGGAGCCCGGACCCCTTACCCGATGCGGCGGCAAGGAACCCGCGTGTCCCGATGGCGACCACGTCGCCGCTCGGGCGTAAGTCGCCGAGCGCGGCCGCTGTCACCACCGAGACGAGACCCGTGGTCGTATTGACTTCAACGTAGTCGTTGCCGTCGTACCCGACGAGAGCCTCGTGAGTATCCGACCGCGTTCCTTTCGGCGCCGTACCGAGAGCGATTGGAAAGGTGCCTCCGTAATTTATCTCGTCGCATCCCGTCGCTGTAAGCCGAAATAGCCCTCGGTTGTTCGAGGATGTAAAATACACTGAGCCGTCCGTAAAAACCGCCGTCTCTCCGCCTGTCGGACATCCCGCCGAGGGCAACGGTGTAAAGCTCTTTGTGGTCAAATCGAAGCGGTAAACCGTCCGATTTCGCCCGATTGCATACGAAAAAACGACGTCGCTAGCAACCGCAGGTGCGTTCGCAGCAGTCACGTCGCTCGGACGTTCCGCCACCGCGGCGTCAGCGGGTTCGCCGTTTCTCGATTTGTCGCTGCCGCCCGCATCCAGGGTTGCCGTCCACCCGTCCACCCCGTTCGGTGCCGCGCTTCCGGCTCCGCCGAAGCCGCACGCTGACATCAAGACCGAGCTCGTCACGAGTGTGACGATGAGGTCTAGTCCGCTTCTCGATGGCGACAACGACACGATATCCTTTACGCTAGCAGGGCACGGGGAGGTCGCCACACGCGGCCCGGCGAGCCACCTCTCTGCGCGCGTCGTCGCCTCGCTCACACGTGCGCGCACACCGCTATTTCCACTTCGCTTCCGCGCGGCCGGCACTCTCGTTCAGGTCCAAGCTCGCCTTACGCGAGGCCGCTTGCCGCGGCCTCCGTTCCTTCGGCTTGTGGTAGCCTAGGCGACCTCACCGTAGGAGGCCAACCATGCTGTCAATTTTCGGACATCCAATGAGCACGTGCACGCGCAAAGTCCTAACAACGCTTGCGGAGACGAATACCCCCCACGAGTTTATGCTTGTCGACTTCACCAAGGGTGAGCACAAGCAGGCGGCGTACCTCGCGCGTCAGCCCTTTGGTCAGCTTCCCGCGCTCGAAGATGACGGTTTCAAGATGTACGAGTCGCGAGCGATGTGTCGCTACATCAACGAAAAGGCCGGCGGATCTCTCGTGCCGAGCGACGCGCAAGGTCGCGCGCTCATGGAACAGTGGATGAGCGTCGAGACCTCGAACTTCACGCCGCACGCGATGACGTTCATTTATCACCATATCCTGCAGACTCCGCAGGAGCCGGCCAAGTTGGAGTCGGCAGGCAAGGGGCTCGAAAAGGCGCTCGCCATCATGGATGCGAACTTGGCGAAGCACGCATTCTTCGCCGGAACTCAGTTTACGATCGCCGACATATGCTTTATGCCTTATGTCGAATACGTCATGGGTACACCGGTCAAAGAGACGCTCGCCAAGTTTCCGCATGTCCACGCTTGGTGGACCAAGGTAAGCGCGCGTCCGAGCTGGAAAAAGGTCACCGGCCGCGCCTCGCTTTAGCGGGCAAGTACTCGAAACGCAGACCAATCCGCCGCCGGATCGCGCGCACGAAGAGCTTCGAGTGCGATCCGCGTAGCGCGGGCTAGCGATCCAGGGTCGCCAAAGGCGCAAGTCACGTCGCCGTTGGAACCGCTGTAGAGAGCGCCCGCAAGGGCCGCCCCGAGCACGTCGCTGACTGGGCGCGTGGGCGCGAGTACCTCCTCCGACCCTGAAACGACGAGCGCTTGGGCGAGGCCCAAACCTTCGGCCCCACCCGCACTTCGCGCGGCGTCACAGCCTGTAAGAACGACTTTGAGGGGAGCGCGTGGCAGCGCGAGAAGATCACCGATCGAAAGGCTTGCGCCGTCGGCGAGGGGGAGCGTGCTTTCCCATCCCTCAGCTCCCGCGAACACGCCGTGCCCCGCGTAGTGCAGCAAATCGACGCGTGCTAGCCGTGCCAGCGTGCCGCGACTGGTGGCCTCGGATCCGAGCAGCGTCGTCACACGCATACGGCGTCGCACTTCGATAGCGACACGTTCGGCCTCCCCGCGAGCGGCTTCAAGATCCGATGTCGGATCCCCGATGATGAGCGCTTGGCTTTCCGTCCGTACGGCAGCTGGGCGAGTCCCGAGTCCGAGTGGATAGCGAGTCCCGAGTCCGAGTGGATAGTCGACCGTGACAGACGCGAGAAGCGGAGCGCCATGAAACGGCATCGCATGAATGTCGACCCGTCGCCACGCGCCGTACGCACGTACACGTACGCGCTTCGCCTCGGCAATGCGAGAAGCAATAGGGTCGAGCAGCGCTCTCGCGAGGTCTTGTAAAGATACGCCTTCCGGATCGGGAATCCGATGCGCTGTCGCTCGAGAAGCGTCGACAGCGATCGCAAACCAACCTGTCTTTCCAGGATGAACGAGCACTTCGAGGTCGCCGGGAGGTGGATGGCCGCGAGCGGCTACCTCGGTCTCGGCGTTGTCGTTTGTATTCGTTGTAAGTTCGGCCATCGCGGCCTCGAGCAACCCACGCAGCGTGCTTTCGCGATCCTTACGATTTGCCGCGGACCGTCCGCGCGCGTCGGTCGGGAGCTTCCAATTCGTCGTGGCCTGAGCCTCGAGCTCCTCGCGTGACGCCCGGTAGGATTGCACGGCATTCTCCCACCGCGAACGCTCCGTGGGCGGCAGGCGCTCGATGCGAAGTGCCCGCGCGACGCTGCCAAGAACGCGCATGCTTGACCGCCTCGCGACGCTCGCGGCTTCCGTCGTTCGACCGACCGTCACGAGGTGTTCGATGACCCACCGAGCGCTCCTATCGTGGTCGGACACGAAGACGCCTCGGCCTTCGCCGAGGGGCACGAGCAGCATCGCGCGGTCGACGACAGCTTCGGCTTTGAGCAGCGAATCGACGACGTCGGCTCGGCGGCCAAGCGCCTCGAGCGCGCGAGCTCGTCCGAGGTGTGCGCTCCACACCGCTTCGAGCGCGGCGTTCGAGTTCGCCTTCGTGAGCTCCTCGTCAAATCGAGCGAGCGCCGCGTGCGGCAAGTGCCTTGAAAGTAGAATTTGGCCGTCGAGGTCGAGCCACGCGAGGCGCTCGCTCCCGCGCGGCTCCGTCACGAGCGCTCGCGCCCGGTCGAGATACGTCTGGGCGCCCGAAGAGTCGCCTTCGCGAAGGGCTAACCGCGCGAGATTCCCGAACGCAAAGCCTTTAACATTCACGTCGCCGCAATCCTGCGCGGCGACGGCGCGCTCGAGTGGCCCTCGCGCGTCTTCGCGTAGGTCGCCGGTGGATTCGTTCGCAAGGAGCGCTCCCCAACCGAGATCATTGGCCACTTCGACGCGCTCGCAGCCCGTGACTTCCGGAAGGCGCTCGAGTCCGCGAAGTCTTTCGAGTGATTCTCGGGCGTGGCCGAGAACCTGCATTTCCAGCGCAAGCGCCGCTTGAGCGTGGCGTTCCAGGCGGTTCATCCCGAGCGTATGAGCGCGTTTTTCGGCCTCCTGGAGCCACACGCGTGCGCCGCGTCGATTGCCTGTTTCAGACGCCAAAATCCCTCGGTAATAAGGCTCCCTTGCTTGTCCCTCCGGGTAGAGCAAAAGCTCCGTGCTCAGCGCATCGAGCGTGGCGCGCGCCTCGTCGTAGCGGTGACTTCGCTGGTGGAGTGCGAACGCGAGCGCAAACGAGTCGTCGACGACATCCGAGAGGCGCCTTGCGCTCCGGTGCAAGGCGATAGCCGCGCGAAACAGAACGAACGCGTCTTCGCTATGCCCTTCTGCAAGGCTTATCCGCGCGAGTAGGCTTTTGGCGAGGGCACACGTCGATGGTCCGTCCTCGAGGTGTGCGACCGCGAGAGCACGTGCTCGAGGGAGCTCCCCGCTCGAACGAAGCGCCTTGGCTTCCCCCAGCCAAGGGGGTGACGCCGCGTCTCGTACCGTGAGCCTAAAAGCCGACCGCTCTCCCTTTACGGTGGCGCGTACCGTGATCTGCCCAGCGCTTACCGGGACGTCGACCGTATGGCGTACGCTGTCCAAGCTTACTTCTGAGCGAGACGCGATCGGCGTTGACTTGCCTTTCGCAGAGGTCTCGACCTCGATGGTGACATCCAAGGCGGCGCGCGAAACGACGAGCTTCAACTCGCGTGCTTCCCCCAGCTCGCAAACGATGCCGCGGTCCTCCGCCGTGACGGCTGCGCACCCACCGAAGGTCGCCTCAAGTGCTGTCTCCTTCGCCTCAGCGGGCGCTGGCGAACGGTGGCAGGCGAATGTATTCGCCACGACGAGCACCACGTTAAAAATCGACCGACGCCGTGTCAGACGCGCGTGTGTGCCGGCGTAGTCCACGGTGCGCCTCTCAACTGTCCTCAAAAAGCGTCAACCCGCTCGGGCCGACGCCGGAGTTTCCTATGACTATTCGCGGTTTTTTCATGAATTCTCTTGTCTCGGTCTGTCTCTCAGCCTCGCTCTTTGCCGCGGGCTGCTCAAGCGAGTCTGCGACCGACTCGGACGTGGCCGGCGCCGCGGAGGCGCAAGAGGCCGACGTGCGCGGCGCGAAGGCTCGCCTCGGTCAAGCGTGCAATGACTTTATGGGTAAACCTTGCGCCAAAGGCCTTTCGTGTGAAGTCGAGCCTCTGCCGCCGGGCGTCCTCGGTATCCCGGAGCGCGGCGGCGTTTGCAAAAAGCTGCCCGCGCAGACTCAGAATGAGTGCGCGACGGATGACGATTGTGCGCCGACCGATCGTTGCGCGCCTGGTAGGTGTTACGCCTTTTGCTTGCCGAACGACAAGAGCTGCTGCGCCCCAGCAACGTGCATGCCGAAGCCGGCGCCCGTGCCGACCACCACGGCTTGCGGTGACGTGACGTGCGGCAAGGGTCTTGCCTGCTGCAACCCGCTACGTGGCATTTGCACCAAGCCAGGCGAGTTCTGCATCTTCTGAGCGGGCTCCGCTTTGTCAACGTTCGCAAGGCGGACGACTCTCGCACATGCGGATTCGTCGCCTTGCGTGTCATGCATCCGCTGCTAGCGTCCCACGTGTCAACTATGAGACTACTCTTGACCGGCTTCCGCTCGTTCGTGCGCGGTTCACTCTTCCGCGCCGCGCCGATTGCAGCCATCTCGTTCTGCTCGCTCGTCCCGCCCGCATGTGTGTCGCGCGTGGCCGACGAGGGAGATACGGTTGACGCGAAACTCGAAGTCAGCGCCGACGAATTCCGTGGTTTCTGCACGAACCCGCACCTCTACCTCGCTTCGTTCTTTGAAGCCGACGGGGCGTGTCGGCGGATAGCGAGCGCGTACGGCGCATGGCTACCTGAGTCTATCTTTCCGGGCGCTCCCGAGTCGGTGCAAGCGTCGGCCTGCGCTTACCGGTGGTCAGGAACGAAGGGAGCCCGACCTGATGCACGGCCGCTCCGCGAGGCCGCAGCGTCATCTCACGGAACGCTCTCCCCCATTTGCGGGAACGACGTCACCGGCTATTCAGCGAAAGTCCGGGCGACGCGATCGAGTGACGTGACCGAGCCCCGTTCGATAGGTCCCATGGGTGGGTCCGTCGGATGCGACATATGCGGCTTTGTCGTAAACCGAGACGTCTTCGTTGTTTCGCCGGTGGACAACCTCTGGCACCAAGACTTCGCGGTTGGGTTATCGAACGGCGGGTTTCGAGCATTTCAGGTGGACCAGGTCGGCGCTGTTGCGTCGGAGGCGCGTGCCGTAACACTCCATCTTCCTCCACCTCCAACGGGCTCGACCTACGTGCAGGGCCTCATCGAGATCCGTTAGGAAATCGCGTAGACTCGACCGACCGTGGACGAGCGCGCCCTTTTGGACCAGGCGCTATCGGGCGACGCGGCCGCGACACGGCAGCTGGTGGCGCTGCTCATGCCCGTGGTGCAGGCTCGTGTTGTGCGAACGCTCGTACGGCGTCGCGGCCGTAGCGGACGAGACGCGAGGCAAGAGGTCAATGACCTCGCGCAAGACGTATTTGCGTCGCTTTTCGCCGATCGCGGTGCCGTGCTCCGTGCGTGGGACGCCTCCCGCGGGTTGAGCCTCGTGAGTTGGTGCGGGCTGATTGCCGAACGTGAGGCGGCCTCCATTCTTCGGAGCGGACGACGGAGCCCGTGGAAGGATGAAGCGACCGAGCTCGATGAGCTCGAGAAAGAGCTCGGCGAAGTGCCCGACGCCGAGGTGTGTGTGGCCTCGCGCGAGCAGCTTGCCCGCGTTGTCGAACGGCTCGGCGAGGCGCTGTCGCCGCGCGGCCTCGAACTCTTTCATCGGTTATTTGTCGAAGAAGAGAGCATCGAGTCTCTCTGCGCGTCCTCGGGCATGACCCCCGATGCCGCGTACGCGTGGAAGAGCCGCATCACGAAGGTACTGCGGAGACTCGCCGCCGAGTTCGCGCTCAGCGAGCCACGCAGTGCGGTAAAAGAGACTTCGGTTGCAAGCGTGGTGTCAGACTCGAAGGCGTC
Organism: Polyangiaceae bacterium; assembly: GCA_025353725.1. Classification (GTDB taxonomy): domain Bacteria; phylum Myxococcota_A; class Polyangia; order Polyangiales; family Polyangiaceae; genus Labilithrix. The sequence goes on along the minus strand of JANXOF010000023.1, from coordinate 224,066 downwards.
GCCGCGTAAGGCTAAAGAGGGATGGCCATGAAGTCGGAGGGAGCGTTTGACCCCGTACTCGAATCCCTACGGAATCATGTGCGAACCCAGCGCGCCGACGACGCCGCACTCGAGTCCGTCGCGCGCGGTGAAGGCGCGACAGCGGAAGTCGTCGACCTCGAACGCCGCGCCGTCCGTGACCCCGAACTTGCGGACATGATCGCGCTCAGCCGACCGCTCAGCGACGACGTCGTGTCACGCATAGAAGCATCCGCGCTTCTTTCCCTGCAGCCTCTAACGCCGATGTCAGCGCAACGCTCGACAACCTCGCGCGAATCGCTCGAGAGCGCTTTCCCGCGTCGCAAGGTCGTGCCTTTCATGCGTCGCGCGGCGCCCGTCGCCGGTTCTCTCGCTGTCGCAGCGGCCGTTCTGCTTTGGACTTTTGCAGGTCGGAATGAAGGTCGCAGCGCCCCGCCGTTGCCTGACTACGACGTGTCTGTGAGCGCGGAGCAGGCGATGCGTGGTCCTGCGCCGGACAGTTCGCCCGCGCGCCTTGTCTTGCGACCCGGAGACAACCCCTTCGAGATGATCGTGCGCCCGGCGACCGCCACTGCGGTCAAAATCGCCGTTTACGCCTTCGCCATGGGCGAGCGTGAACCGAACCCTATCGAGGCGACCATCGAAATTGCCCCCGAGGGCTCGGTGCGGATTCGCGGTAAGTCACGCGCCCTCGACGGAGCCCGCGAGGTGCGCGTCGTCATTGGAGATGCGGGCATGTCATTCAAGCGCTTTGACGACGCCCTTGCGCGAGCGCGCGAAGGAACGAGCGACGCCTCCGTACGCGTCCTCACCGTGCCCATCGACCGTGACTAGACGATGCAAAAGCGACCCCAAAAGCGAATCAAGAGCGTCAGTCGGTCGCGGCGACTCCGGGCGAGCAGCCGGCGATCGACGCGCTCGAAGGAGCTCGTAGGTTTGCGTAGCCACTGAAACGCGCGGAGCTCGAGAGAAGCGGGGCGGAATAGCCTTCTCGCGAGAGACCTGCCACGTCGGTGTTCGACGGCGCGTCCCAATCCGTGCACCATACACCGTCTGCGCCGCGCAGCGACTGGCTCATCACGCCGGTGGTCGTCGTCTGATCATAAAGGTCACTTACCTCTGCAGGCGAGGCTCCGAACTCGGCGGCGACGCTTCGCGCGAAGTTGCCAGTGCCGTGATCACGGCGCGTGACCAAGACCACGGTTTCGCAGCCAATTTGACGAAGTACCTGCGTGGGCAGACCGTCTCCCCAGCCGCCTGATGTGTACTTCGCCTGCGCGTCGTCGTTCGGGCGAAGTCGAGCAATCCCGGGTTCGGCAGGCGATCGTGAGAGCACGTATTCCCACGTCCGCGGCCCGAACGCGACGAGCTTCTTCGACTTGAGGTCGCTAAAGCGTCCTCCATTTGGCATCGCGCGGAGGACCTCTGCGTCTTGCGAACTCGACCAATAGCCATAAACGAGATCGTCGAACTTCGGTGTGAACGAGGCGACGTCGCCCGTGCCCGGAAGGTTTCCGGCCTTATACGACGCGAGCGAGGCCTCGTAGCTCGCGGCAGCCTCGCCACGAATGGCTGTCGAGTGCGCGATGGCCCGGAGCTTCCCGCCGACGTTCTCGTTGATCCGATGTCGGTCACCGGAGGCGCCCCCGCGTGAAGCGATGGTCTCGCGATGACGCAGCAGGAGGCCCGCAAAGCGGTCTGCGCACGTTTTGTCGCCTATGCCGCCGCCGCCAACAGAGAGCGTCTTGAGGTCCTCCCAGGTCTTACCTTTTGAGGGGGCCGCGCAGGCATCGAGGAACGCCGCCGTGCCGGCGCTGTCGAACGGACCGTAGCCCTCACCGGCGTAGAAGTCGCCCGCCCGTCCGAAGACTCGCGTAGCGGCGTCCCAGTTGATAATCGGCACTCGAAAGAGAATGCGGTTGTCAGGGACTTGAAAGTTTCCGAATTGCTCGAAAGCCGTCCGAATTTCACTTACGTTGAACGCTCGCTTGGTGGCGTTCGGCTCGCGAAGCATTCCGAGAATCTCGTTCGTATTGAGTATCGCTTGCACATTCGCATTTACCGCGAGGCGGAGCGCGCCGACGGCCGTAGCGAGTTCTTCGGACGTTGGCTTAGCGCTCATCCGAAAAGATCCTATCGTGCCCGCGAGCTTCGCGAGGCCCGTCTCTTGGGCAACGATTTCCCCGTAGCCGTGCACAGTCTTGAGGAGAAGGGCGAGGCGTGCAGCCTTTTCCTGCGCGTCACAAGGTCGGTTGCCGCACGTTCCCAAAACAGGGTTGAGCAGCATGCTCTCGTAAAGAAACGTCGATATCGTCCCGGAGCTGCCGCCCGCCATGGCGTCGATCTCGCCGAACTCCTCTGTGATGCGCGCGAGAGACGTAATTTGCGCGAGAATCCGAGGTCCGTTTCCTTTGATCGCCGCGCAGAGTTTAGGCGCCCCTTGCGTGACAGCGGCCTCGTCGGTTCCCGGCGTGGCATCGGAGGCGGAACCGCACGCGGCCACCGCGCTGGCGAGTGCAAGAGTGACGGTGGAGAGAGCGAGTCGACGCGCCGTACGATGTTGGGAAGCCATGTGTGACTACGTAGGCATCGTGCGTGCCATGTACGTTAGGCGCGAGTTCTCGAGCTTGTGCCTTCGCTCTGACTCCTCGACGAGCCGGAGGGGTGGATCAACGGATCAAGGGCTACGTGGAGGTAAGTCGCGTAAGCGCTTTTCGAGGTCCGCGCGACTCTGCTTTTGGCTCGACGTCAGGACCGACGTTTCGGTGTGTGAAAGCGCCTTCTCGAGTGCGGCGCGTTCGCCCGCCGAGTCGCGCCGTGCTTTCGCGATATCGGCCGCCAGTGAGAGGACGTGAAGCTGCCTTGGGCCGTAGACAAGCGCGCTCGCGCGAGTCACTGCGGCTTGAGCGTCATCCAGGTTGTTCATGGCCATCAACACGCGCGCCAGGCGCGCGGGCGGGTTGTAGTCGTCCGGAAAGTCGCGCTCGCTGAGGACCAGCATGGGGACAGCACGTGCAGGCTCACCCGCTGCGAGGTAGGCCTCGACGCGATGCGGGTCGAACACGGCGCGCGCCATGGGGGTGGTCGCTCGCGCGGCTTCGGCTTCGAGAAACGACGCCCACCGTTGCGCGATGGCTTTCGCAGAAGCCTCGTCGTGCTGGTCTTTCTTCGTCGTGACAAGCTCGTCGAAAAGCGCCGAGCGGTCGTCGGCGGCCGTCCGCGGGTCAACGTCGCTTGCCGCGCGCTCGGCGGCTTCAGTGAGCGTGGTCAGTGCCGCCGTGAGCTTCGCCGAGCGCGCGCATCCAAGTCCCGTGATAAGGACAATCGCCCGGGATGTCCCAGGGAGCATCCGTGCGCCCTCGGTCTCGGTAATCTCGGTCTCGGTAATCGCGATTTCGGTGCATTCTGCATCTCGATGACGGCTCGACAGAAGACTAACGAGCGCCTCCGCGGCCCGGTCCCTATCGGGCGAGGTCCTGTCCGAGAGAACGGCGCGATATCCCTTTTCGGTGGCGACGGTCTCGCCGCGTGCCGCGGCCTGGTTGGCTTTTAGAAACGTGACGGCGGCCTGCCCGGCTCCGGGCCGACCCGCCTCCGAGACGGTCGCGAGGAGCGACGCAAGCTCCGGTGCCGTCGCCGTGCTCTCCCACCTGAGTACGGGGGATTCGCTGACGGGGTCGATCACCCACAGCGTGGGCCATACGCGGTTCGGGAAGTGCTCGACGAACTTCGAATTGCCTTCTTTTTCTGTGTCGAGAGCGAGCCAGACGAACGCGTCGCTAAGCGGCGCGAGCTGCGGATCTGTGAGCACGTACGCGCGCATACTCAAGCAGGAGTGGCACCAAGGTGCCCACGCATCGACAAAAAGACGCCGACCTGTCCGCTTGGCCTCGGCGAGTGCACGCGGATAATCGTCGTGAATAAAGGGGAGCACATCGACGGTCGTCCCCCGAGCCGCGGGCGTTTGACGCGCTGAAGCCTTTGGTCGAGCCGACGACACCAAACTCGCGGGTGGCTGATCCGGCGTCCTGCACCCAGCGGCCATCGCCACCACGCAGGCGCCAAAAATAGAGAGAGGCGACGCAGTTCGCATGAGGGAGGTTTACCTCAGGTCAGCGAAAAACAGCACCCACAGTGGATCACCCGCGCCTTCGACTGGATCGCCGCGAATCCTCGTCACGTCGTGAACGGCCACCGTTTGCCCTCCCTCCAAACGCAACGCGCGAGGGGAGCTTGCGTCGCGCGTGTCTTCGATTCTGTTCGGATTTCGAGCCCGGCGTCGCGCGATTCGGGGGGTCTCGGCCCCTCGGTCGACCTGTCACCGAGGCGTGAGTCGACGTGGTCCGAAGTCTGCAGCAGCAGTGGGTGTGCACCGCGGTGGGGATTCCTGCCCGACATCACCACCCACTCACACGCCAAAGCGAGAGCATCATGAGCAAGTTTAACCCACGCCGTCGCGAATTCCTCCAATGGTCAGCTACCGGCATTGCGTCCGTGGCATTTGCCGGGCTTCTCGAAGGGTGCGTGGGGACGGACGGTTCGAGCTCGACGGACGACGACCTCACCGCCGGCGGCACGCTCCGTCAGCGGAAGTCGTGGCACAAGCTCACGACCGTCGAGAAAGACCTGTATCGCGTCGCCGTGGACCTGCTCAACAAAGAGAAAATTACGGGCAAAGAATATACGACGCAGTTTCAGAGGCTCGCGTGGGTGCACCAGAATTCGTGCCCGCACTCGAACTGGTTTTTCCTTCCCTGGCATCGCGTGTACCTTGCCTTTTACGAAAGCGAACTCGTTCGTGTCCTAACGAACAACCCCGCGACCGCGGACGCCGCGGCGACCTTCGCGCTTCCGTACTGGGACTGGACCGTGAACCCGGCCGTCCCCACGGAGTTTTTTAATACTGAACTCGACCCCAAGGTTCTCCATAAAGCAACGCGGCAGCTCGCGCTCGCGCGCGTGGTGACCACGCTCGATAACTCAGCGACAGGCTCTGTTGGTCAACCGGTTGTCGACCGACTTATGGCCACCGTGAACTTCTACGCGTTTGGCTCGTTCCCCTCAAAAGGGACGAACGGCATGCAGGATGGAAGGACGTCCGGCATTATCGAGGCGACGCCGCACAATTACGTCCACCGAACGCTTGCTGGCAACATGGCATCGTTTCTTTCGCCGCTCGACCCCATTTTTTGGCTTCACCACTGCAACGTCGACCGCCTTTGGAATATGTGGATGACCAAGCGCGCCGAGTTGAAGCAGGATCCGCTTCCGTACGACCCGAAAGCCACGACCTCGCTCGTCGGTCCGACCGTTCCCAAGCCCAGTGACCTTATCGTCGCCGGGATCGCTGGCGACTATCGCGAATACTGGAAAAACTTTGCGATTGTACTTCAAGCGGATCAGCGAGGTACGGACGTGGTTCATACGGGCAACAAGCCAAACGATGTCCTCGATTCGAAGCAGTTCAAGATTGCAAAAAGTGAATTCGCCAAAGGTGTCGTTTATGACACCGACCCCGTGCAGCCTCCCCCGTTCAGCGCCTCTGCGGTTCGGCTAACGCAGTCGATTACGCGCGTTGACTTTATTGAGGAAAGAAAGGCTGTTTCCGACACCACATTTACCGCCAAGATCAAGATCGCCGAAGCCCAGGCTGTCATTGACGCGTTCAAGGCCTCCAACGGACAGGGGACGATGACTCTGGTTATCGAAAATATTCCAATTCCGACGGATGAGGCCGTCCGTAATTCGGTGCACGTCGCCATGCGCGTCGCCGAGGCGGATCTTAAACCCGGTGCCATCCCACGCGTACGCGAGCTAGGGGACATCTCGTTCTTCAGCCACGGCGTTTCCGGCGCCCACGCCGCGCACAGCAAGAACCTCCTTTCCGTGTCCCTCGACGTGACGGAGTTCTTCAAGACCGCGACGCCGAGCACGGCGTCCGTGTGGGTCAGCGGTCAGTTCAAAATTGACAAGGGAGTGCCGGAACCGGTGGGCTGGGCCGCTTGGAAGGCCGCCCTTCCCGCGCTGCTCAAAGCATCGATCGACGGATTGAACGTGGTCCTTATCGCCTCGGTGTAAAAGGTCAGAGGCACCCTTACGATTAATTGCGTATTACATGCAAAGACTGCGATCGGCTTCGCCCGGGCGGTTTTATCCATCGGTCCGCCGATAAAGGTGAAACGCCCGCGACGAGCCGATTCGTTCCCACGTTGGACCGGGCGGCGCGTCGTCCATCGGGTTGCGAGCCGCGTGAACGAGCAGGTAATCGAAGTATGCGCCGTCGCGAGAGTTGCGGAACATGCACGGATTGCCCCAGGTGACGCCGCTTTCAGGTTGCCCGGGAGGTCTCGCATCGCGTCGGTATTGCACCGGCCAATGCGGGATCTCGTTGAATGAGAACGAAGCGACGCCGCCGTAGCGCGCGCGGTAGTAGCTTCCGAAATAGCCGAACGGATTCACATTCACGTGCATCGAGCGCGGCTCGAAGTTAAGCGATAAGAGTCGCTTTCCGCGCGGCATCGCACGAAGCAAGTCGTCGAAATTACCTACCTCGTCGCGCTCGAATGCGCGAACTTCGTGCGCTACGTTCGCGGCCATCGCCAAAGACAGCGCGCCCGCCAGCGCGAGGGGAACCGAGCCCCGAAAGTCGCCCCGAGGGCGAGGCAGTAGGATGGCGGAAAATGCGACGAAGGTCGTCATGCGAACGTCCAAGAGAAGCGCATACGCGCCGACCCGAGAGGGCATTGCGAAATACGCTAGAGTCGCGATGACGAAAAGAGCGCGGACGCATAAGCGTTGCCACTTTTCCGCGAACGAGACCAAAGGCTGTGCTGCGACGAGGAGTGCGACGAGGACCACGAGCAGTGAACCACCGAGAATGTCGTCGACCCGCGACCGAAAGCAGTCGAAGAGCCAAATCGGCAGCTGGCGAACGAGTTCAAGTCGAGGCGCATACTCGATTCCGTCATCCGCGGTAGCCGCAGCGCCTGCACGCCCGGCAGTTAGAATCACGCCTAAACAGGCTATCGCCGGCGTAAGCCACGCCACTCTGCGCGGCAGAGAGCGCATTCGCTCCACGAGCTCCACGCGTACCGTCGCCGCGTCGTGCGGCGTCGGCAGGAGCCACATCAGAACCACGCCCTGCGCGACGAAAAGCGCGAACGCGCTCAGGTGAAGATAGAGAATCGCGACCGTGAGAGCCGCGAGACCGACGCCGCGTCTCCATGTCGGTTTCGACGCCTGCCGCACGACCTCGGCAAGTCCGAAAAGGACGAGTGGCACGGAGGCTACAAAGTTGAGTAGGCCCACCGTGAGGTTTTGACTCCAGAAAAGCGCGCAACCGAAGATCGCGAGGCGTGTGTCGCGACCAAGTGCGCCTAAGAGCGAGCGCAGCGCGTACGGATAAGCAAGGCCGACCGCGGCGAGCAAAAAGAGATTCGCGCGCTCGGCACTTCCGGTTACGACCGAGAGCAGCGCGCCGGCCACATGATAAAGCTAATACGGCGTCTCTCCAACTCCTGCAATTTGGAAGTAGACGCGATTCGCCCAGTCGACATCACTCCAGTGGCGGAGGGTCGCCATGGTGGCGATGTGCTCCGGCAGGTCTGACATCGGCAAATGTCGCGCGCAGAAAAGCGGCACCACACTCGCCAGTGCGGCGACGCCCAGGAGAATGCGAGACGTGAGGTCGCTCGGGTTCGTGGAGGTGGGCCGGCTCGTAGGCATTGGAATGTTCAGCGATCGGCGATGTCTATCGTGGTGCCGGAGACGAGACCGCACTGGTTGCCGACGTTCTGGCATCGGACGACGCGGTGGGGTTCGCCGCACTTCGGATCATTGACAGCCGAAGGCGACGCCACCTGCCATGTCGCGTTTCCTCCGCACCCAAGCGGCTCATTCGAGCCGTACCCCGTAGCGGTCGGGTACGACGCGGACGAACTCGAATGCCCATACGCGTGGTAGCTCCCATATCCGCCGTAGGACACGCGTGAGCACTCCGTGTCACTTCCGAGGTACGCGCACGCGGCGTAGTCCAGGCACAGTGCCGCGCCCGCCGACACGGTCATGCACGTGTTAGGCGACGCGCATTGGGCGCTGGTCGTGCACGTCGAGCGACACGCGCCGTTGAAGGCGAGCTTGCCTGGCTCGCACGACAGCAGGCCGCTTACGACGGCCGCGGGTTCATCGGGGGCGGTAAGACACGCGGCAAGGAAAAGACCGACGGCGCAAGCGACGGGAAAGACAACCTTTTTCATAGAACTCACTCCTCTGAAGCGAAACGAAGTCACGGCGGTTGGGCGCCGTGCGAGTGAGTGTCCGGCACCCATGCGATGCGATCGCGAAATCGACCGTGCGCCGCGTGCGCCGAAGATCGCTTCAGAGCCCTCGCCGAATCATCGAACGCCCCGAGGTGAAGTAGAGGTCGCAGCCGTCAACGCCGAGTAGCAACGCGCTTGGGCCGCTGGTGTCGACCACCGTTGGTCCGCTGACGCCATCCAGCGGAAGCGCCATGACCAAGCTTTGGCTCGGCGTTGGCGTCGTTCGCCAAAATACGCGACCGGCACCGAGGACCACGTCTCCCGCACCGCGCTGGTCGGTGGCGACGTTTACGGCTTCTCCTGTCACACGGTCGACGCGGGTGATGCTCCCCGATTCGGCGCAGTACACGAACGTGCCGTCGATAGCCGGCGTGCCCGCATCGCATCGCGAAGCGATCTCGCGCCGGGCGGCATCACGGCCGGGCGCGAACGCGCTTAGCGAGAGGTTGCCTCGGAGGTAGAGCGTGTCGCCCGCGCGCACGAGGGAGCTAGGCCGCGGTGAGGTCGCCAAGACCGACGGCGCGCCGCGCGCGAAGTCCCACCCTGCGACGCTGTCGTTTGAAGGTATGGTCCAAAATGCGCCGCCGTGGTCGTCGGCGACGATGGCGGAGGGCGGGCCACGTGCGTCCGAGACCGAGGCGGTACCCATGCTGTCGACGCGAAACACTTGCGAACTTCCTCGTGCCGACGCGAAAACGAAGGAGGCGTCCGGAGCGATCGCGAGCGCCGAGGGATCGAGCCCGACGCGAGCGAGCTGTGTGAGTGTCCCTCCCGAAGTCGGTACGCGCGCTATCACGCCCTCCGTCGTCTCGCGGCGCGCAAAGAGCGCGTAGAGCGTTCCGCCGCCGATGACCACGGCGCGGAAATCCCCCCACGAGGGCTCCGCGACCGCGACGACACTCCGTGACGCGATGCCCGGACATCGCTTCGGTACGTCGACCACGCCTACGGTTGGAGGCGTGACCGAGGCGATGTCCGGACGTCCGAGCTGAATGTCGGATTGGCACGCGCAGAGGGCGACGACTCCGAGAGCGCCAAGTGCTCCGCCTCGCCCGCGTATGCAACGCATCAATGTGACAAAGGCGGAGCGCCAGACCCTAGCGCTCGAACGACGCGCGGTACGAGCGGGCTCTTCGGATAAAGCTCCAAAAAGCGATCGCCCACGGCGCGTGCGCGTTCGTGGTCTCCGGCGGTGGCCCGCGCCTCGACTTCGAGCGCCGTCGCCTCCTCGACGAGCACGCCTGTTGGGAACGCGCGCTGATACGCGTCGATAGCCTCGACGGACGCGACCCCTTGGCCCCTCGCGAGCAGACGTCGAGCGCGGTCGAGAAGTGCGATCTCCTCCGTGATGGACGTTCGCTTGGGACGTAAATCATCGGCGCGCGAAGGTGGCGCCTGGCTCGCCCCCGCAGGGCTGGCGTCGCGTTCCGCCGCGACAGGTAGCTCACGAAAGGGCGATTCTGACTCCGTGACCTGCGGCGGACGGACTTTGTTTCGAGGTTGAGGGTTCACGGGCGTAGGCGACGGCTCCGTAGTCGCTACGAGACGCGGGGTGAGCGGAGCGGCCTCTCGCGTCGGTGACGCTTTTGGAGGCGGTTGATTTGCATGTAGATTCTCCGTGTTTAGTTTCGCCTTGGCGGGCAAGACGACCTTTGCCGTCGCCAACGTACCCGAAACGACGACCACCGAAGCGACCACCCACTTCGCGAGGATCACGAGGCTCGCGGTCTTCGCGACCGCGGCGGTAGGCGCGCCCGCCGCCGCACCTGAGGTCACGGCGGTCATGGTCGAGCGTAGCCGCCGCCTTCGTCGAGGCACCGTACAAGAACCCAGCGCCGGCACCGACAGCCCAAGCGAGAGGCTGAGGCGTGCGAGGCGGTGCGAGCGAGCCGCCCGCGCGCGTGGTTCCTTCAGGGCGCGCTGGGGTTTCGGGCTGCGAGTCTCCGTCCGAGGCCGACTCGAGGGCGAGCGTCAGCGTAAACTCGACGGCCGCGAGGACGTCGGCGCACGTCGACGCCGTGAAGGACCGAGTGGCGGTGCTCGAGCCCTGTCGCACGACGAGCTCCGCGTCGGCGCCGGTCGGGGATGTCGTCGCGCGCACGTCGACATCCATGCAGTCTGCATCACCCAGGTGAAAGCCGCGTGCCGCAAGGTGCGGCCCGAGCGCGCGCGTTTCCGGACACGTGCTGTCTTCTGTCATATGCAAGCAAAGCGCCTTCTGCGCGCTTGCGTGTCTCGTCAGCGCGAAAAAGCGCAAGGTGAAAGCGAGCGCCGACACGAGGAGGAACCTCGAGCGCGAACAACGTTTCACTCGCATTCGCTGGCGACTCTGGCAGTGCGAGATGTCGGACTCAACGAGTTTCCCGAGCACGCAGCCTTCCGTGTGCGTCGTGACGTACATCGCACCTTGAGAGACGTAGGCCTCGCGCCAGGACCGCTTTTCGAGTGTCGTGCGCGGGTCTACGATGGACCGCATGGATATGCGTCGACTTCGCTTGTCGCTGCTCGCCGTTCAACTTGTGGGGGCGGCGACGCTTTTGCGGAGTGTGGCGTACGACCGATGGATCACGGTGCTCGCCTCCGTGTTGCTCCTCGCCGGCGCGACGGCCGCGCGCCGAGGCCACGCGTGGGGTGTGATGCTCGCGTTCGGCAGCGCCGTCGCGTTTCCCGTCGCCTGGCACATCGGTATTGCACCGCCGTGGTTTGCGCTTGTCGGCGCCGTGGGGGCGCTCCCGTTCGCGCTTAGCTTTCGTGCGTTCGCGCGCTTCGATAAGGGAGCCGCGTCGCTACTCACGATCGCCGCAGCCCTGATGGGTACTTTTGGCGCCGTGGCGTGGAAGCACCTTGCATGGTCGGCCTTCGAGGCGTTTCCTTTCCTTTTACCGAGTGTCGAGGCGCAGCACGGGCCTGGGCTTCTCGCGGTCATCGCGTCGGCCGCGCTCGCGGTGCGACTCGGTCGTGCGCAAAACGACGAGCTTGTTGAGCCCACGCGCGTCCGCGTGTCGGCGGAGCTTGGGGGCGGCTCTTCCGCTGACCTTGAGCGCGAGGTCGAATCCACAGATGCGGTAGATGGCGAAACCGTACGCGATGCGCGCTCGGCGGATCGTGGCGGTGGCTCGCTGATGGAGCTTCAGCGATCCAGTGATCCTGATGTTCGTGATTTTTCCACCACGAATCGACCCGTTTTCTAGACGTAGGTCGGAGCGGGGATAGCGGCATAGTTCTGGCTCCGAGGTGCCTGCGCGATGAAGAGCCCTCACTTCGACGGTATCTCGAGCCTTCAATCCCAACTTGTCGTGAAATGCGCGCGTTGGTTGTTTCTAATTGGAGGAGTCGCGGGTGGCGCCACGGCGTGCGACAAAACGCTTGTAGCCGACGATTCTCCACAAGGCGGTGGCGGTGCGCTTAGCGCGACGGCCGCGGCAACTCCTTCGACGCGCCGCTTGGTGCTTGTCTACCGCGGGCCTGGAAGTATCGAAACTAAAAATCCGAAGGAACCGAACGACGACGGCACGTCCACGGAGCTTGCCAAGAACCTCATTAAGAATGCTGCGAGCACAGGCAAACTCGAGGTTCGTCTCGTCGGACCGGGAGGGTTTACGACCTTGCTCGCGTCTGAAAATCGGAAAAATATCGCGCTTGTTGCGTTTCCCGGGGGACCCTCCGAGGGCGCCATGCAAAAAGCACTAACGGAAAGTGGTGAGTTTGACCTCATCAAATCCTATGTGAGCTCAGGCGGTCGCTATCTCGGCATCTGTGCCGGAGCGTATCTCGCGGGTAGCTTCGTCACGAATGACGCCGACGCTACGCCGCAAGAGGCGATTCAAGGCTTCGACTTCTTGCCAAGGTCAATGGAGAAGGGCGCGTTGCTCGTCAACACGCAAAGCGTTCTGGCACACGAGATGGGTTACTCCGACGTCGAAGCAAAAGCGCGAATGATGGACATTGCATGGAGCGGCCTCGACGTAACAAAGTCGGTCTTCTTCCAAAATGGGCCAGCTTTCTACGTAGACGAGAGTTCCGTTCGCGTGTTTGGTCGCTATCTCGAGGCGACCAGACATAAGAATGGCGTCATCTTCCACGCGGACAATACCTCTCCGGCCGCCGCTTTGGTGACCCCTTACTTCGACGGAAAGGTCGGAGTCATTGGCGTCCATCTTGAGGCCGATAAATCGTGGCTCGAGGAAGAGAAGATGGACATACCGAGCGATTACCACCCCGAGTTTGCCCTCGGAACGGAGCTCATCAACGACCTCATGAAGGAGTGATGCGACGCCAAGCGAACGCGGCGGCAACTCGAAAAATTGCTTCTCTCTCTTCAAGTGCCCAAGTGAAGGCTCAGATTGGTGCGAAGCCTTTAATTACACTTGTCCGGGCACGCGGTTGTCGAGACGGCGCGCGGCGCCTTCTCTCTCTCGCGAAATTACCATGCAGCATGCACTTGTTGATGCGGATGCCGCCATGACTCATCGACGGGCATCGTCGTCAAATTGTGATGATCGGGTCTTTATCCAAGTTTTTTATAAAACGGTCGGTTTTACGAACGTAAATGGGATATCAAATTGACCCGGGCGTCCCGGCGCGCTGAACTGAGCTTTCTTGACTTTATCGGTGATGCAAGCGGATACGTCTTCGGATAAGCCAACTCGATCTACTTCAATAGCTACGACATGGCCGCTTGCGTCGACGTGGACGTGGGTCACCAGCCTCCCAAACATCGCCGGTTGTTTTTGGAGGCCGCGCGCGAAACACGCTCGACCTTGGATTCCAAGGTTTGCGAGCTTTGGGTCTGCGTCGCCGCACGCCATCGTTTCAGAACTCGCGTCGAGCGAGGATGTCGTTAACGCGCCCGCCGATGAAGCGTCGTCAGCCGTGGCCTCTACTCCGGTGGCTTCAAGGTGCACGCGTGCGCCAACGCGCGGCTCAGCCTCTGACTCTCGCTGCGCGACAGAGCTGCAGGCGCCCAACGCCGTAGCTGCCAGCGCAAGAACGACGACAAGAACGACAAATCGCGTCGACAAATCGTGGCTCGAGGAAGAGAAAATGGCCATACCGAGCGATTACCACCCTGAGTTTGCCGTAGGGACCGAACGTGTCAACGACCGTATAAAAGATTGAGGCCTAGGTCGACGGTTTATCCCTCAGCGCTTGAGCGCGGGCTCGACCCACTCGCGGGTCAGCCACTCGAGGGCGAGCGCGTTTCGAAGTTCTGTATCCGTTGCACGAACGCGCGGGTCGGGAGTCTTGTCGCCGTAAGCGCGTGCGTAAAGAACCCAATTCGAAAGCTCGTAACGATGCAGCAGCGTCGCGAAACGATGCTCTTCGAACGTCGCTAAGGCCGCCGCCGCTTCTTCGACTCCGCCACACGCGAAAAGCGCAGACGTAGCGTCGAACAAGAGGGAACGGAGGTCGGCGAACGCTTGCTCGGGCTCCGCCGCGATCGTCCCGAGCATCGCCTCGAATCCGTCTTCGTCCAGCCCCGCGGCTTCGCTTGTCTCCGCCATCGCGGGAACTTGCGTCTCGAGGAACGTCGATGCCGGCGCGTGGCCAAGCAGTCGACCCACCAAATACACGTCGAAAGCACTCGCTATCGCCTCCCCAAGGAACAACGACTCAACGGACGGAGGCGACCCTGGTAACGCCTTCGCGGCCAGGTGATGCCATGCCGCGTGCGCCACGACATCCGCCGGGATCGACTGGCTTTCGAGGACGTCGCCGCCGGCATCGGCGCCCCAAAACGTGAGGTTGAGGAGCAGCGCGCGGTCGGCGCGGCCTTCGTGCGACGCGGGAAGCACCCGAAACGGGTACTTTGCACGGATGAGCACGGCTTTCAAATCTCCGTAAAGCCCAACGTGACGAAACGAGGATTCGTCGTCGATCTCAAGCTCGCCGGCGGTGCACCGTGTCAACGCGTTTGACTCCGAGGCTAAGCGAGACGAGCGAGCGGGAAGTGATGAACGTGACAAGGGGAGACCTGACATCACGCGGGAACCTAGCACTGACGCCGAGCCTTTCGGGAGCCGTCTCACGCTCTGGCACCCTTCGCTCTACGGGGGCCGTCGGTTATGAGCTTTTGCGGATCTGGTCGATGCAAAGATTCCGCACAATCGTGTGAGCCCGCGCCGCTAAACTTCGCTCAGGCGAGAAGCGTCGGATGCGGATTGGGACCAAACGGGTTCGTGTCTACGCGCGCCGCGGCGGCGAGCAATTGCCAGAACCCAGCAATTCCTGGCGTGCCTGCGGGGAATCCTATTTTCGCGTCGGTCTTGCCCGTAGTCGCGTTCTTCAGCGTCTTGCCGATGACGACCGCAGCAAGGTTCGCCTGGTGACCTGCGTCGGGAACGATGGTGCCCGTCCCGTCCTGTTTGCGCGTACCGACGATGCTCCGGTGAAAATCTCCGAAGACTGCGACGATCACGTTGCGGTCGGCACTTCCCCCTTCAACCACGCGCGAAAGAAACGTGTTGAGTGAAGGCGCGATGCGACTCGACATCATATTACGAACCGTGGTGCCGGTTATATCGTCGTGTTGGTCCCAGCCCTCGTCCTGGGCGATAACGAAGTTGGCCCCCGATCGGACCATGAGTTCCGCCGCGGCCAACTTGGCTGGGAAGTTGTCTATCGCAGCGCCCTTCAGATTGTATGCTGCATTGAACTCGGCAACACTGAAGGGCTGAACGGGCTTTTGAAGCGTTGCCACGGCCGAGGCGTAGCCTTGATCGAGGGTCGCAAGCGACCTGAGGTTTTTGGCCATCGTTTGCTTCGACATGGCCTGCGCGCGAACGAGGCCCTTTGCCGCGCCGTCGCGATCGACCGTGTTCGGCGAAGGCGTCGCCCCCGCGATCGCCTCGATGGTTGCTTTCATGTCAGTAATCGGCTGGAGCGAGACGTTATTGACCGGCGCGGGCATCTGCTTGTTGGGCAGCATCTGGTCTCCGACGACGGCCGCTTTGATAGCCCCCGTTCCACCGATCGCATTTGCGAGCATCAAGGGGCCACTGACGTTGTCCGCCATGAAGAGCTTCGATTGGGCTTCTTCGTGACCCGAGATTCCATGATTGATCCCTACCGAGGCTACCCGGTTGCGGAGACTCATGGGGATCGCATTGACGAGGGTGTTATCGAGCACCACGCCGCCGAGCGCCGTGGCATTGTTCGCCGTGACTCCGTAGGCCGTATTCGTCAGGGCATCTGCGCCCGAGAAAATCGCATTGAAACCGCCATTGAGGTAAACGACGACAAGGCATGTCGATTCAGGCGCAGCGGCGCGGGCGAGCCCCAGCAAGTTCTGGCCGCCGAGACGCGTTCCGATCAAGGCCCCCGCAGAGACGCCCAGAGTCTTTATGAAACCGCGGCGAGAAAGATGGTTCATAGTCCGCATTCCTTCAGTAACTGGTAAAGCGAGCCGCCGTGAGGAGGGAGGCGCAGGCGTGGGCCCAGCGTCGGCGCGCGACGGGCTCCGCGCCAAAGTCGGTGACTGCAAGGTCGACGCACTCCGTTGTCTCGTCAGGCGTCGGCGTGCGCTGCCAAAACTTGCGCTGCATTCGGGCGCACTCGGCTGCCGCCGTAGCCGCCGTCGGGGCCTGGGCGTAGCTCGCATCTGTCATCGTGTCGTAACACCCTGAGAAGGCGAGCCCGTACGTCGTGTAGACGCTGACGGCACCCGCGCCCGGCTCGGCGTACCAGCGGGCCGGCACGATGCCGAAGGCTGCGACGCTTCCGGCCATCCCCGCGGGCACCTGTCCGAGCGCTCGCTGGAACTCGGTCGTGAGGGCGGAATACGGTTTGACCCGACGTCGCTCCTCGCCGAGCGCTCCCGGCTGTCGCTTGCCCACGAAGTCGGTGCCCCCGAAGCCCAGGTGAGCCGTGCCCACCTTGCACGAGCCAGGCTGCGTCGGGTCGACCGACGGACCACCATCGGCACCGTCGGGGGCGGCGTTACGTCGGGCTTCCGCCGAGTCGTCGAGCCCGTCACACGCGACGACGAGTAGCGCGACGCATGCACTGGTAGCGAGAGTTCGCAGCACGGTCGGGTGTTTCATTCGCAGTACCTCGCATCTTTCGCCACGGTGGCGAGCGCCGTGGTGATCTGTTTGTCCTTCTTGAAGTTCTCGACGCACGCGTCGAAGGCCGGCCCATCGCAGCTCATCTCGTCGCGCCCGTAGAGGTAACGGAACGTGAGTCGACACGCGTTGACGTTGAAGGATTCATCATTGGCGAGCGCGGCGACTAGCCCGTCCATGTTCGAGACGCTTACCCCACCGAGGATCGTTTGAGGGCCTCCCGCGGGCGGGTCGAACTTTGTGTCGGCCCCCTTGCCCACACGCGTGCCGAGCACACTCGCGACGCTGTCGAGCGCGTACCACGGCGTGAAGTGACACGTGGCACACTGGGACGCTTTGCGGCCAACCACCGAAACGTCGGCATTGGGCTCGTTGGTCGACGCAACGAGCTGGACGCCGACCATGTTTTGCATGATCCGGTATGCGGTCACGAGGCGTACTCCCGCCCCTTCGTTGCCGCCGTAGCGAATTTCCCACGCGCGGCTTCGAAAGTATCCGAGCCCATTCGGCGCATCGATGACATTGGCTTCCGAGTTCGGATCGTTGGCGTCCGTCGGGACGACCGCGTACTTGCCAAGGAACATCTCGCTCCAAGGTTTGTTGTTCATGAGCACGTACTTACTCATGTAGTACGGGGCATCTTCGGCGGGCGTCAGTCCGGGCGTGCGGTTGAACTGCGAATTGATGAATCGCGAGAAGCGGTCCACGAATCGAGGGTCTTTGACCAACGTATCAAACGAGTCTTGCGGTTGAAGTGAGGCAAGGGCTTCTGGCGTCGCACTCTCTCCCACCATCGCGGTGGCGAGACGGGTGGCGCATCGCTCGTTCCGTTCCGCGGTGTCGGCCGTCGCGGGGTCGGCAACGGCGTGCCTCTGGGACGCGAGAGCAGCCGTAAGCAGAGCGACGCCAAGTGGCGCGGCTCGAAGCAGGGTTCGCAGCGATCGCCTCATTTTAGGGCATTGAAGCAGTTCACATGCCAGCCGTGCGCGGCTTGGAGACCTGCAAATCGTCGCGAATTTCATCCGGTCCATGAAAAACCACCTAGGAACGGCCCCCCAAACGGTGGCGGATCGGCCCCCGCTGGCTCCGTCCCGACCACGGAGGAGGGGCGCGCAAAAGGCCGCGGCACGCGCGCGAGGAAGCCGCGGACAGGGTCACGAACTGCCAAGGGCGTTGTCGGCAAGGTTGGCCGGCAAGATTCGCCGAGGCCAACTTACGGGCGGGCTCTGTCGGCAAAGGTTGCCGACTCCAAGACCCAAACTTCCTCGCGCAAAAGCGGTGAAATACGCGGAAATGCTGTTGGCACTGTCCGTGCTCAGCGGGTCGTCGTCGCCTCCCGACGGAGGCGATGCTTGTCGCGTAACTGCGACGGGACTTCCCCTTGAATTGGAAACCAGAACACACGCTGCGCGGCTATGCTACCTCCCCCGACGGCGGCGAGATCACGGGCACGAACCTTCGCTGGTACTCCGATCGCGACGGCTTTCTCGGCACGGGCAACACCCTCAACGCGCGCATCACCACCGACGCGAACGACTGCAGCGGCGTTAGTCACACCATCACGCTGCAAGCCACGGATTCCCGCGGTGTGGTCACCACCACCACGCGTCACCTGAGTTTCATCGTCGTGTGCTGAGGAGCGACCGATCGAACTGCAGACGGAACGCGGATAGGTCGTCCAAGCGGGGTAGTTGCGGGTAGGGAGGTGACATAACGCTCAATGATGCAATCTCGTCGTAGTTGGGGCTGAGCGCCGTGCGGCATGTATACTGCACATTCTGACTCACGCTCCAATCGCCTTCGCGGACGAGCGACGCGCCCACGAGCGACAAATTCCGTGACACTAGCCGCGTTTGATCCGCTACGGGGCGCCGGCAAGCACGAGCACCTCGCCGGACGGAACGAGGACCAGGTCGGCCGGCGACTTGCCGGAGGCGCGGCTCGCGCGGTCCACGAGGAGCGTCCCCACGCGCATCGCGACGTTGCGCCTGCCGTCCGGGTGTTTGATGAACCAGCTCGTCTGGTCAGCGTCAGGCGGTAGAGCGAGCACTTCGGCTACCCATGGCTCCGGTGGCGGGCGTCCCCACGGAGGGTCGATGCCGGCTACGTCTCGCTCGAATGCGGTGGCGAGGCCCTCGCTGATAAGCCGGTCGCGAAAGGTGTGCGGCATAAACCGACTCTTCCGTGCAAGGTGGTGGAGCTCGTGAATGATGCACGGTCGCACCCAGGACCGGATCGTGGTAAGCACGTCGCGCTCGGGGTCGAGGGTAAGCCCGACGTTGCCGGGATAGCCTGTGGCGCCGGTCTCTCCGGTCTCAGGGATCACGTTCGTGCCCCACTTCACGATGAGCGTAACGCGCGGCGGAAGCCCTGCGAGATGCACGTCGCGAAAAGCAGTGTCGGCGACGTCTTGGAGGGTCGCGGTTTCCTGCGCGGAAAGGTCTCGTCCTTCGGATGGCCTCTCGACCTCGACGGGGTGACGCGTACATCCGCAGAGCAAAAGCAGCCATGCGAACCGCTTCGTCATCGCGACGAGGATACGTCGTGAAGTCCGCGCGTCAATTCGAGCGGCCTCGCGTCGTCGGGTTACTAAAGCAGATAAAGGAGCGCGAGTGACACGGCGAGGGTCGGTATCAGCACGAGCGTGCCGAGGCGCACGAACTTCCCGACGCTCACCTCGATGCCGGCGCGACGCAGGAGGTCCACCCACAAGAGTCCGGCAAGAGAGCCGATGGGGAGCAAGCGCGGGCCGATGTCCCCACCGACCAGCGCAGCGAGGAGAGGCTTGTGGGACGATGCCGGGCCGAGCGCCAACATGTTGAGGATCGACATCGGGTGATTGTCGACGATCGCTGATCCGAGGGCGGCCACGCCGCCGATGACTGCGAGCTGTTGAGGGCCTGGCGGCTGCGCCTGGTAGAGTGCGGAGAGTCGGTCGACAACGCCGACGTTGCGGAGCCCGACTACGACGAGGAATACGCCCCAGAGGAAGGCCAGAATGTCGAGAGAGACGTGGCTTGCTATCTTCCTCGCGGTGGCGACTCGGTATTGGCGCACCATCGCCATGCACGCGAGCGCGCCGAACACAGCCACCAGCCAAATGGGGCCACCGAACGCGGCCATCGCTGGATACGAGCAGAAGACGATCAAAAGGAGTACCAACGCCGGTCGCTCCGCGCGGTGCGCCTTCGGCATCTCGACCGGCCGCTGATCCGAGACGGCGTTCGTCAGGACGTTTCGATAGTGAATCCGAAGGATCGCGTAGGTCACGAGTGCGCCGGCAACGGAGATGGGCGCCATGATCGCCGCGTATGCGTTGAAGCCGACACCCGCGAACTCAGCGACGATCATGTTCATCGGGTTGGAGATGATGAACGGCGCGACACCGGGCGCCAGGAACACCGCGAAGACGAACGCCTCGAGGATGCGCGCGTTGTTGGGATACAGGCGTCGTGACAGACCAATAACCACCGGGGTGAGGAGAAGAATCGCGGCGTCGTTGTTGAGCAGTGACGGCGTGACCGCGCTCGCGACGAAGACCATCGTGAAGGCGGTCGTGGCGGGCGTGGTGCGCGCCTTCGCTTCCATCCATAAAGCCACACGCTCGAACGCCCCGACCTCTTTCACGGCGCCCGTCATCACCATGATGCAGGTAAGCGCGAGAAGCGGACGCCACTGGATGGTCGCCGACGTCGCCAGATCTTGGACCTTGAGTAAGCCGGCCACGAGTAACGCAACGACGCCGATGATCGCCGCAATCCCAGGCGTGACGCGAAAGCCGTTTGCGCCCACGCGTGGCCTCGAGACGGCGAGCCCCACAGTCATGGCTAGCGTCGAGTATGCGATGACGAGTTCTTGCACGACGGAAAGCCTCGCAATGATCAGGCCGCTCAAGGTGACAGGCTTGCCCGTTCGGTTTGCCTTCGAGACGAGTAGAGAGGGTAACACGCGTGGCTTACGGTCGGAGAACCCGTGAGCAAGCTGGATCTCCTGAGCCCACATTCCACGTTGCACACACCAGCCGCTGCCTGCCGAATAGCTATGGGTCGGGTTTCTTTGCCTGGGGCTACGTGACGCTACGAATCTTGCACAGCCTTTGGCAGGCGAGTGTCAACCGAGTACCCGTCCGTTTCGTTCTCTTTATTCTCTCTACGGCGTGCCTGGTTGCGATGGCGGTCAACGCCGTTCGAGTCACCTGGACGTTTTGAGTGGATTGCCGCGCGCGGCTGGCTCTGACTTGTTGGCCTTTTGCGCGCTCTGGCACCCTTCGCGCTACACAAGCGCTTTGGCGTGTTCCTCAAACTCTTTAAGCGCCAGTTGAAGACGCTCGAGGGCGTACCGCATGCGACTCTTTACGGTGTTTTCAGGCACGCCGGTAATCTCAGCGATCTCTTGGAACTGGAGATTCGAGATCTCGCGCATCAAGTAAACTTCGCGTTGCTCCTCAGGTAACCCCTCGATAGCTTCAATGATTCGCGCCTTCATCCGCTCGCCGTCCACCGTTCTCTCGATATCCGACAGACCGCGTGGGTCTTTGGTTCGCTCGCCGAGCGTGGGCCCCTCGCCCTCGTCGCCGCGACGCCCGTGGTCGAGCGATGGGTGCCTCCGGTACGAATTTTTGCGGATTTGGTCAATGCAAAGATTCCGCACAATCGTGTAAGCCCACGTCGAAAACTTTGCCTCGGGCTTGAAATCGAGAGCGGCGTGGGCGATGCGGATGAAGGCGTCCTGCACGACATCCTCGGCCGCGGTTCTCTCACGAAGCGTGCGGAGGGCGAAGTTATACAGCCCGCGCTGGTGCCGCCGCACGAGGGTAGCGAAAGCCGCACGGTCGCCGCGTTGAAAGCGGACGACCAGCGCTTCGTCGGGAGGTTCGGGGAGGCTCACGCGAGGTCTACTATCACGCGAGACGATGGCTTCCGTCTCTACTCATTTCGCCTGCGTCGACAGGGCGTCCTTGGCAAACACCGTCCAATCGTCGCCGCCGTGACCTCCTTTGATAAGCGCGTCCATTCGTGCGGCGATCGACGGCAATACGGTGAGCGCCACGTCCGCCCGCGCGGCCTCCTCGGTCATCAGTCGCGCATCTTTGCGGGCCATCGAGAGCTCCCAGGAGGGCTCCGAAAAATTGGCTTCGGTCATGCGCTTCGCCCGCGCGCCGAGCGTCAACCCCGGGTTGAACATGTCAAAGAGAGTCGACGCCTCCGCGGATGAAATGCCCGTGGCCTTCGCAAGGGCGAACATGTCGACGATGCCGGAGGTCATCACCATCAGGAACAAGTTGCCAACGAGCTTGAACGCCGCGGCATGCTCTGGCCGTTCCCCCAAGTAGTGGACCGCACCGGTCATCGACGCGAGCGCCGGCCGCACGGATTCCACGCGCTTCTTATCGCCCGAGACCAGGACGATGCCCGTGGACTCCAACGCATTTTGAGGACCCATGAATACAGGGGCATGAAGGAAGGGAACCCCTCGCGCTTCCCACCTTTTGGCCCGCGCGGCGGTACCCGTTGGTGACGTCGTGGTGTGGTCGATAACGACGGCGTCCGCGGCAAACCCTGGACGAGCTCGCTCGAGCACCTCGTCCACGGCGGCATCGTCCGACAGGACCACGTGAATGCGTTTCGCGCCTCGCGCGGCCTCCGCGGGGTCTGCGAAAGCGCGTGCTCCGACCGCCTCGAGCGCCACGGCCTTGGCGTGCGTCCGGTTCCACACGCGAACCTCCTCGCCGCGCCTCCGCATGGCGCGGACAAACCCCGACCCAAGTAGCCCCGTGCCAAGAAATGCGTTCATGATGCGAACTCTAGTACGCCGTAAGGTGGCCTCGCACGCTCTGGTCGGCTACCGTCTCGCTTCATGAAGCAGGAGGCGCTCATCGGTCGCACGATCGCAGGGAAATACGAGATCGAATCGCTCGTTGGTCAAGGGGCGATGGGGGCGGTTTACAAAGCGCGACAGGTCACGCTGGGCACGACGCTCGCCATCAAGGTGCTCCACCGTCAGCTTGCGGGCGAACCCATGTTCGCCGCGCGGTTCCTTCGCGAAGCGCAGGCCGCATCGCGCGTCGATCACCCGAGCTCGATGCGCGTCGTGGACTTCGGCGAGGAGCACGACGGACTGCTCTACATTGCGATGGAATACGTCGACGGAAAGACCCTCGCTCAGATCATTGATGAGGATGGTCCGCTTCCCGTGACGCGTATTGTCGACATCGCCTGTCAGGCGCTCGCCGCCCTCGCGGTCGCCCACGACATCGGCGTGATTCACCGAGATTTGAAGCCTGAGAACATCATGGTCATCGAGGGCCAAGATGATGAGGGGCGAACCCACGACATCGTCAAAGTCTGCGATTTCGGCGTCGCGAAGCTCCTCCAAGGCGGCGCGCGAGCCCCAAGCGTAACGGCCAAAGGGCTCGTGGTCGGGACGCCCGAGTACATGTCTCCCGAGCAAGCGAGAGGTGACACCCTCGACGCTCGGAGCGACCTCTACGCGATGGGGGTGTTACTGTTCCACCTCATGACGGGCAAGGTCCCGTTTGACTCGTCGACGGCATTCGGCACGGCGTTCATGCACGTCAATGACGAGCCGACGCGTCCGCGGCTTCTGAACCCGCGTGTTGATTCGCGCCTCGAGAAGATTTGCCTCAAGGCCATGCGCAAGCGCCCTGAAGATCGCTACGCGTCCGCACGCGAGCTCCGCACCGAGCTTCGCGCGCTCCTCGGCCATGAAGACGAAGAATCGGCAAGTCTCTCGCGGCCGACGGGCCCTGCGATGACCGGCGGCTTGCTCCAGCAGATGCAGGGCCGACCGCGTCGCACGGGGCTCTTCGTCGCAGGCGCCGTCGGCGTGGCCGCGTGTGCGCTCGCGACAGGCTTGGTCTACCCGCGTCTCGCCGAGAACCCCGAACCACGCGAACTTGTGCAAAGTGCAACTATCGCGTCGGCGGTGCTTCCGGTTCAAAAAGCGCCCCTCGCAGCTCCGGCGGTGGCGGTGGCGGTGGCGGAAGAATCGCCTTCGACTGCCGCCAGCACGTCTACGGTACCGCCGGATGCGCCGGCGCGCACGCCTTCGAGTCGCGCGCACGTCGCTCCCAAGCCGACGCTTCGTCGTGCCGTCGTGAGCGGCGCGAAGGCTCGAACAGGGGCGTCCGCAGTGCCTTCGGTTCCCGCGAAGGCGACCATCGGCGAGGAGGGGTCGCCAACGCCTCTCCTCCCGGGCCCGAATGCGCCTCCCGACTCCAGCTCACTCCTGAAACACTCGAAGGTTCCGGGTCCGTCAGCGCCGACCGGCGCCCCCGAGGCTTCTCCCGCTTCGAGGCCCGTCGAGACCGGTGAAGGCGTAACACCTCCAAAGGGCGCCGACCCCGAAGACTTGCCTCTACCGGTCTTCCCCGTGCCCGCCGTCGACCCAGCCCCGTAACCGGGTCGGTCGGGCTCGGCGTTTGCATCACCCAGGACCATGGGTGATTCTTCGATGCCGAACGCCGCACAAAGCGCGGGAGTCGACGTGCCTTCAGGATCTTCGATCTTGTCCATCCCGGATCGACGACGCATCGACAGCGATGTGCGCGTGTTCCTACGTGAACCCTCAACGCCGTGGATTGTGTTCGATCGCGAGGGCCGCCCGCCGTCACAGCTCGCGGTAGGCGAACTGCTCGCCGTGGGGCGTCGATCCGTGCTCTCGCTTTCCGACGCCAACTTCTTTCCCCACGCTGCCTCTCTCGGCGCCGACGTGACGATCACCGTCGAGCCGAGCTCGGTTGCCCTCGCCTCCGACCTCCAAGCCGAAGCGTCGTCTGCGTCTTGGAATGACGTCACGTCACCGAGTCGACGTTCCGGCAAAGCGCTGGCCCATCAAAGGGCGCTCGGCGTGACCGCTGCGGCGTTCGCGATGCTTGGTGCCGTCGGCGCGTTGGTGTTCGCGAATCGTGGGCCGTCGGCTGCCGTGCCTTCCGCCAAGGTCGCGGCTTCGCAGGCGACAACGCCGCCCGCCGTGGATGTCGCCGTCGGCGAATCGAGCTCTTCAAGTCCCACGAGCTTGGCGGCGCGTGAGCCCACGCCGCGCGAGGTGCAACCCGCCATTCATACGTCAGGAAAGTTTGGACGCCTCACCATCTCCGGCGACGCTCGCTCGCGGGATGTCTACTTTGATAGAAAGCGCCTTTTAGGTCAGGGAGCGCGCAGCTTTACGGTGTTTTGTGGTCCCCACATCATCGGTATTGGGAGCCGCGCGGACACGCGCGAAATCGACATTCCCTGCACAGGTAACGCGGAGTTCGTCGTCTCGAAGTAACGACGACGTCGCTCGCGAGCCCAGCTGCGCCCTTGAATCAGGCGTAGGCTGGGACTCGCTCGGCGAGCATGTGGGTTGCACAACGACACGGCAGCGCTAGGCTCCGCGTATGACGACCCGCTTTTCCGACTCGAGGACGCTGACTCTCGGCCTTGGAGGCCTCGCCGTAGCTGGTTTTTGCGTGCTTTCAGGGTGTTCGTCGGGCGAGAATCGCGCCGACTTCGACCACGGCGCAGAGCTCTCTGAAGCGGAGGTCACGAGCCTTCGCGGCGCGATGGTGCTCAAGGGTGCTGTCGCGGTCGGCTCGACAAAGACGGTCCACTACGCTCCGAGCGACGCCTCGGCGTCTCACACGCTCCCGTACCTCGCGGTCGAAATCGTTCCCGCCGCAACGCGGGCTACGACCGACCAGCAAGCCGCGCAAACCGTGACGGTTTCGGGAGGTTTCCCCGGCGCCCCGCGCGTGCTTGTGGTCGACGAGGCGTTCCAGGTGCTAGCGAAAACAACGGCCGTAAAGCAGCCCGACGGCACCGCACTCGCGGAACTTGCGGCGCCACTGTCCGCGGGGAAGCGCTTCCTCCTCGTGCGCGACAACCTTTGGTCACGCGAGATGAGCTTCCAAGTCAACGTCGGCCCCTGACGTGAGCGCTGGATTTTGCTTCTTCCCAACTGCCCTTGGTGCGTCCGCGATTGCATGGGAAAAAGCCGCGATCCAAGCGGTCGTGCTCCCGTCAAGGACTGCGGCCGAGACGCGGCTGCGTGCGTTGGAGTGTTGCCCGGAGCTCGCTGAGACGGCCCCGCCTCCGTTCGTGCGGCGGTTGATTGGACGCTTGCGCCGACACCTTGACGGAGATTCTCAGGACTTTTCGGACGTGTCGCTCGCGACGGCCGGCCTGACCGCGTTTGCCATAAAAGTGTATGATGCAACACGCGCGATTCCCTCGGGCGAGACTCGCTCGTACGGCGAACTCGCGTCGACCCTTGGCGCTCCGAAGGCCTCACGCGCGGTGGGTACGGCCCTCGGCAAAAATCCGTTTCCGATTCTTGTCCCGTGCCATCGGGTGCTCGGCCAAAACAAGCGAATCGGTGGCTTTTCGGCCCCCGGCGGGGTGGAGGCGAAACGCGCGATGCTTGTCGCTGAGGGAGCCGACCTCACGCCGAAACGGCGCATCGTTCTCGCGAATGCGCGAACGCTCGAGGCGGCCGTTGGCCATCTCGCGTCGTCGAGCCGTGCCATGGCGAGCTGGGTGGCACACGTAGGCCCACCGGCGCTTTCGTTCATGAAGCCGGTCGAAACGTTCGCGGCGCTCACCCGGTCGATCGTTTTCCAGCAGCTTAATGGCAAAGCCGCCGCGACGATTCACGGGCGCGTGGTGGCTCTCTTTCCAGACGAAAGCGTCCATGCCGCCGCGATGGACCACATCACCGACGATGGCCTTCGCGGCGCAGGACTCTCCGCGAACAAGCTACGTGCGCTCCGCGACCTCGCGAGGCGCAGTCTTGATGGGACGGTCCCCCCGCTTGCTCTCCTGCGCCGCATGACGGACGACGCCATCGTCGAGCGGCTCGTCACCGTGCGCGGCATAGGCCGTTGGACGGTCGAGATGCTCCTTCTCTTTCGACTCCGGCGTCTCGATGTCTGGCCGACAGACGACTTCGGTGTTCAAACCGGATATGCGCGCGTCTTCGGCGTCAATAAGCCCTCGGCGAAAGCGTTGATGGCGCTGGGCGACGCCTTTCGTCCATATCGTTCGGTCGCGAGTTGGTATCTCTGGCGCGCCGCCGACGAGGCAAAGACGCTCAAACGCTGAGCGCTCCGCTTTGCTAATCTACGACGTGGAGTTGCACGGTGAATGGGTGGGCCTTTCGCCCTTGGTCTACTCGACCGCGCAAGCGTCGGAGCTTCGCGCGCGAGAGCGTCGCCTCCTCCTGGACATCGACCGCGAAGGCGTAGCGCTGTGACGGACGACAATCAACGAAAGAACGTCGCGGCGGAGGTTGCACGCGCCGAAGAATCGCGTCGCGCGGCGGCACTTTTGCTTGCCGCTGGCCTGACGGCCGACTCAATAAGTCGCGCGTATTACGCCGCGTTTCACTACGCCCGCGCGGTGCTACTGTCCGAAAGCGCAGAGCCACGCACGCACGGCGGCGTCGACAGGTTGCTCCAGCGCGACTTCGTGCGAACGGGTCGCTTTAATGCCGACATTGCAAAGCTCTTTGCCAGGCTCCCGTGAACGCTCACTGCGTGACCGCTACAACAAGGTACTGAACGCTATGTGCGTTCAAGCACTGCAAGAATTCGCGGAAGTCGTCCAGGAGCGTCATGCTGTTGCGCATAGTAACTACGTTGGAGCGCCACCGTGAGGGTGACGCGCTCGTTCGCAGGCATCGCCCGATAGGCACGCCGCGTCGCGCGCTCGGCCGCCTCGGGAGACTCGTGTACGTGAACGATGCGTTCCATCGCCTTTAGCTTAGCCTGAGTGGTCAAGGCAGATCCAGCGGAGGGCGTCCAGCCCCTGCTTGTGGAGTCGTTCGCAGCTCCAGACCGATTCGCTCTCTTCGTTGCTCACGGGCCGCTAAGTAGTTTGCGAGGTGCGCGGGGTGATGCCGTAGAGCACTAAGTCGACGAGGGCGTCGAGGTCGATGGAGCTCGGGGCGGCGCCGTGGCCGAAGACGCGGTCGAGGAGGCAGCCGAAGAGGGTCGAGAGAACGAGGTCGACCGAGACGCCGCTGCGTATTTCACCGCGTTCCGCGGCGCGCTCGAAAACGGCACGAAAACCGCATCGTTTTTCGTCGCGGAGCACGTCGAGAATGCGACGAAGGTCAGGCTCCGTGCCCTCGCTGATAAGCATTCGGACGAGCACTTGACCATCCGCGGAAGCCAGGAAATCGAGCGCGCCTTGCGCAATGAGTAGCGTGTCGCCTCGAAGCGAGCCCGTATCCGGTGCGGGCGTTTCGGCGTCGAGCATCGTCCGTAACGTGTCGTGCACCAGTTCGGACTTCGTCGGCCATCGACGGTAGATCGTCGTCTTGTTGACGCCTGCGAGACTTGCGACGTCCTCGATGCGCAAACCGCGATAGCCGATGCGCGCCAGCTCCTCGCGTGCCGCCTCGAGCACGCCGCAGACTACACGCATCCCGCGAACGACTCGGTTCGCGGGGCTACGTGCCACCTTCCGAGGGCCTTCGTGATTCACTCCGCCGCCGGCGCCTCATGACCCGACACGCCCATCGCGGAGCCCGCGATCGCAGCCTCGAGCTCGCCTTCTCCGAGGTCGACGCGCGCGCGCTTGCTTCGAAGCTTCGCCGCCATGTCGCGCACGTCGTCAATCAGGCTGTAAAAGACGGGAACCGCGAGCAGTGTGAGCAGCAGCGAGAGCGTCTGTCCGCCGATGACGATGCTCGCCGTCGCGCGGTTGAAGCCTGAGCCTATGCCCTTTGAGACGATGAGCGGCGCCATGCCCGCGACGAACGCAAGCGTCGTCATGAGAATGGGCCGAAGCCTGTCGCGGTTCGCCTCGAGCAGTGACTCCAAGCGGCCCATGCCAAGCGCTCGCAAGTGGTTCGTATGGTCGACCTGGAGAATGCTGTTCTTCTTTACGACACCGAAGAGAACGAGGAGCCCCAGCATCGAAAACATATTCAGGCTTTGCCCGAAAAGCTTGAGCGAGAGAAACGCGAACGGCACGGTAAGTGGTAACGAAACAAGGATAATCATGGGGTAAAGCCACGATTCGAATTGCGCCGCTAGAATCAAATACATGAAAACGAACGCCATCCCCATGGCTAGCAAAAATCCTGCTCCGGTCTCCGCTTGCGACTTCGAGCGACCGGTGACCTGAAGCCGATAGCCCGGCGGGGGCTTCAGCTCTTTGAACTTGGCGTCGATGTAATCGGTCACTTTGTTTTCGCCGACCCCAGGCGCGGCGTTCGCGAGCAACGTAATCTGCCGTTCGCGCCCGTAGCGGTTGATGCGCGAGGGAGCGCTCCCCGTGTGCCACGACACGACCGAGGCAAGCGGCACGCTTCCCACTTTCATCGACGGCACGCTCATCGAGCTGAGTGACGACGTATCGATCCGAAACTGCTGCTCGGCGCGAATTCGGATGTCGTACTCCTCGCCACCTTCGGGGTACGTCGAGCCCTTTACGCCTGCGACGAGCATCTGCAACGTGTTTGCGACATCGGCCACGTTGACACCCAGGTCGGCGGCGCGGTCACGGTCGATCGTCACCTTCACTTCGGGCCGACCCGGCAAGTTGGTGGTGTCGACGTCGACGCCAAGTTTAGCCTCTTTCAGGCCAGTCGTAATCTCGTTCGCATACTTCTCGAGGAGCGAAAAATCGGACCCAGACATGACAATTTGTACGTTCTGTAAGTTGGCGCCGACCGCGAAGTCGGGCACCTCGGCGACGTTGACGCGCATGCCCGGAGGCAGCTTGGCGAGAACCTCTTTACGAGCTAGGTCCATGACCTGGAACTGCGAGAGCTTTCGCATGCCCGGGTCGACGAGGTCGACGTAAACTTGCGCGTAGTTCCGCGTCCGCTGGTCGTCCTCCGCCACCGTGATGAGAATGTGCCCGACGCCCGGAAGGCTCCGCAAGTCGACTGCGATTCGTTCCGCGATGAGGAGTGTCTCCTCCGAACTCGTGCCCTCGGGCGCACGGAGCGTCACCTGAAACTTCGCCTTGTCGTCTTCGGGCAAAAAGCTCGAAGGCAAAGATTTTGCAAGTGGAATACACGACCCAAGCGTAACGCCGCACAGCACGACGATGACCCATCGCCGGCTTAATGCGAAGCGCAGCATCGTCATATAGACACGCTCGACAGGCTTGTAAAAAGCATCGACGGCCCTCGTGAGAAAGCTCTCGCGTCGTTCGCGTAAGAGACGCGCGGCCATCATCGGCGTGAGAGAGAAGCTCACGACGAGCGACACACCAACGGCGAACGCCATCGTGTAGCCGAAGCTCTTCAAGAAGCGCCCTGGAATCCCACCGATGAACGCGACTGGGATGAACACCGCCATCAGCGAAAGCGTCGTGGCCATAACCGCGAGGCCAATCTCCTTCGTCGCCAGTACGGACGCGGGAAAGGGCTTTATCTTCTTCTCGTCGATGAATCGAACGATGTTTTCGAGTACGACAATGGCGTCGTCGATGACAATTCCGACGGCGAGCGCGAGCGCGAGCAGCGTAATGACGTTAAGCGTGTATCCCTGCACGTACATCAGGCCAAACGTGCCGATGACCGAGACCGGAATCGCGACCGCCGCGATAATCGTACTTCGCGCGTTCGCGAGAAAGATGAGGACCACGAGCGCGGCGAGGAACGAGCCGATAATCAAGTGCTCGGTGACGGCGTGAACGCTCGTGCGAATCGTCTGCGAGTTGTCCCGGATGATCACAAGATCCATGTCTGCCGGTAGGGAGGCCCGGACCGAAGCGAGGCGTTTGAGAATCCCGTCTACGACGGCTATTGTGTTGGTGCCGCCCTGCTTGACGATCGAGAGCACCACCGCGTCGTCTCCGTCATAACGCGCGAGGCTCTCGACCTCCTTTTGGCCGTCCGTCACCTTGGCGACGTCCCCGATGCGCAAGATGCGTCCGTCGATCGAACGAATCGCCAGCCGCGAGACGGCCTCGACCGAACTTACGCGGCCTTCGATCTTGAGCGTGACGCTGCGCGGGCCAGTCTCGAGAGACCCGCCCGGTGTCATGAGGTTCTGCGCTTGAAGCGTGCGAAGAAGGTCTACCGGCGTGAGGCCCTCCGCGCGTAATGCGACGGGATTGATCGACACGTTGATTTGGCGCTCGCGCCCGCCGAGAACCGTGACTTTACCGACGCCGCTGATGGTCTCCAGCTGGCGGCGGACGGTTTTGTCCGCCACTTCGGTGACGTCACGGATGCTCTTCGACTTGTCTTTTGCGCGGAGTCCGACGAGGAGGACGGGAGAGGCGCCGGGGTCGACCTTCGTGACGACAGGAGGGTCGACACCCTTGGGGAGATCTTGCGTCGCACGGTTGATTTTGTCGCGGACGTCGTTCGTCGCACTCTCGATGTCTTTATCGAGTTTGAACGACATAATCACTTGCGAGACGCCTTCGCTCGAGACCGACGTAAGCTCGTCGATTCCCGAGATCGTGTTCACGGCGCCTTCGATTTTATCGGTCACATCGAGTTCGACCTCCGCGGGCGAGGCCCCTTCGAGGCGCGTCGTGACCACGACAATCGGGATATCCACATTCGGAAACTGGTCCACACCGAGGCGCGTATACCCGACGATCCCAAGGACAAGGATCGCGAGAATGAGGACAGAAGCAAAAACGGGGCGACGGACGCAGATCTGGGCCAACCACTGCATTTGGAACCTCTGGTTTCCAACGTTGAAAAAAAGCTAGGTGTTCGGGCGGAAACGCTATTCGACGCGGGCGCCGTTCGTCAGGTTTGCGAGATTGCCCACAACGACTTTCTCGCCGACGTTCACGCCGCTCTCGACAGAGAGCGCCCCGCCGACTCTAGGTCCGTACTGGACAATGCGTTCTTGGAGATGGCCGCTCGAGACGACGTACACGCGCTTCTTATCGAGGCGCTCGAAGACGGCTGCCAACGGAACGGCCGCGAGCTTACGTGTGCCTGTTGAGAGCGACACGTTGGCGAACATGCCCGGCCGAAGCAGCCTTTCACCATTGGCCACGACCGCCTCGGCGACGAGATCACGCGTTGCGGTGCGGACGGCTCCGGAGACGAAGCGAACCGTGCCGTGAAAAACTTTTTCGGGGTAAGCCGCGACGACGAACGACACGTCAGCGCCGGCGGTCACCGTGGCGATGTTTGCCTCCGCGACGGTGAACTCGAGGCGCACGTCGTTGCTTTGAACAATGGAGATGACTTTCGATGCAGGCTGCACGTACTCGCCGACCTCGACGTAGCGCTCTGAGACAACGCCCGAAAACGGCGCTCGAATCGTCCCGTCACCGACGTTTTTCGCCGCGAGATCTTGGCGAACTTGCGCGACTTGAAGCCCAAGCGGCGCCGTTTTGCACTTCGCCGTGGCCTGGTCGTACTCGAGTGCGCTGATGGCTCCCTTCGTTCGTAGCTGCTCGTAGCGCGTGCAATCGGCAAGGTTGATGCCTTCTTGCGTCCGCGACGTATCGACTTGGACTTTGGCCTCGAGGAGCGACAGCGTGGCCGCGCTCGTGTCGAGTTGGGCAATCACCGCCCCTTGCTTGATCTCGTCACCGCGCTCGACAAAAGTACGAAGGACCCGGCCGGCCGCGTTCGCCGCAAGGCTCGCTTCTTTGCTCCCGCGGAGAGAACCGGTGAGCTGCAACACAACGGGCGTGTCGACTTCGGTGACCTCGGCCGTCTCGACGCGAACGGGCGCCGTCGCCGCTGCGTCGTCGCTTTTGTACGCCTGTGCGCGGCCGCAGGCTGTCGCCCCGCCTGCCGCGAAGCCAATCAGAGAAACCGCAAGGAGGGCAGAGACGGTCTTGCCCGTAAGTGGCGTAAGGTTGCGTTTTGCGAAGCTCATGGGTGTTCTCGCGCGGGGGCCGTCGGTGGGGTCGTGGTGTCTTTAGGCGCTGATGTAAGAGGCTCGCCCGAAGCGAGGCGGAGGACCGCGCGCGACTGTGCGAGCGCGAGGTCGGCTTGAATGCGTGCGACGTCGGCACCGAACGCGTCGCGCTGGGCTTGAGTGACGTCCAGTTGCGTAGAAACGCCCGTCGCATAGCGGTCTTGCGTGAGCCGAGCGGCGGTCGCCGTGGCCCGCACTTGAGCGCGTGCGGCGCGCGCCTTCGCAAGGTTTGTGGTGACTCGTTGCCATGCCTCTACGATGGCGTCCTCGGTGCCGCGGCGCGTTCCCTCGGCGCGCGCCCGCGTCACGTCGGCGGACGCTTGTTCCACCTTGTTTTGCGCTATGGTCGCGAGGTCGAAGCGGTACGAAAGCGTGGCGCTCAGCGTGTAGCTTGCGGTTCGCCCCGTGAACCCCGTGGCATTTGTAAACCGCTCTTGCGCCTGCGCCGACAGCGTCGGCAGGTAAGCCCTTTGTGCGGCGCGCGCATTGGCCTCCTCGAGTCTCACTTGGGCCTCCACGACGCGAAGCTCGGGAAGGTTTTCGTGACCGCGGCGGAGCCACTGCCCCACGGCAGCCTCCTCGACCAACCCGTCTTCGGCGAACGTCGTCGCCGGCTCGGGCGCTACCCGCGACAACGTCTCGAGCGACCGATGCGCGAGCACGCGTGAAAGCTCCGCGTCGGCAACGTCTTGGCGCGCGCCTTCCACGTTCGCGATCGCTCGCGCGAGATCGAGATCGGCCGCCACGCCAGCCGCCAACCGCGTCTTGACGACGTCGAGATTCTTCTGGGCGACGTCGAGGTTCTTGTCGGCCGAGCGCCCCAGGGCGGCCGTCGCCGCGAGAGTGTAGTAGCTCCGCACGACGCGTTCCTCGAGTTGCCGCCGCGTCAGCCCACGGTTTGCCTCAGCGAGCTCGACTTGAATCTTCTGGGCGTCGTACCGCGCGAATTGCGCCAAGTCGACGAGAGGGACGTCGAGGCTCAAAAACGCGTCGAGCTGGTTTTCTGGGATGATCGTGAGCGTCCCGATGTTCGGTAAGGTGGCTATGGCGGGGTACTGGTTGTGGGTGAGCACGCCCCGCGCGTTAAAGGAGGGAAGGAGACGGGAAAGCTGAACGTCCGCCTGTGCGGCTCTTTGTCGAAGCGTTGCGTCCGCCACTTGAGCGTCAGGGTTGTGCCCTGTCGCGTTGTCGATGAATGTTGCGAGCGGCTGGAGGGCGAGCGCCGGCCGCGTGCGAAGAACGATACCGACGAGGAGCGCCACCCCCACGGCGCCCGCGAGCCCACGATGTCTACCTCTTGATTTCATAGTCCTTACCGGGCCATCGCAACGAAAAGTTGCGACCACCTTGCCGCCGTTCGATGCCTATCGCAACACTTCGTTGCGATCTTTTGCCGATGGCTTGCGAAGGCCCTGCAACGGAGAGGGGCCCGGACACGCGGGCACGCCGGCAAACTTCAGGGTGCCCGCCTTCGGGGAGGCTCGAGGCTCACTCGCTTACTTCCTCTCACATCCCGACACGACTTGTGTAAGGGTTTGGGGGTGTTGAACGTCCACACTGACAAAGTTTTGCGCGCCATCACCGATGACGGCGCGTTTCGCGTCATCGCTTGCGACACGACGGCGACCGTTCGCGGGGCGATCGCCGCGCAAAAACCGGCGACGCCCGAGCTCATGCGCACATTCGCCGACTTGCTGACCGGAGCCGTCCTCGTTCGCGACAGCATGTCTCCCGAACATCGCCTTCAGGCCATTCTCCAAGGCGACAACCCGAGGTCGCGCATGATCGCCGACACGCACCCGGATGGCTCGACGCGCGGACTTATTCAACTACCGGCGGACGTCGTCGAGATGCCGATGTTGACGAACGGGCTGCTCCAGATTGCTCGCACGTTGAACAACGGCTCGCTTCATCAAGGCGTCGTGCAAGTTCCGGCGGGGTCTACGCGGGTCTCCCCCGCGTTCATGTCGTACATGCACGACTCGGAGCAGACCGTCACGATGATCGCGGTCGGGTGTCACCTCGTAAATGGCGAGGTCGTGGCCGCGGGCGGCTACATGGTGCAACTGCTACCCGAGCTCGCGGAAGGGCCGCTGATGGTGATGACCGAACGGCTTAAGGACTTTGAAGACATCGTCCCACTCCTTGCGCGCGGGCGAGCGAGCCCCGCCGAGCTCCTCGCGGAGACGCTTTACGGCATGCCGTACACGACGGTGGGCGAGCGCGAAGTGTGTTTCGGTTGCCGGTGTAGCCCCGAGCGCCTCGCGCAAAGCCTCGCGTCGCTCCCGCGCTCGGATATTGAGTCTCTCATGGAGGACGGTAAACCCCTCGAGATTGAGTGTGATTATTGCTGCAAGCACTACGAGTTCACGACGCAGGACCTGCATAGCTTGATCGACGCGAACTGAGCGCGCTGTCGTCGTAAGTGTCGCATGTGGGGGCGGGGCAAGGGCTCGGGTTATGTCGCGTGCCAAACGGCTCCTGCTAGCCTTGAACCGTGGCTTATCGACCGCTCGCCCTTCCCGTTTTGTTCCTGGTCACCTCATTGCTTGGTGCAGGCCTCGCGTGCGGGACGAAAGACCCTGATCCGGCCGAAGTGCCAGGACAGCCCGTTCAGCCTGAACAGCCGGGCGTGACGGCGGATGGCGCCGCAGCGCTCGGTCCTTCGTGCGATGAAGACAACCCGATTCGTGGTGCCGTTTCGGGCACAGTCGATCGCACGCTGCCCGAGGCTATTGTTCAATTCGAGCGTCAGCTCGGATGGGGCTGCGCCCACCGCGAGTGGCATGAGACACGCCAATGGGATTACCTCGCAGTGGACCCGAAGCGTTCCAAAGATTTCGCCTATGTGAATGACCGGAAGTGGATGCGAGCAAAAGACCAAGAGGGAGCTCCTGGGAGTGGACTTGATTTCCTCGCGATGCACCGCGCGATGGTGCGAACCCTTCGCGATAAGTTTCCTCAACAGGCGGACCTGTTTAAAGGCTGGTCGGCCGTTCCGACCTCGAGCAACGAGAGCGACCCGCTCCCTCCAGGGGCCGACGGTGGGGCGCCGACGCCCTTTTACGTTGGGATGAAGCAAGCCATCGCTAGGCTCGAGACGGACCCCATGAGCTTTCCGTCGGATGACGAACTTGGTCGGTTCATTGAGACGCGCCACAGGCCAACGGCGGACAAACCGTTCGAGCAGACGCAGGATCTTACCAGCGGAGTTCACGCGTTTATTCACTCTCGCTTCGACGACGTTCGAAGCCCTATTCACATGGAACTCTTTAATCGCAACATTGAGAACGAAACGTTCTTTCGATTCCACGGTTGGATTGACCGCATCTGGTCGCAGTGGCGCGCGGCGCGAGGTCTGGATGATGCGACCGATACCGCGTACACAGATATGATGCATCATGCATGCATGCACATGGGGTTGATGACGTGGGACCTCGCGCGCGGAACCTGCACGATGTAGCAGCGCGTGGCGCCGCCTTTTCCGCGACGGCAAAGCAGATTTGCCGTGCGCCCGCCTAGCGTTTTCGCGATCTGCGACTAAGCAGGTGACGTCATGCGTTGTACTCCTCGTATCCAGGCCCGGACGCCGTTCGCTTCATGCTTGAGCTCGTGCTCTCGTTGGAGTCTCGCGCTCTCCTTGACTCTTGCCGCGGCTAGCTCAACGGCGGCGTGTGGCGGTAGCGACTCGACGTCGCCTGATTCCGCCGGCACGCAAACCGCGCCCACGGAGCCCGCGACGGGCGAGCCGACGGCCAACGGCACGCCAGCAGGCGAGAAACCTGGCTCGAACGGTGACGGCGGCCAGCCCCCAGCGGACGGCCCGATTACGCCGTCGACGACTCCGCCGCTCCAGCTTGAGACAGACAAGGCGATTGTCGACGCGCTTGCGGTGGCCAAGCTTGATCTTGGCGCCCTCCCTGCGTCGCTCGCCGAGCTCAACCCTCGGCAGCGGTCTGCCGTGATGAAGTCTTTCACGTTGGCGCTTGGAACCACGTGTGAGGGTTGCCACTCGAAAAGTGGCGACCAAATCGACTTCAAAGTCGAGACGCCAAACATCAAGGTCACAAAGAAAATGTGGTCGGAGTACGTCGGTAAGCTCAAGAAGAAGGACGGCGGACCCATCTATTGTGATTCGTGCCACCAAAAGAAGATGAAGTTTCTTGATACTGCGGACAACCGCTCGCTCGGTGTGTGGATGAAAGAGAACTTCGTTTCTAAGCTCGCGCGCAAAGACGGTAACTCCCACGCGTGCTCCACGTGTCACGGCTCTCCGTTCAACGGTCCGATTCTCGACGCCTGGGAAAAATAACGAGGAAGCTAATCGCTTTGCGCTTCGTAGCCACGGGGATAGCCGTTTAGGAAACGCGGCCTATCCCCGAAGTGGGTGGCCCTTCTTCTGATATCGAGCTATAGCGACGCCGACATGAATCACACCCCAATGACAAAATTTCTACTGGCCACTTCTACTTTTTTTGCTGCCTGCGCCGTGACGGGAATGGCACTTGCGGGTTGCACCAACACGCGCGACGTCGCAGTGAGCGAAAGCGCGCTCGTGGCCGAGCAGGGCGACGCGCAAGCCGACGCCGGCGCGTCGCGCGATGCGGACGCAAGCTTGTCCGACGGAGCCGCCGCAGCGCCGACTTGGACGACGCTTTATACCAGCTACTTTGGCCCCAATACGCCCGGTCACTGTGGCAACTCGGGGTGCCACGAGGAGGCGCGAAGCGGCTTCAAGTGTGGGACGACGAAAGCGGAGTGCTACGCGGGCCTCGTCGCGCGTGGTCTCATCAACGCGAACGCGCCGGCTACGTCGGAGCTTGGCGACCCGCAGACGTCTCCGCTCGTGTGGTTCGGAGGCTCCATGCCCGCCGACGACGCGACGCTGAACCCCGCGGCGGCTGCCGCCGTGACGGCGTGGCTCGCGGCTGGCGCGAAGAACAACTAGCTCGATCCGAAATGAGCTACGCGCTCAGCAGCGCTTCGCGAACGCGTTCTTCTTCGAGCGTCGCGAACGCTGCAAAGGCGCCGAGTTCGAGCAGGGCGCGCGGTTCAAATCCGCCGGTTCCGACGCCGATGCAATCTGCACCTATTCCGCGCGCGGCGGCCACGTCCTTCGGGGTGTCGCCAATGACGACCACGCGGCAATCGCCAAGCGGTAGGCCAAGCGCCGACGCTCCTCGCTGCGCACCGATGCGCAGTAGCTCCGTCCGGTCTTCGGCATCGCATCCGAACCCTCCGAACGCGAACGCGTGGTCGATCGCCGCGCGCGTAAGCTTAGCGTATGCACCCTTTCGCACATTCCCCGTGCCCAGCCCTACGGCGGTGCGCTCAACACCGGGGAGCCAGTCAAGGAGGGGCGCGACGCCGGGGTGAACTTGAAATGAATTCGCTTGTGCGAGTTCCTCCGCGAGAAGCACGAGATATCCGTCGATAAGGTTGGCTACGGACACGGCATCGAGGTCGGGAGCGTCGGGAGCACCGAGCGTTCGCAACGCGGTGCGGACGATGGCGCGGTCGGTCATGCCGGCGAACGAGAAGTCTACGGCGGTCACGCCGCGCGCCCCGTGGACTGCCCGGAAGGCGCCTTCCATAGAGCGCCTTCCTGCGCCGCCCGTCGAGAGGAGGGTGCCGTCGATGTCGAAGAGGAAAATCGTGGGTCGCATGCTCTGCGCGGCAGCGTAGCATCCGCCGAGCGCCTCCGAGTTGCGTGACGACGGCTCGTCGCCCGGTAGGCCGCTCGCGAAGCGGTGGGGCGACCGAAGTAAATCCCGAGCCCTTTCGCGACTTAGCCTAAGGCAGGGGTTACGGATCAAAGATGCTATGTTTCACGAGAGGCCGTGAATCGTGACATCTCTTGGTTATCACTCAAGCACCTTTGACCTTGCTCATGTCGCGACGGATGCGCTTGGGATCTGCGAGCGCCTCCGCGGCGCCGGCAAGCGCGCGTGGCTCGTCGGTGGGTGCGTTCGCGATTCACTCCTCGGCAAGCCCATTAGCGATTGGGACGTCGCGACCGACGCGCTTCCGTCCGAGCTCATGAAGGTCTTCCCGCGCGCTATCCCGACGGGGTTGCAGCACGGTACGGTTACCGTGGTCGTTCGCGGGCATCACTACGAGGTGACGACGCTTCGCGGCGAGACGACCTACTCGGATGGCCGTCGCCCGGATGCCGTGCACTTCGTCGACGATATTATCGCGGATCTCGCGCGCCGCGACTTCACGGTAAATGCCATTGCCGTGAACCCCGAGACGGGGGCGCTCGTCGACCCGTTCCACGGCCGCCAAGACCTAGCCGCCAAAACGCTTCGGGCGGTCGGCAATCCTATCGAGCGTTTTTCCGAGGATGGCTTGCGCGTGCTTCGCGCGGCGCGTTTCTGCGCGACACTCGAGTTCGAGCTCGAGCCTGCGACGTTTGCCGCGATTGCACCGACACTCGCGACGTTCCGGAAAGTGAGCGCCGAGCGTGTGCGTGATGAGTGGATAAAGACGATGAAGGCGAAAGAGCCCTCGCGCGCGTTCGAGGTGATGCGCACGTCGGGCATCTTGGGTGTCACATGTCCGGAGCTCCTCGAGGGCGTCGACATGGTTCAGAACAAGTGGCACTCGTTCGACGTTTGGCGGCACGGCCTTGCGTGCATGGACGCCTGCGCGGGCGACCCCGTCTTGCGTATTGCGGCGCTCCTCCACGACGTTGGAAAGCCGCGTTCACGTCAGTTTAGCGCCAAGACGCAAGACTACACGTTTTACGATCACGACAGGATTGGCGCCGAAATTGCGCTGCCGATTGTCACCAGGCTTCGCTTCTCGAACGACGATCGCGCGCGCATCGTCGCGCTTGTTCGTCATCACCTCTTTCACTACGACGGGTGGTCCGACCAAGCCGTACGCCGGTGGATCAAGCGTGTCGGGCGCAATCGCGTGGAGGACCTCTACGTACTCAACGAGGCCGATCGCGTCGGCAAAGGGCCCACTTTGGGGGAGGGAGATCTGTCTCCGCTTGTGGCGCTCAAGTTGCACGTCGACAAGGTTCTTGCGGAGGGCGCCGCCCTTTCAACGCGCGATCTCGTTATTAACGGCAACGACTTAATGAAAGAACTTGGCGTCAAGCCGGGGCGCACGATTGGTCAAACCCTCGAGGCGCTCCTCGAGGTCGTCCTTGCGGACCCCTCGCAAAACGAGCGCGCCGCTCTCCTCGCGTGGAGTCGCGAGATCCTCCGGGAGCTGCAGGATCAGGCATGATACGTTTTCACTCTAAGCTCAGCAAATTCCCATGTTGGGCCGACTTGAGAGGGCGGGAGCCAGAGTGATGGTGACTATCGAAATTGACGAGGGCGCTGTCACGCGTCGACACCGTTCGGGCCCCGCATTGTACTTTGCATCGAAAATGCCCTCTGAGCCGAAAGCGGTTGTCGGTATCGTGCACGGTTTTGCGGATCACGGAGCGCGTTATGCGCACGTCATGGGAGCGCTTGCCGAACATGGCATTGGGTCCGTGGCCATCGATCTCCGCGGCCACGGCCGATCGGAGGGAACACGCGGTTATTGCGAGCACTTCGAAGAGTTTTTGGACGATGCGCGCGAGCTCCGTGCGCTCGTCGAAGCGCGCGCGAACGGCGTTCCCTCGTTCCTGTTCGGCCATAGCTTCGGTGCGCTCGTCGCGACGCTCAGCGTGATGCGCGAACCATCGTCGTGGCGAGGTCTCGTGCTCTCGGCGCCATTCTTCGGTTTGGCTCTCGAGGTACCTCGGCTCAAGGTGCTTGCCGCTCAATTCGCTTCGCGCGCTTATCCGAAATTCGCGTTGCCAAGTGGGCTCGACGGTAAAGACATGAGCCACGATCCCGTCAAAGCCGCGGCATACGACAGCGACCCGCTGGTCTTCGGCAAAGCGACGGCACGATGGTTCACCGAGGCGACCGCCGCGCAGGAAGAGGTGTTCAGGTCTGCCGCCCATCTCGCTCTGCCGCTCTACGTTGCGCACGGCACCGCGGACAAAGTCGCGAGTTTCGAAGAGTCGAAGCGGGTCTTCGACGCTGCGGGGAGCGCCGACAAGACCTGGGACCCGCGCGAAGGGCTCTTCCACGAAGTGCTCAACGAGCCGTCGTGGAAGGACGTTTTGGACCCTATCGTGCGGTGGATTCTCACCCACGCATCGTCATCAACGGCTTGAAGCCGTTCGTTTAGTTCGCCTTGCAGTAGCCCAAGTCACGACCGTTCGCATTGAATGCCGTGCACTCGGTGGTCGCGGGGCATCCCTTATCGGTAAGACTACAAAGTCGGATTTCGTCTGCGGCTACGGTGGGGCCGGCTTTGCATCGTGAGCCTCCCTGTTTGAACGACCGTGGCGCATTGCATGTCGGCTTCCTCGTGTCTGGTCCGATGTTTACCGGGCTGTTATTTGTCGAAGCTTTCGATGTAAACATCACGCAAATGTCCGTCGCGTTGGGGCAGTTCGCGTTATCAGCACATTCCCAGGAATTCGAGTTGAAGCCCGGCTGGTAGTCTGAGCCGTTCGCGACGTCCTGCTCGGCACATACCGTTTCGCCATTTTTACCGTCTGCGCAAAACGACGGAGGACGCGCGTCCGCAAATGCGCCTCCGACAGCAATCGCGGGGTTACAGCAGGTCTGCGTGCTTGCGCAGTTTTTCGAGGGCGCGGCGCCGTCGACGCCTGCGTCGGCGGAGTAGAATCCGCATCGGAAGCCGTCCGCCGCGATGGTCTCACGCAATTTCGGGACGATGCCGCAGTCAACTGGGGCTTTCGCGCCCGCGTCTCCGCTGTCTGTGTCGGTCGGAGCAACCGGGTCTCGGGTGGTGCCTGGATCCTTCCCGGCGTCGACTTGCGGCGTCGCGATCGTCGCGCCGT
Source organism: Polyangiaceae bacterium (assembly GCA_025353725.1). Lineage (GTDB taxonomy): Bacteria > Myxococcota_A > Polyangia > Polyangiales > Polyangiaceae > Labilithrix. The sequence goes on along the minus strand of JANXOF010000023.1, from coordinate 182,936 downwards.
TGTCCGTGCCACACGCCACCAAGATAAGTCCGCCGCCAGCGAGTGTTGTAGCGACTAGAACTACCGTCAATCTACGGAATCGTTGCTGCATGACCGAGCTCCTTTGAGAAGAAAGACGCTGCGACGTTCGCAAAATCCAGACGTGGCGTAGCACGACTTCACTCGGGGCGCCGTCTCTTCGCGTGGCCCATTCGGTCGCCGCTGTTTGAACCTGACTCGCCGCGAAAACGCCAAATCCAACTCCAATCAAGGAGTGCAAACGTCGGGCGTACGCCGGCTTTTCGACGACGCGACCTCTCCCATGTGACGATTTGGAAACTTGCGTGCGCGGCGCTGATCCCCAGTGCGAGTCCGGCGCAAATATCGATCAGGTAGTGCCATCGCAAAAACATAGTCGCGAGAACGATTTGCGTCGCCGCGAAGGCGATCAAAGGCCACGTCAGTCGATAGGGAAGCGCTCGTCGATGAATAAACGAGTACGTCGCGAAGTAGGTAGGCGCGGCCGTGTGAAGGCTCGGAAAGATGTCTTTTTGCGAACCGCCCGCGTCGACGGTTGCACGGACGAGCCGCCAGAACAGCCCCCCCTCGAGGGGATGCGCGAACTGACCCGCGAGGTGGCGGTACGGGCCCCACCCGGGGACGACCATGTAGAGAAGCTGCCCGGTGCAGAACACCAAAATAATGCCGAGTGTAAAGTGCGCGAGCCGAAGTCGGCTCTTCGCGGCGAACATCATCGGTAGGAGGTGAGCGCTAAGGAGAAAGAAGTATCCGAAGTAGAAGAACGCGAACCACTCGGTGGTCGCGGGCGTCACGAACCGGTCCCACGCGAGCGACGGTTCGACGCCGAAGACCCTCACGTCGAGGGCGAGAAGCGCCGCATCGAGCGAGTGTGGGCTCACCGCAGGTAGGATCCAGCGCAACTGGAAGTAAGAGAGAAAGACGGGCAGAAAGACGGTCAAACGATAGAGAACTGAGCTCACGAACGAACCGCGCCTCACGAGGCCGCCTCGCGTGAGCAGAAGGCCCACGGAGAAGCCTACGAGGTCGAGGAGCACCGTGGCGATGGCCATCGGGCGGCCCGGCCCCTTCGCGCACATCAGCACCGCGCTCAAAAGCATGAGCAAATAGCCGCCGACGACACCGTCTTGCACGGCTAGGTCGTTAAGAAGGTAGCCAATGAAGGAGCCGCCCTTCTGCAACGGCACAAGCCGCCGGATGGGCGCTCCAAAGTGACGTGATGAGCTCGGTTGTTGTTCTACTTCCCGCACATGCATGACTCGACGGAGTCTGTGGCACGTTCAGCGGACTGGGGTAGGGGACACGCGAATTAAACGTCCGCGTAGGCGGTTGCGCAGGTCCTCAATATTCGTTTTGCGCACGAACACGGACGGTCCCGGCGCCAGCCTTGAGCTTCGCGCAGCACGCGAGCCTATACTTTGGCGGCTTCGCGTCGATGGCATCGAGAACGTCGAGCTCCTCGTCCTCCGGGGGGAGCAGGGCTTCGGCCCCTTCAAGGATCTCGATGTGGCACGTCGCGCAGCTCGCGCTGCGGCACGAGAACGGGATGGGCGCTTCGTGATCGTCGCAGAGGTCGGCGAGGGCTCCTCCGTTCGGTGCGGCGACGGTTTTCTTGATCGCGCCGTCGCTCGACTCGAACGTGACGATTGGCATGTTTAACCTGTTAGTCCCTTTGATGGACCTCCGGCAAGGATGTCTTCGGATGAGCGTGTCAGAAACTACGTACGCCTGAGCAGGAGAACGTGCTCGGCGCGAGGCTTATCGACGAATGCGGTTAGCGTTGGCCCGTGAAAATGTGGACGAGCTTGTGACGCTCGTGCGACCGGTACGAACGCGCCGAGATGCTCTGCCGTCGCGGCGACAAGTTCATCCGCTCGGAGCGCGAGAGGTCGTTCGCCCTGCGGACCTCTTGGCGTCGCGGAATCGGCGATGAGAAGAACGACTGGCGCACCCTTCTTGGTCACGCGTGCGAGGGCGCGGAGGAACAACCCGAGCTCCCGTTCCCACGAGGCGCGCGCGTCTTCGGGGATCATGCGCTCGTAGTGGCGGCGAGCTCCGAGTTCATGTTGCGCGAGCCGTCGCGAGTCGAGATCGAGCCAGCGCAGCCGCAGCTCGTGGTGCGCGAGGTAGTCGTACGTCGCGACGTACGGGGGCGATGTGATGACCGCGTCAACGGAGCGATCCTCGACTTTCGCGAGCTTTCCGGCATCATCGAGCATGACGCGCGCGCGTACCCGCGGTCGCGACGACGGAAGCCGTTCGGCGAAGTCTTCAAAGCGCTGGGCGAGCTCTTCGGTCTTTCGAACGAAGAGGCGGGCCGGATACCCCGCGCTCACCCGCTTTTCCATTGGCTCGTCCGAGGTATCTCCCCGTTTCGCGCTGAGTTTGACCAGGATCGACGAAAACACGAGCTGAAGGTCCGGACGCGCTTCGGGCGGTGCTTTTTCGATGCCTGCGCGAAGCCCGTCGAGCTCGAGGAGCACATGCGGCGTAAAAAGCGAAACGTCGACTTGGGGCAGTCTGCGCGTCGCCCCAAGTTTCGCTTTGCGTCGCTCGTCGGCAAAGCTCGCGACATCTTGAGCGCTCGCGAGGAGCGTCGCCGTCGTCTCGGGCGTGCGTGGGTGCGTTTTCGCGCGCGCGAGCATCACCGCGAGAGGGTTCAGGTCCGTGCCGAGTCCGTTCCGGTCCGCGAGCATCGCCTCGATTAACACCGTGCCCGAGCCGCAGAACGGGTCGAGAACCACGCCCTTCGCGGGCGCAAACGCGTCGATAAGCCGCCGGACGGTGACAGGGTGGGCCCGCGCGGGATAGGCGTGAAACCCGTGGACGTGCGCGCGGTCGGGGGCGTCGGCGTCGGAGGTTGGCGCGACGTCCACCGCGTGGGCAAGCTGTTCGCTCGCGCGCGGATCGCCGCCCCGCTCGATGTCACCGCCAACGTTCGTGAGTGAGCGCCGTCGCTTGACCGGTTCACTCATCGTCCGGCTCCTCGGGGGCCGCGTGGGGATCGCGCAAAGGGAGAAGTCGCCAACCTTTTCTGCTCCATGGCGTCTTCTTCAGCCGTAAGGCGACGCTCGCCCCGTGCGTTGACGCCTCGAGCGGCTTCGGCCTCGGCTTGCTCGAGCGCGAGGAACTGCGCTTCGCTGGTTCCGACACGGATTTTTGACGCGCCTTGGGCGCCGGGGATGCTGTAGCGAATCTCGGCGTCGTCATCGACGTCGATGCGTGTGCGTTCGTGCACGGCAAGCTGCGTAAGCAGTTGTTCGGCTTTCGCCGGGTCGACTTTGAGGCGTGCGGCGAGCTCCGCCACGGTCACGCCTGATGTCGCCTGACCGGCGGCGTCCTCCGCGGCGGCGAGCCACGCCTTTTCGATGGCCTCGCGTGCGTCCGTGGTGGCCCCGGTGGCCGTGGCGCGTGACTTTACGGCGAGCGCGGCCGGCGCCATCGCCATGACGAGAAGAAGCAGCTTTCCCGCGACCCCGACCGGCCACGCGGCCAGTGCGACGAGCGTAAAAAAGAGCGTCATCATCGTAAAAAACCAAAACGCGGCCCGCGAGCGCGCCGCGGCGGCCTGGGACGCTTTCGCCTCACGCAGCGGCGTCACGGCTTGGTCGCCGCCGAGTGACGACGGCATCCGCGGCCCCCCGCAAACACCGCACACCCACGTCAGCGACGCCCCCGCCCCGCGAGGCTCCTCGCGTGCGAGCGCGCTACAGTGCGGGCAGTAGGCGAAAGCAGTCGGCAGAGACGTGGTCGCGCTCACGGGCGCGCTTTATACCAGAGACGCGGCCGATACGGCAGCTGCCTCTCGATCGGGCCGCCGAACTTCCGAAGTTCTTCGAGGCCGGTTCATCGAGTCGCACGCCTGCCTTCGCGCACGAACTGACGCTGACTAAGCAGCCTCCGCGCGCCGCCACTAGGTCACGTTACGACTCGGATGCGACGACCACCATCGGGGCAGGTTTAAGCTGTGCATCACTACGCGGTCGCGTCATGCGAAGGGGCCTTAGGTAATCGTCGTCGACCTAACGACTCAGTTCGCGGCGCCGACGGGACTCCCGCCTACGGTGAGCTCATCGTCAGCCGCGTCTGTCGCCGGCCGCTGAGACGCCGCGCGCGCAGCTACGGGAGTACAGCGATCGTTGATGAATTTTTCAAGCACCGTCTTGCGCTGCGGCAAAAACGTTCCCGTGAGCGCGCTGGATAGATTGCTCGCCTCGTCGATTTGGACGAACCCCAAGGACGCGGGCCATGTTGTGCCCCCACCGAGTGATTTTCCGCTTGAAAACAGATGGCAGCCTGCACACGTTTGTGTCGTCGCGCGATCAAGAACATTGTTGACCGTTAGTTTTGAGTTGAGCGTCGTCAACTTCGACTGAATTGCACTGCGCATGGTCGCATCGGCATGTGACGAATACACGACGTTATTGCCTGCCTCTACGCTCTCGAATTCATTGAATCGGTCGGTCACGGCGAGTCCGATTGAGTTTGCGTCTGTCGAAAGTAGCGTCCCGAGGCGGCTCGAAAGCTCCGTACGGTACGCTGCCGAATTTGCGTGAGTTCCGCTGAAAAGCTCGTTCGCCGGATTCGTCTTCACTGTGACGTGAGCCATCGCCAGTTCGCAAGTCGAAGCCTTGCTCGCGTCCGCACACGTTCGCTTTGTCTTGAATTCTCGGAGGTGCCACTCCCGCAGGTTAACGAAGAAGTTTGTGCGAATCTGGCCGGATGTTGGCCCCCCTGCGTTCGTCGAGAGTCCGTAGTGAGCGGCCTTTACGACTGGTGCTACGCCAGCTATCGCAGTCCCGGTGAAGTAGAACTTGTCCAGTTTATCAGTGCGATTTGCAAGCGTGTCGCCCGAGAGCCCTTGCCAGAACTTGGCGACCGGGAAGCAGCCCTTGAGACCCAACTTTGGCTTGGGGTTAGCGAGTGCAGCTTCGAAGATAATGAATGCGCGACCAAACACAGGCGCTCCACTCGATGTCTGCATAGCGTACACAATTCGGTATTCACCGCAGTTGGCCCCGCTCGCCGGCGCAAGGTCAAACCGGTTAAAGAGTCCTATTGGCTTCCATGTCACCTTCGACGTTGTCGCAAACGGGTCCACGGTGGCGAGTTGCGCCTCCGCCGGGCGTGGGCAGCGAAGCCCGTATTTGTTCGGATCGATTCCTGGGTCGTTGCAGTCGCCGGGCGCGGTCGTCGAGGCGAACGTGCTCATCCACCGCTTGAATACCTTGGTGGAGGTCTCGGTCTTGCTCACGTCGGCACTTGTGAGCAGCTGGTTCATGACTCGGTCGAAGGAGAACTTTGCGAGGATTGCCGGATCGGTGACGGCGAGAGACTTTAGCACGTCCGTCCCGCTGACGTCCGCGCAAGGTACGGGCGTCAGCGCGGAGTTTGTATTCCCCGTGGGATCGGATTCGCTGTCATCGGACATATCGGACGCGGCAGCGCAGCCGGCGAGTACAAAAACAACCATGCTTACGGCGAAGTGCGATTGCATTTTTATCTGAGAACCTCTGCCGTCACACTCAGCACGCGATGTGCCAGGCGCCGAATCGGTGCCGCAGCGGTCTCACGATTCTCGAGTCCCGCGTGCGGCGCGTCGCGGCTCGACGGTCCCTTGACGCTGTAATTTTACGCCTGCAGTGGACGTGGCGCCCGTCGCCAAAGCGTATGTCTCGCAGTGTCCGAAGGGGCACGGTCGCCACGTTTCGCGAGACTTGCGAGCCAATTTTGCGGCTCACTTTCTTCCGGCGGCGGAAGGATTCGTTCCGGCATCGCCGTCGCGCGGCGTAACGCTCGCTGGCGACCTCCCATGGTCTCGCACGAAGAAGCGAAACTCCTCACCTGCGCCGTCGCCGTTCGACGGCTACCACGGCCGGGGGCGATACGGACGTCTTCGGCTGAAGCCTGAGTGCTTCGCGCCGATACTTGTTTTCGACGACGAAGTGAGTTGTCTCGATTCGCTCATCGCGATCCCGCACGACCGACGGATCAGCCGCGTGTCGCCCGTTCGCCACCGACAGCACGCGGGTCGCACGAACGTCCTCCCCGAGCAGCTCCGACACGAAGCGGTGGACATCTGCAGATCGCAGACCGGTGGAGGGCGACGGCACCTTGCGAGCGGTCTCGCGCGAGGACGAGCGTCGTGTCGAGGTCGAGCGATGCGCGCAGGAAAGAGCCATGTGCGGGCTCTACTTGCGAGCCTCACCCATGGAAAGAATTGTGTGCATGATGCAATAAATAAACCAGGGGATCGCTCCGGTGGTCATGAGCATGGGCCGAAAAGGCGATTGCTGGGACAATGCCGTCGCCGAGAGCTTTTCGTTAGTCGCTACGGCGTCAAGAAGCGGACGCTGCTCGGATGGCGGATTTCGTCGGACGTCCACGCACGCGGCGTCGCGTGGTTCACCGCGAGGTACGCCTCGATCCGCCCCTCGCGGACGAGCGGGACGGCCACGTAAGCGCGGATACCCACCGCCTCGTACGCTGCGAGGTCGTCGGCCGAGTGCCCCGGGTGGACGCGCCCTTCGTCGACTACGAGCGTCCGCCCGGCACGCATCTCGGTCGCAACGTAGGCGCCGAAATCGTCCCAGCGGTGTTCCCCAAGCGAGGTCGGCATTAACGGGTCACGACGATACTCGCGGTGATTGATAAACGTCTCAGTCGACTCCGGGTCCGCCTCTCCGTACATTACGCGGCTAACCCCGAGGTGGTCGCCGTGCATGTGAGCGGCCACCGCTTGAGCCCCGACCGGATCATCTGCGCTGCGCGGCGCTTCTGTCAGCGCCAGGCGGTAGGCGTCGTGGGCTGCCGCTTGGCGAAGTGTCGCTTCGGCTAAAACCGGTTCCGTCACTTTTCTAAGTACGGTCGCCTATATCTCACTTTGCGTGTTCCGTCCGCGCCCTCGTCGCGATGGTGAACTACGTGTCGTTCGCCAACTGACACGCAGTCGCCGGGCGAGGTGCTGCAGGCCTCCGCCCGCGTCCTGCAGGGTGGGGCTTGATCCAACGTGGGGGAAAGCTTGTTCCGGGGCAGCCTCCTACTCGGCTGCAGGCCTTGTCGTTTGCCGCTGAGTAACAAAGGCCATGAGCCGCCTGCACGGCACGAAGCCATGTGTGTCCGTCGGCACGGCTCGTGGCTCACTCCTTGCGGACAATGCAGCATGGACTCGCCGTCGCTCAGGTCTCTGGTCGTGCTCGCCGCCCTAGTGCTCACTCCTGCTGCATGTGCGTCCGCGGAGGTCGAGGCGACCGACGACTCCAGTAGCCCCCAGCTCGCAAACCCGGACTACCTTTGGAAGACGCGAATCGTCCCGGTTTGTTGGACCAACCCAGGAGACACTGAAGCGATGGGCTGGGTTCGGTCCGCCGTGGAGAGCACGTGGGGTGCGAACTCCAAAGTACAGTTCCGCTGGGACTCGTGCCCAAGTAACGATGAGCCCGCTGTACGAATTAGAATTGAGGATAGCGACAAGGCGCCGTGGTCCTATTTTGGAACAAACGTCGGCACCAACGCAGTGACGATGTCGCTCAACTTTTCCTTCACGAAGATATTCAGCTTTTGCAAACAGGGACGAGAAGCCTGCATCCGGAACTTTGCAACCCACGAGTTTGGTCATGTTCTCGGCTTCGACCACGAGCAAAATCGAGAAGACCTTACTGACGTAGCGGGGGCCTGCAAAACCGATGTGAGAGCGGCGCTTCCGGGCTTCGTCTCAATCGGGGCCTACGACCCAAATTCGGTGATGAACTATTGTGCATCAATAACGACAGACTCGTTGCGAGTTGCATCACTCAGCGTGGGGGACATCGCGGCGTTGCAAAAGTTCTACGGCGCTCCCGGCGGCGTCGAACCTGCTCCAGCTCCAGCGTCGGCACCGAAGGCGGAGGTCTGTGGGCGTCTCGTTGCCGGTCAGGAGATCGGTCGCGAGCGGGCGCTCGTTTCTTGCGACGGCGTGTTCTCAGCGCGACTCGAAGAATCGGGCAGCCTCGTCATTTCCGAGCGCGGCAACGCTATCTGGACCACAGCGACGAATGGGTCAGGGGCCACGACAGCCACCCTCCTTGAGAACGGCAACTTCGTCGTCGCGAGCGGCGGGAAGACGCTGTGGCAAACGGGTACGGCGGGTACGCCAAGCGCCCGTCTGGAGATGCAAAATGATGGTTCTCTCGCACTTCTCGACGGTTCGGGGGTGAAGCGCTGGTGGACGGTTCGCTGAGCGCTTGATTGACTGCGCTGCGAAGGGTTCGCGTCAGAATAGTCTTCCCCGAGCACTCGGACGCCGGAACGTGCGACTCTCGAGAGGGCCCGCGGGCGGCGTATTCGCTCGGTCATCGCCCGCCGGCGCGCACGCGAGCCCGAGCCGCCGACACGTCGTCAGAAAAACGCTTTCGACGATTTTCGCGTGCGGACCTCGATCGCCCACGCGCGCGAGCACACCTGAAGCCCGCCCCGGCAGCGTTTGCTCGAGCCGCTCTGCGAACACGGCGTCGACCGGTCGCGGCAACCGAAGGAAGCTCATGACCGCGCGCTGCGCACCCGCGGCCTTCGCTTCGCTGAGTAGGTTGGCGAGGCCCTCCTCTCCGAGTCCTAGGATCATCGGCGCCACGCTCACGCCGACGTCGATACCCGCTTTGGCGATCCGTTCTATCGTTCGCATGCGCGTTGCGGGTTTCGGTACGCGAGGCTCGAGGGCACGCGCCACCTCGGGGTTCCAAAGCGGTATCGACACGCTGACCGTGACGCGTGCAACGTCGCGCAGCTCCGCGAGCACGTCGAGGTCTCGCTCGATGAGCGAGCCCTTGGTCACAATCGCAACCGGGTTCCGGTACTCGACGCAAACCAAAAGGCAGCGACGCGTGAGACGGTACGAAGCCTCGAGCGGTTGATACGCGTCGGTCGCTCCGCTCATCACCACCACGTCGCCTTTCCAAGACGGCGCTTCGAAGGCCTCACGCAGGAGCTCCGGCGCGCGAGGCTTCACGACGATCTTCGTGTCGAAGTCCGTTCCGGCGCCGAAGCCGAGCAGCTCGTGGCGGCGACGAGCTTCACAATAGCTGCACGCATGGAGGCAACCGCGATAAGGATTTAGCCCGTAGATGAAGCCAACCTTCGCTTCTTCGTTCTTCGAAAGAATGGTGCGCGAAACGTCTTCGAACACGACAACGCGCGCGGGCGGAATCTCCTCGAAGTACGTAACCTCGGTTGTGCTCCATGGGTTCGGCGGATTCGACACGGCGCGAAGCATGACAACGAGCCAGCGCGAACGTGCCGAGGTGCCAACTTCGTAGCTCAATCCCCACGGCGGATGGATGGTGGTAAGCGCCTCGCGGCATAAGGTGTGAATCACGCGGTGAATTCATCAGTTCGTTCGAACGCGGTCTCGGCAAGCCACTCGGTCTCATCGATGCCGGTGCCCGTTCCGGGCGAACGCGGGTCATGCTCGATGCGACATCGTGGGTGGAGCACGCCTCGAGCTGGGCTCCGGAGGAGGATGCACTGATGTCCGTCTTTCTCGACATCGCAGGCTGGGAGCAACGACAACGCTGGATGTACGACAGGATGGTGTTCGAGCCGCGGTTGACGGCTGAGTACCCCGTGCTCGCGAAGACTCCGGTGTCGAGCCTACGCGCCATAGCCGAACGGCTATCTGCGGAATATGGAGTTTCGTACGAGCGCGCGTGGCTGAATCTCTATCGCGACCACAACGACAGCACAGCCTGGCACGCCGACAAGCATTGCCGGAGTGCGGAGAGCATCGTTTCAGTATTGAGCCTCGGCGAGACGCGGCGATTCCTAATTCGACCGAGGGTCGGCGGTCGCAGCATGACGTTTCTCGCGAAAGGGGGCGACCTCATCGTCATTGGGGGGAAGTTGTCAGCGCGACTGGGTGCACAGTGTTCCCAAAGAGAGGGGGCCAGCTAGAGCTCGCCACGAACCTGCCGCGCACGAGCTTACTCAAGGCCGGGAGTCTTTCGGTCATTAGGTCGACCAGCCTCAAAACTTGGCCGCAAAATCACATTCGGACGAACCTTGACTCATTGGCGACGTGAGCAACCTCGACGGCGGAACGGTCACACCAGAGCGACGGCAGCACCGCGTCTACGTGACGCGGAACACGGAATCGCACTTCCGAGGTCGTCAGTGCGTTGCCGTGCGGGATAGGCGAACCGGAACCTTTCACCTTGGGCACCTCGCGGTTCGTCGACAGCTTCAAGGCGCGTTGCGATTTCTGGGGAACGGCGGAATCGCGCGAACGCCGGCGAGCCACGGCCGGGGGACGCCGTCTACTTTTAAGCGGATGGACATGATCTCGTGACAAGCCCGCTGGAGCGGATCGACCGCCCGGAAAAGGCAGTCGTCGCAAGGTATCCGCAATCCTCCTTTGGCTAGCAGCAATCACGGGCTCGGGTCAGCGGAGCGCTAATTCAGATTCGAGCCAAGCGAGGTCGAACGCCACGTCCTTGACGACGCGTGGAGAGGGAGACAGACCCCGCTCAGTAACACCGCCCACACCAGCGACGGAATAGTACGAGAGATTATGAAGGTCGGAAGCCTCCTCCAAAGCACCGCCAGGAGCGAAAGCACGATCCTGCTTTAGCGAGTGACAGCTTCCGCAGCTCGAGTTTCGAACCAGTAGCTGCGACCGGTCCGAGATACGATTCTTCAGCGTGGCATATTGTTGTGAATCGCCACGTGGCGACAAGAGGGGTCTAGGGTTTAGCGTGCCGGGTGGGATCGACCCTATCGGAGCGAGGCTAATCTGCCTTAGTTCTGCGCGGAGAGCGTCATCGAGGGGGGATTCACGGCCAATACCGTTCGCGATTTGGAGCTGCTCGTCAGAAAGGTTCGTGGCGGCTGAGTTGAACGTACCATCGGTGATAGCGACGTCGGAGGTCTGTTTCTGTTTGCCGAGGGGCAGGAGCTCTCGCCCTGAAACCGGGGATGTTATCCCCAACGACTCGGCAATGAGGCCACCAATCCCGGGTCGCAGTGAAACGAACGTGCCCTTCCAGAAAGGAAAAGGCCTGGATGCGGACATCGCGGCGAGCTGCTTTAGCGACCCTGCTCGAGCGTATTTCGCTAGAAACCGCGAGTACCGCGCCATGAAAGCGGCTCTTGTGTCAGACGTGGCGAGCTCAGGTCGAGGCCCAAGCGAGCGAAATGACTCTTTGGGCAGGCCGACGTCTCGAAGCGCAAGAACGTCGGCCATGAGCGCGCGGGCTACCTTGTCCCGTGCGCGAACGAACCGCTGTTCCTCATCAGAGGTGAGTGGTCCCGATGTCCCCGGTCGCCAGGTACCCGCAGCGACCGCTTCACGAACTTTTGCTTTGAGTGCCTTAAAGTCGGATTGCTCATCGCCCGTCAGTGCGATGTCGTCAGATACGTCGTAAAGTAGATGAATTCCCCGGTCGCTCGCAAAGTACTTTGCCCCCCTAAACAGCGGCTTCACGGGCTGCATGACGAGGCGCACTTCTGGCGTACAAAGCACAGTGGCTTTTTGAAAGGGTGCTACTCCAAGCGGCTCGCACGGTGCAATCCGCGTCGTAACATTCTCCCACTCAGACCGAGTATTTTCTCGTTCAAGGACCTTCGAGGCATTAGGACTTTGGTACGGATCACCGATGGAAAACGCTTTCTCGGTGGCAGCGTACCAAGCCTCCGAAAGTAACTCATCACCGTTGAAATTCTCCTTCGACGTGACTAGGTCATTCGTGGATTTGTCAAAAATGATTGCCAAGTCCTTTTCCGCGACTGCAGCGTTCCCGTCTTGTAGGGAAGATGCGACCGCGGCGACGTCACTGAGGTCGGAACGATCAGGCGGAGCAGTGCACGCACTGAGTAGAGCGATGAACGGCAGGCCAAAATAAAGTTTCATCGTTGACACTTCGCTAGCCCGCTCGACTTGGATTTAGGAAATCGGCAAATTCCTCATCTTCCCAGGATGCGCAGGAAGCGGGTAGAGCAAGATGAGGACTTGACTTGGCTTGCGGCCACACGGGCAGAACGGCCTGGTCCAGGCGCCGACGTTCGGCTCGACGACGCCACCAGACGCGAGCTTACGAGGACGTCGTGCAGGCGAGCTTGGCCTTCACCGTGGTGCCACGCGGCCTAGCCACGTCGGCGTCTTGGCCGCCCAAGAACGTGATGACGATCTTCACTGAGCCGTCTTTGCGATCGAGCTCGAGCTGGCCGCTCGACGGACACGCGGAGAGACCACCGCAAACTTTGAATCCGGAGACCTTACGCCCGAACGCACGACCACCGACCGAGTTCGTCGCACTGCCATCACGCGTGTAGCACTTCGTTCCCGTATCCCACGACGACGTAAAATCCGCCTGGTGCGACCACGGAAGCGACTTCGACGGGTCGGCGTTTCTCGTGAGCGTGCCCGTCCAGCTCCCAACGCGCTTCTTCGTGACCACGGCGCCCGCGCGCGTGAAGCTCACCTCACGCGAGCCAAACAACGTCACGGAAACGCGTGGGCCTTTCACCACAAAGTCAGTGGCTTCATGTTTCACCGACGTCGAGCCCAACGTCGCGGCCCATGTCGACTTGACCGTACCGGTGTAGGAGACCTTGCCTCCGGGCTCGGTGCAGTTTAGAAAAACGTGGTTCCAGACGCCAGCCGAAACCCTCGTGCTCACGATGCAGCCAGCAGGGGTGAAGTACCTGCCCGGGTTCGTTTTGACCTTTTCGTCGAGCGCGGCAACGTCGCCTCCTTCTGCGGGAGTGCCGGGGTCGGCTCCGGTCGCGCCACTCAGTCCGTTTTCGATCCCGTCTTCGGTGGCGTCTTCCGCGTCTTGCGAGTCTGTGTTGTCAGCCTCTAGCGCGGACTCACTCGCGCCAAGAGACCCCTCAGACGCCGCCGACGACGTAGACTTCGCCGTGCAGCCAACCAGCGCCAACAGCGTAAGGGATGCAGAAGCGAATAGGGAAAGGCGTGAAAGGTTCATGGTCTAACAACTCCGCTTCGGGTTTCGTGTCCGACGAGAAGATTGTATTACGTATTCGGCAAACTGCGAAGATTCGTAAAATTCGAGAGCACACGAACCGGGACTTGGGCCGCCCAAGGTGCACAAAACGCGGACGCTCCGCCTCACTTCCACGCGTGCTCCGGTCCACATCAAAGCTGGTTCGCCGTGCGACATGTCGTCATGAGTATCGCGTCTCTGCATAACGCGCGACGCAGGTGCGATTGATGTTCACTTAGCCGTTCCCTCGGCTTGCGCCGGTGACAATCGCGAATTTACCCTCAAATTCGAAAGAATTTAACGTTAGCCCATGACTCCGCTCGAGTGTCTCGGTCGCCTTCGGGCCATGGTGCCTCCTCCGCGCTATCTGCTTCTTCGGCTGCACGGCTTATTTGGGTCGCGCCATGCGTGGTAAGGGCGGGTGGTGCCTCGCGCGCCTGAATCGCATGCAGGATGCACGAAGTCGACGCGCAAAACCACCGAGGCGCGCGGCAGCGGCCGCGCTCCTCAAAAAGCGACGGGTTTCGTCGAGCATGGAGCCGCTGCTGCGACTGGCGGTGAGCTTCTCTCACCGCCAGCGCCACGTGGGAGTGGGCCAGGCGTGCTCGTGCCGTGCGCGGAGGGCGTGCCGACCTCCCTGCGGCTCGCGACGGGCGAGGCGTCGCAGGGGGCGCCGAACATCCTTTCCATTGCGCGCTGGGAGCGCCTCTTGGGAGGCGAGCTCTACGCGCCGCTCTCACGTCTGGATGGGGCGACCCTCTTGCGCCGAACGTTCGAGGTGTACGTGAAGCGCATGCGGCTGATGCGGAGGCCGCATGCGCCGTGCGGGCGGTCGTCACCGACCCGGCCTCCATCGCCACGCTGCGGCGCGCGCTCCGGCGTCCACGCGCACCGCCTGTTGGTTCGCCGGACGACAGGAAGCGTTGGGGGGCGAGGGACACGACAAGCCCGGTGGCTAGGCAACGAAGGTGGTCGCCAAGTCCTTCGCGATTCTGACGGCGTCCAAGGCGCGCGAGCGCTTGGAGGGGGCCTGGCTTTCCGTGGACGAACACATGAAGTCCGCGGTCGGGCGTTTCGCAACCGGTAAGTTCGAGGAATTTCGGGAAGTGAAGAAGGTGCTCCTGTGGAACCGAGCGGGCAACGAGTACGAGAAGACGCGCAACACCTCAGAGGTCTTACTCGACCAGTTACGAAACGTCGTATGCGACGTGGGCGACATGTCAATTACGATTGGGCACGAGGTCGCGGCTCAGACGAGGTCGGCAACAAACATCACGAAGCTCTGGGCGGACCCTCCCTTCAACACGACGGACTCTCACCGGGCTCATCTGTGGTTCGTGAAACACCTCCGCGACCACTACGGGCTAATCGCTCAGATGGGCAACCGATCCGGCGGCATGGACGGGCACGCGCGGCTCGAGCTACCGACCTACTACTTCGACGGCGCGAGCGAGAAGAACCAAGAGCGCATGACCAAGTGGGTCGGCCCCATACCCGAGTTTGATCGACTCGTTCTGAAGGCGCAGGATCAGGCAGGCTTGCCGATCCTGGGCGATGGCGATGCAGAGACGCTCGCAGCGTGGCTGGCGGCAGTCTGAGGTGCCACGACCAATGACCGCCTCGTTTTTCTCGACGAATCAGCGGCCAATCTCTCGATGGGTCGTAGCCACGCGTGGATCGCGCGAGGGCACGAGCGGGCCCGTCCGCGGCCGATGAATCGGGGTACCCATCGCAACGATGATCGGCGCCCTTCGTCGCGATGGGTGGGTCACGTTGAGCACGATGTTTCAGACGGCGAACGGGGAACGCTTTTCCGAGTGGGTCCGTTGTCGGCTCGCACCCAAGTTGCGTGCCGGCGACATCGTCATCATGGACAACGCGCGTGCTCATCAAGACGCGAGAGTCGCGCCGATCCTGCATGCACGGGGCGCGACCATCCACTCCCTCCCGTCCTACTCGCCCGACTTCAATCCGACGGATCCCGCTTGGTCGATTGTGAAAAAGTTGATCCGCGCGAATGCTCCGCGAACTCGCACCGCCCTCCGGAAGGACGCGCAGCGCGCCCGATGGCGCGTCACGCCCTTGCACGGCATCCGTTGGGCCGAACACGCCGGCTACAGGCGTCGTCTCAACGGATCTCTAGGATTCGTTCGTACGCGCGTGCCTCTGGATTAGCGAGCTCACCACGGGAGCGAGGATCGACGGAGCCGCCCTTGCGGCCTCGTCGCCCGCGCTCTCGACCGAGGAGCTTGAACAGCTCCTCACGACGCTAACCGAGCTCCGGCTCGTGCGGCTAGCTGACGGCCGCGCGACGCCTTAGCTCACGGACCCTTCGATTCGCCGGACCCAAAAGCTGAAATGCGCGTCGGCGCGCTTACGGTCGAACGACGGACGTACCTTCGGGCGGCACGAACTTGAAGCGGTCCGCGGGTATCGACTCGTTGACTTTCGGGTTTTCGAAGTCGAACCGGTTTCGGTTTCCCTGACCGTCGACGATGAGCACGCGACGCACCTGCGACGTCGGGCCGTCAATGTAGAAGAGAACCTTCTGGTACGCGGGGGAGGCCACCTTCGGGGTGCCTACGAGGACCTGACCGCCGCCGAAATTCATCGACGCGCCCTCGAACAGCTCGAAACTAAACGTGTCGGCGAGCTTCCCGCCGCCTATCAAAAACGACAGCGCGGCCGGGTATTGCGATTTGTCGACGTTTTGCTCGAACATTTGCTTGTTCGCAGCCTCGTAGACTTTGAGAACGGCGCCGTCGGAGACGACGCGATTGTCCTTCGGTTCGCTGTAATCCCAGTACATTTTCCCAGGTTTCGAGAACGTTACCTTTCCCTTCGATTGCTTCTTCACGTTGTGCGATTTCACGAAGAACTCTTGCGTAAAATCGCTCGAGAACGAGGTCGTCTTGTCGTAAAACGACTGCACTCTCGTGAGGACCTGAACCGCTTGCTCACCCGGGAGCGCTTGGGCCGCGGGCGAACTCGCGGTCGGGCTTGGGCTAGTTTGAGCAAAACTCGACGACTCAACCATGGGGACACTGAGCCCGCACAGCGCCACCAAGCCGGCGAAGGCGAGCGAGTGAACGCGACGACCGCGGCGCTGAAACAAGGTTCGGGGCATGTCTTGAATCTCCGAAGAAACGTAGGTCAAGCGGCAAACGTGCAAAACGGGAGCAGGAGCAGGAGGAGGACCGGGAGCAGGAGCAGGAGGCTGAGGAAGGTCGGGAAGGGAAGTCGGCGACGTCGCGAATCAGCGTAGCAAGCGCTCTTCGCTTCGCGCCCAACCTCCACGCTTTGACGGAAGAGACCCTTGCAATATTGCCTCCGGCACACCGCGGCAAGCTCTGCGCTGCGGCCAAAAAACCGCGTAAGCGCCGCACTGCCGAACCTGCGAACGAATCAGCGATGGACGGCGGCTCGCGCGATCGGCTCGCGTATTCCTGGTAGAGCTCGCCCCTGGAGGTGAGTCACAGCCACGGCAAGCGCGTCGGCGGCGTCCGGCGGGGGCGTGACGCTCAGGCCGAGCATGATCCGAATCATTTGGGCGACCTGTGCCTTTTCCGCACGACCCGCGCCGGTGACCGTGCGCTTTACTCGTGCCGGAGGATACTCGAACACGGCAAGACCCGCGCGCGCCGTAACCAGGAGCCCAACCCCTCGCGCGTGCGCGAGTTTCGAGGCCGACGACGCATCTTTGGCAAAGAACATCGACTCGATGCTCGCCTCGTGTGGCGCAAAGGAGGAGAGCACCTCCACAAGCGCCCGCTCGATCGCGACAAGGCGCTCACCGAGAGGGCCCTCGCCGGCAACGCTCACCACGCCATGGCCCACGTGTGTCATTCGCGTTCCTACTCGGCGCACGAGGCCCCACCCGAAGTGCCGTGTCCCAGGGTCGAGCCCGAGGACGGTCACGCCGTCGGAACGAGTCACGAGATTTTCGCGAGCTCCTCGTCGGAGACGTCAAAGTCCGCATAGACGTTTTGTACGTCGTCGTGGTCGTCCAGAAGCTCCGCGAGGTTGAGAAGGACTTCGGCGTCGCGCCCGGTCACCTGCTTTTTCGTCTTCGGAAGAAACGCGAGCTGCGAGTTCTTGACGACGATCTTTGCGGTCTCGAGCGCGTCGAGCACACTTTGTAGAGACTCGGGAGGTGCGGTCACGGACCACTCTTCGCCGTCCTCCGCGTAGTCTTCAGCGCCGGCGCCGATAGCGACTTCCATGAGCTGGTCCTCGTGGGCGCCTGACTTGTCTAGAGTGATGACGCCTTTACGGTCGAACGCCCACGCGGCCACGCCCGCACCACCGAGGTTACCGTTGTTTTTCTCGAAAATTTTGCGAATCTCCGCCACCGTTCGGTTGCGGTTGTCCGTCGCGCCTTCGACAAGAAACAGCGTGCCGTTAGGGCCCGTTCCCTCGTAGAGAACTTCGTCATACATGGCTCCTTCGAGCTCCCCCGTCCCGCGCTTCACCGCGTTTTTGATGGTGTCGCCAGGCATCGATTGCTGCTTTGCGTCGGTGATGGCCTTCCTGAGGCGCGGGTTGTTGTCGGGCTCACCGCCTCCCATCCGCGCGGCGACGGTCAGCTCTTTGATAAGCTTCGTGAAAAGCTTCCCTCGCTTGGCGTCGAGCGCACCCTTCTTGTGTTTGATTGTCGCCCATTTGGAATGCCCGCTCATGGTCCTCGGACCCTAATTAAAGCGAGCTCTGGCGGCAAGCCACCCCGGCCTGGAAGGCACGTAAGAGCAAGCCAACCTGCGGGCTCTTCGAGCGGTTTGCGCTAAGATTCGAGCGTGCCTTACCGCGTGGCCGCACGGCCGGATCTCGAAGTGCCCGAGGTTGAGCACCCTTACGCGGTCGCGATGCGCGCGAGTCGCCGTCGCGCGCGATGGACTGCGATGTTTGTCGGCGTATGCGTTGCGTCGGGCGTGGCCATCACGGCGTGGTCGAGTGCGACGCCGGCGCGGCGCGTCGTCCACGCGGAAGGGCAGGTGGATCTCGGACGCGAAGCCCGCGAGCTCACACGCGCGGCGCGAGGGCGAGCCGCCGAAGCGCAGACGGCGCTCGAACGCAACCTACGCGCCGCGATTCGCGCAGGCGTCGCGTCGTGCCCCGAACTTGGCGCGTGTCCCTTCCGAGTCCCGGAGTCGAGCCGCTTCGGAAGCTTCGGTGCGTCGTTTCCGATGATCGCGACAAGCCGCGCCGAAGCCTTGAGTGTCCTCCCTCCAAGCCACGCCATTGCGGCGCTCCTCGCGGACGCGCAACGCGTCGAGACCCATCTCGCGGCGGGTCGATTCGTCGAGGCGACGGCCTATGCGCGCTGGCTCGAGCCACGCGCGCCTTTTCAGTATGAAATCGTATTCGTGGCGGATTCGGTCAAAGCGCCTCGTGTCATCTCCGCGAGCGAGTTTGTGTCCGGCGAGACGGCTGGGCGGGCTTACCTCTACGACTTCGCTCGCGGAGACGGGGCTGTCGTATGCGCCGGCGACATTTCGGAAGCGAGCTCGCGAGAGCTAGACTATGCGTTCCCGGTCGACGCCGAAAACGCCACGCTCTCCGGTCGAACGCAAAGCCTCGAAGGTGCGCTCGAACGCGACATGAACGCGCGGATCGCTCGCGCAGTTTCCTCCGCGATGACCTGGCGCGCGTGCGCCACACCTCCGTAACAGGACGCCACGCGCGCCGCCTATCGTCGGTGCGATTTTGGCCGTCACACGCACCCGGACTCGCGGCGGAGGTGTCGCGAGCATCGCGAAGTCGGTAGGCGCGAGGTGGCTCGCTAAGTATCTTCCTGCGTCGAGTGACGGTGTCGGCGCCTGGAGGCTGCCGAATGGGCCTGCCCTTTATGCGTATACCGTGCGACTACACACTTCGACCCGAAGTACGCCTGACGAGATTCATGCCGTCGGTTTGCGTGAAGTCAGTCGCATCCGCGCTTCGATGGAGGAGGTCAAAAAACGCACTGGATTCGCGGGAGATCTGAAGGACTTCTTTCGCTTTTTGCGTACAGATCCGCGCTTTTTCTTCTCGAATCGCGAGGAGCTGCTCAAGGCTTATCGCGAGCTTGCCAAACGCATAGACCCCCAGCTCGTAACGGAATTCCAACGCCTGCCGCGGACGCCGTATGGCGTGTCGGCAATCCCTGACATTGCAGCGCCTGATACGACGACAGCCTACTACCGCGAACCTTCTGCCGACGGCTCGCGCGCGGGAACGTTCTTTGTGAATCTCTATCAACCCGAGTCGCGCCCTCGCTGGGAGATGACCTCCCTCACGCTGCATGAATCGGTTCCTGGACACCACCTTCAGATAGCCCTTGCCATGGAGGAAGAAGGCCTTCCGAAATTTCGTCGTCATGGCGACTACAGCGCATTTGTGGAGGGTTGGGCTCTCTACGCTGAAACCCTCGGCGAGGAGATGAGATTGTATGACGACCCCTATGCCAAGTTCGGTCAGCTCACGTATGAGATGTGGCGCGCCGTACGCTTGGTCGTCGACACCGGCATTCACCACCTCAAGTGGAGCCGCCAACGCGCCATTGACTTTTTTATGGAAAACGCTGCGCGATCCGAGCACGACGTTGTGAACGAAGTCGATCGATACATTGTCTGGCCGGGCCAGGCGCTTGCTTACAAAGTGGGGACCTTCGTATTAAGGAACTCCGAAAGCGAAAGACATCGGAGCTCGGCGCCGCGTTCGACCTAAAAGCATTTCACGAAGCGGTCTTACGATCGGGCCCGCTCCCTCTCGATATTCTTGAGCGCGAGGTCACGCAGGGCGTTCGATAAACGCCTACCTGGAAGTGGCGTGCGGGTGCCGGGCAAGTGCGCCTTAATTACGGCGGAACCCCCAGTTCCAACGCGAAGTGAGACGGCTCTTTCTCGAAATCTAGGCATTTGAGGTGGCCAAATAAATGCTCGATCGTGCCTAAGCCTTCTCCTCTTTTCGTTCCTACAGAGCCGGCGAAATCCCCGAGTCGACCGCGGTGCCGTTGACGAGGGCGGGCGAGGAAGCCGTCGTGGAACCACGCGGAGTGCGTACGGGATGACTCGCGGTTCCCACCGACGCATCACGGAAAACTACCGCGGGCCCCGGCAATCTCGTTGGCGCTTCAGCGTTCGCGGTCGATCCCTTGTTCTTTGTCGGGCCCTCGCTCGGCGTGCTGAGTGGGGGGGAGGCCTGGTAGTCGCGTCCGTTGTTCCTCGCGCAGAATTGTACAAGGAAAGCGAATGCGATCGCAGCGCCGACAAAAGCGAATCTCATCATGCGCCTCTTGCTCTTGTCAGCATCGACGCTTTTCTTCCTTGCGCGAAGTTGCCGCTCAAGGTCTATCCGAAGGCGTTCCTCCAGTGGCCGCAGCGACAGCCCTGCTCGAAGGTCGGTTTGAAGTGAGGCTGCGTGGTATTCAAAAAAAGCGGTCAAAACCTCGCCGCCCACCTTCGCGTTCGCCAGGTGGATTTATATCGATTTCGTGGATTCCATCAGTGGTGGAAACGCTACAACCCCGATCCTGGGAATGCCTTGGACGATCGCGCCAACAAAGTCTGTAGATAGGGGGAACACGTACTTTCCGTCAGGCTTCGACACCAAGAACGTAGAACTCTTTTTTAGGTCGTTCTTCCGGACAAAGTCCAAGCGACCCGGGGTCGAACTCTCGACCGACAGTGCGATCAGCGTCGCAAACGAGGTTGGGTAGACATCGAGGACCGTAATCGTACATGTTAGGGTCTTGACCAGCACGACGGGTTCGATCGGGCGTCGAGAAGGTAGAACGTCGACCCGACCGGAGACGCCTGCGAGATCAGAGAAGAATGGTTTCGCGACAAGCCCCTCACCATGCATGTATTCAATCTCTATCGCGGAGATCGGATCGACCGCCAACCTGCTGTCGAGCACCGTCGCTGCATGCTCCGTTCGATCCGCATGGGCACCAAGCTGCCGAGCCTGCTTCTGCCGGTCCTTGGCCACACATCGCGCCTGTCGCGCGTTCTCACGTTCGACTCTTCGCGCCGCCGCACCCACACTCCGAAGGAAGGCGGGTAACCCCATAGTCGCGAGCCTATCCGACTCGATCAAAACGTGGAGAGCATTTTGCGGAGAGACGGCCCATCGTCAGCCGCCAATGTTGACGATTTAAGAGTCGCCGGTGGTTTGCCTCTACAGCGTGGTTAACGCAATCGGCGAAGATAAAGTCATGCAAAATCTGACATGCGTTCTTGCGCGACAAAGGCGGAACCTCGAGCGATTGCGGCGAGCTCCGTCGCTCGTGTCGTAGCGGGCGCCGTCGGGCTCCTCGGATGCCCACCAAGTGACAAGCGGGCGCCTTTACCCGCAGCGGCATACACCGCGTGCACCAAGTTCGGTGAATACTGCAAGTATTTGCAGGGTGAGGTCGCCACATTCGTTTGCAAGCACGGCAAACCGAAAGCCGCGACCCGCTAAAGCGAGCGATCGTCATGTTCGGACATCGTTGTAGGCGGTCGGAAAGCTCTTGCCGCGCTCGCTGCGTAAACCGCTAACAGATTGATGCGTAAAACGCTACTGGCCGGGTGCGCAAAGAGCTAGTGTTAGAGCGTGAACCCGGCCTCTAATCTGCACGTCGAACGCCTTGTTGAGCGTCCTTTGCAAGACATTTTGGCGGGCCTTCCAGCCGTGATGATTGTCGGGCCTCGCGCGAGTGGGAAAACGACCACGGCACGTCGCATGGCCAAGACATTCGTGCGGCTTGATCGTGAGCTCGATGCAGCACCCTTTCGCGACGACCCAGACTCCGTACTGGCGCAGCTTGATCGACCCGTGCTGCTTGATGAGTGGCAGATGGTGCCCGGAGTACTTGCAAGCGTAAAGCGTGCGGTTGACGATAACCCGGAGCCTGGGCAGTACATCCTCACCGGCTCGGTGCGAGCTGAACTTCTGAACGATGCCTGGGCGGCAACGGGGCGAGTCGTTCGACTCACTCAGTGGGGTATGACCGAGCGCGAGCTTCAGGGGAAAATCAAGCAGCGTTCTTGGTTTGACCGGATTCTTTCCGGCGAGGCACTCCGCATGCGCGGTCCAGAGAACCCTCCGAAGCTCCCAGACTACGTCGAGATGGGGCTACGCGGGATGTATCCTGCGGTGGCTCTGCAGAAGTTGTCGGCACTGCGTAAACGGTGGCTTTCTGCTTACGTCGACCAGCTGCTCGGTCGCGACGCGGCGTTGGTCAACGAGCACAGAGATCCCGTGCGCTTGCGTGCCTATTTGAAGGCGATTGCGGCTCATACGGCGGGAGTGGTCGAACACAAAACCTTGTTTGATGCAGCGGGCGTTAGTCGCATGACGGGGATGGCCTACGACTCACTTCTTGAGATGCTGTTTGTTACAGAGCGTTTGCCCGCATGGCATTCCAACAGACTTAATCGATTGACGCGGTCACCCAAGCGCTTTCTTACCGATGCGGCTCTGATGGGTCCACTCTTGGGACTCGATGTGCGAGGTGGGCTTCGCAACGGTGACCTCTTGGGGCGCCTGATTGAAACGTTTGTTTTAAGTCAGCTACGGACAGAGGCTGAAGTCGCGGACGACCCGTTCCGGCTCTATCATCTCCGCCTCGACACGGGCAGGCGAGAGATTGACCTCATTGCAGAGGCGCCAGATGGTCGCGTCATCGCCATCGAGATAAAGTCATCGTCCGCGCCAAAATCAAGCGAAGCGACACACCTTGTCTGGTTGAGGGAGAAACTCGGCGAAAAGTTGCATGCTGCAATTGTATTGCACACGGGCCCTCGGACGTACGGCCTGGGCGATGGCGTAGTGGCCATGCCCATCGCCACGCTCTGGGGCCCGGCAAGTTAGAGCGGGTTATGGTGTAGGCGGTTTGACGCGGGTGCTGGCACGGAAGGCGTCGTCGGTTCGATGCGTCTCGGCGACAAAGGCGTCGTAGCGGTCTTTGGGAATCGTGCCCGTCGTGACGTCGAGGGTGAAGTCTTCCTCGATGGTCGCGGCGCTGACCGAAAGCTTGCGCTGCGCTGAAAGGAGTAATCCTTTGAGCTCAAACGGACCTGGCAAGCGAGCGACGGTCGCCGTGGGCGGGAGTTCGACGCGTCGCCTTACGTGGTATTGCGTCGCTCGACTTATTGCGAGTGCGCTCTCACGCGCACTCTGACTCGCGTAGGCCGCACTCAGCGTCGTGACGTACGGGCGAGGGAACACGTAGTGAATCGGGTCTATCCCCGGCAATATCCACGATCGCGAGGCGAGTTTCGTGCCTTCGACTTGCGCGTAGGCGGGCGCCGTGAGCTCGGCACGAACGGCCACCTGCCAGCTTCCCTCCGTCGAGGAAAGCTCCACTTTGTCGACCGTTGCAAAGGGCACCCACGCCAGCGCAATGCCGCGTAGCGCGCGCTGGCGCTCGTCGCCGACGAGCCGCACAAGCGCTTCGGCTAAGTCTTGCGCCGAGCGTCCTCGCAGGAGGACCGTCAGCACGCCTTTGGCGTTGCCCTCGTGGTCGACGACCATGCGCTCGTCGATTTCATCGCGCTCTCCGCCCGTGCCGAGCGCCGGTACCTGCGCGATTCGCCCGCTTTCGTAAAGTGCATTCCGTCCGCGGAGTTCGGGTGAGATGCGCCCCGCGGGTAGCGGTGGTCCTGCGACGTCGGCGTCGATCCAGAGGTCTTCGGTCTGTCCGGGCCGCTGGGCGTCGGGAACATGCGCAATGGCGAGCGGATGCATGAAGCGACCGAAGTGAGGAGGGAAGTTCGCGCTGTCCGAGAACGGATCGTTTTCCGCGACCACGACGTCGACGTGCACGCCAAGCTCACGCAGCGCGCGCACGATGAGCCAGGTGCGGCTTCCCTCGTGCGTGGCGAGAACGGTGCGCGCGGTCATGCCCTGAGTGCCGTTGTGCCCGAGGTCGACGTCCGCAAGGGCCATCCCGGAGGCCTCTTTGACGGCCTCTCCGGAGGCAGAAACCACCTTCTCCACGAGCGCGCGCGACGGGCCGCACGGGCTCGCAGCCGAGGCTTTTGCGTCGTGCGTCGGCGCTCGTGAGACGTCTTCCCCGGGGAGTGCGCACCCTTCGAGGCCCTTCGCCCATGCGGTGACTTCGGGGCTTTGCGCGTCGAGCGACGCGACGGTCTCCGAGAGTCCGCGCGCGACGTCGTCCCACGTCATCGTCGTAAAGCTCACCGAGGCGCTTCGATCCATTTTCGGAACGCCGTATTCGATACGACGGACCGCGCGATCTTTGACAGTCCATACCAGGATACGTTTGCCTTGTTCGGAACGCTCTTGGGGTTTACCGAGCATCGGATGGCTCCAAAGCGTGCCCTTCAACCCTTCCGGCAAGCGCATCTCGATCCACGCCTCGCGAACGGCCGTGCGTTCGGGAAGCAAATCGGGGGTATCGATTCCGAGGTTCCCGGTTTCGCCGGGGACCCCAAAGCCCTCGTAAATGGCCTCGACAGCGTCACCCGCTTCGAGTTGGGAGAGATCGGCGTGCGACTGCGACGCGCGAGGCGTGGCTTCCGGAAGGAGAACACGTCCGTCTTTTTTGAAGATACGACGGCGGAGGATATGCACGGCGTCGCGGCCGTAGAGTTGGGGTCCGTTGGCTTGCGCGTTCGATTCCACGTCGGTCGTGCCCATGACCCGGCGAACGTCGAGCATGACGAAGTGAACGAGTCCCGAAGCTTCGACGTCGTAGCGCTCCTGGTGCGCGAGTACGGCGGTGGCAGCATTCGTGAGGAGCGGGCTTGCCTGGTCGTCCTTTGTAACGCGTTCGGCAATGCCTTCAAAGGCCACGAGCGGGTCGTCTCCACTCGCACGCAACAGGCCTGAGAGCGCTTGCGGGGCGTCGCGCGCGACAGTCGCGAGGCGAAGCACATCGGGGACCGAAGCTTTGCCTTTCGAGGCATAAAGCGTCGCGAGCGAACGGTCCGCCGGATTCATGGCCCCTTGGATTTTCGCGGCGCGCGCATGATCACCGACTTCAAGGGCGGAGCGCGACGAGAGCGAAAGATAGAGCTGCGGGCTGCCCGCGAGCGCGCGTAACCGCTCGAGCTCCTGCTCCGCGCCCACCCGATCACCGGTCGCCGCGCGCGCGTGGTGGCACGACAAGCTCGTGCGGTCGAGAGAAGCCTTGTCGTCGCACTCGAACGCCAACGCTTCACGCCCCGTGCGCTCGAACGCGGCGCGGTCGACTGCGCGAAAAAGAGGCGCAGTCGGTGCCTGCGCGCGAGCACGCTCGAACGAAGCGCGCGCACGATCGTAGAGGTGTTCGTGGCCCGCCGTGGCCGCATCGAACGCGTCGACGACAGCCGGTGACGCAAGCTTCGCTCTCCCCCGTGACGTGTCGAGGTCCCCTAGGGCTTCGATCCCCGCCTCGGCATGGCCGCGCCTCACACCTGCGAGAACGGCATGCTCGATGGCAGCCTCCCAGCTCGTTGGCCACGCGAGCAGGACGCGGTCGAGTGCGCTTCGAGCGCGTTCCGTGCTTTTTACGCTCGGCAGATCGCGCGCCAGACGAACGGCGCGCGCGTAAGTGAGGAGCAATTCGGGGCCCAAGTCTGCGCGAACGAGCTGCGGGTGAACCACGTTTTCCGCCGTGACACTCGCCCGGGCGGCGAGCGCCCCCAACGCGACCGTGAGGCGTTCTTCGTCCGTGGTCGGCGTCGGCGGAGTCACGGCGACGACGCGCTTGACGGCAACGTTCGACGTTGCAAGCGGCTTCGGGGCATGCGACCCGAGCGGCTTACCCTCGGCGTCCCACACACCGACTTCGACGGTCTCGAAATCTTGATCCATCCCCACGCGCGCGACGAGACGAAGCGTTCCCGAGCTCGCGGCCTCGAGTCGCGAGAACATCGCGACCGCGGCGCCGCCCAGCGCATTGGGACGGTCGATCGCGAGCTGCCCGCCCGCGCGAAGTGTCGCGGCACTACTCGAGCGAAGCCCCACGCCTATCCAACCCGCGCTTGGCACATCGACGTCGAGAATCACTTCGCGACCGCCCGGTGCGCTCGACTCGGCCGCGAGTGGAAGATGACAGCCGAGCGCACGAACGCGTGCGGCGCGCACGTTGGTTTGGAAAGGACCAGGACCCGGCCCCTCCGCAGGCGCGAGCGCTCCTACGTCATCGAGCTTTGATGTCTGATGAACACTTGTTACCGAAGTCCACGAGACAGGACCGAGCACCAGAGCCTCGCGGGCGCATCCAGCGCGCACCCTCATCGCGTCGGCTACCGCCGTATCGCCTCGTCGCTCCGCCAGCGCGAGTCTCGCATGCGCCAGGAGCGGACCCGCGAAGGGACCTTCGGCGTGTTCGAGGACTTTTGCTAAGCGTGCGTCAACGGTGCCGCCGTGCTTCGTTAGCGCGGCGGGGTCGACGCGGTCCGCGAGCGCGCTCGAGGGCGCGACGTCGGCAAACGCGGCGACGCTCCGATGCACCAAGGCTTCGAGTGCGGTCATCGTTACGGCGACGTGAGCGGCGTCGTCGGGCGACGAGGCGGCGTGGTCGAGCGCGCGCACGTAAAGATCCACGGCGCCGACGGGATCGCCCGTGGCCTCCTCGCGGAAAGCGCGTGCGACATCTTTTGCGAGACTCCCGAACGAAGAGGGATGAGCTATTGGCCTATCACCTCCGCACGCTGCAGCGCCCATCACGAGAGTAACGAGAACAACGCCCGCGCCTTTTCGTGCTTTCACTTCCCACCTCCCACCGGAACAAGGCGAACTTCCTTGTGCATCAACGCATCGACGTTCGCTATCCACGCGCGCCACGAGCGGTAGCTCTCGACCGGGATGAGGTGCTGGTCGAAGACGATGCTTCGCTTAACGACGAGTGTACGCGGGTCTCTTGCGTCGCGCGCAATGTCGATGCGTGCGCTGCCGTACGGCCCACCTTTCGCCTCGCCGCTCGGCGGTAGTTCGCCCCACACGAACCCCGCGGGGGCGACGACGTTCAGCGTTCTGTTTTGGTGGCTCGGCGCGAGGTGCGGAGGCAGCTGTACGGGGAGCGTACGCGTCTCGAGCGGAGCAAGCGCCGATCCGTACGTGTTGCTCGGCGAGAGTGAGAGAACAAGCTCGCGTCCTTCGTGACGCGCAAGTCCTCGCGATTTTGCCTTGTACTTTACAGTCGCTTGGCCGCTGGCCAAGTCGCCTTGGAAGTCGATCGCTTTGTCGACCTCGACGGTCGAAAGCCAAGGGCCGACAAGTGCATCTTCCACATATTGTGAGCGGGCTTCGGCTTGCGTGAGATTCGTCCGCAGCCAAAAGGCGGCGTCGCCCGTATGACGCTCTTCGCCCACGACGTCTCCGGAGCCGTCGGCGTTGAGTGCGAGCGTCCACACGACGTCGGCACCGTGATCGGCCGGTGAGCTCGCGGGAAGTCGAACGATTTCGGCCGGGCCCGTATCCATCCGTAACGCGACGGCGCGCGCGTCCATCGACGGAATAGGACCCAACCTGCTTTGTGGGCTTGTCGCGTCGAGATACCGTCCGCCTCCAGGGCCGGGCAAAAAAGCGATGCCGTGGTCGAACATCGGCACCGCGACGTTCTTCGAGAGCAGGACGGAAGGTTGCCCTGTCATGCGCGTCTGGACCATCACCTCCTGAGCGTCGATGCCCACGGCGCGGAGCAGCGTGATGAGCAAAATCGCCTTGTCGTCGCAGTCACCCTCGCGGCGTGCGAGCAGCTGTTGCGGCCGGTTTGGCAACCACCATTCTCCGCTCACGTAGTTGACGTAGCGAATGTCGTCGGCCACGAACTCGAAGAGCGCGCGAAGCTTGTCATCGCGCGTTTTCTTGCCCTTCGTGAGCTCGGCGGCCAGGCGGCGCACCTCGTCGTCGGGCTCCGTGAACCCGCGCACGGCCTCGGCGTACCAGGTCCGGAATTGGTCCCACGTTTTGAACGTCGAACCGACGATCACGGGCGTCACTTCGCTCAATTGCGGCACGAGAGGCTCTTCCGCGATGACGAGCGGCTTGTCCCAAATCAGCTGGACAATGTGCCTTCCGTTTTCGTCCTTTTCGAGTCGCTTGTGAGGGGCGAGCGTGTCGTGAAGCACATCGACGTAGAGCGGATGCCCGGGCAGCGATTCGACGATGACTTCGTTGTAAAGCAGCGGATGACTCGCCGGCGCACCCGCGTAGTCCATAAAGTAAAACGGCGCGTCGCCACGGCCCCCGACGGCCGTGCTCGTCCATTGGCGCACGATAACTTCGACGGTGTCGCCAGCTTCGAGCTCGGGCCACCGAATGCGCGGCCGCGCACCGTCGTTGTGTTCCTCCACCGGGAAAAGTACTCCGCCCGCTCGCTTGTGCACGCGCGCGCGTAGAATTTCCGTCAGATCGCCCTCGGGCGGAATCGACTCGAACAGTTCTTGCTCCGTGCGTGGGGCGATCACAATTTCGCGTGCATACTGAATCAATTGCGACACGCGGTTGTCTGCATGCATGCGAACTGCACGCATCCAGTGGAGTTCGCGATCCGCGACGTCCGGTGGGCCTTTCGCAGGCACACCTTTGCGGCGCGCGAGGATCGTGGCTGTCGGCGTCAGCCAGCGCTCGTCGTCACCCGCTTCGAGGTTGAGTTTCGCGCTGTCCGGTTCAGTTTTGGTGCCGCCGCTTCTGAGAGCAAGCTCAGCGCGGTACTTCGCGTCGCCCGGCGAAAGCTCGCGCGCGCGACGAAGCGCGACGAGAGCCAGCGCTTTGTCTTTCGAGGCGAAAGGCGCAGCTTCGAGCTCCCGCGCCAGCCCGGCCCACGCTTCGGGCCGATTCGGCGCCCATCGTGTGACCGTCCGGTAGAGGCTTGCCGCGACCTCGTGCGCGCCCGCCTCGGTCACGTGATTGGCCACCGAAAGCGCTTCATCGGCGTCGTCCATCCCGCCTTCGAAGGCATCCTTCGCGGCCTTGACGACCTCGTCGCGTCCACGCGCGCTCATCGCATCCACGAGGACTTCACCGCGGAGGCCCCTCCGCGCGAGCTCGTTGCTGACCGTTATCCACGCCTTCGGATTGTGCGATCGCGCGAGGCCGGCGAACTCAAAGAGCATGGCCGTCGGAACGCGCTCCGGTCCGGCTCGGAACGTAGCTTCGAGGTCGCGCATCGCCTCGATCGAGAGCGCTTCGACACGCAGGCCGGTGCGCGTTCTCGCACCGAGAAGGATCGCGTCGTCGTCCTTCTTGGACTCGAGTTTTGCGCCCCGGAACGAGGCCAACGCCCAGTCGGGCATGGCGGTCGCGAGGTGTTGCTCGACGAGTCGCCGATCGACGAACGCCGTCGTCGCGACATCGGAAGCTTTTGCCGCCGCGATGCGCGCGCGATAGAGCCGCCCGCTTTTGGTCGCTCCGGAAGGCGTGACCCACGCGGCCATCGCGACTTTATCGGCCTCGAGCTCTTTTACCTGCAAGAGCGCGTCGAGCTGACCCGCGGCGCGCGGACTTTTAAGGTCGTCGGCGCCTCCTAACGTCCGCGCGATAGCCGCCGCGAGCAGCGCGTCGGTCGAACCTTTTCCGGCCGCCGCACGGAGGAGAGGAGTCGTCATTTTTATCGACTTGGCCGTTCCCCAACTGATTTTCTCGCCCGCCTTCAGTTCGAGATGGCTCGAAGCCGTGAAGGGAACAGGCGCGTGCATCGCGTCCGTGAGGCGAAGCCGCACGCGACCGGAATCGTCGAGCGCCCCCGTGCAGACCTTGGCCGCCAGGAGGTGGGAGCCTGCAGTCGCCTCGACCTGCGCGGCAAGCCTGTCAAGGCGTGCCCGGCCGTGCACATCGTCGCTCGAGGCCACGTCCACGCCGTCGAAGAGAAGGCGTGCCGTCCCGCTCGCCGCGAGTCGCACGAGTATTGTTTTTGCGGTGCCCAGTGTAATTTTCGACGCCACGAAAGAGCAGCTCTCTTTCCGCGGATGGACGAAGAGGTCGAGCGGCAGCCCGTGCGCTTGGCCGAATGTAGCCGGCGCCTCGCGCCACGCCACCTCGACAGTTCCCCACGAATAGGCAGCCTTCGAATCTACGAAAGCCGCGGCGGTTTTGCCCTGCTCCGGTCCGTCGTGCGCCTCGAGACCGCCGCCAGTGTCGCGAAACGGGCCGAGTACGGACACGTCAGTCACAACGCCTATGGCGTGAGCCTTTGCCGCGCCGGCTACGGTGCCTTCATCGGGGGCAAGCTGCCTCGCGAGGGCGGACGCCTCGCTTCGAAGCTCGGGCGAAAGCGATGGACTCGCGGCGAGCTCGTTCAGCGCGTGCTCGGCAACGCCGTAGCGGGTTCGGTCGGCGAGAGAGGCGATGACCGCCATCGACGCCACCACGTCCGCCTCCGTCGCTTTCGCATCGAGCGCGCGATGCGTGTTCGTTTCGACCATCGCCTCGGGCGTCTCCGCGGTGAAGCGACGAAGCACTTCGGCGGGGACCGCGCGTGGCAACCCCGCGTTTGGTGCGTCCCCGCGTGCGGACGTCGTTCCCAGCGGCCCCAGCACAAGGCACGTCGGAAGTGCAACGACGAAGAGAATGCGCCCGTCTACGCTCCTCCTTTTCAAGGTGCTGGTACGGGTCGCAAGAGAGAGCCGACCGTCGCCGTTCTTTGTTTTGCCGCTCATTCGAGCACGCACTCTAAACGCATTCTCACCGGCGTAGACGCCCTACGCGCGTTGTCGCCTTGCGTCTTTTCCATCGTGAGCCAGACTGCAGCGCTTAGAGGCTCACATTGAACTACAAGCACCACATGCCTGAGGTCCCCTTTGCTGCCTCGCTTGCAGCTCTTCGCGTCGCCATTCGGCCTTCGCCCCCGCGTGTAGCGCCGCCGCCGCGCCCCAGTCGCGCTTCGGGGGTAGCGTTCGCCGCCACCGTCCAGCTTCCCGTGTTCCCGCCGCTTCCGGCTGTTCCCGCGCGTCCGAGCGTTCGCGTTCGCTTGCGCCGGATCGTGCGCCTGGAAAAGCCCGCACCGCCTTCCACCGAACCGAGGCGCCCAAAGGAGACCGTACGCGAGGCGACGGACCTCGAAGAGTTCGTGTCGACGCGCCATGCGGTTCCCTTCTCGGCCGGGCATTCGACGTCCGTGCGTCACGGCTTCGCTGACTCCGAGTTTCCGACTGTCACGCCCCATCGGCTTCCGCCCGATCCCGACGGTGAGGCGAGTTCGGACGCTGCTCGAAACCGTCCGCTGGTCGCGGCGGTTTGGGGCGCGGTGACGTTGCTTGTCGGGGGTGCCGTCTTTGCCGTGAGCGTCCTCGGCGGCGGTCGTTCGACGCGCGGAGCAGCCGGTCATCCGATTCCGCGGGCGGCGCAAACGACTCTCGAAGCCGCGCACGCCACGCCCGTATCGCCATCGCCTGCCGTCGCGCCGGTCTCTGTCGCGGAGGCTACGTCCCCAGTGGCTGTGACTTCCGTGGCGGTCGATGCCCTCCCCACGCCTGCGGTTCCCCCACACGTTTCCAGAGTCACGCTTTCGCTCCACGCCAAGGGGCACCGCATCTTCGTCGACGGTCGCGTGGCCTTCGTGGCGAGTGAGACGCCGATGTCGATACCGTGCGGCCGCCATACCGTGAGGATCGGCTCGGCGGGCAAGCCACGTGTCCTGGACCTTGCGTGCGGGACGGACGTAGTCCTGCCCTGAGCACGTTTTAGCGCCCTTTCGATGCCTGCCAGACCGTGGTACCTACGGCCTCCCCAAAATTCAGGAGCGACGTACGACATGTCTGCAAACGCCACGGCTTCTTCTCCCACGTCACACGGGCCACTTGCGTCACTCGGTCAGCCGACCGCGATCACGATGGGTTCCGGGATGAAACTCAACGTCCCCAACCACCCCATCGTCCCGTTCATCGAGGGTGACGGCACGGGGCGAGACATTTGGCGCGCGAGCGTTCGCGTGATGGACGCCGCGGTCGAGAAAGCCTATGGCGGCGCCAAAAAAATCGCGTGGCTCGAGGTTCTCGCGGGCGAAAAGGCGTTCAAGAAGACCAACAACTGGCTTCCCGATGAAACGGTAGAGGCCTTCCGCACGTATCTCGTCGGCATCAAGGGTCCGCTGACGACGCCCATTGGCGGAGGTATCCGCTCGCTAAACGTCGCGCTGCGCCAGCTCCTCGACCTCTACGTCTGCCTTCGCCCTGTCCGCTGGTTCACCGGTGTTCCGAGCCCGGTCAAGCGCCCGCAGGACGTCGACATGGTGATCTTCCGCGAGAACACGGAAGACATCTACGCCGGGATTGAATTCGAAGCGAAGACGCCGGACGCGCAGAAGATCCTCGCGTTCATCGAGAAGGAATTCCCGAAAGACTTCAAAAAAATTCGCTTTCCGCAGTCGACAGGCCTTGGCGTGAAGCCCGTGAGCCAGGACGGGACCGAGCGCCTCGTTCGCGCGGCGATTCAGTACGCGATTGACCTAAAGCGTAAGAGCGTGACGATTGTTCACAAGGGCAACATCATGAAATACACGGAAGGTGCATTCATGAAATGGGGATACGCGCTCGCGGAGAAGGAGTTTGGGGACCAGGTGTACACCTGGGGTCAGTGGGAGAAAACCAAGGAGTCGAAGGGCGAAGACGCGGCAAACGCTGAGCAAAAAGAGCAGCTCGCGAAGGGCAAAATTCTCATCAAGGACGCTATTGCGGACATTACCCTTCAACAGGTCATGACGCGCGCGAAAGAGTTCGATGTCATCGCTACATTGAACCTCAATGGCGATTACCTTTCCGACGCGCTAGCCGCACAAGTCGGCGGCATCGGTATCGCGCCGGGCGGTAACATCAACTACGTCACGGGGCATGCGATTTTCGAGGCGACGCACGGGACTGCACCCAAGTACGCCGATCTCGACAAGGTGAACCCAGGCTCGGTCGTGCTCTCGGGAGAAATGATGCTCCGCCACATGGGGTGGACTGAAGCCGCTGATCTCATCCTCAAAGGAATGAACGGCGCGATTGGCACGAAGAAGGTTACCTACGACTTCGCCCGCCTCATGGAGGGCGCCACCGAGCTGAAGTGCAGTGAGTTCGGCGACAACCTTATCGCGAACATGTAAATCGCCCGCAGGGGCTGTTCCGCGACGCTGGCGGCTCGGATGTCCGCCAGCGAGCTGATTACCCGACTCATGACGACTCGCGACGACTCATGACGACTCATGACGACACGGTTCGCCGATTCCACGCCGAATCGCTCGGGAGATTCGGGAGAAGCGAGTGCGTGGTTTGGAGTGCGTGGCGTGTTTTGTACGCCGCAAGCGCACGAATCAACGACGAATAAGCGTGAGGGGATTGAGATCCAGGGCCTCGGCACGTAGCGTTGAGGATTGCCGTTGTCGGCGCGTCGTTCCCGTTCGCCAAAGGATTTTATGATCAAATTCGCACCGCTTCTGATCGCTACGGGCGTCGTTTTCATCACGCTCCCTGCCTTGGCGGAACAGCCGGCGGGCGGCGTGCAGGCAGGCGTGGGCGCGGCCATCGCACCCGCGACGAACAACGGACTCGGTCGAGTGCACGGAGGACTTGCGGCCGACAGCGCGCGCGGTGCGGGCCAGTCGCGCGAAGTCGTGATGTCGGCGACCAACGTGGCTTCGGGAAAGCCCTTGAGGCCAGCGCCGACGCCGCGGGCGATGAAGCGGATGACTCCCGAACGCGCGATTGCGTCTTCGGAAGCCGGGCTGCGTGACTGCGCTACGTCGGGCGGCGGGACCACCCCGACCACGCTCGGCTTGCGGCTGGCCGTTGCGCCCACCGGTGAGGTTGAGAGCGCCGAGCTCGCGATGCCCACGCGCGTCGCGGCGCCGCTGCTTGCGTGCGTCATCAAGGTGGTCTCGGCGGCTCGCTTCGGCTCCCCCGGACCGAGCGGCGCGAGCGTCGTCATTCCCTTCCTTGTTCCGGCTCGAGCCGCAGTCGCCGAGGCCGCTCCAGCAGCCACCGAACCCGCGACGACTGACGCGCTCGCGGCCAAACCTGTAGCTGCTGTTGTCGTGGCGGCGAAGGAATAGCTCCGGGACTTCCTTCCGTTCCGCGTCTATGTCGGTCGACCGAGGCGTCCGACTTTCGAGTTCAATCAGGCTCCACGCTTTCGACCTGGGAAAGCACGAAACGAACGCACTCGCTCGGGGCGATGTCGGCGAGCGACTCGTCACTGACACGGAGGGTTCTCGAGGCGCCTTCGCGGCGGACGACGCAGCCCTGAACGAGCGGTCCCCAGAGTGGGTGGGTGAGGACAAACCGGCGCAGGAACCGAACGTCGACCACCAGCTTGTCGGCATACGCCTCGGCGAGAGAACGGCGCGCTCCGATAAGCGCAGACTCGAGGAGCGCGACATAGCGCCTTACGCGTTCACCGAGGTCGCTTGGAGGGAGGCGCACGACGGCATGACCTTCGCTCCCAACGACTTCGATGGCGCCACCTTGCCGGACTCGAACCGTGAGCGCGCTCTCGCTAGCCGCGACGTCTGCCGCGTCCTCGGCCCCATGCCGAGAGAAGCGACGCGCGCCGTCGTCGTCGAGGCCAAACCGACGAAGGCGAGCGAAGGCGCGCTCGCCGTCCGTCACCGTTTGCGTGTAGAAGGCCATCGCGCGCCGAGCTTTCCTCCGGTCGCTGAGCTTTGGTGCCGTTTCAGACCAGTCATTGAGCCACGCAAAAGCGCTGCGGCATCGCGAGGTTGCGACCGCGTCGGGGTTCCATACAAGTGTGGTGGCGGCCTCCGAAGCCCGATCCCAGCGGTCCCGCGCCGAAGCGCGCAGGTTGCCATCGATCTCCTCGCAAGCGAGGTCGACATCGTGCTCGGGCACGAGTTGTGCGAGCGCGCTGAGGATCCAGTCTGGGAAAACGTTTGCCTCTTCCGAACCGATGAACGCGTCGCGCAGGAACGCGATTAGTGCGCGTCCGGCAGAAGGGTCGAGCGCACGGCGGACGTCGCGTACGAGTGCATCCACGCCCGGTGCTCGGCTACGGGCGAGCCGACCTACGAGAGCATCGGCTTCGACGCGGAGCACAGGCTCGCCGTCACGCCACAGAATGCGCGGGAGCGGTGAATGCGTGAGCCACGCGGGCGGTTTTGGTTGGCGCGGAGCCACAAGGGCGGCGCGAGCTCGGGCAACAAGCGTGTCTTCCCCTCGCGCGCTTGGCACGAGAGGCTTGGCTCCCGATAGCTTCTCGAGTGCCGCGACCAGGTGCCTGCGTGTGCGCGCATCCCGCTCTCTCGCGATGGCCTGACGGAGAATTGGAATGGCGGACTTGCTACCGCGTACGGAAAGAAGGTCGGCCACGGTTCGTCGCGTTCCGGGGGCGCTCGCGTGAAGAAACGGCATGGCGTGCGCGGCGACCTCCGGGCCACGCGCGAGAAGTCGGTTCATCGCGAGCTCGCGCGTGGAGGCGTCGTCAAGGAGCGCGCAAAGCGAGGCATCGTTGACACGCTCAGGTCTATCGAGCAGCAGCTTTGCCCAAAGCATACGGCGCACGGCCGGAGACTCGTTGGCCAGCACCGTTTGTAAGGGCGCGGGGGCGCGATCCCCGAACACCGAGAAAAAATGGCTCACGAGGGCGTCAGCAAGGTCCTTTTTGGAAGGATCGAGCGCCGTGAGGACGCGGAGCGCGACCCACGGAGCCTCGACGCGCGCGCCGAACATGCGCAAGATGACCGACCATGGATCCGCGAGCGCTGCACCGAGCCCGAGGTACGCGGGGACTCCCGTGCGATAGTGCGGTAACGCTTGAAGTCCGTCGATGACCCACCGAGCGGTCGTCACGAGCGCAGAGGGACCGACAGCGCGCAGTGCGTCGAGATCGGCGACGTAGGGCGCGTACGCAGAGAGGCGTGCCGCTTCGGCGTGGGCCGGCAAAAGGCTTCGCACGCGGAGACGCAAGGCTGGGTCGACGGTTCCTTCGAGAAGCGTGAGCACCGCAGGGCCGCCAAAAAGTGCTGTCGCGGCGCGATCGAACGCCGACACGTTTTGCCTCGCGTGCGCTTCGACGACGAGTGCACGAGCGGCTTCGAGGTCGCCGCCGCGAACGCGAAACGCGAGGCGCGTCAGCGTGTCGTCCATCGCGCTACATTCTACGCGGCGCGCGCAACGTCGCAAGCTGTCGTAACAACGACGCGCTTGCCTTGTCGCGAACGCGGGCTACGGAGCCAAGCCACACGCAAGTCCTTCAGGGGTTTGTCCGCAAACGTCCGCGCGTCCGTCGCCGTTCACGTCACCGAGCTCGAACTTTACTTGGCCGGACTCCGTTCGCCAGTGCTGAGCCTCGATAAGTTCCTGCGGAAGCCAGATGCTTGCTTGAGTGAAGCCGCGTATCGTTTCGAGCGCGCACGCGATCCCCGCTCGCGAAGCGCAGCAGACGTCATCGCGACGGTCGCCATTGATGTCTCCAAAACGGACGTTGCCGTCGCCGAAGTCGGTGGGTGCAGACCATCGTTCGGGAGAGCCAAAAGATGTCCGCGTCGAAAGCGCACACACGACGCCACGTGTCGTAAGCCCACAGACGTCCGCGGCCCCGTCGCCGTTGACGTCGGCCAGGTGAAGGTTTGCTTCGAACTCGAATTTGCGGTTCGCGTTCGCGCCTACCGGCGCCATGAGCCACTCCCTTGAAGCTTCGAATCGACTTCCCAGGCTCCGCGCGCACGCGACTCCCGTCCGCGTACGCCAGCAAGCATCCGACTTTCCGTCGCCGTCCACGTCGCCGAACTGGATCGTTGAACGTACGTTGTCGTCGACGACTCGAAACTCGAAAAACCGGAGTGCCCCTTTGGTGTTCAACGTTTCGCACGTTGCGCCGCTCGCCTCCGCGAGACAGACATCGAGCTTCCCGTCGCCGTCGACGTCTGCGAGGTGAAGGATGCTCTCGGTGGAACGTGCAGGATTCGGCCTAGTGGGCTCAGCGAAGACACTTTTCGCGGCACGAAAAAGAGTTTTTGGCATGCGATCCGCGCGGCTCGTTGGATGAGTGACCGACGTGGCGCAGCTTACCCCGAGCGGACTTATCCAACATGCGTCGTCCCGTCCGTCACCGTCGACGTCGCCGAGGCGGATGGGACCTGCGGTCCAGTGATTGCCGTCTTCGAATTCCCTTTCTCGATATCGAAGAACGGGGTTCGAGAAGCGGAGCACGGGCGCCGCGAAGACGAAGCCACGCGCTTCCAGCTGCGGAATGAGCGCGCGCGCCACATCGAGGCTGTACGTAGAACCTACATGCCCCACGCGGTCGTGGAGCAGAACGATTCCGTGGCCTGCAGTCTCGATCGCGTTCACGTAACGCGAGGCTACAACCGTCGCCTTTATGCGTAGCGCATGCCCCGAACCGAACCGTTCACACTCGGAGGCTACATTCGCGTCACGACAAGAAATCGAGGCGTCCCAATCCTTCCCGTCGACGTCCCACATAATCGGACCAAGCAGACGATTGAGCTCGTCATCGCGAGTGACGACGCCTTCAGCGAAGTCTCCCCATCCGCCGCCGGGCGGGCGAAAAAGACGTAACTCGTTCGTTAGGAAAGGATCGATGTGGCTCTGGTTTTCGCGGAGTTGATGCGAGGCGGCAAGCGCGCCTGCCGTCTCACGCAGTCCGACGTGGTTGAGTGTGTGGTTTGCGACGCGGTGACCTACGGCGACGAGGTCGCCGAGTACGGGGAGGAACGCGTAGCCGCTTTCGAACACGCCGCGGCCTTCGCCGGGGTCGTCCGACAGCGCCCTCTCCCACGCATGCACGACGAAGAACGTGGCCGAAATATGCCGGGAAGCAAGGTAGTTCGCGAGCTGCAGCGTCGTGGCATCCGGCCCGTCATCCCACGTGAGTGCAAGCACTTTCGCTGGGAACGCGCGACCGTCCACCCGCATCCGTGCGGGCGAAACGAAGGCTTTCGCGTCCGACGCGTGACGTTCGAAAGGCGGTTCCGACGCAGGCGTCCCCTCAGGCACGACGACCGACGTGCATCCGAACAAAACCGCGACTTGCCCAACGAAAACGTACGTCCGCGCCTTAGGCACGGGCCAGCGTACACCAGGGACCTCTGATTTGCCCTGCGTAGCGTCCAGCGGAAGCCGAGTGAGAGCGCTATTTTCAGGCGATAGCGCGTCATTCGGGCTATGGAGCGTGGGCCGAAGATGACCGACGCCCTGCTCAGCCACGAGGTAAACCGGCGAAAGACGTTTGCGATTATCTCGCATCCCGACGCAGGCAAGACGACCCTGACGGAGAAACTCTTGCTTTACGGCGGAGCCATTCAGACCGCGGGCGCCGTAAAAGCAAAGCGCGGGCGAGCCTCGGCCGTGAGCGATTGGATGGAGCTCGAACGCGAGCGAGGGATCTCGATCACGACGTCTGTGATGCAGTTCCCGTATCGCGGGCTGCAAATGAATCTCCTCGACACGCCAGGGCACGCCGACTTTAGCGAAGACACGTACCGGACGCTCCACGCGGTCGACGGTGCCGTCATGTTGCTCGATTGCGCGAAAGGCGTCGAGGCACAGACGAAGAAGCTTTTTCGCGTCTGCAAACAGCGAAAAATACCCATTTTTACGTTCGTGAACAAGATGGACCGCCCCGGGCGGGACCCGTTCGAGCTCGTGGGCGAGGTCGAAAACGTGTTGGGGATCGGCGTGTACCCGATCACGTGGCCTATCTTCCGCGACGACGTGTTTCGCGGTGTTTATCACCGCCTCGCCCATCGGGTTTACCTCTTCGACGCCGTTCACGCGAAGTCGAGTGCCGCCCACGGATCGGAGATGCCTCCCGTCAAAGTCAGCGGCTTGGAGGACCCGTTGCTCGAGGAGCAGCTCGGCGCAAGGGGCTACAAGCAGCTTCGCGACGAGGCGGAGCTCCTCGAAGCCGCCGGTGACGCGTTCGACCCTCAGCGTTTCAACATAGGCGACGTGTCTCCGATGTTCTTTGGGAGTGCGATCAATAACTTTGGCCTCGAGGCGTTCCTCGAGAGCTTTTGCGACCTGATGCCAGCTCCAGCGCCGCGTACGACGACGGCAGGCACGATCGCCGCGACCGACGAACGCTTCAGCGCGTTCGTGTTCAAGATCCAGGCGAACATGGATCGGGCGCATCGGGACCGCATCGCGTTCGTGCGCATCTGCTCCGGCCGTTTCGATCGTGGCATGAAGGTGAAGCACGTTCGTACCGGGCGCGAAATCCGACTTGCGAATCCGACGCAGTTCATGGCGCAAGACCGCAATATCGTCGAACAGGCCTACGCGGGTGACGTTCTAGGCATCTACGACCCCGGC
Source organism: Polyangiaceae bacterium (assembly GCA_025353725.1). Lineage (GTDB taxonomy): Bacteria > Myxococcota_A > Polyangia > Polyangiales > Polyangiaceae > Labilithrix. The sequence continues at coordinate 143,761 of JANXOF010000023.1, read as the reverse complement.
ATTTTCGAAATTGGCGATACGCTGACCGACGGTCCTGACTTCAAGTTCGAGGACATCCCGAGCTTCGCGCCTGAGCACTTTTCGAGATTGGTCATGGCGGACCCGTTGAAGCGAAAGCAGCTTCAAAAGGGCATGGAGCAACTCGCGCAAGAGGGAACGATTCAGCTCTATCGTCCACCGGAGTCGCGTTTCGGCGACGTCGTCTTGGGTGCGGTCGGCCAGCTTCAACTCGAGGTCGTGAAGTATCGACTCGAGGACGAATATTCCGTCAAGATTCGTTACGAGTCTGTTCAGTGCGTGCACGCGCGCTGGATCACGCGGAAGGACGGCAAACCCGTAGACCTCCAATGGCTGAAGGAGAAGCGGTCCGGGACCGTCGTGGTCGACGTCCGCGAGCGGCCTGTGATGCTTTTTGCGGGAGACTGGCAACTGAATGCGGCCCTTCGCGACCTCCCAGAGCTCGAGTTCTCCGAGACTGCGACAGGCGTGTTGGTTCGAGCGTAGCGCTACAACGGAATCGCAACATCGAACGTGCGCTCGTCCGTACCCTCCCAGTCGATCGGCGTGCCTTTGTCGGTGGTCGCGTCTTCCGGGCCGGGTGCGCCGGCGCTCGGCGGGTCGACGTCTACCACAGCACGTGCGTAGTAGCGCCCAGGCTCAACGTTCTCGAAGGAGACAACCGACGGGAAGGTCGGGCCTTCGATGCGTCGCGTCAGCGCTGGCGGGCCGCTGGGTGGCTCCGTGGTGAGAAGGGCTACGCCCAAAATGCCTGCCTTTTTTCCCGAATAGGTCACACGCACTTTCAACGCCGGTCTCACGGTCATTGAGGCTGTAGCGACGCACTTATTCACAACGCACTGAGAGAGCTCAGGGCATTCGGTGGGTCCCGTGCAGGTCTTTGTGCAGACTCCGAGATCGCACCGCCCCGCGTGGCAATCGACATCTGCCGCGCAAACCGTACCAATCCCGCTGCCTTTGATCCGATCGGCGACGAGGATGGAGCAGCTTGTGGTGAAGGCGAGAAGAAGGAAAGCGAAACGGCGGGAAGTCGCGCGATCAGGCTGAACGCTTCCCATCAGAATGCCGCCTCCATATCGACGCCGAGTGCAGACGTTGAAACCCGCATTCGGAGAGGGGGAGACGCTGCGGTTGCCGTTCGCTTCGCCGGCCAGAAGTACGTGAGTACCAGCGTCGTCACGAGGGTGACCGCAGCGGCTCCCGCAGTGACGTCCGATGCGAGCGCCATCGTCTTCGCTTTCCTCTTTTCACTTTGAAACGCTGGAGGTTCATTTTCTCCAGTATAAGTGGTTGTCTTAAGGTCACTGGAGGAGCTCAGGGCGACTCCGCCGAGTATGGTCGCGCCGATTCCTAGCGCCGCAGCGCTACCAAGTCCGACCCACGACAGCGTCGTCCACCGTGGACCTTGTCGTGGAGTCAGGGGGGGAGCCAACAGCGCAAGTTGCGACGGTGGAGGCGTTGCTTGAGGTGCAAGCGGCACTTCGGCTAAGTCTACGACGAGGCGTTGTGTCTCGAGTCCACCTAGTTCGACGACCCGACTCATCGACACGTATCCAGCTTTGGTAACGATAACTTTTCGTCTACCCACGCTGAGCGCCACGGCAGCGGCGAGGGGCGTCGTTCCTACCGCAACGTCGTCAATGCTGACCTCCGCGCCTGCCAAGTTCGCTACGATTTCCAATTTTCCGACGCGCGACTCTAGGTTCTTAATGTCGCGAGCGACCTCCGTGCGGCGTGCGTGAGGCAAGCGCGTTCCACCTTCGGCGAGGTAGCGCTCGAAACTGGTCAGTGCGCACACGTAGTCCTGCATCTCGTAGCAGCACTGTGCCATATTGTAGAGTACCCGGAAATTGGGGGCTACCGCGTACGCCCTGCGGAACTCGACAAGCGCCGCCGCAAAGTCTTTGTCGTCGAACAGCGAAATGCCGCTTTGGAAACGAGCCACCGCCTCGGACTTGCCCAACTTTAGTATGGGCGGGTCGAGCTTTCCAGAGGCAGATGCCGGGTCTTCATGCGTAGCGGCGCCGTGCGGTGCGGTGCGGACTGGTTGCGCAACGGCTTCGAGTGGGCAACCCATGGTGCCGATGAAGACGACCGCCGCTTGCCATAGTTCACGTTTAGCCATGAATTTTCTCCGCCGATACCGCGCGCGTTGCTCTTCGCTCACCACGGGTCCTCCCTGTCGATACCGCGCGCCTTGCGCTTGGCAGAGCTGCTTGGCTCGGCAGAATCACGCGGCGGCGTTGGCGTCGCGTGCCGCACAGCCGGCGCCTCGGCGGGCCTCTTCGCGAGAGCCAAGTCCACGTCCATGTCGGAATCTGAAACGATACTGATGCTTCTGGACAGGAATCCCGCAGCCTCAGCGCGTACCGTGTGGCGTGACCCGTCGGCGGCAACGTCGATTGCGAGCTTGTCACCGCTAACTGATTCGCCGTCGAAGAACAGTCGCGCGTTCGACGGCGAGGGGTGGATGCTGATGCGAGCCATCCGGTGTGCGACAAGGGCGGGCTCGCGCGAAGCTATCGCGCTCGCTTCCGAGGCTGCCGCCTTCGCGACGGGTACACTCGCCACGACACCCCTCTTTATGGCGAGTACGGCGAGCACGATGATCAGACCAAGGCCAAGGCCTCCGGCGAGACGTGCCCAGCTCTTCCGAACGGGCGTCGTCGCCAGCGAAGCGTCCGTGACCGTCGTGCCTCGCGGTGTTGCGTTAGCGTCGTCGTGGGTCGGACTTCGCCATGTCCCCGCGGAGTGCAGCGTCGCGTGGGGACCGCTCTCGTCGAGCTTTGTTATCGCTGTCGAGGCTGGCCTCGACGCGTCGTCGCTCGAAGCCTTGATGGCACTCATGGCGCGTTCGACGCGCTGTTGCCTCTCAGCCCGCTCCGTCGCGAAAGGTTCGGCCATCCACTGGGCAAGAGCGCGCTGCGTAAAGCGCATTTCCCTCCTCCCCAACGGCTCGTCCAGCGCGCCTATCATGGCGCCCGCCGACGCGAACCTGTCGTCCGGTCGAAAGGCAAGAGCCTGCATACAGATTTCTTCGAGTCGGGGGTCTATGCCCGCCGTGACCGTGCTCGGAGGCGGCGTCGAACCCTGACAAACTTTGGTCATGACCTCGATGTCCGAGAGGCCGCTCCACATCTTTTTGCCCGTGAGAGCCTCCCAAAGGAGCACGCCCGCCGCGTAAATGTCTGTGCGGCGCGTCACTTGCGAGGCCGCAAATTGCTCTGGAGCCATGTAGCGCGTCTTCCCTTTGATGACCCCAGTTCTTGTCTCAACGGTCGAAGTCGTGCTTTTTGAGATGCCAAAGTCAAGCACTTTGACGGAACCGTCATACGTTATAAAAACGTTTTGAGGCGATATGTCGCGATGGACAAACCCGAGCGGTGTCCCATCAAAGTCGCTGACATTGTGCGAGTAGTCGAGGCCGTTAAGAATTTGGCTTATAACGTGGAGCTCGGCCGCGATGGGAAAGGCTATCTTTTTGCTTTTCTTTCGAACCGTATCGAGCGACTGCCCGTCGAGGTATTCCATCACGATAACGTCCCTACCGCCGATGCTCGCGACCTCGTACGTCTGCACCACATTCGAGTGATTTAGGCGGACCGCGAGTCTGGCTTCGCTAAGAAACATCTCACGAAACTCAGGCTCGTTCAGGTGAGCTCTCAAGGCCTTCACGACGACCAGCTTGCTAACCGCGTGAGATCCGCCCGTTACGGCAAGGTAGACTTCGGCCATGCCGCCACTACCGAGCTCGCCGATGACCCGAAACCGTTCGCTCGGTATGGAGCTTGGGCCTCTGTAAGAATCACCCTCGACAAGATTCGAGAGATTCGCCAGGTTCTCTACACGGCTGCCGTCTTTGTTCACGGGTCAAGCTTCTCGACGATGAGAGGCACATCAACAAGCGTGTCATAGGGGAGCGGGAAGCGCAATCCAACGGAGTGCGAACTCTTGTCTACAGGCGCCCCTCGGGCGCCCATTCGCGCTCCGCGACCACGTGGCCATAACCGTAACCGACTATCGCACCGTAGAAGAGGTGAACGGCGAAGAACGACATAACTCCTGGTATGCCAAGGTTTGAAAAATATGGCCCAGGATCAGGGATATGAATCGGTACATGGGGATGAAACTGGGGAGTCAAACCTACGCCCATACCGACGAGCGAGGCGTGGAGAAAACCGAGAATGACGCCCATGGCTAGTCCACCATGGTCCCACACCGTCTCCATGAGCCATCCGTAAAGGAGGCCGAACGCCCCACCGATGGCAAGATGGATCAAGCCTCCGAGTACAAACGCGTCGAACCCTGGCCGCATCCCGGTGGCGGTCCCCAAGATCAGCTCCAGCTGAATCGGAAGGCCTACGGCCCGAAGAAGTGCGGATGCCACGCTGATGGCAGACGCGCCGAGGACACCGAGAACAAGAGCGCGTTTGGCTTGCATAGGGTTTCGAGCTCCCGAGGCTGAATGACCTGGTGCACCTACTTGTGCACCAATCGCGCCACTCGCTGGTCGCCTGCGGTTGTCTCTCCGTGTTCGCTCCAACCAAGGTAAGATCTGAATCCGTATGCCCTCCAACGGCGAGAGCGCATCCCCTCCAACGCGGCCACTGCGCGTGTACGACGACGTTCGCATTCCCGCCGGCGCGAGCGTCGGCGCAGCACACGTGGAGTCCTTACTCCTGAGGCTCGAAGGGGTGTTCGAGCGCTCAGCGCGAGCGTTGATTCTCGTGGACGTTGCGACGTCCCTTTCAGCCGACCTAGGTGACTCCAGCCAGGCGATCGATGCACTCCTCGAGGCGTGGAAAGCCGACCCAACGTGCGAGGCAATCGTAGACGTTCTCGAACCGCTTGCGCGGGCAGAGCGTCGTTGGGCAGAAGTCCTCGAAACGACGCGCGCTCTCGCTAGCCAGGAGACGGACATCGTCCGTTCCATCGCGTATGCGGAGGCGATGGTGCGATGGCTCACGCGCGAGCTTACGGACCTTGACCTCGCGAGGCAATGGCTCGAACGGATTCGTCATCTTGATTCGACGCATTGGCAGCTTCACATGCTCCAGGCGGCCTTGTCGCGCGAGCACGGAGACCTCGAGCGGGAGTTCGACGAACTCGACCGTGCGGTTCTCTCCGCAACTCGTAAAGACGACCGCGCGCGGATTCACCTCATGATGGCCGCGCGTTGTATGGATAACAGTCAGAGGACGTTTAGTCTTGGCGCCGCGAAGAAGCACCTTGACGCCGCGCATCTCCTATTCCCTTTGATGATGGAGCCGCTGCGAGGCCTCGAGCAGGTGGCCGTACGTGAGACCGACAGAGTCGCGCTCGCTGATGTGCTGCGGAGGCAGGCGGCAACCGACGCGGACATGGGAGAGCGCATTAACGCGCTCCTTTGGCTCGCGAAAATCGAGGAGGAGGAATTTCGCAATCCAGAGCTCGCCGCGAAAACGCTCCAACGGGTTATCGCGATGGCCCCGGACCATGGTGTGGCGAACGAGGCGCTCGAGCGAACCTACAGTTCGGCGCGCGCGTGGCCTGAGCTCGCTGTGGCGCTCGAGAAAGCTGTCACGGCGGCGTCTGAGCCAATCCGCCGCGCGGCGCGTCTCGAGCGTTTGGGATCTGTCCTCGAGACGAAGCTTGGGGACGTGCGCGCCGCCCTTGCGACGTATGAGCGTCTTGAGGTGGTACTGCCGGATGATGAGACGGTTTTAGTGGAGCTTGCGCGCCTGCAGGAAAAAGTCGGGCATGTGCACGCGGCTGCCCACTATCGAGAAAAACTTGCGGCACTCGCCACGGAACCGCAGGTGCGAGCGCGCATGCTCGTCCTTGCCGGGCAGCTTCTCGTCCCGGTGGACGCACATGCCGCGCGCGAGCATTTTGAACGCGCGGTTGCCGCAGATCCGTCGAACCAAGCGGCTTGGAACGCACTGATCTGGGATGCCCGCACTGAGGACGATGCCGCCCGCACGGAGCGCTACCTTGAGCAACGTGCAAGGACCACGGAAACAAAGCGCGCGCGGGCCTCGGCGTTCGTCGAGCTTGCGGCCGCGCGCGGAAAACGTGGCGACTCGAACGGCGCTCGAGCCGCTTACGAGGAGGCCGCGTCGTTAGATCCGACGAACGAATGGGCGGCTGCTCAACTCGTAACGCTCCTCGTCGAGGAAGGGCGTTACGCCGACGCCGAGGCGCTGTGTGAGGTTGCCCTTTCGGCGGCTGAGCGCGACAGGGACTACGACCGCATCGTCACCGTGCGTCGGGCTCAAGCCCGCGCGGCGACAGGACTAGAAAAGCCAGAGCGCGCGCTGGTCGCGACGCTTGCCGCCTACCACCTTCGGTCCGATTCGGTGGAAGAGTGCGAAGCACTCGTTGCCGCCGCGGTTCCGATGCGTGCCGATCCCGCCGTTCTTGTCGCGCGCGAAGCACTTGTTGCGATAGCCGACAATGCTGACGCGTTATCGCCTGTAACGCGCGCCAATCTTGCCGATATTCTGGTCCTCACGGGTGACGCCGACCGTGCGGCCGTCCTGTACGACGAGGTGCTCACGGATGCGCCGTCGAACGCGCGTGCACTCGCAGGCCTCGCTCAGCATCACGCGGCTTCGGGAAATGCCATCGCCGCCCTAAGCCTTAGGAGGCAGCTCGCACAAGCTACGGTCGATCCCGACGCCCGCGTTGCCGCGCTCTGTTCGCTCGCCGCGGAGTTCGTGACGAAGGCACATAGTGACGAGCTTGCGGCGGAGGTTTACGAAGAGGCGCGCCAGCTCCGCCCGCGCGACCTCCCTACGCTTCACAAGCTTCTTGCGCTTTACCGAAAACTAGGAAAGTGGATATCGCTCTTTGACGTCCTTCGATCCATCGTGGCGAGCGACCCGGATCAAGCGCGTAAAGCCAAGACGCTTTTCACAATGGCGCAACTTGCGAAAGACAAGCTGAACGATCGCGTCGCGTCGCTCGCGCTCTTCGAACAAGCCCTCGACGTCGACCCGTCGCAGCTCGTGGCTTTTGAGAAGATCGTTCGAATTCTTACGGAGGATCGCGACTGGCTTGGGCTCGAGCAGATGTACAAGCGGATGATCGTCCGGTCACTCGCGGCCCCTCTTGCCGACGTGGGGTTGCAGCATGCGCTCTACAAGCAACTTGGTCTCGTCTACCGCGATAGGCTCTTCGATTCGCGGCAAGCGCTCGAGGCGTTCAGAGCCTCGGTGCACCTAAGGCCCGACGACGAGGAAGGGCAAGTTATCCTGCGCGAGCTTTTGTCGCGTACAGGACAGGGGGAGGGAGCCATCGCTGCGACGTTGGAGCGCATTCTGCGCGACCCGCTCGAGCCTACGCCGTATCCGGCACTCTTTGCGCTGCTCACCGCGCAAGGCGAAAGTGATCGCGCTTTCTGTGTGGCTTCCGCGATGCACTTTTTGGGTATCGTGCATCCCGTGGCGCACGAGTTCCGCGCCTTGCACCCCGCGCGGTCCATCCTGGAACTTGAGTTCGATTTGGGGCCGGACGGGTACCGCGCGCTCCTTCACGAAGAGCTCGATCCGGCGATCACCGAACTCTTCGAGGTCATGGCGCCTGCGGTCGCGGACCTCCTCATCGCCCGTGTCCCGCTTCGCGAGCGTCTCTCTTACCCGGGGGCGGCGCTGAAATCCCACGAATGGCTCGCGCAGAGCATCGGGCGCGCGGGGCTTAGTCTCGGAATGCCGTCCCCTCGCGTATTTCAACGTCGGGGTGCGGGCCCGGCGCTGGTCGTTGCGGCGACGAAACCGCCGTCGCTTCTCGCGCACCCGCCGGCGTTCGGAGGGATTGCAAAGGAGGTCGTCGCATTTCTCATTGGCAAACGTGTGTTCGAGATGTCGAAGCCGCTTCTCGCCCGGGCCCTTTGTCCGTCGCTGACCGAGCTCAAGGCGCTGGCCCGAGTCGCGGCGCGCATCGCGATGGATAAGGCACTACCCCGCGACCAGCCTATCAAAGAGCGACTCGACCCGCAGAGCATCGCGCGACTCTCGGCGGCGGTAAACCTTGCGATGGGATATGGCGGAAAACTCGATATCCCTCGATGGTCTCAACTGGCTGATGTCTCCGCCGCGCGCGCGGGACTACTGCTGGCAGGTGACCTCGAGGCCGCGCGAACGGCCATGGCTTTCGATGCGCAGTCTCCGAGCGATCTCTCGCCGCGCGATAAAATGAAAGAACTTGTCGTGTGGTTCCTCGGAGACGCCAGCGCCGCGATGAGAAAGGCGTTAGGCCTAGTGGCAGCACGCCGGTAGATGCCGTGGCGAACATGGTAGGCTTCGATGCCCGTGGAAACACTCAGCTTAGGTAGCGATCGCTCCGTCGACGTCGCGGGCATAGCGACAGCCGTGGCGCTCCTCGGGCTCGCACAGTGGCTGCTTCCCTCCGCTGAAAAAGGGCGTACGCGCCTACCCGTCGCGTACCTGCTTCTTGCCGGCCTTTTTGGTGCGTTGGCTGCCGCGCTCGCGTCGAATGCGAACGTCGCGCGGGTCCTGTCGTTTCTTTACACGTTCTTCCTGTTGGCCTCGTGCGGCCGAAGCCTCGTCCTGCTCGCGGTCGACGTCATCTTCGGTCGCAAAACGCATCGCGCGCCGCCGCGGATCTTTCGCGACGTCATGCAGGCGGTTGTCTACGTCGTGGTCTTGCTCCTCACGCTGCGCGCCGTGGGAGTCGAGCCTGGGTCGATTCTCACGACCTCAGCCCTTCTTACCGCCGTTATCGGCCTCGCGCTTCAAGACACGCTCGGCAACATGGTGAGTGGCCTTGCGCTCCAGATGCAGCGGCCGTTCCAGGTGGGTGACTGGATTCAATTCGACAGCGATGCGCGGCAGGTCGGGCAGGTCACGGAGGTCAACTGGCGCGCGACATCTGTAAGGACGAATGATCTGGTTGACGTGATCGTGCCTAATTCGCTTTTAGCGAAAGCGCCTATTCGTAACTATTCCCAGCCGTCGAATCTTTCCCGCCGTCACGTGACCGTACAAGCCTCCTACAGCGCTTCGCCCAAGCGTGTTCACGACGCAATTCTTTCGGCGCTCCGCGGGACGAGCGGTGTTCTTGCCGAGCCCGCACCGTTCGTTCAGACGCGCAACTTTGCCGATAGCGGCATCGAATATGCCGTTTTCTTCTTTATTGATGACTACGCCATTCGCGAGCGCGTCGACGGGTATGTTCGTGATCGGGTGTGGTATGCCCTTCAACGCGCGAAACTCGAGATTCCGTTTCCCCAGCGGACTGTGCACCTTCACGCGGTCTCCGAGGAGAGCGAGGGCTTGTCCCTCGAACGGGAGCTCTCACGTCGCGATGCCGTGCTGCGGTGCGTCGACTTTCTCGACGTGCTTCCCGCGGCTGCGCATCGCTCGCTTGCAGCGGCGGCAGCGGTTCGCCTTTACGCGCCCTCGGAGGTGATTGTGGCTCACGGTGACGCGGCCGGAGAACTCTACATTATCGACCGCGGTGAGGTGATCGTCGAGTTGCCGCGCGACGATCGCACCGCACGCGAAATTGCTCGGCTCGGTTCGGGTAAGTTTTTCGGCGAGATGGGCCTGATGACCGGAGAGCAGCGGAAGGCGACCGTGCGCGCGGCCACGGAGTGCGAGCTCCTCGTCGTGAGTCACGAGGCGTTTCAGGCCACGCTGGCCTCCAACGCCGGGGTGGTCGAGAAGATAAGCGAATTACTGCTTCAGCGGCAAGCCGAGCTCGAAATCGCAGCGGCCTCTCGCGAAACGATGGTGGAGCCGCTGCAGGACCGTTCTCTCCGCCTGATTAGCCAAATTAAAGGGTTCTTTAAGCTATGACGCTGCCGTTCCGTCCGCCTGTTGAGCCAATGCTCGCCAAACTCGCCGCTTTGATTCCCTTGGATGATTCTTGGAACTACGAGCCTAAGTGGGATGGCTTTCGCGCTATCGTTTTCAAAGATGGTGACGATGTCTATCTGCAAAGTCGGGAACTAAAGCCGCTCGGCCGTTACTTTCCCGAGCTCGCAGTGTCGCTTCGTGCGTCACTTCCTGACGCGTGCGTGCTCGACGGCGAGATCGTCATCGCGAACGGCGGCGTTCTCGACTTTGACGCGCTGCTCCTGCGCATTCATCCTGCTGCAAGCCGTGTGGCATCGCTCGCGAAGGAGACGCCTGCGTCCTTCGTCGCCTGGGATTTGCTAGCGCTTGGCGACACGGATCTCCGCGAACGCCCCCAAGCCGAGCGTCGTGAAAAACTCGAAGTTGCGCTCCGCGATGCGAGACCCCCAGTTCACCTCACTCCGATCACTCGCGACGCGGCTGTAGCCGAAGACTGGTTCAAGCGCTTCGAGGGCGCAGGCCTCGACGGTGTCATCGCGAAGCCGCGCGGACTCGCGTACATGCCTGGAAAGCGCGCGATGCTGAAGATCAAGCACGCGCGTACCGCCGACTGCGTGGTCGCTGGCTTCCGATGGTACAAAGACGCCCCCGGCGAGCTTGTTGGGTCCTTGCTCCTCGGTCTTTATGACCGCGAAGGGGTGCTCCAGCACGTCGGGGTTGCGTCTGCGTTCAAGCGCGAGGACCGAGCGGCGCTCGCGAAGCTGCTCGAGCCCCTTTGCACGGATGCGAAGGCGTCTCATCCCTGGGTGACGACGTCGAACGCGCTCGCGGCCGGCGTGGTAGCCCATGGCGGCGAGACACGCGTGCCTGGTGGCGAGAGCCGCTGGAACCGAGGGAAGGACCTCTCGTGGCAGCCGCTCCGCTTGGAGCTCGTTGCGGAGGTCGCTTACGACCATCTGCAGGGGACTCGATTTCGTCACGCGACTCACTTCAAGCGTTGGCGCCCCGACAAATCGCCGCCCGCCTGTCGCTACGACCAACTCGAAGTAAGCGCTCCTTATGAGCTGGCCGCGATCTTCGGTGACGCGACGGCAAACCGTTAGCGCGTGCCGAGCCCGCGAGTTTCCTCTTTCTCGAATGACTGTTTTGCTCTCGTTTAGCGCGGATTGCTATTGTTTAACGCGGATCAACGCGGTTCGGCATCGGGATCTGGCGGTTCGGAAGGCGGGCGGGCCGCCTCTGGCACATGCCGCAAGTTGACCCGGATTCGGTACCAGGGAGAAGAGCGTCCTCGCATCGTGTCGACAAGCACGTCATCCGCACCAAGCCTCAGGGTCGCTTCCGGATGTCGCTCCTTCCACCGCTCGAGGCCGTCGAGCGCGTCGGTCTTCGACGCTGACTTTGCGACGATCACAAGTGGCGCCTTTTCGCGCGGCGAGGCCGCGGCTTTTGCGCTCGCCTTCGCGCGGGAAGGAGAAACGCGCTTTGGTTCGTTCGTGCTTTTCGCGTAGTGCGGAGGCCAAGGCGCATCGAGCAACCCGTCTCGTTCGTGTTCTGCGGCAACGTCGAGGAGCCGAATTAAGGAGCCGACGGAGTGCCCAATCAAAGCGTGGGCATCGCCCCTCGAAGCGACCATGGCCGGCACGGTCTTGAGAGTAAAGTCGGCGGGGTCACACCTTGCGAGGTCGTCCCAAGTCAGCGGCATCGAGACTCGTGCATCCGCCGTAGGACGCACGGAATAGGCACTCGCGACGGTTCTATCTTTGGCATTCTGATTGTAATCAAGGAATACGCCGTGGCGCTCTTCTTTCCACCACTTGCTCGTCGCGAGCGTTGGAGCTCGTCGCTCGACTTCGCGCGCGACGGTGAGCGCCGCCTTCCGGACCGCGTCGAAACCAAACGTCGGCTCGATGCGCGCGTAAACGTGAATTCCACGTGAACCGCTTGTTTTAGGCCATCCCACGAGTCCTACCTCCTCGAGCACCTCACGCGTGACAGCGGCTACGTCGCGGATTTGCGACCACGCGATCCCAGGCTGCGGGTCGAGGTCAATGCGAAGTTCATCCGGGTGATCCAGGTCGTCCGTCCGGATGGCGTGTGGATTTAAATCCACGCACCCGAGGTTGACGATCCACGCCAACTGAGCGGCGTCACTCACCACGATTTCGTCTGCCGTGCGCCCGGATGGAAACGCAAGGGTGACCGTCTCGACCCAAGGCGGCCGCGTCTCGGGTGCACGCTTTTGAAAAAACGGTGGCTCTCCCGTCCCGTTGACGAATCGCTTGAGCGCCATGGGCCGCCTTGCGACGCCTCGAAGGGCCCCCTCGGACACTGCCATATAGTAGAGAAGTACGTCTCGCTTCGTGTACCCCGCGGCGGGAAAGTAAACCTTGTCCGGGTGGGTGATCGTCACCTCGCGACCGGCGATAGCGAACACTTCGTTCTTCGAAGCCCTAATCATGTCGAGAGCGCGCTTTCGTTCCGCGCGACGTGCGGAAGCTACGGTCGTTTTGGAGCGGCCTCAGCGCAACACCGAAACCCTGTTGAGTAGTCATGATAGTCGTGGGCGTGCGCGACGGTCTTGTAGTTGCAGCCGTCGCCGTTCAAAGTGGTGTCGAGATAATACCCACCCGCGAACGTCCCGTGCGCGGCTGCGGCGTCGGTTGCCACCCACTCATGGAGGTTTCCGACCATGTCGTAGACGCCGAAGTCGTTGACGCACGCGTTGTGTTCACCCGTCTTCGAAAGCGCGCCCTCGACCTGACCTAGCCCTGGTTCATTCAGGCGTGCCCACACCCCGGGATCGACGTTCGCGGGTCTCGCGCTGCGCTTCCCGGGCGTTCGTTGAGCCGCGGGCTTCGCGCGAGCGAGCGAGGGTTTCGCCTGCTTTGAGCCCGTGGCCGCGGTTGCACGGAGCTTCGACGTTTGTGCCGCACGACCTTCGGTCACGTGGACTCGCTTGCCCGCGGGCGCCGCGCTCGCTTTCGCATGGGCACTCGAGACGCGTGCTGTTCGCGAAGCGACGCGTGGTCGCGAAGCGACGAAAGGCGTCGAAGCGGCGACGGCCTTTGCCCCGAACACGGCGAGCACTGCACTTTTGCCCGTATCGTGGCACGCGCCAGGCCGCCGCGCGTCACCGTAAGGAAAGGTCGTATGCGAAGGCCCCACGCACGCGGATCTCCACTCCTCCAACGTGCAGAGTCTCTTACTCGATGCGGCGCAGGCGTCCTGGGCTTGGACTTCGCTGATATACCCTTGAGGAAACGTGTGGGCTTCGCTCACCGCGCGCACATCGTGCCCGTCGACAGGCAGATAGTGCGGAAAGGGTTGCTCGGATCCGTCCGCCAGAGTCTCGATAAGCGAGGCTTCGTAGGCATCGACGCAAAAACGGCGCAGCGGCAGCGCTGCGGTTTCGACGACGACCATATCGGGCGGGCAGGGAAGGGACCGCGGAGGGTCTTGCGCGTCGCTTTCTACGCCTGCGGTCTTTGCCGCGTCGGCCGCGTCGATCGTGTCGATGGGCGCGGTGCCTGCTCTCACAGCGGTCAGTTCGCCTTCGCTTGCTCGCTCGAAGCCCGCGTTTTGCCCGCTACCCGCGAGGCGAGAAGAAGGGTCGCTGCTCCGCAGCGGACGGGATGCGCACGCGCTCACGACGGACGCGAGAACCACTCCGAAGGTGACCCAGGTGCCTCCCGTCGACATCCCGAGCCGTTTACCCGAGGATTCCGCTCCGCGCTAGGCCTGAGTCGATCGTTGGCTCGGGCACTGACGACCGCGTGCACCACACCCCACCGTCGCCTAGACTAGGGCGCAATGCGTTCTTCCTTTGTTCTTGGTTCTGCGCTCGCGGCGACCTTCGTGGTGCTCGGTGTGTTCGCATGTGGGGGCGACGATGACACCCGAGCGGTCGCGGACGCCGGCAAAGTGTTAGCGGATGGCGCGGTCGTCGCGCCCGACGGCGCGCGGATCGAACAGCCAACGCCACAAAAATCGTCCAAAGTGAACGCGACGGACGAGACAGTCGACGTCCTTGGCACCACGCGCCGCTACGTTCTCGCCGTGCCTAAAACGTATGACGCCGGGCGCAAATACCCGCTCATCGTAGCGCTTCACGGCGACGGCGACACGGGCCCCGGGTTTCGCGCGGCACTCGGATTCGACGACCTTGCGGGTGACGACGCGATCGTCGCGTATCCGACAGGCGCCGTCGACTTGGGTACGGCCTACGATCAAAATTCAGATCAGTTGCTTTCGCAAGCCGTCATCGACGCCGTCAAAGCCAAGTTCTCAATCGATGGCGCGAAGGTATGGGGCTTTGGCTACAGCAAAGGAGGGTTTATGCTAAACGAGATCGCGTGCCGTAAACCCGGCGTCTTCAAGGCCATGGCGGTTCACGCATCCGGTGCCCCAGATGCGCCGAAAGCGCCGACGGAGGGCATTGACTTTCCTGTCTGCGCCGGCATCCTTGGTTTGCCGGTACTCGCCACTGAAGGTCAATTCGATATGATCCATGGAACAGAATACAGCGCACAATTCTGGGCGCTAACGAACGGCTGCAGTCGCTCTCAGAGGAGCGCGACCACACCCGCTCCTTGTCAGCGCCACGACAGCTGCCCTGCTGGCAAGCCCGTCGTTTACTGCGTCGCCCCCGGTTTTGGTCACACACCGATTTGGGACCAGGCGGCCGCCGTCTCGTGGGGATTTTTCAACGCACTTTGACGTCGCGCCGCGCCGCTCATGTTTTAGTGGTCGTCCTCGCCGCGCCCTCGCTCCGGAGCGGGCGTCGGGCTATGGTCAGCCAAAACGCCCCTTGATGCGCGTACTGCTGAGTGCGCATGCCCGTTGGGGGAGCCCCGGCCAACAGGTAGGCCGCGTCGAGCGCGTTGTAGAAGAAGAAGAGTACGTTCAGTGCCGCGAGCGTATTGCGCGCAACGAGGATGGATACGAGCGAGCTCGCTTCTCCCTCGACCGCAGCCTCGCGGTCCTTCGCCACATAGGGGGCGGGGCGAAGTAAGGCGCACGCCACGGCGAACGCGACGCACCAAACGGCTACGCGCAGGAGCGACGGGAAACCCAAAACGCTTGCGACAGCCTTCCACCCCGTATCGAGCGCATGAGCGACCACCGGGTTGGCGAGCGCGAAAACTGACACAAAACCGATGCATAGTGCTGCCGGGATCACCAAGGGAGCCATCGCTACGTGCCCGACGCGTGTGCGGCGTGTCGCCTTCTCCATCCCGCGAAGCGCGGCGCCGACGCGTGAAGGAAGCCTGCGGAGGCTCGAAAGGGCAGAGACGACTACCTCAGGAAGGAACGTCCGCCGCGTGCGAAGCGCGAGTGCAAACGTACCGAGCAAGCCTAGCCCTCCGACGACGCTTCCTGGCA
The DNA here is from genome assembly GCA_025353725.1 of Polyangiaceae bacterium. Lineage (GTDB taxonomy): Bacteria > Myxococcota_A > Polyangia > Polyangiales > Polyangiaceae > Labilithrix. Next base: position 128,558 of record JANXOF010000023.1, on the reverse strand, counting down.
GGGGTTCGTAGACACACCTGCAGGCCACGATGAAAAGGAGAAAGGCCATCGCCATGACGCGAGCGGACTTTCGAACGTGGCCTGCCGCGAGAACAAGCGTCGCCGGAAGGGAGAGGAGGAGAAACGCCATGCCAAAACCGCCTAAGGTGATGCCTTCGTCGCTCCAAACGGCGAGATCGCAGGCGGCGACTAGGGCGCCAAGGCCAGCGAGCTCCTTCAGCCTCAAAGCCACGGGTCTCGGCCACGTCGGGCGCTTGGGTGGCGCCATTGGAAAGGCAGAGGAGCGGTAGGGAGACGCTTGGCCAGGTCCCTCTGACGTCACGGGAGGCGTTACGAAAGGCATGCCAGTGAGACGCGCGAGACCCGCTGCGGATTGCATTCGCCGCTCGGCCCCGGCGACCGTTGGCGTGCGCCTTTCGACCATTCACCCCAGTCGTGGTGAACCTGTGACCTGCGAGGGATAAGTTGAGGGCGTTGGCAAATAAGTTGTGTGCATTCCGCAAACGCAACTTGGTCGACATCTCTGATCGGTTGTGATCTATAGGATGTTGTGCGGTCTATTCACGAAGTTTTCGCGGCAGCCGAGAGCGCCGCGCGCGGCCGATCTGAGCCCGCACCCGAACTCTGGGAGCGCGCGGCTCGGCACCGACCCGTCCGAGAGGTTCGCGTCCCGGTGCCGGCAATCGCGGGTACGGCGGAAGGCATAGCCCTTGGCCCGTCTCGGCGGCAGTTCGGCGCTTCGGCGAGTTTCGCTCATGCTGCGGAAGCCGTCGCGCATTCGGTCTTCTCCAGCTTTGCTTGCGTGCCGTGCATTCGAGTCTTCGCGGATGACGTCGTCATCCACAGGACGGAGGGGCTGGGGTCGGTATTCGACACTCAGAAGGTTCCCCTGCTCGAGCTCTCGTTCGAATACGAGGGTATTCGTTACCTCGCTTCTGACGCCGACGGACTGGAGGACGACAGCCAGTCCGAACTTCGTGACGTCGCGGGTGAGCGAACGGCCCGCCGGTTTCTCGAGAGTTTTGGCGCCGTGCCCCTCGACTGCCTCGACGATTGGGCGACGTCTCGCCATGCCGACTACGCGGTTCGGTGCGAGGGAAACCTCCACGACTTTTGCGCCTTCAGCGCTTACGTCGTCCCCCAGTTGCGAGCCTTGGGTTGGGTGATAGACATCGACGCCGATTACCCTTTCCGAATCGTCGATAGTGATCCGGCGTGGTACGCCAACGTAGAAAGCGTGTCGCGCGAGGGTGAAACGACTCCGCGTCCAGATTGGTTCGGTCTCGAACTCGGCGTAGATCTCGACGGTCGACGCGTGAATATGTTGCCAGCGCTCATCGAGCTCATCGAACGCTCGAACAGCAAAGGATTCAGCGACCTCGAGCAAAGCGCAAAAAAGTGTCTCGCACTCCCCGTGGGTGACGGCTTGTTTCTTCCCGTTCCTGTTGAACGCGCGCGGGCGATGCTCCGCGTGCTCGCAGAGCTCTGGGAGGGACAGACCGCCGCAAAGGGGCGCATCGAATTCCCTCAAGTGCGCGCCGCCGCTCTTTTGTCGCTCGAGGAGGCGTTCGCGGCGGATGGCGCTTCGCTTCACATGGGAGGCGATGGCCGCGCTCGTGCGTGGGCAGCGCAACTCGTCGCATCAAAGAGAGGTGAAGCTCGGACGCCGACTGGGCTCCAGGCGACCCTCCGCCCGTATCAGGTCGAGGGCCTTACGTGGCTACAAAACCTTCGTGCGCGCGGCGTCGGCGGAGTGCTTGCCGACGACATGGGGCTCGGTAAGACGCTTCAAACGATAGCCCACCTTTTGACTGAGAAAGAGGAAGGTCGTCTCGACCGCCCCGCGCTTATCGTTGCGCCGACCTCGCTCATTCTCATTTGGGAGCGCGAGATCAAGAAGTTCGCACCCGCAATGCGCGTGCATACCTTTCACGGCGCAGAGCGCAAATGGGGGAACGCCGCGACAGCCGACGTGGTCATCACGAGCTATCCGATCCTCTGTCGTGATGAGGAGACCATTGCGAAAATCGCGTACCACATGGTCATTCTCGACGAGGCGCAGACCATCAAGAATATGCGCAGCAAGGCGCACGTGTCCGCGCGCGCGATTGACGCGGAGCATCGGCTCTGCCTGTCGGGTACTCCTGTCGAAAATCATCTCGGAGAACTCTGGGCGCTCCTCGACTTTGTAAACCCCGGACTCTTGGGCGACGAACTTCACTTCGGACGTTTCTATCGTGTCCCGATTGAGAAAGGGCGCAATGAGGAGCGTTTGCTTGCGCTTCGCGATCTCGTGGCACCTTACATTCTTAGGCGTATGAAGCGCGACGTGGCCAAAGAGTTACCGCCGAAGACGGAGGTGATGCGGCCGATCGAGCTTCGCGGACCGCAGCGCGACCTTTACGAGAGCATTCGCGTGGCGGCGCACGCTGAAGTCCGCCAATTGATTCGTAAAAAGGGTTTGGCCGCGTCGACGATTCCGATCTTGGGGGCGCTTACGAAGCTTCGTCAGGTGTGCTGTGATCCGCGCCTCGTGCGCATGGGATCGGCGGGCACGATCCGCGAGACTGCCAAGTACGACATGTTCTTCGAGCTCCTCGAAACCCAGCTCGCGGGGGGCCATCGGGTACTGGTCTTTTCGCAGTTCACGACCATGCTGGGTCTTCTCGCTGCGGGCCTCAAGCAGAGGAAAATCATCTATTCGGAGTTGACGGGCGCGACGGTAGACCGCGCCGCCGCCGTCGATAAGTTCGAAGGTGGCAAAGCACAAGTCTTTCTTATTAGTCTGAAGGCGGGCGGTACCGGGCTCACGCTGACGAGCGCCGACGTCGTCATTCACTATGACCCCTGGTGGAACCCCGCGGTTCAGGCGCAAGCGACAGACCGCGCGTACCGCATTGGTCAAAAAAAGCCCGTCATGTCGTATCACCTGTTCGCCGCGGGGAGCGTCGAGGAACGCATCCTCGGCCTCCAGCGGAGCAAGCGTCACATGGCGGACGCGATTCTCGGTCAAGGCGCCGCTGCAAGCGTCCTATCGGAGAACGACGTCGATGTGTTGTTCGCGCCGCTTGGCGCTTAGCCGCTTGGAGCGCACATGAGCGAAGCCGGAACCGTTCGGAGCCGAAACGTGCGGTCGGCTTCGTAGCGCGGAACGCGTGGTTCCGGACCGGAATGCGTAGTTCCGCCTCGCGTCAACTCGGCCCACCTACGCCTACGGATCGACCGGTCGCTTCCGACGAAAGGCACGTTGAGTCGTGCGAAAATTTTCCAGTACGAGCGAATCGGCACGAGCTTTGCCCAACGCCTCTCATGCCGCCAGTCATGCCGAATGCGCCAGACCGTTCGCGAGCCCTTCGCTCGTTTAGGCGACACGATCTGGTTTGTCGGCAGCTTGTTGTGGCGGTCGCCACGGCTAGCGTTGCTTGGCTGCCGGTTGCGTCGGCTGGGTGCGGCCACGACGAGGCATTGGTTGGCGCGGGAGGGCCGTCCGCGAACCTTGAGGCGCTCACGAAGGTTTCATGGATTGTCGACGCGGACCCGCCAAGCTTTGCCCAGCCTTCGCAGCCGGTCTCGCTTCCTAATGGCGGCTCGCTTGCCGAGCGAGCGGTGTCATTTCTCGAAAGCGTTGGACCCGCGCTCAGGATGCGAAGCGCGAAGGATGACTACGTGCTCCAAGAAGAGCTTGCCTCCGCTGACGGACGAAAGGTCGTGCGCCTTCAGCAGACCGCTTTCGGCGTCGTCATCGAAAATGGCTTTTGGACTCTTCACTTAGACAAGAGCGAACGCGTGACCGCCATGTCCGGCCACTATGTTCAAAGCGTCGATGCCGCGGTTGCGACGCTCACGCCAGAAGCTGCCCGGAAGGCTGCACTCGACGCTTACGAACGCATGTCGCCCTCGGACCTCGATGCGAAGACCGTCCAGGTGTTGCCAACCCTCGTTTACATACCAACAGCAGAAAAAGCCCGCCTCGCCTATGCAGTGACGGTCCGCCCCGCGAATCGATTCGCGCCCGGCACGAGCTATCGTCTCGATGCCGTTACGGCGGATGTCCTCGCGTCGTGGTCCAATAGCTCGGGCGCCGAAAGCGCGCACCTTGCGGGAGGCCACGGCGCCAAGCATTATCCGCCGTTCGACAAGTTCGAGAAAAACGCAACGCTCCCTCTCCGCTCGTTTCCCGTGAGTGCCTCCGTGGCACCCGCCGAATTGTCTGGATCGCTCGACCTCGGCGGTACGCTCGTAAACATTGAAACCCGTGCTCTTTCGTATGCGACGAACCCAGCAGAATTACTTCCGATCGCGACGACCTCCCGCGGCGCGCTCACGCCTTGGCTCGACGGCATCAAGCCATTGGGGGTAGCCATTGATGCTCAAGCGAATGCCTCCGTCGTTGCGAAGTTTTACGCCTCTCTCGAACGGGGCGGGAAACCTTATCTTTCCCACGACGGGAAGGGCTCTCCGCTCGTAAGCATCGTCAACGTCTCCGCACGCGACGTACCCACGGGCGCCATGTGGTCGATTGATGACCATCAGATGTTCTACAGCGACACGAATCCTTCCGGACAGGCAGGTCAAGGATACTACCCAATTGCAGCTTCACTCGAAACTGTCGCTCACGAGGTCGGTCATGGCGTGAGCGCCGCAACGTGGCGAAAAACTCGCAGCGCGGAACTCCAACCTGGAGCTATCGACGAGAGCATGTCTGACGTGTTTGCAGCCTTTGTAAGTCATCGTACATCTCCGGACGAACGGACGGATTTCCTCTTTTCCGAGGACGACAATGCCCTCGGTCACCCGTGGCGAAGCCTTGCCTATCCGAAGCAACGAAGTCTCATCGAGCCAGACGGACCTGTGCACTGCGACTTCATGGCAGAGGTCGCTGAAGGAAAGTGCGAGGCGGAGGTGCACCGGATGGCAGGCATTACCAATCATGCCTTTTATCTCATGACCCACGGAGGCTTGTCCGCTCACGTATTCGAGGATCCATCGGAACGGTATCGTGTCAATATCCCATGTGGAATTGGGTGGGATAACGCACTACGGCTTTACTGGACACTCGTGAGCGAGCGGATGGACGGCGGCGAGACGTTTCATCGTCTCGCGTTTGATTCCCTCGGTGCCGCTAAGGATCTCGGTGTTCCAACGGGGGCTGTCGCGTGCGCGTGGGTGGCCGTCGGCGTGCTTTCTTCGGAAGAAGCAAGACCGTGGGCGACGTGCGAAAAAGTCCCCGAAACGGCAAAAAAAGGCGCGCCAGCGGACCTTTTCGTTGCCGCTTCGGGAGGCGTTCGTCTGCTTCAGACAGGGCCGCTTCGACTCCTATGCCCCGCGTCTTCGTTGCTCCTCCAATAGGCAAAGGCACGTCCCGATGCCTTCGCCGCGCGTTCAAGGGCTCGGCGTCTTTGTGTCACGGCCCACGGCGTGTTCGAGGCGAATCCGGGCAATGCGTGCGTCGACGCGCGCATTGAGGTGCTCAAACCGCGTTTGCGCGAGGACAATTTCTGCATCAATGAGCGTCGTCGCCGTACCCCGACCGTTCGTGAAGAGCTCCCGAGCGACGCGGTACCCTTCGACGGAGCTCTCCAGCTGGCGCTGGGTCGAAAGGATCGCCGCGTCACCTTCGACGATGCCCTGATACGCCTGCGTGACCTCGAGCTCGATGCCATCCCGCGTGGCTTCTTTTTGCGCGTCGAGTGCGGCAGATCGTGCGTCGGCGTCCGCGCCCGCCGCGCCCGCGGCGAGGACGTCGTTCGGTGACCAGGTTACCTGTGCGCCCACGGACCACGTCGGAAACCATTCGCTCTGCTGTGGCACTCGGCGCTGGTTTGGGTTGGCGTACGTGACGTCGCCGAATCCCGAAAGCACGGGATATTTTCCGGCGCGTTGCGCATCCGCGAGCCTTCGGGCGGCGTCGGCGTTTTTGTCGATACTCTTGATCTCGGGGCGTTGCTGCTGCGCCTCGGTCACGAGCGCTACCAAGTTTACAGGCGCCTGCGGGACCTGGCCATCGAGCCTCTCGGCTGGCGTGAGCGGCTCCTCGCCTTTGAGGTGCATCGCGACCCGAACCTGCCGCTCGGTCAGTGCGGCCCCGCTTTTCGCGCGTTCGAAGGCGAGCTCGGCAGCCGCGACCTGCGTTTGCGCGCGGAGCACGTCAGCCTTTGACGCGTTGCCAACCGCGAATTGATTCTCAGCGTCTTTCAAGTGAGCACGAGCCACCGCGAGCGACTGGTCCGCCACGCCCACGGCTCCGCGAGCGCGAAGCCATGTGTAGTACGCAATTTTCCCGTCGGCGTACGACTTCGCTCGCGCGGCCACGACGTCGAACCGCGCCGCATCTTCGGACATCGTCGACGCCGAATACGCCTTCCCGATACGGAGAAAGTAGTCGCTGATCGGCACCGCGATCGTGGCTTGCGTGAGAAAGTTGTCGAGAACGAGTGGAAAACTAAATCCCGGAGACGCGAACGTCGGGGTGGGATTGAGCGTGCCCGGCGGCTCGCTCGTCACGACGAGACTCCCGCTCCCCCCGAGTGCGGGCGGCACAAAGTCGCTCAAGCGGGTGTATCGCGCCGCCAGTCCGAGGCGAGGAACGTAGTTCGCCCATTGTTGCTCGACGCGCGCACCGGCGGCCGTGAGATTCTGCTCGGCAGCTTTCGCCTGGTAGCTGGTCGCTGCGGCGCGCTGCCCAACCTGGTCGGCCGTGACGGCCCCCGTCGACGTCACGGCGTTGCCGCTTTCACGTCCCGGCTTGGCCTCCGCGCCGGCCTGCGCGAACGCAGGTGTCGACACGACGAACGCTGAAAGGAGCCCACCCGCGACCGCGTACGGGAACGAACCTAGGGCAAACCACGCTGACGTCACATTCACCGACCGCACTCCGAAGCTCAGCATTGGCAGTCTTTCCTTCACGCATCGCAGTTCGTAGGATGCCGACAGCCCTGACGCCGTCCCGCCGATTCGGCCCGCTTTTACTTCGGCTTACGAAAAACCTTTACGAAAAAGCACGCTTTGCCCAAGGTTCATCGTCATGACGACTTCGGCCCGGCGACTTCGGCCGAGCGCGCTCGTTTGGGCCATGCGCGTCGCAGTTCTCACCACCCTCACAATCTCCGCGATGTCGACGAACTGCGCGCCGCCGCCGGAGCCCCGCCTGCCCCTTGAAATGACTCCCATCGGCACGGTCGCGAACGTTTCGCGCACGAGCGTGGAGCCGGACGACGGAACTCGCACGACGACGCCCAATAGCGGCACGCCGTCGGCGCGAGCGGAGGGGGAGGGGCCTTGCTCCGGTTCAAACTTCGTCGCGCTGAACGATGTTCTCCCCTCCTGCGTGACGACAGGTACCGTTCCGAAGCCCCGCGACCTCTCGTCCGCTCTGCGTGACAAGCTCGAGCTTCGGGTAACCGCGGCCCGGCCACTAGTTGCGCCTGGGGGCCGGGTCGACCTCACCCTTACGATGAAAAACAACTCCTCCGAGCCGCTGCCGCTCTACTTCAGCTTCAGCGGAGAGCCCGCGCCGAACTTTGAGGTCGAGGCGGTCGACGCCAAAGACAAGCGCGTCGATTACCCGTCCACCAAACCGCCGAAGGAGCCTGCGTTTTCCTCGGGCGACAGCAAGGTTGCGCGGGTCACGCTCGCACCGGGCGGGACAGCACACGTCAAGCTTGCATGGCAGGCCGTGAAGACGCGATGGGCACCCGAGGCGCTTAAACGCGGGTGGACGGGCCGCGGGTATCCGCGCGCACCGTCCACACCGCTTGCTCCAGGTCGAGTTACCCTGCGCGTCGTCGTGCCGCTTTTGGGCGCGCTAGAACGAAGTGAGTTCCCAAAAGTCAGCGTCGACGTCGGGCGCTAACGCGAGCCCAACGCGCCCGACGAGAGTGCCCTTGTTCGCGTCGCGTCTCATACACCGTTTCGGTGGGGGCCGCGGTCGCTGTGCGCCCCGCCGCGAGCGTGCGCGTGTCGGCCGTGATGAGGGCTCACGGCGCGAACGGCTTTCGCTTCGTCCTTCGTAACGGTGCCATCGGCGACGGCTTTCGCAACCTCGGCATCGACTTTTTGCGCGTTCGCCTCAAACGTTGAACGAAGCGCTTTGGCCTCGTCCGCAGAGGCTTTTCCTGCTTCTTCTTCCATCCGGGCCCGCGCCCGGGCTCGGTGCCTGTCAACCTTGGCCTTGAAGTCTGCGGCCGGCATTGGGAAGTGCCTGTGTCCTTCGTGTTTCTCGCCTCGCTCGGCGTGCTCCGTCCCTGTTGGGGGCTGCGCATCCGAGGGCGCCGCGAACGCCGTTGTCGTGAGGAGCGTACCTAGGGCGATGACCGTGGCGAAAATGTGTGAACGCATGGTGTCTTTGCTCTCTCCTAAGGACCTTGTTGTCGTCCCCTTTAACGCAGACGTCCGAGTGCGCGAGACATTCCGTCCTTTACCGTGCTTTACGAGAAGGTAGGCCGTCTCACCGCGAGGTCAGCGCGCGTGCGGACCGTTCGGCTCGGCACGTCTTTGTCGTTCCGCCGGCGAGTAAACCCGAGCATACCGCGCACGGAACGCAGCGCTGAGTTGAAGCTCCGGCGGAAGTCAGATAGAACCCTTGTGAATGCGTCGGCACGGGCGCGCAACCCACTATGCCGAAGAGGAATTGATGTCGCCTGAACCCAAGAGCAACCCGCCGTCAAACGCCCCCGAGTCCCGTGCGATTCCCACCGCCGTAAGTCCGCGACGCACGTACAGTCCGCCGTATGTTCGCAGCCTCGGTTCCGTACGAGACCTAACGTTAGGTTCGCCGTCTGGAGGTCAAATGGATGGCACGCCGGGCGCGAAAAAGCCCTAAGGTCCCGCCGGAGTGGGAGGCCCGACACGGCTTGCTTATCGACGCGGAATCGAGGAATCGAACCTGCTCTCCGACGTGGCAGGCCCTCGAAGCGCGCTAGACTTGATGGGCCTTGCCGCCTGGGTAAGTTACTGGACCGAGAACCGACCCGAGATGACCTTGTACGCCGGCGTAACCTCGCGGCTCTACGCCGATCGCGGGTTCGAGTGGCCCTCATCGCTGCCTTCTCTGCAAGAGTCACCAGCCTTTCTCCGCCGTGCTTTGGAGCGAAGCGTAGACGTAGCCCTTGATGGCGTTCGGCGCGTGGCCGTGATGACGGGGGGCGGACTTGATTCTTCGGTACTCCTCGGCCTCGCCGTCCAGTGGGCAAGGCGGACGGGAGGAACGGCGTTCGCGGCATGCCTCGACTTTGGTGGACCCGGCGACGATCGCCCGTATCTCAGCGCGCTTCAAAAGCACCTTGGGTGCGAGGTTATCCGTATGCGACCGGAAGATGCGGCTCCACGAATCGCTCTCATGCGGTCAGGCGTCGACGGTGCGCCTGCGACGTCCTCTACGATGCCGATGGAGGTTGAGCTGATGGTCCGCGCGAAAGCCAACGGAGCCGAGCGGATGCTCGCAGGGGCTGGTGGAGACGAGCTCTTCGGAGGGAACCCTGCAGCCCTTGTGAACGTCGCGCGTCGCGGCCACCCGCTGACGGCCATACGAACAGCGCGTCGGCTAAACGGGTTCAACCGGCCTCCGAGTCCGGCTTGGTCCTGGGTCGTCCGTCCTTTCTTGGGTCGGGCGCTTCCCCCGGCGGTGCGTGCCTGGAGGACGTTTCGGTACGGAGCGACGAGCATGGTGCCATGGGCGGGCCCGATCGTTCGGACCTACCTCGAGGACAAGCGGCGACTGCGAAGTCGCTTCCTCAGCCGCTTGCCCATGAACGCGGCGCAGCGCCTGGTGGCGATGACCGACCCGGCCTACCAAGCCATCGTTGCTGCGGGTCGTCAGATGCAGGAGCACGCGTCAGGTTTAGACTTCTGGTATCCCTATATGGACCGCAACCTCATCGCGGCTGTCGCGTCGATGGCCCCGGAGCACCTGCTTTTTGGTGACCGGTGGCGGGGTTTGCTTCGCGCATCCGCGCATGACCTGCTTCCGAGCTCGCTTCGCGATCGGATGGACAAAGCGAGTTTCGAACCGGCTATGCGGCGATGGGTCGAAGCAGCCGGAGGGCTTGAATCGCTTCGGCCACTGGCCTCAGGGCGCGAGCTGGCGTCGCTCGGGCTTGTCGAGCCGGACGCGTTTCGCGTGGCGTTTGAACGGTTTGTCGCAGAGCCTGAACACGGCGAAAGCTGGGTAGAATTGTGGGCTGCGCTTGCGGTCGAGGCGTGGCTCCGCGGGAGGGCGTCGTGACGGTGTCTTGGCTCGCAGAATCGTTCGACGGCGACATCGTCACGGCACGCGTCGGTCGAGACGCCGAGTCCATGGTCGCCGAGTGGCCAGGTCTTGCGAAGCTTTCCGTACGGCGTGACGGTACCGACGTTCAGTTCCAGCCGTCTGCATCGGCCGCTGCAGTTGACATCGCAAAGTTGCAACAGGGCGCCCTTCCGCTACTGCTCGCCCACTTGCGCGGTGACATCCCGCTTCATGCCTCCGCAATCGCGATAGGTGGCCGTGCGGTTGTCTTTCTCGGCGGCGCGGGGGATGGCAAGTCCACGCTCGCCGCGGCGCTCTGCGAACGGGAAGGGGCTTCTCTCCTTGGCGACGACGCCGTCGTGATTGTACGCAGTGGCGACTCGTTCGATGTTTTGGCGCTCGACGAAAGCCACTGGCTCGACGTTCCTGCAGCGCGCGCCGTGGGGCGCTCGGCTGGCGGTCCTTTCCGCGAGGGCAAAGCGCCTTTCGAGCGGCGCCCACGTGCGGCTGACCGCGTACCGCTCGCCCGCGTCGTGACGCTCGCTTTTGACGGGCGTGAGGACTCTTTGATACGGCTCGAAGCGGTTTCAGGCTGCGACGCGGTGGCCGCGCTGCTCTCGCAACTAACGCGGTTTGTTGTCGACGAGCCGCACGTGGCGCGACGAGACATTGACGCGCTCGCTGAGCTGATCGACCAAACGCCCGTGCTCCGATTCCACCGACCCCGTAAGCTTGACCTCCTTGCGGCAACGGCGCGCTTCGTCGCCGATAACGCTCTCTCGAGAACTCCATGAACGACACCGTTGACGAAGCCTCACTCGTAACCATTGCTTCGAGCGTGTACGCGCGGGCGTTCGGGCACGAGATGGTGTTGCTCGAGTTTGGGAAGGGCGAGTATTTCGGACTCGACCCGATCGCGAGCGAAGTCTGGCGTGGCCTTGAATCTTGTGAACCGCTCGGGGCAATCGCAGGGCGGCTCACATGCCTTTACGAGGTAAGTCACGCGGAGGCGCTGCGGGACATCTGCGCCCTCGTCGCACAGCTACGCAAATATCATCTCCTTGAGCTGGCGGTTGTAGTGGAAGCCGAAAAGCGGCTATAGCTGCATACGGCACGGGTCGTTTGGACGCGCGATGCTACCGTTACGGCGAATAGGAAACTTAAATGAGAAATCAATTTCGACTCGTCGCTCTCTTCGGCGGAGCCACACTCTTCGCGGGCGTTACCGCAGCAATGCTGGTCGCTTGCACGGGAGACGACACGGTGGTTGGTCTCGACGCGAGCACGCCTGACGGGGGCCCTGGGGCGGACTCGGGCAAAGAAAAAGACGCGGCCGTCGAAGCTGCCTCGGAGGATGGCGGATTGACGGATGCGGGCGTCGATGGGGCCGACGCTTCGGCCGACGGCGGCTTTGACGTGCTCTCCTTCGATGTCCGGCTCGCGACTCAACTTTGCGAGTCGCTCGCGCGCTGTTGCTATGGAAACTCCACGCCGGCCGACGGAGGTGCCGATGGTGGGACGTTCGACCAAGCCGCCTGCATCGCCAAGTACACGCCCTTGGGTTGGGAGTCATCGAATGCGGATAGCGCGCTGAAAACGAAAGGCAAAATTGCGATTGACCGACAGGCCGGCGATTCTTGTCTCGCGAAAGCCAAGGCGATGAGCTGCAATCTGCCGGGTACCGAATTCAAGGCCATTCGGGATGCTTGCTTCGGAGTTTATGTGGGTCTCGTCGAGCCCGGTGGTAATTGCACTCAGAGCATTGAGTGCAAGCCGGATAACTTTTGCAAGCAGGCAAGCGACGGCGGTGTGGGTCCCGGCGTCTGTACCGCTCTCGTTCCCCTTGAAGGTTCATGCGGGAACGTCACGGCTAAGGATCGGAGCGACGAAGTTTGCTCCTACCGCGCGGGAGCCACGAACAGCGCTTTCTGTGAGACGTACAGCCCCGCAGACGGCTTACCGATACCCGTCGGCCAGCAAAAGTGTAAAGCGGCTCGTCCCTTAGGCGCACCCTGCCAATTTAGTATTTGGTGCAACAACGGTATTTGCCCCGAAACCGAGCCGTACGTATGTAAGTCGCCCGAAGTGTATTGGGGAACTTCTTGCGGCGCCTTTCGCAACTGAATGCCTAGTCGGTGCGGCTACGCGATATTCGCTCCGTAGCCGCCCGGTTGAGCGATGCCCCTCTTGCAGTGTCGACGGGGGGCCTCCTGCTCGAGACGTTTCTCGTCGCTGAGGCACACGGTGTCGCGGGCATTCTGTGGGACGCCGTGCGTTCGTCAGCCGGCGAAGTTGACGCTGACCTATCGCACCGCGGCGCCCTGAGCGCTGTCGCGCGCGAGTTGGATTATGAGGCGCATCTAAACGCGCTTCATGCGATCGACGCGTGCCTCGTGCGCCCGACAGTAGCGTTGAAAGGCGCCCTTTTTGCATCCCGGTATTACGCTAGGCCGTCGGCTCGCGGGACAAGCGATATCGATATTCTGGTCGACGAGCGCGATCTCGACGTGACCGTGAAGGCTCTCGCGGGGGTCGGATTTGTCGTTATCGACTCCGCCGACGAGATCGCCTGGTCGCGTCGTGAGCATCATCACCTTCATCTCGCACGCCCGGGCTATCCTGATCTCGAGCTCCACTTTCACGCTCACCGTGGGTTTGGAGTCACGCTCCGCTCGGAAGCGCTACTCGAGCGAAGTGTACCTGCTCTAGGGTTTCGTGCCCTGCGTGTACCGTCACCGGCCGATGAGTTCGTCTTTCTCGCGGTCCACGCCGCTTCCCACCGGTTTGGGCGTTTGTCTTGGCTTTACGACTTGCGGCTCATGGTCGACCGGCTCGCAGAGCCAACGCTGGCGGAAGCCGCAAAAAGAGCGCGCCAGGTAGGCCTTTCTCGCGTCCTCGCGTTCGCGGGCGAGCTCCTCGTCTCCGTCTTTGACGTCGCGCCCGCGCGGGTGCGCCCGCTGGGCACGCTCTCTTCGGCAAGACGCGCTCTCCTCTACCAGACGCTCTTTGAGCCGCGTCAACGCGTGCTGAGCTCCGCAACGCGCTTCGCCTACACGATGATGCTCACCGACGCGGCGGAGGCGTCGCTGCGCTACGCGACAACGTCCTCGTTGGCGCACGCAAGGCGGCTGCTCGGAAGCGAGCGATGACGCGCATCACGGTGGGTCTACCTTTTTTCGACGAAGCCCGCACGCTCGGCTCGGCGATTCGATCGGTGCTTGCGCAGTCGGTCAGCGACTTTGAGCTCATGCTCATCGACGACGGGTCGCGCGACGACTCGCTTGCCATTGCGCGATCGTTCAGCGACCCGCGCATCACGCTGATAGCGGATGGCGAGCGCCGCTACCTTCCCGCGCGCTTGAACGAGATCGTCCGTCGCGCGCGCACGCCCCTTGTTGCGCGCTTTGACGCTGACGACATGATGCACCCTTCGCGTCTCGCACTGCAGCTCGCGGTTCTCGACGCCGACGCTTCGTGCGATGCCGTTGGAACGTGGGCAATTCTCGTTGACGCCGAAACGCACCCTTTCGCCGTGGTCGAAAGCGGGCCGTTGCCGGCGACGCGGCGCTCGGCACTTCTTCAAGGCGTCGTACCGCACGCTACGTTGCTCGGAAGGCGCGCTTGGTTCCTCGCGAATCCTTACGACGAAACGCTTACCCGCGCAGAAGATCGTGACTTGTGGTGCCGCACATTCGCAAGTCGCATCGAGGTCGTTGCCGAACCGCTCTATGTCATTCGTGTCGATGTGACGAAGCGAAGTTTTCTTTCAAGCTACGTCGAGGCGCAGCGCCAAAATAGAGTCGTCGCGAAAAAGTACGGCCCGGCTTTTGTGGGACGCTTGGAGACGACCCGTCTCGTCGCCGCCGCGAGCATGAAGTCATGCCTCATGCGCGCGCTCTTCACAGCGGGCCTTTCGCAAAGACTCGTGCTTCGTCGTGGCCGGCCTCCCACCGCCCACGAGTGCACGCTCGCTCGCGAGGCCATCGCCGCTTGCGCTCAGCGTCCGTAGTGGCGAACGAGCGTTTTCACTTCCTCCACGAGCTCCTCGCGATTTCGCTCCGGCTCGGCGGCTGCCGCGACGTTCACGAGCTCTTCGACGGTTCGCTCACCGTCGAGCAAGGGGAGAAGCCTTGCCGCGCGGTCACCGCGTAAAGAGCGCCGAGGCGTCGCCGTGAGCGATTGCCGAACCAGCGATTCGGGCGAGGCTGGAAGACCGAGAAATGTGGCTTGTCGCACCCGTGCGCCGCTTCCGATCGTGGTTTCCCAAGCCCACTGGTTGCCCTCGACGTCTGCGCGCAACGTGACGCGAGCTCGATCGCCAGCCGCAACGCGAACAGGGGCGAGCAACGGGAGGACGACGCGGTCGTAAACAAGCTGGTGACCGGGCGCGTTGCTGAAAACAATGCCCTCGTGAAGGGTAGCCTCGAACCACAAGGTAAGCACATCTGCGGTCCCACTTCGGGTGAACGTGAGGTCGACCGTCGCGCTCATCGAGCGCTCGAACGACTCTCCATAAACGATCTCGCCCCAGACTTTCGCGTCCGACACCAGGTGGTTCGCGCGGATGGGCGCGTCGCGGTCCGTGTACGAGGCGTTGAGCGTCGCCTGCCGCGCACTCTGCGCATAAAAGCCGTGGCGCTCCAGGCTCGTCCAGCCTGGCTCTAAGTTCAGGCGGCAAGCGTCCGCTTCGGCAAAGGCGACGAACAAGCGGTCCTTTTTGGGGACGAGTAGGCCATCAGGCTTGAGCAGGCGCGTGCGCGCGTCTCTCAGCACCGCAAGATGTTGTTGAAAAAGCGGAAAGCTGCCGCGCAAGTCAGCAATGACGACGTCCGCAGGCTCTGGCAAGTTCAGCTCCAGCGAGCTGCCGTGGTGTACGACAAGTTGATCCGCGTAACCGTTTTCCTGCGCGATATCTCGTGCGAGCCAGACTGCGGGATCCAAGTCGACGGCGTAAACGCGCTTTGCGCCCGCTCGCAGCGCAAGCATCGCCATGGTCCCCGTGCCGCTGCCAAGGTCAATGACGACGCTGCCGGGGCGAACGGTTTGCGCAATGGCGCGCGCGTAGGCGTCGATACGCACGCCGTCGCACGCCATGCGACCGTAAGACAACACCGAATACATGGTGCAACACCTAGCAGATCTCGATAGCGCAAGGTAAAGGGACGCCCGTGCAGTCGCTACCACGAGCCACGCAAACATCGTTCGCGTGGGTCCGTACGATCTCTTCGCTTTACGCGACCACGTCCCTCTCGCTTCGCGCAGGCCTCGCTGTTCTGGTCAGTCTTCTCCTTGGCGCCAAGGTGTTGACTCTCGCCGCAGTCGTCGCGCTGGCTGACAGCCACTCTCGTGCGGCGATTCCCGTCGGTGGTGCCGCCATGCTCACTCTCGCACTTATTCGTATCGCCTCCAACCGCGTACGGGTACAAACTGAATGCGATCTGCAATACGCACTCGCGCGTTCCCTGATCGAAGGTGACGTGCTTGTCGTGTCGAGTCATCACACGCCGCGTGCGCTGGTAGAGCCCGCCTTTCACGCACGCGCACTCGTGAGCACGATCGTTCCGGAGCTTGTTGCGAGCGCGCTTGCTCTCTTCGCGGTGGTTCCGCTTCTGGCGATGAGGCTCTCACTCCGCGCGCTCGCCGTAGGAGCCGTCGCGACCAGCTCTGTTTTCGTTGCTCTTTGGTTGCTCCGACGCGTAACATCGACCGCCCAGTCCCTCGTCGCGGATGCCCAATTGGCGGTCGGGGAGCACGTCGCGAGTGCGATGGATGGGCGCCTTGAGCTGGTCTCCCGTGGGGGCGATGCAACCGCGCTCCGTGCGATTGCATGCGCAATACATGCCTATCGGCGCGTGGCGTATCGCGGTTCGTGGAGCGCGGCTTTGCTGGGGCGGGCTCCGCTGGTCGTCGGGATCGCGGTCGTACTCCTCGTGTTCTTCTTCGATGCCTCGAACCGCGAAGCCGTCAGGGCCGAAGTGCTCGGGCAAGCGCTGGTCCTCGCGGCGTCCGCTCCGGTTCTCTTGGGAGTCGTGATGCGGACGTCCGACGTGCTCCGCGTCTCCGCGATGGTACGTCCGGTCCTCGATGTCCTTGCCGTGCGTCTTCGCCCCGAGTTTGCGCGCGAGGGAAGCGCACCGCCTCCGATGCCGGCCACCATTGAAGCCCGGCAGCTTGCGTTTGCCTACGCTGATGACCACGCGCCGACGTTTCGAGACGTCTCGTTCAATTGGACTCCAGGCACGAGGCTTATCGTCGAGGGTCCGAACGGTTCGGGGAAAAGCACTCTTTTGCGCCTTTTGCTCGGCCTCCGCTTGCCCAAACACGGAACTCTGACTGTTGCTGCAATCCCCTTTGAGCAGCTCGATCTCCGCTCCTTTCGGCAAAAAATCGCCTACCTCCCGCAGCGCCCGTACCTGGGCGAATCCTACGTAACGGTGCGAGACGCGATGCTCATCGCGGCCGCTGGCGCCGAGGACAGCGCGCTGATGACTGCGCTTACACGCGTCGGGCTTAGCCAGCCTTTCTCGCGCACAAGCAACGATCGCCGCGAAAACGAAAACGAGGTGCTCGAGGTCTCCGTCGGCGAATTGTCGGCCGGGCAGCGACAACGACTCGCGTTGGCGCGAGTGCTCCTCCAAGACGCCGCGGTTTACTTGCTTGACGAGCCCGACGCGAATCTCGATAGGGCGGGTATCGAGCTTGTCGTCGACGTGATTTCAGAGCTTCTTGCCCGCGGTCGCATGGTCGCACTTGCGGCCCACACCCGCGAGCTTTCGTCACTCGAAGGCACGCGTGTTCGCCTTGGTTGATGGCGGGGCGCGAACAGACGCGGTTTGCGCAACGCGCAGCGTCGTCCATCCGCCGTCGTAGCTGTAGTCGACCTCGATAGTCGCATGTTCTGGCGTCCGAGTGCCCAGGGAACGCTGTTTTACCGCGAAAGCGTAGGGATGACCGATGACCCCGACTCAGCGGGTTTCGTTGGCGCCCATCGAGTAGGGATTCCGCTATTCCGTGGACGAAGCAACGTGTGACGTCGGGCTCTGGGCAGGGGTCGGCGTGGGCAGGGACCCGCACGCCCGCGTGGAGGTTAAAGCGCCCTTGCACGACGGCGTCCGTGACGCGAGGGAGTGGCTCGGGCGGCTCGGGCTCGTTGGGCTCGCCCGTATCGTTCGCGGTCTCGAGGGTGCCTCGCTGAATCCCGGCGAGGGTCATGGCTTCGCGCGCGCTGCACGCGGGCGCCGGCTCGAACCTCCGCGTGTCGTCTTTGGCTTCGGCCTCGACGTAGACGCCATCAAGGCAGAGGAGGTGGAAATGTACGTGCACATTGAGGCTCGCCCCCGCCAGTCACCGCGCCCGTCTCGACACGTGTGCGGGTTTTCTCGCGCGCAGTGCGGGTGACGGAGTGTGGACCCAGGAGGCAACGGGCACGACGGAGGAACTCCAGCATGTGTGGACGTTTCGAGGTGAGCTGCTTGTCGCTTCCGCGCGGAGACTTTCTGTCATCCGCTAGCAACGTGGGTTGCCTGGTGAGCAAATAGCAGCCCACGGTCGGCAAGGGAGCGGCGCGCGGGGCGAAAGAGCGTCTTGGAGAGGTGGCATAGCCGAGCCTCGTTGGACGCTCGGTTCAGCGCGTGTCGAGAACGATGCCGTCGTAGACGTCGTCGACCGCGAACGAGATTTCGGAGGCATCGATGAGAACCCTTTCGCCGCCCCAAAAGTCGCGCTCGGTCCACGTATCCTTCGTTCGCTCGACGACGGTGATGCGCCGCGCGCGGTGCGAAACGAAGATCACCGCTTCGAGAGTAGTCAACTGCTTGTAGTGACTCAGCTTGTCGCCGCGGTCGTAGTCTTCGGTCGAGCGGCTGGTCACCTCCACCAAGATCGAAGGATTGACGACCGCGTTGTCGTCGACGGCGGCCGTCCTGGCATCACCGCAGATGACGGAAGCATCGGGGAAGGTGCTGAGGTTCGATGATTCGATGCGAACTTTCACGTCCGAGGAGGCGACGCGGCATCCCTTCGATAACACGCGCCCGAGTGCCATGATCATGGCGGCGCCCAGCTGTCCATGGGCCAACGTCCCGCCGGCCATCGCGAAGATCGCACCATCGAAGAATTCGAGCTTCAACGGGCTCACCGCGAGCGACGCGAGATAGTCCTCATAGCTGTAGTGCAGCCGGCGCGCCGTACTCATGACATGAGCCTAGCACTGCGCGGGAGCGCGTCGGATACGTCTGGTTTGTCGATCCGATTGCTCGGTCTCTCGAGGTTCTTGCGCTCGACGGTCCGACCTACCGGGTGCACGATGTCTTCGCCCATAGCGTACAAATTCGCGCGATTCAGTTTGATGCCGTCGCGCTCGACCTGGGTGAACTATGGAATATGGGCTAGCCAATCCCGCGGAGCATCGCGCATGAAGCCTTTGCCCGCGCAGGAGTCTTCATCGTGCGGGCCGGGGGTGCCGAGCACGTTGCTGACGCCGCGAGTAGCCCGAGTTAGCGGCCTGTGGCTCTCAAGGGAGGGCCTCCGAGCCGGCGCAAGAAGCGTTGCGGGTCGCTATTCCGCTATGGGTGGATGTAGGGATGCGTCACGCCGAGGGGGGGCAAAACGCGGCCAAGGCGCGACGTGTGGCGCGCGGTCGTGCGGAGCTCAGGCCGCGTCGGGCGTGTCGCGCGAGCGACAGGGCGCGCCGAGCCTTTGTGCGATGGCCGTCGGGTCGGTCGGGACGGCGCGGATGGTCATGCGGCCTCCGCAGGCGGTACAACGTTTCACGTCGACGTGGAAGGTGCGGCGTAAGAGGGGGCCCCGTCGACACGGGAGAGCGGCGCGTAGAGTTCATCGCGAAGAAGTCGCTCCCCGTGCGCGAGGGAGCGGATGTTTGGCGCGAGGGCTGTCGCCGCGCCCGTCGCGACAAACGTGCTGGTTTTCGCGTGCGTCCGCGGTCACCACGAGCGCCGCGTCGCCTTCCCGCGCCTCGGTCCGCGCGGCTGGCCCTGGCCGCTCGATGGGCTCCGCGGGCACCGCTTCCGCGTCCGCCACGGAGTTCGCGTTCTTCTTTCTTTCCGACGACTTCGTGCGCTTTGCATGCGCCTCGGGGGGCCTAGGCACGACGCGCGCTCGCCCTGCGTGGCGCGTCGCCACCACCCCGTGCAGGCGAAGCCGCGGATAGCGCGGCGGAGGGACCATGGCCGCCAGACGCGCGAGACACTCGATGGGCGCCATCACGCGCTGCTTTATCCGGCCGCGGGCGGCTTTTTTCATGCGATAAACGACGAGGCCGTCGCGACGCAGGGCGAGGCGCGCCAGCGAGAATGCGCGAGGTAGCGGCACAACCGCTCGCGCGCGAGGTCGTCGTGGGCAGGGACCTGCTCGGTCGCGTGCAGGTTAGCGCGCTCGTGCACGACGGCGTCCGTGACGCGAGGGAGTGGCTCGGGCTCGTTGGGCTCGCCCGTATCGTTCGCGGTCTCGAGGGTGCCTCGCTGCATCCCGGCGAGGGTCATGGCTTCGCTCGCGCTGCACGCGGGCGCCTCGTTCGAGGCGTCGTGCACGCGCAAGAGGCCGCGGGGCGCGAACAGGCGCGTTTTACGCGCTACGTGGTTTGCGCAACGCGCAGCGTCGTGCATCCGCGGTCATAGCTGTAGTCGACCTCGATTGACGTGCCGCCGCTGGCGACGGGCAAGTCGAACGCGGGGAAGAGCGCGTGCGCCCAGTGGCAGGTGGGGTCGAAATCCTCGGGCAACGTTGAAATCACGATACCGGGTGCGAGTGTCGCCCGAAACGCGAGCATAATTCCGAGGTACTGCGTGTCGCGTGAGAGTTTCACCGTGGCTTGCGAGGAGAGGACCGTCTCGAAGGGGCCTGTCAGGTCGATGGATGCGAGCAAAAATGGCGCTGAGAGCGGCCAGGTCGCGACGTCACGGTTGTCGACCATGATGGGGTCGGAGCAGGAGAGTCGATGCTGCTCGAGCGGCGAGAAGTCGATCCCGTAGGCCTCGGTGTAGCCGTCGACCTTTCGCTTCGTGAACACATGCCGCTCGAGAACGGTGCGCGGGATATCTACCGCGATTCCGTAGATCTCGATGGCCGACGGGACGATGCGGGCGCCGGGCACCAGCAGGCGCTTCTTTGCGTCCGCGACAATCTCGAGGAGCTGTTCGTCCAGCGGATCGTTTCCGATGGTCTCGGTCACGAGCAGCGTGCCCCGCTCGGGAAGCGTGGTGGTCGTCGAACGTTCGCGGACGAGCGTTACCCGGTCTTCGACGCCGTTGGCTGCAAACACGCGAGCCGCAACCTCGGCGATGCCGCTCGACTCGACGGCGTAGACCTTTCGCGCGCCGGCAAGAGCCGCGCAGGTCGCGAGGACCCCCGTCCCGGTTCCGATGTCGACGACCACATCCTCGGGCTTCACCGCGCCGCGCAGGGCATGACAAAAGCCGCCCGTTCGCGACCGATCGTCGAGCATAATAAGGTGGATGGCGGGCTTGACCCACCCGCGAGAACCCAACGGCTCGCGTTCGTCGGGTCGGACGAGGATGCCGCTCTGTGCAAGATGCTCGATGCAGCTCTTGGCTTCGCTCTGGCGCTCGGCGCCGGCGCTCGCGAGTTCGGCCAAGACGTCTCCGATAGCGCATGGCGTGGCAAAGCGATCAAGGAGCATGAGCGCAACGCGCGGGAAGTAAAAGCGATCTCCTTGCAGGTCGACCCCTACCTCGTCCTCGTCGGTGAGCTTCACAAGCATTTCGCGTGCGCGCACGAGTATGCGCACGCGTTCAGAGGTTACGGTCGGCGCGTCGCCGCGGTCGTCGTTCGGCGTCGTTTGCGGCATCGGGAGGGGTATATCACCGACGTTCGACCGCTGGGCATGTGGACGTGACGCGTGGTCCACCCGAGGGCGTGTAAACCGTGACGTTTTCTGGAGCTTCGTAGGCCGCGATCAGCGCGAAGTGCTCGTAGGCGCACGGCGTGAGTTGGAGTCTGGAGGCGCCCTCACGGCGCAACGTGTCGCCGGCTGCCACCTGCGCGCGCCGATCGGCCGTGCCCGTGCCTGGCATCGCGCGGAGCGTGGCAACCGTAGCTCCGAGCCACAACGCGACGAGGACGAAACCTCCCGCCGCAGCGGTCGGTCGCGACCACCTCCACAGGACGGGCGCGGCCTCGGCGACCACGTCCGCGGTGCACGCGGCGAAAAGGAGCACCACCCCAAGGAGCGCGCGCTCGCCGTGGTGCGTGGGGGCACCATCGTGCGCGTTGCCGTAGGCAAGGAAACCGACCTGAGCCACGGCGCAAAGCAGAGGGATTCGCCAGCGATGGGCGCACTCGTCGATCGAAACCTTGAAGCCTCTTAGCGCCGTAAAAGCGCACAAAAATCCGACGACGAGTTCGGGCCGCATCGTGACGAGCAGGCGAGGGTAGAAAAGAAGCGCCTCGACCGTATCCGAAGAGCCTTCGCCCAACGCGCGCTTGAAGCGGCTGACGCGTTCGAAAAAGTGGAGCGCGTCGCCATGAACGCGGCAGTTCCATGTCATCCAAACGAGAGGCCCTGCACTTAGAATGGCGACGGTCACGAGCGCGACGAAACGCGTCGGCGCGCAAACTTCGTTCGGGTTGCGAACGAGCCGCACGCGGAAAGTTCGCCAACCAACCACCAGCGCGAGCATCGCCGCGACGGGCCACGCCTCGTAGCGTGACAAGCAAGCGGCCAACATCCCGACGGCGAACGGGATCTGGCTGCCTCGGGTTTTCGGTGTCCCCGTCGAAGCGCTTCCGAGTGCGATCGCTGCCGCCGCGCTCAAGGTCGCCGTCAGCGACTCCGGCACCGTGGCCGCGCCCAGCCAAAGAGTCCAGGGTGAGAGAGCGGCAAGCGCGACTCCGGCCATCGCACGCGAACGGCGGATGCGAGCGATGCGAAGCGCGAGATAGAACACCCCAAACCCGCAACTCGAAAAACCTATGGATGCCATGCGCGCCGCGGCGAGCGAGCGGCCGATCACGGTCATCACGCTGCCGAGGGTCCAGAACGGAAACGGCAGCCAACTCGTTCCGCTTGGATCGAGCCTGGGGGAGTGGGCAAAGGCTTGGGCTATCGTCACCCGCGCGAAGTCGTCGTCCGAGATGTGGTCGAAGCCCACGACGAGCACGAGAGCGCAGAGGCCCGCGTGGACCAGGGCAACGGCCACGCCGCCCGCGACGTCGCGAACGGTGACGTGCCGGTCGCGAACCGCACGCTGCGGATTCGGCGTCAAACCGCGTCCGCGTCCGCTAACCACACGAGCAGGGCGGGTTCACTCACCATCCCAGCTCGGAACTGGCCCACGCTTCTAACCGGCCCGCGAAAACTTGCCTAGGGGCTCGGCGCCGGGGCAGGCGCGCCTGAACCCGTTGGCGGCGGTGTATCGCGCGCCGGACTCGCGCTGCTCGCCCCACTCGGCGAAGGCGTTACCGCGGTTGATTCTCGCTTCGTGCCGCGGTCTTTGATCTTGCTTTGCTCCTCGGACACCTTTGCACGGAGCGCGCGGTCGCCGGACGACGACATGTAAGCAAGACTTACGCTGGTGAGCATAAAGATTCCGGCGCAAATCGCGGTCGCGCGGGTCAAAAGGTTCCCCGCGCCGCTGCCGCCGAACACTTGCGCCGAGGCTCCGCCGAAAGCGGACCCCATCCCGCCGCCCTTCCCCTGCTGCAGGAGAACGACAAACATGAGCACAAGGCATACGAAGATGTGAATGATAGTGACGAACGTGCTGAGCATGGACTTTTGGACTTTTCGAGTTTCGCGTCCCGAGCTACGTCGCCGGCGTGACCGCTGCGGCGGAGGCGATAGCACCGAACGATGCTGCGTCCAAGCTTGCCCCACCGACGAGGGCGCCATCCACATTCGGGCACGCCAACAGCGCGCTGGCGTTTTCTGGTTTCACGGACCCGCCGTACAGAATTCTCGTCCGGTCGGCGAGGGCTGGGTCCTTTTTAAAGAGCCATGATCGAATCGCGGCATGAACCTCTTCCGCCTCGCTGGGGCCGGCTGTGCGACCCGTGCCAATGGCCCACACGGGCTCGTACGCGATAGCTACGGGCTTCGTCGACTGAGCAATGATGTCGAGGAAGGCCTCGACCTGCCGCTCGACGATACCCAACGTTTCACCCGACGCGCGCTCCTTGAGTGTTTCGCCGACGCACAGGATGGGCACAAGATTGTGCCGCAGGGCCGCGGCTGCCTTGTCCGCCACCAGTGCGTTCGACTCGCCGAAGACCTGGCGGCGCTCGCTGTGGCCTATGATTACCCAGGTGCAGCCGCATTCTTCGAGCATCGCGCCGCTCACTTCGCCTGTGAACGCGCCTTCGCTCGCGGGGTAAAGGTTTTGCGCGCTCAGGCTCACGGGGGAGCCGTCGAGCGTCTCAGCGACCGCGGCTAACGCCGTGTACGGCGGCGCCACGACGACGTCGACGTCACGTAAGTCACGCGCGAACCCAACGCACGCCTCAGCGAGCTCGATGCCGGCGCGGCCCCCCTTGTACATCTTCCAATTGCCGACAATCAGAGGTCTGCGGAGTCGGCGTGTCGGTTGCGCGGATGCCATGGTTTCCGGAAACCTACCTCAGACCGAGCTGCTCGTCGCGGACTCTTGCCGGCGAAGCACCTCAATCCCAGGCAATTTTTTGCCCTCGATAAGCTCAAGTGAGGCTCCACCACCCGTGGAAATATGGCTGAATTTTGCGGCCACTCCCTCGCCGGCGTCTTTCACTGCCGCGGCGCTATCGCCGCCACCAATCACGGTAAACGCGGAGGATTCAGCGAGCGCCCGAGCGACAGCGAACGTGCCGTGGGCAAATGGGGCTCGTTCAAAAAGGCCCATTGGACCGTTCCAGAATACGGTCTTTGCCGAAGCGATGGCGGCCTCGAAGAGTGCAACCGACTTCGGGCCAATGTCGAGCGCCATGTGGCCTTCGGGAACGGCTCCTACGTCAACCACCTGACCCGCGGGGGAGTGCAGATTGGAAGCGACCACGAGGTCGACGGGAAGGAGGACAGTGACCTTCTTTTCGCGCGCTTTATCGAGGATGGTTCGGGCGAGCGCACGTCGGTCGTCTTCGATCTTCGAGGCCTGAAGTTCAACTCCTTGGGCCGCGAGAAACGTATTTGCCATCGCCCCGCCAATGACCAGCGCGTTCACGCGCTCCAAAAGCGACTCGAGAACAGCTATCTTGTCGGACACCTTCGCGCCGCCCAAGATGGCGAGGAACGGGCGTTCGGGGCTGTCGACGATTTTGCTCAGTGCGGCGATCTCCTTTTCGAGGAGAAAACCGCAGCCACGTTCGCGGATAAGCTTCGGTAGTGCGTGTACCGAGGCGTGCGCGCGATGCACAGCTCCGAACGCGTCATCGACGTAAACGTCGCAGAGCTCAGCAAGCTTCTGCGCGAAGGCGTCGTCGTTCTTCTCCTCTTCGGGGTGGAATCGAAGGTTTTCGAGCAGGCATACCTGGCCCGGTCGAAGGTCGAAGACCACTTTCTTAGCGGCGTCTCCGATGCAGTCTTCGGGCATGTGCACCTCGACGCCTAGGAGCTCGGCGAGCCGCGACCCGCACGGCTCGAGCGAAAGCTTCGGGTCGTTCGACGGGCTCGGGTGACGCGGACGCCCAAGGTGGCTTGCCAGAATGATTCGAGCGCCGCGCTCGAGGGCATGACGGATCGTCGGAAGCGCCTGGACGATGCGTGCGTCGTCCGTAATCACCTGCGCGCCGTCCGGCTGCTCCTCGAGCGGAACGTTGAAGTCGACACGGATGAAGACGCGTTTGTTCTCGATCGGAAGGTCTTTGATCGTCGTGATGCCTGCGAGCGTGGTCATGGGGTGCGGCGGCTCAGAGCTTCGAGGCGACGAGTTGCGAAAGTTCAACCATGCGATTTGAGAACCCCCACTCGTTGTCGTACCAGCTCATGATTTTCGCAAAGTTGTCGCCCATGACTTGCGTCACCGTAGCGTCAAAAATGGACGAACGCGGGTCGCCGATGAAGTCGCTCGATACGAGAGGCTCTTCGGTGAACCCGAGAATGTTCCTCATCGGACCTTCCGAGGCAGCCTTGATCGCGGCGTGAAGTGACTCTTTCGTGAGTGGTCGCTCGGTCTCGAACGTGAGATCGACGACGCTCACGTCCATGGTCGGAACGCGGATGGCTTGGCCATCGAACTTCCCTTTGAGCGCCGGAATGACCTCGGCGAGTGCCTTCGCGGCGCCGGTGGACGACGGAATCATATTTTGCGCGGCGGCCCGTGCGCGTCTCAGATCGCCCTTCCGGTGAGGGATATCGAGGACGGCTTGGTCGTTCGTGTACGAGTGCACGGTCGTCATGAGCGCACGCTTCACGCCGAACGAGTCGTGAAGGACCTTCGCGACGGGGGCGAGGCAGTTGGTGGTGCAGGAGCCGCAGGAGATGACCGCGTGTTTGGCGGAATCGTACACTTCGGTGTTGACGCCGAGCACGATGGTCGCGTCGTGGTTCTTGGCGGGCGCCGAAATGATGACCTTCTTGGCGCCTGCAGTGATGTGGGCCGAGGCGCTTTCCTTGTCCGTGAACAGACCGGTGCACTCGAGCACGATGTCGACACCGAGAGACTTCCACGGAAGTTTGGCAGGGTCTCGCTCCGCGACAATTTTGATGGCCTTGCCGGCGATGGCGAACGTGTTCTCCGTGGCCTCCGCGCGAGGCTCTGCGCGGCCGTGAACCGTGTCGTAGTTGTAGAGGTGCGCCAGCGTTTTCGCGTCGGTGAGGTCGTTGATGGCAACGATCTCGAGGTCCGTGATCTTGCGCTCGTGGAGTGCCCGCACGATGCACCGACCGATGCGTCCGAATCCGTTGATCGCGATCTTCGTGGCCATGACTCTTCTTTCGCTCCTGTGTCCGGTTTCTAAGCGCCGCGAACTCTAGTCGGGGCCTAACTTTGGAGCAAGAGAGGAGCGATTCTCTAAAAGAGAACAACGCCGCTCGAGATTTGATTAAGGCAAAACGGCCAACGAACTTCTTCGTTGGCCGCCATCTAACTTTCGTGATTCTCGAGACCGATGAGATCCACGAGGATGCCGTGAACTACCCTACGAGGTTGCGGGCTTCGGAGGTCCGCCGAAGATGTTCGCCGCCTTACGCTTTTCCTGCTTCGCCTTCTCCTTCTCCGCATAGGTCGGAATGATCACGCGATGGACGTGAGCCGCAATCTCGCGGCCCTCGTACAGCGCTTTCAACTCCTCGGAATCGAGAGTCTCGCGCTCGAGAAGCGCCCTTGCGATGACCTCGATTCGCGCCTTGTTTTCAGTCAACAGGGCACGAACCTTGTCGTATTGGACTTGAATCAGCCCGCGCACTTCCTGGTCGATCTCGCGCGCAGTCTGCTCGGAGTAATCTTGGCTTCGTTGATTGTAGTCGCGGCCGAGGAAGATTGAGCTCTCCTCGCCGCCGTAGGCCAGCGGTCCGAGCTTCTCGCTCATGCCGTATTCACACACCATCGCACGGGCGATCTGGGTGAGCTGCCGGATGTCGTTCGAGGCCCCAGTCGTGAGCTTACCGAACACGATCTCTTCGGCGATCCGCCCGCCGAGGGCGGACTGAATCTGAGCCTCGAACTGCTCCTTAGTGCGGCCGAGAACGTCGCCTTTAGGAAGGGGCATGGTCACCCCGAGCGCACGCCCTCGGGGAATGATCGTGACCTTGTGGATGGGGTCGTGGTCTTCGTTCGTGATCATGATGACCGCGTGACCGGCCTCGTGAACGGCGGTGTTCCACTTCTCCTCCTCGGTCATCACCATCGAACGACGCTCGGAACCCATAAGGACCTTGTCCTTCGCGAGTTCGAAGTCCGCCATGCTGACGGCGTCTTTGTCCTGACGCGCGGCGAGTAGGGCAGCCTCGTTCACCAGGTTCTCGAGGTCGGCACCCGCAAAGCCTGGCGTGCCACGGGCAGTCACTGCAAGGTCGACGTCAGGTGACAAAGGCACCCGCTTCGAGTGAACCTTAAGGATGGCCTCGCGACCACGAACGTCGGGCCGGTTGACCGTGATGCGTCGGTCGAAACGACCTGGCCTCAGGATCGCGGGGTCGAGGACATCGGGGCGATTGGTCGCGGCGATAATGATAACGCCCTCGTTCGACTCAAAGCCGTCCATCTCGACGAGGAGTTGGTTGAGCGTCTGTTCTCGCTCGTCATGACCACCACCGAGACCAGCTCCGCGGTGACGACCTACGGCGTCAATTTCGTCGATGAAGATGATGCAGGGCGCGTGTTTCTTCCCTTGCTCAAACAAATCTCGCACGCGGCTGGCGCCGACGCCGACGAACATTTCGACAAAGTCCGACCCGGAGATGCTGAAGAACGGTACGCCTGCTTCGCCTGCGATGGCTCGCGCGAGAAGGGTCTTCCCCGTTCCGGGCGGCCCCATCATCAGAACGCCTTTCGGAATTCGCCCGCCGAGGCGTTGGAATTTCTTCGGGTCCTTCAAGAACGCGATGATCTCCTCGACCTCGTCCTTCGCTTCCTCAATTCCCGCAACGTCGGCAAACGTCACCTTGTTTTGCGAGTCGGACAGCATGCGCGCCTTCGACTTGCCAAAGCTCATCGCTTTGCCACCGCCCGCTTGAAGTTGCCTCATGAAGAGGAAAAACATCAAGATAAGGAAGGCCATCGGCACGAGCGTGATGATCGTGCTCGACCAAAAAGGCGACTGCTCGTCCTTCTCGAAAAATACTTTCGGTGCGGGAGCGTCTTTCGCGTCGGGCCGGAGAGCCTCGAGCAATTTTTCGTCGGGGAGAGGGCCCACCGCCTCTTTGGTCACGCCTCCTTTGGCTCCCTCCGAGCCTTTGATTCGATACGTGTATTCTCGATCCTTGATGCGGATCTCGTCGACTCGGCCCGCGTGGACCTCGTTGACAAAGTCGCTAAAAGCGACGGGAACCTTACGCTCGGCAGGGGTCAAAAACTGCCAGATCGTGAGGAACATCACGATCAGTACGACCCAGAGGAGCAGCGTCTTGTGAGATTGCTTCACGTTGGCCTCGGTCTCTTAAGACTACTACGTCGGATGCCGAGCGTCTTGTACGGTTGTGCGGTTGTGCGAATCAAAAGGGGGGGAACCGAGGGTACGGGTAACGCTCGATGGCCGAAGGGGCCGAAGGGGCCGAAGGGTCGGGCTGTCAG
Organism: Polyangiaceae bacterium; assembly: GCA_025353725.1. Classification (GTDB taxonomy): domain Bacteria; phylum Myxococcota_A; class Polyangia; order Polyangiales; family Polyangiaceae; genus Labilithrix. The sequence goes on along the minus strand of JANXOF010000023.1, from coordinate 100,157 downwards.
CACGAGCGGACGAGGACAAAAACGAGAACGGAACACGGTCATTGAACAGGAGCCTCGAACGGGAATCTTGATCACGAACACGCTTCACTGACCCGCCATGGTGTAGGGCCGCACCGCGTCTCGTCCACCATAACCAGCGAAGGCCCCGTGCGAAACCTTGGCGTTACGGATCTTCTTCGAGGGCGACATCAGCCGTCGGCCGCGCTTTCGGGTCGACCGCCGCGACGAGTCCGCCTGGAAGCCAGACTCGAGCTGTCTTCGACCGTGTTCGAGCGAGCTCTGCGAGGGCCACCTGTGTCGACCGAGGCATGGGAAAAGACGTCGTTTCGCTGCCGCGCGCGCTCACGAGCTGGTCTGCGAGAGCGACAAGGTGATCGACGATGCTGGGCGAAAGCAGTTCGAGTAGGGGCATCACGTCATGACGCACACGGACACGAAGAAAGCGCGGATCACGGTTGGATGGGTCGGTGGAAAACGGGACCGCATGTCGTGCCACGTGCGCGTGCAACGCTTCACGTCGCGCGCGCAGTAACGGCCGAACGAGCTCCAGCTCTCCTTCCGTCGAGTCCCCGAGCCGGGAGCGCGGGAGAAGCGCCGCGAGGCCTTGCGGCCCCGCGCCCCGCAACAGGCGCATCACAACGGTTTCCGCGCGGTCATCCGCGTGGTGCGCCGTAGCGATAGCTCGAGCACCGACGTTGTGCGCGGCCTTTGCGAGCGCCGCATACCGTCCTTCCCTGGCTCGCGCTTGAAGGTTCCCGCCGAACTCGATCGCAAGCTGAGTGCGGGAGAACGGCACGCTCACACTGAGCGAAAAGGCTTCTGCGACGTCGAGTTCGCGGGAGGCTGCCGGGCGGAGCCCGTGATCGACGCCGTGGGCGTGGATCGCGAGACCGAGCGGGGATGCGAGGCGCGACAAAACGTGCAAGAGCGCCATCGAGTCAGGACCGCCGCTGACGGCGGCGAGGAGCACGGAGCCGCGTTCGAGCTTGGTTTCTCCGTCCAACGATCGCTGAGCCACGGTAAGCAAAGAGGCTACGGCACCTGATTTCATTGGATCGGCTTTCGGGTTCGAGCCGTCCGACCGTGAGCTGTAACCCGCGCGGGCGCAACGGGCGTGATGTGCCTGAGTCCAGCCACCGGACGTTGCCTCGGCTTACTTTTCCATAGAGATGCGGACCTCTCTCGTTTCACCCGCTACGACGTCGACGACTACATTTTTACGCGCGCCGCTCGGCGCTGAGAGTTGCAAGGCATGCCGCCCTGCAGAAACGGGGCGACCGAAGATATGCCCTGCCCCTAGCGAAACCCCGTTGTCGGTAATTTGGTCGCACTTAGGCATGCACACAATGGTGATGGTCCCGAGCCCCGCGGGTTTGATGGCCGCAGGCGGATTCGTGACAGGTTGAGTCAGCGCGACCACGGTGGGCTTTGGCGTCACAGCCGTGGCGGTCGGGGCACTCGCGACGACAGGTACGTCGCGCGGCGTCGCAGAACTCGTCGTCGGCGTTGCGGCTAACGGTGCCGGTGCCGGTGCCGTCGGGAGCGTCGTGGGCGTCAGAGCGACAGAAATCGCGGAGTTGAACGTAGCGCGCGCGACGTCGAAGGGTTCTGTCGCACCCTTCTTCGCCACAGGCTCTCGACTCGTCGACGACACAATGGCGATCAGCACGCCCGCAAAAAGGAGAGCCGTGGAGCATGAAAGAGCGAAGACGACCCATCCTGGTGGACGTCGCTTACGCTGCATGGTCATCGTGCGGTTGTCGTACCCAAGCGATGCGACGCGCGGCACCGCTGGCGTGTACGGGTTCGGTGGAGGCGGAGCTCCATCGATTCCTTGGTTGGGGCGAGCGATGGGGACCGGACCGCTAAGGCGAACGATCGCAGGCAGCGGGTCGGCGTTGACGCGGAGTGAATCGGTACGCCCTTGACTGCGCTGTTGCGCGAGTGACAGCCGTTGCTCCCCAAGCCCCCCAAGCGTGTGTCCGAACGAGGAAGGACGCGCCCTCGGAGGCGGACCCGAGGAGACGCCACTCCCCGTGGATGCCGAAGCGACCTGAGGAAATGTGGGTGGTGCCTGGAGCGGATTCGCCTCGGGGCGCGTCAGCGCGACCATCGTATCGTCCTGATCTTCGTCCCGAGTCTCAGCGCTATGTGATTCCTCGGGAGCGCGCGCGAGTCGTGGCGGGCTCGCCGCCGGTGCAGAGCCTTGCCCGCCTCCGCGCTTCAGGCGAAGCGAGAGGTCCATCAGCGTAGGTGGCTCGCTTGGCGTTGAGTCGGGCGGTGATTCCGTCTCGAGACTTGGGGTCTGTCCTTGAATGGTCGGACCGTCAGAGTCGGCCGAGTGAGGCTCCTCGAGCTGCCGCCCGACCTCTTGATGCGCGTACGAGGGTACTCGCGCGTCGGCGGACATCCCTGCGGCAGGTCTCGGAGGGGGGGGCCTTTGTCGCGTGGTCCGAGCCGCTGCCGCGTCGGCGACGGGTGGCGTGTTCGGCGATCCCGCCGGGGCCGAATTTCTTTCTGTGAGCCGATTCTGGGGTGCTTGGCGCTGTGCGTGAATATCGCTGCGCCCCGTGACCTCAGGAGCTAGTCCGGGCTTTAGCGCGAGGGCCTCGATGTTGATCGTCGACGTAACTTCAGCCGCCCAGCGCAAGTGCGCCTCGCGCTTCTGGATCCGGTCGTTGAAGATCGATTGCGTGTACGCCTCGACCTCATCGGAAGCGATAAAAAGTCCGCGCCGCATCAGTAGGGACTGCAGCGCACGAGACAGTTCACGCGCCGTACGGAATCGTTCGCCTCGATTCTTCGAGAGCGCTTTCATCACGATTTTTTCGAGGTCAACCGGATAGCCGCGAATCAGCGTCGAGGGGCGCGGAACATTACACTCCTGGACTTTCGCGAGCGTGTCGAGGTCGCTCTCCATGCGAAAAAGTCGCTGCCCCGTTGTGAGCTCCCAAAGGACGACTCCGAGCGCAAAAACATCGGTGCGCCGATCGATGGCCTCCCCGTGCACTTGCTCCGGGCTCATGTAGGCGAGCTTGCCCTTGAGCGTACCCGCACGCGTGTGGCTCATCCGCGAGCTGAACTTCGCGATGCCGAAATCGACGACCTTTGTGACGCCATCGTAGGTCACAAAAAGGTTGTGAGGCGTGACGTCGCGGTGGACGAGCCCAAGCTTTTCGCCGTGCTTGCCAAGCAGTTCGTGAGCCGCATGAAGCCCTTCTGCCGCGTCGGCGATCACGCGGCAGGCGATCTCGGGTGGCATCGCGGTGCCGAGCTCTTCGGTGCGTCGCATGACCTCACGTAGAGGCTCGCCGTGGAGGTACTCCATGGCGATCCAGTACGTATCTTCGTGCTTGCCGAGGTCGAAGACGGTCGCGACGTTTGGGTGCGAGATGCGGGCTGCTACGCGTGCCTCGTCCAAGAACATCTGGACGAACGACTCGTCCTCCACCAAGTGAGGATGGATCTTCTTAATCGCTACCCACTTTTGGAAGCCGCCCGGCCCATCCATCCGTGCAAGGTGCACGGATGCCATTCCGCCAACTCCGAGCTCGTCGACAATGCGGTAGCGGCCTAGGAAGTAGGTGCCCGCGTGCGCCGCTCGAACATCGGGGAGCGAGCCGCCCATCTGTGAGCGCCCGTTGCCCGAGTCGCGCGGCTCGGGCGACAAAAATGGCCCCTTGGCCGCGTCAGGAAGGTGGGCTCGGTCATTCGGCAAGCGACGGCGCCTCTCCCTTTTTATGAATGCGTACGCGCGTCACTTTGGCTTTGTCGGGATTGAGACCGCGGTACTCATCGGGGAAGCGCCGAACACGACGGCCGTGACTGCGCCTGCAAGGGCGAGCGACCCGACGGCGTAGGGCCAAGGAGAGAGCCAAAATCCTTCACCTTTCCTCACGGCGCGTTCAGCAGGAGCGGATACGCGGGTCGCACTTGGGTTGACCGGTTCGACGTCGGCTCGCGGCATCGTGACTTCGTGGGTCGCCGGGATGCGAACGTGCTCTTCGGCGGAGGCGAGGCGATTGCCTTTTTGGTCAAGCGCGTCGATGTGTACGACGATCACGGCGCTCGGGATCGTGAGCTGCGAGGGTACGTCGAACTCAACGTTTTCGCCTGGTTTTGCCTCTAAGACAGCCTCGTTGCCGCTCGTCCCATCGCGTGCGACGAGGCCGAGCATCGCTACGATAGGCACGTGCGCACTGTCGAGCCGTGCGACCACGGTAAAGGCCTTGCCCGACGGGGCCTCCGTCGGCGCACGGAGCGCGAGCTTGAGGCTACCGACGTTCGCGGTGTCCTTCTTGGCCTGCGCGGCATACTTGACTCCACGCGGGCCGGCCTCGGCAGGGACGACGAACGCGGCGTCGAGGATGCTTGCCGCGCGGAATGCTTTGATGGCTTGTTCCTTTTTGCCGAACGAAGCCCGTATCGCGCCAAGCCTCACGAAGCCCTCGAGAACCTCCGCAGGGGCAAGACCGCCCTTTTCAAGCGCTTCCCGATAGAGGGGTTCGGCCGTGTCGAGCAAGCCGCGTTCCCAGGCGGAACGAGCCTCACGCAGAGCCGCAGCTCCTGAAGCCACGCTCGACGAACCCGAACCCGAGGCCCACGCCCGCGCCGACACCGGAACCGCCACCAGAACGAAAAACGCCATGGCGACAGCGGGGGACGCAGCACGCATGGCGCGAGATCGTTTCACCGCCTCAAAAAGTATCGGGACGGTCCGCCCGATGCAAGCCGCGTAGCGCGTGGGTCCTTGTAGGACTACGGGAACGGCTGACTTGGGCGTCCTCTCTCGAAGTAAAACGCGAACGACCCGCGAATGTGGCCGCGGCATCGCGGCGGGTCGCCGAGACCACCTGGGGCGACTTCGCGTGGGTCCGCTAGGTAAACATCGAAGCAGCCCGCGGTGAGGCGTTCCGAGGCCCGAGGCTCCTCGACCTTTCCATCGAACACGTAAGTGAACGAGATGAGGCTCTTACCGCTCCCGACGCCAGGAGGGGCTTCGCGGGTCGGATCACAGCCTGCTGTGGGGTCGGCGCCCATCACCGCCCGAGCCTCGCAGGTGCCATCCGCCGGCAAACTAACCTGTTGAACCGCATGCAGCGCTACGTTTTGGGTGCGGCAGCTCTTTTGAAGGTAAAGCGCCATACTCACGAGAGCGGGGTCGGCATTGGCCTTCACAGGTACTCCGGGGGGCGTGACCTCGGGCGGAACGTCAACCTTGAGTGGCATTCCAAGGAGGCCCGCGAACCCGAGGCTCGCGTTGGGCCGAACTTTGTCGATGTCGTAAAGCAGAATCGAAAGGCCGTCGCTAAAGGTCTGGAAGTCGCTTCCGCTCTGAATACGAAGCTGAAGGTTGTTCCGGTAAGGCACGCCGGCGAGAAAGTCAGCCTCGAGCTCGAACGGCCCAGTCCAGCAGTTGGGGACATTGAGCGTGCCCGTCACCCGACCGTTGCCGTCACCCTGCGAGCACGAAGGGAGCGACCCGGCGAACAGGCCACCTACGGCGAGTGCTGCCGCCGCAAAAAGCCAAAAGTTGAGTCCGGGAGACCCGATGGGAGTGAGCCTTTTCATCACCGAGCTCGCCATCTGCGCCGACTCTAACAGAGCGTTCCGCCGCCTAGTACGCGATCGCCCGCGTAAAAAACGGCGACCTGACCACGGCTCACCGCCCGAACGGGCTTCTCAAATCGGATCGTTGCACGCCGCCCTTCGGCGCCGCCTTCCCCCTCGATGTGACCCGCAGCGCCCTCGTGGCGATAGCGAACACGTACCTTCGCGTCGAGCGGCAGGCTCACTCCGGGGGCTAGCACGAGGTCACCCACCGTTGCGACGGTGGATTCGAGGCCTTCGCTTGCACCGAGATGAACGGTCGCCGTGTCGGGGTCGATCGCGGTGACGAAGGCGGGCTTACCCGTGGCGATGCCCAAGCCTTTTCGTTGCCCGATCGTGAACCGATGAATGCCTTCGTGCGTCCCGAGCACGTGGCCTTCGGCGTCGACAATGGGCCCCGGTCGCACGCGTGCCTTCGCGCGGCCTTCGACGAAGGCGGCGTAGGCCCCTGAACCTGCTCCGACGAAGCAAAGTTCCTGACTTTCTCCCTTCGCCGCACCGGGGATGGCGCGCTCCACGGCCTCGGCGCGAACCTGAGGTTTTTTGCTGTCACCGAGGGGAAAGGCCAGGCGCTCGAGGTGTGCGCGGGGCGTCGCATAAAGGAAGTAGCTCTGGTCTTTCGACGCGTCCGCGCCCTCTCGCAAAAACGGAACGCCGTCGGGCGTACGGGACAGTCGCGCGTAGTGCCCGGTCGCGACGCGCGCGGCTCCGAGCTTGTCCGCGAGGGTCATCAATTCGGAGATTTTCACGCCTCGGTTGCAGGCGGTACACGGACTTGGGGTCTCCCCCGCGAGGTAGGCGTCGACGAACGGCTCGACGACCGTTTTGGCGAAAAGCTCTCGACGGTCGAACGTGAAGTGCGGGATTCCTAGGGCGTCGGCCGTACGCCGGGCGTCATACTGGTCTTCGGGGGCGCAGCAGCGGCCGTGCGAGCCTGCTCCGGTTTCCGGATAGTCCCAAAGATGAAGGGTGACGCCGACGACGTCATGGCCCTGGTCGACCAGTCGCGCCGCGGCCACGGCGGAATCAACACCACCACTCATGGCCACGAGGACGCGTTCGCGAGACGTCATGGGAGCGGACTTAGCCTATTTGCGCCGAAGGCACGACCGCCCCGCGACCTTCGCCGTTCAGGTCCGCTAAGGCTCGATGTTTCCGCGCTTTAGCGCCTTCGTGACCCCTTCAATGGCGCGCGCATGGAGGCGACTCGCCCAGGACTTCGATAAGCCAAGCTCGCGTGCCGTTTCCTCGAAGGCGACGTCGTCGAAGTAGTGCCGCTCGAGGAGGCGTCGTTCGGCCTCGGGTCGCTCCCTTATGGCATCTCGGATTCGTGCGAGGAGCTCCTGGCGCGCCACGGCGGCCTCGGGATTCTCGTTCGTGTCCGGTGCGCGTTCGAGATCTTCACCCGACCGCATCGACAAAAACCCCAGTGCCATCGCCATGGCGGCGGTTCCGAGTTGGTCTTCGAGGGCGGCGCTCGCTTGCTCGGGCGTTTTCGGGGGGTTCGTCGCTTGGTGCTCCGCCGCGGCTCGGTGAATTTGGTCGGCCGCCTGGATGGCTCGGAGCTTCTGATAGACGCGGCGTGGAACGTGACCCTGCGACCGAATGGCGTCGACCATCGAGCCGCGGACGCGAAGGTTCGCCCAGCGCCGGAAGGGGACTCCACGATCCGGGTCGAAGCTGCGCGCGGCGGCCAGCAGGGCTTCGCGTCCTTGAGAAGCAAGATCGTCGACTTGCACGTAAGAACCGCACTGCCGTCGCAGTTGACGCGCCAGCATATCGACAAGGTCGAGCCCCGCGTGCAGGTGCGCGAGCACTTCGGGAGAGTCGGTGGGCGGTTTGGGGGGAGGTGGCATCGAGGCTTGCAGAGAGGACGCGGAGACCGCATCGGTCGGCCGTGCGATCTCGAGACTAGGCTACGCAAGCGCGCGACGGACAAACAGAAAGACGGTGCGCGAAAGTGCGCGTCACACCTTCCTGTCGCCTGCAGCGATGCTAGGGTCTGCGCGCTCGACGATGACCGAAGGCAAGAAACCTCGCGACGCAGGGGCGTTGGTCTCTCGCACGTACCGATTGCGGCTTGCGGCGACGGACCGCGTGTCGTCGCTCGACCCGCGTGCTCATGCCGCGTGGCGCACCTGGCTTGCCGCACTCGCCAAGGACGCTGAGGCCGCAACCGCCGCGGCGCTCGCTTACGAATCGCTTCCAGCCGCGGGCCGAGAGGCATGGCTCGACGCTCTGGACATCGATGCTCCGAACGTGAACGTCCCGGCCGTTGCTCTCTACGCACCTCTTCTCGGTGTGGAACAAGACGTCGGACGTCGCGAACGTATCGCGCTGCACGTCACCGGCGGGGCGACCCTCCGTACTCCTCCGCAAGCGATGGTCGGCTCTTGTTCCGTTCGCGCGGCAAGTTCTGGGTCTGGGTCTGGCCTGCGCGTCGGTGCGGTTGAGCACGTCTGTTTTATCGTTTCGCCTCTTTATCTTGACTTTGTCGAGCTTCTCGTGTGCCGGTATGATCCTGACCAGGGAATTCGCGAGGCCCGGCATGAATGGCTCGTGCACAAAAGCGAGGTCGCCACGTCTGCCGACGAGCTCGGCGTAACGTTGGTCGACGCTCCACTCCCGCATGTCGTTGAAGCGCTCGCGCATGCCGTTGTCGCTGACCAAAGAGCCGGTCGTGAAGCTCCCTCCGCGCTCCTCGCCTGCATTGATCTTTTTGCGCCCGATTTGGCTCCGATGACCGACGCCTGTCCGCCTTCCGGCCCGTCTGACGTTGTTGGGAGTCTTGCCGATGAGTAATCCTACCGAAGATCGTCGCTGCGGCTCCTGCGCGCGCTTCGTGCGTGTCGTCGAAAAAATTGATGCCAACGGTGAGGTGCGGCGCCACGGCGAATGCCTTCTGGGCGTGTGGCCAGCTCCGCTCTACGCCACGAGTACCTGCTCCCAGTACGTCAAGCGTGGGACATTTGCGACGAAAGTGCAGAGTTCGACGCGCGGTGGACTTACGTACGGCACGCGCAGCTCGCCTCGTGCTCCGCGCTCGACCGCGTCGACCGCGTCGACCGCGTCAGGCGTGAGTCGTGCGCCCCGATTTGATTTCCAGTTACCGGAGGAGTTGCTCGACATGACCGCGGACGAATTCAGAGAAGTCTTGCGCGAGGTTATCCGCGACGAGCTTGGCGTCAGTCAGACACCGATCGGCAGCCGATGGGAGGGGGGTGAGGTCATCTTGAAGCCTGGAAAAGAGGGCACTCAGGAGAAACGCATCCCGATCGAGGCGCTTTTCGGAAAGGTCGTCATGATCCGCGACAAGCTCCGCGTGCTGGAGCAAAAATTGAACTCGAATACGAAGTTCACGGCCGAGGAGAAGGTCTCCATGCAGCAATACATCACGGGTTGCTACGGCTCGCTGACGACGTTCAATGTCCTGTTCGCGAACAAGAGCGACGCTTTTGTAGGCCAAAAAGGCGATGACTGACGCGCGGGCATGCAGCGCACGGACAGCGGCCTCTGGTCGACCGCCCTTCGCCGGAGCTTGCGCGGTCATCGGATTTGTTGGGCGTGCGGCTTACCTTGTTTTTGCCGTCGCCGTTGGCGCGGCGTGCGGGCCGCGACCTAGCGAACCGAACGTGGGAGCTTCCGACAAGCCGGGCGCCGCGTTACCTGACAAGCCTGACAAGCCGGCCGCGTACGCGTTCGACACGCTTGATGAACGAGCCGTGTCGTCGGCCGTTCATCGCGGAAAGCTGACGGTTCTCGCCTTCGTGACGACAGGCGACATCGTCGGGCAAGCTCAAGTCGACTACCTTGTCTCGATGGCGAAGAACGACGGCGCAACGGTGAACTACGCCCTCGTCGCGCTTCACCCGCGGAAAGAAATACCCATCGTCGAAGCGTACGCTGCCGCGTTGAAAGTCGCGTTTCCGGTCGCGCTCGCCGACGCTTCGGTCATGACCAACGCAGGGCCATTCGGCGAAATCGGCGCTGTTCCGACCCTTGTCGTCCTCGACCCCTTTGGGCGCGTCGTGTGGAAACATACGGGGCTCGCGAAACCCGACGAACTACGCGGCCACATGCGATCGTTTTGACCTGATCCCGTCGTCCATGACCGTCCGTGGACCGAGTGGCGACTGTCGGGACCTGCTTTTGCTCTCGGCGATCGCGAAAGCTCTGCTCACCGTCATCGAGGACGCCGGCGAACCGTGGCCAGGACGATCAAGGGGAGGCGGGCTCTCGCGGCAGCGCGGGTCGACAAGTTCGCGACAGCGAAGTTCTCTTGTGCGCGAAACCGGGTTTGTGCATCGTGATGCCGCGAGGCGGCAATCGCCAATCGGCTGGGGTTGCCCTCGTAGTCAAAAGTCCGCTTGCTGGCTCGCTAGGTCATGTGTCTAGCGCGACGGAGCACGGAGACGATGTGCGACTCGCCTCACCGTGTTCCGCTACGGCGTGGCCGCTTTCCAGGACACCGAAATTGTACCGCAAGAGGCTGGGCTTAGCGCGACGGTGTGAAGGGGGGGCGCTCGTACCGAGAGGGCAGAAAGGCTCATTGCCGCTCGTTCGCGCGTTTGCGTGTTCTCCCAGTAAACGTACAACCCGCTGATTTGAGTGATTGCATTGCGGGATTGTGTCGGCGAACCTCCATCGGCTACATGTTGGCCTCTTTCTCTCGGCCGAACGACGGCGGCGTTCACTTACGTATGGCAATGCGCCGGGCCGCAAGCCACTTTAGAGGTATCCAAATCGAAAGTCCGTTTCGGTCAACTTGTGATTTGTCGCCGTGTCGCCGTGTCGCCAAACTCGGAAAGTGCGGGGGTGACAGTCGCTGGATTCATGCCGACGCTCAGCCGGTAGCTCCGTCGGAAGTGCTTTAGAACCTTAGCGCGTCAAAGCCTCCCAAACCCGATCGCGGATACTAAGAAATGGAAGCTCGTCTGTCACTCCGTTCGCGGTGCTCTCGCCGTGGCGCGTTTCTCCTGTCCCTTGCTTTCACGATGGTGACAGCTCGTTTTAGCCACGCTGACGACTCGGCGGCCGCACGAATCGCAGCTGCCCGCGCCCTCGGGACCGAGGCACTAATTCTAGCCGATCAGAGCAATTGCAAAGACGCGATACCGAAGCTCGAGCGGGCAGATAAGCTTTTTCACGCGCCGACGATCGCTGGCCGACTCGGAGAATGTTACATTGCTGTAGGAAGATTGGTGGCCGGGACCGAGTTACTCCAGCGGTTGCTCCACGAGCCCGTCCTCCCAAACGCACCCCCCGCGTTCGTGGCCGCTACGGCACGCGCGACCAAGACACTCGACGCCGCGCTTCCGCGGATCCCGTCGCTCCGCGTTACGGTCCACGCGCCACCCGGCATCGCTCCGACCGTACTCATCGACGGCGACCCCTATTCAGACTCCTTCTTCGATGTTGAACGGCCGACTGATCCCGGCAGCCATACACTGACGGTAAGCGCTGAAGGCTGCCTGCCGTCCTCGGCGACCGTGACGCTCAGCGAAGGCAAAACGTCGACCGTCGACCTCAAACTCGAGGCGGACCCGAGAGCGCCGCGCGCTGTTCGGGTTGCCTCCAGTGCGGTGGCGAAGCCCCGTCAAAATGCCGTGAGGCCTTCGGCGCTCGGACCGGTTCTCGTGGTCGGGACCGGTGGAGCGCTGCTCCTGAGCGCCGGAATCACTGGCATCATCGCACTGAACAAAACCGGCGACATCGCCGACCGGTGCAAAAACGACGTCTGCCCTCGCGGCTTTGACCTCGATAGCAATCGCTCGAGTGCTCGTACGTTCGTTGGCGTGACCGATCTGCTACTCGCGATCGGTGGTGTGGCGGTCCTTGGCGGACTCTACTGGGGCTATCGCGTGGCGACCGCCTCGCCCGAGCCAGGAAACGTAGTTCCTCCATCGAAGACCGCGCGCGGGTGGTTCTCTGACTGGAGGCTTGCCCTATGAACCTTCGCGGTAATCCGACAAATCGACGTCCCAACGGCCGATTGTGCGCATTTGTGCTTCGCGCCTGCCTCCTCATCGTCCCTTCGACCTCTTGTTTTGCCGTCACTGACCTCGAACGCTTCGAGCCGGCCGAAGCGCTCGCCCCGACGAATTTCTTCGACCTGCGCGTCAATATTCGCGGCATGACGCCTCACGTTAAGCAGCGCTTTGAGTATCGCGTAGTAGACAACGCCAATGTCATTCAATCACGGGGCTTCATCGTCCCGCTTGGCGGCCCCGCGGCGACCTTCTTCGTCCAAGGCGCGGTGCCAAAACAGAACGGGCCCTTCCGTTTCGACTTCTTCGCCGACAATGACAATTCCGGCGCCTACGACCCGCGCCCAGACACCCGGCTTGACCACTCGTGGCGATTGCCACTCGACGACAAGGCCCTCGATGACGTTGGTGCCTACGTCATTACATTTGACCACAATACTTCCTTCACAAACCTCAACACTCCGACGCCTCCGACCGAGTTTGGCAAGCCAGCCCTCGTGCATCTGCGCCGGATGGAAGCATTTCAGGGCAGGCGCGTAGAGGTACGAGTAGGCGACGCAAGCACAAAGCGGGTAGTGGCGATGTACCGTGTTCCGGTCATAACTACGCCCGAAGTCGAGGTACTCGTCCCCGGAATGATTGAGGCAGACGTGACCTACAACGTCGAAATCTATACCGACGATGGCATCTCAACGCCGACTTCCGTCCAGGCGTTCCGGTTCACCCAACCTGCAAACCAAGCCGGCCTTGAAGCAACGTTCAATGGGGCAAATCCGACCGAAACACCAGGGGCTGTACCTGTTTTCGACGCCCTGAGCCCGTAGCAGGCGGCGTCGCCCTGAGGGCGGAAAGGCATCGCGCGCGCCTCGCCTTCGGGTCGCCAAAAAAGATGCGGCGGTTTGAATTCTACAGGAGCCGCCTGTACGAGACGGTTTTGCAGTTATTTGATAGCGGTACTGTGCAGACTTAATCGGGGCAAGCCTCGAACTTCCGGCACGCGGAGGCGGCGTCCCTGACAGTCGGGAGAGAAGTTGTCGTCAGGCGTTGTTGCCAAGGCTTACCCCTCCCGGCGGGAGCGTTCCTCACGGAGCGCCGCATGCCAGCCATTCAGACAGTTTGCGCCGTTCCTCGGTGGTTGGTTTCGGATCGATATTCGGCATATCCATGTTCGTCGCTGCGGGACCCGAGCCGGCATACTGATCGATATGACTAGCAAGTGCGCGAATGTCCTTGGCGAGGTCAAAGTTGTGATCACTCGGGGCGCCATTGCGAGCGTCCCCTTGTGCCGAAGCGCTATGGCAGCGGAGGCAGTACTTGCTAATAAATGCGGAGCCGAAGTTTGCTGAGGTCAACGTCTGCACTGTCGGGCACGTCGCCTTCGTTTCCGGACCAATGGCAATTGCCGGGGGTTGGTCTTGGGCGTCGTGCGAACTGCACGCTAACGTGCCGAAGGCAACTGCTGCGGTGAGTGCCATAAAACCTACGCGATCCATGAGCTCGGGTGCTGCTCGGCGTGAAAGGCCCCCCTTGTACGGGTTTGTAAGGTCGCCCCGACTCGGTTCAAGGTGAGCTTTCTCAGACGCCAGGAGGTATCCACCGCTAAATCTTTCTCGGCGCTCTCCGACCGTCACGCCATCAGGTCGTTGTACCTGATGTACCCCGTTCACTCGCGTTGACATAGAATCGATGCTCCCATTTTTCTCCTCGTGTCGCTGATGAAAGTCACCGTGGGCTCGATTGAACCGGTCTTGATTAGACCGGACGTAACGATTCGAAGAAGGGCGCCGTCGACAGTTGTCTAGCACTACCGTTAAGTCTGAGGTCATCGCTCGATTTCGCGTGGTTTGTGCACGGTAGTCTCATGTCGGGTTTTCGCTGCTGTATCGCTAAGTTTTCAAATGATGTGAGGACAGAAGGGTGGACGAAACAGGCTTTATGTCGCCGTCCGGCCGAGCGAGACTTACGCCGTGGAGGAATGAGTGCCCACCGGCCTGAGAAACTGATCCGTTTTGTGAAGCGTGTGAAAGCGCGCACACGGGGCCAGTTATCAGGCGTTTGAGGCGAATTTTCCAGATATGAGCGAGCTAGCTGGGCGTGTGTTCTTCTCGGTTCCGGTGACCGAGGGCGGCGCAGTTTGTGCTCCTGCCTAACTCATCGCAGGGAAGCGAGACCTTCACGGCGCCGTCGCGCCGGTCGAGGGTCGGCTTCACATACCGAGGAAAGAGAGAAGCTCATGAAGCAGTTAACGCTCGCAATGACCGTTTTGTTCGCCGTCGCTGGCTGCAGTGCTGACGGCACCACCGACAGCGAAGTAGAGCAATCGAGCGCCCTGGAAGTCGCGGAGTCGTGGACCGAGTGCGCCGGCGAAATTGGCTATTGCGGGTTTAGTGGGCAAACCAAATTCGTTCGATACGGAGCGAATGGAAAATATTCCGACAGGACTTTGGTTTATAACGGAATATCTTGCAACAAGCAGACTTTTGGTGACCCTAATTATGGTGTTGGGAAGCGTTGTTGGTTCAAGGATTCAGTCGCGCCACAAGATCAAGAGCCGTCGCGATGGAGCCTTTGCGCTTACGAAGACGGTAAATGCTCGTTCGGTGGTCAGACTCGGTATGTTCGGTATGGAGCGAACGGAAAATATTCAGACCGAACGTTTGTTCCGAACGAGGTCGCATGCAACAACAGTTCATTTAGCGACCCAAGTCCCGGAGTGAAGAAGTATTGCTGGGTAAGAAATTTTTAAGTCCGGCTGGAGGTGAGTCGGCCACGTTAGCGACTTACGGTTTGCACGCGAGGAGTTGCCGGGTCGGCGAGCGAAGGATGGCAATCCGAAATTCTGCGGAGGCTGGCCGCCGCTCGAAACGCCGTCGCGCCTGGTAAGACGCTGGCAAGGCGCGACGTGTCGCGCACGCTTTTAGTGAAGCTCGCCGACGAAGTACGCGAAGCACGGGACGAGCACTTCTTCGGGCGTCGCGCCGCCGTGGGTGACGTTGCCTCGCTTGTCGACAGTAAAGCCGTGGTCGCCGAGCACGAGGAGCAGCGTGCGTGGTGCGAGCGTCGTGAGGTGACGCAGGAGCGTGACGGCCACGTTTTCGCCGATTTCACGCAGCGCCTCGACGACATGCGCCGCGCCGGAGGCGGAAGGCGCGGGGAGTGCGGCGAGCATCGCGGGGACGGCGTCGAGCGTGTAGAGCTCACGTGAACCGACGCGCATTCGGCGGACCGTATCGGTACTTCGGCCGCGAAGAGAATCCGAATCCTCGTCGCCTAAAGGCGCGCGCAACGCATCCATTCCGCGTGCGAGCGTCTCGAGTTGACGAAACGTGGTGCTGGGAAGCGCACTCCAGAGGAGGGATTCGCTAGTAAGTGCGACGCCTGCTCGCGCGTGGAGCGCTATCTGATCGCGCACGATCACTCCTAAGTCGTAGCGCATCGCGTCGACAACGAGGACGTGTGTGGTACGTGCATGATGCAAGCGAGCATGGTTCGTGGCGACGTCGAAGGCGTCCATGACCAGTCGCGGTCGCCGGCCCGTCGCGCCGAACGTGGCGAAGGCATCCGTGTACATATGCTCGAACGCCGCGCGAAATGCGTCGTGGGTACGCATCGCGCGGGGGTCTTTGAGCCCCTCCGCGAGCGCGGTTTCGAGCGGCATGTAGCTCGACACGAAAAGGCGCTCGAAGGCACTGAGCGGCTGCGGACCGCGAGCCGCCTCGAGCTGAACGACCCACGAGCGCCACATGTCGCTTTGACTGCGAGCGGGTATTCCTACCGTTGCGCGGACACGCGCGGCGTCGAGAGGACTTGCAGCGATCGTCGCTCGGTGCTCTCCCTTTTCGGCCACCTTAGCATCCACGACGGTCTCCGTCTCATAAGGCGGCACGAGTGTTCGCTCGGTCCCCTGGACTCGCTGGATGTCGACGCTTGGAAGCAACGTAGAAAGTGCCCTCGAATCGAAATACCCGTTGAGCCGTAGGTCTCCTTCGTCGAGGAGAACCGCGAGCGGATTCGTTTCGGAGGAGGTCGCAAGAGAACGAACCGTCGCGCTATCTTCCGGGGTAAGTGAGGGCGCGGCGAGCTGGGCGAGTGTGCCGACGCTTAGGGCAATTCCTGTTGAGCCGACCGCGCGTGCTCGGTCGAGTTGATCTCGAAGTCGTTGCACCGTGCTGCCCTGCGTTGCGCTCCACGGCGTGTCATACGACGGCTTCGCCCCCCGGATGCCAAGCTCTCGCTCGATTTGTTCATCGAGATAGTCCGTGAGTCGTCCCCGTACGGAGGCCGGCGGACTGGAAACCTCAACCAAGAGTGCCCCCCGAGCGACAAGCTCGGCAGTTGCCTCTGTACGAGCTTCGCGGCTGACGAACGAAAGGCTACCGTCGAGCGGCGGGCGCAAGGCGATGCCGGCGTGGTGCTCGGCGGGAAGCGGCGGCGTGCGTCCGTTCTCCTGCATGCTCAGGCTGTGCCAACATTGCCTCCAAATGGCCCACTTTCCGGCGGTTTTGAACGATTCTTCGTGTTGACCCCTAGGTGCGGGATCCCTACGCTAAGTATTGTTCCGGTCTCTCGGTTCGTGAATCGCGGATTCATGATCCCCTTATGTGAATGAACCCGGAGGGCAAATGGTCGCTCAGTGTGCACGCCCAGCCATCTCGCAAGAGCTCTGGATCATTGGGAAGCCTAAAGCGCGGTCAGCGCCCCCCACCTAGGCCTAGGCCTAGGGGTTCGTGACACCCGCACACGGTCGAGGGGTCGGAACACTTATCGGATCTCGATCGAAACCCCAGCCTAGTGCATGCTGGCAGCGTGGCGGTTCCTCACGGTGATGTCGCGGACCTCCGCGTCGCAGATCTCCTGACCTTTCTCGCGGTCGTTCGTAGCTCGTCCCTGACGGCGGCTGCTCGCGAGCGAAGGGTGACGCCCTCCCAAGTCAGCAAGGCCATCACGCGCGTCGAGACGCACTTCGCGCGAAAGCTTGTGGACCGCGGGAGCCGCGGCGTCGTCCTGAGCGAAGCCGGGCGATTGCTCGCTCCCGCGCTCGAGGCTGTCGTGGTGCAGCTCGAGGTGGCGCGTGCGACGAGCCCCGACGGAGCCGAACTCACCCTTGGCGCGCCGTCCTACCTCCAGACGTCGTTGCTGCCCGTGCTCGGCGAAGCGGCGCCCGATGTACGGATTCGCTCGTTCGAGCTACCGCCGTCGCTCTTGCGTGCGGGTGCACAAGATGATGGCTTCGACGTTCTTCTTATCCCAGGCGGTGGCGAGCACCTCCCGGCCAGCTGGGTTACGGAGCAAGTTGGCCAGCTTCGGCGCGGACTTTTCGCCAAGCCTTCACTGCGTGACAAGCTCGGGCAAGGGCCTATCACCGTGGACCGACTGACGGACATTCCGTTCGTGATGCCTATTTTTCAGCAACAGGGGAGGGTCGTTCCGGTTCACGACGACTTCCCGCTCCCTCGCTCTTTGCGCAAAATAGGTCATCAGGTGCAGACCTTTCTTGTCGGTCTCGAGCTCGCCGCTCAAACCGAGCAGCTTGCGTTCGGCCCTACCATCGCGGCGCGCCGGCTACTGTCGACGGGCGCACTCGTCGAGATCACCATCGAGGGCTACGATGTCGTGGAACCGCTTACGTTCGCCTGCAACGTCGACCGAGTCGCGGCGCGTGTGCGAACCGCCTTTGTGTCTGCCCTGCGTGTCACGTTGAAGGCGATGGCGAGCTCGGACCCCCTCTTGGCCCTCAGGCGCCCGAGCACGAAGTGACGAGCAAGGTGGGTTCGACGATATCCGAACGGTCCAATCTTTCGTATTCTGAGCCCCAAATGCGCGAAGTAGCGGGAACGTCCGGAGGTGGTGCGAGTTCGCCTCATTCTCATACGGCTCATACGGCTCATACGGCTCATTCTGAGTCTCGAGCTCGAGACTTATCACCCAGAGTAGGGATTATCATGGGCTCCGCGTCGGACTGGTCGACGATGGCGCACGCCGCAGCGACCCTCGAAGCGCTAGGGATTGAATTCGAGGTGAAAGTCGTATCGGCACATCGCACGCCGGACCTCCTGTTTGAGTACGCCAGCACGGCGGAGTCACGCGGACTTCATGTGATCGTGGCGGGGGCGGGGGGCGCGGCTCACCTGCCAGGCATGGCGGCTTCGAAAACGCTCCTTCCCGTACTCGGTGTCCCCATCGAGTCGAAGGTCCTCCGAGGCGTCGACTCGCTCTTGTCGATCGTGCAGATGCCAGCTGGAATTCCCGTCGCGACGTTTGCGATTGGTCACGCCGGGGCGGTCAATGCGGCTCTCGCTGCCGCCGCAATCCTAGCTCGGCAGGACACCGTGGTTCGCGCAGCCCTTGCCCGGCATCGCGACGACCAGACGGCGAAGGTGCTCTCGCAGCCTGATCCGCGCGTGGCGCCAGAGGCGGCCGAGACGGCGCCAGGGCCGACCGAGAGTGAAGCGGACGGAACGCTGAGGCGCGTGACGTGACGATTGGAATTCTCGGTGGTGGGCAACTCGGACGCATGATTGCGCTCGCGGGTTACACGCTCGGTCAGCGCTTCGTCTTTCTCGACCCAGGAGCGGAATCGACCGCGGGACACGTCGGTCAGCTTCGCGTGGGGGCGTATGATGACGAGGAGCGCCTGAGTGAGCTCGCCCGGAAGAGCGACGTTGTCACGTACGAGTTCGAGAACGTCCCCGTCGGGTCGGCGCGGTTTCTCAACGAGCTTGTCGACGTCTACCCGCCGCCGCGAGCGCTGGAGGTAAGCCAAGACCGCCTCGACGAAAAAACGTTTTTTCAGTCGCTTGGAATTCCAACGGCAGGGTTCGCGGCGGTCGCGACGCGCGAGGAGCTCGACGCGGCCGTGCGAACGCTTGGGCTTCCCGCGGTGTTGAAAACACGGCGCTTTGGCTACGACGGAAAGGGCCAATGGGTCCTCCGCACGCGCGATGATGTTGCGCGCGCGTGGGAGGCACTCGGCGCGGCTTCGCTCGTGCTAGAAGCTTTCGTCCCTTTCGACCGCGAGATGTCGATTCTCGCGGTTCGGAACCGTACGGGCGAAACGCGCTTCTGGCCGCTAGTCGAGAATCAGCATAAGTGCGGGATTCTTCGCCTCTCGACCCCAAAGAGCGCGGCCTGGACGTCTGAGCTGCAAGCTAGCGCCGAAGCCTACGCGGCTCGCGTTCTCGTCGAACTTGGGTACGTCGGCGTGTTGGCCATTGAGTTCTTCGTTCTAGGTAACAAGCTCGTGACGAACGAAATGGCGCCTCGCGTCCACAACTCAGGCCATTGGACTATCGAGGGATCAGAGACGAGTCAGTTTGAAAATCACGTGCGGGCCATTCTCGGCCTGCCGTTAGGGTCAACGCGGATGGTCGGGTGTTCCGCGATGTTGAACGCCATTGGCAAGCTGCCTCCGCTCGAGCAGGTGCTTGCGATCGAGGGCGCGCATCTTCATGCGTATGGCAAAGATAGCGCGTCGGGCAGGAAGGTTGGGCATTTGACAGTCCGCGCGGAATCGATGAAAGAGCTTGCCGACAAAGTCGCCACCTTACTCCCTTGGTTCGACTTTTGAGGCCCACGGCTAGCCTGGTCTCCTAAGCACAACCCAGCCACCGGCTTCGCGGATGTGATGAGCCAGCTAGGGGTGAACGCGGTGCCGTGACTAACGGTGCTTCGAGAGGTATTCGACCACTTGGTCGGCTGCGGCCGCGTAGGCCCGCGCGGTTTGATCCGAGCCAAGTCGCGTGTCAATACCGCCTATCGTAGTGCTCGAGTCCTGCTTTGAGTTTCCCGACACGAAGACCTGCCCGATCGTTTTCTTGTCCGTGCTCGCGATGAAAGTGACTTCCAGGGTCACCTCCGCAGCACCGGCGTTACCCGCGAGTTGGGTAGCAAGGGCGCTTCCCTTGTCGATAGACTTTACGTTTAGTTGTATCACTAACTCGCCGCCTTCCTCGGGGACATCGGCAAAGAGCTTCGACTCGCGGAGTTTGCTCATCAACGAAGCCTTCAAGAGGCCCGCCGTGTTAGCTTCAGGCGGCGCAGTGAGAGTTACCGACGCAGTTTTAAACGTGGAAACGCTTACGAGTATGGGAGATGCCTCGGTTACGTCCCCCTTTTTCACACATCCACTTCCTAGCGCGACCCCGAGTGCGACTCCGAGTGCAAGAAACGTGATTTTTGAGAGATGTATCGCGCGCATAGAACGAGCGTAGAGACTGACTCGTTGGGTCGTCTACCTATTTCTAGAAAGCGAACCCGACGGAGAACAGGAATCGCGGGCGGAGGCCGCCGCCAGCGATAATGGCGCTCGCGAGGTTTAGATCATTGAGATTCAAAAGATCGGCGCTGTTTCTTGTGTATTGAAGTCCGAAGCCGGCGCCCAGCACGATGCCGGGTCCAATGACGCCCTGCCCGCCAAGGTCTATGGCGCCGCCTATCGCCGTAAATGACTTTTCGGGTGCATTTGCGGTCGTAATCGATGTTTGCTTGTACGACGAGAAGAGAAACGAAGGGCCAATAAAGAAACCCTCTGGCCCTTTCGCGCTAGAGTAGTAGCGATATCCAAGTTCAGCCCCGTAGCCGCTAAACGAACCGAGGTTTGCTCCGTTTGTCTTCGCGTCGACACTCGTATAAAAAGGACTGAGCGTTAGCGCATGATGCGCCGCCGGTAGAACCTCGATTTGAAAGCTGTACCGAGAGATGATGAGCCCGAGTGGGTTCAACGTAAGCGAAACGCGCTTTCGGTCGTCGGGGTCGTTGAGTTTCGCTTGCGCTGCGGCCTGCGATTCCGGCGTCGCTCCCGGCGTCGAAGCCGCGATCGGCGGTGACGCAGGTAGCGGCGGCGAGCTTGGCGGAGAGACCGGGAGGTTAGAGGCTCCTTGCGTCACGCCGAGTGCGGGCGGCGGTTGAGATGGCGTTCCGGCGTTGGACGTTTGGGCTCGCGCCTCCGCGGCCACGAGTACGAGCCCGAGAAACGTACCGAAGCCAGTCTTGGAAGCGAAACGCGCGTAATGCATAAAATGGAAGTTCTCCCGCAGCCCTCGGCAGGCTCGGAAACGAGATTATGCAAGCGGCGCGAGCGCCGTGAAGAAAAGACGCAGCCGATGCCTACGAAAGTCGCTTGAGCCCATAGGCCTACACCGTGACGCGCATGACTTCTTCGACTGTGGTGAGTCCCTCTCGCACCTTTGCCAGCCCGATACGACGCAACGTGTCGACGCCGCGCTTTTTAAGCAGTGTCCGGTATTCGCGCGGGCTTGCCTTGTGCTTAATGAGCTCGCGCATCGCGTCGTCGATCATGACAACCTCGAAAATCCCGGTTCGGCCCTTGTAGCCTGTACGAAAGCAGGTAGCGCACCCTCGTGCTTTTACGACCTTCGTGCCTTCCGGAAGGATGATGTCATCACCGTCCATCACGTCCGCCTCGAGCGGGGCGAGTTCTTGGCAGTTTTTGCAGACGCGACGAATGAGGCGCTGGGCAAGGATTCCGGTGAGCGCGTTCGCGACGATCCACGGTTCGACGCCGAGATCAACGAGGCGCACGGCGGTTTCGACCGCGTCCGAGGTGTGTACCGTCGACAGCACGAGGTGTCCGGTAAGCGAGGCCTGAAGCGCGATGCCGGCCGTTTCGGCATCTCGAATCTCTCCGACCATGATGACGTCGGGATCCTGTCGCAGGATGGCGCGCAGTCCGGTCGCGAACGTAAACCCTGCTTTTACGTTGGTTTGACCCTGAGTAATTTGTGGGAGTTCGACTTCGATAGGGTCCTCCAGCGTCATGACGTTCGTGCGCCGCGTATCGATAAGTCGCATGAAGGAATAGAGTGTCGAAGTTTTGCCCGAGCCGGTCGGGCCGCTTGTGACGAGAAAACCTTGCGGTCGACCGACGAGCTCGCGTACGAGCGCCTGCGTCGGTGCGTCGAGGCCCAACTGCTCGAAGGGAATCAGCGCTTGACCCGAGAGAATGCGCATCACCACCTTCTCGCCGAGCGAGGAGGGAAACGACGAAGCGCGGAGATGGACGACGTGGCCCTCGGGCGACAGCGTGAGCTGGCCGTCTTGTGGGACGCGGCGCTCCGCAATGTCCATGCGCGCGAGCACCTTGATGCGGGAAATGACTTCGGGCGCGACCTCCAGCGGAACGGCTTGCTCTTCGACCATTTCACCGTCGACGCGAAGTCGTACGTTCATTCGGTCGCGCTTCGGTTCGAGGTGGATATCGCTCGCGTGCGCCCGAACGGCGCGCCTCACGATCTCGTCGAGAACGATGACTGCGCCCTGCTCTGACTGGTCGCTCATAAGCCAAGCAGACTACCCGAACCGTTCTGAGAAGGCGCGATGCAGTGCGAGCTCTGGTGCCGTGCCCGTGACCAATTCGCGCGGACGAAAGCCCGTGCGCACGGTCTTTACCACCACGCTTGATTCGTCGTCGGCCTTCGCAAATCGAACGCGCCACTCTTTGACCGCGAGGACCAGCTCTCCGTTTTCTAAAGGCTTGATGCGCCGGTAGGGGTGGGGGTGTGGGCCCAGAGAAAGCGCGTCACGGATCCGCTGGCGCAGCGCGAGCTCAAGGCCGGCTTTGGTGAGCCAAGCAAGCTGTTCGTCGGCGGCCGGCGTGAAGGTCACGGACCAAGACGGACGCGGATCACAGGTACCTACCCAGCCCGATTTCGCGTCAGGGAAGGCGTCGGCGTAGGCGAGATAAGGCTTAATATCGAGCACCGGCGTGCCGTCGAGAAGGTCGAGATCTCGGATGTAGAGAGTGAGGCCGTCCACACGGGTAAGCTTGACGGCGCTCATTCCGATGGGGTTCGGACGGTGAGGGGAGCGGGTGGCGAACACGCCGCGCTTTCGCGTGCTTCGAGGGGGGAGCACCTTCGCGTGCGCGCCCTTCGCTTCGTGGAACCAGAACAGAACCCAGAGGCGGTCGAAGCCACCGAGGTCATCGAGTGCATGTTCGTACTCGGGTAGCATCTCGATCCGACCCTCGACGCCCACCGCCCCGTCAGCGACAGCCTGTCGGGGAGCCTCCACCTTGGACACAAACGGCGAGCGGATGAAGCCGATGGGGCGCACTGTGTACTCCATAGAGGCTCGGTCTCTAGCACCGCCCGAGACGTGGGTGCCTCCTCCGTGAAAATGCACGCGCCAAAGTGACTCGTCTTTGGCTAACGTCGCCGTGTGGAACCGAACAAGCTCGTGCACCTTTCGCTCCGTCTCGCGGGTTGGCAGTTCGAGGGCGAGCTCCCTACGGCGCGCAAATACGTCGCCCTGGCGGTGCCACATACGAGCAACTGGGATGGGCTGCTCCTCGTGACGCTCCTTCAAAGCGTCGGACTTCCGATGGAGTGGATGGTGAAGGACTCGTGGGTCAAAAACCCATTCGGCTCGGTGCTCCGTCGGTTCGGTGCCGTCGGTATCAATAGGAACGTACACAGTAAAGTTGTCGATCAAATGATCGAGCAATTTCAGAAGCGCGACGCCTTTGCGCTTTGCATCCCACCAGAGGGTACGAGGTCGCGCGCGGAATTTTGGAAGTCTGGATTTTATCACATTGCTCGCGGCGCCAATGTGCCTGTCGTTCCTGGCTATCTCGACTTCGGCCGCAAGCGCGGTGGGGTGGGTCCTGCTCTTTGGATGACGGGAGACGTGCGTGCGGACATGGATAAGCTCCGTGCGTTCTATGCAGAGAAAAATCCTGTACCTTTCGATGTGAGCAAATACGGACCGATTCGTCTGCGCGAGGAAGAGGCCGATGGCCCTGGTTCGCGCTGACACGAAGGGCGCGGATTTTGGCTCGTAGGTCGCGTTGGTTTGGCGCCGTGCTGAGCGTGGCCTCCGCCTGTTCAGGAGTCGCGTTCTTCGGAATTCCTTCACGCGCAAATGCCCACGCGATTGGACTTTCGACGGGCGACTACGCCGCGAGCGGCGATTCGCTTGCGGTGAAGATCGCGTTCGCGCGCTCCGAACTCGCGATTCTTCTGCCTAGCCTTGACGACGACGGCGACGGCCATGTCACGGCGCGGGAGGTGGAGAGCGCGCGAAAGGAGCTCGGCTCGAAAGTGCTCTCACGCGTGGTCGTGACGTCGAACGGCGGCCCGTGTGCGGCTTCACTTTTGGGCGCGGCGCTTACGGATGCGGACGGACTCGTACTCGAGGCTCGTTTCGATTGCCCACCCGTCGCAGGTCGACGCGAAGCTCCCCTCGAAAGGCAAATCGATGTCGACGTAGCGCTTCTGTCTGACCTTCCGACGGGTCACCGTCACGTGGCGCGGGTGGTGGGGCCGACGACGCGGGACGAAGTTCTCTTCAGGGGAAGTTCATCGTTCGCAGTCATCTCGCCTCCCGCTTTGGTCGCTTTGGTCGCCGAGTCGCCGCCTTCAAACGAACAGCAAGTCCCGCCAGTCAGTCACTTGAAGTCGGCGTGGGGCTTTTTTAAGATGGGTATCGAGCATATACTGACAGGCTATGACCACTTAGTCTTCCTGTTCGGTCTCGTCCTTCTGCGCGCGCGCCTTCGAGAGCTACTCGCCGTGGTTTCCGCTTTTACGCTCGCTCATTCAATGACGCTCGCGCTTGCGGTGCTCGGACTCTTTTCGCCCAGTCCAAAGTTCGTCGAACCTGCAATTGCGCTTTCGATTGCCTACGTGGGTATCGAGAATTTTTTCGTGAAAGACGCAAGTAAGCGATGGCGCATTACGTTCCCGTTCGGTCTCATTCACGGCTTTGGCTTTGCGGGCGCGCTCCAGGAGGCTCATTTGCCGCGCGCGCTCATTCCGACGGCGCTCGTGGCCTTTAACCTGGGCGTCGAGTCAGGGCAGCTTTTTGCCCTCGCGATTGTCTTGCCGGCGATCCGGCTCCTCCGCACGCACAAAGGCTTCGAGCCGCAAGGCGTGCGCGTACTCAGCGCCATCGTCGCTCTCGCGGGCGGCACCTGGTTCGTGCTTCGCGTTGTTCAGAGCGGATAGCTCGACAAACTCGTTCGCATTGCCTTGCTTCGCTGCGATGAGCTTGTTTCTTTCGAGCTCCCACGCGTCGGGAGGGTCCTCGCGGTCCCAGGTGTCAAACACCTCGCGATGAGCGTCGTCGATGAGGCGGCGCTCGGGGTAGTTCTTGTTCATGTACTTATACGCGCGAGCAAGGTCGCCGCGGACCTCGCGTCGCGGAAGGAAGACGCCGCGATCGATCGCGCTTTGGCACGCGCCGAAACGAAACGAGCTCGCGCCGCCGATCTGAGAATGAGCGCGTTCCGGCGGGTCGAGTACGCCCATCGGCAGATCACCGCGTAGCCCGTTCACTTCACCAACGACCGGAAAAAGATTGTGCAAGTCTGCCTCGATGCGCGCGAATTCAGGCGATGCCATCCGCGCGCACGTGCGGCCGTGAAAGCTTTTTCCGTGGCTGTCCAAACACTTGGGGTGACCCTCGCGCCACTCCGAAAACGTGTGACCAAACGCCGCGGCTGGGACGGCATGCTCCCACTCAATGCGCGCGGCTCGAGCGGCATCGCGTGCCGCGACGTAGCCACATGCGGCAAGGTCGACGCGCATGGCGCGACCCGGGACGCTTAGGAAGGTGCAGCCGCAGTACAGATCGGTGTGCTGGTTTGCGGCCACGTAAATCCGGCCGAGCTCCCTTTTCGCTTCATCGAAGCCGTGAATGCCATGGTTCCCCGACGATTCTACGGCCCGCGGGAGGGCGGCCGCGTTCCCGTGCGAGCGTGCGTCTTCACGCGCTCCGCCGCTCGGCAAGGCGGATGCCTGGGCTGCCGCCTCAGCTGGCGGCCGCGCAGTCGCCTCATGCACGCGCTGACGTGGCGCCGAGACGCATGCGCCTTGGGCGAAGGCAGCCGCGAGAAGTACTGGGAAATAAGACGCGAAGTGCCACCTTTGAGGCTTCATCATCGTGGTTCTAACGCGCGACGCGCAGGCTTGCCTCATGTGCGACCCTAGCGCGAAGTTCCCGCTTCGGGCGCGCCGAGAGCGAAGTCGCGCTTCGAATGAATTCTTTCGAGGTGAACGCTCGCGTGACCGACGCGACCGAGCGTCGACAATTTGACGCGCGTGACCCCTGGGCCAAAACGCTCCGCGTCGAACCTTGGGCCGCGGCTACGTTCGATCGTCGGCGAAAGGAGCGCGACGAGCTCGCCAACGAGTCATGGCATGTCGTTTGCCAGCGTAACGGTCAGGTTATGGAACAAGCCATCCGCACAGCGTGGAAAGCGTTTTGGATCGCACTCGGCGCTTCGGCCGTGCTGCTTGCGCAGGCGGTCCTGCCACCCGCGTTGAACGCGCCGAGCTCGCCCCCTTCGCAGCTCGTGGCGCCGGTTGAGACTCCGCCCGTGCGCGTCTCCCAGAGCGCAGGTGGCGCGGATGTAAGTCGAAGGGCGTCGGTCCGCGTCGCTCGAAAAGACATGCACCAAACCTGACAGACGCTGGAATTCGGACAGTCGGGTAGCCTTGGCAGAATGCCTCGAAAGTGCATCCCGTGTTTCGTAGCGTTGGTTGGACTGGGAGTTCTAATCGCGTGCGGGCGGCCCGAAGTCCCCACTGTGCGCTCGACCGAAGACCATGCGAGAGCACGCGTCGCGACCATCCAGAAGCCCGTCACGCTTGGCCCGGAGGAGATCGACACGGAGATTCGTGAAGCTTGGCAACGTGCGGGCCTCACACCGTCGACTCGTGCCGATGACTCGGTTTACCTTCGTCGCGCGTACCTTGACGTCGTCGGAACCCTTCCGCGTTCGGACGTGACGACGGCGTTCCTTGGGAGCCGCGATCCGGACAAGCGAAGGAAGCTCGTCGATCGCCTGCTCGCCTCACCGGCGTATGCCGAGCATTGGACGAACTACTGGGATGACGTGCTCATGGGGCGCGACGCGAAGGGGCCCGTCGTCGACCGCGCGGCCTTTCGAGAGTGGTTGCGTGCACGCTTTGATGCCAACGCGCCGTGGGACAAGGTGGTCCGTGAGCTCGTTTCTGCGACAGGTCGTAACCGACGATCGAGCGCTGAGGGCGGGGCTCCCGAGCCCGTCAATGGGGCCGTCAACTGGACGTTGCGTTTTGAGCCCACGCCGCAAGACCTCGCGGGCAATGCGTCGCGCGTGTTTCTCGGAGTCCAAATTCAGTGCGCGCAGTGCCACGACCACAAAACCGAGACATGGACGCAGGCGGACTTCAGGCGCTTTGCCTCGGCGTTTTGGCACACCAAAGTCGAACCGCTCGAGGCTAAAGAGAAAGGGGTCGCTCGCCGCGTTGAACTCCTCGACCTGCCGCGCGTCTCGCCCAGGGTCGCCAAAAACCCCGACAGCGCTCCTTTTGCTTCGGCAAAAGCGACGGCCCTGGATGGCACCGATCTCGAAAAAGGCGAAGGAACGCGAAAGGCGCTCGCCACGTGGATGACCGCTCGAGACAATCCCTGGTTTGCGAAAGCCTTTGTCAATCGCATGTGGGGGCATTTCCTCGGTCGAGGCTTCTACGACCCTGTCGACGACATGCGCGAGGTGAATGCGCCTTCGATGCCTCGCCTTCTCGACCGGCTCGCGTTGGACTTTGTCGCGCACGACTACGACGTTGCGGGGCTCATCCGAACGCTATGTGCCACCGAGGCGTATCAGCTTTCGCCTTTTGCACGTCCGGGCTCGGCGTCGAACGCAGACCCTGAAAACAAGCTCTGGTCGCGTTTTCACGTCGTGCCTTTGGGGCCGGAAGAACTCCTCAACGCGCTTCTGCGCGCGACGGGGGTGGAGAATGCGGTAAGGGAAGCGGGCGTCCAAGACCTTCCGCGGCTTCGCCTCCAGCTCGAGAGGCAGTACGCGTTTCTCTTCGACGTCGACGAAACGGACGACGTCCCTGACTACTCGGGTACCGTCACGCAGGCGCTCTCTCTGCTCAACGGTCAGCTCCTCGGGCAGGGCGCGCGTGTCATTCCTGGCTCTGCGCTCGGTGAGGTGCTTGCTCGACCCGGCGACGACGCCTCGAAGGTCGATGCCCTTGTGCTTCGACTTCTCTCTCGCCTGCCGAGTGAAAAAGAGCGCGCGGGATGGGTCTCTTATGTGCAAAGCGCACTCAAGCAGCCGCGGGTTCCGACTCCGGTTCCGAAGCCGAAGCCCGTAGCTGGCGGTTCGGGGCCGCTCGGCCGTCTCGCTCGGAAGATGCCGCCGGTCGATGCGCGGCGTGCGGCGTACGAGGACCTCGTTTGGGCGCTTCTCAACTCGAGCGAATTCGTGTTCAACCACTGAGGCACGTTCATGCTTACGCGAAGAAACTTTTTGCATGCCGGGGTAGCCTCCGGATTCGGGTTTGCGTCCTCGTTCTCGTCCGCGCTCGAACGAAGTGCGCTTGCCGCCTCGGCAGACGGCGTGGCGAGCGGTCGAGCGAAGAGCATCGTCCTTTTGTGGATGAACGGAGGTCCGAGCCATATCGACACATGGGACCCCAAGTCGGGGGCCGTTGCCGGACCCGGAAAGGCTATTAAAACAAGCGTTCCAGGCGTTCAGATCAGCGAGCACATGCCCCAGCTCGCGCAGGTCGCACACAAGCTTGCCGTTGTGCGCGGCATGACGAGCCGCGAGGGAAACCATCAGCGTGCGCATCACCTTCTCCACACGGGGTATGCGCCCAGTCCGACGGTGGCTCACCCGTCGCTCGGAGCCTGGGTCACGAAGCGGTTTGGCGAGCCTGCTACCGGGTTACCCG
Organism: Polyangiaceae bacterium; assembly: GCA_025353725.1. Lineage (GTDB taxonomy): Bacteria > Myxococcota_A > Polyangia > Polyangiales > Polyangiaceae > Labilithrix. Next base: position 71,866 of record JANXOF010000023.1, on the reverse strand, counting down.
CCAGTGTGAGCCTCGGCGGCCCGGGTGCGTCGGCGGGCTTTTTTGGTGTCGAATATGGTCCGTTCGTGGTGCAAAACCCGGGAGTTATGCCTGACAACGTCGGCTATGGGGCCGGCGTAGACGGAGTTCGGTTCGAAGCTCGAAAGGTGATTCTCGACGGTATGGAAGCCGACTTCGCCTCGCGGACGGGGGACGTGAAGATAGAAGGTCGTCGTCAGCTGTATGAAAAAGCTTATCGATTGATGGGCGCAAGCGCGCTCAAGGCGTTTGATATCGCGGAGGAGCCTGCGTCGGTGCGCGACGCTTACGGCGATAGCGCGTTCGGTCGGGGCTGCCTGACGGCTGCGCGCCTTGTGGAAGCAGGGGTGAAGTTCGTCGAGGTCACGCTGGACGGTTGGGACACGCATCAAGACGGTTTCGGCCGCACGAAGCGGCTTATGGGAATGCTCGACCCGGCGATGAGTGGCTTGCTTGCTGATCTCGAGCGCCGCGGACTCGCGAAAAGCACGGTCGTGGTGTGGCTCGGGGATTTCGGTCGCACGCCGAACGTCAACGCGACCGAGGGCCGCGATCATTATCCGGCCGCGTGGAGCGCCGTGCTCGCGGGGGCCGGGATCCGCAAAGGCGTCGTGCACGGAGAGACCGACGCGCAAGCCGCGAAGGTCGTGAAAGACGCGGTTACAGTTCCGAACTTGCTCGCGACCGTGGCGACGGCGCTCGGCCTCGACCCGGCCGACAGCGCGCAATCACCGGCCGGGAGGCCTATCTCGCTGACGGATGGCGGCACGCCGGTCCGTGCATTGCTCACCTAGCTGAGGAGGGCATGCTCAGCGAGTCACGCCGAGCTGGACGTTGTCGAAGCGGTGGGTCTCAAACCCCGTGACCTCGCCCGTCGCCTTTGCGCCCAGTCGAACGCTCAACGTTCGGCTTTGCGTACCGTACCCTTGCTTGATGACAGCCTTGTTTCCATTAATAAGCAGCAAAATGGTGCCGTTAGCGCTCCACGTAAACTTGATGTCGTTCCAGTTATTCAGTTTTAGGGGTTCTTGGACCGCGAAGGGTACGGTTTCACCGTTGGAGTTGCCAAACTCCACGTAAGCCGTGGGTACCGTCGGAATTGGTTGGAGAACCGTTGGCTGTCGCTCGATCCCAAACGTTACCCATTCTAACGTGGCTGAAAGGCGAACAAGTTCTATATAGGAGCGGGTTGGAGAGCTGCCTTTTGCAACGACGGAGTTGAGTTGAAACGACGCCCCAACTTCGGTAAAGATCGGCCTCCCGACGGGTGGGGTCCATGTGAGAATCGCTTCCGTCCGTACCGGTGTTGACCCTGTCGCCGACAACGCGAACGGCTTGGAGACCGAGACGTCCCGGGTTTTGTCAAGGGAGCCAGCCGCCGGCAGCGGAGCGTTGTCCCAACCCTTCGAAAACAACGCGGATTCAAAGTCTGCACAAAGGTAATCTCCGACCGCCACGCCCATCGGGCGCGCGCCAGGCGGAGTGTCGCAGAAGCTCGGGGTGGCCGTGACGCCGCCGTCACCGCCATCAGGGGGCTTTACTACGCTCGCGTCCTCTTTGCCGGATCCGCTGTCTTGCTTGTCGATGACAAAGTTGCCAGCGTCGAGGTCAACGTTCGCGTCTTCGCGGACGCCCACGACGCGGTAGTTATCCAAGCACGCCACGAGTGCCGCGGCTGTCGCTCCCGCGGCTGTCGTGACGAGGAGTGCGCGTGTGAGTAGCTTTCCAGTCGACACCATCTCGGTAGCGTATCACGCGCGTTGCGGCGGCCAGGGGCTCCCTTGAATGCGGCGCGAGTCAGAGCGGCCCGCCGTCGTCCGACAGTGAGGGAGCAGACTCGCGGATGCGAAGATTGACATAAGGAATCCGTCCTCTGTCGGTGTCGTCGTGCGGTGTGCGCGCTCGCACACGAAGGAGGCGCGCGAAGAGCAGCAGGACCGCGAAGATCCCAAGAGCATGTTCGACGGAGTTCCGTGCGGGCTCGTTCGACATCGCGCAGCCGCGGGCGCTCGGGGCATGGATCGCAAGAACCACGCGGTCGGAATTTGCCTCAGCCCCGCGTGCCTCAGCGGCCTCGCAGAACCCGAACCATAGCGCCGCAAGACCCCACGTCGCGACTGCGCGAAGCGCCGGATTCTTCCCCCACCGAATTCGTGCGCGCTTCACGTAAACCCTGGCCGCAATCTCCGGGCCACGGCTCCTGGATCGCCGCGGACCCGAACGGCCGCGAGCTCTTCATGTCATCGGGGGTCGCCCCAGAGGGGCCACGGCGCGTCTGTGCGGTGCCTGGGTCCGCCGGCTCGCGGTCGAGGGGTCGGACTTTCCGCCCCTCGCGGCGTCGGACCGCCGCCTTGAGCGCGACTTGGGTGGCGGGGTTTGCTCCCGTGAAGTTCGCCGCCGAACTCCGCCTCGCTCACCCATGGCCCGACTACGGAGAAATTGCGCAGGTTGACTATGGCCAAACAGGCCTTTTAAGTCTGCTCACGTCTGGCCTGGGGCACGGGACCTACACGCGCCTCGACGCCATGCTTTTTCACTCTCGTTTGGTGGCCGACCGGCTCTACGGGCCCAAGCGAGCGGCTTGATGTAGGCGGCGGGAAGGGTTCGCGGTAAAAGACCTTCGACGCCATGACCGCTTCCTCTACCCCCGCCCCCGCCTCGCCGTTGACTACGGAGCTCACCCTTCGCCTCCATGACTTGATGCTTCGAACGCGCGTTCTCGAGGAACGCCTGATCACGATGTACAAGCAAGGAGACGGTTACTTTTGGATAGGCGGCCCCGGGGAGGAGGCGTTCAATGTTTCTCTCGGGCTGCTCGTCGACAAGGGGCAGGGGGTCGACCACGACTACTTGCATTTGCACTATCGCTCGAGCGGAACGCTCCTCGCGATGGGCGCCGACCCTGTCGACTCGCTAAGGCAGATGAAGAACACCGTGACGGACCCCTACTCGCGGGGGCGGAACTTCGCGGGGCACTACTCGGTGCGAAAGTGGAACGTGGCGCCCGTGAGCTCACCGATCGAAGTGCAGTACTCGATTGCGATCGGGACGGCGCGCGCGCAGGCGAAAGGCACCGGGGCCAAGGGCATAAGCATCGTGCAAGGCGGCGACGCAGGCACGGCCGAGGGGGACTTTGCGACGGCTCTCGTGTGGAGCTCGCGGAAGGGCCAGGAGCTCCCGCTGCTGATGATCGTGACGAACAACCGTTACGGAATCTCGACGCCGTTCGCGGGCCAGCATGGCTACGACCAAGTCGCCGAACGAGGTAAAGCGTTCGGAATGCCTACGGCTGTCATCGACGGCAACGATCCGGCCGCGAGTTACGCCGCGATCAAAAAGGCCATGGATTACGTGCGGACGGAGCGGAAGCCCTACTTGCTCGAGGCGATGGTCTCGCGCTTGCACGGTCACTCGTCGGCGAGTGGCGCGAACTTCGTGAAAGACGAGAGTGATTGCCTCGCGCTCTTCGAGAAAAAGCTCGAAGACAAAAAGCTGCTCACGCGCGCGCAGATGGATGAGATGCGGGCGAAGTACACGCATGTCTTGCTCGAGGCGAGCAAGAAGGTTCGGGAGGAGCCGCCTCCGACGCCGGAATCGATTTGGGACCACGTGTTTGCGGACAAAAATTACGTCGGAGGCGAAAAGTAGATGGCAACCATGGTTCAGGCCATCCGGATGGCGCTTCACGTCGGCGAGTCAAAGCTCGGTGTCACGGACATTTTCGGCGAAGACGTGGGCCCGCCGCTCGGTGGTGTGTTCACGGCAACACAAGGGTTGAGAACGACGTGGAACACGCCGCTCGACGAGCGCGGCGTCATTGGAATGGCGATCGGGCTCGCGCTCGCGGGGCGGAAGCCTGTCGCAGAAATTCAATTTTGCGACTACGCGTTCAACACGATCGATCTTCTCAAAATCGCGGGTAACACGTGTTGGTCCACCGCTGGCGATTGGAACGTTCCCCTCGTCATGATGACGCCCGTGGGCGCTGGAATTCGAGGAAGTATTTACCACTCGCATTCGTTCGACGCCCAGGCGACGCGCATTCCCGGCTGGAAGATCGTGATGCCGTCGACTCCGCGTGACGCGTATGGCCTTTTGCTGAGTGCCATTCGTGATCCGAACCCCGTGATGTTCCTAAAGCCCAAGGCTCTCTTGCGTGTGAAGAGCCGCCCCGGCGAGGAGATCCCCGGGGAGCCCGCGGACGAAAAAACGCTCTCGAAAATGATCGACGCTCCGCTCGGCGATCGCTCGGCGTGGAAGCCCGAGTGGCCCACGCTGGAGGAGCTTTTCATTCCCATTGGCAAAGCGCGGGTCGCTCGGTCGGGAACGCAAGTTACCGTTCTGACATACGGTCGCAACGTGCCCATGTGCGTCGCCGCCGCTGACGAACTCGCCGCGGATAACATCGACGCCGAGATTGTCGATCTCCGCTCGCTGCACCCGTACGATTGGGACGCTATCAAGGAGAGCGTTCGCAAAACGAACCGCGTGCTGTGCGTCAATGAAGATACCGAGATAACGAACTTCGGTGAGCATTTGATCCGCCGCATCACGGAGGAGCTGTTCTACGAGCTCCACGCGCCGCCAAAGCTCCTTGCGGGCGCGCATCTTCCTGGAATCGGCCTCGCCGATGCGCTTGAAATGGCCAGTGTGCCCCAAAAAGACGGCATTAAACGAGCGATCGCAGAGCTCGCGCGCCACCAGCCTTAGCTCCGGCAGCTTGCTATGCGTACAGGTCAGTGCTCGCGGAGGGGCACTGGCTTCGGGGGGGAGCTATGAGGCTAAGGAGCCAAAAGGGCCTACCGCTGCTCGCCAACAGGATTCGCCAGTCGGTTGACGCGGTCGGCGAGGGTCTCCGGCGGTGGTGAAGGCAGTAGCACATCCGGTGAGTCGAGCGAGGCGACGGGCAGCGTCGAGCGGAACAAGTCCCATTCTCCCTGCGACGCGATGAGCTCCTCTTCGGGCTGCAGTGCCTGCACCGCCAGCGCGCGGAGCTTCGTGCGCGAGCTCCTCGCGAGGAGGTAGCCAAAGCGGCGCGCGTCGTGGGTAGGCATGAACGCGTAAGGATTGTGAGCGAGGCGGAGCACCGGCTCGTTCCATTGTCCATCCGTTCGCGTGTAGATGGGGTTCGGGGGCATGTCGGTCATCGCGAAGAGCATGCGCCCGCCATGCAGCGTGAGGGCGCGGCTTGCGGCGCCAGGAATTGGAGCGACGACGCTCGGTTTTGGCGGGGACAGGTCGAGCTGCGCCACGGCTACGTTGTCTGGCAGGTGGCTCAAGACGGCGTCGAGATCGCGAAAGCGGCGGTCGGCGTCGAGAAAGCTTTTCGTCTCAACACCCAGCATCGCGAGCGGTACGAGGGCCAAAAGCAGCGCGCGCAACCCATCCGTCTTCCGCGGCGCGGCCGCCACCACGGCAAAAACGCAAGCCGGCGGCAGGAACCGATGCGCGAGAAGTGTCGTCCCTCCGAGCGACATCGGAAAGGTGAGGAACAGCAAGAAAAAAAGGGCCGCGAGCAACGGGTAGCGGTGTCGCCACATCACGACTCGGACCGTCGTACCGTGCTGCCTGGGCCGTCTGTTTGCGACAGCGCTCGCGACGAAGGCGATCGACCACGCCACTGTTATCGAGGCGAGCCGCGTCGTATCGAAGCCGCCGAACACCGCGCCGGGCAGGATAGCGAGGCGCTCGAAGGCGTTGAGTCCGTAGTCGTTGCCGACGGCCTGCATGCTTGCGCCTTTGAGGGCGTTACCTGCGCGGAGTTGAACGAGCGCGAGCGCCAAGGTTGCCACGATCGGCACGCTGCGAATCGCTATCGCTCGCACCGAGCCACCGCGGACCACCGCCAGATAACCCGCGACGAGCGCAAAAAGAACGGCCGAGGATTCGTGAGCGAAGAAGAGCACGGCAGTCGCGAGCGTGGCGCACATCACGTTGCGGAGTGAGGGACGTCGCGCGAGGCGCTCGAGAAGTGGAACCGAAATCACGAAGAGCGCGAATCCGAGCAGATTGGGCACGAGCCCCCAACGGAACATCCACCCGCACGCGACCGGCGCTGCGAGGAGCGACGGCCACCTCGAAAGCTTCAAGAACGCGAGCAACCGCGCTGTCCCGACCGTCGTGCCGAGCACGATGGCGGCGACGACGAGCTTGCAGGCGAGGGTTGTTCCAAAGACCAAAGACAACGCGTACGCGAGGAAGTGGAAGAGCTGGTTGGCCTGCGGTGCGACGACGAAGTAGAGCCCACGTGGCGCCCAAGCGGCGTCGTTGCGATGAAGAAGAATGGCGACGAGCGCCTCGTGCATCGGCAGATCACCCATCGGCGGGTATCGAAGCAGGAGGATAGGAGCGGCGAGTAAAACGCCCGCGATCCAGGGCGCGACTCGCGCTAGCCGCTCGGTCCGCGAAGCCATCGCAGCGGAGCCTATCGCACTCCGCTCACGACGAGGAAGCCGTACGACCTGGACAATCATCCTCGCACGTGGCTGAACCCGCCGGGCTCGAAACGAAATGTCGCCGTAGTCGCGAGCGCAACGGCTAGCAGCGTCGCGCCAAGCCCATCAGCAAAACATGCGACGGTAGCGAAATCCGCGGCGCCGAAGGCCGTCGTACATGCGACCCCGCCCAAGCCTCCCGCGTCGGTTGCCAACAAGGACTAGGGCTTGTCCCTGCACGTCCGTGCGTTGTTACATCACGACGGCAGTGGCTGCGGTGTCTGCCCACGTCATGTAGAGACCGACGACGCTCGCAAGCGCCAGTGGCCAAAGTGCTTTGCCTATCGGGGAAGCGGAAGCTGCCCACCGCGTGGTGACGGCGTGTTGAAAGTAGACCGAGCTTGCCTTCGCGCGAAGGTTGGCGTCGGTCGCACAAGGTACGATGCCACGCAGGATAGGTAAGTCGAAATCGTGTGGCGGTTGAGTTTTGGTGGACGTGTCCATCGGCTCAAGCCTCATGTCGTTTCTCTCCCTCGACGATTCTTTCGTGGTCCGGTCGTCACTGGCTTTCGCTCCTCTCCGAGCAAGCGCATGGCCTCTGCGAGCTTGGCGCGCGCGCGACTCAAGCGCTGCCTCAACGCCGTGTGAGAAAGGCCAAGCATGCGCGCTACCTCCTCTTGCTCCAGCCCCTCGACGCCCACGAGGAGTTACACTTCGCGCGAGGCTAGCGGCACTTCCCGAAGTGCGGACTCGAGCTGGGCAAGCGTGCTTTTGCGCTCGTGCTTTAGCTCTGGAGTGTCCTCCGTCGTTGCCGCGTGGAGGCGTTCGAGGCCAAACGTCACGAGTCGACTGACGTCCAAGACAGCCCAGCGACGGTGGCTAAGAAACGAGTTTCGCGCGATCGTAAAGAGAAATGGAGCGAGCCTTGTGTCCTCGTGGAGTGAGCGCGCGGACTTCGCGAATTTGAGCCAGGTCTCCTGCGCCAGGTCCTCCGCGGTGTGCCTTCGACCACAAAGGCGTACCAAAAAGGCAAGAATCCGCCGCTGGTAAGCGTCAAAGACGCGCGTGAAGGCGTTCGCATCGCCACGCTGCAGCCTTTCGACCCACTCGTGGTCCGAAGCGGTCGCGCAGACTGCGGCCGTCGTGTCGCTCACGAGAAGCGAAACGCGCGCCGAGCGGCGGCGTGACAAAAAACAAAGTCATGGTCACAAACCTCGGTACGCGCCGTTGTCTACCTATGCTGAACTTGATTCGCGAGGGGGGGATACCGATGGCGGTGATCCTCATTTTTGGGCTTATTTCGCTCGGAGCTTCCTTTAACTTTGCCGTCCGAGGCGAGGCACGGTCGCTCGGGTTCGTCGAGAGCATGACGCAGGCGACGCTCTTTGCGTCCCGCGCCGGGACGGCAGCTGACGTGGGGGCTACGCTTCGCAGCGCGAGTCATGCTTCGGCCGATGCGCGAGTCAGCTACCCGTCAGACGCGGCGCGGCTCATTGTCGACGGATTGTCAGAGTCGACCGCTCCTCTGATTCTCGGCTTTTCGTTCCTTGCGCTCACCGCCATGCTGACGGCGGTCGGAAGACGACGCCTCGACGAGCGAGCGGCCGTTCGATAGCGCGCGTGCCGTACAGTGGCTTTAAATGACCAAACGATTGCGTACGGAACGGCGTGAGGCAGCGCGTGACCTCGCGAAACTTGCGCAAACGCGCGCGAAGCTCGCCGCGCTCGAGCGAGGCGGCGCCGCGGATCGGCCGATCGAGGTAGCGAGCGCGTCGATCGCCGAGCCGCACGCGGCTAACCTTGAGTGCGCGGCATGCGGGGCTCACGCGCAACGCGTTGACGAGCACGTCGCGGTCACCGTGTCGCCTGACGGCCGCGAGCCCGCGCGTCGACTGCGGGTGGTGCGCCTTCGATGCTCACGCTGCGGAACGCGCCGCGACGTGTTTTTCCGAGTCGGGACGGTACTGCCCAGCTAGCGAGGACGGGCGCTACCCTCCGGCTGCAAAGGATGACTTACGGAAAGGCGAGCGTTTCGGACTCGCCATGCGTCGCGATTTTCGCGTCGACGATCGAGAGAAGCTGCAGCCTCCGCCTCACGACGCCCGCTATCGCCTTCGAGGAAAGCAGCGGTACGCCAGGCGTTTCATCGCCGAGCGCGCCGACAAGCGACGTGTCGTCGAGTGCGCGCACGTGGGTAATCAAACTACGCGAGAGCTTGTCATCACTCTCGAGGAGTTTTTGGTTTCTCGCGAGACCGTCCTCGGGCGGGGTTTCGAAGAACGCGCCGTCGTTGTCGATGTAGAGAAGCGTGCCGGTGGCCTTGTCGAACCCGACGTTGCCGCCGCTAAAGCGATCCCAGTTCGCCGTGAGAAAATCGAACACGATGAGGGCGCTAATCTGCCCCGCAAGGCCGCGTTTGGCGTCTTCGATGGGCTCGGAGTTCACGAGCCAGCGTTTCCATTCGTTGACGAGCGGTGCCTTCTCGAGGTCGAGGAACTGCAGGCCGTCGACCCAGGGGATCAGTGCGCCGCGGACGACACCGTTTTTGACGATCATCTCGTCGCTACCTTTGGCAGCGGCGAGCAGACCTGCGTCGAAGGTTCTGAAAAAAACGGGCGGTACGTTGTTTAAACCGAGAAGGATGGCGAGCCTTCGCGCTGCAAGTTCGCCCTTGTACCTCGTCGGACCTCGGCGTGAGGCAGGCTTAAAGGCCGCTTTTCTGCCGTTCGCGAACTCGATTTTGAAGACGATCGAGGTGTGACCAATGCTCCGCACCGCCACCGGCGCGGAGGACGCATAGGCCTGATCGTCGTCGTGCGCGTGGGACGTCGCGAGCCTACCGCCGTCGTGCGAAACCGGCGCTACACGTGGAAGGATGGCCGCGTCGACGGCCTTACTGGCGCCGTCACCAAACGTATCCGCAGGCGGTTCGAGCGTCGCTGGTGAGTGCCTGCAGCTCACGACGGACGCGAGCAGCGCAGCCCGTGCGAGCAACGCGCTACGTCGCCGAGACACGGTCGACGAACGCGCGTATCTTCGCTCCGATGAGCTCCGGCTGCTCAATCGGCGCCACGTGCGTCCCGGCCGGAACGAGAAGCAGTTCAGCGCCTGGAATTTGCTCCGCCATCCACTGGGAAAGTGAGCCCGGCGTGAACGTATCGCGCTCGCCGGCGACGATGAGAACCGGCACGTCGATGCTTTGTAAGTAGTCTTCGGCGCTGTGCTCGCCGGCCGCGCGAAGCATCCGCACGAACATCGAGAAGTCCACGTGGGTCATATGCCTGAGATAGGGCAAGATATCTTCACGCCTTACGTTGTCGGGGTCGACATCACCAACGAGTAGCGCGGCGCGGAACGCCATTTCAGGCGGAATCCGTGACCAGATGGCGCGCACCAAGTCGGGTTGCTTGTCCGCCATGCGCGCGAGCTTTGGCAAGATCGCATCGAGGATAGGTATGCCCCGGAAAGATTGAGTCACTTTTCCGTAGCTGCCGCAAATGAGCACAATGCCTCGGATGTGATCGGGAAAGAGTCGCCATTCTTCGAGGCACACTTGAGTGCCCATCGAGTGCCCCAGGAGGACACATGGCGGATTGCCCATGGTTCGGCGCACGGCCATGAGGTCCTTCGCGTGCTGCGCGATATCCACGTTTAGCGTTTCCGCCGGAGCCCCGCTCCGCCCGTGACCGCGGTAGTGCCAATGCACTACATGATTCGTCTCTGCCAACTCGCTCCAGAGGTACTTCCAGATAAAGCCGTCGCAGAGAATACCGTCGCAGAAAAATGTGTGGAGTCGGGTTCCCGTAGTGCGTGCCTCGCGCGGACTCGCCGAGCGAAGAAACAAGCGAGTGCCGTCGTCCGCCTCGACCGTCGTAACGGTTTCGCGGCTTTCAACGCCGTCTTCGGCTGAGCGGCCTGCACCGTCACTGGACGGTACAAGCCACGGCGGACGAATGCTCTCGCTCACGGGCCGATTCGACGCGAATCAGGTGTCGTCGTCGTCGTCGCCGCCCTCGACCTCATTCACGCTCGGCAGCTTCTTAATCTCCAACCGAGAGATCTTCCACGCGCGTTGGACAACCCAGGAGAGCGAGCGGTCGAGGCGAGCTGCCTCTTCTTTGATCTCCTGAAGCATCGACTCGGGGAAGTAGAGACTCTGCTTCCTTTTATCGGTCTTGGAGCTCTCGGTACGGAGATTTGAAATCGAGTCCTTGTCGTTCGCCAAGAGAGCCTCCTGATGTTTGCGTCTTGAGGCCGTTATCCCACTTCGCTGGAAGTAGGTACTGCGGATACCTGTTCAGGGATATCCGCCGTGTGGGGCCTTTACTCAGAGGATGATCCACTTCTGGAGGTGATCCGTCCAGCGGTTTATTTGTGTGCCGCTTCCCAGTCGTGCCTGCCGGTTGGACTGGTAGTGTCCGGCCCGTGAATCGCGCGAAGCAGATCCGGCGTATCCTCCTGCCCGTTGTGGCCGCTTTTGGGGGCGGTTTAGCCCTTGGAGGGCTGCGAGCAGAGGCTACGCCCGAGGTCCAAAACCCGTACCAGGCCGTCGGCCAACTGAGCCGCGTGTTGGTTCAGATCGAAAATAACTACGTCGATCCCGTCGAGCGCGGGAAGCTCCTCGAGGGCGCGATCAAGGGGATGGTCGAGAATCTCGACCCTCATTCGGCGTATCTGCCCCCTGAGGAGTGGAAGCAATTTCAGAGCGACACCGAGGGGAAGTTCGGCGGGGTTGGGCTCGAGGTTGATGGCCGTGGCGAAAAGCTTATCGTCATCGCGCCTATCGAGGGGTCTCCTGCAGAGCGTGCCGGCCTCCGAAGCGGCGACCAGATCGTCAATGTCGACGGCGAAGATGTCGTTCCGCAAGCCCTCGACAAGGTGGTCAAAAAGATGCGCGGCGCCGCCGGTACGAGGGTAAAAATCACCATACTTCGCGGCACGGCACGCGATCGCCGCGACGACAAGAACCGGAATTCCGACGGCGGAATGCCGACGAGCCCTACAAGCCTCGAGCGGACGGCGCAGACCCTAACGTTTGACCTCACGCGTGAGGTCATCCACGTGTCGAGCATCACGTTTAAACTGCTCGACGGAAACGTTGCCTACATCCGTATCAAGCAGTTTCAGGAGAGAGCCCACGCCGAGATGATGGCGGCTGCTGCGAAGCTTCGCGAGGAGGCAAAAGGCACCCAGATCTCCGGGATTTTACTCGATGTGCGCAGCAATCCCGGTGGTCTCGTCGATGAAGCCACCGAAATCGCGGATGAGTTCCTTTCGTCTGGCGGCATTTACGCCATGCGTCACCGCGGCGAAATCATTGAAGACTTGAAGGCACGAAGCGGTGGAGCGTTTGTCGATCTGCCGTGCGTGGCGCTTGTCAACGAATGGAGCGCAAGCGCCAGCGAACTGCTCGTCGGCGCGCTTCAAGACAACAAGCGCGCGACCGTCGTAGGAGCCAACACGTTCGGTAAAGGCAGCGTGCAGTCCATCTTGCCGCTTCCGAACGGCGCCGGGCTCAAGCTTACGACCGCGCGCTATTATACGCCGAGTGGCCACGCGATTCAGGCCGACGGCATTCACCCCGATGTCGTGGTCGAGTCGGTTCACCGCCCGCTTGGCACGGAGAGCGTGCCTAAAACTACGCGTGAGCGGGACTTGCCAGGCCACCTTACGCCAGAGGGGCCGCAGGCGGGTCGCGCGGTCCGCGACGGAGGGGCTGTCGTGGTCGACGGCGGCCTGTACGACCTGAGTGCGGCCGTCCAGGCCCGGGACGTGCCGCTCGACCCGTCAGCGTCCTCCGATGCCGTTCTCCGCGTCGGCTACGAGCGGCTTAAAGCGATGGTCAGTGCGAAGAGAGTCCCCGTGCGCTGAGCCGAGCTTTTCGGCACCGTGCGGGTTTAGCCGTCCTTGAGAACGATCGCCGCGTGCACCACGGGCATGGAGAGCACGACCGTTACCGCCAGAACCGTGAGCGTCGTCCATGACCAATCACCAGGAAGCCCGACGCGGACGAGCGAGGCCAGCATGATAATGGCCCCGAGCATCGCGTACTCGCGCGAGGGCGTGCTCCACATCAACGCACTGGTGGCGAGGGCAAGAGCGGCGCAGCCACCGGCCAGCAGTCCTTTCCAAGTCCAGGGGGCCGGCGTTCGCCTGAACCAGAAAAAGACGGCAAACAGGGTAAGCGTAGCGAAAACGAAAAGCGCGACGGACGCGGCCGACGCGGCGAAGGCGGCTCGCTTGGAAGCCGGGTCATCCACGAGGTCTAGCCGCGGATGCGGATGGCGTACGTGAGCTTGGCGACGCTTTTGAGCACGTTGGGAACGCGTTTGAACAGGTTGATGGACGGAGGGCGCTTCTCCATGACCCGCACCGGAATTTCACGGGTCCGGACGCCTCCGCGGTCCGCTCGGATCACGAGCTCACTTGCGAACACGTCCTTCTCGATGAGGCACGAGCGAACGATGTCGATCATGGCAAGGCGGCGGAAGGCTTTCAGGCCGTGCGTATCGGTTCCGCGGAAGCCGAGGAGCACCTTCAGCATGCCCGAGTAGGCGAGGCTCGCGACGTGACGGACGGCAGGTCGGTCGTCTTCTGCGCCGGCGAGGAGTTTGGAACCGATGACAAGGTCGCTCTCGCCAGTCTCGAGAAGCGCGATGGCGCGCTGGTGAAAATCGACGTCGCAGAGGTCGATTTCGTCGCAAATAATGAAGTGGCCGCGAGCGAGTAAGATGCCTTGCTTCAGGGCCTTCCCGTAGTTTGGCTCACCGAGACTCAGGATCTTCACCTGGCCTCCAGCTCCGGTGGACGCACCGTACGTATTGGCGAGCTCTTGTCCGATGGCTACGGTGCGGTCCTTCGAGCCGTTTTCGGCGAGGATGATCTCGTACTTCCAACCGAAGGGTTCGAGGCGCCTTCGCAAGTCCACAATCGCGTCTTGGAGGATGGACTCCTCATTGTAAACAGGGATGACGATCGAGATACGCGGCACGTCGCGGCCAGACTCGGAGGACTCGGACTCTGAAAGCGAGGGGCTCGATGGCATTTGACGTTGGGGCCCGAGGCCCGAGGCGGTCTTAGTACGGTTCACACGCGGTCGCCAAGTCGACAGTGTCGTAGTAGGGTCGCCGCTGCGATGAACGGCGTCAAATTCCCTCGCGCTTCGGCGCAAGCTTTGAAGATTTCTCCCGATATTTCCTTGAAGAGCGGTGTCGTTGCGGCAGCTCTTTTTATGGTCGTGACCGCGTGCGGGAAAGACGCGCCGAAAAAGGTCGACGAGGGGCCGCCGAAAACCACACCCGTGCCGACAGACATGGTTTTTAACGACTTCGTCCCCCCCTCGGGTGGTTCGGGCGCCGTGACAGGCGTGAAGCACGACGGAGGTGCACTCGAGACTGGAATGGCAGGCTTCGAGGGAACCGGCGCCGCCACGGCACCCGCTGGCGACCCGGGCGCTTTGCCCGAAGCCGCCGCGAAACTTGTGGTGACCGACGCCGGGGCCGAGCCGCGGCTTCCAAGAAAGTACGCGTTCGTGGCGAACCGCACGGACCGGCGCCTGATTACGATTCGCCAGAGCGCCGGTCGGGAGGGCGGAGGCCCGGCACAGGAGGTGGCTTTCGCGCTCACCGCCGACTTCACACCCAAAGCCGTGAAGCCGACCTCGACAAGATTCGAGCTGAAGATCGTCAAGATCGACCTTCCGGGCGTTCCTGCGGCGCAAAAGGCGCAAGCCACGGCGCAGCTTGCGGCGTTCACCGGTTTGACGGGCACGTTTGACATCACGTCCCGCGGCGAGGTCGGGGAGGTCGAATTCAAGGCCGATGAGAAAATGGCCGCGGGTGGCGCGGAGATGATTCTTCAAAGCCTGCAGCAGGCGCTCGAGTTGGTGGTACCGCCGTTCCCGGACGCCCCGATTGGCGTCGGCGCGACGTGGGAACGCAAGGTTCAGCGCAACGAACGCGGCACGGAAAATGCCGCGAAACATACATTTATACTCAAAGAGGCGTCAGCCGAAGGCGGCGTCGTAGCCACGACCGTGGACGTTTCCGTGCCGAAGCATCCGTTCCAGCAGCGTGGCGTTCCGCCGGGAGCCACGGAAGAGGTCAGCGGGAAGGGGGCCTACACCTATGCTTTTACGCTCGACCACGTTTCGAAGCGTGTTGAGGGTGAGATGGCGATCACGCGTCGCATCGAGGTTACGGACCCGAAGACGGGCCAGAAGCAAGCGGTGGCCGAGCTCGCCAAGCTGAAGAACACGTTCGAAGTTCCCGGATCGGCCGCCCGCTAAAGCCCTGCCCCTCTCGACGGGAGGTTACATGCCCATGTGCGCCTACGGTTGACACGTCGGCGCTGCTGTACGAGGAAAGTCGCGACCAAGGAGCGTGCGATGGCGGAAGGTTTGAACAAGGTGATGCTGCTCGGGAATCTCGGCGCCGATCCGGAGCTGAAGATGACCCAGGGCGGGCAGGCGGTTCTCAAGCTCCGCCTCGCGACGACGGAGACTTACCTCGACAAGAACCAGACGCGTCAGGAGAAGACGGAGTGGCACTCCGTGACGATGTGGGGCAAGCGCGGTGAGGCACTCGCGAAGTTCTTAGCGAAAGGTGAGCGCATTTTCGTAGAGGGTTCGCTTCGGACCTCGAGCTACGAGAAAAACGGCGAAAAGCGCTACAGCACCGAGATCAACGCGAGCAACATCATCCTCGCGGGGCGCGGCAAGGGGCAGGGCGACGAGATGGGCGGCGGGAGCAGCGGCGGCGGAGGTTACGAGCGCCGCCCGAACGCGAACTCGAGCGCGAACTCGAACTCGAACTTTGGAGCGCGCGACCAGGACCCTCCGCGTCAACAAAGCGCTCCTCCGGCTGCCGCGCCGGGCGACGACTTCAACGACTACAGCGGCGGCGGTGGAGACGACGAAATTCCATTCTGAGGGCGTTGCTTCTGAAGTGAGGTAGGCCGTGCTTGCAGAGGCGGGGTGGTTCCGCTACGAACGCCCACCCCGTCCTATGTCCGGAGGGGTCGAAGAGGAAAAGATGAAAGAAGGCATTCACCCCGACTACCCGGCTGCAAGTGTGCGTTGCGCTTGCGGTAACGCGTTCGTGACCAAGTCGACACGCGGCGATTTCCAAGTCGACGTCTGCTCGAACTGCCATCCGTTTTACACGGGTACGCAGAAGCTGATGGATACCGCCGGCCGCGTGGATCGCTTCCGCAAGCGGTACGGCACGAAGGCGGCCGCGGACACCGCTCCCAAGGCCAACCAAGCCGCTCCCGAGCTTCCGGCAGATCCCACTCCGGGCGAGTAGCTCCTGCGCCTCGCGGCGCGTAGAGTCGAACAAGCATGTCCGACACCGCATCCACCGAATCGCCGCGCGTGAAGAGCTCCGGTCCGACCTCGGCTCGAGAGAATCCGGCAGCTGCTGGCCCCTACATTGGGGGCCAGGCAGTCCTTGAAGGCGTGATGATGCGCTCACCGACGTCCTTCGCCGTGGTCGTGCGGCGTCGCGACGGCTCTCTTCATGTTCGCGAGCGCGGCATGAGCGACACGCGAAAGGGGTTTGCGAAGCTGCCCCTCGTTCGCGGCGTTGCTTCGCTCGTGGAGAGCTTGAAGCTTGGAGGCGAGTCGCTCCGGTTCTCCGCCGAGCAAATGGAGCGCGACCTCGTAGCGCTTGAGGCGGAAGAAGCCGCGGCCGCGGCGTCCAAAAATCCCAACGTCCAGACCGCTCCGTCGCGCGCCGTGGGCGGTGTCGACGAGGCGGGCCAGACGCACCCACCGAAGCGGAAAGGCCCGGCAGGCTCGGGGCTCGGGTCAAACGCGTTGCGCGCGCTCATGGCCGTCGGATACACGACGTTTCTCTTGCTGAGCGCCGACGCCGAGAGCGCGAGCCAAGGAGAGGAAAAGAAGGCTCCGAAAGGGCCGATGGCGCTCATGCTCGTCATGATGATCGGTTTCATGATCGCGCTGCCTCAGGCTGCTGCGGCTGGCGTGAACAAGTGGTTTGGGCTCAATCTCGAAGTGCAGTCGCCGGGATTCCAGGCGTTGACGGGCGCGTTCAAACTCACGATCGTCGTCAGCTATCTCTTCCTCGTTCGCCGCTTAATTCCCGATATTCGCCGCGTTTTTCAGTACCACGGTGCTGAGCACAAGACGATCAGTACCTACGAGGCCGGCGAGGCGCTCACCGTCGCGAATGCGCGCGCGAAGACGACGCTGCACCCCCGTTGCGGCACGACGTTTCTCGTCATGGTGGCGCTCGTCTCGATCCTCGTCTTCACGGCCGTAGGCGGGTTTCTCCCGAAAATCAGCACCGGAAATGTATGGCTTGATAACGCGATCTTTTTCTTCGAGAAGCTTCCCTTTCTCCCGCTCATTGCCGCGGTGACGTTCGAGATTCAGCGCGTGTTCGCGAAGTACTGCACGACGGGTCCGCTCCGAGCGCTCCTCTGGCCAGGGTTTATCGTTCAGAAGATAACGACCATCGAGCCGGATGACGACCAGCTCGAGGTCGCGCTGGCGTCGCTCCGGGTCACACTTTTCCGTGAGGAAAGCAGCAAGCTCGGCGACGTGGCGAAGCTTCCTGATTCCGCACAGGCCGCCAACGAGGCCGTGCCCGCCGACGTTCGTTACGCGACCTTCGACTCCTTGATGACTTCCGGGCGCCTACGTCGTCCCGCCTGAAAGAGTGAAAAAATGCTTCCTCTCGACAAGCTCGAGCAGCTCGCGAGGCGGTATACCGAGCTCGACGACCTATTGTGTGATCCGCGCGTTCTGTCCGACCGAACGCAGCTCTCGAAGCTAAACAAAGAGCGTTCCGACGTCGAGCCGCTGGTGCAGGCGTTTGCTCGGTATCGCGCGGTCGAAAAGAAAATCCGCGAGGATGAGGAGGTTCTCGCCGACCCAGAACTTCGCGAGTTGGTGGAGCTTGAGCTCCCCGAGCTTCGTCTCGAGCTCTCGGCGCTGGAGAACAAAGTTCAACTCTTGCTCCTTCCGACGGACCCGAACGACACGAAGAACGTCGTGCTCGAAGTTCGCGGCGGCGAAGGCGGTGAAGAGGCTTCACTCTTCGCGGCCGACCTCTTCCGAATGTACTCGCGCTACGCCGAGACCAAGGGCTGGAACCTCGAGATCTTGTCACTCAGCGAAAGCGCCTCGGGCGGTTACAAAGAGTGCATCGCGCTTGTCAGCGGCAAAGACGTCTACTCGACCATGCGATTCGAGGGCGGCGTGCACCGCGTACAGCGCGTCCCTGCCACGGAGACTCAAGGGAGGATTCACACGTCGACGGCCACCGTGGCGGTCATGCCCGAGGCGGACGACGTCGACGTACAGATCGACGAAAAAGATCTCGAAATCTCGATCGCCGCGAGCGGCGGACCCGGCGGCCAAGGGGTGAATACGACCAACAGCGCGGTGCAGATTCAGCACAAGCCGTCGGGGCTGCTCGTGAAATGCCAAGACGAGCGCTCGCAGCTGAAAAATAAGGCGAAGGCGATGAAGGTGCTAAAAAGCCGCCTGCTCGACCTCGAGATTCAAAAGCACGAGGCCGCGATCTCCGCCGAGCGCAAGGGTATGGTCGGCACCGGCGAGCGTAGTTCGAAAATCCGCACGTACAACTACGCTCAGAATCGCGTGAGCGACCACCGGATCAAGCTGACCCTGAATAAGCTGGATCGCGTCATCGAGGGCGATCTCGAAGAGCTTGTCACCGCGCTCCGAACGCATCGCCAAGCGGCGCTGCTTAACGAGGTAACCGGGGGCGCGAGTGGCATGCCGAGGTATGACAACGAGGACGACGCATGAAGCGCCCGACTCGCGCCAGGCGGCCGCGCGAGACCCCGGTGCTGACTCCGGCGGAGGAAGCTCACGTTCAAGCACTTACCGTCGCGATGGCCCTCGCGCCTGGCGTGTACACGCGAAATCGCATGTTCGACTTTTTCGCGAGTGCGGCCGTGCGACGCGCCAAGGCTCGGGCGGCCGTACTTCGCGGTATCGTGAAGCACCTGACGCGCGCCACGGACATGCGCTTGGATCAAGACGCGGAGACGCCCGAGTCGACGACCGCGTGCGCGTTTGTGCTTCGCTACGGGATGCCGGTTGTGAGCCTCTCGCGCGTGGTCGAACTTTCGCGTGTGGAGTTGGCAACGTTGCGTGTTCTTGCGGCGCAGGCCACGGCGACCGCCTCGTTGCCGTCGGCTTCGTGGCTTGCCGTCGAGGCGATGGATCGCGCACTCATCGAGACGTCGTTAGCGAGCTTGATGGCCTTGCCGGGAAACGCGGGTCCGCTCGCGCGGGCCGCCCAGGACCGGGCCTCGGGGAGCTAGCGTTGCTCGACCAGGATCGGCGTCAGCCGAGCGACGCGAGATGAGGTGCTCAGCGCGGTGCGATGCTGCACTCGGCGAGCGAGGCGCTAAAAGCCGCCCGGCCTGATTCGTCGAGGTTTTCAGCCAGCAGCCGTCTCGCGGAGCACACGCGTTGGACGTGCATGTCTCCGGCACGGAGACCTCCGCGGACGTCGAGTTCGCCCTCCAAGAGAGTACCGTCCGGACACCGCACGGTCCGGGGGTCGACCTTCACGCTGCCGCAGTAGCGAGCCATGAACGGGTCATCCAGATTCATATCTTTTGGGCGATACGTTTCAAAAGGCAGTCGGCTCTTAAATATCGATGTCACTTGGAACATTCCCGAGGCATCTGTCCCGCGATTGACGATTCCCACGTCCTTTTCGGAGCGACGACCGCCCTGATGCGGAGTGTGACACGAAGGGCAATCGTTGAGACCGCGTAACCTCGCTGCAGCGCGCTCTCGGTCGTCGGCTTTTGCAGGCGCCGCAACCTGAGCGCGTAGGACGAGGTCCCCGAGCGCGAGCGTTGCCGCCGCTTGAGCGACGCCGCGCTCCCAGCTGACGCCGAGTAGCTCTCCCGGCACGCCTGCTTTTGGTCGAAGAACGCGCAGCGTCGCGTTTGGTCCGTCAAACGTAATCCCGCGTACGTCGAGGACGCGCCAGGTATTCGCGGGGATCGAATCGCGCGGTCCGTCACCCGCGAATTCGACGCGTTCGGAGCGCGTTCCCGAAGGGAGTTCGAGAGAAAAGCTTTCTCCGACCTTTACAGCACGAAGAAGGCCGGAAGGGGGAAGACGAAGGAATACGGCAATGCGCGTTTGACCATCCTCGGAGCTTGGCGGGCGAATGGGACTCACCATTTCCGCATAGCCTTCGCGTATCCAATCGGAAGCATTCCAATGTGAAGCGTCGTAACGAACGCCATCCGGTAGCTTCGGCGCCGGCGTCATGCTCCTCATTGGCTTGAAGGCGTAGGCGACGGAGACCGCAAAACCGAGCGCGAGGAAGCCACGTCGGGCGCGCCGCCACGAGTACTTGCCACTCATGCGGCGGTCGGACGGGCAGCGAGTACACCCCGCTGGATGAGATCCGTCTCTTCGTGGTCAACGTCGCTTTCCACGAGAGCCGAGGGAAGAGTGAAGGGGGCACC
Organism: Polyangiaceae bacterium; assembly: GCA_025353725.1. Lineage (GTDB taxonomy): Bacteria > Myxococcota_A > Polyangia > Polyangiales > Polyangiaceae > Labilithrix. Next base: position 51,923 of record JANXOF010000023.1, on the reverse strand, counting down.
AGGCGCTTCGCGCCGCCGAAGTGCGATAAGTGTCGCGACGGAAGGTCGGAGGATCTCAAGGCGCTGAGTCGATCGAGAGCGGTACACCAGCACGGTACAAGGCACGGGTGACGGAAGCGCGCCGGGCGCAAGTGTTCGGGTCTCCGCGGCGAACGCGAACGTCGAAATCTCGTGAGCATACTGCCTAACGAACACGGCACTTCCGAGGCCCGGATCGGGATAAGGCGGGTGAGCGGACATCATTGCTTCGAAGCGAATCCATGCGAAATCTGCGAGCTCGACAGCCGCGTAAGGAATCGAAGCATCGCTTGCTTGCTCAGCCTCGAGAAAGGCGACCATGGGCTGCGCATAATGATTTGGCTCCCAGTGGTGGGGCGAAGCTTTGCGCATGTACTCTGCAGTCAGGCGCTCCCACCGTCCCGCATCGCTCGAACCAAAAGCTGCGCGAACGGAAGAGAAAAAATGGTCGAGGATGCTCTGCTTCTGACGACGAATGAGTTCCGGGTACAACGCTAAACGAGCGACCCCGGACGAGCTGGGGCCGAGCGCGCGAACCGTCTCCGCAACTCCCGTGCGGTGGTTCATGAACGGCCATATCGCCTCGAAAAAATCGCTTAAAGGTACGGGTTTCACGGTGACTCCAGGAGGGCGCGTGCCTTGTCTGCCTCGTCGATCACGGCATCGAGGGAGGGGATGCGCTGGTCCCACTCGATGAGGGTCGGAACTTGACCGATGCGTTTGATTGTCTCCCGATAGAGGTCCCACACGGGGTCGGCTATCGCTGAGGAATGCGTGTCGAGGAGGATGTCTCCCTCCGTGCTGTATCCGGCCAAGTGAATCTGCTGAACTCTTTCGAGTGGCAGCTGACGCAAGGCCTTCATCGCGTCGTGCCCATGATTGCGCGCGTTGAGATAGAGGTTGTTCAAGTCGAGGAGAAGTCCGCATCCGGAAGCGTCGAGAGCCCGCCGCACGAACTCGTGCTCTCGCATTTTTGAACCCGGCATCTCGGCGTAATACGTAATGTTCTCGAGCAACATCGGACGCCCTACGCGCGTCGCCATCTCGCTTGCCCGTGTCGCGACGGCCGCCACGGCTTCGTCGGTAAAGGGCAAGGGAAGTAAGTCGAATGATTCATGGCCAAAGGCCGACGAGTAGCAAAGGTGGTCGCTGAAAAACTGGGCGTCGAGTTTGGCTACGAGCCTCGCAAGAGACTCATCGTAACGGTCGACTCGCTGCGTACCCACCGAAGCGGCCACGCCGTGAGAAACGACGGGCCACCGCTCGAGGCAGGCATCGAGGACGTACCGCGGACGGCCTTCCATGCTCATGAAGTTTTCAGCCACGATCTCCAACCAGTCGATGCGGCGCGTCGTTTTCAGGATGGCGTCGTGAAATTCACGTCGCAATCCGATTCCAACGCCACGGACCGCACGAAAGCCTGCCATGCCTGTCACCGCACTTGGGTGTAAACGAAATCGTGCCCGGAGAGACGACCCGTGCCGGCACTTGAATGACACGATGCGCATACGGTTTTCGGGACGCCAGACGTACCGAGGCCATTGGCAATCAGGCCGTCTTCCGTCGTTTTTTCGTACCAGTACCAGGCGCCGCCCGCGCCTGCAGCTACTTTTCGGTAGCTCGCGTAGCCGATGATGAGGGTGCCGGCCTCGTTGTAAAGCTCTTTGACGCCTGCCGAGCCTACTGGGAATTCGCCCGCGCCGTGAGCACTCAACACGGCATTCGAGCAAACGCGGTTGACGCCGTGAGCCCCATTCGGACGAGCGGGATGGGGCGACGGTTCACACGTCCAGCTCTTGTAGTAGCCCTTGGCGATCCAGGCGGAAATTTCGGCGTCTCCGCCGGTTGGGGGAAGTTGCACCTCCGCGAGCGGGCCTGCATCGGCAGCGGGGCAGCCTGCGGGCACCGCCGGACAACCCGCGTCGGCAGTCACCGGACCTCCTTCCATGCCGAGAAGTTCGGCGGCGTTTCGTGGCGCGGTTGCAGGCGACGAGGCAGGGGAATCCGAGCTGCATCCGACGAGTGCGAGGGTGCCCGCGACGCATGCGAATTCAAGGATGGAAAGGATGTCCGTTTTCATACAAATCTCGACGACCGTTGGTCAGGCAAAAGCGCGGTCTTGCGCTGATGTACGGCGAGATACGGTTTCGGTTTCGGGCGTGGGTGTCGATTTCGCCACACGTTGCCGATGTGCGCCGAGTGTTACGAGGGGAGCGCGCCGTGGCGATGCTCGAAGGGGTGCGATGTGCCGAGCGAGCGGCCTCAGCCTGGTGGCCACATGAGCGTGCGGCCGCCTAAGACGTGAACGTGAACATGGTCGACGCTCTGCCCTGCCGCGTCGCCGTCGTTGATGACAAGGCGGTAGCCGTTGCTATCGAGACCGAGCTGGTGGGCGACATTCCGTGCGGCGAGCATGACGTGGCCTACGGTCGAGATGTCGGCGTCTCGAAGGTGGTGAATAGCCGCAAGGTGAACTCGTGGAATGACTAATACATGGGTCGGGGCGACGGGCCGGATATCGCGGAACGCGACGGCATAGGCGTCTTCGTAGACCACGTCGCAAGGCACCCTTTTCTCCACGATCTTGCAGAATAAGCAGTCCATCAGCGCACCTTACGTGGCTTGGGTAGGCGGTGCGAGTGCCTACGGCAAATGTGCACCTTCAGCTGAAAAGTAAAACAATGTGCGCCGGTGTCCTTGCGCGCCTTACATGTCGCGCTAGGGTGCGCCGCGTTGGCTCGGGCCTGCGCGACCACACTCGAGGTGAGTGTTTCGTCGTAGTTGCTCGACTTCAAACGAGAATTCACCATGAAGATTCAAAGCGTTACCGGCCTCGCATCACTCTTCCTCGCGCTCGTCGCCGGTTGCGCCGCGCCGACGCAGGCCGCTGACACGACGGAAGAGGGTACCGATGACCTTCGTGGTCGCCCGATGCTCTCCGTCTATATGGGGGCGAGCGTCACCGCGACGAGCGTTGACGGCATCGTGCTGCCATCGAAGAAAGCCGAAATCCGCATCCTAACCGGGGGCGAGATTTCTCTCACGATGCCCAGCGAAACGCAGGTCGACATCGGTGGAGGATTCGCGGGTCAAGGCGTTGCGGAATACCGCGTTCGAAAGACAACGGACTTCTACGATTTTTGCAACGTGCGTACCGTGAGTGGATTCACGGACAAGCGGCCGGTTGACGGTTGGCGCACCGAGATTACGGTGATCGATCGTAGTCAGGCTCTTGGCGGCGCGGCATGTGCGCAGGGACCGAGTGCTACTCTCGTTCACCTCAGCGTCGACAGCTACAATCGGCAGACGGCAAGAGAAGCGCACGGATTCGCGGCGTTCGAGGGTGAAGCGCTCGTCGCGTTCCCCGCAGCTCCGTCGCCGAAGGCGGCGGTCAAGGTTCTTACGTGCAGCAGCGCCGCGAGTGAAGCGAAAGTCGAATTCTACGCGCCGCGCCTCAGCGCCGAGACGTCGCGAGCGAAGTTGTTTCTCAAAGGCAAGCTCGTCGCCGACTACACGAACAGTGTCGCCGTCAACGACGGTTTGGTGGCGGCAGATCTCCCGCGCGTCGTGCAGTCGTTTGGTGACCCCAGCCTTTTTGACGGCGGTTACAGCATCGGCTTGACTAGCGGAAACATCGGCGGAGTTGTGTTCGCGCGCGTCGCGCAAATCTCCGTCGTAGGCACCGAGCAAATTGCCAATCTCGCCTGCATCGCTCGCTGATTCTCGTGAAGGGGAGTTCGGCGTCGTCGCGAGCGCCATGCTAAGTGCGCTTGGCGATGGACGACTCCGACGACGAACTACTCCCCGTTACCGCGCTGAGGCGTAAGTCTGCGGAGCTTCGTGTCGACCTCTCGCGCTTCGCGGTGGCGGGTGGGCTTCAGGTCAACGAGGGGAGCCTCCTGCGCTGCACGGCGTGCGCGCATCGGTGCGTCATGAGTGACGGTCGCACGGGGGCTTGCGGCGTTCGCGAGGGAAGAGACGGCCAGATCTTCGTGCCGTTCGGATACGTCGCTCGGCGCTACGTTCGCGCCGTCGAGACGAACACGGTTTATCATGTCGAGCCTGGCTCAAGGTCGCTGACGTTTGGCATGTACGGTTGCGACCTTCGATGTCCTTATTGCCATAACTGGCGTGTTTCGCAGGCGCTTCGCGAAGACGTCGCGGGTGAAGCGCCCTTTCCGATTACGGCGCGTGCGCTCGTCGATGAGGCTCTGGCCGCGGGGTGCCGTGTGGTGTGTGCAGCTTACAACGAACCGATGATTGCCGCCGAGTGGGTGCGTGCCGTGTTCGAGGAGGCGAAGGCGAGCGGGCTTCGAACGGTGGTCGTTTCGGACGGTCATACGACGCCGGAGGCTCTTGCCTACCTGAGGGCCGTTACCGATGCGTACCGCGTCGACTTGAAGGGGTTCGCGCCGGAGCATTACAAGGCGCTAGGCGGAAGGCTCGAGCCGGTCCTCGAGGCGATCGTCGAAGCGCGCCGCCTCGGCTATTGGGTCGAGGTGGTTACGCTGGTCGTGCCCGGGTTCAACGACGACCTGGCGGGCTTGAGAGGGCTTGCACGGAAGCTGGCGGCTATCGACACCTCGATGCCCTGGCATCTCAATGCGTTTCAACCGCGTTACAAACTGGCCGAACGACCCGCGATGCATCCGGAACTGCTCGTGTCCGTGGCCGGATCTGCCTACGCGCGAGGCATGAATTTCGTCTACGTCGGGAACGTCACGGGCACGTTCAGCGAGCTTGAACACACGCGATGTCCGAAATGCCACGCGACTGTCGTTGAGCGGCGAAACCTCGCCACGACCAAAAACCTCCTCCTTGGCGCGGCGTGCCCGGCGTGTGGAGAGGTTCTTCCCGGTCTGCTTGCGGCGTCGGTGGCGCCTGTCGCGTCATGAATGACTTTACGCCCGTAGCTTCGCTTGCAGGCGGCGCGTTGATCGGTTTCGCGGCGTCGATTTTCCTTCTAAGTTACGGGAAAGTGGCCGGGATAAGCGGTCTCTACGGCGGCCTGCTGCAGCGCCCTACGAGCTCACGCGCGCTCAGGGTTTGGTTTTTGGCAGGTCTCGTGGTCGCGGGCGCGGGCATACGCGTCCTTTACCCAGCCGCTTTCGTGACGTCGTTTCGGCCTTCGTGGCTCGTCGTTGTCGTGGCTGGGCTGCTCGTCGGCTTTGGAACGCAGCTTGGTAACGGCTGCACCAGCGGCCATGGGGTCTGCGGGATAAGCCGGGGGTCAAACCGATCGCTCGTCGCGACGGCCACGTTTATGGCGACGGGCTTCGCGACCGTCTTCCTGGCGCATCACGTGTTCGGAGGTGGCAGGTGACAGAAGGTAGCGGCGGATGGCGTCGGCGCGCCGCGCACGTGGCTGCCTTTTGCATAGGCGCTCTTTTCGCGGTTGGACTCGCCGTCTCAGGAATGACCAAACCGTCGAAGGTCGTAGGCTTTTTGGACCTCTGCGGCGCGTGGGACCCGAGCCTCGCGTGCGTCATGTTCGGCGCCGTAACCGTCCACTTCTTCGCGTATCGCATCGTTGCGCTTCAAGGATCTCCGCTGTTTTCAGTCACCTTCTCCCTCCCGACGCGGCGCGATGTGGACGCTCGCCTCGTCCTAGGGGCCGCGCTGTTCGGCATTGGTTGGGGACTCAGCGGACTTTGCCCCGGGCCAGCCTTGGTGGCCCTTGGCGGAGGGTCGGCTACCGCCTTGGTCTTCGCCGCCGCGATGACGCTTGGGATGCTCGGAAGCATCGGTTTGGCGTCGCCCCTCAACCCCACAAAGCCGCCACCCGCGCTCAGTGACTGAGTGACTGGATGGCTGAACGGCTACAGGACCGAGTGCTCAACTGACGTAGCGGCCAGTGACTCTTGAGGTGCGGATGGGATTTGAACCCACATATGTCGGTTTTGCAAACCGATGCCTAACCACTTGGCTACCGCACCCTGAGCCCAACGAATACTTGGCTCCTGCAGGAACGTCAACCGCAGTCAGCTTGCGTGCAAGCCGACTAGGCGTCCGGTCGCGCGACGCTGTAGTCTAGGAGTGTGACAGCCCCGGTTGAGGAGGATGTCGCGACGCTTGCTCGACCGGCGGACGGTTCTAACGAGCCTCGCGGTGGTGAGCCCGCGGCGGTCGACGACCTGCAAGACGAAACTCAGGTACGTCCGTGGCCGGATCCGTTAACGCTCGCGGTTCCGACCGTGCTTCGTGACTCGCGTTCGGTCGACAAGCCGTCTCAGCCGCGACCGTTACGCACGTACGTAAGACGCTCGAGCGCGGAGGAGGACGACGACAGCGTAACGGCACGAAGTTCTCCTGTTGGCTCTTACGACGACTATGAAACCACGCAAGCGCTGGCGCCGCCTGTCTCGTTTTCGCATCGCCTCCCGAGTTCGTTGGAGCTCCTGAGTCACGCCGACGACTCCGAAGAAAATTGCACGAAGGTAATGCCCCACGCGGCCTTTTCCGAGAGGCACGCCGATGGGCTCGCGCGAACGCTCGAGTCTGCCCGGCCCCCCGTTCCGTCATCGGTGAGCGGCCTCGCGACCGTGCGCGCGGAGCCCGCTCCGGCCTCTTACGCGTCGATTGGAGCGCTGATGGTCGACCCGCCGGCGCTCGCGAGCACCGAACGCGGCAGGCCACCCGAAAGCGTTGGACGAAGTCCCCTCGCGTTGTTTCGCGATGGCGAGGGTGATTTTGGCAAACCACCGCGCTACGGCCTTCTGGTCGCATTGTCGGCCGCAGCCTCGCTCGCCGTGCCCGTCCTCCTCTATCTCGTGCTTCGACACCCGCCCGAGCTCGTGTCACACCCCGACCCTTCCGTGCCAGAACGCGATGTGCAAACGATGCCGGAGCCTCGCGCGAAAGCTATTTCGAGTTCGAGCGCGATTCGAAAGACCTCCGCACCTACACCCAAACCCGTCGGTGGGGCAAAGCACTGAAAACCTTCGCCTCGTCGCGAATCGCTCACCGGTGCACCCGCTCACCCGGCGCGTTTCGCTAAGCGGAGCTGCTTAGCACCGCTTAGAGCGCGCGCGGCCTAAGGACTGTCACGCCGTTCATGTATGGCACAAGCGCCTTCGGTAGCGTCACTGAGCCGTCTTCGTTTTGATGGTTCTCGAGCAACGGAATCAAGATGCGCGGGCTCGCGATGGCCGTATTGTTGAGCGTGTACGGGTAGCCGAGTGTCCCATCCGGGAGGCGAACACGGATGTTCGAGCGCCTCGCTTGGAAGTCGCCGAGGGTCGAGCACGAGTGCGTTTCGTTGTAGGCTCCCTTCCCGTCGTTACGGCCGGGCATCCACGATTCGACTTCGTGTTTCCGCGTTTGGCCGAGACCGATTTCGCCCGTGCAGGCAAGGGCTACGCGGTACGGAATTTCGAGCTTCTCGAGGATAGCCTCGGCGTTGCCGAGGAGCTGGTAGTGCTCTTTTTCAGCGACCTGCTCGTCCGGCATGCAGAATACAACTTGCTCGACTTTCGTGAACTGGTGAACGCGGTAAAGCCCCTTCGTATCCTTGCCTGACGCGCCTGCTTCCCGACGAAAACAGTTCGAGACTCCGGCATAGCGAATCGGCAGGGAGGCTGCGTCGAGCGTTTCGTCGCAATGAAGTGACACGAGGGGGACCTCGCTCGTCCCTACGAGGAACAGCTCGTCGGCGGAAATCGCGTACGCCTCTTCACGGCCGAGCGGGAAAAACCCCGTTCCGGTCATCGCGCGCTCCCTCACCATCACCGGTGGAATCACGATGGTGAGTCCACGCTCGACGAGCGTGTCGACGGCAAGTCGCGTGACCGCAAGTTCGAGCAGGGCTCCCGCACCCATGAGCGCGTAGGAGCGACCGCCTGCGTACTTTCGAGGACCGTCCCAATCGACCATTTTGTGGAGCGTCATGAGCTCGACGTGGTCCTTTGCCTTGAACGGGAACGCGCGTGGCGTGCCGACCTTGCGAATTTCAACGTTGTCGTCTTCACTCGCGCCGAGGGGCACTTCCGGTCGCGGAAGGCTCGGAACCCTGAGCATCAAGTCGTCGTAGGCTCGTTGCGCGGCCGTGAGGGATGGCTCGAGTTGCTCGAGCGCGACCTTTACAGCCTTGCCCTCCTCGATCAGCACGGGGCGCTCCTCTTTCGAGGCCTTTGGAATGAGCTGCGCGATTTCGTTCTTGCGGGCCCTCCGTTTCTCGATCTCGAGGAGGACGTCGCGGCGCTCCTTGTCGGCGGCAAGAAGCGTGTCCAAGTCGAGAACTACGCGTTTGTTTTTGATAGCCGCGCGGACGGTGTCGGCGTTCTGGCGAATGAAGGCAATGTCCAGCATAGGAGGTAACCGACCTTAAACGAAAACGGCGCGAATCGCATCGCGCCGTTTGCCGTTTTCTTCTTTCAGAAGGCCTATCGCGCCTTGGGGCGGGTCCGTCTGCGGTCTCGAGCTACTTTGAGAAGAGCTGCGCCGCGGCCATGCCGGCGCCGGTCTTCGCCGTGACGATGAACTTCGCTTGCGCGGGGAACGGGCTTATCGGGCGGAGGCACGAGGTCTTTCCGCCGATGGACGCTTGCGCGCCGTTTTGCGCGCTTTTACCGATGCTCGGGGCGAGCCCGGGGATCGGCGTGACGTATTGCATCTCGAGGCCGAGGCTCGTGATCCCGACGCCTTGCGCGACGAGCGTGTAGCACTTGCCAGGCTGAAACGTGAACGCCGCTTCGAGCGTTTGGCCTGCCTGGAAGTTGCCGGCGATCATCGCGCCGTCTTTTTGCATGCCCGGGGCTTCGCTGTTCGCGAACAACCCGAGAGGCCCTGCGGCAAGTGCCGCTACGTTCGGGTCCATCGCCTGCGCGGTTCCGCCGCCCGCGGCCGGTGCGGTACCGGTGCCCGGAAGACCTGGGAACGGAGACGGTGTGCCTGCTGGGGCCGGCTGACCCGGCTGCGGTGCGGGACCGGGCTGGGGTGGCATGCCGGGCTGCTGCGGGTAACCGGGCTGCTGCGGCGCCGTCCCGGGCTGCTGCGGATAACCGCCGGGCTGGCCGGGTTGGCCACCTTGCTGTGGGTAGCCGCCTGAGTAGGGTTGGGGCTGCACGGGGGGCGGATCTTTGCTGCATGCGACCGACCCGGCGGACGCTGAGACAGCCAAGACGAAGGCAAGCGAGAACGAGAGGCCAGTACGGGTCACGGCAAAGCTCCTTGGTGGCAGACGGAAGTTTAGAGGCGCGAGCATAACTCGGAACCTGCCGCCTGCGCGAAGGGGAATGTGGGCGGAAGCGCGCGGCGACGCAGCCCACGCGTGACGGACCGTTTACGGCGTCTCGGCGTGAACGAGGGCTACGGCGTCGAGGTCGAACCCGACCGTGGTCGACGCGTTCGCAGGCGCATCGGGATTGGGACACGCGATCGTACCCATGTCGCGGATGCGAACGAAGCGCGCGCGCTCGACTCCGACGTCGCTCAGGTCGAAGGGATCGCCTCCTGCCGTTGCGGGATCGACGGGAGAGATGCCATTGCCGGGCGACGCGTACACGGGGCGCCACCCGGCGCACATTCCGTACGGCGCGGACTCACCAGGCGTGCACGGAAACGTCTTCCACGTGACGCCGTCGTCGCTGACGCTCACCTCGGCGAGCTCTGCGTTGGGCGTCGCCGGATTGCCGTTCACCAAAAACGCATTTTCGAAAACGATGAAATCTGCGCCCGGACCGTTGACGATCGCATTGGGCTCGAAGGAGAGAACAATCTCCCCCTTGAACCCGAGCGACACCACGTCGAGCCCGCCCGCGCGCGCGCCGGCGCCGACGGGGGGCCCGAGGACAACTCCGGGCATCGACGCCGCGCCGAAACCTGCGCAACCGCCGAACGTGCGGCTGACGACCTTCGTGGCGAAACGGTCGGCGCGAAGTACGCCGCCGTCGACGACGTTGGCGGCAGGTCTCGAATCGCCGGAGGCCACGGCATCGCCAAGGGAGAGGACGGGACGCGCATCGACGGGGGAATCTTCCGACTCGGAAGAACACGCGACGGCGCACGCGACCGCGAAAAGCCCTGGAACGGCACGTGTAAGCAGCGCTTTGAGGTTCTTTGATGCGGCAGGAGTGGATGTCATTCGTTTGATTCCTTGGGGCACGCTCTACGACATTGGCTCACCTCCCGCTACCGCGGACGTCTCAAGGATGGCCGAAGGGGCCCCCCGGCTGCTTTGTCGGGGCCCCTGCTCGGAGCCGCTCGCTCTGCTGCGATCGCTCGAGATTTTCGAAACGCGTGTTGGTTTCGGCACGCAGGGCGCCTACTTCACGGAGCAGCGTCTCGATTCCGAGTTCGTTTTTAAGATTGACGCGAAAGTCGGTTTCGGCCGTCGCGCGATCCTTCGATGACTGGCGATTTTGGCTCATCACGATGAGCGGTCCCTGGAGGGCGACGAGGATCGCGAGAGCTAAGTTGTAAAACTGAAAAGGATAGTCGTCGAAAGGGTTGGCAAGGACCTTGTTCGCGACAGCCCAAACCACTGAGAGGCTTAGAAGAAATAGGATGAACGCCCAACTCCCATTGAGTTCGGCGACCTTGTCGGCAAGCTTCTGGCTCCAGCTCAGGCTCTCCTCGAACTCTTTGACTCGGTCGCGCGCCGCACGCTGAGAAAGTAGCGCGTTGGTCTCGCGGAGCCGCTCGGCCATCTCCGCCAGAATCGCGAGCGCCGCGTTCTTCGACGTCGACAGATGAGCGCTAAAGTCAGCGCGGGTCAGCTCGAGCAGCGCGGTCTCCACGGTCGCCGCGACGCTCGCCGAGCGAGGCTTGTCGTCGAAAAGCGAAAGCTCCCCAAAGTATTCGCCGGTTCGCGCGTCTTTGAGCACGACAGGCGGCTCGCCCGCCGCGCCCCCGGGAAGAAAGATGCGCACAGCGCCTGAGAGCACGATGTACATGCTCGACCCGGCATCGTCTTTGGCAAAGACCGTTTCAGCAGCGTCGTACTGACGCACGGTCATGCGGTCGGCGAGGGCTTGGAGATCCTCCGGGGCGAGCGTGTCGAAAAGGGGAAGTTGGGCGAGGAGCTCAGCGTGCAGCATGAGAGAAAAAAGGCGCGGCGGTTACGAACGTCACCAGCCGAGCCGCTCTTTAGCGACCTCGACGAGGCGGTCGGCCATCAACTGGTGGGTTTTGACACTTGGATGAAATCCGCAGCCGAGGCCGTCGGAGTGCTTTTGCTCCGGCAGGTCGACGTACTCGAAATTGGCTTCACCGGAGGCTCGGATTTTTGCCATGGTCGCCACCATGTAACGCCGCGCGAGCGTTAGGTTCTGCCGCCCAGGCGGGTAGACGTCCGTAAGCATGGGACCGAGCATGCAGACAATAAGGGCTTTTGGGTAGACCTTGCGAACTCGGTCGAACAAGTGCGTGTAGATGCGAACGTACTTCGTCTCGCCGGGGTCAACCCTCGCGAAGTTGTTCGTTCCTAAGTTCAATACGACGAGCTGCGGAATCCATGCGGCGAAGTCCCAAAGGGGCTCCGCGCGTGCGGGAAGTGTCTTATCGAAGTAGTCGGTCATCTCTCCGATGGTCTTGCCGGACCATGCGAGCGTGACCTGATCGGCGTGGAGTGCGCGCGCCGCGACGGCGCCGTAGGAGGTATAGTGGTTCTGATCGGCGGGGCTAAAGGTGCACTCGGCGTTGGGCCCCTCGTTGCCATAGGCTGCGGTGATGGAGTCTCCAAGGAGCTCGATTCTGCGGTCAGGCGGCGGCGAAGCGGGCACCATCGTTCCCTGCGCGAGCGGCACGAAGCCTAGAAACGTAGTCTCACCGACCCGTGCTTCGGTTCGCTTGTAGAGTGCCACGTCGTGAAGGCCTTCGGGGAGGCCTTCGGCGAGCGTGTACATCTCTTTTGACGGGTCTGGATGGAGGACCGCCTTCGGCTCGCCGTCGATGAGCACTTGGAAGCGATTCTTGCCGTCATCGCGGAGCCGAGCCGCTATGCCCGTCCCTTTGAACCTCCCGACGATCGTGCTGCCCGACCACGCGAACTTTGCCGCGGCCGAATCGCGGGTGTCAAAGCGTCCAACGAACCGGACCCGCGGCGACGGGGCCGCGGCAGGCGACCCCGAAGGAACTGAAAGAAGCGACGGAGGTGAACTTGGCGGTAGAGGCGCCACCGTGACGGAGCTTGCCACGGGCGTCGGTGCTGCCGCGGTGGGGTCTGCATGTCGCGTACACGATGTCGTTGCGAGAACGATGAACATCGAAAGCACGAGCGTGCTGCGTCCAGGTGTAGTCACGCGCCCAGACTAGCGGATGTAAGGGAGGAGAGCGCGATGTCGTTGCCCGCCGCGCGCTCGCATTGGCGGAGCGTTTAAGTGTCGTCACACTTTGGCGTGGGTCGCGTTATCTTCGATGAGGCGACCCACATGACCCTTCGACGCGCGTTCGTCTTGATTGCTATTGAGGCCGCTATCGTCTTGTTTGCGGCCTTGTTTATAGCTAAACAGACGGTTCCTTTCGCTCCGTCCGCTGTAAATTTCGGAGCGCTTGGCGTGGCCGCGCTCTTCGGCGGTGGCCTGCTCGTTTTCCTCGGGAGCGTGAAGCAGGGCTGGGGATCGTTTCGTCAGCTCGGGTGGCGTGTAGAGGGATGGCCTTCGCAAGTCGTCTTCGGTCTCCTCGGAGCGGGGGCCTGCGTGGGCTTCTTGGTTGGCCTGCTCCTTGTGCTCGGGGTCCCAGCTTCGGTGATCTTGGCGCAGCTCAAAGGCTACTCCATGCCGGAACGAGCGCTGTTTGCCTGCATCGGGGTACAGGCCGCGTTTATCGAAGAATCGCTTTTTCGCGGGAACCTCCAACCGTTGCTTATCAAACGGTTTGGGCCTTGGGTCGCGGTCCCCGTCACGGCCTTGGTTTTTGCGCTGTACCACCTGACTCCGAGCCCGATGGCCCTCGCGAGCAAGATGGCCATTGGACTCATCCTTGGTGGCCTCGCGCTGGCGATAGCGCATGCCGTTTCGTGGGTCGTCGTCGGGACCCTTTGACTCGGGGCGCGCGCTGTCTTTCGGTCGTGCGGCCTTCTCCGGTTTTCGACGCCGTGTGGGCGTAGACTCACACGTAGCTGTCGGTCTTTTTCGCGTACCTTCGCAGCATGCTCGCTCGTCGCTTGTCGCGTTCGCGTCTTCTCTCCGGCACGGCGCGGGCGATTCAGAATGGGCTCCGTATCGCGCCTTGGCTCGTCTCAGCGGTCGCCTTTGCGGCGCCTTCGTGGGCGCAGTCCGCGAAGCCTGCGAACGGTAGTTCCAACGGAACGAGCTATCTTCATGTGCTCGGGGCGCGCGCGGCTGAAACGCTCGCGCCCAACAGTGGCGCCGTCGGAGCACTCGTCGCCCTGCCGCGAGGGAAGCGGGCGGCCGACTACGGACTCGAGGAAGTCGCACCCGGAATCGCGCGCTTGCGAGCGGCGCCGGCGCGTATCGAGGACTTTGGATTCAACCACCCCGAACTTCACCTTGAAGTCGCGCCCCCGCTTCATACGCTTATGGATCGCGCAGGCCAATGGGTGCTTGCCGACGTTGCCCGCCGCACGCGTGGGGCGACCGGAGCCGGCGTGATGGTCGGAGTGGCCGACACGGGACTCGACGTCACGAATCCCGAAATGCTCGATGAGAACGGCAAATCGCGCGTTGCCTGGATGCTTGATCTCTCGCTGGAGCCTTTGGGCGTTTATCCCGACGTCGAAAAGAAGTTCGGTATCAAAGATGCGCAGAGTGGGCGGATCACGTCGGGCGCCGTACTCTCGAAAGACATGATCGACGCGCTTCTCGGGCAAATCGCTCGCGGAAGCTGCGTTGAAAAATCGGGGAAGACGTGCGCGCCTTCGGACGAAGTCGGACACGGCACGCATGTCACGGGCATTGCCGCAGCGAGTGGAAAAGATGGCAAGTTTCCGGGCATAGCACCTAAATCAGATATCGTTTTCGTGCGCGTGACCCGCGGCGCCAGCGACGGTATCGAAAACGATGATCTCGTTCGCGCCGTCCAGTTCATGTTCGACCGTGCCGATGCCGAAAAGCGCCCGATGGTCGTGAACTTGTCGCTCGGAAGCGACTTTGGCCCGCACGATGGCACGTTCCTTTGGGAGCAAGTCATCGCGAGTTATATTGGTCCTAACTTTCCCGGCCACTCGGTGGTCGCCGCCGCGGGCAATTCGGGTTCAATCATCGAAACCCCGATTCATCAAAGCGTGCGCGTGACCAAAGGCGCGGTCATGCGCGTGCCGATTGTGACGGGCGGCGCGGACTCGGGCTCCGTTCAGGTATGGATTACGTTGCGCGAGGGCGCAGACCTCAAGATTGGCCTGGATGGCCCGGACGGCGAGTGGATAGCGCCCATCGAGGAGGGGCGTCAAAACGGAAAAAATACCGCCGAGTATAACGCCGGAGTCGTCTACGGGGCAGGGCAGGAGGGGAGCCCTATTCCCACGAGCTCGCGCGGTGCGGTCGTCGTTTGGGCGGGAAAGTGGCCCACGGGGACGTACGCGGTGACGTTGGAGGGCTCGGGCATGGCCGAACTCTACTTGCAGGGGATTGGCGGCGCTGCGCTCGGAGGTAGCAGGCAGGCGACGTTCGCCCACGGCGTTCGCGAAGGGACAATAAACTTGCCCGCTACACATCCAAGTATCATCGGCGTCGGATGCACAGTGAACCGACCTCGGTGGATGAGCATCGCAGGCGCGGACGTCGGCCTGCGCGTGCCGGTGCTCGACCGCGCGGGAGGGCTCGCCGCAGGCTTGCCGTCGCGTGATCTCACCGAGGGCGAGGTGTGTTGGTTTTCGAGCTCGGGGCCTACCGCGACGGGAGCGCCGAAGCCCGAGATCTCGGCACCGGGAGCCCTTGTCATCTCGGCATTGAGCCGAAACGCGAAGCCCGGCGCGCCGGGAAGCGTATTCACGAATCCGTCGTGTCCAAAGACGAAGGAAGGCGCGAGCGATGCGCGCTGCCTCCAAATTGACGATAATCACGGAATCGCTGTCGGAACTTCGATGTCGTCGCCTGTCGTCGCGGGGGTGGTCGCGCTGCTGCTTCAAAAAGACCCGACGCTCACGCAAGACAAGATTCTCGCGTTGCTCCAAGCGGGCGCGCATCGCTTTCGCGGGGCGTCGCTCTTTCAAGACCAAGGCGGGCCTGGTGAGGTGGATGCCATGGGCGCGCTCGACGCCCTCGACCAAATGAAAAATCCTTCGCTGCAGCTGCCCGCTGCGGTGACCAGCTGGCTCACGTTGAGCTCGGAGTTCGTACCGGCCGACGGCTCGACGGAGGTAACGGCGGTCGTCGAACTTCGCACGGCTGACGGCGAACATCGGGCAGATTTTTTCAATAGCGGTCGCCTCAGCGCCTCGCTTGCGATCGACGGCGTCGCGGTCGACGCGCCGCCGAGCATCGTTCGTCGCGGCCCGGGCGTTTGGCTCTTCAAGTGGAAGCCGACGCCGGGCCTCGGTGGGTCGCGCGCGACGTTTGGCGCCACGTTCGACTCCGAGCCGATTGTCGCGTCGCGGACGCTCCCGATAGCGACCGATCGTTGGAATGCGGCCTATCCGAGTCACGCCGCGGGTAGCGGGTGTGGACTCAACGGCTCGAGCCCGCGAGGCGCGAATAGCACACTGGGGCTCGTCGCCGTCGGCCTGGCCGCCGCGCTAACGCGGTGTCGCACAGTCCGCAGACGTGTACGAAGAGCGTAAGTTCACGGCGCGTGAAGCGACCATCCTTCCTCACCGCGAGGGTGGTCGGGGGCCCACTTCCCTCGAAAAACCGATTGCCCGGGATGCGAACATGTTGACGGCGGAATAGTCTTGGCATGAGGAGTCAAGACGACCTTGTATATGTAGGATACATCGTTCAAGATCTGCTTAGGAAGCCGTTCGAGATGTCGGCTCGCGTTCACGGACGCTCCGCGGGCCCGACGGCACGCATGAGCGCGCGCGCCATCGGGCTGCGGTCGTAGTTCGAAGTCTGGAATTACCTTGGCAAAAGCCGTTCGCGGCTTTTCGAGAAGCGCTCTTTCCGCGAGGTTTTTTGGTGTTTACGGAAGACCTTTCGGCGCCCGACGCCGTCGCGGACTCTCGGCGGGTACGCTGGATTCTGAAATGGAGGCAACCAGCCAATCCCATACGGCGGCAACCCTTGCGACGGGTCGCAACGCCGCGTGCGCAACGATCCAGACGGCGCCGTCCGGTCCTTTCGTATACGGCAGGTCGACCGGGACTAGCCCACCGGCTCGTTCGGCCGTAACGCCTGCGACAGCGAGCACGCCGATGCCCTTCTGCGCGGCGACCAAGAGTGTGCCGAGGTCGGAGGATCGCAAGACGACCCGCGCCTTGGGAACATGTGTTTGGAGCCACTGCGCTTCGGGTAGGTGTGCCAACGATCGATCCCACGCGAGCCAGGGTAAGTCGGAGAGTTTCGCACCTCGCGGGATCGTGAGTTTCGGCGACCGCACCACGCACATCGCGAACGACGCGAGGCGCTGAACGACCAGATCCCCGCGCTCATGCTTTACGACGCGAAGGGCAATATCGGCCTCACGAAGCGTGAGGTTTACAACGGCCACGGCCGGTACGATCTCGAGGGTGATGTCGGGAAACATCGTTTGGAGTACGCCGAACGCTGGCACCACGAAGAGCGTCGCGACCGTGGGCACGACAGCAAGTCGAACCGTCCCGACAGGCTGACTTTCGAGGCCGGATAGCTCACGCAGCATCCCGGTCGCGGCGGCCTCTGCCTGTTCGGCCCAGGGCCTAACGAGTCCGAGCGCCGGCGTTGCGCGAAGTCCCGTCGGAAGCCTATCGAACAGGCGCGTACCGATCGACGATTCGAGCGCCTTCAGTCGGCGGAGCACGGTCGCCGTGGTGGTGCCGAGCTGTGCCGCCGCGCGTGTTGCGCTCCCCGTGCGTGCGGCTGCGAGCAAGAGTTCCACTCCAGAGAGGACGCCAACCGTTTCATCCATGAAACAATGAGTGCCACTTATAGCGATAGTGTTGTGCTTATAAAATTGGCAACCTTAGCTTGCTAATTGAAGCCACTACCCGAGAGGACGAGATTCTCATGAAACAAACGCTTCTTGCCGCGGCGGCGACCTCGCTAGTTCTTCTGTCGGGCGTCGCGCGTGCGGAGAATACGACGATCGAAAAGCGGATACGCCGGCCGCTCGGTCGAGGTCGACATGAGCGAGGCACCTTCGAACGTTTGAGCCGTCGCAACGATGCCAAGTATCGGCGGATTCGAGTGGTGATGTGTCGGCGGTTCCTTCGGTGGTCTGTACTCAAACACATGGGAGAATCAATATGCGTTTTAAGCCAATCTTTGCGCTCCTGAATGCCTTGCCCGCGCTCACGCATCTGGGCATCGCTCACGCGGCCGAATCGCCGCCGGCGATCGAAGGTGGCCTACCGCTCGCGGGCGCAGAGGTAACGTCGAGCGAGGCCGCTGCTACGCGGGCTTCGCCAAGCGAGCTGCGCGGCCTCGACTTCGATGCGCCGTCGATCTCGCTGCAGCTCGGCTTGATTCAGCCCGTGCTTCTCGGAGGAGCCAACGTCGAGGCAGATTTTCGGATGGGGCACCTCGTCGTTGACTACTCCCACGGTTGGAACCTGAACTTGGACGGTTCGTCGATCATTGGAGAAATGAGTCGTCAAAAAGTGTCGCTGCGCATCCCGTACACTACCGGGTTTGGCTTCGGCTACTCGGCACACGTAGACGCATTGCGCTCTACTTTCGACATCCGGTTCGAACCGAAACTGCATAGGTTCGAGGCGTCGTTTGCGTCCGCCGACGGGAGCCAAAAAACGTCGATTGTAAACTACACTACGGTGACGCTCGGAGGCGGCGCGTACTGGACGCTCGTGCCATTTTCGCACCGTACGAATTTGCTTCGCGGCCTAAACGTATCGACGAGTTTACGTTTCTGGCCAAAGGTCGCGACGACGCTCTCCGGCAACGAAGTAGGCTACAACAATACGACGACAGGGCAATGGGAGACTCACAAGGCGGCGAACATCGGCATTGCCGACACGCCCCTGATTCTCAATGTATCGCTCGGCTACATCTTCCAATGAGCGCGTGCGAAGCCTCTTTTTATACGTACGTTACCCTGACAGTGCTCTTGAAAGCCCAAGCCGTGCCCGCGCGCTTTCGCGCTTCCCGTATCCGTGCGCCGGCTTGTTAAAAATACATAATGTCGTGTATCCAATGCAAAGTGCATAATATGCAATGCAGTGCGTCCCATGGTGTCCACTGCGCACGCATCGCAGGTCAAGCCAATTTAGTTGTCGAGGACAATCTGGGCCTGATTGCGAAAGCGATGCTCGTCGAGAGAACGCAGAACGCCGGGCGTTGATTAGCCGTAAATCGAAATATAAAATGCTCTTCAGTGTGACTTAAGATTTGCTATTATTTGCTCCTTGAGCGGACGCAGCGCTCGACGCTGCGCGGCGTTCGGCAAACCGAAGTAAGGCCGGCTAACCAGATTGTTAGGATTGAAGCTGTTTGCTGAGTTTCGCTTGATGTCTCATGAAAAACGTTCCTGTTGGTGCAAGGGCGAGGGAAACCACCTCGATGCCCCAGCGGCACACGGTGCGCGGTTTGACTTCCAGGTCGGACGCTCTTGAAAGCAAGGCTGCGCACATCCTTGTCGAGATGCTCGGCGAATAAGCATTTTGCGAAGCCCTGCCATGGGTCAGTGAGACGATCCTTTGTGCGACGACGTCGACCCGTGGAGTTGTTGTGAGGTCATCCTTGCGGTCCGATGTTCAACGTGTCCGTGAGTTACAGAAAATGGCCCGCGAGTTTCCTGACCCGGACGGTCCGTTGAATGCATTCGGAGACGAAAGACTCGCGCTCAGCGGAACTCTTCGTGTTTGAAGAAGAGTGCTGCGTCGCCGTATTCGGAGGGAATCATTTCGGAGGTGGTTTGGAGCACGCCGATGCGAATGCGCGCTTCGGGCCTTGTTTCACCGCACGTGTCTGTTCCTGAAACGTCGTAGAGCGAAGTGCCTTGTGCCGCGCGCGCGAGATCGACACGGAAATCGTTGGCGGAGCGCGATGAGATGAGCGCGTGCGTGGCGGCTGTCGGCGTGAAGTAGAGTTGGCAAGGTGCCACCGGAGCAGCCACTGAGGTTCCGCCTCCTTCCACGCGCGCGAGCGGCGCTACGCTAAGCATGTTGGTTTTTTCGACGGCGAGCTTGAACAAGCCTTCGAGCAGCTGGAGGGGGCCGCTTGGCGCGAGGGGAATGATATTGCTGAATTCGTGGGCGAAAAAGTTCGTGTCATCGCCTTGGCCAGCGACGGTTTGCATCGCGAGGACGTTTGCGGAGGGCTTGCCGTCGACAAAGAGCTTTAGCCCCATGCCAGGGGTGAAGCTTCCGGGCTTGATCGCGAGCGAAAATCGGGCGAGTCCGCGCGCTCCTTTGTAAAGTCCGGTGTACTTACTCGGCACTGAGACGAGTTCGACTTCGGCCACCGAGCCAATCGCGTGAATCAACTTGGCGTCGTGCTCGATGGGCATGTCGTCACCGACGTGGTCCATCGTTTGTTTGATAAGGCGCTTTGAGTCGATGTTGCCGCCCGTAAACCACGTGTCGAGAAGCGATAAGCCGAACCGCGCGAGGTCGAGATCGCGCAGTGGAGCGACGTCGCCGACGCGATCGATGGCGTAGCGCGACGCTACAATACGGCGCATGAGCTCGGCTCGTTTCTCCTCTGCCGGTTTCTTATCGAACCCAGCCGGCAGCGGATTCGCTTTTACCACGTCGTTCGTGAGTGCGTCTTCGCTCGACGCCGAAGAGTCCGCGGGTCTAGGTGAAGCGGCGCATGCGAGGAAGAGCGCCGAAGCACTCAGCGCAGCGAGTGTCAGTGCTGTGGTTCGAAGGTGAGGCATAGGTACCGGTATGCCACCTTGCCGCATGAGTACAAGCTGGACCGACGCTGATTGTGCTCGCTTCGCTCACGATCTGTGGAGTTCGCTCAGTGGTCCAGTCAGTGAGATTGTGCTGCCGTCGGCTCCGCGTACTTCGCGTTGACCGAAGCTCGTATCGGGCTGCCCCATCGCGCGCATGAGGCTAACGAAGAGTCGGTTATGCCCTGGGCCCATCGCGGCCATTCCCGAAATGGGGTTCGACGTGTCTCTCGGGTAACGAACATAGCGACCCGTCTTGAAAAAGTCGCCAGACCCCGCGACGAGTGCAAAGTGATCGGTGTGAAGATGGGTCGGTGTCGCGAGCTCCGTAAGCCACACCACGACAGAGTGGTCGAGCAACGTGCCCGAGCCCTCCACGACGGAGTCGAGTTCGCGCAGCAGCGTCGCGAAATGGCCCGCGTACCAAACGCCGAGATCAGTCATTGCGCGTGCAGCCGTCGGGTTGAACGTCTCTCCGCACGACGTCGCGCCTTTGATGGACTGATGGGCATAGGTATGGACAGCGGCGTCGGCCGGGTAGCCAAATTCTGGGCATTGCGGAACGGGCGCTACGAAGGTCGCCACGCGTGTCAAGTCACACGAAAAAGCAAGTTTGATAAGACGCATAAACTGCGTTGTCTTGTCGCCACTCCGGTCGATGTTCTGGTCGCACTTGGCCGAGAGTCCGGCGCCGAGGCTCGACTCGAGCTGGCGAATCAGATCGCGGTGGTCCTCGAGTTTTCGCTTTCCCGCCGAATCGAGACGTGGCGCGAGCAGCTCGTATTCGCGCGAGACGCTGTCGAGGACCGAAGGGCGCAGCGCCGCGATGGACGCCTCCCGCGTTGTGGGACGGCTTGCGTTTGCCGAAGGAATGCGAAAGCCCATCAAGTCTGCGAAAGCGGCGGCGGGGTCGGCTACGACCGGGGATGCCTGCCCGGGGCCCAGAAAAGAAAACGGTGCGACCGTTGAATTGGGGACGTGGTCAAAGCCATACACGCGGGAGGCGAAGCGACCGCCGCCTCCCGTCCGCGCCGCCAGTTCCTGGTCGAGCGACCTCGCGCCGCCTGTGCACGGGATTCCCGTTTTTTGAAGTGCGCGCGTGGCCGTCAGCAACCCCGCGACGCCGATGGAGTGGTTGTTGAGGTCACCGCCCGAGCGCATTACCTCGCGGATATCTGCGAGGACGGTCGCGTGCGACAAGCCCTCAATGGCGACAAACCTGTCGCGGAAGGGATGAAGCGGCCGAAGAACTTCGCTAAAGTCTGCCGGTGGAAGACCCAAAAGAGAGCGCTCCGCGAAGGCCTCCGCTCGCGCATCGGGAATCGGCATGGTCCACGAATTTGGCACAAGGCCGTGTGGCGTAACGAAGAAAACAATTCTCCGTGGGGTCGTCTCGATCGCGCCCGGCGCCGCCAACGCGGCCGGTCCTCGGCCCGCAAGAGTGCATAGTGCACTTAGGCCGAGAGCCTTGAGGAGTTGTCGTCGGTGGAGTTGCACGTCATTTCTCCTTTATCGGTTGGAGGCGGAAAGTCGGCGAAGTCACGATGTCGACGAGGAGCTCGCGAAGGTTGCCGCCGCTCGACGTCAGGCGTGTTTTCAGCGCGTCCTCGAGGGCGCGCTCCTCGGTTGCGGGAGCTCGTCCAAGCGCGTAGGTCATCCACTGCCTCGTCACGCAGCTGCGGACCGCCTCGCTTCCCTCGAGTGCGGCCGACAAGTCGACGGCGCCGTCGAACGGACGGTCGACGTCTGTGCCGACGACGGTTCCGCGTGCGTCGATCGGTAATCCTTGCTCCTGGGTTTGGAAGGCTCCCGCAGCCGTGTAGTTCTCGAATCCGAAGCCGAACCCGTTCAACCCGATGTGGCATCCCTGACACGGCCCGGGCGCGGTGCGCCGCTCGAAAAGCGTACGGTTCGTTTGAGCTCCGTCCTCCGGTAAAGCTTTCGGCATGGAGAGATCGACCCCGGGGGGAGGTGCGCTTGGCAGCTTGCAAAGCCAATGAAGCTGAATGGCACTTCCGCGAATGGGAGGTGACGTCGCGCCGCGGTGGGAAAAGCCTGCGAGGAACGCGGCGCGTGTAAGAATACCCGCGCGATTCGCGTCGGGGAGGAGGACCTCGCGCCACGCCGACGCGTCGCCTGTCGGCGCGAGATCGTAGGTTCGTGCCATCTCGTCATTGACCCAAGCTCTCCGACTCATGAGGAGCTCGCGGAGAGTGCCCGTGGACATCATTGTATTTTCGACGAAGTATCGCGATTCTTCGCTTGCGGCGTATTGGCTTTTCGACGTCCACATGGGGTCGACCTGCGGCGTTCTCACGCTGTGCTCCTCGCCGAGCACGCGGTCGAGGCCGAGCCACTGCCTGTGGAAGTTCCAAAACACTCGACGCGCGCGGTCGTCGTTCAGCATGCGCGTGGCCTGCGCGCGAACTTGGTCGGTCGAACCCAGCTCGTTTTTCGACGCGGCCTCGAGCAAAAAGTTGTCTGGAATGCTCTGCCAAAGGAAAAACGAGAGACGGCTCGCCATGGCATACGGCTCCACCGCGAGGGGCGCGCTGGGCAGCGAGGGTAGGTCGGGCAGAGGCTCAGCCCGATACAGAAACTGCGGCGACTGAAGCATGGCGCTGAGGGTCAAACGCACCGCGGCCTCGAAGTCGACGGCGGTGGTCCAAGCCTGGAAACGAAGCGTGAGACGGTCACGCTCGTCGGACGTGAGTGGCCGCCTGAAAACGAAGCCACCTACGCTCTCGATGAACTTTGCCCTACACGCCTCGGCAGACGTTGGAGTTTGCCATTCGGTGCAATGTGCAAGTTTTTGAATCGCTTCTGTCGTTCGCGTAGCGTCCTCGGCATAGAGATTTGCGATGGCTTCATAGCGTGCGATTCGAACGTCCGAAGGCTGTTGGGCTTCGGTCTCATTGTCGAATCCTGAGTTTGAAGAGTCGTTGGGTAGCAGAGGTAAAGCGTGAACTTGGCTCGGGAAGAGGTCGTGAAGCGCGTGGAGATATTCGGTATTGCTCAAGCGGCGAAGCGGTGCGGGACCGACCACGTTCGGGAGATCGGTAGGCACATCGGCTGACAGGGCGCATCCGCCAGCAACAGCGACGGCGAGCGCCAAAGACCCCATTCTTCTCATGGCGAGGAGGAGAAGAGTAGCCGCTGATTCACGTCCGAGGACCTCGAACTTCCGGCGCAAGTCGGCTCTCCGAAAACCGGTTCTGCGGGTCGCTTTCTGCGCACAAACGCCCCGCCGCGACGGGGACGAGGGGTCGAGCCAAGAGGTAGAATCCCGGAAGCGAAAGAACGACGCGAGCCGCGGCAAGACCAAGAAACGCCGCGGGGCTTCTCTCGAAGGTGGCCGACGCAGGGTTCACCGCGTGTGTGATCCGCGCCCACGTGCGCCCGTACCAACGCAACGGGCGAAGCCACGCGTGGTCAGGAACGTGATGGTTGAGCGAGCGAATCGGAGCCGGCGGGAGGGCCGTTTCTTCGTCGACCCACGCGTGCGCGCTCTTTGCGGCCGTGAAGACGCCCAGCCAATACCAACCCCAGAGTGTCACGGCGAGGGTGAAAAGCCACGGCCCGACGGTCGGAAGGAGGCGGAGCGGAACGAGTGCCGGAATGCCTGAGGCAAAGACGATGTAGCCTCGGATGCGCCGTTTCAGCTTGCGGTATAACCAGCGCACGTCGAGCGCGATTTTCGGTGGTTTCGGGAACTCCTCTTCGGGGCGAATCGCCGCGAGGCGTGACGCGTGAAAGGACACCCAGTCGTCCCACCGGCGGGAGAGCGCCACGAGGACGAATTCGGCCGCCGACACGATAGCGACAAGTTGTAGGAGCCATTGCCAGCCGTCTTTGAGGCGATCGCGTGCGCGAAGCAGGACTCCGCGAGGAGCGTTCACGTCTCGGTTCTCGCTTGCCGAGCCATCCCCCATTGTGACGGGCAGCTTCCGCCCGAGCAATGAGACGAAGGCTTCGTGCTTGGGTCCTTCGACATCGACCTTTACGCCGGGTAAGTCGATATGCACGCTTTTCGCGCTTGTTCGCGTGTCGGTCTCCTCGTCGCGTTCGTCGTGACCGTTGCCGTTGCCGTCTGTTTCCCGACTCGCAGAAGGCGCGACGTCCGCAACATCGGGCGCTCTTTTCGATTCGCGTGAAAATTGCGCGAGATCACCCTGCGTAGCTGCGACGATTCCCACGATCCCTACGATGCAGGCTCGAACCAAGGCCACGCGTAGGTACGTGGTACGCAGTTTGGCGTCTCCTAGAGCTAACGCGAAGAGCGAAAACGGCAGGAGAAAGCCGTGGGCAAAACCGCTATTGAGCCCGGGGTTTGGAGGCGACCGCGCAACCCCTCGCCACACGGATCGATGAGCTGCGACGGTCTCCCATACGCGAGCGCGTGCTGAGATCGTCTCGGCCGCCGCTTGTGGCTGAGCGGTTTCCGTGGGCGCGTTGGTGAGAGGCTTTTGAGGGCTGCGCATCGCGGTCACTCGGAGGCTAGCGTGACGAGCCACCCGTGGGGCTCCCAGACGTCGTCGTCGGGGTCGAACCGGTAGGTCGGATCGCCCACATTCGTGCCGACAAGCAAAAGGCTGTCGACGCCGCCGAGGTCGGCGAGCGTCATCTGCGCTTCTGTGGCTCGGTTGGGCGCTTTGATGCCGACACGTCCGAGCTCGCGGCCGTCGGCGTCGAGTTTCACGAGCGTCCAGCGGAAGAGCGCGTGCTCCTCCCAGGTGATCTCGACGCGGAGGCGGGCGCCTACCGCTGCGCCCTCACGCCTTATTTTCACGTAGCTCGAGCCCGTAGGAAAGACGGGGGCGCGTGGGGCAAGGCGTTTCGGTGACGCGGGCCAAGCGATGTCCCAGTCGAGCGTGACGGGCGAGACCTCGTCGCGAGAGGCTCGAGCGACCGCCGTGTCGAGCAACAGATCGTCGAGCGTAGAGCCGGTCGAAAGTGCGTTTTGGAAGCTCACCCGAAGCACGTCGAACGCGTCAGGCTCGCCTTCCCACCGCATCGCCGCCACCGGGGTCATCGTAGGGGAGAGCGCCCACGACGCCATGACGATGGCGAAAGGCGTGCGGGCGAACGCTCGGTCGATGCGCGACCAAAAGAGCGAGGCGCCCTCACTGAACGCGCGCGCCCGCGGACCGTTTGCGAGTTCGTCGGACGCGGCCGAACCCTCCTCTTCGGCGCGTGCGTCGCAGACCGCGCGATTTGGCTGCGTCTGAAACGCGCGCGCTGAATCGGTAGCCGGACCGACGGCGCAAGGCGCGAGCAACGCCGCGAGGTACGTCGTCTGGGCGCGCGCGATGCCTTCTGTCGTCGCCGGCGAGACGCGGAAAAGAACCGCGCGGGCAAGCTCACGGCTCACGAGTGCGTCGAGCTCGCACCCCTCGTGAATCGCCGCGTCCAGCACGGTAAACGCGTGCGCGCGGTCGACGCGAGAACGGACGTCGCGCGCCGCAACGCGGGTCACTCCGCGCTCACTCGCGCCCTCGACCAAGTAGAGGTGGTACCGCAAATCGTCGACATCGACATCGGGCGCAGGCAATCGAAGGGCGCCGGTTAGGGCCTCCCAAGCGCGCTCCGAAGCGCCGAGGACGTTGAGAATCGTGCGCTGGCGGCTCGTCCCTGCGGCGTGGATACAGAGCGGCACGCGGAACGAGCACACGCGCGTTTCGTGCGCGAGCGTCGGCGTGGTCGCGTATCCGACATAAGCGCCAGAGACGCTCTCCCGACTCGACGCGGAGGCCGAGTCGGCTGCCTCCCTTGCTTCATCGCCCTCCGCGGCGAACGTCATCAAAGGAACAAACGTGCCAAAAGCAGCCACGAACGCGGCGGGTGCGAATGAGAGCCAAACCTTCACGCGCTCTATCGTAAGCTGCTTTGACACGTTCTTTCGCAGCCCTCTCTAACCGAGGTGCAAGAGGAAACATGGCTTCTCCGTCCTTCGACACAAGCTTCGACCCCGCGCGCGCCGTGCGATTCGATTTGAGCCGCGGAAGCGCGTCCGATTCGCGCGGAGCCCGACTTCTTTTGGTGCCTAGCTCTGCGCTGGAGAGCCTGGATAGCGCGGCGCTCGCGCAAGTCGGGGCTCACCTCGGTCGCGCGTGTGGGTCGCGCGTGGCGACGCGGTTCGGCGGGGCCGACGGTGTGTGCGCCATGGAGCTTGCGTCTGTGGCGACGCATCTCGCGGGCGAGCTTGCTGTCGCGGGCCTCGGAAGTGTGCAAATTGAGCAGTGGGGTCGTGCCATGGTCGCGGTCGTGTCGAACGCAAGTATCGCGGATGACGCCTTCACCTCCTCCGTGCTTACCGGCGCGCTCTCGGCGGCTTCAGGAAGGGCTGTCGCCGCCGCTGCGCTTGGCGGGGAGGGCGACACGCGGCGTTACTTCGTTGGGTCGGCGGCCACCGGGGCGCGGGTTCGCGAACTCGTCGCTCAAGGGCAACGCTTTGCCGAAGTCCTATCGACTCTGCAAGGCGGTGCCTCATGAGCTTACAAGAGTCACAAGCCGTAAGTCGTTTGCAGCAACTCCTTGCTCGCGTGCAGGCGCGTGCGGCGGCGCCGCGTGGGACGTCGGAGGCCTCAAGCCCGATCTCGACCTCGACTCTTTTTGCGGAAGAGCCCGTGACGGCGGAGGCGCGCGATGCGGCGGACCTGCCGCGGTTGTCGCGACCGCCCGTGTCCGTCGTGCCGTTCGCGTCTGTCGCGCCCCACGCGGTGGTCGCCGACATGCGAGGCGCAGATACGGATGTGGAGGTCTCGTCCGAAGAGGTCGAGGTCGATCTCGATCTTGAGCCCGATCTTGAGCCCGATCTCGAGCCGAATCGTGGGCCCGACCTCGAGCTTGATGCCGAGGGAGTTCGCGCCCAAGCCGCGAGCGGCGCGCACCTCGTGGCTCACGGAGCCTTGCCTGCCGACGAGCTCGAGGAAGTCGAAGAGGTGGAAGCGTTGGACGAAGTCCTTCACATGGCGCCCGCGAACGAAATCGAGGAGCCACCGCCCTCGTCGTCGCGCCGTCCGATCGCGAGCGAAGCGCCCGAAGACGCGTTGCCGCGCCACACGCCGCCTCCTGAGTCAGGCAAGCAGGTGTCGAGTGGGCCGTCGTACCCGGCCCCCTCACTTCTCCCGAGCCTTCCACCGGCATCGCTCGAGGGGCATACGCTCGTGGGCGGTTGGCGTGAGCCTGGGCTTGGCGCGTCGCAATTCGCGATGGCCGTCGGCAGTGCGGGCCTTCATGGTCCCGTGCTGGCACGCGGGACGTTGCCGCCCGCCGAGTTCACGCCGCATTCGGCCCCCCCCATGCTTGCGCAGCCTTCAGGGACGCGCCTGTCCACGGACGCGAGTGATTCGCCGATGGTCCCCTATCTAACCTCGCCGGACCTGAACGCAGCCGCGAATGTGGCTTCATTCGAAGGTGCGTTGCCGGCTCTACGGTCGGCGACACTCGGGGCGCTGCTTGACTTGACGCTAAGTCTCTAATGCGGACTAGGCTCTTACGGTCCGAGCTGCAGCATGAGTAAAATCGACGACATGCGCCGACTTCGCGAGCAGCAATTCGCGGAGGCCGAAAAGCGAAAAGGGAAAGCGCCGCCCGTAGACGCCGCGCCCTCGCGCGACGCCGCAGCTGTCCTCCCGCCGGTCCCGCGGGTTCCGCTGGTCCCGAGTCATGAGGGTGCAGAGCCCGAGCCCGCGCAGCCCTCGCGCCCAACACGCGCGTCGGCTGCGATGAGCAAGGCGAAGATCGCGGCCGCGACGAAGACCGCGGAACAGGGCAAGTGTCCCGAGTGCGGCAAGATGAAGCCGACGAGTCAGGGGCTCCTCGCGAACCATCAAAAGGGGTTCGGTAAGCCGTGCGCGGGGTCGCGAAAAAAGCCTGTCTAAAGCCACTCGACGGCAGCGGTATTGAGCCAAGTACGCTGCCTGCGTGCGAACACGCGTGTTGCTTGCACGATAGCGTCGCGGAGGGCTTCGCGTCTGAGTGAGCCGCTGACGTGCGCATAGACCTGTTCGTAGCCGACGGAATGCATCGCCCTTGCGCGGCCGAAGCCCGAGCTCACAAGGTCGTTCACCTCGTCAATCCAACCCTCAGCAAGCCAGCCGTCGACGCGCCGCTCGATGCGTGCGGTCAGCTCTTCGGGGGTCATTCGAAGGCCGATGAGAGTCGACTCCATCCGAGGTACTCGAAAGCCGTGTGCCGAGTGAAAGTCGGACAGCGTGCGGCCGGAAAGCTCGTGGACCTCGAGCGCGCGGCTTACGCGTACCGTGTCGTTGGGGTGCAGTCGTGCCGCAGACGTTGGGTCGACGCGCGCGAGCGCTTCGTGAAGTTTCAAACGACCACTGGCTTCGACGATCGCCCGATGCTTCTCCCGTATGGCCTCGTTGGCCGCGGGGGCAGGGGCTAAGCCCAGGACGAGCGCGCGCACCCAAAAAAATGTGCCTCCGCAGAGCACTGGGATTTTACCGCGCGCGCGAACGTCCGCTATCGCCGCGTCGGCCAGGATCGCGTAGCCCATCGCGTCGGCCGTCTCGAGCGGATCGAGCGCGTCAATCACGTGGTGCACCGCCTTTGCTCGTTCTTCCGCGTTGGGCTTTCCTGAGCCGATGTCGAAGCCGCGGTAGATCTGCACGCTGTCCGCAGAGATGAGTTCGCCGCCTACGCGCGCGCAAACGTCCACAGCGAGCGCGGTCTTGCCGGACGCCGTCGGGCCGACGACGCATACCAGGCGCTCGGGGTTGTCTTTGATCAGACAGGCGGCGTGCTCGACGCGAGCATCATGCGCGCGCTCAGCGTCCAACGCCGCGCTCCAAATCTCCGAAGGGTATCCGCATGACGAGTGGTCGACCATGGGGGCAATGGCCTGCGAAGTCGACGCCATCGAGCGCTTGAAGCAGCGCTTGAACCTCGGACGTGCCGACGGCGTCGCCCGCGCGCAGCGAGCCGTGACAGGCCATCGTGGCTAAAACGAGGTCCACAGCGCCGCGAAAGGGGCGCGCTGAGGTGCGCGCAAATTCCGCGACGAGGTCACGCACGAGCCGGGTGGGTTCGGCACGGAGCAGCAGTTCGGGAACGCCATGAACGGCGACCGTGGCATCGCCGACGGACCGCACCTCGACGCCGAGTCGCGCTATCTCTTCGGCGTTCTCCTCGAGCATGGCCACCTCGCTTGCCGCGAGTTCCACGAGTTCGGGCACGAGCAAACGCTGCATTCCGACGCCGTGCGCCGTATGCGCCCGTCGAAGTCTATCGAACGTGACGCGTTCGGCGGCGGCGTGTTGGTCGATGACATAAAGGCCGTCTTCGCCCTCACACATCAAAAATGTGCCGCGCACCTGCCCTATATAGCGAAGTGCGGAGTATGACCTGACGTCACGAGTTGGGGCGGGCACCTCATAGGC
Source organism: Polyangiaceae bacterium (assembly GCA_025353725.1). GTDB lineage: Bacteria > Myxococcota_A > Polyangia > Polyangiales > Polyangiaceae > Labilithrix. Next base: position 22,620 of record JANXOF010000023.1, on the reverse strand, counting down.
GATGTGACTCGGACTCGGACTCGCACTCGGACTCGCACTCGCACTCGGACTCGGACTCGGACGCGTGCGAAGAGCTTCGTGCGCCCGTTCGGGGGAGGGAAGCGACGAAGCGAAGGGAAGAGAGCGACTGTCCGCGATGAGTCCGAACAGATTGACGTCGGGAAAAAGCGAAGCGCGCGCGCCCCTCTCGGTAGATGCAATGGCTTCCCGTGCCGTGCTCTCCATGGCCTTGAACATCGGAATGGGCGGCCTCGCGACAGGCGCCTGAGGATGGGCGGCGAGCGTTGGCAGTCCAAACGCGTGGGCGAGCGACGCGTGGAGCTCACGGGTGACAGCATCGAAAATGCCACGTGCGTCTTGGAACCGAACCTCGGCTTTTTGTGGGTGAACGTTGACGTCAACGACTTCGGGCGGCACGTCGACCCACACGACGCCGAGGGGGTAGCGGCCCGACTCGAGCACGGAGCCGTAGGCCTGGGCGACGGCGCGCGCGAGTTGGCGGTCGCGGACGGGTCTACCGTTGACGAGAATCGAGAGGCCCGTCGCGCCCGTGCGTGCGCGTTCAGGCGGCGCCAGCATGGCCTCGATGCGCAGTGCGCCTCGCTCCCCGCGGCATTCGACGAGACTCGCGCCGTCGTGACTCATGACGGCACGAGCTCTGTCGGCGCGCGAGGTAGCCCGTAAGTACTCACGAACGGTGCGGCCGTCACGCGTGAGTACGAACGTTGCGTCGTAGCGCGCGAGGGCCATACCGAGGAGGACGTCGCCGATATGCGCGCTCTCCGTCGCGGTGGCCTTGAGAAACTTGCGCCTTGCCGGCACGTTGAAAAATAGGTCGCGCACCTCGATCGTCGTACCCACCGCGCCGCCTGTAGGTCGTACCGAGGCCGACGTTCCGCCTTCGACGGAGACCTCGACGCCTTCCGTCGTGCCGCGCGTGCGCGTTCGCAACGTCAGTCGTGAGACCGAAGCGATGCTCGGAAGCGCCTCGCCGCGGAACCCGAACGTATCGAGATCGGAAAGGTCTGAAAAACGCGCAATTTTGCTGGTCGCGTGTCGTTCGAGGCAGAGCTCCGCGTCGCCTCGGCTCATGCCCTCACCGTCGTCGCAAACGCGAACGAGCGTGGTGCCGCCCGTTTCCACGTCGACGACCACGCGCGTCGCGCCGGCATCGAGCGCGTTCTCAACGAGTTCCTTCACGACGCTCGACGGCCGCTCGACGACCTCGCCGGCCGCGATTTGATTCGCGAGCTCACTCGAGAGCCTATGAATTCGCGCGGCTTCAACGACCAAAGTGCACGCTTGCTAGCACGGACCTGACCGCGATGTCTTCTCAGGGGCAAGCCCGTTGTGTCGACACAGTGTCAACACAACGGGCCACAGTCGCCACGCGTGATTTGCGTCAAATGCCGCGATTCGGTCCGGATGCGCGCGAAACGCCGTCATCGGCGCGAGCAGAACTTGCGCACTGCGATGTGGCACGTGCCGTGCTGAGAGCGCCCGCATCACCGCCGTGACGAGCACTCGCCACCTGGTCGGTACGCACGTTAAACCGAGGAATTCATTTCATGAACTCACTTCAAACGACTGTTTCTTCCTTCCTTCTTGCCATCATGGGGGCCTCCGGGTGTGCCGTGGCGGAGTCACCGGAAAGTCTGGGGGAGAGCGAGGCCGCGCTCACCACGGGCGGCCCGCATCTCCTTTGGCAGAACACAACGACAGGCGAGCTAAGCGCATGGGTCTTGAACGGCACGAACGTCGTCGATAAGCAGCCGCTGGACGCGTCGGGGATTCTTCTTGTCGACTCGCTGCGGTGCCGAGCCACCAACAGCTGTTTCAATTTGTCGTGGAAGGCGGTTCAGACGCGGGATAACACCATCCTTTGGAACAATCCGGCGACTGGGCAGTATCAAGAGTGGCAGTTCGACTACAATGGCAATGTAACGAGGCCCAAGCGGCCGCTCTCTTGGACATGTACCAACGCCTCGGGTTGCGAGGCGGCGTGGAAACCCATCGGCCGGACGTCGACCCCCGGAACGGGCGATTGCGGAGACCTCGGATGCTTTAGTCAGGACGGATTGCTCTGGCACAACTCGACCACTGGCGAGGTTTCGCGCTGGGATCTCGACTCTTCTGGAACTCCCGCGACGTCTGGCACCAACGTGAGTGGGAAGACCGCGCTTTCGTGGAAATGCGGTCCGACCGATGGTTGCTCGCAGGCCTGGAAGCCCATTCTCACGGCGGACTTTGATAACGATGGTAACAGTGATGTTCTCTGGCACAACGCCGCCACGGGCGCAGTTTCGGCGTGGATGGTGAAGGGAGCCACGGTCGTCGGCACACGTGAGCTTTCGTGGAAGTGCGATACCGCTTCGGGCTGTGCCCAGCAGTGGAAGGTCGTTGGCGCGGCCGACGTGAACCGTGACGGCCGTCTCGACCTTACCTGGCACAACCCGACGACGGGTCAGGTCTCGACATGGCTTCTGAGCGACGCCACAGTGACCGGCGCCTCAGAACTCTCTCGGAAGTGCGACGCAGAATGCTCGAGGAGCTGGAAGCCGCTCGGCTACGTCTCGTTTCCGCAGCTCCCGCCGCGCTGAGCGCCTCGCCAAACCGAGCCAGCTTTTTCGCACGCAGGTGACGCGTGCAGCATCGTCCGTGCGCGTGCCAGAGCCTATGGCGCTCCGTCGCACGCGCAGGTGTAATGATGGGTGCCTGTTGCAAGGCTCGCGTCGCAAGCGACTGTCGCGGAGACAGTTTCTTGCGGGTTACCGTATTGATGGCTCTTGCGATCCGTGCCGCATGCAAGCGACCAGGAGCGACAGACCGTGGAGCACGTGAAAAGTCCCTCTTCTCTCGCCACCCGCATGGTGGGGGGAACGGTCATGCCGTCGCAGTAGCAAACCATGCGGGTCATCGTTGTGTTGAAAGACTCATAGCTCTCCGAAAGGCGACAGCTCGGTATACGATTGTCCGTCGTTCCGCTCCCGTTCGTATACTTGCGGCTTACTTCGCCGGCGCTGTTGCCCGTGGTGTCGTTGCAGGTCCCGCCAGCAGCGCGGCACGTTTCGTCGCACGTGTAAGAGCCCTGGTTTGATAAGTTTACGTCCACAGATTTATACCCTTTATCGCTTCGCGTTCCGATCTGTTCTCTAGGTTTCGGACTCCCGCGGCCATCGGCGGTGACGCTTCCGGCATCAAAACGTTCGGGGGTCGAATTCGTGCCATCGGCACCCGGGCCTCCGTCATTCTCGGTCGCCGTTGGAGGGGCCAACACCGTTGTGGCGGTACACGCGACAGAGAACACTGACGCTAAGGCACAGGCGACACCTGCGCGCGAAATTTGGACCATGATTCGTTCCGTCGGACCGTTTTGAGTAAGCACTACACCCCATTGACGGGTGAGCGCGTGATCCGTCACGAAATCGGACGACGAAGACTCTTTCCTCACCATGCTCGGTGGCGCTTGAGAAGTGCTGGTGTATGAACCGCCCTTCGTGAGGGAGAAAGCATGAAGTTTCGCGTGATGACGTTCGGAGTGAGTGCGGTGTTGGCCGCGGTCGCGTGCGTGACCACGAACGACGTCCGTGACGCTAACGACAGCGTGGACGCAGGTCGTTCGGACGGCGCGGTGTCGGCTCCTGAAGCTTCCTTTGAAGGTAGGCCCGCGAACGGCGAGGAACCCGTGGGGGCGGGCGAAAGCGTCGGTCGCGTCGGTCGCGTCGGTCGCGTTGATGGTGGCCCTATCTGCCGCGCCCGGTGCGAAAAGTCGGGCTGCGCCGACGTCGAGGCGTGTGTGGAGCTGTGCGCGGCGGAGGCGGCGGTTATCCCTGCACTATGCACCCCTTACGTCTCTGCGGCCGAGGCGTGCATTGACGAAAAGGGATCCTGGCGGTGTGTCAACGGCGCGGCGAAGGGAACTGGCCCGAGCGGCCAATGCACCGCCGAGGCTATGCAGCTGCTTCGCTGCGTTCTTCGGAACCTCGACGGAGGCATCGACGCGGGGCGCGCGAGCGAGGGTGGCCGATAACGTGGCAGGAGTGGAAGCGGCTGCGCCCACGAGCGCGGGAAGCGCCGCAAGGGCGTCGTTACGCGTGGCCACGATGGTCTTTGTCTGGCTCGGCGCGTCTTGCCTCTCGGTGCAGGACTTCGACGGCGCGGGCGTCGTCCCGCCTCCTTCTGCGGCCAGCGAGCCGCCAAATTTCAGTGCGGCGTCAGGCGAGCCGGGTTCGTGGCGCTGGGAGTGGGTCAATCCGGCGCCCACCGGGAACGGCCTCCACGCCATCAATGGAACGTCGGACAGCGACATTTGGGTCGCCGGCGAGGGCATTGTCGCCCACTGGAACGGCGCCGTTTGGGACCGACGAAGGCTCACCGCGGACGGCGTCACATCGTTCGCCATCGGCGTTCGCGGTCCGAAAGACGTTTGGATCGCGAGCGGTACGAACGATCAAGCGAGCGTTCTCCACTTCGACGGCACGACGTGGACGACGAGCTACCCGTTTGCGGGCAGCGTCTTTGGCGGGTTCAGTCACGGCGCTGGAAATCGACTTTTCGCGATCGTCAACGCGGGCGTTTTAGAGCTCGCGACGGACGGCGTCTGGCGGCCCAGCGCGGCGGGGTCGAGCCTCCTCGAACGGGGCCGATTCGTCGACATTTGGGTCACGCCCTCGAACGACGCTTGGGGCATCACGACGGGGGCTTTTGCACCTCCGGCGTTGTTTCAGATCCGCGCGGGGTCGCAAGCGTGGGAACGCACGGGACCTGAGCTCCCTGCGGGTACCACGGGGCTCTCGATCGCGGGCGCGGGCCCATTCGGATGCGCTTTTTACTCGGCGGCGACGCCGGCGACGGGAGGGCGCCACGACGGCCTCGGGTTCTTGCTGTACGACCAAACCCGATGGCAAACGGGCGTTCGAGCTCCGGCCTCGCTGCTCGACCGTCCGGCGGTGGGCGCCACGTCGGCATGCGTTCGCGGAGGCGGCGGATACATCGTCGGAGGCCGCGACATCATGCAGGTCTCGCTCGACGGGGAGATCGAAAAAGGCTCGCGGACCGAGCTCGCCATCCTGAAGCACGCCGCGTGGTCGTTTGACGGGCAGAATGCCTACGTGGTCGGGGATCACGGCCTCTTCCTGCAACGGCCATGGAAAGCGGACAGGTTCGACGATTGGACGGAACCTGGCCCGACCCTCCGAAACGACCTTCGCGATGTCGACGTCGGATTCGACGGCGCGGTGATGGCCGTCGATACCCTACGAACGGTCGTCCCGGCGGGGGGCGAGGTCTTGGCTTGGGAGGACCGCTGGAAGGTGAAGAGCCGCCCCGCGTCCCACGAAGGCCCCGCAGCTCCGATCGCCTTGACGGTCCTCGGAGCAAACGACGCGTGGATCGCCTCGGACGAGAACGGTCGCGTCGGAGTTACGCATTTTACAGGACGCTTTCACGAGCCTCTTCTCGTCCGCGGCCCGGCAGGCGTTCGCGAGGAGGTGCTCGCGATGTGGGCCCCTGCCTCCGACGACGTCTGGCTGACCGGCCGGGAGCTCTGTCCAGAAGCGCTTCGTAGCGATACGAAACCGTGCGAGACGGCGCAGACGTCCTTTGCCGCGCATTTCGACGGAAAGGCGTGGTCCGTCTTTGTCACCCAAGGCGTCTATCGAGCGATCCACGGTACACGGCCAAGCGACGTGTGGCTGGCGGGCGAAGGTGCCGCGCATTGGGATGGTCATGCACTTACTCCGGTGCCGGCTCTCAAAGGGCAGTTCACGGGCATATGGGCGGGCGCTCAAGGGCGCGTTTGGCTCTGGGGCGACGCCGCGGTGCTGTATGACGGCACGACGATCACGCCTGTCGAAAAGGCACTTCACGCCGCCACGGAGTGGAAGGTCACGGGGATCGCCGAGAGTACGGCCGGCGACGTTTTTGTCCTGACGGCGCGCTCTACGGGGACGACCCTTTTGCGCTTCGACCCCTCCCGCACTCAGCTTGTCGAGCAGCTCTCCTCGGACCTGCCGCTTCGCACGATCCGCGGCCGCGCGAACCAACTTTGGGCCATAGGCGACGGCGGCGCGAGCCTACGCTTCGCGCTGCCGCCACTCCGCTAGAGATAGAGACTTTTGAAGGTCACGGCGATGCATAGTGCAGAAGTGCTTCGTCGCCGCCGGCCCAGATGTCACCTGCCGATGTTCCCCAAATGCATTTCAGATCGGACGTCGTTACCGCGGGGATTCGCGTCCAAGCCGCCCCATCGAAGTGGGCAAGATAGCCTTTGGTGCCTGCCACCCAAACGTCCCGGCTACTCGTGCCCCAAACAGCTTTGAGGAGCGACGTGGAGACCGAAACGTCCGGCGGTTGAGCGTCTGTGCGAATGACCTCGCCGCCAACAAAAAACCAAACGTTGAAGCTATCGGTTGCGACAGCGCCTCCGGGAAGGCCATAGACTTGGAGCATCTCGCGGGTCGTTAGGCGTGTCCATTCGCCGTTCCACTCCCATGTGCCCGGCACGCCGGAAACGTAGACGTGGCCTCCTGAGCCCGAGACCGTATTGAGTTTAGCGCTCGCCTCGCGCGGCAGATCGTAGGTCGAACCTAGATTCCAATCTGTGTGGTTCGTATACGTCCGGTGCAGGTTGCTTCCGCCGATGTATTCCCCGACGACCCACGCCGTATCGGTCCCCCACGTGGCCATGATATCGCCTGACGTAAATCGCGTCTCACCAGTCCACGATGAGCCGTTCCACGTGACGTAGGCACCGCGCTCGCCAAGTGCCCAAACGTTGTCCTGCGACGTGCCCCAAATGGCGCGGAGCCTTCCGGTGACGTTTTGCCCTCTCACTTTTTCGCCGTCGTAGTGCAGAAGCGATGAACCGGAAGAGCGACCCGCGACGAACCAAACGTCGGACGCCGAGGAGCCCCACAAACTCGTGATTTGTCCGATGCTCGTCTCCAGCGAGAGCGCTTTCCACGCGGAGGGCTTTCGCGGCGGCGGTTCGCCCTCGGCTCGCGTCCCCCCGTCTGCGTTTCGAGGCCGTTCCACGTCGGATGCCCCCGGCTTGGCGGGGCCTGATTCACCGGCGTCCGGGGTTGTCGACTCCGCCGTCGCAGGTGTCGCTTTAATTAGTGTTTCCGATGAGCAACCTGTTCCCAAAACAACGAAGGTTGCGAGGCTTAGGGCGGTGCCCACGATGCAAGATAGCTTTTGTATCGTCGATTTCATCGTTTCCTGGAATTCGAGTGAGCGACGGTTGCCGCTCGGTGGCGAGGATGCGGTACCTACGTCTCTCTATTGACGCCAGGCGCCCCGTTCCGTCACGCAATCGTAGCGGCGCGTCGCTTACCGAAGTCTTCGATGCACCGTCGGTGCACCTTTACGTATTATTGCGTGGATTCGTCGACGATTGGCATCAAAGCGCTTTTCGGGAAGGCGATACGGAAGGCACTTGCTCGGCGCCGCGCGTCGACGAGTCTGTCGGCCGCGGCCAAGGCTTGAATGGCTAAGACCTCGCGTTCTTCGACGAGTTGGCTCGCGGGAAACTCGCGTGCATGGACGTCCAACGTCTGGAGAGCCGAGGCGGAATCGCCTCGCGTAAGCGCCGTTCGCGCGATGTCGAGAAGCGTGCGGTCGCGCGCAAGGTGAGAATCCGTCGTCGTCTGAGCCGAGCCGGGTTGCGAGAGACTTCGTACATCATGACGTGGCGCCATCGTGGTCACGACCGGTCCCGTCGACGTGCGCGAAGCCGGCGTTTCGAGTGACTCTGTTGTCTGTCGTGGCGCGGGCGGCGCGGGCGGCGCGGGCGGCGCGACGACAGAAACGGTCGCTGGCGGCGTCACGAGCACGACGTGCGGTTCGGCCCAGCGCGCGTGTGCCGCGGCTCCGACCCCTGCCCCGCCCAAAGCGGTGACGGCCATGAGCGCGGTAAGCTTGGATGCGGCAATGCGTTTGCCTACGGCAGTCGATGTCGCAACGGAAGCCGAGGCGGCGGAGGCGCCGTGGAGCGAGGTAGCGACTCCGTTCCACATGCGCGCGCGCTCCTGCGCTGAAAACCCCGGACGGCCTTTTTCTGCTTTGAGTAGGTCCGCAAAATCCTTTGCGCTCATCGGTCACCTCGCTGTCGCAGGAGGCGTGCCGCAGCGTCGCGAAAGTCGATTCGCGCGAGGCGGAGTCGCGAGTATGCCGTATTCACGGAAATACCTAGCGCGTGGGCTATTTCGGGAACGGCGATATCGTCGATATCGGCCATGACAAAGACGGAGCGACGGTGAAGTTCGACGTACTGCAAAGCCTTCAGTACGAGCTCGCGATCTTCTCCCTTTCGCATGGCCTCGTCCAAGTTGGCCGACGAATCCGCTTGCTCGTCGGCGAGCGTGCCATCATCCAAAACCTCGCGCGAACGTTTACGCCGGTGAGCGGCTGCAACGCGATAAAGAACGCCAAAAATCCACGGCCACAGCGGACGCGCAGGGTCGTAATCCGGGAGAATGCCGTGCAACACAACGAAGACCTCCTGGACAAGGTCGGGCACGTCTGAGTGCGCTACGCCGAGTCGTCGTAGCGAGTTGCCGACGTGGTCAACGTGCTCCTCGAACACGCTCCGCAAATCGGGAATACCGACCGTCACGCTATCGGCTGCCAACGCTTGCGTGCGCGGAGTCAGTCGTTGGTTACTCGTCGTTGCGCGGTCGACCATGCTTAGAATTCGACGCCGCCATGAATACTTGCCCCGGCCGCGAACGCGGGGCTGGACCATACTTCAACGCTCTCGATCCGCAAGCACACGCGACTCAGAACGAACGCGGCATCGACGGCGGCCCGCAGAAAGAACGGACGCGCAAAAGGCCACTCGAGGGCGGCGCGAACGCCCGCTGAAGCGAACCGCGAGGCCTGCTTGTCTCGGTCGCTTTCGCCGAATAGCGTACCTAACGCGCCAAGGACGCCGACGCGTAGCGGCCCCACGCGAGCGTTGGGAAAGACCTCGCCGACAACGAGCGACGCGGACGCCGATCGGCCGGATATCGAGCCTGTAGCGGTCGACCCGTACGCGACTACGCCTACGTCCAGGCCTACATGATGTCGTGCCACTCCGACGAGAAGCGAGGCCCCAGCGCTGAGGGACGGGCCGCACCCGAGGCACGCGTTGGCACCTAACCCGGCTCGCCACCTCCACGGTACAGTCACGGGGGGCGGCTGCGGGGTCAACGCTGGCGGGATCGGTGAGCGCGGCTCGTACCAGGGCCACGTGCCTGGCGAGTTTGAGTCGAGTGAATCACGGGGAACTACGCTTGCGGCGCTCGTAGGCGAGCGAGGGAAGTAGGCGCGCGGGTCGAGGAGAACCGCGGCGGCGAATGCCGCGGTAGCTCCGAGCTCGGCGCACGCACCCGCGTCCGAAAAGAGCGTTTTCTCAGCTTCGACGTCTCCTGCCTCCTTGACGAGGCGCAGGGTGACGCGCAGCGCCGTCGACCGTTCTACGAGATACGAGACACGAAGCGTCATCAGACCCGGCGCGGGTGATTCGACCGTCGGTGCGATAGCTTCGTAGCCTAAACGAGTCGCGATGGCGGAGCCAAACGCATCCCGATCGAGGCACGAGCGGTCTCCAGGCTCCGCGTATTCGAGATTTACCAGACGGTGAGGCTTCGCGGGAAGAGGGTCAGCCAGAGCGACACGCGGACACGCAAGCCCTGCAACGGCGAAAACAAAAACGCCCGTTCGCTTCACGGTGCAGCGGCCAAGAGCCCTTGACGACAGGAGGGAGTCATCACGAGTTTACGGAAGGTAACGGAGTGAGGCGAGCTCGCCGCTTCCTGTGCATGCAATATACACATTTGTCTCATCGACCAAAAGAGAGGTCGGCTGCCCAAGTCCGGATGCGATCCGCGAGGGCCTTGCCGCGCCCGGTCCGATCGGCATGCGATAGAGCGCGCCGTCGGCCTTTCCCATACCGTTGTCGAGAATAAAGAGCTCGGTACCGCGTACGGCGACCGCGACCGGACGGGGAAGCGATTCGGCGACGACGAGCGCCGCGCCGCCGACCTTGGAAACCTTGACCACGCGCTGTTTGGCGGGCTCAGCAAAAAAGACGTCGGTCGAGGTGAGCGCGATGCTGCCGCCGTCCCAATCGGGGCCTTCGCGGTATAAGACGGAAGCTTCCGTTTCAAGTCCTGGTGTTCTCGCTATTGACTTGATGCCACCTTTCGCCAATCCGGAAGGACCGCGCTCACTCCAAAAAACACGCTCCGCGTCCAGCGCAATCGAGAGAGGACGGATGACATACGTGGCGAGTACGACGGGGAAGTCTGCGCCTACCGATAGTGAGATGAGCGATCGGTTACTTCCATGAGCCACGAATACTGCAGACGTAGCATCCGTCGCTAGGGGGTATTCCCCCTCAGTCGAAACCCGGCGACGTCGGTCGAGTCCCTGCTTGTCAATGACGAATAAGCCGCCTGATACGCTTGTCCACGCCAGCTTTCCTTCGAAAGCTGCAAGTTCTCCTACAAAAGGATTGAACCCCTCGTTGATATCAAACGGGGCTACCGTCCGCAGGGCGCTTCCGTCTGGCTTGACGGCGCGAATCGACGCTTTGCCGTCTTCGAGCGTAAAGAAAACCTCGCGACCGTCCGTGTAGAGGCTATGTATCTTGACCTGGCCAGTCGCGAGGATTCTCACTTCCGCCATCGGAACGTCCGCGTCTCTCGGCTCCGTCTTGTCGGGGCTCGCCTCCGGCAAATCGCGCGTTGTCTCGTGCGACGAGGCGTCGGTGAGGATCACCGGTTCCGCCGCAGACTCAGCGGGGCCGTTCGGCGCCGTCTTGAGCGACGCGCAGGCCATAAGAGCTCCGCAGACGAGGGCCCAACCCGCGAGCGATAGATGCATCCGCGAGACCCTACTCACGCCACCCGGATGCGCCAAGCGCTCGAGGCTGAACGTGGCGCGAACTACACAAATGGCGGAGAACTCCGCGTGACTTGTTTCTAGGGGAGCTCGAACTTGATGGTGTAAGCGCCTTTTGCGTCGGCGGCGCCATCGGCCGCGACGTAAACCTTTTCGTTGGTTTGTACGGCGAAGGTCATCGTTGCGGGAGCCCCAGCGACGCTGGCATTGGCGCACATGCCCGCGCCCTGCGTGGCGGCATCGGCGCACGTCTTTCGTGCCGAGAGCAAAACGTTGTACGTGGCGTCGGTCGGCGTCAGCGTGACCTTGAGGTTGCCTGCGGCGTGGGCCGTTACTTCGTAGACGTGATCGGGAGCGGCGTTCGAGGTCACTTTCGGATCGCATGACGCGCCGGGCTTCGCGAACGTGTTGCCATAAGGCGCGGTGCTTCCCGTACCGGACACCGTCGAGCCCTTCCACATGTGCACCGCGTGAGACGTCGCGCAGTCGGCCGCCGCGGGATCTCCGCTCACGCCACGGCAACTGTTCGAGCAACCATCGCCTTCAACCTTGTTCGCGTCGTCGCACGCTTCCCCCGAATCGACTTTACCGTCCCCGCAAAAGGGGCCCGTCGTCAGCTTCATGGTCAGCTTGTATTTGCCCGTAGTGCCCGAGGCTGCGTCGACGACAAGATAGGAGTCACTTCCCGCGACGACATTGGTTTGCAATTGCACCGACGCTGCCGCGCCGAGGGGAGGAGCGCACGCGACCTGCGACTCCTCGTTCGCGCAGGCGCTCCGCAGGTAGATAAGGGGATTGAGCTCTCCTTCACCTTTGACCGTGATGTTGAGCTGCCCGCTTCCCGTAGGCTGCAAGTGATAGACGTGGTCGGCGCTGCCATCGCCTGCTCTGCACGCGCCCGCGCGCCCTTTTAGATCGCTAGTCGCGCCTGCGGTATCTCCGTCGATGACGATGCTCGCGCCTGGCGTTACGGCGGTCGGCTTTCCCGGACAGGTGTCGACGGGCGAACCCGGGGGCCCTGCTTGTTGCGCTGGCGGATTGACGTCGGTCCCGGTGTTGCGGTCGGTGAGGTCTTCACCGCCGGAGCACGTGCCACCGCCGGCGCCGGCAGCGGCAGCGGTAGTCGAGCATGCCTCGAAGCTCGCGCCGTCCGGCTTGCACAGTTTTGTGCCCTCCGCCCGGTCGGCGCATCGACAGAAAACGTAGTTGCCCGGAGTGCACGAGATTCCCGACTGCGCGTCGTTACTCGAGGAGCAACCCGGCCCGCTCGCGAAAAATACTCCCGTAAAAACGCACGCAAGCAAGACAGAATAGGCCTTCATGATGGTCTCCGACTCCTCTTCGTTCGACAGGAAACGCGTGCCGCAGCAAGGAGTCCAAGGCCTACCATGACGAGCGCGGCCGACGTTCCGGCTGGTTCGTTGACCGCGCCCGCAGCGCCCACGCCGGCGGTCGCTACGGCGCACGGTCCGGGGCTTGAATCGTTAGGGTTGCACGTGGCGCTAAATCCGCCCCGCGGCTCGACGTTGCACACGGCGCTTCGGTTCGGCGGGTAGATCGCGCAGACGGCGGCGACGTCGTCCGCCGTCAGCTTGCGCTGCGCCGTCGACGGCGGACTGTAGCTCTCGAACATCACGGCCGAAGATTGGGGAGAGTGAGCAATGCCGATGAAGTGGCCCACCTCGTGCGTTAGTATTGAGCGGAGATCGTATTCTATTTTGCGAGGGTCCTCTGTTATCGTGACAGTGTTGTTCGCGGCGTTGACTTCGATGTCAGCGTCGTAAATTTCCCCTGTTTCGTCATTGTAGGTCACGCTTGTTTTTGCAATCGTGCCGCCGATGCCTCGGTACTTCCAGTCGTCATCTTGGAAGAGGATTACGTTTAGATTGCGGCCATCTTTCCTGTATTCACTCTTTTTACAGCTTACTGGCTCGCGTTCTTGAAACGTCATGGTTGCGACGTTTAACGCGCTGTCTTTTCCTGGCGCCCCGCACGGGACGTCGCTCCACGCCTGAAACGCCTTCTTGATGACGGCGCGCGTCTCGCTAGGGTCGAGATCTTGTGTGCCGAGTTCATTCATCGCGTAGCTGATGCAGCTCGAACTCCAAAAGAGTTTTGCGCCCTCGGTTGGACAGCCGTTTTCATCGACGGCGCACGGCTTCGTTCCGCTCGAACGGCACGTCGTGGATCGGCAAAACGCTGAAGCGTCGCGCGCCGCACCGAGCAACCCGACGATCCCGATGACAGTTGCGAGTGTCCTCCTCATGGCTTCACCCCACCCGCTGCACGCGTCATGCCCGTGTGCGACAAGGTGTGTCGTGCGCAATTCTTCGTGGCTTGGCGCGATCCCGGGCGGCGACCTCCTTCGTCAGCGGGTGATGCGCGATCCGCCAGCAGGGGTGTGAGTTTGGGCCACGCGCTGACGTGCGGGAAGAAGGGCTTGCAACGTGAGTTGCGAGGTTGCGCACATTGTATGTGCATGTCACACCTTTTCTTCGTCGCGAATTCCCGTACTCGAGGTTTCCAATGCGTTCAAAATTGATTCTCGCACTCACCGCGCTCGCTTTGCCCATTCTAACGTTTGCGTTCGTCGCTTGCAGCGGGACCGAGGAAGCTGCGCCTGTTGCCGAGGAGGGGGAGCTCCGAACGGGTCGGGAGCTTGGCGCGAGCTGCGACTCCATGAATTCCTGCCAGGTAGGCCTAGCCTGTAAGTCCGTCGACGCCGGCGCGGGCCCGGTGCGGGTTGGCTTGCCGATGCCGGTGGACGCAGGCAGCGGCCCGGTGCGGGTTGGCTTGCCTCAGCCTGCTAGAGTCGGTGTCTGTGTTCGCGAGGTGGCGGCACAGCTCGACGAGCTCTGCGAGTCGGGGTTTGCGGCACCCGGGTCGCCGGCTACCCGCTCGTGCGATCGTGGCCTCGTCTGCTTCAAAACTCCCCAAGACCCGAACGGTCCTTCCGACGCCGACTTCGGGGTTTGTAAGCGTGCAACGAAGGCACAGCTCGGCGAAATTTGCGATGCAGGGTTCGCGGCTCCGGGGTCGCCAGGTACGCGTTCGTGTGACACGGGGCTTGTCTGTTTCAGGGCTCCGAGCGACCCGAACGGCCCGACCGACGCAGACTTCGGCACGTGTGTGCCTGGCGGGCCGCCGGTGCGGGTCGATTTGCCGCAGCCGTCGCGCTGATACACTTGATTCATGCGATGGCGCTCGTTGGCTGTAGGCGTCCTCTCGCTCTCGCTGGCGACGCCGCGGCGCTCACCGGCGAGCGACCATCTGCTCTTTGACGACGCGGAGTTAGTCACCGAGCTAGAGCAACGTGGGCTCGCGTTCCCCGACGTGATTGACGCCAAGGGGAGCGCGGCCATCGCTCGAGCGATAGGGCAGGACATCGACGAGCTTCAGAAGCGAGCGCCGAGCGACGCACGCCGGCTTTTCGACCCGGCGTGGCTATCCCGTGGGCACTTCGAGCTTACGGGCGTCGTGAATCGCGTCGATCGTCGCGGCTTCGACCCGGCCGCGTGTGGCGAAGTAAGGCTGGTGTATCGCCTCGTCTTACAGAACGAGGGGCGTCCCCCGGCGCGCCTTCCGATGACGGTCAACGTTCGCGTCCCGCAGCCGATGCCTAGGGAAGATAGGACCTGCCGAAACGTCGGGACGAGATGGGGGAGAGCAACGACGCTCCTACCCTTCGTTCTGTCGCAAATCGGGCTCGCCACTGTGGAGGTCAACTATCAATCCGTTCACGTCCCAGCGACCCGAGAAGATATGGATGACTCTGCAGAGTACATCCTCCGAGCGTTCCGACCGGAATCTGGGGAGCTTCGTCAAGACACGCTCTTCAACACGGTAAGGACCGAGCTTTCGGAAGAGGAGCGTCGTGAGCTCGGCACGTGGGTAGCGGCCAACGTCGACGCGATCGACGCGGGTACGGCGGTCGTTCTGCGCCGATTTCTTGCGAATGTCTCCGTGTCCGTGTCTCCGCGCGCGTTGTCGAGACCTGAAAACGCGACGTTCTCGCGTGCCCTTGGCGCGAGCCGTGACGCCTTCAATAGAGTCGACTTCTCGCGTCAGTCGCTCGTGAAGACACCCGAATTGCTGCTCCGGCGTCTCGACGAAATGGGCTGTCCGGGCTGTCATCAGACGTCGGGAGTCGCCGGATTTCATTTGCTCGGCCGAGAGCGGGTAGCGCGCTCGCACGACGCGCACGCCTTCGGGCATTCACCGCACCTCGCGCGTGAGCTCGAATGGCGCGCGACCGGTCTTGAGCGCGCATCGAACGGTCTGTCGCCCGCCCCGCGTCCGTTTGCATCGCATCCCGGCGGAAGGGAAGGAGACGAGTACGGGCTGACGGAAGGTCTACGGGGGTGGGGATGCGCCGCGGGCCTTATCTGCCGTGACGCTCACGGAACCGCATTCGGAATGTGCTCCGTGCCGATGGGGGGCAGGCTCGGACGACCATGCGAGGACGTTCGGTCGACGCCGAGCTCGCGTCCTGAAGGGCCCGTTGTGGCGGCGTTGCCTGCGGACTCGAGGTGTCCCGTTCCGAAAGCCTCGACAGACGATGCGTTCTGCGCGCCCAACTCTCTCTCTCTCTCTCTCTCTCTCTCGGATTTACAGGGGGCATGTGTAGCCAGCGCTGCTCGCAGCCCGGCGAAGTTCGTGGCTCCACGATTTGTGCGCGGCTCCCGGCAGCCGGCTACGAGACGGAATGCATGAATTCACGCGAACCGCTCGAGCGTTGCCTTGAACGCCATCTCGTGAGCGCGTTCGTGGCCCCGTGCGATAGCGACACGCCGTGCCGTGGTGACTACGCGTGCGCGGCTGTCGCTGGCTCTCCGAAAAATGTCGGAGCGTGTATACCGCCTTATTTTCTCTTTCAGGCGCGCGTCGACGGGCCGCTCCTCGACCGCTAAACAATCTGGAAGAGACATTCAGAAGTGCCAGCAGCCACGAAAATGATTTTGCATCGGTCGAATTCCAACCTGTAGCCCATGCAGCTCATGTAGCTCATGGACGAAATTAACCGCAACCTTCGCGGCGTTCGGCGAATGCGGCATTGAGGCGCACTTCGCGTTCCGTCCGAATCTTGACCGTGCATTAAATCAAGTTTTCGAGGCATCGATCGTTTAGGTGAGCGTGGGGCCCCGCTCTACTGAGTATTCTAAACTCCCACTCCGTTGAGTGGCGTGTACCAGTGCATTGTTGACGCGCGAGAATGCATTACCTAGCCTTGGACAATCGATAGACGTGTTCGTTCAGGGGGTGACGGGGCGATGGCGGAACCAGTTCTCGAGCCGACCGGGAATGTTGCGCCGAAGGTCGCATCGATTGGTAAGTACCGTCTCATCGCCTCTCTCGGTCGCGGAGGAATGGCCGACGTTTTCTTGGCTGTCGCGCAAGGTCCAATGGGGTTCAACAAACTCGTCGTCGTGAAGCGTCTACGAGCGACAGCCGATGACGAGGTGATGCTGAGTATGTTCTTCGACGAAGCGCGCCTCGCCGCGCGCCTGGCTCACCCGAACGTCGTTCAAACGTTCGAGGTTGGTGAGGATGAGGGTTCGTATTTCATTGCGATGGAGTTTCTCGAAGGGCAGCCTCTCAACCGCCTCGCGCGGGCGGCGAAGAGCGACCCATTTTTCACGGGAGTCGTTTGGGCGAAGCTCGCCTCTCAGGCGCTGGCGGGTCTCCACTACGCGCACGAGGTCGTTGACTTCGACGGTTCGCCTCTTGATATCGTCCACCGCGACGTCAGCCCTCACAACATCTTTGTGACTTACACCGGCCAGGTGAGGATTGTTGACTTTGGAATCGCGAAAGCGGCTCTCAATTCGACCCACACGCAGGCGGGCGTGCTCAAAGGCAAGCTCGCCTACATGGCTCCGGAGCACGCGCGATCGGCCGCCGTCGACCGGCGTGCTGACGTCTTCGCGATGGGAATCGTGCTGTGGGAGCTGCTGGCCGGCGAAAAATTGCTCAAAGGGGATCAGGTGCAGGTTCTTCATGCACTTCTCAACCAGCGGCTCCCGCGCGTTTCCGAGTTGCGCGCCGACGTGCCCCTCGTGCTCGATGCGATCGTCGCGAGGGCGCTCGAGAAAAACCCTGACGACCGCTACGCGACAGCTCTTGAAATGCAAGGCGAGCTCGACCGGTTCGTCCGAGCGTCGGGGGCCGACGTTGACGACGCTGCGATGGCCAAAAGGATCGCCGCGCACTTTGCGTCGGTTCGCGACGAGATGAAGCGGCAGATTCAGGCTTACCTCGCCTCGAGTGCATCGGCGCTCCCGAGCGCGCTTCCGGAGCTCGTTGCCTCGTCCTGGAGCGCCTCTCACCCCGTCCTTGCCGACGTCCGCACGATGACGAGACCGACCGGGAACTCCGTGGTCTCTGCGCCTGAGAGTGCTTCGCTCGCGGGCTCCTCGACAGGCCCTTCAACGCCTGACGCGAACCTCACGGCGGCGGGTCGTAAGCGGTTGCTTCTCGCCGCCGCTGCGGCGGCTGCGGCCACGGTCGTCTTTGCCGCATTCGGATTACGTTCGCGAGTGCCCGAGCGAGCCTTCGCGTCGGCGCCGCCTGCTAGCGCCTTGCCCGTCGAGGAGGCACGAACGCTTGGCGTCGAGCTCACGTCCGTCCCCACCGGCGCGCGCGTTACGTGGAACGGCGCCTTGCTCGGGGTGACTCCTCTCGTGCGTGACTTTCCTCCCGGCATGCAGGCGATTACGCTTTCCTACGACGGTTACGAGCCGCAAACGATCGCTTGGGAGGTCGAGCTCTCGCGCCCTAAAGCAACGATCCATAAGGCCGTAATTCTGGCGAAGACGCCCACCAAAGAACGGGTGCTCGTGCGTTCGACCCCACGCGGAAGCGCGTTTACGGGCGTGCGCGGACCGAGCGCGGAGGCGCCACAAGCGAGGGCGACGGTCGCTTCGCCGTCGTCACCTCCGGTCGTGGCCGCGGGCACGACCGCACCAACCGCTGTCGTCCGCGTGATCGAAGACGATACGGCGAAGGATCAAAAGGTTCGCGTCATTGGCGATTGATGTTCTCAGGAGATGACCTCGAATGCGCGGAACGAAGACATTCTGTGGGCTGCTTGTTGTATGTGCGCTGTGCACAAGTATGCCCGCGTCGGGCGCTGATTCAGCGCTGGCGCCTGCGTCAGTGTCGGCTGGAAAAGCCGCGAGCGATGACCTCGCGAGCCAGGCGTATGAGGCTTACAGCAAGCGTGACTTCGCGCAGGCCGTGGCGCTTTACCTACGCGCGCATCAAGCGTCGCCCTTGGCATCGTCGGAGATTCTCTACAACGTCGCCAAAATCTATGACGGGAAGCTGAATGATCCCGATCTGGCCGTCGACTTTTACAGACGATTCCTGCGTGCGCCCGATGCCGACCCCGATCTCGTTCGCCGTTCCACCGACCGCGTTAACGCGCTCCGCGCCGAAAAAGAGACCGCGCAAACAGGCAAACCGCCGGTTCAAGTCGCCGTCGCGTTCGTCCCTCATGAAGAGCCCGTTCGCGACGACCCAGGTCGCTTGATGCGCGGCGCGGGACTCGTCGTCGGTGGCGCGGGGATAGTGAGTATGGGCATAGGCGCGGTCTTTGGACTCTCCGCGGGTTCGAAAAACAATGAAGCGAAGGCGTTGTGCAATGGCGTCGAATGCACCAGCCGTCGCGCCATCACCCTGACCGACGAAGCGTCGAGCGCCGCGACCGCCTCGACCGTTCTCGTCGTTGCCGGAGGCGTCGCGCTCGCGGCCGGGGCTGCGCTTTTTTTTCTCGCACCCTCGCGGTCGGTGACGCGATCCTCCTCGTTGCGTTTCGAGCCGCACTTCGGTCCGTCTGCCGCGGGCATCGAAGTGAGCGGGGGGTGGCTATGAGACGTTCTTTTTCGCATAGGGGCCGTCAACTTGCCCGCGCGCTCGTCCCGTTCGCAGCCGTCGGTACCGTTGCGTGCGCGTCGCTGCTCGATATCGACACGAATCGGCGGTTCGTCGAAGACAAAGCTCCCGACGCCGGCGGTGAGATGACCCAGCCCGACGCCCAACCTGCGAAGATCTGTACGGGGAGTATCCCCCTTAAAATTCTTTACGACGCGACCGGGGCCACGTCGACGGTTTCCGTGCCGTACTTTTGGGGCGAATTTGACTTCCTTCGAGAGATTAACGAATCAGGCGGCATTGGAGGTTGCAAGGTTGATATCGAGTCTCGCGACTACGCGTATAGCCCAACCAACGCTGTCTCGATTTACAACGAGTGGAAGGCCCGGCCCGAGTGGTCGAACGTCGTGACCGTCTTCGGCTTCGGAAGTGGCGATACCGCCGCGCTCGGCCCGCTCGTCAGAGTCGACAAAAAGGTCTTGATTAGCGCCTCCTACGCGGGTGATATCGCGACGCCAGAGCCCATTAATAAATCCATCTCCGTGCCAGAGGTCGGCGCAGCCCCGGCGTTCGTGGAGGGTACATCGAACGTCGCGAAGACATCGGACGGATACCCCTATAACTTCTTCGCCGGTACGGACTCCTCGACGGCCATCCGAGTCGGCGTTTACTACGTTTCGCTCGCGGGCGGGCAGCGCATCGGATTCGGTCAGTGCACGAGCAGCCTCTACTGCACTTCACCGCTCGCCGCGGGAAAGTCTTATGCGCTGCAAAAAGGGCTCGGGATTGGTCGAGACGTCAACTTGCCCCTCTCCGGCGCAGGTTCGAGCGATGCAGAATACCTCACTACGCTTCGCCAATACTTTCAAGAGGAGCTCGATCACAAAGTGGCCGTGCCGAGCTACAAACCCGTTGACTGGCTGTGGCTAGGGAACACCTCGGCGACCGTTGCTCGGGCCATGAAGGCACTCGCGGTGGTGAATCAGGAAAAGGGACTTCAGGTTAAGGCGATTACGAACACTTTCGGGTTCGATGAACTGCTTTTCGCCAGTTGTGGCTCAGCATGCGTCGATAACCTCTTTGGGCTTCTCCCGTTCGCCGTCTACGGAGACCTTGCGGCGTCCGAGATGACGAAGGTGATGGCGCTTCACGACAAGTGGCGAGCGCGCGATCTGGAGACCGCTCAGCGGGAAGGAGCGACAGACGGCGGAGACGCTTCTGTGCCGGCGTTGCAGGCTTACAAGAACGTGCGCTACGTTCAGGGCTACGTAAGCGCGCTGCTGTGGAAGGCCGGCGCAGAGCGCGCGCTCTCGTCCGGGAAGGCGATTTCTGGCGAGTCGATCAAGGAGGCGCTCGAGACACTCAATCGCTTCGACACCGGCGGGCTCACGGACAAGCTCACGTTCAAAGCCCGCGATCATCGCCCGCAGTCGACCGAGGTCATCTACAAAGTCGACGTTCAAGGCAAGCTCGTTCGCGTGCCACCCGATCGCACGATCTTCCTCGAAGATCAATGGCTCGGCTGGTAGCGCATCTGTCACGCGAGAGAGATCGCGCCGTGTCAGCTCCGAGGGCGGAATGAGTCTGGGGTTAGCTTGAGGCGAATGAGCCACCTTCGGAGCTGGGTGGGCGCCGTTCCCAAGGCTCGCGCGGCGGCGCTTACGTTTCCACCGTGCGTGAGAAGTGCAGATTCTACGCGCAAGCGCAACGCTTCGTCGCCCAACGCTCCGCGTTCCGTCTCGACCGCCTCAGGCTCCGGGAAGAACACGCCGTCGGGGAGATCTTGGAGGCAGAGGACGGCGCCTTGTGCAACCGCCAGAGCCGCGGCTAGAACCTGACTCAACTCTCGCGCATTTCCTGGAAACGCATGCGCCACGAGGCGTCGCGCGAAGGGCCGGTCGAGCCGCGTCGCGCGCGTGGGGTCGAGCCGGCCGAGACTGTCGGCGACGATCGTGCCAAGGTCGCTCCGTCGCTCGGCAAGTGCGCGCTGGGTATGGACGTATCCTCGGATTCGGGCGAGGAGATCGGCCCGAAACCGCCCCTGTGCCACGCTCGCGTCAAGGTCTCGATGGGTTGCCGCGACCACGCGGACATCGACACGCAGCGCCCTCGAGCTGCCGACGGGGAGAACCTCTCGCTCTTGGAGCAGACGAAGGAGTGCCGCCTGAGCCTCGGGGCGTAAATCGCCGATTTCGTCGAGAAAAAGAGTGCCTTTGTCGGCCTCGCGCACGAGACCTATCTCATTCCGATCCGCCCCCGAAAACGCCCCGCGGACGTGCCCGAAGAGCGATGCTTCGACGAGGGCCGGCGCGAGCGCCGCACAGTTGACCGCAACGAACGCCCCCGACCGTCCGGAACCGTCGTGGATGGCGCGCGCCGCAAGCTCCTTGCCCGTGCCCGTGGCGCCGCGAACAAGGATGGGGACGTCTGCACGAGCGGCGCGGAGCAACCGAACTGTCGCGCCGTGGATGTTCGGAATGACCGACCGCAGTCCAACCGGCGTCGAGGCAAGGTCGCCGGAGGATAGGTCCGTGCGTTCATCGTCTCGGTCGGTCGCTTCCGAGGTCAGCCAGGCAAAGGCATGTCCGACCTCGATCAGCTCACGGTCGCTTACCAACGTGCGCGTCACTCGCTCGCCGAGGAGGCGCGTGCCGTTCCTCGAGCCCTGATCCTCAAGCACCCAGCGGTTTCCGGTTCGCGATAAAGACGCGTGCCGCGCCGACATCGAGGGGCCCGGAAGGGATAGCGTCACTATCCCTGACGGACCACGCTGGATGGTCAAGGCATCACCTCGGCCGACATTGATTTGGCGGACTCCCTCGAGATCAACGCGCGCACTTCCGCTGTCGGGCGCCTGGCCGTTGAGGAGCACCATCAGAAACCGCCGGAGCGTCGGTCCCGTTTGGCGGAAATCATCGTCGGCGGGGTCGTCGATCGTGCCTGCGGATTGCCCATGACTCCCGCGGTTCACGGCCCACGCTTACCCTTTCCCGACAACGCCTGGCGATGCGGAAGAGAGGTCCACGCGGGCACGGCGTCGAACGTTAGTTTACGGCGGCATTTCATGGGCGCTTGGCTCTGACTCTACTGCGCGGAGCGGGCGTGCGCCGCGATTCGCAGCAGGCCGCGTGCGACCGCGTCGTGAGCGAGCGCCGTCGCCCGAGCGTTGGCGCTTGGCAGCCCCCGCGCACGCGACAGACGCGCGAGGTCGAGTCGCGCTTCGAACGACGCCGTCACGAGACCAAGGTGCTGCGACTCGACGATGAGCGCTTCGAGGGCCCGCTCTGCGACCATGGGCTCACCGCTCGCGTCCGGCAACGACGCACCCTCAAGGCCGTAAATGAAGGCGCGCGCGGACTCGACGGCTATTCGCACACGCTTATTTTCCGCCGTTTGCGTCAGCTCGAACGCGCGCTCTACCGTCGCTCGTGCGTCCGCGCGTCGACCACGCGCGAGGAGTAGTCGCGCTTCGACCTCACGCACGAGGGCTTCCGTCTCCGCGGTTCGCGCGACTGGAGTTGCCGCTGCGGCGAAGGCGGCGGCAACCTGAACCTCCGCCTCGGCGAGTCGTTGCTCCTCGATGGCGACGCGAGCGAGGCCGAGCAAATTTTCGGCTCGACCGAGGCCTTCGCCGGCCTGGGTTCGCTTGTCGAGCGATGCGGCGTAAGCCTCTCGAGCGGCTTGCCGATCTCCCGTATCGTAGAGAACGTCACCGAGTACTGCTAGCCCGTCAATCTCGCTTGCGGAGTTCTGTAGCGCGCGGCCGCGGCTCAGAGCGTCGTCCACGAGCTCTCGCGCCGTTTTTACGTCTCCTTTGAGCCGCGTCGTGGTCGCGAGCTCGATCTGACTATTGATAGC
>JANXOF010000089.1 GCA_025353725.1 Polyangiaceae bacterium | reverse complement strand
ACTCACCCGTGCGCCACTGTACCGGGGCCGAAGCCCTTTCTCGTGCGACTTGCATGTGTTAGGCGCGCCGCTAACGTTCGTTCTGAGCCAGGATCAAACTCTCCAGTTGAACTTTTGGAAAACTTGTTGAACTGCGCTCGAGAGCGGCAGCCAAGTCTCCTGAATTCTTGGAGATGATGACCTCACCTTCTCGACTTTTCTTTCGTATGAAAGAGAAACCCGCGAAAGCTTATTCATCGACCCGACCAAAGTCGGGTCATTGGAGGGTCACTTCTACTCGGCTAGTCAAATTGACCAGTACGGTATCGTGCCCCCCGGAAGCCCATCTAGACGTTTCTAGTTTGAACGTACCATTCAGTTTTCAAGGAGCGAGATGCGATACAGCGCCTATTCCAGGTCACCTGGCAGAGACTAGTGCTGCGTGCCTGAACGCCTGCACCGCCGGAAGTGTTCGCTTCGGGCGGCGTCGGGAGACAGAGA
The DNA here is from genome assembly GCA_025353725.1 of Polyangiaceae bacterium. Taxonomy (GTDB): domain Bacteria; phylum Myxococcota_A; class Polyangia; order Polyangiales; family Polyangiaceae; genus Labilithrix. The sequence continues at coordinate 80,289 of JANXOF010000089.1, read as the reverse complement.
CTAGTGCTTGTTCGCGTACTGTGCCAACGAAAAAGCAGACGCCTGTTCGTTTTTGTCTCAGTTGCCGGCGTTATTGGTGCAACGACCCAAGCAGGCCGCTCGGGTCCTCCTCGGCATACCAGTGCGCGCCTGACTCTCGAACGAGGGTAAGTTCGCTACCTGCCGCGCTTCTGATGCGAAAGCCTCGCTCCCCTTTCGACAGCCCGTTCAAAGCACCGAGGACCTCAACGCAGACCGATGGCAGGCCAACTCGGTTCGGCCGCCCGCGATGGTCCAACGCCACTGGAACTGGAAACCACCGGTGTGGCGCGCGGATGGCCCATCCCGCTTCGGCTATGAGCTCGCGCTCGCACGTGTCGAACGCTCTGGATGAACGCGTGAATCCGGCGCGGCGTCGGAGCACGACAACGAGTGCGTACCCCTCTGGTAGCCTCCTCGCGATCAACGTTTTTTCGACACCTCGCAAGACAACGGAGCGCGAACGGCCCAGAGCACCGAAAGCATCGACGTCGCTCATCACGATTCGCATGTGCGCGGCCGCGACCTTCACGTCGAACGGGTCCGCGAGTCCAGCGTAGTCCACTGTCTCGCCTCCTGAGTCGACAAGCGCGCATGCGAATGCTCCTGGAACCCGACGCAAGAGAGCCGCAAGTGGATGCGCAAAGGACGTCGGAGCTGTATCGCGCTTTGGACACGTCGCCCGCGTTCTCGTACGACGCCGCGGGTCGTCCCTCAATGAGCGAGCCCCTTCCCAATCGAAGTGACGGACTGCATCAGCCTCTCCGAGGCTGGCTCAATGGCGATGATGGAGACACTTTTTTGGGCTGATACACAGGCGTCCGCGAGCGCTCGCGATCTTCGTGCGTAAACCTCGTCAGCGAAGGCCGCCCTTCGCGAATCTACGGACATCCGTTGCTCAGGAATACGCTCGACAAGCCGTATGACGTGCCATCCAAAAGGCGTCTCGACGACGCCGCTGGTCGCCCCTGGCGCTTGAAGTTCGTGCGCCGCCTTAGAGAACGCCTTGTCCATTGTGCCTTCGCCCTCGCTCACTGCGCCGTCAAGCGTGAACGCCGGAAGCGCCTCCTCCACAACGTCGACGCCTGAATGAGCCACGGCCTTAGCGGCTGCGGTGAATTCGGCTGTTGTCGTGGCATTGGCGACGGCGGCCCAAATTTCACCCGCCACGCGTCGCGCGCGTGAATCCGACTCCGGGTCTTTTTGTCTGGACCGCTGAGCAAGCGCGTGGACGACTCTTACGGTGACCGGTCGGTCGACTTCGCGCCAATACTGAGTCGTAAGCTCAGCCAGCTCGGTCGCCGTGATGGGTCCGCCACCGCGTGCCACGGCGAGTAGGTGTTGAGCCGTGGTTCGGCCGAGCGCCGCGCGGGCGAGCCACCTCACTCTTGCGCTACTGTCGAAACCGCGCGCGCGCGCGGCGCTCGCAACGATGGCATCGTCGATAAGGCTTCCGGCAGCGTCGCGAAGCGAAACGTGCTGATCGGCAGCCACAATGGCGACGAGAGAGAGAGGGATCGAGTCTGAACCCACACGTGCTGCGATGCCTTCGGCAAGCACGCTTGTCTGCGCGAAGCCTGGCAAAGAGTCCTGGGCCAGGCAGCCAAGGAAACTACCCAGGAGCGCGATTTGAGCGGCGGTTCGAAAGGGCGAGTCGAGTCGACTCATGCTCGCGAGCCCTGACGAGCAAGCTGACGGCCCGCGCGTAACGAAGTAAAGCCGGCAACGAGGAAAAATACGGCCTCCATGTCATTGGACCGAGCGAGCGCCAGTGCGCCAAGCGAAAACCCGACGGTTGCCCCAAGGACGAGAACCAAGCCGAGCACATCGAGAATCGCCATCGCCATCGCCATGAGCGTACCTCCGCGCGAGGCTCACGTCAGTGGCTTCGCAAGGTCCTCCATCACCTTGTAGGCGACGCCAAACATGACAACGACGAGAAGAAGGATGATCCAAACCGCTCCGCGTCGGAGCCGGCGCTGCAAAGGCAACCGGACCCCTGCACCGCTCCGGGCGAGCGCAAGATTCGTCGTCCCATCGAGAAGAGCCACTCCGCATACGACCGTTACGAGGCGCACCAAGACCGCGCGCTCTGGGGACGGCACGCCCCAACCGATAGTCTGCATCGCCAAGGCCAACACAACTCCAAGTGCGATATAGGCGCTATCGCGTCGAACGAGGGCCATCCGCGATTTGCGCGACTGGAGATCGAGGGGGCTCACCATAGACGTAGAGGGCGAATCGCCGCGTAACGTCGGTCCGGCCGACGCAAACGCAAACAGCGACCATCCCAGCATGCCGAGCGTGCCACGGACGCCGTCAAGACGTCCGACTGACAAGGCGTTTGGAGCGAGCACCCAGACCGCCGCACTCGTAAGAGCAAAACCCCAAACCGAAACGACACGTGCGACCTCGGAACCCTCCCACCCGCGTCCCCTCACCCGTCCGACGCCCGCAAGCAGCGGCTCCGCTATGAGGACGAGTACCGCCAAGCAAGCGACGCACTTTGCGGGGGTCGAGGCGCCTCGTGACCAAGCAACGGGAGCGACCGTGAGCGACCAGGCGTAGAGACCGGGAATGGCGGGCTGCCCCAAACCGAAAAGCGTGGAGAGACGCGAATGCGATGGGTTTCGGTGTGTGTGCCGGGTCGATCGCGAAGACGGAGCGGGCTCCCACTCCTCCTCGCCGCCTCCCGACTCGGGCGTCATCCTTCCGCGAAGGGCCCTGAAAGACGGACGAGTGCATCGGGGCGAAGCAACCCGTCGTTTTCGAGTTCGCGCGCGGCCTCGAGTCCCAGCGAGCTCCAGAGATCCTTGTCGAGCAAGTGGCTCGCAACCACGTTTTGTGTCGCCGCCAGCATCACGGATTTGATGTCGGGGTGCTTCGAAGCAAGGTCGTTGATCATCTGGCCGACGATTTTGCGCTGCAGGTTGTCTTGCGAGCCACAAAGATCACACGGAAGAATCGGAAACGCTTTATGCCTGGCATACGCGGCAATATCCTCTTCGGCGCAATACGCAAGAGGGCGAATCACGATATGACCGTCTTGCGCCATGAGCTTTGGCGGCATCGCTGCCAGCTTGCCCGCAAAAAAGAGATTGAGAAGAAGCGTCTGTAGGATGTCGTCACGATGGTGACCGAGCGCGATCTTGGTGCACCGCATCTCCTTCGCCACGCGATACAAAATCCCTCGCCGCAGCCTCGAGCACAGCGAGCAGTACGTTTTCCCGGCGGCTATTTTCGACGTGACGATCGCGTAAGTGTCCTCCTCGATCATCGTAAAGTCGTAGGCCTCATCGCGCATGTACCCGCGCAAGCGATCGGCAGGGTACCCCGGATGTCCTTGGTCGATGTTCACGACGATGAGCTCGAACCGAATGGGTGCGCGACGCTGAAGGTCACGCAATCTATCGAGCATCGTGTAGCTGTCCTTGCCACCACTGACGCACACCATCACCCGATCGCCGTCGGCGAGCATCTGGAAGTCCATCACGGCACGCGACATCGAGCGGGTAAGTCGACGCTCGACGGCCGCGAACTCAGGTGCAGAAAGTTCGGACATCTTGGCTGCGGACGGCTAGCAGCTCACTTTCCCGCGGGCAAGCGTGGTGCGCCACGCGGGAAAGAAGCCTTCGATTACAGCTTCAGCGTCGAGCTTTCGAGGCTCCACGTGGAGCCTTAGCCGCGCGTGGCTTCACGGCCCTCTTCGCGCCAGCAGGCAACACGCCTGAGGCCGAACCGCCTGCGTCGCGCGCAGCTCGCTCGATGAGGTCCAAGAAGGTCAGCACGCCGTGACCTGTTCCGCCCTTGGGGTCCCAACCGCGGACGCGATCACCCATGGCTGGGCCCGCGATATCGCAGTGAACCCAGTTCGCCACGTCGCCGATGAACTCACGCAAAAAGAGAGCGGCGCTAATCGAGCCACCCCAGCGATCGCCCGTATGCTTGATGTCGGCCGAGTCGCTCTTCAGCTGGTCTTTCAGCTCGTCCAGGAAAGGGAGGCGCCACATCTGTTCGCCACTAGCCTTAATGGCGCTCTGGAATTCGTCCGCCGTCGCCTCGTTTGACGCGTACCAGCCGGAGCAGGAATTCCCGAGCGCAACCACACACGCGCCGGTAAGCGTCGCGTTGTCGACGAGTAGGTCAGGTTTGAGCGCGCGCGCGTACGCGAGAGCATCCGCCAGAATCAGGCGACCCTCGGCGTCCGTATTGATAATTTCGACCGTTTTTCCGTCGAGCGAGCCCCAAACGTCGCCGGGTCGATAGGCGTTGCCGTCGGGCATGTTCTCGGCCGCAGCAAAGATGCCGTGAACTTCGACGTTTGGCTTCAGGCGACCGACGATCGACATGAGGCCGACGATGTTCGCCGCTCCGCTCATGTCATGCTTCATTTCGCCCATACCCGCGGCGGGCTTAATCGAGAGTCCGCCTGAGTCAAATGTCACGCCTTTACCGACAAAAACTAGGCACTTTCGATTCACGCTCGACCCGGCGGGGATGTGCGAGAAGTGCACCATGGTGGGCTTGTGCTCACTGCCCTGCCCGACAGCTTGGAGCAGACTCATGCCTCGCTTTTGAATCTCTTTGAAGTCGAAGACCTGCACTTTGAGGCCTGCAGCTTTCGCGGTAACCTGAGCCGCGCGGGCGAACGTCTCGGGATAGAGGACGTTCGGCGGCTCGTTCGACAGGTCTCGCGAAAGGTTGACGCCAGCCGCGACCGTCTGGCCCATACTTACGCGCGCGGCCGCATCGGTTGGAAGGGCTCCTTCGAGGCAAATCGTGACCTGAGCGAGCTCACTTTTTGGCTTCCGGTCGCCGGTCAGGTACTTCGTGAAGCGATAGCCTCCCATCTCCAAGCCTTCGACGACCTCACGCAAATGTCCCTCGAACCCCTTGGGAACGCCAAGGACAAGCCGCTTGGCCTTGTCGGCATTGGCGGCTCGCGACGCCTTCGCCGCAAACGTCCGAACGTCGCCGGGCCCCGCCTTGCCCATGTCGCCTAGGCCGATCAGAAGGAGACGGTCGGCCGTGAGGCGCCCGAGTGTGGACAGCGAGACCTGTTGGTCTTTTTTTCCGGTGAATTCCTCTTTTTTTAGAAGGCGGCCGAGCGCTCCCCCGAGCGCGCTGTCGATATCGTCGAGCCCGGTGAGCCCATTGAGTGAGGAGTTAGAGTTTTTCTTCGACGCGCTGCCGGGCGCGGGAACGCCGATGACCATGAGGTCGCCGCTTTCGTGCGCGGGCAGTACGGAGCGAACGCTAATTTTTAGGGGCATCATGAGATTCGAGCCGGGGCCTTCCTGATCCGAGAAACGTGGGGGATCTGGGTTATACGGCAGGCATACGCGTGTGGGATACAGCAAACGCGATCGAACGACGCGGAGCCGACGAGAAAACCAACGTCGTGGCTGAGCCATTGATGGAAGGGTTCTTGCCGGCGTCTACGCGCTTCGGCAAAGTGTTCGCCATGGTACGAGTGGTCGCATTTTCGCAACGCCTTTCCTCACTGGGGCTTACAGCTCTTGCGCGTTCTACCCGTACCTGTCGCGCACTGTCATGTTTGTTTGCCTTCGCTTTCGTAGGGGGTGCTTGTGCGGAGCCACGCGTGTCGCTTGCAAGCGGGCCGCGCGAGTACACCGAAAGCGACTACCCACAAGTTCTCGAGCGTTGGACTCGGTCGAAAACACTCACTTCTCTCAGCGAACTCGACACGCTACTCACTGTCACGTCAACGTTCGAGTCGTGGGATTTCCGCTGGGCTTACGTTGTCCGGTATGCAAACGACTACCGACTTACCGTCGAACAACGACGCACGCTTCTCGAAAAAACGCTGGCCGAGGGACAGGACAGCCATCGGTTCTACGTCGCGCTTTATGGCACGAACATGCGATGGACAGACCTCACCCGCCCGGGAACTGCGTGGATCGTGAGGCTCGTCGACGACGAAGGCAACGAGACGGCGCCGCTCTCGATCGAACTCGTCGCCCGACCGGGGCCGCTCGAGCGACGCTACTTTCCTTACACATCCGTATGGCGCAGCGTTTTTCGTATTAAGTTTCCGACCACAACGTCGAGCGGACAAGCCACAATCGCCCCTGATGCGCGCTGGTTTGGCCTGCGCTTCGCGGGTGCGGAAGGCAATGAGGAACTACGCTGGGACATTGGAGGCGCGCCCTCGAAAAGTGCGGCCGCCTTCGGGCCAGGAACGCCCGAAGGCATTCGTCTCGATGCGTTTTTACATGCCGGCAAATACTTCGAGTAGCGGCGGGCACGTCACGAGAAGCTCCTGAGCGATGAGCCTATCGCCGAAGAGAACGAGCGTCCCGCCGGAGCCCGCGCGCGCCGTGAGCGGTGCCGCCCCCGCGCCGAGGACTTCGCCGGCAAAGAGAAACTGACCCGACCCAACCACGCCCGAAACAACGTCACCGTCGACTAGCTCAAGTTGCCCCACCCCGACGAGCAGGAGACCGGGAATAGGCTCGCCCGTACGAACGACAATCTCGCCGGCGGCAAGCGTGCGCATCGTGAGTCGTTGTAAAATCTGGTCGCGAAGCGAAGCGTCGAGCCGCTCACCAAGCGGGCCTATGGTGACCCCAACGAGCACCTGCAAGCGATCCGCTGCGGTGCGTAGGTCCGCCTCGACCCACGGACATGCGCGGAACGCATCGCCGACGTCGGCGTCGGTCCACGTGGCGACGACGCCCTTGTCGACCCCAATCAAACGCATGGGCACGCCGTCGGTGGTCGTCCCCCGCGCGCGCAAAACGGCGCCCGCGAAAAGTCGAGCGGCGGGAGAATCGACCATCGTCGCGGCCACATCGACAGAGCCCGAGACGATGTACGCCAAGGCGAACCCGCTCACCTCTTCGCCTTCGCCAAGAGTGCAAACCGTAGCGGCGGAAGCAAAGCCATGACGCGCGTCGTCGGGCAAGTCCGAAAATGCGTCGACCCCCCCAAGTTCAAGCTTCGGCAAGACAGGAAGGGGTAGCGGAGGCGCGGGCTCGAGAGGCATCAGGAGAGTCGGTACACGCGCACGCGGCGGCAAGGGCGGCGGGCGCGCAGGGACCCGCTTCGGCGCTGGCACGGCAACAGCGCTGGCCATGGCAGCCGGCACACCAGAACGAAGCGACGCTGGGACCTTCGAGCCGATTCCTTGAGGACGCAGGCTCGTGATCACATCGTCATCGTCGCCGCTTTCATCGACGCGATGCGCTTCGCTCAAGGGCACTGCTAGCGGCGCCGACGACGACGCCTTGTCCCACGGGTTGAACATGCCGGCGTGGACATGCTCAGCAGGCAGCACGGACGGTGAGTGGTCGGGACTTGAAGGATTTTCAGGCCGTTCGTCGATGTGGGAGGCCTGGGGGAGGGTCCGCGGAGGAGCGCTTCGGGTCGTTTGTGGAGGCGTGTGTGACGTGGGAGGCGTGTACGACGTGGAACGAGGCCACGCGCTGGTAGGTCCCGCGGGTAACGTCGCCATCCAATCAGTGAGGTCGGCGGCAGCCCTTGCTAGCTCAAGCGCGCGATCGTCATCCGTCGCCTCTCCCGCCGCTTGGGCCGCGCGACGTAGCCAAACTATCGCATCGCGTCGTTCGCCTCGCCTCCAGAGGGCCTCCGCGGTCTGGAGACCCCAGGCGACGTCTTCGGCGTCCATGGCAGTGGCAGGTGGGATCTCGACCATCTCGCGGGGGCATACAGTACCCGCACCGGGTCCCAAGCTGCAAAGTGCATCGCTGTCGAGGCAACTTCACACGACCCTCGGGCGTCGGTCAGCGCGACTTTCGTGAGGTGGCGCGAATTCGATGTTCGGACTGTCGCGCCTCCGCGACGCCGATCGCATGAGCGGGCTCACCGGGCATGCGGCGCGCGAGCCAGCCGATAAGCGTAAGCCCAGCGCAGCGCGTCGACTCGGGCATTTGAGGCTCTCGAATGAGGCGCGTGAGCTCGCTTATCATCCGTGCGCGCTCGCCCTCGTCGGGAATGTCGTCGGCCGAGCGGGCGGCGCAAGCACCGCGCGGGTCGTGGTCGCGACCGCGCGATGCGCCCGCTGACGCTGAGCCCGACGTGGACCCGGTCAGATAGAGCGCTTCAATCGTAAGCTCGGAAGACTTGCGCGAAGGAGGCACGAGTGCAGAGGAGTCTACCGCTTTCCGAGCGGCCGTCGAGTTTGCAGACGGTAACCGCGCGCGACCCACGGCTACCGCACGGCGGATCGCCCCTCGCACCTGACCGTCCATCTCAGCTGGCGACGAACTCTTTTTTGGATACCGGTCGTTCATCGCGCAGTGCGGGCATAGCGCACGACGCGCGACGCGCAAGGGACGTTCAACGGGCGTCGAGCGAACGACAGCTTCGACCGATCTCAAGCGTTTTCATTCCGCGCGTAAGGCTGACTTTCACAAGCACGTCGCCCTTGTCGCCGAGCAGCCAGACGGTTTGCCGCCCGTCAGCGTCGCGCGGCCCCTCGATCGACGCATAAGGCCCGATGATTCGCCGTCCGGCACCGGGCGCATTCGGGTCATCGCCAAACGCGAGCGTCACAGGCTCAGCGCATGAGTTGTGGATGGGAAGAGGCTTCCGCGCGCGGGTCGGTGCGGTAGCTGCGCCAGAAACGGGTAGCTCTTCGTGAAAGACGGATGCGCTTTGGGGATCACCGCTCGCGGGCGAGCTTGGTAGGGCATCGCTTGCGCTCTTTCGCGGCGCCGCGGCAGGCGTCGGTTGGCGCGTGCACGCCGCGAGTACGAAGAAAAGCAGGCACGCCACACGTGAGACCCGACGCTGCATCGTCGAAGCGTACCTACTTCGCGACGTAGATGCGCGCTTGGCGCGGGGGAATCGCGTCTGACGAACCCGTGACCGTCGCGCCCGTGAGTAACTCGGTGAGCCCGCCCGTCGGGAGTGTAGTGACGGTCTGAAGGCTGTCGCTGCGGTTAATCGCGACGTACACCGCGTCGCCATTCGTGATTCGGCTGAAAGCCCATACGTCCGCGCTCGATTCGAGCGTCGAGCGCACGCCGCGGCGCAATGCAGGATGCTTCTTGCGAATGTCGCCGAGCTTCTTCAGGCGCTCGTTCAGATACGTCTGGTTTGCGCTGAGCCCAGACCACTGCATGAAGCGACGATTGTCGGGATCACCTGCGCCGGGCATGCCGATTTCGTCGCCGTAGTAGACGAGCGGGACGCCGCGGTTCGTATAAAGCACCGCGAAACCGTTCGCGACGCGTTCGAACGCCTCAAGCTCACTTACCGCACCGGGCTGGTTTACCCAGCCTCGGTCTTTGCCGTCCGAGGCCTGGTCATCGCCCCAAAGGCGATTGTTCGCTGCAAGGTGAATGACTCGCGGGAGGTCGTGATTGCCAATAAACGTACTCATGACAGAGCTTGGCCCGTAGAAGTAATCATTGGAATTCATGAATGTCGCGAGCTCGCTCATGGGCTTCGTGCGCATGAGCAGAGCCTCAACGATATTTTTGCGAAGCGGGAAGTCAAATTGACCGTCTAGCTTCGTCGCGGGCTCAACGTATTTCTTTATTAAGTTGCGTGCATCATTGAAGGAATTTTCAGGATTTCTGGAGTCTACGTTCCCGAACGCATAGGTTTCGCCGACCATATAAAATCGTTGCGGCGGAGTCTGTTTAGGGATGTCCGTCTTGAGTTTGGCTCGTAACGACGTCAGCCAGGAAAGATCCACGTGCTTGATGGCATCTGCGCGGAAGCCGTCGACGCCGGTCTGCTTGACCCACTCCACCGCTTGAGTGACAGAGTATTCGCGCGCAGCACTGTTGGTATAGTTCCAGTGAGGCAGATATTCGGCGAACCAGCACCGCTCGGCGTCATTGTCGTACGAGCAGCCGAGGCCGCATACGCAGTTCGGGGAACCATCCTTACTGTTAGGCCAAAACCAGTCTTTGTGTTGCTGATATATCTGCGAAGTGTCGTGAACGCCGACCATTGCGTAGTCGAAAAGTACCTTTAGTCCTTTTCGATGAGCCGCGGTGATGAGCTCTTGCAATTCCGCGAATGTTCCAAAGTAGGGTTCCGAGCTCAAACTCGAAGGGTCGCTACTGTCGACCTTTGGCCAGTACCCGTGGAATCCGGAATAGGTATTCGTATCGTTACCGGTTCCTCGACCTGCGACCTTCGCGTTCGCAAGAGGAACCGTAATCCACAACGTGTTGACGCCGAGATCTGTAAAGTAATTTTCGTTAATCTTTTGAGTGACGCCTGACCAGTCGCCGCCTTGGTAGTTCGCAATCGATTTGTTGCCGCCGCTGACCCCCGGCACGTCACGATTGTTCGCGGGATTGCCGTCGAAAAAGCGGTCGACGAAAACGAAGTACATGACCGAGTCACGCCAGTCGAAAACGCCTTGAGGGAGCGCGCCCTCCTCCGCGCAGAGCGAGGGTTCGCACGTTTTGCCGACGAAGGTGTTGTTGACACTCCCGTCCGGGTTGGTGACTTTCGGCTGCGCTTCGTCGATCACCCACGGATTACCGCGACCAGGAATATAAAACTTGTACTGGATAGGCTTACCGAACGGCAGAGTGATATCGGCCGACCACGTGTTGCCCCTCTTCGCCATCGGCGTTCCGGTGCCCACGTTGTTGTCGCCCCACGTCGAGTCGCCGCCGAAGTTGCCGCGCAGCTCGACCGCGGTTTCGCCATTAAATGGGAACGTAATCGTGTGATTGCAGCGCTTGAGCGGGTCGGGACAGACGAACGGTTTCTCAGGACCCGAACCTCCGGAGCCGGAGCCAGAGCCGTACGCGTCCCCGCCGCCGGAACCCGGGTTGAACAACGCCGGATCAGGAGGCTGCCCGAAGTCGCGGTTGTTCAGCTCCGCGCTTCCGCAGCCTGGCAAAGACCACGCGCTTACGAGACCGGCGGTGAGCGCACACGTACCGAGCAGGGAACGAACGAAGGTCATTGGGCTCCGAAAAGCGAGGAGTTACGGGCGCGGCAGGCGCGAGAAGCGCAAAGCACATTGGCGTATGGCGTAGGTTTGTCAACGCACGCATGAGTCACGAAAAGGTCTCACGAACGCGGGGCTTCACTGCGCCGAGCAAGCGCTACCGGCCGGCACATAGATGTGAACGCCAAAGGTTTCACGAGGCACGGCGATTACGCCCCTCGAGCTATCCACCTTGGTCCCGGTGACGACATCCACAAGCGACGGCGGAAAAGCCGAAGAAAGCGCCACCTCAGCGTCGCGCGATGGCCTGCGTGAAAGAGCGACAATCACCGCGCCTGACGGATCGCCGTCGAGCTCCCGCGCAAAGATAAACCGTTCGCCGTCCGCGAGTATCGTTCGCAGTGAACCTCGGCGAAGGGCGTCGGAGCAGGCACGCGCGCGCCCAACCTTACGCACCAGTGACCGAGTCTCGACCTGCTCCCTGAAGAGCTCTCCCTCACCTGGCATGACGCGCCTCGAATCCGGGTCATTGCGGCCGGCGAGGCCCACCTCGTCGCCGTAGAAAAGAACAGGCGCCCCGGGAAGCGTCAGCACGGTCGCCAGAGCGACGCGCTGCTTGGCATAAACCACGGGGTCCGTGGGCTGCGGCGGGGAGAGCCACGAATCTCCCTCCGACGTGCCAGCACTGACCGACGCGAAGCGCGACACGTCGTGGTTGTCGATCATCATGGCCATGAGAGCCCCCGCGCCGACCCAAGCTTTTTCGCCGGCACGAAAACTCGCCTCGATGTCGGACATCGAAGCGGTCTCACTCGCGAGCGCGGCGCGCAGCGTCCACATGAGCGGAAAGTTGAAACTGCCGTCCAGCCCAAACGGTCCGAGGTCGTACCGAAGGCTCTGGTACCCGCCGGGACCGGTGAAGTTTTCGCCCAAGAGATACGGCCGTTGACCAGGGTGCTCGTACCGAGCGCGAACCGCCTGCACGATGCGCCGCGTTGCGGCACGCGGCATCATCGGCACGGCGTCGATGCGAACGCCGTCGGCACCCCAGCGGTCGAACCACCACATCACGTCCGCAGTCTCGGCCCGCGCGGCATCAAGGTTGGTCCAGTCGAGATCCGGCAGGTAAGGCGTAAACCAACACGTCTTGATATGGGTCGCCCAATCGCACGAGCCTTGGCCGCAGATGCAGTCGGTCTTGAACCAATCCGGGTGCTCTTTGACCCACGGGTGCTGCTCGTGAACGTGGTTGGGAACGACGTCAAAAAGAACGCGGATGCCGCGCTCGTGCGACGCGCGCATAAACCGGTCGAGTTCCTCCTCGGTCGCCACGCGAGCGTCGAGCATGCGCGAGGCCTTCGGCCAGTAGCCGTGATAGCTCGAGTAAGGGCGACCGTCCGACCCCGCGAACTCTCCCTCAGGGTTTTGGTAGAGCGGCGAGAGCCACAAGGTATCGACGCCCAGCGCCTCGATTTCGCCGGATTCGACTGCCTTCCGGAGGCCTTCGAGAGTGCCGCCCGCCCGATCCGAAGGCCGCGCGGGCACGCGAAGCGCCTGTCCATCCGATCCTCGGAATCGATCGAGGACCACTTGGTAGACCACCGCGTCTCGAGGGTCCCAAGCGCGCGGCTCGACCCACGCGGTCGCTACGGCGTCGTCCGTCTCGGCACCCGAAGCATCGCGCGCCTTCATCGAAAACGTGTACTTTCCACGTTTGAAGCCCGTGCTCTCGAAACGAAGTGAGCCGGTGTCGGGATCGATGCGCACGGCCCTGAGCGCGGCGCCTTCGCCACTTTGAACAACGACAGACGCGGGGTCGAGCGGAGCCCCTGTGAGCGCCCGTTGGAACGAAGCACGGACGACGACGTTGCCATCCGCGGTTCCGGTCGCCTCGTCCACGTGAAGCGCCGGCCTTTCACAGTCGAGCGCAACCCCGAGCGCGACCTCCTTGCCCTTATAAAACGTCGTGAGCGGGACTTGTCGATCGGCCAGCCACACGCCGTCTTCGAGGATGGCATAGGCGTGTTCCCCAGGCGTTGCATCAACGGCTGCCTGTACCCAACCGTCGGCCCGAATCTCGGGCACGACGCCAGGTCTTCGCCACCCATCCCAGTCGCCGATGATCTCCACGCGTGCGTCACGGCTCGCGGGCTTGTGCCACACGACAAGACCACAAAGTCGATCTCCAGGAGGGTTGGGAACTGCTGTCGAGCAACCTGTGATGGCGACACTGCAGAGAGGTAGGAACGTCGCTGAGAGGAACGCCGCGAAAAGCGCTGTCCGTGCGATCACGAACGAGTTCTAGCGGCAGGTCGGGGCCAGCGCAAACCAGCGCAACGCCCTTCAATCGCTCGAGCTAATTCGCCCTCCACGTGACGAGCCTGAGCGCACGCGGAAGCACGCGATCCGATCCCATCGCCGTGTCGTCGGTAGTCCACAACTTCAACCGCGAACCGAAGAGGCCTGCTTGGGTTATCGCTCGCCGTTGCACAATGGCTTTCGGATCACTCGTCGTACTTTGAGGAAGCGGACCAAGCGCGGAGAGGGCAAGTGCGCCTGCGTCACGCCCGAGCGCCGTCCAGTAGCTCGGGCGGACACCGAACCTGTCCATAAACGCCCGAACTCCTTCGTCCCGCGCGTCTTCCGCTCGCGTCGCCAAGACGGGGACCAAACCGGCGGACGCACTGAGCACGACAAGGCCGCGCGGAATTTCCGCATGCGGAATGCCGGCTTCGAGCGTGACGGCGACCGCGTGCTCTGTCGCGCGCGCTGTCGCGCCTCGCGCGCCAACGAGGCTTCGTGAAACGTCACGAAGCACATCGCGCGCACACGAGCTTGGCCCTGAAATAAGCCACCCTTGCGCTCCCGACGCCATCCATCCGGACACGGGAAACCGAGGTTTTCCGGCCTCTGAAAGGGGAACGTCACACCGCGTCGGGGGAAGGAGCACGAGGCCCTCCGCTTCGGACGCGCGTGCGGCGGTCATGTCGTCGTCCGTATCGCCGACAAATGCCGTCGTGACGACGCCGTGCCTCACGAGAGCCGCGCCCAACATGGCTAGCTCACGCTCTGTTCGCTCACCGAGAACGAACGCCGAGACCTTCGGCATGCGCGACGGACTTGGAGCTGCGAGAAGCAGAACCGGGACGCCGCTTTGCTCGCTCCACGCGCTCGCACGATCCGCGCTCGCTCGGTCGAACCCCGCAAGGATGACCGCGGCACCTTCTCCCGCGAGGTCTTCCATCGCCGCACGGGTCCCTGCTTGGTCGCCGCCGTCTTCCCGGGTCACGAGACGAACGCCTGCGGCCACGCCCGCGCGGCGAGGGAGCTCGAGCGCAAAAGAGACCCCGCGAACGACGTCTGCAGCTTCGTCGCGCAGCTCGCGGGTGCGTATCGGTAAGAGCAAACCGACCGTCTTCCCTGACACTAAGGACAACCCTCGGCGGCTCGCCGCAAGCTCCGCGAGTTCGAGGCCAACACTACCGCCCGCCTGCGCGGCACTCTCTCCGCTCAAGTCAAGGAGCCAACGTGCGAGAGCGACGTCAGCGCTGTCCACGGCCACGCGCGCCAACCGGGCGGAAACGAGCTTTTGCGTATCGACAGAATAGCCTGAAGCGGAGCCTCGCTGACGCATCGTGCGATAGGTCTGCTCGAGCACGGCACGCGGGAGGGTTTCGAGGATGGCGTTAATTTTCAGGCGTACGCGCTCGCGGTCGCTCTCGCCAACGCCGCGTAACCACGCATCGAGATACGCGAGCGCCTCATAGTTGTCGTGCGCGGCAATAGCGGTGAGGGCGAGCTCCTCTAAAAATACCTCGCGCTCTGCGTCATCGATCACTTTACCGACGAGCGGCCTCAAGCTTTCCAGAGCCGACTGCGGCGCGCCGTGAAGCCGTAAGCTGCGCGCGCGTGCGACCGTCGCGAGGTCCGCGGCCGCGCCTGGCTTCAAATCTGTAAGTGAACTGAGTTCTCCATCGGCCTTCGTAAGATCCCCGCTATCGATAAGCGCGAACGCCAGATAGAGGGTCGCGAGAGAAGCTGCGCCGTCGTTCGGAAAGCGACGCAGAAACCGACGCGCGAGCGAAGGCTCGAGCCTCCGCTGCTCCCACGAGTCCCGGAGCTCGGCAAAAGCGGCGGCCGCTGCCGGCGACGAGGCGAGCGTTGCCACGGGCTTCGCCTGACGTACCGAACGCGTACACCCCAGACCGGGTAGGAGGGCCGAAGCAAGAAGGAAAAAGAAGGAAAGGCGCCTCAAGGCAGATGCCGCACCCTACGGTCGCTTGGGGCAAGGGTCGAGTCTCGTGTCTCGAACTCAGGCGAGCATGAAGTTGAAGTTGAGGTTGAGGTTGAAGTCGAGGCCGGACCGACGTCAACTTGTCGAAGGGCGAAAGGCAGCTCACATGCGCCATGAACGAACGGGAGCCGTAAACCTTGCTCCTCTCAGGTCCATGATAGCTTGGCGATGGCTGGATGACCTCCTTCAACAAGCACACCGCAACGCGGATACGAACGCTCGCGTCAACGCGTGGGGTTCTGCCGCTCACCGCACTCCTTGCGATTCACCTTTGGGTGAGCTCCGCGAGCGTCGGCTCACGCGACGTTTATGATCACCGCGTGGCCCTCCTGCACGGCGCACCATGGCGAGGGATGGTGGAGGTACTCCTCGTCCTCGCACCGCTTGCCTATGTAGCGGTGATAGGCGTTCAGCACGCACGGAGGCCGATCGAGCGAGGCGACGCGCACCTAAGCCGGTTAGCGTCGGCGCTCTACCGGCTGTCGGGCGTCATCGTGTTCGTGTTCATCGCGGCGCATCTCTGGGAGTTTCGCGCGCAGACATGGTTCCGCGGGTTACCTGTCTCTCGTTACTCCACAAAACTCGCCGAGGACTTATCGACGACGGCTTTCGGCATACCCTGGATTGCAATCGGCTATCTCGTCGGGTCTGCCGCCACTTTCTTTTATATCTCGTATACCTTCGAAAGCGCTTGGGCCAATTGGAACTCTCGTTTTCAGTCGGCGAGCAATCCTCGCGCGAGGAACGCACGGCGCGCATTCCGCGCTCTCGCCGTCGTCGGTTTTTCGGTCTCATCAGCCATCGTCCTGCAACTCGCCACCGGCTCGCGCTACTTCGCCACGGAAGATCCGCTCTCTTCCAAGTTCGAATGCGGGGCAGATGCCAACACACCGAAACCGCCCACACGAATACCTTCTTCAATCACGAACGCCATTCCAGGTGGAAGCGCTCGCTAGTCACCCGTGAGCTCTTCGCACACCTCGCGAAAGCGCGCGTAGGAAGGTTTCATGCGGATTTAGCGCGCGCAACGGCTCCGCGATCTGGTCAGTGCAGAACTTCCGCTGAGCAGATAGCCTCGAACCCATGTCTTGGGCTCGCTTCGTTTGCGCGGCTACGGCGAGCGTGAGCGCGGCCTCCGCCTCTTACACCGCGACGGCCTTCGCAGAGACGCCGCGGGCACCCACCGAAGATTCGCAAATTATGGTCCTGCCCGAGCAGGTCGACCTCGAGAAAGACACGAGAAGCCTCACTGCCGTGGAGGTTCCGCTGGCTGCTCCGGAGTCGCCGCCGCCCCCGCCTTATTCGAAGTCGCTCGTCGTCGACGCATCGCTCGGGAGCCTCGTATTTTTAAGCCAGTTCGGAAAGCTCTCACCGCCTGCGGTGTGGGTCCGTGCGCAGGTCGGTGTTGAACTGCTTCGGTGGCTCATGGTCCTCGGCGAGGGCGAGCTTGGTTTCTCGGACACCTCGGGCTCTCAGCCGCAGCCCCGCACACGGGCGTTTCCCCTCTTCGGCTTCGGAGGCGGCGCTCGGTTCACGATTCGCATCACGCCTCGTGTGGGCGCGTACGTTCAGGGGACGCTTGGAGCGATGAAAGTCGATATCCGCAGCCAGTCCCTCGAAATCCTAGGCTTTGGAAAGGCCGAGAGCCTTGGGCTTTACGTCGGTGGCCGAGGTGGCGTCGAGTGGTACCAGCGCGACAGACACTTCGCTCTCGGTCTGAGCGTTGGCCTTCGTGATGCGACGGGATTCAAAAAATCCAACGGCGCGAGCGACCTCCCTCTCGCCGTCGATGGTGGTGCCTCCGTCCGCTACGCCTTTTGAACGACCGCCAAAACGGAGTCATCCACCGCGAACATGCGCGCCGTACGCGCGGGGATTTCGACGACAAAAGCGCCGGTACCGGCATGCGGCTCGATTCGGTTCACCGCGCGGGGCCGGGGCAGCAAGTCATTCAGCACGCGTGCTCGGCCAAGGCCGACGGTCGCGACGACAGCACGCGCGGTCGGGTTCATGACGAAAGCAACGCGCGCAGTGCCAGAGGCGGTTTCGTGCAACGTCACGTGAACGTCAGGCAGGTCGACGGGGTACGCGGGAAGCGCGAGTTCATCGATACGCCGCGCGACAAGCACGTCAGCCCGCGAAGGGTCCGCGAGCGCTTCCACCTCGAGTCCGCTTACGTCGTGTGGCTTCAAAAGGCGTCGCATGGACCCATCCCGCTCGGGAACGCGCGGGCCTATGGTTACGTGGACTCCACGTGACGTAGCGTCACGTAGCGAGGCGACGACGTCGGGCTTTAGGCCCCCCGCGGTCGTGCAGATAATCCACGATGCGCCCGCGATGCTCATCTCGAGACTCTCGCCGCCCGCGTACGAAAAGGGGACGCCGCGCAGCAAAAGCGCACGCTCGAACGCGCGCACGAACGACTCTCCGGCCAAGGGCGCAACCTCCCCAACTCCGCCCGCTTCGCCGAGTCCGAAGTCCTCCTCCAGGCAACTCTCAAGCGGGCCCGCGCCAGCAATATGAAACGCCGTCGGCGTAATCGGACCAAACGCGTGGGTCGCGCGAGCGAGGCGCCGCAGCGCACGCGGGACGACCAACTTGACCGGCGTTGCGCGCCGTAACGTGTTGAATTGCACCTTCTCGAGCGCCTCGATGAGCGCGCGGTACTCGCTCGCGAGGCGCCGCGGGACGCCGTGGACATCAATCGGCGCCCCGACCCAACGATCGCGATCGACCGCCATGTAGAGGTTGAAACCACGCAGACCGTAGGCCAACGCAGCCATCAGCGTATAGAGCGAATCCGCGTCGTCGAGAGGCGGAAAAAAAGGCGGAAACCCCGCGCCCACCTCCGCGCCGAACGGCGGAACGCGGCGCCCCTCGCATCGCGTGGCAAGCTCCCCCGTGCGACGAAGAATGGCCATGTGATGCTGCGGCGTGGCGGCATGGTAGTAGTCGAGCCCGATAAGGTCGACGACCTCGCCGATGCGACTTGCGTTGAGAGGTGACGCGGCCTCGCCAAGCGGGAAGTTGTGCAGCGTCGGCACCGACGTGAACCCGGCGTTCTCGAGGGCCTGACCAAAGCGTCCCATGGCGTCCGCGAGCAGATGCTCGTGAAACTCCATCCAATCGAGATGGCGTGCAAGTTCGTCGGCCTGCGTGGCGTCGAACCGAACCGGTGGCGGAACGGTGGCGAACGTTAGGCTCGCGTCCCGCCACGCCTCGCGGAATGACGTCACACTCGAGTATTTATCGCGCAAAAAGCTGCGGAACCTACGGACTGCGTCCGGGTGGTAATCCTGGTCGTACGGGCCGTCGCGAAAGTAGAGCGCGCCCTCATTATCGACCTGAAGCATGACGATAGGCCCGTGAGGGTAAAGCAGCGGGGCAAGCTCGCGGCCCACTGCCTCAAACCAAAGCGCCGTCTCGTCGTGAAACGCGTCGCTCGCGTAACTTGGCACCGGAAACGCGACGGGCACCATCGGCAGAATGACAGGGTTGTCCTGCGGCGTTCGCGCTTGGCACTCGCGGTCCCACACCACGCGCTCGGGCAAGCCAAAGTACGTGAGTTCTGCATTGATATGCGGCCCCGGTCGCAGGAGCACCTTCATGCCCTTGTCGGCGATCAGACGGAGGAACCGAGCCACATCGAGACGCGCGTAGCGCTCGCCAAAGTCGAACGTACTGGGCGCTGTTTCGTGCACACCCCAAGGCACGTAAGTGTCTACGATGCGTAGCCCCATCGCCTTCATGGCGTCGAGACAGGGGCCCCAATCGTCTGGCGAATGACGCCAGTAATGCATCGCGCCTGCCCACATCGGCACGAGCTCGCCCACGTCGCGCAACCAGAGCCCCGCCGGCCTTACCTCGACGGTTTTGGCCGGGGGTAACTCTGAACCACTGCGCGAACGTTTGCGCGGATCGTTCATCGAGAGCGTGCGCGGCTCAGCGTCCCGTGTCCGAGGGCGTGAGCTCGTCGCCGAGAGTGCGTTGCAGAATTTCGCGGAGCTCTCTCATGTCGGGGTCGTGCGGAGCGAGGCGCGCGAGCGCGCTATCGACCTTTCGCACCGTCGGCGTAACGAAGCGAAGAAACGACGGATTGCCCTTCTTTCGGTCAATAAACACGAAGCGCCCGGCGTCTTTCAGCTTGCGCTGAACCGTGACCAAGTCGAACTCATCGACCAGCTGCGCGCAGGCCTTCGCGGAAAGCTTCGCAGCCTCGGCGTACTCCGCAAGGCGCTCCTCGACGAACGCGCGGTCGAACTCTTGGTAGCTGTCGTTCAACAGCGCGACGAGATCGTAGACGCGAGGGCCGAGCAACGCGTCCTGGAAGTCAATCCACACGAGGCGGAGCGTGCCGTCGTCAACAACCATGAGGTTTCGCGACTGGTAGTCGCGATGCACGAACCCCTGAGGCAAGTCCGCAACGCGCTTCGCGAGGCGATCGGCGATGGCAGAGAATCGCTCGGAGTCTTCCGCCGACAGCCGCTTGTCGCGAGCGTCGAGCCCCCATTCACGGAAGTGCTCGATCTCCCAACGAAGCAGCTCATGGTCAAACGTGCGGCCCGCGACGACGGATCCTTTCGGGAGCTTTGCGAGCGCTTTTTGTGCCTTTGCGAGGTCCGTCACGGCTTTGGTGTAGAGCGCACGCTTGTCGCCCGGATTGCGAAGGAGCCAATTGGCGAGCGTATCGTCACCAAGGTCTTCGATGACCAGCCATCCGCGCTGAGTGTCTTCAGCAAGGACGCTGGGGACCTCAATGCCGCGCTCGGCAAGCAAGTCGCGCACCTCAAGGAAAGGCCAACGTACGCCCAAGGCGCCCGCGTCGGCCATTTGCACCTCTTCGGGCTTCGCCCCCTCGGGAACGAACATCGCGACCGCGCTCTTGTCGTTCGGCAGGGCGACGCGGAAGTAGCGACGTGTCGACGCTCCCCCGGGCATAGGCGTCGCGGTTAGCTCGGACGCCGCAAAGGTTCGTTGAATAAGCTCCTCGAGAGGGTGGAAGTCAACGGTGCCCGCGGGAGGAACCGTGAGAGGGGAGGGACGTTCAAGGGACACGTTCTTCCGATTATCCTTTTTGGAAGAACAGCGCCACACTCAACGCGTGGACCTCACAGCTTACTCGATCGACGACACCGCTCGCGCACCACTCGAGCAATGGCTTTTACTGCTCGAACAGTGGAACAAGCGAATCGACCTCACGGCCGCGCGCACCCACGGCGAGCTCACCGATTTGATGCTGGCCGATGCGTCGGTTCTCGCGAAGCGTATGGCGGTCGGCGCACGCGTGGTCGACGTCGGGACGGGCGCGGGCGCTCCCGGGCTTGCGCTAGCTATCATGCGTCCGGATCTAAAGGTCACGCTTGTCGAGCCGCTCGCGAAGCGAACGTCGTTTCTGCGGACTGTTTTGGGCACGATTGGCCGACCCGACGTCGTGATCCTTCGTGAGCGCGGCGAGGCCGTTGCTTCGCATTCGCCAAACGCGTTCGACGTGGCTTTGTCGAGAGCTACCCTCCCTCCGACCGAGTGGGTTCCGCTCGCGCTGCGTCTCGCCAGCGCGACCTGGGTATTGGTCGCTCGCGACGCCCCGCCGACCATTGAGGGCGCGCGCATCGACGAAGACATCTCTTACGTTTGGCCGGCGACGAGCGCTCAGCGGCGCGCCACTCGCTACGTCACGACCGCTTGAGTACCGCGCGCCGCCTGCCAACTTCTTGGCCGTAAACGCCAACGTGTGCAAGGTTTGGCGGTTATGCAAAAGGCGCTACCGACCCGGGAAACAGCGCTTGTCGCGCTTCGCCGAGCCGCCGAGGAGCTCGCTCGAGAGCGAGGGCAGAAGCCTACGACGACCCACCTGCTTGCGGCGCTCGCTCGCGGGCATGACGATGCCGCTCAACTTTTGCTCGACCGAAGGCTCGACGCCGAAGTGCTACTCAAAGCGGCGCGGATTACCGTCGACGACGCCGCGCACGCCATCGCCAGCGCCCTCCAGCGAGCGCGCGAACTTGCAAGCCGGTCTGGCGCCGGTCGTACGGAAGCTCGGTCGGTTCACGTCCTTTTTGCCCTCTGTCAGGAGACCCGGACCGCAGCTCATCGCGCGCTGGTGCAGTGCGGAACCGACGTCACGCGGCTGCGGACCTCCGCTATGCAGCTCGCCATGGGCCTCGCACCGCCGCGGAGGATCCCGGCTTCGCTTGCCGTAAGTGCGGCCTTCGATAGGCCCTCGGGCAACACGACACCGAAGCGGCCCGCCCCCAAACCTTTTGCCGCGAGGCTCACCGCCCCTCGGAGTACCGACCGGTCCGCCGCTGCACCTCCGAACGCTTCGCCCACGGTCGTCGAGCGCCGCGTGGCCGACGCCCCGGTGCCTACAGTAGCGCCACCCAGCGTGGCGAAGAGCAAACGCAAAGCGACGGGAAGCACAAACGCACCCTCGCTATCCACGCCTGGGGCGCACGAAAGCCGTTTCGCCCTCGATGCGAAGCACTTTCCGCTCCTCGTCCAAGTAGGGACCAATCTCACTCATCTTGCCGCGCGCGGCAAGCTCGATCCGGTCGTGGGCCGCGAAGCCGAAATCGAGCGCGCACTCGACGTACTTGCCAAGCGCCACGCCAACAATGCGTGCCTGATTGGCGCACCAGGAGTCGGCAAGACGAGCATCGCGCATGGCCTCGCACGGCGAATCGCGAACGGCGACGACGTGGCGTGCTTCGAGGAAAAGATCCTCGTAAGCATCGAGCCAACCGCTCTCCTTGCGGGCACGAGCGTGCGCGGCTCGCTGGCCGAACGCATGGGGCAACTCAAAGCGGAAGTCGCACGCGCCAAGGGACGCGTCATCCTTTTTTTCGACGAGATGCACGTCTTGTTTGGGCAAGATGCGGGTGACGAAGCGTCGAGCGAACTGCGTCTCGCTCTTGCACGCGGCGACGTCGTCTGCATCGGTGCCACCACGGAAACAGACTACCGACGCGTCATCGAAAGCAATCCCGGGCTCGCCCGATGCTTTACGGCCATCGAAGTGTGCGAGCTCACGCCCGAGGAGGCGCTGCTCGCCATCGAGGGCGTCGCCCCGCTTTTCGAGAAGCACCACGGTTGCACCTACGACGAGCACGCGTTGGCGAAAGCCGTCACGTGGAGCGTGCGGTACCTGTCGAGCAAGGCCCTTCCGGACAAGGCGGTCCAAATCTTGGACTTAGCCGGAGCTCGCGTGCGCCGCCGGGGCGAGTCACGCGTCGAACCGACCCACATCGCAGAGGTTGTAAGTGAACTCGCCGGGGTGCCCGAAGAGCGCCTGCTCGAGAGTGACGCGGGACGATTGCTTCGCCTCGAAGCGATACTTGGAGAGCGCATCGTGGGCCACGTGGATGCCCTCTCGCGCATCGCCCAGGTACTGCGCCGGAACGCTTCAGGGTTTCGGTCGCGAAGGCCGATCGGCACCTTCCTCTTGCTCGGGCCCACCGGCGTCGGAAAAACCGAGACCGCCAAAGCGATCGCGGAGTGCCTTTTCCACTCCGCGGACGCGATGACGCGTCTGGACCTCTCCGAGTATTCAGAATCGCACGCGATTTCTAGGCTCGTCGGCGCTCCACCGGGCTACGTGGGCTTCGAGGCCGGCGGCCAACTCACGGAGTCGGTGCGGCGAAGGCCCTATCAGGTGATCTTGCTCGACGAGATCGAAAAGGCACACCGCGACGTACTGGAAGGGTTCCTCGGCGTTTTCGACGAAGGGCGGCTCACGGACGGACGCGGACGAACAGTGGACTTTACAAATACCGTCATTCTCCTCACGTCGAACCTTGGCGCCGAGGTTTCGCCGACGGCAACTCCGCGCGGTCGCATCGGATTCGGACCTGCGACGGGGCAAAGCGATTCGCGGGCGCGTGCAGTCTCGGCCTACCAAGTCGCGGTCACGGAGGCCGCTCGTCGGGCTCTTCCGCCAGAGCTCTTCAACCGGCTCGATGAGGTGCTCGCGTTCGCTCCCCTTTCGCGCGAAGACGTAGCCGAAGTCGCGAGGCGCATGCTTCGAGCGCTTGCGGCAGACCTCGAACGCGCGCGAGGCGTCCACCTGGACGCGAGTGACGCAGCCGTCGACGCGCTGCTCGACGCGGGCGGGTTCGACCCAGAAATGGGAGCGCGCCCGATGCGACGGGCCATCGGACGCCACATTGAGGCACCCATCGCGGAGATGATCTTGAAAGGTCTTCTGCGCTCAGGCGACGTTGCGACGGTCGACGTCGAAGACGGGTCCATCGTCGTCGACGCCGTCGCGCCCGTCTCGAAGGAAGCCTGAATCAGCCACTCAGCGATCGGCGCGGGCAAGCTCGTCGGCCACCGCCGAGATCACGATACGCGCGGCATCGACCTGGTCGGCCTCGAGCCTCGCAAGCGCTCGCCGTACGGCGGCTTCGACAGTCCCGACCTGTGAGCCGTCGATGGCTTCGCCCTGGGCCGTAAGGATGAACCTCGCCACGCGCGCGTCGGTTCGGTCACGTTCACGCTCGGCGAACCCGCGATCAACGACACGCCTGAGAACTCCAGTCAATGTGCTCGGATGAACGTGCACGAGCTCTGCAAGGCGTCCGGCAGTGACGTTCGGGAATCGACCAATCAGGCGAATCACGACGCGTTGCATGCTCGTGACACCGATCTCGACCTCCATCCGCTTGGATCTAAGCTGCAGTCCGTGATCAAGCGCCCAAAGGAGCCTCATAAAATCGAGCGTCGAACCGAGACCGGCGAACTGCGCGTTCGCGTCCGGCGGCTCACTTTTGCGCGTGGTGGAACTCACGTTTCGACGACTCTTAGGCGAACTCGTGCGCGAGGTTTACCGTTTCCGCTCGTTGCATCACCGGCTTCGGTCAACGGAAGCGCGAGGTCTTGTCCCTTCGCGTAAACCGGATGCCGACCGTTGCTTTGGTACCACTCCGAAAGCGTCGCGGTAGCCTTCATTTTTTCTAAGATCTGACGCCAGCCAACGCCCGTATTGTACGCGCAAAAGCTTATCTCACCCATTTGAGTGCCATAAGGAATGATGCACATTTCCGTGCGGCGAAAGTCGTAGTTGAAAAGGTCTTGAAACCACATACCCGCGACGAAGAGGATTCGCCACTCGAACTCATGCGCATCGCTCTCGTGTTCGCCGATCTGCTTCCCCCGTGCGCCGGTCGTACTCAAAAACTGCTTCACGAGTGCGGGAAAGCTCACCGGCGACCGCGTTGCGTCGAAATTTTTCAGCATCGCAAGTGCGACCTCGGCGATCGTCACCGCGCGCCCCTGAGCGGCGTCGGTAATATCTTGAATATCGTGAAGGAGCTGCTCGAGGTCGAGAAACTCTGTCACGGGGATAGCTTGCCTTGTAGTCTTGTGAACGAAGATAGCGGTACCGATTCCGCAGTTGGGATGGCAGCCGCACTTCATTGAGCCCCAATCGGCGCTCTCGCCAAGAATGGTGTCGGTAAGGTCGCTAAACGGACCCATCGCGGAGAGCGGAAACCAGTCCCGCATCGGCTCGGTAATTCGTGCTTGCGATCGGATATCGTGGGCGAGATGGCTTAGCGTGTACCGCTGCTTCTCCCGGAGCTCGTCGCTGATGTCCTCGTCGCGCCCGGTGAAGCTCACCGGCTGAAAGCTCACGACGGTCACCTTGTCCGCGTTGGCAATCGCGAACTCGACAATTTTACCGACTTGATCGCTATTCACCCCGTTCACCACGGTGACGACGAGAATGACGTCGATTCCCGCGGCGTGGAGGTTTTCGATCGCGCGCACTTTGACGTCGAAAAGGTTACCTATCTTGCGGTGCGCGTTCGAAGCGTTGTCGACACCGTCAAACTGCAAGTACGCCATGCGAAGGCCCGCGGCCTTCGCCTTGAATGCGAGTTCAGTGTCTTGCGCGAAAAGTACGCCGTTCGTCGCGCACTGTACGGCGAAAAACCCATTGGCACGCGCGTACTCGATGGCTTTCAGGAAGTGCGGACTTAGCGTCGGCTCACCACCTGAAAACTGAATACTCATTTGGCGGCGCGGCTGGACGGTGAGCGCATCGTCTAGGATTTTCTGGATCTCTTCCCACTGCAATTCGTGGACGTAGCCCACTTGATTCGCGTCCATAAAGCACGGGTCGCACATCATGTTGCAGCGATTGGTCAGGTCGACCGTTAAAACAGAGCCACGCCCGTACTTGATGCTCGAACTACCGTGCTCGCGAAGCTTCGTTAACGGCGCGAGAAAGTCCCGGCCCGGATAAAGATTCTCCAAGCGTCGAAGGAATTCGGGGTCCATCGACATCACGTCCTCGAAGTGACCGTGCGTCGGACAGTCTTTGACCATGACGACACAGCGAACGCCGTTGATTTCCTTTTCAACGATGTTTGCTTTGATCTCCCCAGGTCGACCGTCGACAAGCTCGCGAAGGTCTCGCTTTCCTCCCAGGATCTCCGTTCGAACCTCTTTCACGCAGCGCGGGCACAGTGAATCCGTCTCACGCGGAAACCCAAGTTGTGGAAACGTCCGCTCGCGACGTTTGAGCAGCGGTTGGGGCGCCCAGCTCGGTTGAACCGATGGCTTTTCGATGAGCTTGTTGACGCGCTGCACCAGCGGCCAGAGACGCCGCGCCGCCATCGATGCAGATCGTGACAAGGCCCGGGCGAGCACACGGGTCGGGGTCGCTTGGTTCAGTGGCACGCATTGACCCTATAACGAGCTACGGAAAGGGAAAAGCCTGGCATGATACGGAGCGTGAAACCGCCCGAGAAATCCGATTCCTCGTCGACCCGTGAACGAACGAAAGTCAAACCGATTCAAGGGAAGACGTTCATTCTTGGCCTTGTAGGTACGTTAGTGGCCGTCATTGGACTCGTTTTTTGGGCTGGGATAAGCGGTGGGAGTCGCCACATACCACTCTCCAAGCCGGGCGTCGGCTTCTCAGCTGACGAGCTCACGACGCCCGCAGGCTCGGCTGGGATACGAAACGTCGCCTATGGTGAAGCGGGCGCAATCCAAAAAACCATCGTCGATCGCAAGGTACGCGACGAACTTCGGCAACGAATCCTGGCGGGCTGGGCCACAGCGGCTGAACCCGAAGTGGCAGCGGCCGCCAAGGCAGGGCGATTCGTCCCGGCTCCGATCGCCAACGACGGCGGCGCGATGGATCCCGCTTACGTTCAGGAGGTCGTTCGCGCGGAGTTCCTCCCGATGGCGAAAACATGTTTCGAGGAGCTTCTCAGCCGCAAGAAGAACGCCAAGGGGCGTGTCGAGATGCGCTTCACCATCGTCGCCGATGAGAAGCTCGGAGGTATCATCGAAGATGTCGAAGCCGACCACGAAGACGGCGGCCTTGCCGATGAGAGAATGACGACGTGCATGCGTGAATCGATGTCCACGCTCGCGCTCCGCCCGCCTGCACACGGCGGCTCGGTCACGGTCGCTTACCCGCTCGAATTCTCGGACGAAGCCCCGAACGATGCCGCACGCTAACTGAGCTCCGCGTCAAACCGAGACGGCTTCGGTAGTCGAAGCATCACGGATGAGCTTTCCAAAGTGGCTAGATTAATCCACCTGGGTGGTTCGCGAATAGCGCTGTTTTTCTACTATCGACGGCGAAAACGAAGAGTTCACTTCGGCACACAATGTGCCTCTCGGTAAGCTATGAAAATCTCGAACCGGTCGCTTCTTCTTCCGCTGTTCCTCGGCTCGGGAATCTTTGCATGCTCGGCGGGAGGAGACGCCGAGACAGAAAGCGTAGCGGCATTCCACCTCACAGATTCCACACGCAGCGGTTCCGACTTATTCGACCAAGGGTTCGAGGTAACGACGAGTGACGACTGCTCTCCGTTCGGAATTACGACTGTGGAGGCCGCCGGCTGTCAGTACAAAGTGGCTACCGCCGGACAGCCTATCATTCGTGTCAAAGACTTGGGAACCGTGGGCGGCAAGACAGTTTATCGATGGCCTAAGTCAATACCCCACGAGTACGCCGCACTCGACACTCAGATGAATGAGTACGCGCACTTCGTCGGGACCTCACTCCACAAGCTGCCAAGCGGTGCCGGTGAGACGGCTTGGTTGACCGGAGTGCGTGCGGACCAAGAAAAAAATATTAGCAAGGCAGCGCGCTACGGTGCGCGAGTTTGGTGCGGGCAAGTCATCACGCAGCTCGTCGACAACCTTCTGCCTGAGGGCTCAGCGTTTCGTCAGTACGGCAACTGCGGCGAGGGCGGTGAGGTCGGCGCATGTCTCGCCTACAAGGCAGGCTTCGCGGAAAACGAAATCCGAATGTGCGCTTCGACAAACGATCACGCTTTTGCGATGGTAAAACACACCGATCCGGCTCAAAAATGGTGCTTGCTCGACCGTTGGCCAATTGTCGAAGGCAAGAACTTTATCTGCGGAATCGACTGGGATCCGGTGACACGACGCGTGACGAACCAAGGCACCGCGGTGCCTTCGCATTGGTTCGAGCGCGTCAACTGCGCGACGCTACCCGACTATCTTCGACTTGTCGCGTCGTTGGCGCCGTAAAGCTCAGCGAACTAAAGCTGAATACGCCTCTACGCTCAAGCTAGTGGCGCACTCGTAGCCTTAGCTCTTGAGAAGTTCGCGAGCTTCTCTTCGACCATCATATCGGCGATGACGTACGTCGGCGTTCCAGTCTTGGAGCTCCGGTCCGCGATCTCCAAGATCGTGTCGTAGATTTCGAGAGTCTTGTCGCGTGACTTCTTCTCGTCGTAGCCGAGAACCTCTTGCGCGACATTCACGAGACCGCCGGCGTTGATCGCGTAGTCCGGGGCGTAGAGAATGCCGCGTGCGTGGAGGTCGTCACCGTGGCGCGGCTGCGCGAGTTGGTTATTGGCTGCGCCTGCGACAATCTTCGCCGCGAGCTTCGGAATCGTAAGGTCGTTTAGAGCCGAGCCAAGCGCGCACGGAGCAATCACGTCACACGGCGTTTCGAAGATCTTCTCGAGTGACACGACCGTTGCGCCGAACTCGCGCGTCGCCCGCTCGGCTTTTAGCGGGTCAACATCGGCGACAGAGATCTTCGCGCCCTGAGCGTGAAGCTCTTTACATAGGTGATAGCCGACGTGGCCTACCCCCTGCACGGCGACGTGAACGCCTTCAAGCGAGCTGCGTCCGAGCTTCAACTTGACGCAGGCCTCGATGCCGCGTCGAACGCCAAGCGCCGTGAACGGTGACGGATCGCCCGATCCGCCGTTCGCCATATCGACGCCCGTGACATGGCGAGTCACCGTGCGGAGGACCTCCATGTCCTCGAGACCCGTACCGCTGTCCTCAGCGGTGATGTAGTGACCGCCGAGGTTGTCAACGAAGCGACCGAAGGCGCGAAACAGCGCGACCCGGTCGAAGTGCTGCTTCGGTCGAATGAGAACGCTTTTCCCGCCCCCGTGCGCAAGCCCTGCGAGCGCCGCCTTGTAGGTCATGCCGCGCGCAAGTCGAAGGGCGTCAACAAGCGCGTCCTCGTCGGTCTCGTAGGGCAAAAAACGACAGCCGCCAAGCGCCGGGCCGAGGCGCGAGTCGTGAATGGCGACGATCGCTTTCAGGCCGGTCGCCTTGTCGTGGCTGAAGTGAACTTCGCCGTAGTCGTACGCCTTGAGGTGTCCGAAGAGGTCCATCGGTCGTCTTTCTTCCTGCTCAGTGACCGTGCGGGTCGCCGTCGTCTTCACCCGTGCCACCGTGCGGACCACCCATGCCATGCGGCATCTGCATCCCCGGTGGCATACCTGGCATGCCCATCGGTGACGGGCCGCCTTTGGCCGCGCCCGCGTCCTTCGATTTCGTGAACTTGGTCGACTCGGCAAACGCCCACTCCGCCGTGTATTGCGGAATGACAAAGATGGTCGGGTCGCCATCTTTCTGGGCGTAGCGGGCCGTGCCCGTCGACGTCTTACCGACACGTAGGACGTACTTGCCGGCGTTGTCCTTGAGGGTCACCGTCACCGTAGCCTCGGGCTTGTCGAGGCCTGTATCAGCGAAGGCTTTCCCGTCGCCGAAGTCGTCCGCGTTCAGCGCTTTGAGCGCGCGGAGTGCGTCTTTCACCTTCTCTTCGTCGAACTCGGCAATCGCCTTGTCCTTGAAGGTACCTGCCCACTTATCGCCCTTCGTAAACGAGAACGTACCGTTCTTATTCACGATCGTGACTTGATTGGCGTTCGCGTCGTCGAACTTGAAAATCTCTGTCTCGCGCCAGCCTTTTACTTCGCGCGCGTAGAGATAACTGGAGTACCCGCTGACGGCGAAGATGCTCGGCTTGCCGTCGACCATCGCCATCTGCCCTCGCGCGCCGGATTTACCGAAGCTCGCGTCAAGCTTCTTATCCGACGCCTTTTGCGCGACGACGTGGACAGCCTTGTCCTTGTCGAACTGGAACTCTTTCTTCTGCTCCTCGGAAGGAGCCGCAGAAATCACTTCCTTGGCTTTGAGCTCCTTCATGTTGTCAAGGAGCTGCTTCACGTTGGCTTGATTGGCTTTCGCCACCAGAGGCTTCGTGAGCTCCCAGACATCGCCTTTCTTCTCGAGCACGACGTCGCCCTTTTCGGCGTTGGTAATCGTAATTTTGTCGAGGTCATCGGGCGTTTTGAGGTCGGGCAAGTCCGCCGACGTGGTCGTCGTGGAGCTTCCCTTCATCGCGTCGTCCTTCGACACCTTGTAGACAGCTCCCCCAAGAGCCGAAAGGACGACCACACCAATCCAAAGCTGTGTCGAGCGTTCCATCGTTGTCCGTTGTCCTGTCAGGCGAGCTGAACGTTTTCGCGCGAAGACTTGCGACGTTGCCAGAGGGCTACGCCGAGAAGAGCGAAGAGTGCTGGTAGCCCAAGAATGAGCGAGCCCTCCACGAGATGCTGGACCTTCTTCCGCTCCTTTTTCATGCCGTCGTCCTGCTTTTTGAGCTGGTCTTCGGTCATGTCGTCGAAGTTCGGCTTCGACACGTCGCCGTAGGCAAGGCCCGGTTCCTGAAGGATTTTCGCGGAAACGGCGAGGAGGTCGACGTCGCCGGTAACCCAATCGAGCATGTTCTTGAACACGAGAATCGTATTCGTAAGGATCTGCTGCGCGTATGGAGTCGCGAGTTGTTGGAGCATCTCGTCGCCTCCACCACCCGGCATCATCATGCCCATTTGCTGAGGCATTTCCGGTCCGTTTCCGGCGCGCGCGAACGGATTGGCGAAAAACTGAGACGACGAAATCACGAGCACGCGAGCCGTGTTCGCGGACTGCGCAGGCGACTCGACGCCCATCTTGTCACCAGCCGGAAACGCGGTCTTGACTTTCCCTTCAAGGGTCGCGGCCAGGTTGAATTGGCTAAACTCGCCCTTTGGTCTCCATTGACGCATCGGCTTCATGTCGATCGTGTCGCCGGTCTCGCGCAGCGTCTTCGGCGTCGTCCGTGCGAGAACCTTGAACTTGTCGGCGGCGACGTCCGGTTGCTTTTCTCGGTGAAGCACGAGCGACGACGGGAACGGGAACGGGACTTGGTTGATTCGGAAGAACGCCGCAAAGCCGTCATCCAGGAGTTGCTCGTCACCCGTGAAGCGGAAGTCCGCGCGCACGTCGTGAAGCGGAGGAAACCGCATCGTCTGGGGTCCGCCCTGCGTGAACACGTTCACGCGAAACGGGCGACCGAACTCCAGAAGCGCGTCTTTGCGCATCTCAATACCGTAGCCGTCGAGAAGTTTCTCGAGGCCGTGCGTCGAGAGTGTGCCGTTCATCGTGGCATCGCTCGCCTTGACGTTCACCGCCGAGGCGATGACCGCGAGGCTCTTGCCGCGCATGACGAACTGGTCGATGCGGCGTAGCTCTTTCTCAGACAAATCTTTCCCGGGCTGCGTAATCAGCAGGCCGTCGAGCGACTCGTCGACCTCGGCGTCGCCGTTCTTCAAGTCGACGTCGACGAACTGATAAAACGGAAAGTATTGCGAGACGATGCCCTGGAGGTTCGGCTTCTGCCCGCTGTTCGACGGAACGAGGTTCGCCTCAGAGAGCTTCATCTCGTCATGCCCCGTGAGTACGCCGACCTTGTGCTTTAGGCCGTCACCTTTGTCGCGAACTTCGCGGATCTTGTTGGTGATCCAAAACTCCATGCCCGTGTTGTTGTCGGGTGAGAGCACCTTGATCGTGTCGCGTTCGGCGCCGTAGTTGAGCACCAGGCCCATGTAGCCCTTCGCGAATTCGGCCTTGTCTTCGGTGTCCGAGCCTTCACCGAACTGCGCTTCTTGGAGCCCGGCTTCTTTGGCCTTTTTCTTCTGCTCCTCATCTTTTGCTTCGATGATGACGTAGTCGAATTTGCCCTTGCTCGACTCCTTGTATTGCTGAAGGAGGTCGCGAAGGTCGCGCACGAAGGCGTCGAGCTTCGGCAGGCCTTTCGTGACGAAGGCTTCGACCTTCATGTCACCCTTCATCGACTGCAGAAGCCGACCGCTACCTGCCGAAAGCGTGTAGCGCTCGGCATTCGTGGTGTCCTTCCGGAAATACATGAAGTAGCTGAGCGCGTTTATTCCGACAAGGATGAGCGCAATCACAAGGACGAGCGCACCGCTCTCGGTCGCCGCCTTCTTCTTTCGTTCCATGGCCATGTTCTGTATGCCTCGAAGAAGTCTTTATACGGTCCGGATCATGACCACTTCCGGCTCTCGAGAGAGCGGAAGGCGACCACGAGACCGAGTGTCGTAAGGGAGAGGAAGTAGATGACCGCGCGCGAGTCGATGAGACCCCTCGCGAAGGGCTCGAAGCGACTTTGGAGACTAACGAAAGAAATCGCGTCTCCGGGCCAGCCCTGCAGGAATTCGACGATGCTGACCGAGCCAATGGCGTAGAGAGCGACGAGCGTGAGCATCGTGGCGAAATACGACAGAATCTGGCTCTCAGTGAACGACGACCACATGACCCCGATGGCCGTGCCCGCCATCGAAAGGAGAAGCAGCCCGAGCATCCCAACCCAGAACGGGCTCCAGTCAAGCTCACCCAAGTGCCAGAACGGCGCGCGAGAGAACATGACGATCGGATACGCCGCGAGCAGCGCGATTTGCAGGGCGACCATCGCGAGCGAACCGATGAACTTACCAAGGATGACTTCGCTGTCCTTGACCGGCATCGTGATGAGCAACTCGATCGTGCCGACGCGCTTCTCGTCCGCGAGCGAGCGCATCGTGAAGAGCGGCACCGTCAAGAAGCAGAGAGCGAAGGGAATCGAGTCAAACATCCGTGCCATCGAGGCACGGTCAACCTGCCAGAATCCGCCTTTGTAGAAGAAGAAGTAGAGCCCCACGACGACCAAACTCGCGGCAATCACGATGTACGTAATCGCCGAGTTGAGGTTCGCCTGGATCTCTCGCTGCGCAAGAGTCCAGACCATGCTCGCCGAGCTCGGTCGATGCAGAATCGCCTTCTCACCGTGCGAAGCGCTCGTCATGGGCTCGGCCGATGACTCGTGCGACTCCTCGCTGTCTTCGTCATGCCCGGCTTCGCGGGCCGCTTCTGCAGCTTGCCCGGCAGCCAGAAGTTTCTTCTTGCTGTCTTTTTCGATCGTTTCGCTGTTCATCGCTTGCCCCGCTTGGATTCGATCGGTGCGGTCTCTTCGTCGTCCGAATCGTCATCCTCGTCTTCGTCGTCCGAATCGTCCTCGTCCGAGGCGTTGGAGGTCTCCGCGACCGGGCCAAGCTGACGGTTGCGGCGTTCGTCACCGATCGTGAGTTGCCGAAAAACGTCTTCGAGCGTTTGCGTATCGCGGTGCAGTTCGAGCAGAACCCACCCCTTGTCGGACACCATCCGAAAAATGTCCGCGCGAATGTCGTCGCCGTCGTCGCCATCGATGGCGTACTGGTGAGCGCGGTCGTCGGTCGGTAGCTCTGCGACTTTCTTGACTCCCTTGAGGCCGGAGAGCGCGCGCTCGACGTCCGATTGCTTGGGTGGAGCGCCCGTACCGCGGTACGCCGACGCGCCGATCGATTCCTGGACTGAGACGATGTAGCGAACGCGGCCGCTCTTCGCTCGAATTTCGTCGAGCGCGCCGTCCGCAACGACTCGGCCGCGAGACACAATAATGGCTCGTGCGCAGGCGCTCTCAACCTCTTTCAGGTTGTGCGTCGAGAGGAGGACCGTGCGGTCCTTTCCGATTTGCTTGAGGTAATTGAGGAACTCCGCCTTCTCGTTGGGGTCGAGGTCGCTCGTGGGTTCGTCGAGGATCAGGATGGGCGGGTCGTGAATGAGCGCCTGCGCAAGGCCGACGCGTTGCCGGTAGCCGTGCGAAAGCTGCCGAATCTCTTTCGAGAGAGACTGCGCGAGCCCGCAGACCTCAACCACATTTCGGGCGCGCTGCTTGAAGAGGCTATCGTCAATGTTGCGAACCTTCGCCGCAAAGCGAAGGTACTCGTAGACCGTCATCTCCAGGTACAGCGGGGCACGCTGGGGCAGGTAGCCAAGGCTCGATCGAACAGCCAAGGTGTCGTCGAAGACGTCCTGCCCGCGCACCTTCGCCGTGCCGGACGTCGGCGCGATAAAGCACGTCAAGATGCGCATCGTTGTTGACTTGCCGGCGCCGTTAGGGCCGAGAAAGCCTACAACTTCGCCACGGCGAACCTCGAAACTCACGTCATCGAGAGCGCGGAACGAGCCATACCGCTTGGATAGGCCGTTCGCGTAAATCATCACGTCGGTGGACATCCAACCTCCGAAAAGCTCAAAAGCGAGGGGAACATTAGAACGAAAACAAAAAACTCAACTGCTTGCGTCAGGCCACGGTTGTGTCGGACAACCGTGAACGTCGTACCTACCGGATTTCTTCCCGTAGCCCAAGTCTCATGCCATTCGCCTCCGCGCTTGCGTCCGCGTCCCGCGTCGAAAATGTGTACGAATGGCCTAAAATAGGCCCAAAATGCGACTTTTCGCTGACACCGGGATTGCGTACGTGACCGTCGCGTGCGCGACGAGTTCTTCATCGCCCTCCGAAGTGACACGAACTTCTGCGACGGCTAGCTTGCGGCCCACCTTGAGGAAGGTCGCATCGGCAAGAAGGGCGCGCTCGGCCTTTGGGCGACGCAGAAAGGAAATGTTGAGGTTCGACGTCACGGCGAGAGGGACGATCCCGATGCGCGAGAGCAGCGCAAGATAGCTCGCGACGTCCGCGAGGCTCATGACGACCGGACCTGAAATGGTGCCGCCGGGACGTAATTGGCGCTCATCGAACGCTTCGCGCATCCGGGCCATCCCGTCGCTCGCTGTCAAGAGCTCCGCGGTGCAGTGAGGAACCTCAGACGCGAGGAACGCGCGCAGCTCGGCGAGTGACGGCATGGGTACGGTCTTTTGCTCTTGCTGTCCGTTTGCCTTACTCAGCTCGTTTTATGTGCAATCTGCACGGTTACCGCAGACGGTGTGGACGCAGTGGCTGGCGGTGCGCTCGACCGAACAGCGCGCGACGCGCTCGCGGGCGGCGACTGGCCCACGTTACGCGACGACTCTTCGGCCTGCTCGTGGACAAAAGCATCCAGCTCGTCGCTCACGCGGCGTAGGTACTGCTGCTTGACGTGAAACGGCAAGAATGCGCTTTTAAAGCCGCTCAAAATGACCTGCTTCAGGTCATCAAACGTAAATCCCATGACCGAGTGACACAGCCAGAGCTCTTTCGAGACCGTGGTATTCGTCACGAGTCGGTTGTCAGTATTGACCGTCGTGCGGAGGCCGAGATTTTTGTAAAACTTGATCGGATGGCTTGCGAGGTCGCGAATCGCCCCCGTCTGCACATTCGAGGACGGACAACACTCGAGCGTCACCCGGTGATCATTGACGTAGTGGAGGAGGTCGCCATCCTCACGGAGGCGGCATCCGTGACCGATGCGGTGCGCGCCGCAAACGTGAATGGCTTGGTGAATCGACTCGGGCCCGTAGGCCTCGCCCGCGTGGATCGTGACGTTGATGTTGTTGTCGCGCACGAGTTGAAACGCGGCACGGTGATGCTTGGCCGGGTGGTCGTACTCCGCCCCGGCGAGGTCGAAGCCAACGACACCGCGGTTCTTGTACGCGACCGCGAGCTCCGCCATTTCGAGCGAGCTCTCGGCGGATACGTTACGAATCCCGCAGATAATAACGTTCGACTCGATGCCGTACTTGTCCTGCGCGGCTCGGAGCCCTTCAAGCACCGCTTCGACAACGGTCGTGAGCGCCAACCCTCGGCGCGTGTGAAGCATCGGCGAGTAGCGCACCTCCATGTACCGAACGTTCTCTTTCGCGGCGTCCTCCGCGAGTTCGAAGGCCGTTCGTGTGAGCGCGTCGGCCGTCTGGAGCACGCGAAGGGTCACGTCAAAAGCCTTCAGATATTCGACGAGCGAACCGCAATTTTCGCCGAGGTTCATCGCCTTTCGGAGGCCGTCCTCGTTCGATGCGGGGAGCTCCACACGCTGCTTGTCCGCGAGATCGAGAATGGTCTTGAGCCGAAGCGACCCGTCGAGGTGGACGTGAAGGTCGGTTTTGGGAAGCTTCTCGATGACCTCGAGCGGAATCGTGTGCGCCATTCCGCAAGGTATCACAAGGGAGTCACGGCAGCTTCACGGCCTTCGCCTCCACGTTCTCTGGATCGAGCTTGAGCGCCTCGTCACGATGACTCCTCGCTTCGCTCACCCGTTTAAGAATGAGGAGCTCCTGCGCGAGAAGCGCGTGCTGCGTCGCTTTAGCCTCGGGCTTGCCCCCGCAAAGCAACGCGGTCTCCAGCTCATACGCAGCCTTGTCGTGCTCGTTGGAAGCGGCCAAGGCGCGCGCATAGAGCGCATGCGTTCCCCCACCGAAAACGTCGACAAAGATGGCGCTTTCACCGGCGCGGCGCGCCTCCGGCCAGCGCTTCGCCGCGACGAGCTTTTCGAGGAGCGTGCGCCAAACTTCGTGATCGTGCTGCTCGAGCTGCGCGAGTTTTTGCAACGCGTCGAGGGCGTCGCTCTCGCGCTTCGAGGCGCTTGCGAGCTCGTAAAGCCCCTTGAGAGGCTCGCTCTGACTCGGGTCGAGGCGGTGCGCCGCTTCAAGATGAGAACGCCTTCGAGGCTCGTCTTTCTGCGCTCCGGCCACGGAGGCAAGCAACGTGTGGATCGCAAACCCGTCATGACCCAGCGCACGCATCGTCTCAAGGTGTTTTCGCGCGCCCTCAAGGTCTTTGTCGCCAAGGGCAAGCTGCGCAGCCACATAGTGAGCGTCGGGGTTCTTGGAATCGCGGAGAAGTATCGCATCGACCTCCGCCTTCGCCTCCTTGCTCTTTCGCGCGCGCAGCAAGGAGAGCGCGAGTTCGAGGCGCGCGTTGGTATTCAACGGCAACGCGGCAGCGCTCTTTTTGGCCTCGTCGAGATCTTTCGGTTTGAGGCCGAAAACGTAACGATCCTTGTAGCGTGACAGCCTCGCCAATTGCCAAGCGCGGTACGCGGTATCGTAGTCCGACGCACTGACGCCGAACGCAGCCTTGAGAACTTCAGGCGTCTTCTTTCCCAAACCCCAAAGGCGAAGTGCCTCGACCACTTTTGGCATCCCGAACGTCTCGACGGTCCAAATCAGCATCTGACTTGCGGCGTAATACGCGACACTCACGTCGTTCGCGTCCGTCGCGTGCGTGAAGGCGCGATTCATTTCGACAGCGCCTGGGAGCCTGCCGCCTTGAATGGCTTGGTAAAGCTCCGCATCGAGCTCTCGTGCCCACTCGGGTCGCCGCGCAATGGTTTCGTATTCCGACAAGCCCTCCGTGAACCAGCGGGGCACGTGATTTTTCGACAACTGAATAGCAAATACGTGACCGAGCTCATGCCAAAGCACATTGCCGTAATTGAACGATTCGGCCTTCGGGCTTATGGCTGCAATAACACGACCGAAACACACGCCTTGAATACCAATATTAGGCAATCCGCTCGTCCGCACACTAAACGCCTCGCGCGAAGCGTACATTTCAACTTGAACAGGCACGCTAGGCACGAACCCGTACCGAGCCTTCATCGAAGCAAAGGACTCAGCCAACATTCGAGGAACGTAGCGCTCCAGGACCGCGCGCTCGTCCTTTGCGTAACGAACCTTGAAGACGCCGTCCGTCCGCAATTCGTACTGATTTGCGATTTCCTGCTCGTACATATTGAGCGTATTGAAGACTCGGACGTTGAACTTGTCTTTACTCCAAGCTTTTTTTAGATTCTCTAACCCCGCATTCTCGTCACCGCCGCGCATCTGGGTCAAGCCAAGCTCCGCCCAAGCTCGGCCGTCGTCGGGGTCGAGCTTCGTCGCCTCTTTCATCATCGTGGCAATGTCGTCGTAACGATGCTCCCACTCTGCATACTCCGCGACCATCGTGTAGAGCCGTGCGTACTGGCCATTGCGTGCAAGAACCTGCTTCTTTGTCGCTTCGAACCCCGGGAGGTCATCGTCGAGAAAGCGAGAGGCCGCCTTCAGACTAAGGAGTTCGAGGTGGTTCGGATCGACCACGAGACCCTCGGCGATGGCTTTGTCTGCGCCGGCTATATTCATATCCCGGAGCGCAAGTCCGGCACGAACCGCGAGGGCACCGGTATGCTTCGGGTGAATCGTGAGTGCTTGCTCAACCAGCTTGGCCGCCTCGTCAAAATCCAGGCTTTGTTCAAGCTTCACCCGGGCGAAGAGGACAAGGCTGTCGGCGCGCTTTGGCGCGACAGCGAGCGCTTGTTTGAGTTCTTCCTCGGCATGTCCCGGGTCGTACTTGTCGAGAAAGAGCGAGGCTGCCCAGAGAAGCGTCTCGACGCGTTTTTTATCGGCGCGCTCGCTCTCTTTAAACGCCGTGTTCGCGTCTTTCGGACTTCTGAGCAAGAACGCCGCGCGACCGACCTGAGCGTTCCCCTCGGCGTCTTGCGACGTAATCGTGCCTTCGTTGTAGTCTTCGATCACCTTGTGCAGCGGGTCTTCGGCGTCTGAGCGCCGCCCCGTGTCGATGAGGTATTCACCGAGCAGCAGGCGCGCACGTCGAACGTCCGCCCCCTTTCCCGCCGTCGCCGATTCAAGAATTTTAATAGCTTCTGGTCGCTTACCGTTCTCCGCGAGCACCTGCGCTCTCAACACCTGAGCCCTCACCCTGAAGGCTGCCGACGACTCGGCAGCGTGTACGTACTTCAGCGCGTCGACGTACTTTCCCTGCTCCAAGGCGGCCCGAGCGAGGCCTAGGTTCGCCTCAGCTTCACGTGTTCCCCTTACGGTAGCGAGCGTCGCCTCCGCCGCAGCGTAGTCCGTGGCCGCAAGCTCGGCGAGACCTGTGGCAAGCGCACCTGAGGCCGTCCCCTGCCCTTCCGCGAGCGAGGGCTTCGCCGTCGCCATGACAAGGACCGCCGCGACCGAGAACGGACCTACGAGTCTGCGCATGGAGCCATCGAATGTAACCGAATCCCGAAGCGAGAGCCCTTTTTACAGGTCGAGCGACATCTCGCACGCGTCCTCGAAGTCGGCATAATAGCGCGGCCGCACGTTGAATCGCTTGAACCCAAGGCGCTCGTAGAGCGCAATGGCGGCCACGTTGCCGACGCGAGCCTCGAGCAGGATTCGCACGATCGCATGGTCACGTGCGTAGCGGAGCAGGTCGTTCATGAGCGCAAGGCCAACGCCGTTTCGTCGCGCCGGAAGGGCGACCGCGACGTTGAGCAAGTGAACCTCATCGACCACTTGCCAGAACAGGGAGTACCCGACCACCGTGCCGTCGTGACCTCGTGCGGCACGCAGCGTCGACCAGGAACGCGCGAACTCCTCTCGCAAACTTGTCTCTCGAACCGCGCGTGCGGACGAAGGAGACCCTCCCAGCTCGCTCGGCGCAAAGGAACTCAAGTCAATCGCAAGGGCCGCGTCGAGGTCGCACTCAGCGAGGTTATCGATAGCAAACGTGCTCATGAAACCCGTGGGTGCCTCGATGGCGGAGGGCGCGACGGAGGTTCGCTGACTCGCCCCTCAGGGACACGCCCAAGCGCTCGGGCACGCGGCGCCAACGCGTGAACATCGAGGGCCAAACGCAGAGAGCCATCGCCGCGGACGACGGCTCCCGCAAACGGACCAAGACTGCGAAGCCGCGGAGAAAGCTCGCGCACGAGCACTTCTTCCGTCGTCCCCACGGCGTCTACGCCCAGTGTAAGAGGTGACGTAGCTTCGAGGCCCACGTCGAGGTCAACCACGAATATCGCGCGCTCATTCGCACACGGCTCGAGACATGCGGCGAGGTGTGGAACACGCTCTGCGAAGGGCCCGTCGTTCAGCCGAATGCGACGCGTGTAGAAGGCGGGCAAAGCGTGCTCGACGCCGCTCGCTGTCACCCAGAGAACTTTCGCAAGTCCAGTCTCTATGGGGACGTCAATCCGTGCCTCGAAGCCCCATCGTGGCCGACTCGAAAGACGAATCGACCCGCCGAGCGTTCGCACGGACGCGAGCGTGATGTCGAGACCAATGCCACGGCCCGCAAGCAAATCAGGACTCTGTCCGCGCATCGAAAATCCTGGCAAAAATAGGAGCTCTAAAAGAGTTTGGTCATCCGCCGCGTCGGCGAGCACGTCGGTGACGACGCCCGCTTCGACGGCGCGAGCGCGAACGGCCGACACGTCGACTCCGGCGCCATCATCGGAGATCGTGACCACGAGACGGTTTGCAAGCTTTCGCGCTGAAAACGTGAGCGTCGCTTCGCGCGGCTTGCCCAGCGCCTCGCGGACCTCGGGAGTCTCGATTCCGTGCGCTACCGCATTGCGTGCAAGCTGCAAGCACGGTTCGACGAGCTGCTCCGCAACGCGCCGATCAATAGCTTCGTCAGCTCCTACGGTGCGCACGGCGAGTAGGCGACCCGTGCGTCGCGCTTCTGCGAGCGCTGCCGCAGAGAGACGCGCAAACATTCCTCGAAAGGATGTTTGGCGCATCGTCGACAACAGTTTTTTTGCAGCGCCCGCATTGCTTTTGAGAGCGAGGTCGCTCTCCTCGAGCTGCTCCGCCACGCGATCAAGCTCGTCGCTCAAGACGACAAGATAGTGAGCTGCACTTTCTACCCGGCGAAGGGCTGCAGCCGGTGCTCCCCACGGCCGCGGAGGCCCAATGAGGCGCAGCGCCTCCGCCAGCTCCCCACGCAGCTTTCGCAGAGTCCGCGCCTGGACACTCGCTCGAACCACTCGCGCCGCAACGCGTTCGCGGGCAACCGCGATGCCGTCGATATGGTCGAGCAAACGGTCGACCGACTGGGCAGATACGCGAATCGTAGCGTCCCCATCCGAGCTTCTTACTTCATCGTCCGACGCGCCGACCGCGCGAGGCGGCGGCCGCTGCGATCCGCGTGCGCCTGCGGGCATTCCGCGCAGCGTCGCGAGTGCAGCCTCGGGCTCATCGAGTAAACCGCCGAGCACCACACGAAATTTTGCGACCTCTTGCAGCGCGAGCGTCGCCGTTTCTCGGTTTGACCCGCCGACGCGAAGTTGTTCCTCCAGTCCGTGGCAAAACCACGCCATCGGCTCGTCGCCTACGGCACTGGCAGCGCCTTTCATCGTGTGAATATGCCTATAAATCGAGCCTGCAGCGTCAACGGCATCCGTTGCACTTCCGAGCGCCTCATCGATTTGTGCGAGGCGATCCGTAACCTCCGCGACGTATTGCGACCTCAGCGCTGGCTCCAACGTACTGACCACGAGATCCGGCGGCGGCTCAGGCCATGCGCGGTCTACCGCCGACTTTCCTAGGGCAAGCCTTCGAATCGCGTGTTTGATCGTCTCCACGATGTCCGCGAGTGCCGCTTGCTCGCCGTCGCGAAGGCGTCGCTCGAGTCGTTGCATCGCGCCCGCGAGTTCCGGCTCACCCGCGAGCCCCGCCGATCCCTTCAGCGCGTGCACAGAACGACGCGTCAACTCAAGACTCTCGGCGTCGATCCTCCCGAGCGCCGCCTCGAGTCCGAAGAGGTGACGCGTAAGCTCCATCGTAAGGAGCCGGGTAAGTTCTGGGTCGGTCGGTTGCACCACTACGCTCTCTCAGGACTGGTCGTCGTCGTCACCGTCGAGCATGCGCGAGAGCGGCTCGAGCACCGGACGAAGTGCGCTCACGACGAGCGCCTGCGGGACCTTCCCGCTCAGCGTACCGAGCGAAGCAAGCAACGCGCGCGCATGATCTGTCGCCTCGTCGATCGCCCGCGCGGTTTCCGGATCGCTACCCGTAGCCTTCCGAAGTCTGTCCCCGAGTTCAATGAGCGCACGCTCAGCGTCGGCCGACGCGCCACCAACACGAGCGGCCTCTTGAGCCACTTCTGCCACGGACTCGCGCGTGCGATCGAGGCTCGTGTTCACTTGAGCAAGCTCGCTGCCAATCTCAGCAAGCGTAGTAGAGAGTTCACGCGACGCCTCGGAACCACGGCTGGCCTGCTCTCGCACCTCCGCGGCCACGAGGCTCATGGCTTGGGAGGCCCCCTCCGCCATCCGCGCGGCTTCAAGCCCGACGTTGAGGGCCACGAGCTCGAGTCGAGCAAACGCGTCGACCACGCGAGCGAAGCCGGCTTCAAGGTCCCGCGCGCGCGCGGCGACGGCACGCGCGCGATCGGACAAGGCCTCGACGGTACCTCGCTGTTTCGCGCTGTGCGACGCCATGCGCTGCGCGGATTCGCCCGAATAACGAACGGCGACGGCTGCGCGCTGGTGCGCGGACCACAGCGCGCCCTCTTCGACGGTACTCCGCCCGGAAGCGGGGCCGCCGGTGACTGCGCGGCGACGAAGCAACCGAAACACGCGACGCTTCGAACTGTCCGTGGGCGCCGCCATAGCAAGCAGGTTACAGCCGAACGCTAGGAAGCTCCAGAGACGTTAGACCGCCCACCGCCCCTCGCGCAGTCGGCTCATCACACCCGCAACATCGAAGATAGGCACGTGAACTCCTTCATGAGTGACGCGGTTCCCTTCGAGACCGTCGAGATGGCCGGTAACGACCATATCGAGGCCGACCAGCGCGATGGTTTCTCCTAAATACGAGCACACGAGCATCGGCCGATTGTCGACGCGAGATCGATCACTTTTGGGCCTGCGTTCAGCACGGCGTTCGAGCTCGCCAACGGCAACGACGGGCACGATCTCGCCCTCGACAAGCGCAATACCGACGAGATCTTCGGGCGCACCTGGCACACGAGCGACATCGGGCATCGGCAGCACCTTGCGGGCTACCGTAGCGGGCAAGAAAAAGAGCGCGTCGGCCACACGGAACACCACGCCGCCCGTCATTCGATGGCCGTCTTTCGTCGCAAAGCACGGGCCTCGAGGAACTGCACGAGCGCACGGCAGGCGTCGAAACTCGACAGGTGACTGGCCGCGATAATCGCACGCACGGCGCGTTCGCCGTCGACCGCTTCAAGGACGAATCTTTCTTTCGCCGGAAGGGCGTTCGCATCGATCGTGCAAAGCGCGAGGTCATCTCGCACGAGTACAGCATCGAAACTCCCCAGCGTGCGCTCGAGGACCCGCCACTCGTCGACGCGTCGAAAGCCTTCCATCACAACGGACACCACCGGAAGCCCCAGCTGCGCTCGCTTCGCGATCTCATTCGCGGGCTCGACGCGAAACTCGAAGCGCCCGATGGGCCACCGCAACACCTCATAAAGGAGTTCACTCGATTGCCGTTCGAGCGCGGTTCGAAGTTGCTCCTCGGAGACCTTCCCGGACGCGAGCAGCACGGCTCCAAGAAGCGGTCGCTCGGTGTTCCCGCTCAAAACGTCACTCGCGTGCAGCGCATGAACGCGCGCCATAAGGTCGTCGATCTCTGCGGGCGTAACGATCCCTTCCTCGACAAAGTAGCGACCCAAGCGAAACTCGTCACCCGCACCACTTGACTGAACGAGATCGATGAGCCCTTTCCGAAAGGTAGCGACGACATCGGCCGTTCCGCTCCGGCAGAGCAGAACCCCCGTCTGGCTCTCGAGCTGGAGCAGCTGCAAAATAGCCCCGATGGGCAGCACGGCTAAGTCGCCCGACAGCGCAGGCTCGCCTCGCGCATCTCTGAGAACGCGAGATATCGGCGCCTCCTGTTCAAGGTCGGGGGGTGCGACGGAGCGCGGCTCGTCCGGGTCAAGATCCATCACGCGAGGCGGGCTGGCAAACCCCACGTCAATGCGGCGAAGAGCGTTTTCCACGACGGCGACGAGCGCCTCGGCGTCGAAGGGCTTCGCGATGGCGTCGATAGCGCCTGTCTGCTGGACGAACTGGTCACGAATTCGGTCGCTCCTTGCGCTCATAAGGACGACGGGGATGCCTGCCAACGCAGGGTCTGCACGAAGCGCACGACAAAACTGGTAGCCGTTCATGCGCGGCATCACGAAATCGAGGAGGATCAAGTCGGCTGCCCGTGGGCCCTCGCGGAGCGCCACGAGCGCGTCGTCGCCATCCTCGGCGACAAAAACCTCAAACTCGTGACGCTCAAGGATGCCCGACACAACGCGCCGGAGGGTCGGGCTATCGTCCACGACGAGGATGCGGGCAGTCATGGGCCTTCGAGACG
Source organism: Polyangiaceae bacterium (assembly GCA_025353725.1). Taxonomy (GTDB): domain Bacteria; phylum Myxococcota_A; class Polyangia; order Polyangiales; family Polyangiaceae; genus Labilithrix. Next base: position 36,598 of record JANXOF010000089.1, on the reverse strand, counting down.
TTACCATCGGGACAACACCGCCGGAAACGGCGTAAGCTCGCCCGCAACGTGAAGACGCTGATTCGAGGCGGGAAGCTTGTCACGTGCGCAGACGAAGGTAGTCCGGTGGTCAAAGGCGACCTACTCATGGACGGAGGTAGAATCGCGGCGCTAGGAAACGTCCCGAAGAGCCTTCTTCGAGGAGGAATCGTTCGCGTGCTCGATGCGAGCGGCTGCGCGGTGACCCCGGGTCTCGTACAAGCGCACGTCCACCTCTGTCAGGTCCTGTTCCGGGGTAACGCCGACGACTTGCCGCTGCTCGAGTGGCTCAAGCATCGGATTTGGCCGTTCGAGGCCGCGCATACAGAGCGATCGCTCGGCGCAAGTGCGGAGCTTGGACTGCTCGAAATGATGCTCGCGGGGACCACTACCATCCTCGATATGGGTACAGTACACGGATATGACGCCGTCTTCGATGCGTGCGCACGCGCAGGCATACGCGCCTTTGGCGGCAAGGCGATGATGGACCAAGGGGAAGGCGTGCCCGAGCGCCTCCGCGAAACGACGGCGAGCAGCCTTCGCGAATCCGACGCGCTGCGCGACGCGTGGGCCGGAAAGGCAGACGGACGCCTCGGCTACGCGTACGCGCCGCGATTCATCCTCTCGTGCACAGAAGCGCTTTTTCGCGGTGCGGCCGAGCGCTCGCGAGCCTCTGGCGCGCTGCTTCACAGCCACGTTGCGGAGCATCCGGACGAGCGCGAGGCTGTCCGCCAAGCCCTCGGCGACGACGACATCGCGATGCTGCGGCGCTGGGGATTTTCAGGCAACAACACGATCCTCGCGCACGGCGTTCAGCTTCGAGACGAGGAAGCGGACGCGGTCGCGCACGACGGCACGCGCATCGTTCATTGCCCCAGCGCCAACCTAAAGCTCGGTTCGGGGATAGCCCGCGTCGCGGAGCTCGACGCACGCGGCGTTCAGCTCGCCCTGGGTGCGGATGGCGCGCCGTGCAACAACAACCTCGACCCGTGGGTTGAACTCCGCCACGCGGCGCTGCTCGCGAAGGTTCGTAGCGGCACAACCGCGCTTCCTGCGGCCCGGGCGTTTCGTTTAGCGACGCTCGACGGCGCCCGAGCGCTAGGCATCGATTCCTTCACCGGCTCACTGGAGATTGGCAAACGGGCAGACGTCGTCGTGATTCGGACCGACGGTCCGCACGTAGAGCCGGGCGGCGATGTTTACTCCCGCCTCGTTTATGCGTGCACATCTCGCGACGTCGAACACGTGTTCATCGACGGCGTCCATGTGGTTCGGCACGGAGAACACCAGCTTTTGGACCGCGGTGCCGTTCTCGCCAAGGCCCGAAGTGAATCGAAAAAGCTCCTGTCGCGCGCGAACATCTAGCGCTTTAGGGGCGCGCGCGTCGAGCGCACGCAGAGCCTTCGGGAGACAGAGCGTTCAGGACACCGAGCGCGACTCCGCTTCCTCGATCTGCGAAAGCGCGACTGCGAGTGCGTCTTTGGCGCGATCAAGAGACGTCTTGTCGGCTTCAATCTTCGCCGAAACCTTCTCCAGGCGCGACGTCTGCGTCACCAGGTGGATCTTGGTTTCGTCGAGCGAGTACCTCGCTGCGGCAAAATCGGCTTCAAGCGTGACGAGTCTGCTCATCGCTGCCTCGAGCTCTTTCTCGATCCCGCCTTTGACCAAGGTCATCGCGCCAAGTTGAGCGTCGAGCTCAAAGGCATGCTGCTCCAACGACGCCTCCCTGATGCGCGCCGTTTCAAGGTGAGAGGCAAGCTCAGCGATCCGAGCGTCAAGCGCGTCTCGTTGGGCGGACGCCCGTTGCTCTGTGGCCGAAAGCGCCATCGCGGCTTCGCGCGAAGCCACCTCCGCTTGCGCGGATGCCGCGGTCTCGGCCGCACTCAGCGTCGCCGATGCGAGCGTCTCGAGCGCCGCGATTTTCTCTACAGCTGACGCCTCGACGGCTTCGAGTTTTTGCGAAGCCTCGTCTTCGGCGGCCGCAAGTCGCTCCACGGTTTCCCGTTGGGCGGACATGACGCGTTCGTTGGCGTCGCGAACGGCCGCCGCGATTTGTTCTGCGGCGTCCCGCTCGGCAGCGGCGACACGCGCGCTCGCTGAGCGTTCGGCGTCCTTCGCTGCGTTGGCCGCCTCCACAAGCTGCGCAGAACTCTCTCGCTCAGCCGCAGCCACGCGTTCCGCGCTGACGTTCTCCGCTTCAGCGGTCCGGGTCAGTGCAGCAGCCACGACGGCTGTCGCATCACGCTCCACCGCGGCCAGCCGGTTCGCGGCCGCCTCCTTTGCCTCGCGTAAACGAACCGAAGCCTCCTCTTGGAGCGCAGCCGCGTTCGCTTTGGCCGTGGCGTCCAACGCTTCGAGAGCCTCCGTGCGCTCGGCCTCGAGTTCGGACCGGAGCGACGCAAGGGCGGCCTCCTTCGCGGACGCGGCTGAAACCGCAGCCGCGCTTTCCTGTTCTCGCCAGGCGTCCACGGCCCTTGCGTGGATCGCCTGAAGACGCTGGGTCTCCTCCGCGTGGGCTCGACGCGAAGCCTCAAGCCTTGCCTCGTGTTCCGATGTTCGAGCGATTTCCAGTTCGCGCGAAGCCTCGTCGGCAACACGCTGCGCGTCTTCAAGCGCACGCTGTTTTTCGCCAGCGGCCTCCTCATGTTCACGCGTGCGAAGCTGCTCGGCCTCAGCGGCCGCTGCCGCACGCGCGGTTCGCTCTTCCTCGAGCGCCACCGCATGCAGGGCCTTGAATTCCGCTATTTCGGCAACACGGGCATCGAGGGCTTGCGCCTGACGTTCGCGCAGGTCGACAAGGTCGCGCCTTACGCTCTCCGTATCTGCCTGCGCTCGCTCCGAACGGCGCTTGAAGTCATCGCCAGCCTTTTTTGCCTGGTCTTTGTCGGCCTGCAGGGACTCGATCTTGTCTTGGCGATCGGCGAGCTCGCGCTCTTGCTCGAGCACTTTGTCGTCCAGGTCGGCTTTTTGCCGCTCGAACGCGAGCGAACGATCCCGAACGTCGACGAGCTCCTTGTCCTTTTTCGCAAATCCCTCGCGAAACGAGAGGATCTCTTTGTCTTTCTTGTTGAGCGCTTCACGAAGGTCCAAGAACTCGCGGCTCGAGATCCCGCTGCTTTTCGTCGTGCTGCCTGACGCAGAAATCCTGGTCCGAAGGTCTTCGTTGTCCTTACGAAGCCGCTCGACCTCTTCCGCCAAAGCGCCATCGTCCGCACGAGAGGCATCCGAACGAACCCTCTCAGCATCGGCGCGATCGAGGGCCTCTTCGAGCCCGCGAATCCGCGCGTGGGCGGCCTCGACGTCGCGCTGTAAGCCTTCCGCGAGCGCGACCGATCCATCGTCACCCGATGGCGCACGAGTGCTTGCGCGGGCAGGTCGCTCGCTGATGCGCGGAAGGGGCGCCTCACGGGCCGCACGCAGCGCAGCCTCGAGTGACTCGCTTCCGTTGCCATTCACGTGCTCGATGAGGTCCGCGGAGGGCGGAGGTATGGAAGTCGCAGGACGGGAGGCCCTTACGCTGTCAGCCGGAGGACGCGACACGGGTCGAAGCGAATTCATGTCATCGATGACGATGTCGCCATCCAACTCCTCAATGTCGCTCCAGTTCGCTTGTGGGGGAGGAAGGCCGGTGGCGGAGTCGACCGCGGAAGGCGGAGTCGCCTGCAGCGACACGAACGGCTGAATTCGAGCGAGCAACTCGCCGAAGACGATGGGCTTGTGCACATAGTCCTCCGCGCGTGTTCGGAGCTTTCGGTGCTGCTCGAACGTCTCCTCGCTCGACTCCGTCGACATGATGATCAAAGGAACGTCCTTGAGCGACGGATCCTTCTTGAGCTTATTGCAGACGGAGAACCCGTTCATGCGTGGAAGCTCGATGGAAAGCAAAATAAGGTCGGGCCGCAGGGTAGTGGCCTGTTGCAACCCGGTGTTTCCGTCGTCGACAACCTGCACGCTACAACCGAGCTTCGTCAGCTCATTGCGCAGGTCGGCGGCGAAGGTCGCGTCACTCTCGAAGACGAGGACTTTCTGCCCCATAGGCTGATGACGTTATCAGCCTGCGCCGCTTCGTGCGCGCTTCTCGTCATGACCGCTCGTTCCGGTGCGGCGGTCCAGCTCACGAAGCACGTCAACGAAGGCAATATCGCGTGATTGCAGCGCGACCATGACGTGAAAAACGACATCCGCGGCTTCGGCGGCGACCCGGCTGTCGTCCTCGCCGGCTATGGCACGCGCCAATTCGCCCGCCTCCTCGACAAGCTTTTCGCCGATCTTCGAAGCCCCAGCCTCGTAGAGGCTCTTGACGTAGCTTGCCTTCGCATCGCTCGCTTTTCGCGACTTTAAAACCGACTCGAGCCGCGCGAGAAGCGTCGGGGCGAGCACCGGCGCATCGACCGTCGAGACCGACCCGCCCGCAAGCGTGGCGCGCCTGAAGAAACACGAAGGCGAGCCCGTATGACATGTCGGACCGGTCGGCTCGACGAGATAAATAAGCGCGTCCTCGTCACAGTCTACGAGGACCCCTTTGACGGCCATCCAGTTTCCGCTGGTGCGGCCCTTCTCCCAAAGCTCTCCGCGCGAACGGCTCCAGAACGTGGCGCGACCCGTTTGCAGCGTGAGTTCGACCGCTTTCGACGTGGCGAAGGCAACCATGCGCACTTCACCGGTCAGGTGATCTTGCGCGACAACCGGAAGCAAACCGTGCTCGTCGAATTCCACGCCTCCGGGTACCACAAGCCAAACGTTTTGAGACTACTGTAACGGCGAATGATCCGCGCCGAGCTCGCGTTTGCAACGCCCCGCAAGCTACCGAAGGCCAGCAGCCTGACTGGACGAGTCGTCGTCGTCGACGTCGCGTTCGCGTCGGAGGCGTCGGGTGGCGGCTTTGAAAAGATCACGAAGCCGTTGATCGACGGCCTCGGGTCGCGCCTTGCCGCGTGGGTAGACCATCACGATCATGCCTTGCATGTAGAATACAAAAACGACCCGCGCTTCGTGCTCGCGACGAAGGCGGAACATGGCGCGTGCCCTGAGATGGTTACGCCCGAGCTGTGCGCGCGCGTGGGCAAGGTCGACACCATCGTGTGCCACACGGATTTCGACGGTCTTTGCAGCGCCGCGAAGTGGCTACGCGAAGGACTAGAACCGTACCCCGGTGCGGACGACGACGCGCGCGCCATCGATACACGAATGGGGGTGCCATCGACGAAGGCAAAACGATTCGACCGGGCGATTCGAGCGCGTGGCCGCGATCTCGCGCTGCTCGGGCTGGTGGTCCGGCACCTCGCCAATGGGCTGGCGGACGATTCGCTCTGGCTCGACATCGACGCCGCAGGCGCGGAACTCGACACGGTCGAACGGGCGACCTCAGAGCTCGCGCGGGGCTACCGAAAAATCGAGCTCACGAAGCCTTCCAACAAGCGATGCACCTCCATAGCTTTCCTCGATGTGACGGGAAAAGGCGTTCGCTACGACAAGACAATGCTTCTCCTACTCGGACAAGAACGAGCCTCGATGGCACTCCTTCTTGACCGCGAAACGCTGACGTTTGCCGCACCTTTTGACAGCGGGTTGAACTTTTTGGACGTCCTCGGCTTATCCGGCGGCATGCCGACGCTCGTTTCGGTGAACGCGGATCGGTTGGTCGACGCGCTGACCCGTCTCGGCGTCCCTCGGTCCGAGATTGACTCCCTTCGTTAGGGCTTGTTCTCTTCACCAGCCGCCGCCGGACGGGTCTGGCTAGACGCCGCGTACCCGACGACCACGACAGCAACGATGCGATCGACCTCTTTCGCACGCTCACGAGCCCCACAGACGAGCGAAAGCTGCTACAGTTGTCCGCCAGTCTGGAGGGGTGGCCGAGTGGTCTAAGGCACCGGTTTTGAAAACCGGCGAGGGTTAACGCCCTCCAAGAGTTCGAATCTCTTCCCCTCCGCCAACGCTTGGCAATCGGCAATCGGCAATCGGCAATCGGCAATCGGCAATCAACGCGCGGCGCTACGATTTCTACGTCGCTAGTACCGCCTATCTCGTTTCGACGAAGCGTCTTCCGCCGGCGCGCCAAAGACGAGCGTCGGCATCCTAGAGAGGCGCGGCGTCTCGCGTGCCTCGGTCAACGGGAAAGCCTTGCTTTGCCGCCTGCTCCAGGATGGTGACGACGCTCACGATGCGGAGCTTGGTTGGCCAATGGCTTCCGCAGCCCGCCCGACTCGCGAGGCGCCGTTGAAACGCATCACTGGCGCGCCCATGCGAAATCCACAACGCACGGAGCGAAACCAACCGTGACGATTCCCCGAATATCCATCACGGGTAGCGACTTCACCTCTGCCAGCCCCGCCCTTTCAAGCGTCGCATTCATGGCCACCTTCGCCGCTGAATCCTTATCACCGTCTCTCTCGACAAACGGTATTCCGCGCCTCGTCAGATAGCTGGCCGCAGCCCTGCATGCCGAACACCACGGCGCCTCCTAAAGGACTACCCCCACCCCAATCACCCCGCCGATTTTCATCGCCGCGCTCCCGTCAGCAGGCGCCCTGAACGCGTGCAGAGCGAGGTGAGACCAAGCGCTGCCAAGAAGGCCCGAGGAAACGTACTCATGTACGTAGACGAGGACCGACGCCGGCAGCGCGCCGGTATCGTCTCGTTATGCACGCGTTCAGCGGAGAGGGCGGGATTCGAACCCGCGGTCCGCTTTTGACGGACGTCCGCTTAGCAAGCGGGTACCTTCGGCCACTCGGTCACCTCTCCTGAGTGGGCCTCGAGACATACAGCGAGCGAGCCCGCCGCGCAAGAGTCTCAAAAGAAGGTAAACCCGAGGCTCCCCCAAAGGATGCTTCGATTCTCGCCCGCGAAGAAGCGATCGAAGCGCATGGCGAGCGTAAAATAGCTCGCCTCGCAGCAGTGACCGAACTGGATCACGGCCTCGGGACTCAGTGACGGACGCGGCGGTTCGCGGTTGCCCGTAAGCTCGAAGGTGGAGCCAACGCCTCCCCCCGCACCAACTACCCAGTCGCTCGGGTGGTACAGGAATCGGTACGCCGGTCGTACGAAAACGCCCACACCGCGCTGGCCAGCGATGATGCCCGGCTCCACCAGCAAGCGATGCGAGCGAAAGTCGCGCATCGTGAAAGACCCCCGGCGGCGCGAACACGTGAACGCCGGGCCAAGTGGCACCTGCCACGGCCACGAGACGACGAGCGCAGGCGAATCCGCGCGAAGCTGGGCGCCGAAGTGCGGAAGGAGACTCGCGAGCATGAGGTCGTAAGTCGCGCTGACGCCCGACGTAAGCTTCCCCCACGGCGCGCCGAGGACGTTATCGTCTTGCGGGTAGGCATACGGGATCGGGGGCTGCGTTTTGCTCCAGGCCGCGAGCTCTCTCTCGTTTCGCGACGCGAACGCTCGGCACGCTTCCGGACCGTCGGCGTAGTCCAAAACCGCGTCCTCGGCCTTCGCCGCGCGCTCGAACGTCATCGCAAACGCCAGGCAAAAACTAAAAAGCGTTATGCCCCGCGGGCCGAGCTCGAGACATGCCGCGCGTCGCACGCGCTCACGCTAGCGGAGCGCCGCACGCCGTCGCTACTCGAAACGAAACGACTTCCCCACCTGCACCACGTCGCCCTTAAAAGCTGGGACCTTCGCTTTTTTGAACTCTTTGACGATGCACTTTGCAACGGGTGTTCCCACGAGCGGCCCCTTGTCGACCACCGCCTCAATCGCCGCTCCAGCGGGCGTGAACTTCACAAGAATGTGACCCTCCCCGCGCGGCGCATTCGTGCTTTTGCACTTAGCCAGATCGACGGACGAAAGCACCGACGCTGCGGCTTGCCTGTCGAAATCATCTGACGCGGCGCCCGCCGTACATTCGATCGAAACAACGGCAACAAAGGCCGCCAGGGCCGCCGACACGAGAAGGGCTTGCGAATGCGTCATGGTTGTACCGCTGCAATCCGGATGCCTCGCGGAAGCCTGTAGAGTTTCGGCGCGGACGTCGAACGATTCGCTAGACGGCTATCTCCAGGGCCGCGCCATCCGGTCGGAAACGTGGATCGAGAGCTCGCCACGTGAAGCCTTTTGCCCTCTGCTAGTGTCCCTCACAAATGTCCGACGGCACGCTGCGCGAACTTCCCCCGAGTGACGCTTCGAGCGGCGCTATTCTCGACGCTTTTCTTGCCTACCTGAGCGCACGTGAGCTGGAATTGTACCCCGCCCAGGAGGAAGCGATCCTCGAGCTTCTCGACGGCGCCAACGTGATCCTCAACACGCCGACGGGATCCGGCAAGTCGCTTGTCGCAGAGGCCGCTCACTTTGACGCACTCGTGCGCGGTGAGCGTTCCTACTACACGAGTCCGATCAAGGCGCTCGCGAACGAAAAGTTTTTTGCTCTCGTTCGAACCTTCGGCGCCGAGAACGTCGGGCTGATGACCGGTGACGCCTCCGTCAACCGCAACGCGCCCATCATTTGCGCGACCGCCGAGGTCCTCGCAAACATCGCTCTTGCCGACGGCCCGCGAGCCGACGTCGACCTCGCCGTCATCGACGAGTTTCACTACTACTCTGATCGCGAGCGAGGCACGGCATGGCAGGTCCCGCTACTCGCACTACCAAACACGCGTTTTCTCCTGATGAGCGCGACGTTCGGCGACCCTGAACCGTTCAAAAAGCACCTTGAAGCGCTGAATTCACGTCGTACGGCGATCGTGCGGTCCACAGAAAGGCCTGTGCCGCTCGATTTCACCTACAGCGAGATTCCGCTTCACGAGCGCGTCCACAAGTTGGTCGGCGAGGGAAAGCACCCGATTTATCTCGTGAACTTCACTCAGCGCGCCTGCGCCGAAGAAGCGCAAAACCTCATGAGCATGGACTACTGCACAAAAGAGGAAAAAAAGGCGATTCATCACGCCCTTCTCGGCGCGCGTTTCGACAGCCCGTATGGCAAGGAGCTCCAGCGCTTTTTGCGTCACGGAATTGGCATTCACCACGCAGGGCTTTTGCCGAAGTACAGACTCATCGTCGAGAAGCTCGCGCAAAAAGGATTACTAAAAATCATTAGCGGCACCGACACGCTCGGCGTCGGTGTCAACGTACCGATTCGCACCGTGCTCTTCACGAAACTTTGCAAGTTCGACGGAGAAAACACGGCGATCCTCAAAGTTCGCGACTTCCAGCAAATCAGTGGCCGCGCAGGTCGCAAAGGTTACGACACGGCGGGCAGCGTGGTTGCGCAAGCACCCGAACATGTCATCGAGAACCTTCGCCTCGAAACCAAAGCCGGAAACGACCCCGGGAAAAAGAGAAAAATCGTCAAAAAGAAGCCACCTGACTGGGGGTATATCCATTGGGATAAAACCACCTTCGACAAGCTTGTCACCTGGTCGCCTGAGCCGCTCGTGTCACGCTTTGCGCTGTCGTATGGTATGGTGGTCAGCGTTTTATCGCGCGAGGAAGACGGCGGGTGCATGGCACTCGCACGCCTCGTCAAGGCATCGCACGAGCGACCCGCGCACCAACGTGCCCTCGGGCGCACGGCACTCGAGATGGTCAAATCACTTCGCGAGGCCGACATTCTCGACGTCGCGTATGACGACGCCGGACGGCGGAAGATCATCGTCAATGACGACCTCGGCGAAGACTTTTCTATCCACCACGCCCTTTCTCTTTATCTTCTCGACACGGCGAAACTGCTCGTGCCGTCAGACCCCGCGTATGAGCTCGACCTTCTCACGCTCGTCGAATCCATGCTCGAGAACCCCGAGGTCATCCTCGCGCGTCAGCTCGACAAACTAAAGGGCGACAAGGTCGCTGAAATGAAGGCCGCGGGAATCGAATACGAAGAACGGATGGCCGAGCTCGAGAAACTCGAATACCCGAAACCGCAAAAAGAATTCATCTACGGCACTTTTAACGCCTTTGCCGCAAAGCACCCGTGGGTGAAGGACGACAACATTCGGCCAAAATCGATCGCGCGGGAGATGTACGAAAACTTTATGTCGTTCGCGGAGTACGTCCGCGAATACGCCCTCGAGCGCGTCGAGGGCGTGCTGCTTCGCTATCTGTCAGACGTATACAAAGCGCTCATGCAGACGCTCCCCAAGTGGGCCAAAACCGAGGCCGTTGAGGACGTCGCGACCTACTTCGGCGCCATCGTCCGTCAAGTCGACGCGAGCCTCCTCGACGAATGGGAGCGCATGAAGAACCCCGAGGCGCGCATCGAGGCGCGACCCGAAACCGAGGAGCTCGAGCCTGCGGGTTCGAAGGACATCACGCGAGACAAGCGCGGGTTCATGGTGCTCGTGCGCAACCAGATTTTTCGCTTTATGCGCGAACTTGCGCGCAAAAACTACGCCGAGGCCGCGCGCGTGCTTACCCCGAGCCCGGCCGAGAGCACGGGCGCGGTGTCCGTCGCGTGCGATCCGGCTTTTCTCGAGGCCGAGCTCGTCGACTACTTCAAAGAACACGGCACCCTTCGCCTCGATCCGGAGGCGCGCAGCCCGAAACACATGGCGGTAGAAGAGGGAGACGTCACGTGGCGTGTGCGACAAGCGCTGCTCGATCCCGAGGAGGATAACGATTGGTATCTCGAGGTCGTCGTCGATCTCGAGGCCTCGCGAGCAGCCGCTGTCCCTGTCCTCACGCTCGAACGTTTCGGACACTAAGAGCGTGGTAGCTTCGATGCGTGGGCAAAAAAATCACGCTGCCGCTTTTCCCCGAAGCCTCGACCCCGCGCCCGCGTGTGCCCAACGAGAAGATCCGTCCCCTGAAAAAACCAACGCTCGACGACGCTCGGAACAGGCTTGGGGGACGCACGAACGACGAGGAGCCCGCACCGCCCGGACTCGCTCTTGGCCGCGTCGTCAAAGTGTTCGCCAATGACGGTGAAGCCCACGTCGCCGTCGTAGTCTTTGCCAACGCCGACGAGGTGCACATCCTCGTCGATGGCAAGCGATTGCGACGCGTCCCGCCGGAGGCCGTCCACGCCTATGAGGGTGAGACGCCAAACGATCTCCGTCAAATCGCCGCAGACGCTCATGTCTTCAGTCTGATTAGCGAGGACCAAGCGGTAAGATACACGGATGACGAGGGTGAATTGCTGAGCGGTAAACTCGTAGAAAAATGCCGCTACGGTGCGCTTGTAGCGCGCGAAGACGGCACGTTAGTCGCGGTTGGCTTCCGCAAGCTTTGGCCTGCTGCGTCGACAGACGCCGCAAGCGCATAGAATTTTTAGCCTCGATCGCATCGAAGAATCCATGCGACACGACCTCCAAATCGTTCTCGACGCGCTTCTCCTCGCGAGCTCAGACCAACGTGAAATCGAGCTCGACGCGGTCGGAGAAGCTCTCGGCACGCGCGCCGTCACATCCCCCGAGATCGACGCCCTCTTGACCGCGCTCGAAGCCGCGGGCCGAACGATCGTGACACCCGACGGTGGCTCAGGTGAAGCGCGCTTACGGAGGGTGCTTGTGACCGCGCGACGTCTCCGCAGCGAGCTAGGAAGAACCGCGACTGCGAGCGAAATCGCCGCACACGCTGGCCTCGAAGAAGAGGACGTGCGCCACGCACTCGCACTCGCCAAAGTTCTTCAACGTTAGAATCCGCTAGGGCGACAACCGATCCATCGTCCACGACGAAGCCTCACGTCGCGAATAGCGCAGGCGGTCGTGGAGTCGCGACGGACGGCCCTGCCAAAACTCGAACCGATCCGGAGACAGCCTGTAGCCACCCCACTCAGGCGGGCACGGAATATCCCCGTCCCCGAACCGTATGCGCATCTCTTCGAGGCGAGCTTCGAGCTCTTCGCGGTCGCGGAGTACCGCGCTCTGGTTCGAAGCCCACGCGCCAAGTTGGCTCGCGCGTGGGCGACTTCGGAAGTACGCCTCGGTCTCCTCTCGCGAGACCTTCGCGACCACGCCCGTGACCCGAACCTGACGCTCGAGGAGCACCCAGAAAAAGCTCGCACTCGCGCGTGGGTTCACCGCGAGTTGTCTTCCTTTGTCACTCGCGTAGCCCGTGAAAAAAACGAGCCCGCGAACGTCGAGCCCTTTCAAGAGAACCACGCGCGCCGTAGGCTCCCCCTCTAACGTGGCCGTGGCGAGCGTCATGGCCGTCGGTTCCGGATGCTTGGCTTCAATGGCTTGGCTCAGCCACGTTTCCAGTTGCACGAGCGGCGACGGATCCGCGTCGCTCTCGTCGAGTCCGGAAAGTGCGTAGTCGATACGTAGTGAGGCGAGGTTTGCGGCCATGAGCTGTGATGCACCTTAGCGAAAGCCACACGACTCTGTGAACTCCGCGTGTGGTTTCGCAAAGCCTAGCTTCTGATAGCGTCATCGGCGTGTCCGACGACCGCACCAAAGAGACTGTAGACGACTCGACGCGCGCTGACAGTCCATGCGACGCGCCTCACCCCGTCACATCGAGCGTCACGTTGATGAACCGCATCAAAAGCCAGTTGGCTCAAGACGCACGGCTCGGCGACGACCTCGTCTTGCGACCGCACCCCCTTCTCGTGGCCATCACCAGGGAGGACCTCATGGTCGTGCTCGCTCCGGCGGCGGTCTGGGACCGGGCTCGCGAGCTTTTGAAGCCCTTCACGGCACGTGTAGTCGAGGGGACTGCGATGCTGATCTTGCTCGGCACTCCGAGCGACGTCGACGTTGACGAAGCCATCCGTCGCGGCCTCGCCAGCATCGTCTCGAGCAGCCCGTCGCTCGACGAAGTGTTTCTCGCGGCGACCCGAGCGTTCGAGCTCATCGAGACCAAAGGAAGCGCGAAGCGCCAGGGAAAGCGGCTCCGGCGCTACCGTTACGAGAGTGGCGAGCTCGTCACGATCGCACGAGCGATGACGACCGAGCGCGACGTGAGCAAACTTCTCGCGATCATTCTAGAAAAAAGCCGGTTCGTGACCGGTGCCGACGCGGGCAGCATTTACGTCGTGGAAAATGAAACCGGAGACGAGCCAACGCTACGCTTCAAGCTCTCCCAAAACGAGTCGGTGAACTACGACTCTCGTGAATTCGTCATGCCCATCTCCACGCAATCCATCGCAGGAAGCGCGGCGCTCGGCAAACATCCAATCAATATTGTAGACGCGTACGACATTTCACCGCGTGCGCCGTACGGATTCGATCGTAGGTTTGACGAAAAGATCGGTTACCGCACAAAGTCGATTCTTACAGTCCCACTCATCTCACAGCGCGATGAAGTCATCGGCGTCATTCAGCTTATTAACAAGAAGAAGGATTCCGAAGCCAAGCTGCGCTCACAGGACGACATCGACGAGCAGGTCGTGCCGTTCGACGAACGCTCGGAAGAGCTGCTCGGCATGGTCGCCGCGCAGGCTGGCGCATCGCTCGAAAACGCCATGCTTTACGACGAGATTCGGAAACTCTTCGAGGGCTTTGTGAAAGCCAGTGTCGAGGCCATCGAGTCACGGGACCCGACGACGAGCGGTCACTCCCGTCGCGTCGCCGACCTCACTGTCGAACTCGCCAAGGTCGTCAGCGTCGCGACGTGCGGCCCGTACGGGACGACTCGCTTCACGAGCGAAGACCTACGCGAACTGGAATATGCAAGTCTTCTTCACGATTTTGGCAAAATCGGTGTCCGCGAAAAAGTACTCGTCAAGGCGCACAAGCTCTACGAAGAAAAAATTGAGCTTATTCGAAGTCGCTTTGACTTCATCGCACAATCCGTCGAGACGGACATTCTTAGGCGCAAGCTCGCCGCTCTCGAACGCGGCGCACAGAAGTCCGAGCTTGCAAAGCTCGACACGGAGTTCCTTGAACGGCAAGCGGAGCTCGAGGCTTCATGGCAGGCGATCCTGGGCGCCAACGAGCCGACGGTACTCGCAGCTGGCGATTTTGCGCGGATAGAGCAACTCGCAAAGTCTACGTACGTCGATTTGCGCGGGGCCTCAAAATTCTTCCTCGACGCTGACGAAGCCATCGCCCTCAGCGTAAAGCGTGGAACGCTCACGCCGAACGAGTACGAAGAAATCACTACGCACGTCGTCCACACGTTTCGGTTCCTGTCGACCATCCCTTGGGGCAAAGCGTTCCGCCGGGTCCCGCAGATCGCCGGGGCGCATCACGAGCGCCTAAACGGGACGGGCTATCCGAATCGATTGAGCGCCGACGAGATTCCGGTCCAATCCAAGATGATGAGCATCGCAGACATCTTCGACGCGCTGACGGCGAGTGACCGCCCTTATAAGAAGGCCCTCCCCGTCGAACGCGCCATCGACATTTTGGAGTTTGGCGTGAAGGACCAGCATCTCGATGGTGACCTTGTTCGAACCTTCCGCGAAGCCCGCGTGTGGGAACGCGGCGCGAAGGCTCGGGCTACGTAGGTCACCTCGAAGCCGCCAAGGCCCGCACGGGTGGTTCTTTTATCCACCTCGACGGGAAAATGCGGGTCCACTGTAGGCAGGTATAAGCGGCCGTTTGAGGCTAAATCTGCCCAGTGCGACATGGCCCGATGCGTGCAGCTACGTAATCTGCGCAACTACCACTGCGCACAGGCAGGTGCATTGTGAGAACAACGTCCGTTTCGTCTCTGTTTTTCGTACTTTCCGCAGGCGTCGTGGCCGTCGCGAGCGTAGTCGGTTGCAACACCGACGGCCTCGAGGAAGCCGAATCGAACGCAAGCGCCGTCGTCACGCAACACATTCTTGTCATCAAGGCCGTAGGTCAAAGCCCGGCGCCTACGGCGGGAGGTTCACCGCGAGGCGCAAGCGGAGGTCAGACCGATGACGTCGTCGACCCTTTGCATACGGAGCGACGGACCACGGAGGGCGCCGTACTTCGTTCTTCGCGCGTCGCCTCCGACCTTGGCAAGTGCATCCTTCCGAATGGGTCGTACAAGCTCTCGTGGGTACCGACGCACACGGACGGCTTCGACTTTGTCACCTTCGCCACCGAACAGCGCGGCGTAGGCGGTCAGGCGTGCGGAATCTCGGGTTGGGTCGATACCCGCGACGCACATTATGAAACCACCACCACGCCGGACCGAGTCGAAGCACCGACGGCGTCGGTGTCGTCCTGCGGGTCGAATTCGAGCTTCGAGCCTCACTTTATCAAACCCGTGCACGGGCCGGTCACGGGCAACTTTGGGGACTGCCGCGATAGCTGCTCGCGCCGACACGCAGGAATCGACATCGCGGCTTCCACGGGAACTCCCGTCCTAGCTGCCGAAGACGGCCGCGTCATCGACGTCGGCTACAACCGCGGTGCCTGTGGCTCGGTCGTTTGGGTCCGGCACCCGGATGGGTCGTCGACACGGTTCTGTCACAACAGCAAGATTCTCGTCGAGACCGGCGATTGCGTGAAAAAAGGACAAGTGATTGCCAAGGTAGGCAATACGGGGATCGGGAGCGGTCCCCACATGCACCTCGAGTTCTATCCCGAGCCCAACAGCAGCGCGATCAACCCGCGAAGCACCTTCGACTACTAACCGTCGTGGCGAACTGGTGCACTTCCGTTACGGAATTGTCACGTAGAGAAGGCTGAAAGTTGGTACGTCCGGCCTCGTGAAACATCGTGTTCGGATGGCGCTCGGCCGGTTCTCGTTCGTCAACGCCTTGGGGATGGTGGGGGCGCTCTGGCCAACAAACGCCAGCGCCCAAGGGCTTCCCCAACCCGCGCCCGCGCAGACGTGGGAGCCGAGCCCCGCAAGCGGAGCCGATCCGCCGATTCTACCGCCGCCCGTGCCGGCGGTACCCATCGCGGCACCGGCTCTCCCTGGAGCCGTCGCGACGAGCCCGGACCTTGGTCAAGCAAAAGAGCGCATGCGCGAGCTCGAGGCGCAACTGGCACTCGATGAAGCGCGCCTAAAAACGCTTGAAACGGACCTCGGTCCGCTTCGCCACTTCAAGGTGCAAGGCTACGTCCAGCTTCAGTACTTGCTTCAGTCGGTCAACGACGCCGCGTCGCCGAACCTCCAGAGCGGCAAGCTTCCCGACGGCATCGGCGCGAACAGCATTATTGCGAAACCCGACGGGACAACGACGAACACAAACCTGTTTCGCCTGCGCCGGACGCGCCTCCGTACATTCTACGAAAACGACTTCTTACGCGTTTTTCTTCAAGTCGACGTCTTTCCCGCGGGAGGCCCGTCGGCCACCCAGGGAACGATCGCGCGCAACGCCGAGGCGGTCGGTAAGATTCAGTGGTCAAAGGACATCCGCACCGAAGTCAAAGGCGGCTTGTTCGAGGTTCCTTTCCGTGCAGAGCTGCTTGAGTCGTCCATGACGCGGCCCTTCATTGAGCGAAGCTGGGCGTCGCAAAACTTCTTTCCGACGGAGCGCGATCTTGGCGTTGGCGTCAAGACGATCGCCCTCAAAGAGCGTCTCGTGACCAACGTCGGCGTACTCAACGGGCAGCGCCTCGGTGAGCCTACGTTCGTCTTGCTCCCGGACCTCAATCGCTCGAAGGACGTCTTCGGAATGGCGTCCTATAAGCTCGGCCCCTTGACGTTCAGCTTGTGGGGCTATCTCGGGAGTTCGCAACGCGTCGACCCCGCGCAGTTACGTATCAAAAATTTCACGCGAAAAGGCGTGAACATCGGCGCCACGTTCGACCACAAGTTCTTCCCAAAGCTCGGAAACACGCGCGCTTACGGCGAGCTTTTATTCGCTCAAAACATGGATACGGGCGTGAAGTATGGGTTCGCCCTACCCGTGATTCCTGCGACGTTCTCGGACGAACCGAGAAATATGAACGAGCGCGGACTTTACCTTCGCGCCGAACAAGACTTGACCGAATGGGCACTCGCAGGGGTTCGGTTCGACACGTACACGACTGACTCTTCCGTCAAAGACAATGCGCGTGACACCTTCACGCTGATGGCCGGACTGAACCCGACCAAAAACCTGCAAGTGATTAGCGAATTGAGTTACGCGGTCGACACCATGCACGCCGTGGATACCCCTCCGCCGTCCAAACACATCACGGGCTACACGGCCTGGATGCGCGGACGGTTTTAGTACCCGTTGCCCGCGATCAGCGCTTCGTCAATCACGTCACGGAGCGATCGAAGGTTTCGCACGCCGAACATCGCAACGCCGGGCGCGCCTAACTTCGTGAGAGCACGGTCGATCCGCGCACCGTCGACCGTGCCGCGCGTCGAGGCCTCCATGACTTCGTCCTCCAGCGCCGCGAGCGCGTCGCGCGACGCCATAAGTTCACCCCCTACACGGAAACGGCCCGTGGCGTCGCACCCTGCGGCCACGGTTCCGATGGCATCTTCGCGGGTCGCAACCCAGGCGAGGTCTCGTCGCGGGTCGTCATCCACGTCGAACGATTCGAGCGAGTCGGCGAGAGGCTGCGGGCCGTCGGTGGCGAGCGCGCCACTCTCGTAGGCATTGCTGTAAGCGCGAACGAGCGCGTCGATGACGCGGTCGGCGTCGCTATCGCCATCGGGCGCCACGCCAAGCTCCCGCAACGTGAGCGGCGCTTGACCCAAAAAGGACGGCCTTGCGCGAACGGCAAACGGCGTAGTGACTCCAATGAACGCCTCGACAAGGGCACGCCCGGTCGTTGCGTCATGCGCGAAGGCAAGCTGGGCTACCGGGCCTTTGATGCCCCCGTTCGACGCGCTGACCCAATCCCGGTCGAAGTAGTGCGCGAGCGCGCCAAGCTTCGTCAGCGCCCGGAGAAGCGGACGCACATAGCGATTGAGAAGCCGTGACGGCGGACACGGAAGCAGCGCACTCGACTCCGAGAGCGCGAGCTGCATCCACACCGTTCCGGGTCCGACGACGACCTCGCCACCGCCCGAACCGCGGCGCATCACCTGCAAGTGCGGATCGACGTGCGCCGCATCAAGCTCGGTGAAACGCTGCATCGCTCCAAGAATCAGGGCGCTGATCGACGGAACCGCGAGGCGCAACGAAGCGGCATGGGAGAGCCCGCAGTCGAGCGCGTTTCGGGAAGACGCGACCAATTCGGCGGAGGTCGCGCCCGGGAGCCGAACGATTCGCAACGTCACTTGCGCACCCGCAGCTCGTGCGTCATAGCACCCGACGTTACCTCACATAAGCGACACTTTCGCACCAAACTACGGAGCTTCGATCTCGCCATGCGTTACTCATCCCTATTTGTGCCCGCGGCCCTCGTCCTGATTACCGCGATGCCCGGCTGCTCGAACGAGTCAGCAAGCCCCGACGAAAGCGCTTCCTCAGAGACCGCCCTAAGCCGCCCTTCGACGGATTCTGCACTGGTTTCTAGCCTGCAAAAGGCACTTCGTGGAACGCAGTACGTCAGTGAGAGCGAGTACGACTGGTCGGCCCTGGTCAGTGACGCGCGCGACGCAGGCGAGGTCACCACGGCGGCGGTCGTGGAGCACCTTGGGCGATCCATCGAAGCGCTGGACCGCAAGCTCAACAAAGACCTCGCCCCCCGCACGATCGCCCACCTGACGGTGAAAGAATTCGAAACGTTCGACGAGCTTTTCGCAAGGCTCGAAGACGGCGGCGAGAACGTGGAGCAGGCCTACGTGAAAGCACGACGAATCATGCAGTCGAATCTTACGGGACTTCGCGTTTTCAGCTTCGACGTCACTCCAAATGGCGATCAAGTCACGGGCCCCGTCATTCTCGTCGTCGTAGGAAAGTCGGCGTCTGGACGCCTCATCGCGCTCACGACGTTCGAGGTGGCCACCTAACCGAGCGCCTCATCGCCGACGAAAATGCGAGACTTATGCGAATGGGCAAGGTCTCGGCTCCGTCGGCGACGAATCACGTTCGCATGCCCTTGCTGTCCGAACCTAGACTCAGATAGTACTGAGGGGTCTCCTGCACTTGGTTCTGCGGCCCGTTGACTGAACGGCGCCGAAGTCACACCGAATGCGAGGCACGAAAGACGCGAGAGGTTCGATGGCCAGTCCGCAGATGGTGATGTACGAGGAGGAGTTCAATCAGATTCAGACGGTCGTAGACCGTTTGGTTCGCGACGCGAACGCCAAGGTCGTTTTCATCGTCGACAAGAACGGTCAGCTCATCGCTGCCGCCGGCGACATCGAAAACGTCGATACGACCAGCTTAGCCTCGCTCACGGCCGGCAACATTGCGGCGACGGGTGGAATGGCGAAACTCCTCAAAGAGAACGAGTTTGCGACCCAGTTCCACGAGGGCGAAAAAGCCAACATTCACATCCAGCTCGTCGGAAACCGCGTCATTCTGGTCGTAATTTTCGACGCGCGGTCGAGTCTCGGCCTCGTTCGCCTCCGGGTGAAAAAAGCCAGCGAGGAGCTCAATCACATCTTCGAGTCTCTCTTGAAGAAGGTCCACGAACCCGGGGCAGATTCTCCGTTCGCCGAAATTACGGACGAAGACATCGACAACCTCTTCAACGACTGATGAACGCGCGCGAGATCAAGCGATGAGTTTCATCAATTACATGGCACGCGAGATCAACTGTAAGTTGGTCTACTACGGTCCCGGCCTTTGCGGAAAGACCACCAACCTCCAATACATCTACGAGCGGACCAACCCCGAAGCGAAAGGCAAAATGATAAGCCTCGCGACGGAGACGGAGCGGACGCTCTTCTTCGACTTTTTGCCTCTGTCGCTTGGTGAAATCCGTGGCTTCAAAACGCGCTTTCACCTCTACACGGTGCCTGGGCAGGTCTTCTACGACGCGTCGCGGAAGCTGATTTTGAAGGGTGTTGACGGCGTCGTCTTCGTTGCCGACTCGCAGGTCGAGCGAACGGAGGCAAACCTCGAATCCGTCGAGAACCTTCGAACGAACCTCGCCGAGCAGGGCTACTTGCTTGATAAACTGCCGTACGTCGTGCAGTACAACAAGCGAGACCTGCCAAACGTGGCGTCTGTCGACGAGCTGCGCGGAATGTTGAATCCGACCAACGTGCCCGACTTCGAAGCCGTCGCACGGACCGGAATAGGCGTATTCGACACCTTGAAACAGGTCGCTAAGTTGGTACTCACAGAGCTAAAAAAGGGCAGCAGCAGCGCCTAAGTGGTTCGCGAGCGCTCGTCTGGTCTCATCCGAGCGACGAGCTGCGAATGTCGGCCATCGTCTTTTCGACGTGAGCGACGATGCGATCGATAGGCAAATCGTTTGCGTCGTACCCAAACGGATCCTCGATTTCGACGCCGATTTCATCGATTCCGAACAGCGCGAAAGCGAGGATGGAAGAGGCAATCCAGGTGTATCCCCCCATCGCATCAACGATGGCGAAGGGGACGGTGAAACACCAAAGGGTCACAAAGAGCTTAATGTGCTGCGCATAAGCAAACGGAATGGGTGTGCGCGCAATGCGTTCGCACCCTCCGTGAAAATCGGTGAGGGCCGTGAGATTTGCGTCCATCGCCAAAAGCCGTGCCTCGGTGATCGCTCCGTTTCTCGCGAGGGCGTCAACGCGGCTCGTAATCCACGCGAGGACGACGGTCGCGCGGGCAGTCAACGGCTCGAGTGAAGCACGCTCACCGGACGTGAGCGGCGCGCCCGACTTCGCGAGGTCTGTTTCGCCGCGCAAGCCTTGCATCGCCAACGGGAAAAAGGCGCCCAAAAGACGGGTCGCGTCGGCGGCGAGAGCGCGCGAACCCTCCGGAACGTAGGCGACGAGTTGGCGTGTCAAATCGCGCGAACGATTCGCGATGCCACCCAGCAGTTTACGGCCCTCCCACCATCGGTCGAACGATGCGTTCGTTCGGAACACCAGAAGCAGGCCGAGCGCCGCTCCAATCATGGTGTGAGCGACTGCGGGCGTGTGAAATCGAAAGTGGCCATACATGTATGCAGCCAGGACGCCGAGCGTAGTCGTCATGAGCGTCCGAGCGACGAGTCTCGGGGCGACAGAGCCCCGTACGCGCAACAGGATGCGAACCCACGACTTCGCGTCGTAATCAATCATAACCGGTCACATACACGACGCTGCTTCGGCGGAGACATGCGGACTGCGATCGAGCGCGTCTCCTCGAAGGCGCAGCTCGCGAGTCCGCCGAACGTGACGAAGCTAAGCGGAATTTAGGTGCAGCGGTGAGCTTGGTAAACGCGCGACCGACGACCGCGATCCTTAGCGGCAAGCTTTGCACGGTAGCGTTTGGTCTTGCCGCGGGACGACTTGCGAGGTTTTTTAGATAGGTTGAGATACATAGGTGCTCCTCGGGGGGTAGCGGGTGTACCCGAACGCTGACGCCCGGGCAAGTGAGCTGAGACGGTTGTCGTGGTATGCTCGGCGACTGTGAATGTTCGCCTTGTCCACGAATTCCGTTTCGAGTCCGCCCACAAGCTCCCCAAGGTGCCCGCCGGCCATAAGTGCCAGCGACTCCATGGTCACTCCTTCAAAATCGAGCTCACCGTCGCTGGCCCCGTGAACCCCGACACCGGCTGGTTCATCGATTTTGGAGTCATCTACGATATTTGGCAGCCTCTGCACGCGCAGCTCGACCACAACTACTTGAACGACTTGCCCGGCCTCGAAAACCCCACGAGCGAAAACCTTGCGAAGTGGATTTGGGACGCCATGAAACCAAAGCTTCCTTCGCTCGCGCAGATTACCGTCTTCGAAACGTGCGACGCACGCTGCGAATACACCGGCAACTAAGCGAATCCGCGCCGCTGCGATGGCTAAAGTACTCGTTTGCCGCTGCGAAGACGTCACGCTCCACGAGCTGGAGGACGCCATTACACGCGGCCACAACGACATCGAGTCGCTCAAGCGCTACACAGGGTTCGGCACGGGCTGGTGCCAAGGGAAAGGATGCGTCGCACTCTGCGCGAAACTGCTGACAGAGCGCGGTTTCGACGCGTCGATTCCGTTTACGCCGCGTCCACCTTACCACCCGCTTCGCCTCGCCGACCTTGCGGGCCTCGCCTCGGTCAGTGAGGCTGACGAGCGGGCGGGTAAGCCGCCTCGCTAAGCTCGCGCGCGTTTGGCGTGTGGGATGAATGCCGTTCGCGCGAGGCGCCGTAGACGGCCTCCCACCCCATCAAAACAAGCGTTATCCACATCGCGTCGGCCATAAGTAAGTGGGCGACCTGCATCGGGATCGGGGCGAGCAACGAAACATTGAGAAGGCCGACCGCGAACTGCATCGCGAAAGCCACCGTCACCAAACGTGAGAGCAAGCGAGTGCGCGCTATGCGTGTCGTCGCTCGGACGAGCGTAGCGCTCAAAAAAACGAGTGCGCCCGTCGCGAGCGCGAGGAAGGGGTGAAGCAAGCGCAGGCGTAAAAACGTATGAGCGAGGGGCGAGAGATCCTGCGCAAGCCCTTCACGGAGCGACTTTACGGGGAAAAGCGTGTCGCCGAGCGCCGCTATCGATCCGCTCGCTCCGAGGAAGAGAACGGCTGCCAGCGCAGCTCCGACCATACCCTTCAAAAGCGAATGAGTTCGCGACTCGAGACGTGGCGCAGAACCGTTCGGGCTGCGTTCCACGGTCAGGGTCCACGCCGTCACGGTCAGCGCCCCGAGGAGGAGAAACGTATTTCCGAGGTGGAGAATCATCGACAGCCCTCGCTTCATTGACGCATCGTGCGCGACCAATTCGAAGAGGACGAGTCCGGCGCCAATGAGTGCCTCGGCGAAGATAAAAACGGTCGACACAATCGAAGCGCGACGAGCCCGATGGCCGCGCGGCACAGTGCGCAGTGTCCTGACCATCATGACGACCACAGCGGCAAGCGCGAGAAAACTCGTCACGCGGTGAGAGACCTCGACCACCGTAGCCATGCTCTGCGCCCGGGGTACGACCTCACCATTGCAGAGAGGCCAATGACGCCCACACCCGGCCCCCGACCCGCTCGCGCGAACGAACGCACCCCACGCGATGACGAGCAGGTTGTAGGCGAGTACGGCCCACGCAAATTTCGCGAGGTTCGAGAAGTTTGAAGAGTTCGAGCGGCTGACGGGCGAGGCAGAAAAAACAGCCATGACGTGGGGGGACGTAGACCCGAGCGTGCGTTACGGCAAGCAAGACGCGCGACAGATGGATCGACACGAAACGGTCCCGCTGCCGGTTTCAGGCCTTCGGCAAGAGTGGTATCTTCGGCGTCAAGTGGCGGAACACGGTAGCGCGGATTACCGCGGAAGCCTGGGGCGATACGCGCTGTACGGCGAGATCGCCGCCGGCGGTATGGCGACCGTGCATCTTGCGCGTCTCCTTGGCCCGGTTGGGTTCGCGCGCACCGTGGCGATCAAGCGCTTGCACCCGCACCTCGCGAAAGATCCTGAATTCGTCTCGATGTTCCTCGAAGAGGCGCGGCTCGCGGCGCGCGTTCGCCACCCGAACGTCGTCGCTACGCTTGATGTTGTTTCGGACGATGGCGAGCTCTTTCTCGTCATGGAGTACGAGGCGGGCGAGACGCTTTCGCGCATTGTACGCAACGTGCGCGAACGCGGCGAACGCGTACCACCACGCTTCGCGGTCGCTATCGTGTCGGGCGCACTCGAGGGCCTTCACGCCGCGCATGACGCAAAGAGCGAGAAGGGGCAGCCCTTGGGACTCGTTCACCGAGACGTATCGCCGCAAAACGTTCATGTCGGTGTCGATGGCGTGACACGTCTGCTCGACTTCGGTATCGCCAAAGCTACCAACCGCGTTCAAGAGACACGCACCGACCAGATCAAAGGCAAGGTCGCCTACATGTCGCCCGAGCAGCTCGCCAAAGGCGCCATCGATCGGCGCGCGGACGTCTACTCGGCGTCCGTTGTGCTCTGGGAGACACTCACGGGGGAGCGCCTGTTCAAGGCGGACGACGTTCCGTCCCTCGTTTACGCGATCATCAACGAAGACGTGCGTCGTCCGAGTTCCTTGGTGGCCGACCTCCCCCATGGGCTCGATGCGATTGTCATGAAGGGACTCGAGCGCGACGCTGACCACAGGTGGTCGTCGGCGCGTGAAATGGCAACCGCTCTCGAGGGCGCGCTCGCCGTGGCAACGCCACGCGAGATCGGGGCGTGGGTACACGCGGTCGCCGGAGACACCATCGACTGGCGGCAGGACCTCGTTGATCGCGTGGAGAGCGAGACGTCGAGCTCGATTCCGCCGCCGATGTCCTGGCGTGATCTCCCCTCGGGCCTCACCGACATGACGAGTGGCGTCGTGCCGAGCGATCGCGACGAGGCAGCCGGGGCAAGCGACGAGGCCGACGCGACGAGCGCCGAACGCGACGACGAGCGGGAAACGATGCTCGCTTCGGACCCCCAAACGCCCTCGGCTACCGTAAGGCCGCGCGCGGCTTACCAAGCTCGCGCGCTTCCTCACGGAGCGAAGCGGATCCTCGCGATCGTCATGGGCGGGGTAGTCGTTCTAGGGGGCAGCTTGCTGTTCAAAATTCGTTGGGCGCAGACCGCGCCAGACCCGGCGCCGACGCGCGCCCCCACCGCCGAAGGAGCGACGACGCCTGCGGAGAGCGAGTCGGCCATCGTGATTGGCGTTCAGCGAAACCCGCCCATCGCGACCGCTACAGGCTCAGGGCGGTCCCCTCGCGGTGTCGTCAGCGGCTCACTTTCGCGCGAAGAGTGCGACACACCGTTTACAGTCGACGCACGAGGCACCCGCCACCCCAAGCCCCAGTGCCTCACCAAAAAGTAGGATGACGCAGAGTGCAACGAACTAGAGAAGTTTGCGGGCGGGGGCGACGACGTTTGCGACGAGAACTCCGATGACCAACGCGGCGCCTACGAACGCCATCGTAAAGGCCGCTTGCACGCCCTCTTCGGGCTTTTTCGCGAGGAGTTGGCCTAGGCTTACGAAGCCGAAGCTACCAGGCACGAGCAAGATCATGCCGGGCAACTGGAAGAGCTGGGAAGGGCGGCCCGTGACACGCGCGAGCACGTTCGAGAGCACGCAGACGGCGAGCGCCGCGCAGAACGCGGAGACGTGGGGGGCTTCGGGCAGGTAGCGCACGGCGAGGGCCGTCACCGTGTAGCCGGTCGCGCCTGACACGAGAGCCGCCCACATGTAGCGGCGCGGAACTTGGAACGTGATCCCAAACGCGAGTGAAGAGACCACGAGCGCCGCGGCCTGGTACGGCAAGCCTAGTCCTACGCGAATGGCGTTTCCGAGCGGAAGCGTGATCCCCGCAAGCTTCTCGACCCCTGCCACAAGCGCGACACCGAACAAAATCATGAGCAGTGTCACCGCGGACTCCATGAGCCGCGCACCGCCCGACACGAGGTTCTTTTGCGCCACCTCAGCCAACCCCGTCGTGAACGTCATGCCTGGAAATAACGAGATCGCTCCGGCGAGGACGATCACCTCCGGTGACGCCGACGGCCACAGGCGCGTCGCAAGCCACGCGCAAACGGCGGCGAAAAGGCCGCCAAGAAATTCGGAGAGCAACCGCTGCGCCGGCTTTCGATCGAGCAGCACGCGGGTACCGCCGATGGCCGCACCCACGACAGCAGCCACCAACACGTCGACGAGCTGTCCGCGGAAAAAGACCGCGGCGGCTCCCGCGGCTACCGTGGTCGCGGCCCAAACGAGCTCGGGGGACCACAGCGGCGGACGTTTGACGATCTCGCGTATCCGAGCGCGCGCTTGCTCGATCGTCGTCCGCCTCTCGACAACATCGTTGAAGAGCGCATCCACGGCCGTCAGGCGGTCAAGGTCGACGCCCCAATCGGAGAGGCGCGTCATGCGATGCACTTCGGGAACCGGAACAACGCCGCGCTCTTTTTCGACCACGCGGAGAAAGAGCCCGGTCGGCAGCGCAAACGGCTCGGCGCGGTACCCCTCGACATCGGCGACGAGGCGTATGACGTCCTCGAGTCGGTAACTCGGGCAGCCATACGAGGCGAGCGTCGCGCCGATCTCGAGCAAGTAGTCCGCGAGCTGCTCTCTGGAGCGATGCGCCTGCGAGGGGCGTGGAGGCGGTACGCTTGGCGTGTCTTTTATGCCTTTCATGCCGAGCACGGTCAGCGTAGCGAAGTGCTCCTGCTTCGAGCGCTCAAACCGAGGACGCGCGCTCAAACCGAGGACGGCGAAGACGCGATCCCGCGAGCCTCACCTTCGCCAAGCGCTACCGCAGTCGCGACCAGCGTCCCGCCGCAAACGCACGTTCGGAGCTCCATCCACCCGTCTGTTCCGGCAAAGTAACGGCCAATCGGCGGGAGCTCGGGCCACTCGGTTCGCGACCAAGTCTCGCCGCACTTGCAGACCTTCGGCCACGGCGAGATCGTGGGCTCCATTCGGCCTCGGGACTGACACGGGAAGCACGGACGCGCAAACGCTTTCGAAACCGCGTTTTGCGCGCTGTCGGGCGTGCTAGAGACGCGCGCATGACGACCTCTCCCGCTGTCGCCGACGTAGCAACCAAGACCGTCGCACTCGAAGGAACTACCTACGCCATTCAAGAGCTTGGTGACGACACGTTCACCGTCCTCGTCAAGGGCGTCCCCGTCGGCCGGATCGTGTACACGTTTGGCGCCGCAAACGGCGTGCCCGAAGGTGACGCGGCGAGCGAAGATACGCTCTATGCCATCGCCGAGGCCTGGTTCGGCGCGACCGGCACCACCTGATCGACCGATAGCTCCCATGTTTGAGGACATCGACGACCAGAAGACCGAGCCAGGCGTCTCGAAAAAAAGCGTCGAGGTCACGCGAGAAAGTAGCGATCGCTCTATCGTTTACGCGATCTGGACGCGCAATGCGTCGAGTCAGATGCCCGTCGAGCAAGGCTGGGCCGTTTTGCACGAACGCTACCCGTCGCAGGCTCGGTTTCTGCTCCTTCACGCGTACGAAGAGGTTGCCGGTCCGCGAACTTCGGCGTGGTCGCCGAGCGAGTTTCTAGCAAAATTGCGTCGAATGCTCGACGACGCCGGCGGCCGACTCAACCCCGAGGTTCGTGATCTCCTCACGGTCGCAGACGATGACCTTCATCCGCTTTCCGAGGAGGATTCGGCGCGGTTGGACCGCCTGCGCACGCGCGTGAGTAGCCGCTTGGGCGACCCGGAGGCGGCTCGCAAGCGGTTACAACGGCTCGCCGCGGACACCGTTCGCGAGCTGCACGACAGAACCGCGGGGGGCAAAGCGATCGAACGGACCTCCGGGTCGATTCCGGCAGCGCCGAACGGCAGCGATTGGAACCGCGCGCTTGCGGCCGCGAAGGGAACGCGCAGTGCCTACTCGGCGACAGTAAAAGTGGCTGTCGGCGACGTTGTGGAGCACCCGAAGTTTGGCGCCGGCGTCGTGGTCGGGAGCGAAGCCGGCCGCGCCCACATCCTGTTCGAGAGCGGCCCGCGAAAGCTTGTTGCGGGCTGAGTGCGCCACGAAAGAGCACTTTTAAGTACTTGAATTGGTTGGTCTTTTAGAAGTGCTTGCGCGGTCCATACAGCGCGACTAGCGTTCGCGGCCCACGCGATCGGGCTTCTTTTGGCCCATCGTCACGAACGAGAGCATGCCATGGCGCGCGTCACCGTCGAAGACTGTCTAGAGCGTGAGGAAAACCGCTTCGCCCTCGTGATCCTTGCGGCACGTCGAACCCGCCAGCTCATGAAGGGTGCGGCTCCGCTCGTTCACTCGAAGAACAAGGCCGCCGTCACGGCGCTACGCGAAATTGCGGCGGGCAAAGTGCGCTTTGACCGCACGAGCAACGAGGTCGTCCAGGAGTGGATTGAGCACGTCGCCCGCACCGGCGTGACCTGAGCGTCACCTGAAAAGAGACCTCGAACTCGAGGCGGGTGCGCGCGCCCACTTCGAGGATCCCACCTACTACGCGTGCAGTTACGCGAAGCGAACTGAAGATGTTGCGTTTTACACGCATCTCGCGAAACGGCATGAGCGAGTTCTCGAGTACGGAATTGGGAGCGGCCGCATCGCCATTCCCATGGCGCGCGGAGGGTCAACTGTGTTCGGCATTGACCAGTCGGCGCCCATGCTCGCCGACTTGCGCGCTCGGTTAAAGCGGCAGCCTCCAGAGCTTCGCGCTCGGGTCAAAGTCCGCAAGGGCGACATGCGAAAGGTGCGGTTGGACCAGCGATTCCCGCTCGTCATCTGCCCTTTTAATACGGCGTTGCACTTGTACACTCGGCAGGACGTCGAGAGCTGGCTTGAACGCGTCCGCGACCACATCGAGCCACGAGGAGAGCTTGTGCTCGACCTGTCGATGCCCATCCTCGAAGACCTCGCCGACGACCCCGGGACGTCGTACGCGATGAAGCCATTCGTCCACCCAACGGCGGGACTGGTCGGTTACCGCGAGATTTTTGACTACGACAGGCTGCGTCAGATCTTGTTTGTTTCGATGTGCTTCGAGCCGAAGGCGCGCGGGAAAGAGCCGTTCATGGTGCCGCTCGCGCAACGCCAATACTTCCCTCGCGAGTGGGAGGCGCTTTTGCACTACAACGGGTTCGAAACCGTCGAGATTCAAGGCGATTTCAAGGGTGGTCCGCTCGCACAAGACTCCGACGTCATGGTGTGGCGAGCTCGACGGAGGCGGCCGTGAACGATGCGCTTGAAGACGTGATTTCCGAAAGCGAGAGTACGAGCGTCCCATCACGTTTGGTCGCGGTCACGGAGCGTATCGCGCGGGCTGCCGCGGCCGCGGGCCGTGACCCCAAAGGCATCCGGCTCGTCGCGGTCTCCAAGCTCAAGTCGTCCGCGTTGATTCGCGAGGCGTACGCGTGCGGCCAGCGCGACTTCGGCGAGAATTATGCGCAAGAGCTCGCGGACAAGGCCTGCGAGCTCGCGGACCTTACCGAGCTGCGCTGGCACTTCATCGGCCACCTGCAGTCGAACAAGGCGCGCTTGGTTGCGAAGGCCGCGCACTTCGTTCACTCGGTCGACGGTTCGTCCCTCGCGCGCGAGCTCGGCAAACGAGCGGCCAACGAGGGCCGCGGCGTCTTCCGCGAGCCGCTTCCCGTCTTCGTCGAGGTCAGCGTCGGTGGCGAGGCACAAAAGCATGGAGCCTCCGCAAGTGATCTCCTCGACGTCCTCGCATCGGTCGACGCCGAGCCCTCGCTCGTCCTGCGCGGTTTGATGACCATGCCCCCTCCCTCGCTCGACGCCGCACGCCGCGCTTTTGAAGCTCTTGTGTCGCTGCGCGCGCTACACGGCGGCGCAACGCGTCTCCCCGAGCTCTCCATGGGCATGAGTGACGACCTCGAGGTCGCTATCGCTTGCGGCTCCACGCTCGTTCGCGTCGGCAGCGCCATTTTTGGAGCGCGTTAGCCGCCGCGTGACGCAACACGGAGGCAAGGGTCGCTAGCGCTTTCGCCAGCGGGCGAGCGTATTTTTCCAACGCGCGAGCGCGGTGGGACCTGAGCGGCCGGATCGAATCCGCTCGGCGAGAGCGCGGTTCGCTTCGTCGGTGACGTCCATCGCAAGCGCGCGATCGATAGCGCTCGCGGCCTCTTCGCGTTGTCCGGAGGCAAGCAAGGCGGTAGCGAGAACGGCGAGCGTGCGCGCCGTTTCTCCATCAAGCTCACAGGCACGCCGGGCGTGCTCGAGGGCGGCGCCAGGCTCCCCGCGAGCGACAAATGCGGCCACCATTTCGAGATGCGCGGCGGTGCACCCCGGTGAGACGCGCAGCGCCTCGGCGAAAGCCTCACACGCGGAACGCCACTGCTCGAGCCGACGCTCTGCGATCCCCAACGCGAAGTAAGCAGGCCACACCGAGTGTGCGAGCGCGAGGTT
Source organism: Polyangiaceae bacterium (assembly GCA_025353725.1). GTDB lineage: Bacteria > Myxococcota_A > Polyangia > Polyangiales > Polyangiaceae > Labilithrix. The sequence goes on along the minus strand of JANXOF010000089.1, from coordinate 6,991 downwards.
TCGGGCGCGTGCTGCAATGGTGTGGAGATCGGCGGCTGCAGCCTCGTAGGCCGCACGTAAAACCGCGTCGATCTCGAGAGAGGCATGCGGATCTTCGAGCGCGAAGCACGCGCGCTGAGCCTCTGCGGCGACGGACGAACCAGGCGCAATCTGCTCGACGTGGCGAAAGCGACGCTCAGCCGCGAGCTTATCGCCGGTCTCCGCGAGCGTTCGAGCGAGGACAAGCGTAGCCCATGCGTCGTTCGGCACTTGCTCGACGAGCGCGTACGCAAGCTTTGCAACACGCGCCGCACGAGCCAAGCCCTCCGGCTCCGCCGCCAGCGCGAGTTGAATCGCGCGCTTCAAAACGTCAGGATGTGCGGGCCCTTGAGCCAAGGCATCGTCCACGAGACGAGCCGCTGCGACCGTATCGCGGCGCTCCATCACGAGCGACGCTAGATTTGTGTAGGCCGGTGCGTAGAGAGGACAGGAATTCTCCAGAACCATGCGCCAGGCACGCTCGGCATCAAAGGCGTTTCCCCTCTCCGCCAGCACGATCCCGCGCTCGGTATTGAGAAGCGGGTCGTTCGTCCCGCAAGCGTGCAGGAACCCCTCCTCAATTGCCACGAGCGCGCCAGGCAAATCGCCCCGCACCCGGCGCGCTTCAGAAAGCAACGCATAAAGTCGAGGTCGTCGGGGATCGACCGCGATAGCTTCCAGCGCCCGACGCTCAGCCTCCTCTTTTTGACCCATGCAGAGCGTGAGCGCCGCGACGGCCTCCATCAAGTCCGCATTCAACGGGGCGTCGTTCGTGGCACTCAGAAGGGCTCGCAGTGCGGCGGCCGCGAGCTTTCGGTCGGCGGCCGCAAACGTCGCGACATCGAGGGCGAGGCGGGCGAGGCGGCTTGCCGGAAAGCGTGCGTCGGGGGCGTCTCCGATCGCGCGCCCGAGGTGCACCATCGCAGCGAGTCGGTCATGAGGACCGCCGCGAAGCGGATCGTGGAGCGAGCAACGCTCCGCGCGGAGCACGCTCTCAAGCGCTTCCCAGGAAAGGTCGCCGATGTCACGCATCGTTCCGAGCCCGCCGTCGAGCTGCGACCAGAGCTCATCGAGCGCAGCAAGGAGGCCACGACCCGCGTGTTCGCTCTCAACGTGGGATTCGACTCTCGCGCGGGTGCGACCGTCCCGCGTATCGAAAACAAGAAGCTGAATCAACCCACGGCCCGCCGTCGGCGGCTCAAACACACCAGTCACTACGTAACGCACTCCCGTCGGCGCGGAGCTCGCTCCCGTCAGGCCTTTCCACGCATTCGGCGGAACGAACGCCTCAACAGGCCCGGCCTCATTCCGTGTCTCGAGCATGGCGCGCGCCTGGTCGGAAGCGCTCGCGCGGTCCTCACGCTCCATATCGGCGCCTTGCTCGCGCTTGCTTCGGTCATACCGGGGCGAAGGTTGCGTCGCCTGTCGCGTCGAGAGCAGCTGCGCGAGCGCGACACTCTCACCATCGATTTGCGCGAAACTATGCACCAAAGCCGCCAGGCCAAGCCCCAAGCCTCGACCGTCGTCCGGTACACCGAAAGGAATGATTACGGCGCGCGGGCTCGACACCAGTGAACTCATGCCGCGAGCGCTACGAAATCACAAGCTGGGCGAACCCGCGATTCTCATCGGTTCGGTCGCCACGATTCGCTCGACGCGCGCCTTGACGAAAGCGAAAATAGCGTCGCCAGCCGCTCATCGTGCGGCGTTGCGTTTCTGCTAGGGTCCAGGCCGTGACACGCCCTCGAACCAAAAGCGGTTTCGAGCCGAGCACGCTCTTCGCTGCAGCGGCACGGCGCGACGCCGTCACGACAGGTGCGGTTCCCCTCGCCGAGCGTATGCGCCCGGAAAGCGTCGACGACTACGTGGGCCAGGCGCACCTCCTTGGGCCCGGTAAGTTATTGGCAAACGCCATCGCAAACGACCGCGTCCCGTCGATGCTCCTTTGGGGCCCGCCGGGCGTCGGCAAGACGACACTCGGCAAAGTGATTGCCACACGCACGAAGTCCGAGTTCGTGGGATTCTCGGCGGTTCTCGGAAGCCTCCAAGAACTCCGCGATATTGTCGCCGCGGCGAAGGAGCGACTCGCGTATCGCGGCGAGCGAACACTCGTTTTTGTCGACGAGATTCATCGATTCAACAAGGCCCAACAAGACGCGTTCCTGCCGCATGTCGAGGCGGGAACCATCACCCTCGTCGGGGCGACCACCGAGAACCCTTCGTTCGCAGTGAATGCGGCGCTCCTCTCGCGATGCAAAGTGTTTCGCCTCGAGTCGCTGACCGAGGAATCGCTTGTCCTTATTCTACAGCGGGCGGTAGACGATCGCTCGCAAGGCCTTGGGCTAAGCGGCGTAACGGCCGATCCGGAAGCGATTCGCTGTCTCGCGCGACTCGCACGCGGTGACGCACGCCGCGCGCTTTCGATGCTGGAGGCCACGGTCGACTATGCCCGCTCTTGCGGTCACGCATCCATCACCACAGAGCTGCTTGCGGCCTCAGAGGAGAATGCGCCGCTGCTCTACGACAAGGCGGGAGAAGAGCACTACAACGTAGTGAGCGCGTTTATCAAGTCGATGCGCGGCTCCGATCCGGACGCGACTGTCTATTGGATGATGCGCATGCTCGAGGCCGGTGAAGACCCACTCTTCGTGATGCGCCGCATGCTTATCTTCGCGAGCGAAGACATCGGCAATGCCGACCCGCGCGCACTCGTCGTAGTGTCGAGCGCCGACGCTGCGTTCCGCCGCATGGGATTGCCCGAAGGGCTTTACCCCCTGACACACGCGGCTCTCTATCTCGCGTGTGCACCAAAGTCGAACGCCGTAAAAAACGCGTGGCACCGAGCAAAAGCGCTCATCGAACAGCACGGAAGCTTGCCCGTACCGATGAAGCTTCGCAATGCCGTGACGACGCTCATGAAGCAAGGCGGATATGGTGCAGACTACAAGTATGCCCACGACTATCAAGACGGCGTGGTCCCGGGCGAAACGTATCTTCCCGACGAGCTCGTAGGCGAAACCCTCTACGAGCCGACCGCGCACGGCGAAGAATTACGCATTCGAGCGCGCCTTGCGGCCTTGCGAACCGCCGCAAGCACGCGCCGCGACTCGGACGATTAGACGCAACGCGACCTTCGCACCTATGAACCGCCCCCAAGAGAAGGCAGAACCGCGCGGCGCGGCGGACATGAAAGAGACCGCTCGGTTCGTGCGACGGTACCTTGCGGCGAACCTCGGCTTCACGTGCGTCACAGCGTGGTTTAGCAACGCGTATTTTCATATCGACGAATACTTTCAAGTCTTAGAACTCGTTTGGTTCAAGCTCGGCACGGCTTCGGTATGGATGCTGCCGTGGGAGCACGCGGCGCAGATGCGACCGTGGATGCAACCATGGCTCTACTGGCTCGTCGCGCGTGTGGCCGGGTCCGTCGGCATCCACGATACGTTTCACCTCGCGTTTGCCTTCCGTTTGCTCACGGGGGTCGCGTCATGGGCGGCGCTTGCGCTGTTCCTCCAAACCACCCTTCCGTGGCTCTCAGGAGCGGATGAAAAGCGACTGCACGTCCGGGTCGCGACGCTCCTCGGGTTCCTTCCGTACCTGTTCGTACGAACGTCGTCAGAGACGCTTTCCATGGCGGCCTTCACGTTGGGCTGGGCCATCGCGCTCCGCGGCGCGAGGTCGACGAAAACCGGCTGGGATATGCCGCGTCTTCCCTTAGCGCGACAGCTGCTTATCGGCGCGCTCCTAGGTCTCGCATTCGAGCTACGTTTTCAGACGGCGTTCCTTACGTTCGGACTTATCGCCTGGCTTCGCTTCGTCGGGCGCATACACCTCCGGGCGCTTGGCGCACTGGTAGGCGGAGGGCTCGCGATGGTCGGCGTGGGCGCGCTCGTCGACCGCTGGGGCTATGGCGCATGGTCGTTTCCGCCGTGGGAGTATCTGCAAGCGAACATCGTCGAGGGAGCAGCCACGCTGTTCGGAAGGAGCCTACCCTTTGCGTACGCCTGGCTCCTTCCCGCGAACGTCTTCTTCCCCGTCGTTGTCGCGCTGTTGCTTGCGGCGAGCCTCGCGTGGTTACGCCATCCGCGTCATCCGATTACGTGGGTGACGCTTCCGTTTCTTTTGCTGCACAACGTTCTTGCTCACAAGGAAGAACGGTTCATTTTTCCTGTTGCGATTCTTGCGACGAACTTCGTCGTCATGGCCATCGCGCCGTCGTCGGGCCGGGCGAACCGTGTGGCTACCTGGGGCTGGAGGCACCGTAACGGGCGACTCGCGAAAGCTCTTTGCGTGTGGAGTTTCGCGATGATGCTCGTCCTGGCATTCTGGCCACTCGGATGGAACCACCACGTCAGATTCCAGGAATTCATTCAGCACGACCGCGCGCTCGCCGGCGACTTGAAGACCTACGCGCTGCCTGAATTCGACCTCGGATTACCCGCGTTTCACGGACACATTTACGATATCGAAAAAGTGGCACCCGACGTCATTGCGCAACATCTGAGCACGGGAAACGCGCGCGAGTGGCTTGTCGTCGACACTCCGCGTCCTTGGTCAGGCGTTCCCGCGCTCGGCACGCGAGCGTCACTTGTTTGGTCTGAGGTTCCATTTTTCGCTTACCCGCCGTTGGCATTGGTGTTCGCGGAACTGGCAAGTAGATATGACGAGGCGGTGCGACCGCCGCTCCGCGCGATTCGATTCCGTTCTCTTTACAGACTCAAGTGATAGACACTCAGGCGCTGGCAGGCAGCGCGACTGCGAACCCGCAAGAAATACGTCCGTTTCATGACCTCCAGACGCCCCCCTTTGCTTCACAAAGCTTCTGCGCAGTCGCCGCGGTAAACTGATTAGGGGCGCCCGCATAGATGTGGTCGACCACCGCGCCGCCTTCGTGCACGCAGTCGCCGATGACGCCGCTCTTCGGGCACGAGCCTCGCTCAGTCCACGTTTGATTGACGCACATTCGCTTGGCGGCCGCAGCTTCGCGCGCGGTGTACTCGGTGCAGGCGCTTTCGCTCTCGCGTGCACAGCTTCCGGGTTCGGACGGCGGATGACACCCGCCAGCGAGCGCGACAACGATCGGGAACATGGCAACAAATGAATGTAGCGGACGTAACGGGTCGAGCGGACGGCGCATCGGTTAGCACCCTAGCGCAAAGCTCTCCTACCGTACCAGACGGCAGACTTCACAAGCCTCCAGCGCGAAACTCGCGTTGCTCGCTACCCTCGCAGCTATTTCTACCTTTGTTGGCGACTGACTAGCCTCGACTATACTTTGAGCCGAGCAAAGGTAGGATAGAAGTATGACGATGCTTAAAGTTGCCGTGACGGTCCCCGAAGAAGTGCTTCGCAGCGCAAAGCGCGCCGTCAAGTCTCAGCGCGCAAAGACACTGAGTGCCTACGTAAGTATGGCGCTCGTTGAAAAGCTTGAACGAGACAGTCTTGTCGAGACGCTCGACGCCATGGATGCGGAGCTTGGTCTTCCGAGTAAAGCTGCACAGGTTTGGGCAAAACGAGTACTCCGCACGTGATCCTCCTCGATGCCGGCGCACTGATCGCTTTTGAGAGAAAGACCGATAAGATGAGAGCTCTCGTCAGAGAAGCTACCCTGCGGCGTACTCCCGTTTTGATTCCCGCTCCTGTCCTCGCGCAAGTATGGCGCAAGCCTCAAGAACAGGTGCTCTTGAGATCGCTTGCCTACAGCCGATTTTCTACCATCGTCGCATTCGATGGCCTTCTCGCAGAGGCCGTCGGCACACTTTGCGCTCGAACGAAAACGCGCGACATCGTGGATGCCTGTGTCGTTATCGTGGCGCGGCAGCGCAACGCCGTCGTGTTGACCAGTGACCCAGACGACCTCCGTTTTCTCGATCCGTCCGTGGCGGTTGAAAAAGTATAACTCATCAACGACAACCCAATACGATAGCAGATCATTACGTCATGATTATTGGAATTCCGAACTACAAAGATTTGGATTTGACAGGAGAGGCGGAAGCCGCAGCGAACCGCATGGAGGCCCGCGCACGCGAGCCCGCGTCAGAAGCGATGTTCAACGAACTGATAGCTCCTATGATTGAGATGGGAACTGCCCGGATTCTTGAGGTTGGATGCAGGACGGGAGCGCTCGCCCGCCGGATCGCGAAGGCAGCGCCGTCGTCGACCATTTTTGCGACCGACAAGAGCGAAGGTATGCTGCGAGTGGCGCGATCTCTCGCGCAGGATGCGCGCGCGATTCAATTCCGGTCTTGGGACGTGAACGAGGAGGCGGAGTGGCCATTCGACGCGGAACCCCCGTTTGATCTCAGCTAGCGCGTTATCATGAGCTTGGCGCGAAAGCGGTCGTTCGTTTCCACCTGCGAGCTCCCGGGAGAAGGCGCCTTCACGCGTGGGGTCGAATCAGCGACGACCTCGTCGAACGAGCGGGAAACAGTGACACGACACTCTCGGTGACGCTGCGGCTCTCGTCGCTCGTACGTCCGCTTTCGGCGGCTCACGCGGCGATGCGCCTTGCCGACGAATACGGCGTCCCGGTGCTGAGCGAACTCGACGTGGTGGTCGAAACACGACGCGTGGCCGAGAAGAATCTGCGAGCCGAAGCAAAAGCTCGGCGGTCCTTCGACCGCCACGCGGGATGGAAAGTCACGCGTGAGCATCACACGCGCACAACAGAACGGTGGCGGCCATGCGACTCCACCCAAATGATGACAATCAACAAGTATCGACTCCGCGCTCCGAAACGTGGCTGGACGACCGCAGACCCATGCGCCGATCTAATCCCAGAGTTCACTTGAGTCGACACGTGTAGCCCGCATGCTCGAAGAACGCGCGGCAGTGATGCGGGCGAACGCGATGCCGGGCGGCGTGAGCCGTCTTGCGAAGCGCAGCCGCATTTCTGGGAGCGATACGGCAAATGTGTTGCTTTGCCAGGCCCCAACATCGTTCGATGGGATTGAAGTCAGGCGAATACGGCGGA
>JANXOF010000063.1 GCA_025353725.1 Polyangiaceae bacterium | reverse complement strand
CACGGCGAGAGGCAGGTCGCCACCACGCGTGAGAGCGAAGGCGTAGCCCGTGAGGCTCTGACCGACAAAGGCCCAAATAAACGCCTTCGACGTCTGCGTCGTCAGCTTGAAAGAGGTCTCATCGGCATGAACAAGAAAGTCCTCCGTGAGAGCGGCAAAAAGCGTAGCTCGTAGCGGTTCAAGCTTCTGTCCGGCGCGACGAAAAAGGTCATTGATCGTGCTTCGCGCCACGGGCATTCCGGTGCGCGCAAAGCTTTTCTCAAGCCGGTAATGCGGCGTAACCATAAGGCACTTCGAGACGACCAGGTGAGCCACGAAGCTCGAGCCGTACCGCGTTTTTTCACTCCATCGCGGCGGCGCAGGGGCTGTGATGACGCAGCCTCCGCAGCGACAAGCGACAACCTCGCGGAGAACGACGAGACGTCGACATCACCTGGGTACATAGACGTAGCTCTCGCTCGGTTTACCCGTTCCGACGCTCCGAAAGGACGTTCCGTCACAGGCCGGACACTTCTTGAGGGCCTCGGGAACCGACTCAACTTTCTCTTCGGTAACGACCTTATCGGCGCGCAGAAGCGCCTGCTGAAGACGGCTATCGGCAACTTCCGCGGGTGTACGTGGAGGCCGAGCAATCTTCGGCATCTTGCCCATTTTTCGGAGCGCTTGGCAAAGGCTCGCATCACCACTTCGAGCTTCGCTTCGACGGTGGCGAGTTGGCGCTTTAGATGGTTGTCGAAATCCCGCCATTCGCATCCGTGCCGCGTGTCGCTGTCGTCAGGTGGAACCACGAGGTAGCTTTGATCATGACGCGCGCTGAATGTCGATCCGTTCGATGCGCTTTTTTTCGCGCGTCGGCTCCCATCGCGGCGCGCGACGCACGGCGCGCAGGTCAACGCCATCGAGCAGCATTGCGAGCGATGACGCGTCGAGCTCGATATGCGCCGAGGTCTCAGGAACATGCGGCATGCAAAAACGTCCGCGCTCCAGTCGTTTGTAATAAACAACGAATCCACCCGCGCTGAAAAACAAAACTTTCACGCGATCACGCCGGCGCCCAAAGAAGACGAAAAGGGTGCCGCTGTAAGGGTCGGCGTGCCAGAGCGAGCGTACGAGGGTTACGAGCCCGTCGTGCCCGCGCCTTAGATCGACGGGCTCTGTCGCGAGCACGACTTGAACGCCGGGGCCGAGGCTCAGCACGCGCGCGCCGAGGCGGATACGAGCGCCGCGAGGTGCTCTGCGGTGATCTCGCCTCGCAAGGTAAGGCGAAGGGTGCCTACGTCGACGACGACCTCCAGCACGCTGTCGCGTGACACGACGGCGTTGAGCGGCGCCGCGCGAACCGCCACCGGCAGCAGACGCGGCGCTCGGGTCGCCGTTGCGAGCGGCGTCGCGCGGAACTGCGACCGCCACCCAATCCGCGTCCACTTCTTCACGCCGTAGCGCCTAACGATCGTGTCCGCGTCGACGCCATCCGCGAGCTCCTCGACCCGCTTCGCCCACCACTCCGCCGCATGCTTTTTCATCGGCTCACTTCACCATCGCGCGACGACTCGCGCACGGCGTCGACTTCCGGACGGTTACGACGCTACCGCATGCGTTCGAGCAATTGAGCCATCGCATACCGCGTCGTTTCGTGGACTTGGTTGAGGTCGCTCAAGTCATTTACTAGCCGCGTCATGCGCAGCATTGATGGGCCAGCATTCGCGCATGCGGATGAAAGGAAATGTCTACGCTCATTGCGGCTCGTTTTGTAGCACGCAAATCAGGGGTCAAGAACGAGCACCTTACGCGCACTGGGCGGCCTGGTCGGTTATTAGGTGTTCAGACGACGCGGAACGCTCAACGCGTCAAGTCGAAACCCGACCGGTCGGAGGCCTTCAAGGCTAGTCAAGGAGTGCCTTCACGACTTGGCTTCGGCCCTGGATGAGGCATGCATCCCCACGTCTGTCGGTCTTCGCTGATCGTCCCGCAAACCTGCCCTTTTGGGCAGTAAACGCGATCGACACACGCAGGATAGCAAAGGCTTTCTGTCTCGTTCATGCGGCTTTGGCCACACACGAAACCAGGTTGGCACGTCGGCGCGAGCGGATCGCAGAGAGTGCCACACCAAAACTCGACGACCTGGGGACCGAACGCGACTTGGCAAGATTCCCCCTTTGCGCACGGGTGTTGAAAGCAATTCGTTCCCTTCACGTTCCCAACGCACATAAAGTCGTCGCCTCCGGTGTGCTCGCAACGCAGACCTTTTGGACATCCGGTTGTGTGACACGTTACTTTCGGCGGCGCGCACGCGGGACCGTCCGGCGAGTCGACGCACACCCGGCCGGCCTTGCAAACTCTTGCCGGACACGGCACGGCGCACCGATTGTCGAGGCAAACAAGACCCGGCTCACAGGCGTAACGTGCTCCGGTAGGGTCGTAGTTGCAGGGCTCACCTTCGTGAACAGAGCCATGTTCGACGCAACGCAGAATGCCTCGTTCGCGCCCGACGCGAGTGCACGACCATCCGCCAAGACAATCTTCATCGCGCGTGCAGTTTCCCGTTACGCACGCGAGGTGGCCAGTTGCCCTATCAATCGCGCACCCCTCCCCAAGTTTGCACTCGTAATCCCGAAAACATTTGTAGCATGCTGGAAAGCCAGCATCGTTCGATTGCCCGAAATCGGTGAGCCATTCAGCTCCGATGTCGCGCCGAGCCGATGCCGCCGCAGACTCTTGCTTCGGATCGATGGCAAGTGGAGACGAGACTGATTCTGACGCGTACTTTACGCCGGAAGTGGCAACGCTAGAGCCACCATCCGCGGGGATACTTGCCGCCAGCGGGGCCGCCGCAAGGTGAGATGGGATAGGCCTCGAACGGAGGACAACGCGGCCGCCGGCGACTAAACCCACGGCGACAAAGATGAACAGCGCCCCCGATAGCTTCGCTCCCACCTGTCAGTCACAGCTGTAGGTTTGGCACTGACCGCAACGGTCACAGCACTGGTGGCTTGCACTTTGGCCACCGCGCGAAGGGCAAGGATCGCACTTGAGCGGCCCAGGCGCACAGCCCGAATAGCCGCCCCCCCCGCCCCCGCCTCCGCCTCCGCCCCCGCCTTCCCATGAACACCCTCCGGCCATGAAGTGGCAAGACAGCGCGAACGCCTTTTTCGGCGCCGAAACACTCGCTAAAACGAAGAGCGATCCCGCGACCAAAATGAACGTGAGGCTTGTTTTCAGCATCGCAGTCTCCTAGCGTCACGCAACTTCGTTCAACGAGAGCCAACTGGCAACGGCTGGCTCGTAACACAGACTTGAGCCATCCCCGCAAATTACGTTGCGTCGAAGATTGGCTTGAGCGGCGTAAGTGGAGAGGAATTTCTCACAGCCTCGGGCTGTCGTGGTCGATTCCCCTCCTCCGAGGCAGTCCCTCGACCACGCATTCCACCGGTTTCACTACTCTGAAGTGGACCCCATTCTTCGGACCAAAATGGCGTCAGGCTAAGGTGGAGCCTGCGTGTTCTGTCTTGGTCGTGTTCGGATCATAAATCATTCTAAATTTGGCATCGCTAGACGACAGCGCGCGGTCCCAAGCGGTAGGTCACCTGACGCAAAGCGTAGGTCGCGGCCGGGTACTCGAGGGCTTCCGTAGCTCCACGGCTCATGCGGCTCGCTTGGTCGCTTGCTTTGCAACGTCGTGTTCGTAGAAGGCCTTGGGGCTCATGCAGCCGACCGCCTGGTGCGGCCTGTCGTTGTTGTAGAATTTGAGATAGCGGCCAATGTTGGCTCGGGCTTCTTTGGGGTCGTCGTAGGCGTGCAGGTAGACCTCTTCGTACTTTACGGAGCGCCAAAAGCCTTTCGATGAAGATGTTGTCGAGAAATCGGCCTTTGCCGTCCATGCTGATGGCGACGCCGTGCTTCCTAAGCACGCCGGTGAACGCGTCGCTTGTGAATTGGGCGCCTTGGTCTGTGTTGAAAATGTCGGGTGAGCCATAGCGCTGCAAGGCCTCGCGGAGCGCCTCGACGCAGAAGTCGGTATCCATCGTGGTCGACAGGCGCCACGACAACACGCGCCTTGAGAACCAGTCCATCACGCAGACGAGGTAGACGAAGCCGGCCTTCATCGGGATGTACGTGAGGTCGGTTGCCCACACTTGATTGGCTCTGCAAATGGGTAGGTCTCGAAGCAAATAAGGGTACTTTACATGCTCTGGGTGAGGCTTGCTCGTGGTGGGCTTTGGGGCGGTCGATTCGATACCCATGACCCACATCAGTCGCTGAACGCGCTTTCGGAAGACCCGCCGGCCTTCACGGCGAAGCGTGAACGAAAGCATCCGGCTGCCGTAGAACGGGTGCTTCAACTGAAGTTCGTCTCTTCGGCGCATCAGGGCCAACTCCTCCGCATCGGGCACGACGGGCATGTAAGCGAGACCCGAACGCGACACGCGCAAGAGCTCGCACTGCCGACGAAGCGAGGGCGACGACGTAGCTTTCTCGATCATCGAGCGCCGCGATTTCAAGCAAGACGCCCGAGCCCCCGTGATAAAAAATCGCGCGTAGCGGTCAACTCTCCAATCTTCTTCAGCAGGTCGCCTTCTCGGTCCGACGTATCGGAGCGCGCAGCCGTAGCTGAGAACGCGAGCGCCGCGTTGGCGATAAACTCCTTCTTCCACTTGTAGATCTGATTTATTCTTATGTCCACTTGTGTAGACGCCACATTTGTGATCCACTGTGATGATGGCAAATCCACACCCGAGGGAGCTGCGTGAGCGCGCCGTGCGAGCGTACGAATCAGGTCAGGGAACGTACGTCGAGATTGCAGAGCGGTTCGAGATCGCGCGGCGGACGCTTCAGCGGTGGACAATGCGGAAGCGAGAGACAGGAGAGATCGAGCCTCACGTCAAAGGAGGCGGCAATCCTTCGCCGGTCGACGTCATGGAGCTACGGCGCGTGATGGCGATACATCCGGACGCTGTCACCGGCGAGCTGACTGTGGCGTACAACAAGGTCGTCGGACGCAAGAGGCGCGTCCACCGCTCCAGCATTCTTCGCGCGCTCCAT
>JANXOF010000054.1 GCA_025353725.1 Polyangiaceae bacterium | reverse complement strand
CGCGAACTACACGTGGTCGAACATGCTTTACCTCGGTCGCGCCATGCGAGACGCGCGGATTCCGCTCGACAATAACCTTGCTGAAAATGCCCTTCGAGTCGTGGCTCTCGGGCGCAAAAACTTTCTCTTTGTCCAGAGTGAAGCCGCGGGCAAAGAGCTCGCTCTTCTCTACTCGCTTGTCGTGTCGTGCACGCGTTGCGGGGTGAATCCCGTCGACTATCTTGAAGACGTACTCGACCGTATCGACAAGACCTCCGCGGACGCGATGCGCGACTTGCTACCCGACCGGTGGAAGCGACCCGCGAAGCCCACGGCGGCTACCGATTTCGTCGAATAGCGATCCGAACCACTGCCAAAAAATCCGTTTAGGTCCAAAACCGTACAGTTACGTTCCGATGGCTTGCGCACGCTGCGCCAGAACCGCAAGTCGGAGCGAGGCATCTGTGGCGATGTTGCCTCGCTTCGCAGGAGGGTCAAGGTAAGGGCGATTGGTGATGACACTCGCCTGAATGACCGTGGTCGATATTTCGAGAAAGTCCGTCGATGGACGGTCGAGAACCATTTGTTCGTAGGCGGCATTGAGCGCGACAGACCGGTGAGGAGGCGTTCCCGCGCGGACGAACGCGAGAAGTCCATTGACGACGCCATCGGAGGGAATGAACCGCTTCCATCCCGCTTGGTAGAGCGGAATTCAATACTGAGTTAGCGGATATCTTTTTACACCGCCACCGCAGGCTCCCCGTTACCGCGACAACCAAGCGATTCACTGCGCGGAGGAAGGAAGTCGCGTGTGCCGTGAGGGCAGAGGAATCACGGCCGCGGCGGTCGAATCCTATCGGGCGGCGAATGCAGTGTGCGATGGAGGGCGCTCCTGCTACGTCCAGCCGTAGCCGTCGCGACCCGATCTCGCTTCTCCGCACGAGCGTGCACGGTCTTGCTACCAAGTCGGTCGTCACGCGAGACGCGAAACCGGTCGCCCACCAGGCGGTCGTCCTCACCTGGAGTTCGGAAATCCGACCAAGACACGGGCCTGGCCGCTAGCGCGCGTGGCTGCCCTTCTTTTTTCCACGGCCGCGCACGCCCTTGTTCCGCCATCCTCAACGCGTTGGCAAGGGAGCGGCAGCGCGCCTTCGTCACGCGAAAGTTGCGTCCACGCTCGGGACCATCGTGCGCGAGCCCATGGAGCACGACATCCTCGAGGGCGCGCTGTTCGTGTTTGTTGGCAGTGATCGCCGGGCGGATATGTCGTCCAAGCGAACTGCCCACCAATTTGGCTTATCGGTCGATCTTGAAGTGCGCGATGTTGACAGTTCCGCGCGAGAGCATGTTCGCGCTAAGGAATGGCCTGAAGTCAGTCGGTCGCTGAATCCCTGCAATGACGGCGTCGACGGTCTCTGTCGGCAAAACTGCGGGCATGTATGCGAATACCTCCGTACCGATGGGCAGCTCGAACGACGACCCATCGGACCCTCCTTGGACACTCCCGCCATCGCGGCTTGGTACCCCAGCGTCTGTCGACGGTACGATGGGCAAGCCCGCCGCGGCTGGGGAGGGGGGGCCTATCGGAAGCGACGACGCCGAGCCTTGAGGGGAGCTTGGTGATTGCGTCAATCCGGTTCTGAATCCAACGAGACGTGTCAGCTGAGTTGCCGTCATCCGTACGAGCGACCGCTTTTCGACGCACACAAGGTTTTGGCACGAGGTCAGGGCAGCAGCCGCCTTTCCGGACACAGATTTCTGAGTCGTGGGCGATGTAAGACTTAGCCGAGCTGCGGTCCCGGACAGCGAGTTCGTCACGTTGGTGAACTCAAGGCACGCTTCGAGCTCAGCTTGTTCGCATGAAGCTTCGCGCGCACCGGCGTTATCAGCGTTGAGAAAGGAATGATTAATCATCGCAGCGGACAAACTTGCCTCGTAGGCGACGCGTCGCGAGACGCTTGGTTCGTTGAATCGATAAGCGAAGTTCACGACCGTCCCCGACCCCGCTTGCCGACTCGCGGGATGCACCGCGGTAGTCGTTCCGCCAATAGGCAAAAAGCGAGACCCAGCACTTTTCGTCCCGAATGCTGCGACGGCGCCGAATGGCCCCAGCAACTCGGTACTATGCTGGGTCGACGTATGACAGCTCACGCAGTCGACCGAGAAAAAGTCGTTCTTTCGCGGATTCTCGAGGTTGTGGATGTTCGTGGCGAGCTTCGCCACGCTCTCGAGCGTTGTTGCTCTGTTTAAAGACTCCTCCGGTGAAGTTTGGCCCCGTAGCCGCCTTTTGAATTCTGACTTGTACGAATAGACAATATTGTCGAGTCCATCCGCCGAGCTCGGTACGATGGGATTCGCAACGTCACTTTGGCCAGCCATCACCAGCGTGAGCATTTGGTAGCGCGCGTTGTCGAACGGGAGACGGACACGGTTTCCATGGCTGTCGATGGGCGCCGAGCTTGGGTCTTTCGCAACAGTGAACACGCGTATGGGTTCGAAGACGCCGTTCGTCACGTTTCCGGCGTAGAAAATCCACGGGTCCTGCCCGAGGTCGGTGCCCATAAAAGCGGCGTTGACGAGCTTTTTCGCGTACGTGCCGATGAAGCTTGCGAGCTGCTCGTGCCGAGGCATTGGCTGCACGTCGCGGTTTTGTGCGGCGGCGGCCATTTCCTTTTGGAAGCAGGGATGAACCCCAAGAGGCTCGCCATCGGTCTTGCCGCTGGCTGCACATGCGTTTTTGAGCGCTAGTAGGTCACGGGCCGCCGCGCGAGCTTCGGTTTCGGTGAGTTCGTAAATGAGGTGAACCGCATAGTCCGCGGCGAAAGCGAATTGCGTTTCAGGGCGTGGGCCCGTCTCCACCGCGGATCCGAGTACGGGCTGAGCGACGATGTTCAGCTGCGCGCGGCACTTGGCTGCGTCGAACTGGTCAGTCACGTCGAGGTCAGGCTTCGCGGCGTGGTTCGTCGTCGGCGTCACGGCGCAAGGCTCAAGGCGTGTGCTCGTAATTTTCCAAGACTCGTACAGCCCGAAGTCGAACGGCCCGCCCCTTGTCAACCCTCTTGTCTTGAGAGGTGACCGCGTGCCACTCATCACGATGCCGCTCTTCACGAGGTGTCCTTCCGCGTCCCTAGCCGTTTGGGCATCGAGAATCGACTTGAACGTTTCTTTGGATACGACCGGCGTGCCCCCCGACGTCGGCGTCGCTAACGAAAGCATTCCCGGCAGGACGACAACGTCGCTCGGAATCGGCAGCAAAATAGCGACGTCCATCGTGTCGAGGGAGGTCGCGACCTCAACGTTTGATTCACTTGTTCCTGTTCCGTCGGCGGTCGTTGCGCAGGCGACGCCGCCCGCGACGGCGATCAGAGCGGCGAGGCCAAAGTACTTCGATCCGCGACGACGACCCCACGGGAGGTGGGGGAATGAACCGTTAATCATGTCGTCGGTAGGAGCACGTAACGTGCCACTTACCTTGTAAGTGTTTGGCCGTCGCCGAGCGGTGGTTCCTTGTTGAGCAGGCTTCGATCTTGGTGATGCAAAAGATCCGTGGGTCGCGGGCGTCCCACCCGGTGGACGATGGCACTGTAACCGTACGGAATCGGCTAAAGATCCCACACACACCTTTGGTTGCTGGCGCTGGTCCTCCACGATCCGACTTGGTTCAAATTCAGCAGCAAGCGCCAGGGGTTGGGCCGCTTGCACGCCAGTTCGGCACGAGAAGGATTTCATTGTCGACGCGGACCGAGCGCGCTGGGTCGTAGAGGAATTCTCTAAGGCTCTCAAGAGTGGGTGCAGATTCGAGCAAAGGCGATCCTCGCGAGAGCGATGGAGCGGCTGCTCCTCATGGATATTGAATGCGGTATACACATAGATGTGATCGATGATTAGCCAAACCGTACAGTTACATTGGTGGAGCAGTACGTGACTCCGTTCGTGCAGGAACGTTCTGGCGAACGTCCGGTAACGACGATGTGGTCCATGTCGGATCTCAGCGGATCGTTCCGCATGTAGAGGGCACGGCTGCTGGGCATGTAGAGGCCTCAATTCCAGCAACCGGGCGAGTTGGCCTTGAAACGGCCAAACCGTGTCATTCCGGTTGCGCGGGTGCGTCTATCGTCGCGTTCGCGCCCACCATCGATGATGCTCAGCGTGGCCGGGAGCTTCCCGAACTTGAGGCCGTGCTTCGCGGGGTAAACCTCCAGCGCTGTGCGGCAAAGCTGATTGAGGGCGGCGATGCCCTCCGGCGTCAGTCAGGTGAGAGTTCCGACGGCCGCGGAGGCGCGCCACTCGATGATCTTCAATCCGCTGCACCCGAGCGCGATGGGCACCGCGAGCCGCGCGTTCGCTAGCGGTTCCGGGCCGTTCGCGGCCGCTTCATCAGCCGTAGCCATCGACGGTCCGCAAACCAGACACAGGGCAACCACGGACGGACGGATCTAGACGAGATCGCATCATTGAGCGCTAACGTCGACTCCCTAACCGCAAGTACCCCGCTTGGACGACCTGTCCGCTCCTGGCGAGCTGCGGGCGCATTTTTCAGCAAGCCCGAATCCTCACGTTCCGCCACTCGGCGGCGAATACGCTGTCGGGGTGAGTGAGCATCCGCGGTTAGTCGCGACGACGGTCGTTTTCGCCCGGTCCAATGGACGAGCGAGCCCTGGCACTATTCGCGTTTCGGAGCCAGAACCTGCGTTCGAGCACGACGCACAGTGCTCGTACAGCCTCGAGCCCATCGCAGCGGGCGGAACGATCTTCGGTGCTGACAACCTGCAAGCCTTGCTTCTTGCGCTCAAGATGTGCGCCACGGAGCTGGCCCTCTTCGCGCAGGGCGGTGGCCGAATTGAGTATCCACCCTACGACGAGGGACATCCCGGTGAACGGTGGGATCCCCCCGCGACCTTTGGAGCGTTTTCCAGGCACCACGATGATGACCGAAACTGCCCGAAGCCTAGGCTCATAGGTTCGCCCGTGTCGGCTGCGGCAGCATCGTCACGGTCGGAGTGGCGAAGCGCACGTAACTGCGGAGGACCACTCCTCGGTCTCGACTCTATTACCTGCGACGGATCGGGTACGTTGGACCACAGGATGATCCGTTGCGACACGGGATAGCTAAGGCGTAGTCCGTAGTATCCGTGCGATTGCGGCAGACCACCTTCAACGAAGTTTCGGTCTTGTCAGCGAGCGCGTAAGTGATTTCGATGCCCGGGAACGACTCCGGGGCGTTGGGGTCGAGATTGGGCAAGGTGAGTCGTGCCCGCTTAAACGTGGCCGGCTTCTTGGACTCGGCTCCACCCTCGACGCTCTCACCCGCGGACATTCTTACGGGCCCCGAGGAAAGTTGAGTCATATCGGAGGACTCGAGAACGACCTCGCGCTTCGCTTTTGTGAATTCACCCCCCACACGTTCGACGCCGAGGTTGAATGACGCGTACTTGTAAATTTGGGGAGTCGCAGTAGTTTGCTGCCTGATCGTTCCAGAAATGCCAACGGTCGTCCCACCGCCAAACGTGTCTCACTCGATGACGAATTCGACGTTGCTCCAAAGTTGCAAAGGCCAATGCCACGGACTCTGTTGTTGGCGCATGGTTTCGTCGGAGCTTTGGCAGAGTAGCCAAACCGTGCGCTCGCCCTTTTTGAGCCACCAAGGTGTCTCCTGGGACACCGAGACTGACCCCTCGTCCGTGCCAGCTGGTGGACTGTCCGGCAGCGCGCAACCTGCGCTCAGCGAAAGGAGCATGAGGCAGCCGAGCGAATAGGTAGCGCAAACGGTCAAGGCGGAAGCCGAGAGAAGACGTAACGCGCAATTCACGACGATCGTTGTAGAAAGTTCAAGTCCCAGCGGAATACCGACCGATCTGAGCTCCACCTCGCGATGTCCCCCGTGCTTCTCGGCCGGGGTGAACACCTTCTCACCGGCATCGACACGGTGAGCCTTGGCTACACGTGCACCGAACACGCCTCCACGGAGCAGGCGACCCATGTTGTCCTGACGAATCGCCGCACCGCGGGCGAAGGATGAACCAGCGGTGCCGGCGCAGGCGTGCGAGCCCGTGGGCCTCGGCGTTTCGGGCGCAAACAACTCCTTGGGGGCGGAAAGCGCTCATCGCCAAACGCCATTCGGGCCTCAGGTGATGATCGTTCTTCTACAGTGGCCCGTGTGAACGACGCGGTAGTCCTCGTCACCGGCATCACGGGTTTGGTCGGTGGGGCGATCGGGGCTCGGCTGCTGGCAAGCGATTGCTCCGTCATAGCGCTGGTGCGGGCCGAGACCCACGCGCACGCGACCGCTGGTGTGGCGCGTTCGCTGTCCCGTTTTCTCGGATCTTGTGAAGGCGGCCCCGCCTCAGGTTCGGTCCAAATTCTCCTCGGCGATTTCACAATTGGTGGCCGGTTTTGTGGCGGCATCGAGGTTCGTCTCGCGAACGTTCGACATCATACAGCCGCCGCGATGTCAACCGAGCGCCAGGGCTGGTTTCCTTGCACAATCGGCCGCTTTCGACGCCGTTTTGCACTGAAGCGTCGATGGGATGGGAGTTATGGCCACCGTGTTCCCGTTCCGCCCGAACGCTCTCATGGCTAACCGCTAGCGCGCGGAGCGGCGACCACGATGGCGACTTTAAACGACACCGGCAGCGCGCACGCAGACCCCTTAGAGGGAGCCCTTGTGGCAGTCCAAGGTGACTTGAGAAGACGACCCGTTGGTTGAATCCGAGTGCTGCGAAGATGAGCACATGTACATTGCGCCATCACAATTGGCGGTATTGCTCTTCTTTCGCCACTCAACATCCATGTCGGACGGAAGACAATCGCAGCTATGACAGTTTAAGGGCAACGTCATGCATCTTGCCGCCATCGTCACAGTCTTGGAGGTCGACAGAAGGCAATATTCTGTCACTGCATTACACGTTTCCGTATAGCAGTCGATCGTATTCGATAATGGCTTGCTAGAGCCTCCGTCATCACGGGAATCACGTGCGGACGCGTCGGCCGAGTCCACCTTTGGGTTTCGGCCAAAATCAGTGCTGCCCGAACCACCGGAACCGCAGCCGGAAACTACAATTCCAACCAAAATTACGCAAGAACTAGGCAGAAACTTCATGGGTAAGTCAGTGTATGACACCTCGTCGGCCTTGACGCCACCCGATCAGCCGCATTCTTGTGCTCCTTCGGTGAGAGCCTGGTACGGCAACTGGATTTCATGTTGCAGCGTTGCAACCTCCTTGGCGATGGCTTCGTCAAGGAGTGGGTGGAGCATAGTAACCAATGAACGTTTGGTGCGAATAGGTAGCGCAAGCGGTCAAGGCGGAAGCCGAGAGAAGACGTAACGCGCAATTCACGACGATCGTTGCAGCAAGTTCAAGTCCCGGCGGAATACCAACCGATCTGGCGTGACAGTTCGGTTATCGTGATGCCCTATCGCACGGAGGTTTTCATTGTCGACCGGCTCGACAATTGACCCAGGCGCGTACAAGTAGGAGTTAGCGCATGCTCCGCACAACGTCTCTCACAGTTCACTTCGGTTTCCTGACGACCCTTCTGATGTTCCTGTCTTCGTCCTGCGGCGGGGAAAGCAGTGGTAACGCAACAACTCCGGTTCGCCTCTTTCGTACCGTGGGAACGAAGTCGTCGACGCTCACGGTAGGGAGCGGGCCCCGCGGTATCTTCGTCGCTCATTCTTTGGAAACGGAAACCGGAGCGACGGACGGGTGGACGATCCGTAGCGGCGACGAGCCTCGAGAGCGTCGGAGGGTCGCCATGCACGGCGGCTGGGAATCCGCATCGCAAGGGCCGTTGCGGGGCGCTGCCCTTGGTTTCCTTTTTCTGTCCGTTGCGCCACTTGTGCCAGGTGCGCTGTCGCCTGCATGGCTATCGACCGTTACCACCGACAGCGATCGTGACCAGAGCGGCGCGCTCGGCTTCGAGTTCGAGCCCTTCGATGTGGAGGGTGACCTCGCGAGCCTTTCCGCGCAGTGCGCTTCGGAAAATCCGATCCGAACCTATTTTTCACCGTTTTGGCACGTGAGAGCCCGTTCCGCTCCGGGCGGCGACGGGGCATTCGTCGCCTCGTCGAACTGCGGGTTCGTTCGGCTTACGCGCTTCGGGCCACTTGGCGAGGTGCGCTGGGATTTGTCAGTGATTCGGATGGTCGGCGTCGCAGGAATGGCGACCATTGTTGGCGAGCCAATGCTCGGTGCGATGGACGTCGACGACGCTGGATTCACGGCGCTCGTGGTGAGGTTTAGCGACGGATGGGAGGGTGTGGGGCTCGCGCGTGCAGCAGGGCTTGCCTCTGTCACACCTGGAGATTCGATGGTGGTCTTCGTCTCGCCCGAAGGCGTCGTTACTTGGAAGACACCGATTCACGAAAGTAATGCGCCTAACTTCCGGGCCGTCACGATAGGACCCGAGCGAGTCACGGTGCTGGGTAATGTCAGCGTTCTGCGAGACCATGGTGTGGGCGATCGAGCCGATGACGACTTAAGCCTCGTTGCGCTCTCGCGCACGACAGGCGCTGTGCTCGCCCAGCGGACAACGGATATCGACAACGAGGACTCCGGCGATGCAATTGTGGCTTCAGTCACGGGCGACCTTTTCGTCGGAGCGCGCACGGGCGCGACGCAGGTGGATACCGGAAGCATTGTCACCTTTCCGCATATCGTTGTGCTTACTCTGAATCCAAACCTCGAAGAGCGCGAGCGGATACGCTTCGGGAGCGCACGTGCCGATATCGTCCGAGAGATGCGTTTGACTGCGAGCGGTGGTCTCCTTGTCGCCGGTGGGTTCAACGGGCCCATCACGCACACCGAAGCGAGCGAGCGCTATACGAACGCGTTTTGGATGCTGCTGCCACCCACGGGCTTTGGCGGTCTCGCCGTGTCGCCTTTCGCGTGGTCCCCCTCGGAAGAGTGACGGACCAAGGCTTGCTTTTTACTTCCGTTGGCAGATGTTGGAAGCCTCGCCATGCGCATTTTCTGACCCTAGATTCTAACCATGCCTGAAGGACACACCATTTATCGGCTGGCTCTGGATCTCACGCGCGATTTTGCAGATCAATCGCTGAAGGTCTCGTCGCCGCAAGGTCGCTTTACATCGGTCGATGTTTTGGACGGGCAGACCCTCAAGCGAGCGCACGCGATTGGCAAACATCTTTTTATAGAGTTCGAAACTGTCGAAAAAAACGCTCAACCCGCAATTACCTGCGTCCATATTCATCTTGGCTTGTTTGGTAAATTCAAGAAAATGCCAAAAGAGCGTGAACCAAGCAGTTCGGTACGCCTTCGTCTTGATAGCGAAGATAGTTGCTGGCAACTCACCGGACCTACCGCATGCGCGCTCATCAATGCCGATGAATTCAAAGCGCTCCAAGAGCGGCTTGGGGCGGACCCTCTTTCCGCGGCGCCTCGTTCGCCACGCGCATGGGCCAAGGTGCATGCATCAAAACGCTCGATGGGAGCGTTGCTTCTTGATCAATCTATTTTCGCGGGAATTGGCAATGTTTACCGCGCAGAGATTCTGTTCCTGCTGGGCATTCATCCAGAAATGCCAGGCAATGCCTTAGCCAAGCCTCTCTTCGAAAAGCTGTGGAAGCTCTCCCGGACATTGCTTTTACGCGGTGTAGAAGCCAATCGTATCGTTACCGTGGATGGCGCAACCGGGCGAACGCGTAAAAACGGAACGCTACACGCCTACAAGCAGCGCTACTGCCGCGTTTGCACGGTGCCGATTGTGAAGACAACCAACGCGATGCGCACCATGTATCACTGCCCTACCTGCCAGCCCGACCGGCAGACGAAGCGAGCCTGACCATGCGAGGGGTTGACAAACGCGACCTGCCGACGAAGGTGTGCGCACACTGCCAGAGGCCATTCGTTTGGCGCAAGGCGTGGGAGCGTGATTGGGAAAACGTGAAATATTGCTCTGATGCTTGCAAGAAGAAGAAACCAATGGGTCCGGGCAAACCGAAGCGTTGATGAGACTTACCTGTCGATAACTTTGAGGCGGTGCCCCTTTGAAAGTGTAGCTTGCACGTATGTAAACGTGTCATTATCTTTCTTTTTTTCGATTTCGGCGCGCTCGCGCGATGCACCTAGCGGTACAGAAAGTCTGTGACTGCCCTTGAGTGCATCTTGATGGCGATCTAAAAACGCCCAGTAAAGCCGAGTGATCGGACATTTTTTCTTGGGATCGAACTCACACTTGCCGCAATAGTCGCTCATCTTGTTGATATACGCTGCGCCTGAGATGTAAGGCTTGGTCGTCATCAATTCGCCCGCAGCAAACGTTACCATACCAAGCACATTGGGTTCGACAACCCAATCATACGCATCTTGATAGGCAACCCAAAACCAATCGGTCAGATCTCTCGGGAAGACATCAAGCAGCGTTGCAATGTTGGATAAAACCATCAGCCGCGTGATGTGAGCGAATAGGTAGCGCAAGCGGTCAAGGCGGAAGCCGAGAGAAGACGTAACGCGCAATTCACGACGATCGTTGCAGAAATCTCAAGTCCCCGCGGAATACCGACCGATCTGGCTTCCGTTCTCGAGATAAGTGAGAAGGAAGTCGTTGCTCGCGCCCAGGAGCACGTCCGGCGACGAGGCATACATCCCTTCAAGATCCAGCTTTCCGTTTCCATTCGCATCGGCGTAAACGACAAGAGCCGCAAGTGCCCCGAACATTGGCTCGCCCATTCGGTCGTTCAACAAAGTTGAGAGAAGCGGTCGAGTCTGCGCAAGAGGGTGGAGACCCTCGTGGTTCGCGCCGGCTTCGGCACCGAGGCCCGTTCCCGCCTCCGTCTGAACTGTTGGAGCTGTTGGAGCTGTGGCATCGACCGTACTCGTTCCACCCGCGTTCGAGGGCGCACTTGGGAATTCCACAGCGCCTCCGTTTGAACCCCCAACCTCTCCGGACGCACGTTGTTCGGAGGTAAGTAGAGTGCCCCAGTCTGCGACGCGAGAAACGTACTTCGCGGCCGGTGCGCTGAGGCTCATCGTTAACCGACCGTCTACCTCCGGCACTTCGGTCACGGCTTCGATTGCCGTGGACGGACGTTGCGGTGAACTCGTCACCTTGCGGTAAACGAGTGCAACGCGCGCGTTGCTCGGCAAAGACTCTCCGGTGACCGCGCCAGAGAGTGAGGTTACGCGCTCCGAGCCGAGGGTAGGGTCCGAGATTCCGCCACATGCGAGCGCACCGAGGACACCGACGATGCCGAGGACACCGACGATGCCAAGCGACGGCATGACACAAAACGCAAGTCTAAGTCCGTTCATGCATTCCTCGTACGTCGAAGTGACGATTACTACTTGCTGCCGCCGCTACCCTTGCGAAGTGTCAACTAGCCATCAAACTTTCGAGTCGTCGAAGCACGAAAAGACGAGGGAGCGCCAGCGCTCTCGACGACTCGTCCGGCCAATTGCCCAATCGCGAAGAGTGAGCGGATATCGCTCAAACCCTTGCGCGGGTCAGCCACCGCCGGGCGACGGCGTTGGAGGCGGGCCTGAGTCGGGCAACTCGATGCTGCCACCGCCACGCACGCGCACCGGGCACGGCCACCCGTTCGGAATGGGCCGCCCGAAGACCGCGTACGACGCATGGGAGGAACGCAGGCGCTTTGCGGGTATCCCCAGTAGCGTGGCGCGCAGAGGCCGACGGGCCGCGGCACGGGAGGTGGACACCTCGGTGAGTACGTAAAGGTAAGGCCGTCAGGGTCGCATTTTAGGTCGGGGTCGGAGGGATTCGGGTAATCCGTCGGAATTGTACCCGTACCGCCATCGGCACTTGGTTTTGAGCCGACGTTGCCGTTGTCACCGCGCGAGGCTGTACCCGCAACGCCGGCATCGCTGAAGACTGGGCTGTTGGGACTCAGCCTGCAAACGGCATCGGGAAGCCTCGCGTCGCTATCGATCGTGAGCTCGACGGCGCTTAGCGGCAGCCAACGCTCTCTTTCCGTCCACATCAAATTAAACGCGGAGGCCGGCAGGACTCCCGCTTTATCCCGCATCTTTTCGTAGTCGAGCGAGCTGCCGTCTCTCAGATAGGTCAACACGAGCTGCCGGTTGCCACCGACAATGGTGTCGGGCGACGCCGCAAACGTTCCCGCTAGATCGAGCTTACCGTTGTCGTTCGCGTCGACATATACGACGAACCCTGCGTAAGCCGCGGTTATCGGTTTGGTGATTGCACCGCCCACTTCGATACCCGACGCAGCCAACGACTAAACGCTGCCCGCGACACTTCGAGGGCCGATCCTCGCCGGCGCGCCCGCATCCGCCGTGGGCGCCGGCTGCGGCGCGTCGGCCACGCGAGGTGAATCGTCAGGAATGGGAGCCGTCGGTAACGGTAACGGTACGGGCCAAGGCCGGTCCCCGGGATACCCAGGACTCGTACTCCAGCTACCGCTGCCGATGGGGCCGTTACGGTCGTCGATTTTCGAGAAATACTCGTCGAGTGGTTTCGTGAGACTTAACGTAAACGTACCGTTGATGACTGGGGCGTCACCGGCCACTTCTACCGAAGTTGCGCCTGCCGTCGCGGCCTTGCGGTAAACGAGAGCCACACGCGCGTTGCTCGGAATGAGTGTGCCCGTGAGCGCGCCCGAAACGGATGCCGTTTTTTCGGCCGCCGAGAGTGACGGGTCCGAGATTCCGCCGCACGCGAGCGTACCGAGCGCACCTAACGACGATGTAAAGAGAAAAGTGAAGAGTACGCGATTCATGAGTAGCTCCTGCCAGAGGTGAACTTCTATTCCCCGGACGCGCGTGACCTCGCGACATGTAAAGTCGACCGCTTCGATTTCATCTTTCGCCGCGAAAGTGGCCTAAGCTCGCGACCGAACGCGCATGCGGAGGCCGTGTTTCGGGCGGAGCGTGACCGACGCCTGAAGCTCGACGGGTTCGGCGTTCAACAACTCGAAGCGAAAGCGCCGGCAAAGGGTCGCGAGAACGAGCGTGGCCTCCATGTTCGCAAAAGAGGTGCCGATGCACGCGCGCTGCCCCCCACCAAAGGGGAAATAGGCAAATTTTGGCAATCGCTTCGCGAGACCGTCTGCCCAGCGCTCCGGTCGGAATTGGTCTGGGTCGTCGAAGAAGCGGGGATCCCGATGGGTGACGCACTGGGCAAGCCAAAGCTGAGCGCCGCGGGGAAAGAGCGTCCCGCGAATCTCGAAGGGCTCAATGACCTCGCGCCCTATGGACCAGGCAGGGGGGTAGAGGCGCATGGCCTCGGTGACCACGTTCTCGGCGGCAGTGAGTTGCGGCAAGTCATCGACGGTTGGCGCTCGCCCGCCGAGCGTCTCCTGGAGTGAGGAGGCGAGAGCGTCGTCACTCTCCGGATGCTGTCCAAGGAGCATGAGGGACCATGTCAGAGCATTCGCAGTCGTTTCGTGGCCCGCAAACATCAATGTGATGACCTCGTCGCGTAGCTGCGATTCAGTCATTCCCGTTCCGTGTTCGTCCTGCGCAGCGAGCAGCATCGAGAGGAGACCGTTCCGCCCACTGTCGGGCAACCGCCTCCGTTCGTCGATGATACGGCCAACCAAACCGTCAATCAGCGCGAGCGCCTCTCGAAAGCGCCTCTGGCGTGGCAACGGGAGCTTGTCGTAGCCCGGGACGATAAAGGGCAACATACTCGCGTAGCGATCCATGATCTCGCTCAGCGCCGCGCCGACCGCCGAGACGTCGAGCTCTACGTTCGAACCAAAAAGCGTGCGTACTACAATATCGAGAGTGAGCCGCATGAGCACGCCGTGCATATCGCGCACTTCACCATCGCAAAGCCCGTCGGCGACACGTTCGGTCAACGTCACCATGGCCGCCGCGTACGACGCGATGCGCTCGCCGTGAAACGCCGGTTGAGCGAGTCGCCGTTGGCGCCTTCAAAAGTCTCCTTCGCTCGTGAGAAGCCCGTCGCCGAGAACACGCTTTAGATCTTGCAGGTACGCATCTTTTCGCACGGAACGGTTCATCGTCACGAGCACGTGCTGAATGTCTGCAGGGTCGCTCAGTAGAAAGTTGCGGGTGAGCGGAATGCGAAGGTCGACGATGGCGCCGCGCTTCGCCGCCCTTCGAAGGAACCCGATCGCATCGAGGACCAGATAGGGCAGACTCCCGACGAGTGGAAAGCAGGGCGCGCGAGGCATCGATCGGAGCGGCGCTAGCATCGCTACGCTCCGAGGGCAATTCGTCTGGACCGGCAGTAGATACGGCGGGCAGGTGCGTCGCTCAGCAGCAACCGATACCGCGAGCGTTACGCGAACGTCACCCGCCCCACCTCGAACATTGGTAGGGCGCATTCCATACCTACGCTGAAGAGTTCCCGTTTTTCGACCCTCGCTGTCGGCTCCGCGCTCCTCGGTGCTTCGTTTGGCGCCCTCGCCGTCGCGGCGTGCCGCATCGACGACGTCGGCGGCGCGAATGCCGACGACGCCCGTCAGGCTGACGCCAGCGCCAACGAGCCGGCGAGCGACAACGCAAGCGGCGCGCGCGCGAGTACCGGCGAGGCTGATTTCGGGACAGGCGACGCAGACGCGGGCACCTGTGCGTACGACGAGGCGGTAAGTGGTACCGCTCGGGTACTTGGTATCTACACCCTTCCCGCGATGAGCGTGACCGTCTTCAATCCCTTTCTCACCAAGGACGACCTCGCAAAGGCGCTCGCGAACGGAGCCGGCACCGTCGATAATCCGGGCCCGGGGTCTGGCCTCGACTACGCGGGCTGGGGCCGGGAGCGTTCTGGATGATCACGGATCGCGGGCCGAACGCCGACGGGCCGAACGGTTCAAAAGTCTTTCCGCTCCCCGCGTTCACGCCGACGATTGCCGCAATTCATCTCGTCGGCGCCGAATCCGTCGCGATTGCAGTCGACCACGTGATTCCGATTGTCGACGGTGCGGGCGCACCCGTGACGGGGTTGCCAAACAATGCCGCCGACGACGTAGCGTACGCAAGCCCCGCCGCAGCGGCCCCAACTCCGTACAATCAGGCCGGGCTTGATACCGAGGACGTGAAGCGCTTGCCGAACGGCGATTTCGCTTTTGTGGAAGAGTATCCGCCGAGTGCTGGCATCATCGACGGAGCCACAGGCCGCGTAAAAGTGCGTTATGTGCCGTCAACGTTGTCGCTGCCGAGCGCAGGTTACCGCGTTGTGCCGATTCTTCCTGTCGTGCTCACGAATCGTCGCCCGAACAAGGGACTCGAAGGGCTTGCTGTCTCGCCTGACGGGCATCCTGCGTTTGCAATTCTTCAATCGCCCATGGGAGACGAGACGACCTACGGCACCTCGCTCGTCAATCGCGTAGTGCGCATTGATCACTTTGACGAGCCGGAATTGGCGACCGTGGGCGGACATTTCATCGTGCTTCACGAGCCCGTCGCGAGCTTTCCCGGAACGAAAAAGCAGAAGACTATCTACTATAACGCGGCTGCCTGGATTTCTCCGACCAAGGTAATGCTCCTCGAGCGCGGCACCGGCCTCGCCAAGCTCGTTGTCGCAGACTTTTCGGCGGCAACCAACCTTGTCGGAAATCCGCGCAAGGGCGAAAGCGACCTCGGTCCCGAAGGGGAGGGCATCGGCGCGCCAGATCGGTCGGTATTCCGCTGGGACTTGAACTTTCTGCAACGATCGTCGTGAATTGCGCGTTACGTCTTCTCTCGGCTTCTGCCTTGACCGTTTGCGCTACCTATTTGCATGCGCGAAGACCATGCCCTCGAGCAGCGAATTGGAGGCGAGACGATTCGCGCCGTGAAGCCCCGTATGCGCACATTCGCCGATGGCCCAAAGGCCAGGCATCGTCGTAAGCCCATCGAGGTCGGTGGTCATGCCTCCGCAAAGATAGTGCGCCGCGGGGACGACAGGAATCGGCTCGCGCGTGATGTCGATCCCAAACCCCATGCATTGCGCATAGATACCGGGAAAGTGCTCTTTGACGAAATCACCGCCCTTATGGGTAATGTCAAGAAGCACGTGCTCGGCGCCGCTTCGCTTCATCTCGTGATCGATAGCCCGGGCGACAATGTCACGCCGCGCGAGCTCTGCGCGTGCATCGTATTCTTTCATAAACGGCGTGCCGTCGAGACGGCGCAAAATTGCGCCCTCACCGCGCAGCGCCTCTGAGATGAGAAAGTTTTTCGCCTGGGGGTGAAAAAGACAAGTCGGGTGGAACTGGTAGAACTCCATGTTCGCGACCTCTGCACCGGCGCGGAATGCCCTTGCGACGCCGTCACCTGTCGCTACGTCAGGGTTGGTCGTATACAGATAAACCTTCCCTGCCCCGCCCGTGGCAAGGACAGTAGCGCGCGCCAAAACGGTCTCGACCTTGCCTTGATCGACGTTAAAAACGTAGGCACCGGCACAAACTCCAGGCCCCCCGTGGGTTGGAAGCGTGATGAGGTCGATGCTCATGTGTTCGTCGAGAACGCGGATGTTTTTCGCACCATTGATGGCTTCGACAAGCGCGCGCTCCACTTCGCGGCCCGTCATATCGCCGGTGTGCACGATGCGCCGCGCGCTATGGCCCCCTTCAAGATGCAAGTCGAGTTCAGGCGCAACGGAAGCGTGATTCCCATCCGATCCAGGGTCGCCGTCGTGGGCGCAATCGAAGCGTGCTCCGAACCCCTGAAGCATCTCGATACGCCCGGGCGCGTCACGAACGCATTGCTCGACGGCACGCGTGTGGTTCATTCCAGCGCCCGCTACGAGCGTGTCCTGGACGTGCTTGTCGAAAAAGTCATCCTTGTCGAGAACGGCCGCAATGCCGCCTTGGGCATACTTCGTGTTCGATTCTTCGCGCGATCGCTTCGTGACCACGATGACATCGCCATGCGCTGCCGCTTCAAGCGCGAACGACAGACCGGCAATGCCGTTGCCAACCACGAGAAAATCGCGCGTTAGCATGATTGGCCCATTCTATCCACGTAGTGCCAGGAGGCGCCGCGTCCAAGTACAAAGGCTGTAGGAGCCGGTTGGACTTCGCAAAAGTGCCTTAAAATCATGCCTTGGACGACGGAAAGTCCAAGGCCGCCTCCAGACGCTACGCGCGAGTCGATCGGAGGTCGTTGGCCGCCTCCGGACATTACGCAGGACTCAAACGACCGTTTCGTCGGGCATCGGTACGACCGGGCTCGGCGGTCGCTGGGCCCGGGCAACGGACAGGCAGCGCGGTATCACGGAAACATGCTCCTTCCTCGTTCATGGTGTGACGGCCTCTTCGGGTGGCGGTGGGTTACGGGGTCCTGGCGCACCGAAACCCGACATTGCCGTAGCGGCCCGCAGGCGGGAGGATGTACTTGCGTGCCGAGGCAAGCAGGTACGACGTATCAAGGTTGAAACTACCTCCCCGAACCATCCGGTAGGAGGATTGAGTAAAACTTGCACAATCCGTACATGGTGTTGGATATGCTTGATACCAGTCCATATCCCATTCCCATGCATTACCGCTCAGGTCTGCCTGGCCCCACCGCCCGTCGCCTTGCGGAGTGCTGCCGACCTGTATGGTAGTTCCAGCACACTCGACATAATTGGCATCACTGCAATCCACACTCGTGGATGTTGAAGGGTTTTTCGACCACGGATAAGCGCGCTGCTCGTCCCCGCCCGAGGCCGCGTAGTTCCACTCCGCTTCACTTGGGAGAAACCCGCCGTCCCAAATGCAGAAAGCCGCCGCTTCAAACCATGTTTCGCACACAAGTGGTCGTCCTTCGTTCGCGCCCGCCTCGCTTGTCCACGTCTGAGTGCCTGCATTGCAAGAGAGATTCCCCGTCCACACCGCTTGCGATTTTGCCAAGTTGCTATTCCACAAGCTATCCCAACCAGGCTCTTGAGCATTCGAGCTGCCTTGCGAAAGTCCTTTGCCGCCGTTGAGGTGCGTGTGCTTGCCGGAGCCATCTGCCGGCGACCAGCCTGCGGAGGAGGCCGCGACGAACTTTCGAAACCGGCCTACCGTCACTTCGAATCGGTCCAGGCGAAAACTGCTCACCGTCGCAGGTGCGCTTGTGTCTTTGTTCGTGACACCGTCGTAACTCCGAAAAAAGGTACCGCCGGTTACAAGCGGGCTGGCGCAGCAGTTCTCGTTGCGAACGGGACCGCAGTTCGAGAGGCCAGGGCCGCCTGGGTCACCGCCGCAACTGGGCGGGAGTGCCTTGATCACGCTGCCATCCTGCGCGTCAGGTGCGTCGCCGCCGTCAGGGAGAGGGCTTGCGTCGCGCGCTTCGGACGCATCGGAGAATCCACTGTCATGAGGTACAACGCTGCCATCAGGGCCGTCATCGAAAGGCAGCTCGTGGATGCCGAAGATACCTGCGCAAGCCACCGAAAAAGGTGCCGCAACGACGGAGACCAACATCCAGGCGACGCCGCGTTTGCGCATCCTCTAAGGTTATCTGCCTATGTGCCGAGGCGTTTTGAAATCCGCACGCAGCATTGCCTACGTGTCGTACCGGCGGCGGGGGAAGGCCGATCCACCAGGATCGGCCTCGGGTCGCTCGATGTGCTGCCTCATCCGGGGCGCCATCCGCGAAAGTCGCGGCACGGGGTGTGCTCAACGACGACATGTCACCTCAAGATCATCCGAAAGAAAAACCTGATGAAACGGGTTTCGCCGCTTTCGCTCGCTCTCCATCCGTGGCGTTTCCACCTCGCAGCACTCGCGTTGCTTGCCGCGCTGGGCGCCCAAGGTTGCGCGGAGGCTTCCGGCGAAGGCATCGCAACGAGCGCTGATGCAATCGCGATGGATGATTCCGTTCGCACGTTGCATGACTTCGCCTCCGACCGCTGGCCCAACCACCGCGAACTGCGCAAGACGCAGGCGGCCACGTTTTTCGCCTCCCGTAGTCTTGCTGATGTCGGCGCCGTGAACGCCGCTTACGTGACAAAGTACGGCGAGGCACCGGAGGTGACCATCCGGAGCGACGGGCTCGGGCAGGCGGTTTTTCGGCTATCGCGCGACGAAGAGATTGAGCTCCTTCGAGAACGCTATCGCGCGCAGCTGTCCGCAACCACCGCGGCACTCGCCGATCTGCTCTCGCGTGGGGCGAGTGAAGCGCTGACCGCAGCGGACCGCCAGAGTTACTTCAAAATGCTGCCTTACGTAGGGCTTTGGGATGCCCCGGTGCGCGCTGCCGCGCACGACCGACGGCTAGATGCAATCGAACGAATCTTGCTCCGGCGCGCGTGGGACGCGCAACCTGCGAGTGCGGGCGCGGGGGACCTAGACGCGGCCCTCCGCGCGGTCGAAGCGAAGCTTCCGAAGCCGATTCTTGATGCACCGATCTTTCGCCGCAAGTCCGTTGCGCTCGTCGTGAGTTCGCACGGCGCGCAATGGCAAGAGCTCGTGGGTTGGGCGAAACCCATGATGAAAGCTGGCTATCACTTGCAAGTCTTCACGCCGGACGGTCGACCAGTGGCACTGCAGGGCGACAGCATCTCGGTATCCGAGAGCACAGCCCAGCTTGGATTCGGCTGTCCCGCCGACCTCGATCCGGCCGGCGAGACCGGTCGACTCGCCGACGCTCTTTTGTCGAACACGGCCTCCGCGGGCTTGTTCGAGGCCGAGCGCTACGGCGCGGTGTACCTCGTGGGCGGGCTAGGGTTCAACGACGACGTCGCGTTTGCCGCCAACGGCAGCAGCGGTCTCCAGGTCCACGCGAACGTGGCGCAGCTCATGGCCCGCGCGATTAAGGAACAGCTACCGCTGATCGCCGTTTGCCACGCACCGACAATCTTGGCCGCGACCCCAATCATGATCGACGGTCAGACCCACGCCCTGAATCACGGCCTTAAGACAGCCTCACTGCCGCCGTTCGAGGGGGTCGTCGGCATCACCGGGCGCAAAGAGATCCAATTTACTTTCGACGTCAATACCCACGACGTGCTCCACGGCAGCGGGGGTGAGACCGACATGCTCGATGACGTGTTGCACATGAATCGCCCGGTCATTGCGCGAACGAAAAACGGCATCGCAGTTATTACCGGTCCCGGACCCCAGACCGCGAGCGCTTTGGTTACGCCGACGATTCAGGCCATGAACGAGCGCTGGGCGCGCTGACGACCCTGACGAATCGAATCGCGAGCCTTCGCAATGGACCGCGCTCCCACGCGGAATGAGGAGGAATATGGCCCGTTCGAGTATGGCGACTAGGTCGACAAACCTGGTTTTTGCGACCCGACAAGCTGTTCAAGGGTGACGGCCTTCACGCCGGGTACAAGCGCTGAACTCGAAAGGGCCCCGCGACTCCGGCGATGCACCAAGTACATGCCCGCGAGAGGCATTTGGCTTCGATTCCAAGCTTTGGCGAGAGAAAGCATGGGGCGCGCCATATCGGGAATGGGTGTTTTCGAGGCCTTCGCCTCGATAAGTATCATTCCGCTTACGTCAGCCGTCAGGCTGGGAGCAATGAAGTCAACCTCGAGGCCTTGCTGGTCGCGAAAGTAGTAAAGCTCTTTTCGGCGCCCTGCGTTGATTTGCAATTTGTGGACTTCAGCAGCGACAAAACCCTCATAAATGGCCCCAAGAAACGGTGAGCGTTCAAGCTCCGCTCCTGTTTGGATTCCGAGCAGATGACACGTCAAACCGGAATCAATCCAAAATACTTTTGGCGACTTAATAATCTGTTTTCCGAAATTTTCAAAATACGGCTGAACAAGCGCAATAAGGCCGGTCGCCTCCAAGACATCGATCCAGTTACTTACGCCAGGCACACTCATCCCGAGCGGTGCCGCGAGGTCCGCGCGATTGAGAATGGCGCCATGACGCGTGGCTAGGAGCGACATAAAGCGCCGAAAATTTGACAAATCCTGGACCGCGCTGACGCTACGCACGTCGCGCTCGAGATACGTCTGCAAGTAGGAAGCGAACCAACGTCCGGACGACTTCGGGCGCGCCAGCACTTCCGGGGACCCACCTCGCAACAGAGTCACTTTGAGGGTCTCTCCAAGCGAGAGCGGTAACAGGTGCAAGACGGCCGCTCGCCCGGCCATCGATTCGCTCACGTTCTGCGTGAGCCCCGACTCTTGCGAACCTGTCAAAAGCCATTGGCTTTTTTTGGTCGGGGCACGGTCAATCCGTGCTCTCACGTAGTTGAATAGCTCCGGCACGTTTTGGACCTCATCAAGAATCGCAGGTGTCCGGATATCATCCAAAAACCTCTGAGGATCGCTGCGGAAGCATGCGACAACGTCTGGATCTTCCAGATCGGTCGGTATTCCGCTGGGAATTGAACTTTCTGCAACGATCGTCGTGAACTGCGCGTTACGTCTTCTCTCGGCTTCCGCCTTGACCGTTTGCGCTACCTATTCGCACGACGCGCAGGCCGATTACTACCGCCTACAGACGCTGCAGACCGCTCACGCCATCCTGCAGCCTAAGCCGGCGCCGCTGGCGTTCGTCGCGCTGCTCTGCGCAATCGGGGGTTGCTCTCCGTCTTCGTCATCTACGTCGGTGCCGTTGTTCCTCTTGTTCTCTGGATTCTTCTCGGTCGGATAGCGTTCAAGGAGATTCGGTAGAGCGGAGGCAGCGGTGAGTGTCAAAGTAGTTGTCGCTTTTTGTGACTTGCTACGCCTCTGTTTCTTCCGCGAGCTTGCTCGTTACGGTGTCTTGATTTCGTTTCGGATTGAGGAAGACTGCGGGGGCAGGCGACCAGTTCCGCGTCCCGCGTGACCACCGGTTTGGGTGGCGGCGCCGTGCCCGTTCGTAGACGCGCACGCGGTTCGCGAGCACGGCCTCCTCGCGGCCCCCATGCCGCTCGTCGGGCGTGACGAAGCGGATCCCGCTATGTCGATGTTCGGTATTGTACCATGCAACGAACGCCGTTACCCACGCGCGTCCAGCTTCAATTGTCGCAAAAGGCTTATGTGGATACTCGGGTCGGTACTTTAGCGTACGGAAGAGGGCCTCGCTGCAGGGATTGTCGTCGCTCACGCTCGGGCGACTGAAGGACGCTACGATTCCAAGATGTTGGAGCGTCGCCCGCATGGTTGAGCCTTTCATTGGCCCGCCATTCTCGGAGTGCAGTACGAGTCCTTCGGGATCGACGTTCTCCGCGAGGCACGTTGCGCGGACAAGTGCGGACGACGCAATCATCGATTCTTCGGCGTGAACCTCAAAACCCACGATGCGTCGGCTCCAAATGTCTTCGATCAAATAAAGGTAGAAAAAGCGTCCGCGGAGTGCGCTGAGCAGATACGTGATGTCCCAGCTCCACACTTGGTTCGGCGCCGTGGCGACGTGCGCATTGACGCTTCGCGCGGTGCGCGGCTTTGCGCGACTGCGGTGGACGTTCTGCCCTTCCGCGCGCAGAACGGGATACAGTGTGGCCTCCGAGGCCGAATAGCGGCCTTCGTCGGCAAGGCGCGGAATGACTTGTTTTGGAGGCAGATCGCGACACTCAGGTGAGTTGACGACCTCAAGCAACTTCACGCGTTCCGCCGCTGTAAGGGCATTGGCCGGCCGCGTTTTTGGACCTGCTCGAGAGTCGTCTCCCACGTCGACGCTCCGCCAGCGTTGCATGCAGCGCTCAGTGAGCCCGAGCTGGAGACACGCGCGCTCTCGCCGCGCACCCGCGGCCACGGCTTCGTCGACAAGGCCGAGAATCATTTCGCGTTCCCCTCGCCGATGCCGTCGTCCCCGTCCCCCCAAATCTCGTGGACTTTTTTTTGAAGCACCAGCAACGCTGCGGTCTCTGCGAGCGCCCGGTCTTTGCGTCGCAGCTCACGCTCAAGTTCCTTGATTCGCCGCGTGTCCGCACCGCGCGACAAGGACCGCGTCGTGCCATTCTCCAGAGCCGAGGTGGCTCCCTCAGCGACCGCCTCGCGCCACTGCTGAAGGTCGGCTTCGTGCACGCCCTCGCGACGTAGGAACACACCGAGATCGTCGGGCTGAATCGTGGCCGCCGCCATCACAATGCGTAGCTTTTCTTTGGCCGTTCGTGCCAGGCTATCCGTCCGCACCACGTGATTCACCGGTGGGTCCTTGCTCATTGGATCCACCGTACGAGCGACTGAAAGCCAGCGCGAGAGACAGGCTCGCGAAACGCCAACCTCCTTCGAAAGCTTGGCCGCGCTGATCGCATTCGGCACAGATAATCGCGGAACCTTCTTTGCTTTGAAGCTGTCCGTGTAGATCAAAATAAATCTCCAGTTCATGCACCCAGAAGGAAAAGTGCCCTCGCGCCGCGCCGCTACGCGGCGGAGGCGACAACTTCCCTGACAGTGGGCGGCAGGCTCTCCGGCGTGCAGGCCGCCCAAGCTGCGGTCCTGGTCGGGTACGTAGCCCTGGGGCTCGCGGCGGTCGCCCTCTCGCTGCTCGTCCGGTGAGCATAGAGGTAGTTGTGGCCCTGGACAGTGCCTCGACAGACGGAAAGTCGAATTATCATGGCTTCGGCCTTGAAGTAGCACTCTCCGGACAGTCCCTCGACGTACTGGGTGTTCTCAGCCTTCGCTAAGCTCCCTGCCGCGCAGTTGAACGCCGCTCCTTGTGCTGGGCCAGGCGATGGTTCAACGCTTGTTTCGTCTTTGGGAATAGCTGGCGCGCATGCCCTGAAACTTCGGCCTGCTGAAATGTCGCTCTGGTGACAGCAGCTACCAGACTGCCAAGCAGGCCTGTTTTAGCGGTTCGTGAACGTGGTCATCTCGAACGGCGGTAGCGCAGCAACTTCCGACGTATTGAAATACGAGGCGTGATGGTTTGAGCCGTGGGCCGTCAATGCCATGGGAACAACGATTTATTCGAATAGTGGCTGTTGCTATGGGATTTTTGGATTTCGGTACATGCTGACAATGCTTGTGTCAGAAACTCGCTACCGCTGTAGAAAGGTAACCGTACGGGATTATCTAAAGATCCCGCACATCTTTGGTTGCTAGCACGCATCCATTGTGATCGGCGGAGGCCATGTTCGAGCATATCGGTGAAGAATTTCGCGGCGCAGCGCTCGGCGACGCGCGGCTCAGCGCGAGACTTGAGCGTATCGGCGAGGCACTGTCGCTTCAGCTCATCTTGTTGATATACGCTGCGCCTGAGATGTAAGGCTTGGTTGTCATCAATTCGCCCGCAGCAAACGTTCCCATACCAAGCACATTGGGTTCGACAACCCAATCATACGCATCTTGATAGGCAACCCAAAACCAATCGGTCAGATCTCTCGGGGAGACATCAAGTAGCGTTGCAATGTTGGATAGAACCATCAGCCGCGTGATGTGAGCGAATAGGTAGCGCAAGCGGTCAAGGCGGAAGCCGAGAGAAGACGTAACGCGCAATTCACGACGATCGTTGCAGAAATCTCAAGTCCCAGCGGAATACCGACCGATCTGGATTCCCGTCCAGTGGTATTGACTATACGTGGCTCGCGTGGGGCGTTGGCTACGCGGCATCGAAGCGATTTTCGATCGGGACCTCGATGCAGTGGCCTTACTCAGAAAATCGATATACGTCAGGGCTATTTGGTATCACTGCTGGCGTTTCATATCGCCCGAATACGCATTTTGGATTTGCGTTGATTGCCTACGATGTCAACGGTCCGAGTACCAAGGTATTGCCCTCGACGGGCTTTCCCGTGCTTGACCGCCAATAGCTCTTGGGTCTTTCCTATCGCCTATTGGGCACCCGCGCGGTCGAGATCGATCTCGAAGGCAAGTACTATGATGTGCTTGATCAACTTCGCCCTCGGGCGGTTCTCGGGTTCGACGTGCCAAGCGTTGGTCGCATCCGTGGTGACGTTGAGGTGAACAACCTGGGCAACGACACGCGCCGCGGCGTGCTTGCAACTGCGGGCGCCGAAATTTATTTCAACGCTTTCTCCGCGGGCGGGGGCGCTCTCTTTGGTAGCGCGCTTGGTCGCGATACGTCCGTAGGCGAGTACGCAACGGCCTCCATCGCCGCGTACCACAGTCCAGGCGTTCCCCGCAGCGAGGTTGCTGTCAGCATTCGATTGGAAACTACGCCCGGGACGCGTCAGCACGTGCGTCTGCTGCGCCGCCTGTGGCAGCTGGCCGAAGACCGAGAGATCGCGGCTGTCACGATGATTCTTCGCGCCGAGCCCGCGGCCTCGTACGCGCACGCCGAGGAGCTCGCCGACGCGTTCCGCGTACTCAAAGCGCATGGGGAAAAGGTGATTTGTAGTTTTGAAGATGCAGGCCCCAGAGCTCTTTACGCGTGTGCGAGTGCCGACCGGGTGGTTATGAACCCTGCCGGAAGCCTCAGGTATTCCGGGCTCAAAGCAACGCACATCTACCTCGCCGAAATGCTTCAAAAATTGGCATTAAAGCCGAGTTCGTGTGCATCGGGGTACACAAAGCTGCACCCGACGAGTTTACCAACGAGCAAGCAAGTGAGACAGCCAAGGCCGATCAAGAAGATTTGCTACGCCAACACGAAGCAGTATTTGCGCGCAATATGGCACTTTATCGCCATATCCCCGAAGATCAATTTCGACTTTTTCTGCGAAAGGCCCGTTCGGCGCGAGCGAGGCGCGCGACGCGAAACTCGTCGACGGTTTTGCAGTCGACGACGAGCTCGAACGCGTGACCCGCGATGTCGTTGGTCGCAATGTTTGGTATGTAAAGTACAATAAGGAGACGCGGGCGCCCGATACGTTCGGCGCGCGGCCACGCATCGGTTTGCTCTACATTGATGGCGACATTGTCGACGGTCGTGCGCAGACCGTGCCTCTGCTCGGGATGAAGCTGGTCGGTTCTTATACGATTACCCATTCGATCAAAGCGCTCGAAGACGACGTGGACATTAAAGCCGTCGTGCTCCGCATCGAGAGCCCGAGGGGGGGTCTTCGATGGCGTCGGAGGTGATGTGGCGCACGCTGAAAAAGCTCTTGGAGAAGAAGCCGCTCATTGTCTCGATGGGCACAGTCGCTGCGAGTGGCGGATATTATGTTGCTTCCCCGGCACGGCGGATTTTCGCGCTTCCCCTAACGATTACGTGGTCAATTGGCATTTTCTACGGCAAAGCAGACGTGACCGAACTCCTTACGAAAATTGGAGTTAACGTAGAATTTCGTAAAACTACGCCGCATGCGGACGCCGAGTCTCTCTACCGGGGCTTCACGGGTGACGAGCGCGTGGAGCTACAGCACAAGATTCAGCAGTTCTATGACGTGTTTCTGGACCGCGTATCGCAAGGCCGTCACATGACGAAGGAGGAGGTCGACGCCGTCGGGCAGGGGCGCGTGTGGGCGGGGCAGCAGGCGCTCGAGCACAAGCTTGTCGATGAGATGGGCGGTCTTCGCCACGCTCTCACCGCTGCGCGCGAAGCGGCCCGTCTTTCAGCGGATACGCCTGTTGACGAATATCCGCCATTGCAGACGTCAATACTCGAATACGCGTTAAACTTAGTGGGAGTTAAAGCGGGAATGGGAATGAACATCGGCGCATTGCCCGTGCAGGTGAAAGAGCTTCTCCGTGGAGTCGCTCCCCTTTCCCTCTACGGCGAGGGCAAGGCCCTCGCGCGCATAGAGTGGGTACCTCTCGAAGACACCGCTTCCGACGACAAAGAGTGAAATTTCACCTGAATTACTGGCATCAACCGCAATCTAGATTGCGGTTGATGCCTGCTGCTTGGATGACGGATGACGGATGGTCACTCGCAGCGCAGGCACTGGCAATTTTAAACTGCGCGCCGCGACGGGGCGAATAGGTAGCGCAAGCGGTCAAGGCGGAAGCCGAGAGAAGACGTAACGCGCAATTCACGAGGATCGTTGCAGAAGATTCCAGTCCCAGCGGAATACCGACCGATCTGGGTAGCTCGCGCGTCCGACCGGCTCGTACCCTGCGCCTGCGTACGGGACCAAGTTTGTGTTGTCTCTGCATTGGGACGGCTGATCGGCAACGCTACCGCGCGTGTCAAAAAGGAAAGCCGAGTACTGCTTCTGCGTCACTTCGGTTGAGTCAATGCGGTACACCGACTCGACCGGCGACTCGATGCGAACCATAGCCCCTCCCTTGACGATGCACGCGCCGCCGTCGCGTTGTGTCACGTCGCCATCCGTCGCACCGACCTCACTGTCAGTGATAGGGCCGGCGTTGAGTGGCCCCACGCGCGCGTCTTCCGCGCCGGTAGGACCGCCGTCGGCCGTCGTTTGCCCCGTAAGGTTACTCGTGTCGACGAGCAGCGAGCAGTGAACGAGAGCCAAATACAACACGCAGCCAGGAACGAACCATATCGTTGCTTTTCGCCCCATCATTAAACCGGCCCTATCTCCGAAGCCCTTCCACTGACGCCGAAGGGCCTATCGTAACTGCTTGAAGCGCTGCTTTGCTAAGCCGTTGTTCACCGTACATTCGCCACGTATGTGCCCCCCCAGCGCGAGCTGTCTTTTTCCACCGCGTACTCCATCGTTCTACCCGATACCCTGTAGAGAACGCGGTTTGCATCTTCTCATTCGGTTGAACCGTGCGTTGATTACATCTTTTGGACACGATGATGGGCGTGCCACTATCGGCGCTCGGGCTATCTTTGCAGCAAACGCTATGTTCGTTCGGGTTCGCACTCGAATTTGCAGCCCGGCCGTGGGAAAGACGGCGTCTGATGCGGGCGGCTCAGCCTGCTGCCCGGGCGCGCTCGGATCGCTCCTGCGATATTTTCCGTCCGTTCGCGGTCTTCGCCAACGGTTCCTGGACCGTCAATCGGCGGCGGCGACGCCGTCGACGAGCTCCGGCGTCATCCCGCGGAGAGCGCCTGGCGAAATGGTCACTAGCGTAGGGAAACCCGTATCAACGATGCCGGGCGGGTAGCCGGGCATGCTACGCACGAGGGTGAATCCCTTGCCTTTCATCGTGCAGAGGAGCGCTGCCGCAAATCGCGGATCGACAACGCTCCTCGATGTGTCGGGGGGCTGCGTGAGGGCGTTGACGTCGAAATCGTAGTACCCGACGCGCGGCGCGCGGATCGCATCCTCCGGGGAGAGGGCACGCCCAAGCGCTGCGTCGAACACCTGCGCCTTGGAGCAGCTCAGATCGGTCGGCATTCCGCTGGGACTGGAAACTTCTGCAACGATCGTCGCGAAATGCGCGTTACGTCTTCTTTCGGCCTTCGCCTTGACCGCTTGCGCCATCTATTCGCCAAGTGGAGCGGAGGATAAGTAAAAAACTTTCCTGGTGTGAACGTGTCGGCGAATCCAGGCAAAAAATCACGAGATGCCACGCCGCCGTCGTCTCTGGCGTCCGACGCGGGCAGCCCCCACGAAAGCCCGACGCCGTGCAGGAGCGCCGCAACCAGCGACGCCACCCTCAGCCCGAGCGGAAGCGCCGCCACGGACTGTACGACTCGCCGCCAGAAAGCCGCTTTCATGGAGACCGCCAAAAGTTCTCCATGTTGCGGGAAGGGCATGACGCTCGACGTCGCGGCCCCTGTGCGCCCAGCCCACCAGAAAGAAGGCCTGCTGCCGCAGGATTTGCCCACACCATGACGGGGTCGGCTAGACCGATATCTTCTCGCTACGGCAAGAAGCCTCGGTACGCGGCGAACTCTATGCAGTCAACCTTTCGTCCATCACCCATTTCCCCTGCCCACGGCGCGTCGAGCAACATATCCGGAGACCCTTCATCATCCTATGCCCGGCGATGGCAATCGTTGTGGCAAGGGCCATGACAAGGAATTTGGCGATGACGGGCCGTCGTGGGTTTGCGCTGACGT
The DNA here is from genome assembly GCA_025353725.1 of Polyangiaceae bacterium. Lineage (GTDB taxonomy): Bacteria > Myxococcota_A > Polyangia > Polyangiales > Polyangiaceae > Labilithrix. Next base: position 6,232 of record JANXOF010000054.1, on the reverse strand, counting down.
TCGGGCTTCCGCTCGTAGCCTATGTTGCACTTTATTTCATCGACGCCACGGCGTTTCACCCGAGCGGCGACGGCTACTATTCGTGGGTGTTCGCCCGATCGCTCGCGTTCGACGGCGATATTGAACTAACAATCGATTACGCACAGTGCGGCGACCCGTTCGATGTGGGAAGAGACCGGGGACCGGGCCACCCGGACAACCCGTTCTACGTCGGACCCGCGTTGTTTTGGGTGCCCCCCCCCTCCTGCTTCTCCGCGGATTTTTCTCTGTCTTCATGGGAACGGCCCGGACAGTCGAGGCCTCGTGCGGAGGCTGGATACTTGCACTGACCATCCTCATGGGCCTCCTCTCCGGCGCGCTTAGCGTGTGGGCGGCTTACAAGACGGCACTTTTGGTGACGAAGCCCGCGCCCTCCGCGTTTTGCGCGCTCGTCTTCGCATTCTCGTCTCCACTCTTTCCATTTTCGACGAGCGCCGCTCACTATTCGCATGTCTACCTAACGGCTGCCGTTTCTCTACTCACGTATCTATCGTTTCGCATCGCACTCGTGAGTCCGAGGCCTCGCGACGGGCTCTACCTTGGCATCGTCGTAATGATCGCAACGCTCCAGAGGGTACCGGCAGTCCTTTACGCCGTCCTCCCCGCCGCGGCCCTCCTTTGCGCCTTTTTACGCACGCGCGCTCAGGAGAGCCGATTTCCGTGGTTAGCGCTGACGGGCCTATCCATCGGGGGTGCAGTTGGGGTCGCTCTCACTTGTGCACTTTACATATTTTTGTACGGCTCTGCCTTCGTCGTTCCCCAAGGCCCGGATTACCTCCACTTCAACCACCTTCACCCGTTTCTCGTCTTGTTCGGCATCCATGGCGGATTCTTCTTCTGGATGCCGGCTGCGTGGGTGGGTGTCTTTGGCTTAGCCGTAGGGATGGCCAACAAGAGAACTTTTGCCTTGGCCTTCGCGTGCATGGCGGCTTCAGTCGCGGAGATTAGCTTATCTTCCGCGCCCCTGGATTGGCATGGCAATTGGACTCTCGGAGCCCGCCGACTTCTCCCATTGACGCCATTTCTCATCGTTTTTAGTTCGATGGGGGTCGATAGGTTATATACTGTTTTGGCGAAAAAATTCTCTTTGCTTGGGTCCGCAGCGGCAGCGATGTACCTGAAACGAGGAGCGATAGTCGTTGTTCTGTTATGCCTGGTAAACAATATTCCGGCGGCTACGGTAGTACGCGGAGACGTGAACCTCTCCCAAGCTGAACTCTACGGCAAATGGTCGCCTTTGCGGCCCGCTTGGCAAATGTTCGACCGAATGAGCCTCGATCTTGCCCTGCTTCCCGCGGAGCTCTACTTCGTCGCTCGTTATCGTCTTCCACTGAGATCATACCGCGAAGTACTTACCCCTCGGTACCGACGAAACTATCGCACGCTGGAGTTTGCGGGCGAAACCCTGGACTTCCGAGACGCACGCACGCATGACCTTGTGGGCGGCGCAAACGTGCGTTGGTCAGAGCGCGGACTCGTGGTTTCCGCCGTCGACACCCACTTTGTATTTGCGAGCGAATGGCCATTTGCCACCCACGCGCGCTTCCACGTCGTCACAACCCAGGGAACAGCTCTATCACTTTCAGCAAACCACCTTTGGAGCTCACTGCCCATGAGTACGGTCACTCTCGAGCCGAACCGCGAAGTTTGGGTCGAACTCGCGCTCCCGCCCGAAGGATTCGACTCGGGAATTAACGACTGGGTGTTACGAACGAGTGGAGGGGACGTAACTCTGCAAACTGTCGTCCTTGAAGACCGAACCCCGCGGGTTCCTCATGGTTAAGGAATGTCGAGATCTAAGCGTTGCAAATTTCGATAGCAGAGAAAAAGTCGACGCCCGCAATGGCGAGATACACCATTGCGCATCGCGTAAACCAATCTCTATTTACGGGTCCCTGGTACAGACCACACTGGCGCCGACTCGAGCAAAGGTTGAGTTCGCTGGCGTTTAGCTGCTCGCGGTTCCATGCATCCTTACCATGGCGTTCACTCTTCGGCTGAAATCAGAAACGTCTAGTTTTTGCGCACGCACCTCTTCAATCGTAACTTTGGGCAAGACCCTATCAAAGTGTATAACCGTCCGAGCCGTTCCCTCATAGCCTCGCTGGGCAAGCTCCGACGCTTGTTGGTCATTGAGCCCGCACGCCGTAGTGTAGAGAAGCAAGTAAGAGACGCCGAGTCCGCTAAAGAACACCGCATCGTCCCTGAGCGACTTGACCGTCTCCGAAGGGCGTACCGCATTGATAAGTCCCGCGGCCACGCCCGCGACGGCTGCGACCACATCCTTCACGGGTGCCGTAGGGATGCCGCCTAAGGCACTAAGGCGAACTTCGAGCAATTTTTTGCTCTTGTTCGAGGACACGCTTCGCCTCAATCACGGCAGGCTGGGCGTCTTTATGACTCACCGACTTGAGGTTTTACACCTGTTTTTCGACCGCTTTCAGCCCATGGCTAACAAGGGCGTGAACATCGCTTACGTAGGTGGTCAGTGTCTTCATTCGTATGTCCGTCGTTCTGCTTCTCCTTTAGCTATTAAGCGAATAGGTAGCGCAAGCGGTCAAGGGGGAAGCCGAGAGAAGACGTAACGCGCAATTCACGACGATCGTTGCAGAAAGTTCAAGTCCCAGCGGAATACCGACCGATCTGAGCGACCCGAACAACGCATCGGCACCGCTAGGGATCCGCGCCGGTCTCTACGCGGGCGGCACGCAGCTCGCGGCGTGGACCCCCAACAGGCTGCCGCCTCTGTACTCGCTCTCGACCGGTGGGCTCGCGGTCGACAAGGCGAACAGCGCCTGGCATTTCTACGATAACGAAGCCCATTATCTCGCTGCGGCCAGAGCCACTATGACGGGCAAGGGCGTCAATGTGATGTGGTTCGACAGCGGGGGGAACCTGCGCGGACGGTTGAGCGGCGCAAGCGCAGTGGCAACACGAGATTCCGTCGTGACCGCGGGCGCGACGTTTGCGGCGCGTCCGACCGCGCTCGTCGCCGGCATCGTCGTCGCGTGGGCAACCGCTGGCGAGCTTAGGATCTCGAAGGTCGGCTGCCTCAAGAAGTGAGCGGAACACCCTCGCCAGGGGATTGAGCCGCAGGCACCGAGCTTCATTTCATTCTGGGCTAAGGCGACAAACGATGGCGATGGCTAACCACGCCGCGCGCCGGTGGTTTCGGGGCCGTGGATTCCGAGGAGGCTGGACATGAGCGGCGGGCTTAGCGGTCGGCGGGCATGGTGAAGTCTCGGCGCGACGTAACCGCGCGCGGTGGCCGTGGGCGGTCAGGCAGCGACGGGCGGAGCGCGTGGGCGCCTGAGAGCGCTGAGCAACCTGGCGATGGAGGGCGGATCGGTGATGACGGCGCGCACGCACCCGGTCGGTTGCCACAAGCAGCGCAGACAGCTCACGGAAGCGCAGGGCATCCCGGTCGCCGTCGTCGTCGACGATTCGAATCGCAACGACTTCAAGATGGCGCGCGACACGATCGAAGCCGTCGCGACCCGAAGACCGCGTCCGACGCAGGCTGAGCCCCAGGGCCTTTGCCTCGAAAAAGGCTACGACTTCGACGAGGTCCGCGCGCTTGCGCGTGAGTTTCGTTTTACGGCGCACATCCGATGCCGCGGAGAAGAGGCTCGGGCAATCAAAAGACGTGCTCGTTTTTCGTGCGCCGCGGTGGGTCGTCGAGCGGTCGCATCGTTGGATGAATCGATTTCGAAGGATTCCTCACGCGCTAGGAAAAGCGCGTGCGGCCTACTCGGATAGGCTCCGAGCAAGTGGTCGACATCGACGGGCTTGGGCACGCCGCGCACGTCAGCGGGCACTTTCTCCGGCGCCGAGGTTGATAGCCGAATGGGGAAGTCCAGTCGTTTCCGGCCTTTTCGCCAATCGGTCAAGGACTTGGACCCCGTCTATTCTGGGGACGATGACGTTGGTCGGCGATAGTCGCAAGTGCCTTGAGCATGTCGGGCACCAATTCATGTTTGGCGAAAAGCGCCATCTCCAGCGACAGTCGGTTGGCGAACTCGATCTTAAGGTTGCCGCATCGCAGAAGCATGTTCGCAGCGGGCGCATCCATGAAGAAAGCGTCCTAACGTGGTGCGCGCGTAGGTGGGTCTCGGGGTCGCGCGGGCGGTCCCTAAAAGGCTTCGGGTAAGGCGTCGTCGCTGTACGTTGGGGCTCGCGCTCTTGCGACGTGGGGCGGGTCGGCCGGGAATCCAAGGTCATGGAGGATTGCGCGCCTTCTCGCACGTACGCGCCGGGCATGGTGTTGGACGTAAATCCATGTTGCTCGACAGCGCGCGCGAGGCGGCAACAACATCTCGCTCAGGGGTGAAAGGCGGTGACCTCTGCGTGCGCTTGGGCGAGCAGGGTCTCGAGCTTCCCCGTCATCATCTGCCAGCCGTAGCGCGCGCCGCCGAAGTTCTGCTTCTGCTCCGGCTTGAAACCCGATTGCACGAGCGAGAGGCGAGTGCCCGAGAGCGTAGGGGCGAGCGTGAAGGTCACGACGGTTTCGAGCGCCATATCGCCGACAACCCACGTGTAAATAAGCTTCGAGTGCGGCTCGCTCTCGACGATTCGGCACTTCACCGTGCCATCCCACCCGGGGTACGCCTGCGTCTTGAAGGTGAACGCGGCCTCGGGCTGGAGCTCGAATCCAACGACAGGCAGCAGCCACTCGGCAAGCAGCACGGGGTCTGTCAGGGCGCGCCAGACTTTCTCGGGAGAATGCTGCAACTCGAGCTCGAATGAAACGGTGTCGGTCTGCGACGGGGCGGTCTTGTCGATGGCGGTCATGGTTCCATTTTCTCCAGGAGTTGCTCGAGACGTTGGAGGCGCTCCTTCCAGAACGCCTGGTAGTTCGAAATCCAGTCGACGAGTGGGCTCAGCCCGCGCGGCTCGACTTCGTAATAGACGAGGCGCCCTTCGCGCCGCGCCCGCACGAGGCCCGCGTTACGAAGAGCCGCCAGATGCTGCGATACGGCGGGCTGCGATATCGCGAACCGCGCCGTTAGGTCCTTCACCGCAGCTTCGCCGAGCGTGAGCCGCTCAAAAATGGCGCGTCGGCTCGGATCGGCGAGAGCGCGAAAAATACAGTCTTCTGTCTGCAAGGCCAATGTATAAGCAACGACTTATATGAAGTCAAGCGCGCTTGCTCGGGTCACCGGCGCCGCGGTGCGCGAATGCTCCGTCTTGCACGGGCCGCGACGTCTTGGCGGCGAGCTCTGCGCGCCGATTTCCCGCGCGGTTGGGGCGACCCTCTCGCGCCGTACGTTCGATGTAGACGTGAAACGACGCGCAGGCTGCGAGGGCGCATGAGGGTTCGCGCGATCGTCACCGACCGCGTCGGTCGCACGCTTCTTCGCCGCCCTCCGTCGCCGCCTGAGCCGCACTCGCCTCGCTCGTGCGAGCCGTCGCGTCGGGAAGGTCAGCGTCAAACCTTCGCTTCAGAAGGGTGCGCCAGTCGATTCGGGAGCTCGTCGCGTAACGCTCGCCTTGGAGGATTTGGTCCCAGTGCGCAAGCGACAGCACGTTCGGGGCGACCCACTCGGCGGCTCCTGCCATGGTCAGCGTTGCGGTTGCGACCCCCGGGTCGACGTCGATGACGAAAGCCGCGCGGCCGTCGCCCGCGTCGTGGGCGGGCCGGGACGTTGCTGCCGTGACCGTCGCTTCTCGCGTGGGCAGCTCTGGCAGCATCGACGTGCAGGCGGCGGCGCGGGCCGGAGGAGGACGGGGCACCACGCGGTCGCGCCAGCGATGGCGCGGCGGGAGCACGCCATGGAAACGTAGCAGCGGGTACCTCGGGCGCGCCGCCGCCTGTAGCAGCGCGCACGACCTCAGCGTGAAGCGACGGTTCGAAGTCCGCGATAAACCGTGCACCCGGAAAATGTATAGGACGCTTCGCTGCTCGATACGCGAACCGTCGCTGCCGTTCCATCGACTGATGTCGTAAAGACAATACCGCTGACGTCAATGCGAGTATCCGTGCCCGTAAACGTAGCGGAACCAGGTCGCTCGCTTCGGAACGTTAGCCCCGTGACCACCGAGGGCTGGTGCTTGTTGGTGTACACGCTCATGTTGTCTGCCCCCAGCTCACCCTTTATGTGAAGGAAGGGATCCCATTGCCCGACCCCGTGACAATGGAGCAACGCTGGGACGTGAGAATACGCGGCCTCACTCGAATTCACATCAGCGTCTA
>JANXOF010000048.1 GCA_025353725.1 Polyangiaceae bacterium | reverse complement strand
AACACCTTTTCGTGGTGAGCCACCCTGTGCCGGCCGCATGATCGCCGTGTCGCGAAAGCGTCGAGCGAGTTCGCCAGTCACACATCGTCCGTAAAAGCCTAGGTGTGGTTGCTGCCTGCGGAGTTTACTTCGTCAACGACTCTTCGAGGGCGACAACGTGTTCTTTGCCAGCTGGGACCGTGAGGGAAGAGCCTTTGAAGTCGACGCCGATAGGCTCGTACGAGCCGCCGAGGCATTGAGCCAAAAAGGTTTCCGTCACGGCAAAAAACGATTTCTTGTTCTCCGGCCGGGCGAACCCGTATCCCTCGTCTGGATAAAGAACATACGTAACCGGGATATGTTTTGCCTGCATTGCTTTGACAATTTGGTCACTCTCAGCCTGCTTCACGCGAGGATCGTTCGCGCCTTGCCCGATCAGGAGAGGCCTCCTGATGCGTTCGGCTTGGGTGATGGGCGACACCGAAAGAAGGAACTTTTTCCCTTCCTCTGTGCGCGCGTCGCCGATGCGCTTCGAGAACTGCTCAATCTCGGATTCCCAATACGGAGGAATGGACTGGAGAAGAGTGACGAGGTTTGAGGGGCCGACGATGTCGACCGCGCACGCGAACGTATCCGGCGTAAAGGTCAAGCCGACGAGCGCGGCGTAGCCGCCGTAGCTGCCGCCGACAATGGCTATTTTGTCAGGCTGCGCAATCTTCTCTTTGACTGCCCAGGCGACGGCATCGAGAAGGTCTTCGTGCATCTTGCCTGCCCACTGCTTGTCCGCCGCGTTGACAAACTTTTTCCCGAAACCAGTCGAACCGCGATAGTTCACGCTCATGACGGCGTAGCCACGCGAAGCAAGCCACTGGTGCATAGGGTCGAGTCCATACTCGTCTCGACTCCACGGGCCTCCGTGAACGAGCAACACCATCGGAAGGGCGCCTTTGGCGACGTCGGGTCGCGCGTCTCCATCAGCATCAGCCTCGCGCGGAAGCGTGAGATAGCTGACAAGCGGCAGACCGTCGCGCGCCTTCAGGATAACCGGGTGCATCTTCGCGAGCTTTTGATCCTCGAGCGCCTTCCTGTTGGAGAACAAGAAATCGACTTTCTTTTTCGAGCGATCGTAAAGCCAAAAAGTAACGGGGCGGTCGCTCACGACGGACGAGACAACCCACGTCGCGTCATCGAGCGAGCGGCTCAAGAGTCGAATCTCGCCAGGAGCGGCTTTCTCGATGACATCGAGATCCGCTCGTAACGAGGCATCCATCGCGTGCCATCGAAGTCGGTCGTACGTCGCGAGCGCCGCTTGGACCTTCCTCGATGTCGGATGCTGCACCATGTCTCTAATGTCGGCTTGGAGGTCGTCGAAAATCACCTTCGTTTTCTTCGTCGCGAGATCGAGTTCGACGAGCGCGGCCGTATCGCGCTCTCGCGTGTCACTGAGGTAGGCTTTTGCGCCCTCTCGATCGAACCCGAGAACCTGGGTGGACGTCGTGTCCTCGTAGGGAATCTTTGCGAACGCTTGGAATCCGCCCTTTGCATCCGGCTCTTGGACGCTAAGGCTGCCATCCTTCTCGGGCTTCATGGCGAGGCGCACCTTGAAGTCGTCGTCCGTGGCATACGACGCAAAACCGTCGTTACGCTGCACCAGCGTGCGCGCGCCCGACGCGAGGCTAACGCGGTAGAGGTCGTGATACCTCTTATCACGGTCATTGATACCGACGAGCACGTCGCGCGGCACGCGGTGCGAGAGGCCCTCCACGCGGGCTTGAACGCCCTCGAACGGAGTGAGGTCTTTGTCGACGCCGCTCTTCAGGTCGACGGCATGAAGGTGCCAGTTCTCGTCACCCGCCGCGTCTTGCAGGTAGAGGATATGGCTATTGTTAAATGCCCAGTAATAGTTGCGGACACCGCGCTTCGTGTCGTGGGTAACGGGCTGCGCGTGAGCGATGTCGCCGATCGGCGACACCCATACATTGAGTACGCCATCGACGCTCGATAGGTACGCAAAGCGCTTCCCGTCGGGGCTCACCTTGGGGTGCGTCCGGTCCGGATTTGCGAAAAGTACGCTTCGGGAAAGGAGCGTCGCGTCCGCACGCGGAGTCGTTTTCTTAAGCTCAACGCTTGCCTTGGAGTCGGCCGTAGCGATAGAGGCGAGGACGCTTTGCTTCTTGCCTCCCGCCGGCGACGGATTCGGCGGCCCCCCGCACGCCAACATCACCGTTGAGGCACACGCGGCGAACAAGATTCCTGACATAAGCGAAGAGCAGCGCATGAGCTCGACATACCCTACAACTGGTTTAGTCGCGCCCGTAAAATAGACAAGACCCAATTGTGACTCGAGACGAAGCACGTACGTGCCGGGTCGAACGATTTATCGTACCCCCGACGGATGGATGTTCATCTATTCTCGAGTAACGCGTTGGGTCGCCATCGTACGCACTGCGATGAAAAGCTTGACTCTCTTCTTAGTGTCTCTCCTCTGGCTCGAATGAGCTACGCCGACAGCACTGACGGTAAGTGTCTACAGCGAGATTCCCTGCACAAGCGGAGCGGTTGTCGCGATCGTAGGAGGCGGATCCGTTTCGGAACTAGCTCGCCACGCGACGTCCTCCACATCGACAACCTGCGGTGCCGATGGGAGCATGGGAAGCGTCGTCGTGGTCCCCACGATATCGAACGACGAATCCTTCGCGTTCGCAGTCATGCAGCGCCCGGATGGCGAGGCTGCAGATAGCTGCCTCGATCCGCGCCGCCAGCCCGACTGTATCGTTGCGAAGCGCCAGCTCCGATTTGTGAAGCGAGCCAGAAGTAACATGCGCGTCGATATGCGCATTTCATGTCTCGGAATAGGCTGTGCGGTAACCGAAACCTGCGTAAAGGGGACGTGCGTTCACTCCGAGAGCGCGTGCGGTGCGTCTTGCGACGAGGACGTTCTCCTCTCGGCGCAGACGTCCACTCAAGTTGCGGCCCGACCGGACGCCGGCACGCAAAATCCGGGGCCGAGCGCCGGTGTGAAGCTCAGTGAATACACCGATATGGTCGACGCATCTTACTGGTCTACCTTTGATGTCGGGCAGATCGGAGTGACTGACCGGCTAGGCGGAGGGGCGTTCGACGGCAGATTCGTTTACCTTAGCCCCGGAGGGTACACGTCGAAACTTATCGGCAGGTATGACACACGAGCCCCCCTCGCGGAGTCCAAGTCGTGGTCAACCCACGACGCGGGAGAGAGTGACTGGGGCGGGTCGGTTTTTGATGGCCGTTTCGTCTACTTTCTGCCGGGCCGCGCGTCGAAGCTACTGCGCTTCGATACAACACTAGACTTTAATGACCCCACCGCTTGGACGACGAGCCCACAAGCAACAAGTGACTTTCAGACGTCACGGGGCGGCGTCTTCGATGGGCGACATCTCTATGTAACTCCGACCCAACTGATCTCTCCACCGCCACCTCTGGTCGTCCGCCGCTACGACGTTCAGGGAGCCTTCGGGAGCGTTTCATCGTTTGCTCAGTTGCTCAGTTCGCACCAACGAGTCCTGAATCGCCTTCTGGAGATGCGCTCTTAGGTTGCTTCGACGGACGTTACGTTTACGTTTCACCGTTCTCGAACGGAACAGCGATTCGGTATGACACGCGCGCCCCATTCGCCGTCGCATCGTCTTGAGAATCCGTAGACCTATTGGCTCTGAACCGTTTTTATTACGAATTCCGAGGCGCCGCGTGCGATGGCAAGTTTGTCTACATGCCGTCGCACGCGGCCTACACGGTAGTTCGATATGATTCGAACGTCCCTTTCGGAAGTCTCAAAGCGTGGTTGGAACACCGCCTCCCCGATAGCGTCCATTCCACGTGCTTCGACGGCCGATATGTTTACTTCGGTGCCGGTGGCGCGAAGTCAGTCTACCGGTACGATGGAACTCGGCCCTTGCCGACGAGACAGCTTGGACCTCGTTCAACGCAAAGATAGGACCTGTCAACGGTATGGTCTTTGACGGCAAGTTTCTTTACTTGATTCCCGACACGGGTCACTTGGCTGCGCGCTTTCAATCGATTGTCGACGGTACGGGCCCCCCCCGCTCTCCCAGGACGCGCTGGCACATTCTAGCGAGTTAGAGTCGAACGTCGATGTAGGAGCTCCGACGAAGCTCACTGAGCCATAGCTTGCGTTGGCGCTCTGTCGCGTCGACGAATGCGCGCTCCATCATCTGCTCTTTGACCTGATCGTAGGGCGGCATGCTGGCTTGCTTGCTCGCGAGCTGCACCACGAGGATCGCCGAATTTCCAGTGGGGTCACGGAACGCGATCGGCTCAGCGACCTCGCCGGCCTTGAGGGAAGATGCCGCCTGCTGAAGCTCCGGGAAAAGCATGGACATGGGTACGGGGCCACGCGATCCGCACGTCTGCTTCGTCGTGGGGTCTTCGCTGTAGTTTACAACGAGCTCGCAAAAGTCGTCACCACGCCGCGCGCGGGTCGCTATCTCTTGGGCGAGGACTTCGCGTGCCGCTTTGGTCTGCGGATTGCCCGGCGGAACTTGGAGCACGATGATCTTCAGGTCGACCGGATTCTGCTGCGTAATCTCGGTTACCCAGCGGCCGTACGCCGCTCGCGCGTCTTGCTCGGTTACGCGAACGCGACCTCGAACACGAAGTTGAATTAGCTTTCCCTCGAGCACCTGGCGACGAATTTCATCGCGGTAATCTTGTTCGGTAAGGCCTTGACGCTTGGCCTCACTCAACACGTCCTTAGGCTGCAACTTCGTTTGCGACGCCACCTGACGAATGCCGTTGTCGATCTCTTCCGGCGTGACGGAGATGTGCGACTTGTCAGCCGCGGATTCTTCGAGCCGCTCATCGATGAGTCGGCTGAGAAGTTCGCGAAACATCTCGCTCTCTTGCGCCGCCTGCTGTGACGGATTTGGCGTACTCGCAGCGATGCGCCAAAGGTGAGGCTTACCGCGGGTGCGCAGCTCGGAAAGGAGAACCGGGCGCTCGCCGACAACGGCTACGATACGCTCGACAATCGACGCGTGGGAGGGGCGCGCCGTCGCGACTCCCAGCCCGAGCGAAACGAGAAGCGCAGCCGCGAAGACCGAGTTCCCCGACCGAGACGAACAACGCGAACGAGACGAACGGCGAACGGTCAAAGAAGGGCAGGCCACGGTGAATCCTTACCACTTCCGGCGAGCGACGGAAGGGGTCTATCCTCGGCGAATCCACGGAGGAAGCGGACATGACAAGGCTTACGAGGCGCGCGAGAGTGGGCGTCGTCACGGCGGCGCTCGCGCTCGGCGCTGCGACAGGCACATTGGGCTGCAAGAAGTTGCTCAAGGGAGGATTGGCGGGAGGAGCCGATGCGGGGAAGCCGACGAGCTCGAACCACGTCAATTCACCTCAGGACGACGCCGACGAACACATGCAGGAGAAGCTCGACGCGTACATTGCCTGCCTAAACACGCTTTCTTCGCCCGTTCGCGCCAGTCGGTCGCGCTACTTTTCTTGGGTGAACCCGAAGACCGGACCCACGGGAACGGAGCGCAACATCAACGGCCTGTACGATCTGCCGAACGCAGCCGCTCAAAAGTGCACGGAAGGTCTCGCAAAAGCAAAGCCTCTTCTACCGAAGGACGCAAAGCTTGAGACGGCGGGCGACGATTTCGCGAAGACCGTGACGGAGCTCGATGGCCTCATCCATGAAGTGTTCACGTACTACGAGAACAAGAATTTCAAGGACGACAAGTTTGCGAAAGGGAAAGCCATTCACCCGCGTTTGATGGCCGCTTTTTCCGCGTTCTCAAAGGCAGATACCAACTTGCATGCGACCCTCGACGGGATCACCAAGCCGCTCGCGCTGCGCGGCCTCTCGCGCATCGAACGGGATGAGGGGAAGAGCTTTCTTTTTCACCGCAAACACGTTCTCCTCGCGGCGCGCGAATTGGTCGAGGCGGGCGATCCGGTCGGCGACGACGACGCTGTCGATTTCGCGCTCTACAACGCCTCTTTCAGCGAAGTCGACAAAGCGCTTACCGAACTTCAGACGTTTGGCGCGGCGCACAAGATTGACCTCGACGCGCGCACGAACGCAGCATGGCCGATGGCAAAGTCGAACTTTGAGCAATTCGAACGCGCCGCGGAAAGCTACCGGAAGAAGTCGCGAGACTACTTGAGATGCCTACGAGACGCACCGGCCAAAGCGAAAGCGCCGTCAGGGAAAGTCGACCAGGAAAAGATGGGGCCGTGCCCCGATGGCAAGCCAAAAGACGTCGTAGAAAAGTACAACGAATTCATCAGGGTTTCGAACAATCATCCGTTCCCATAACGCGTAACGAGCGGGATAGCCGCCGCTCGTGAGCTGCACGAATGCGAGCGTCGTCTAAGCGAAAAGCCGGGACATAGGGCCTATGTCGCGGCTTTCTCGTTGACACTATTTTCAGTCAATAAACATGCCAGCCGCTTGACTAGACAAGCGGCTGAGCGTGTTCAACACGAGAGAGAAGACTAACGCTTCGAGTACTGGAACCGCTTGCGCGCTCCGGGCTGACCGTACTTCTTCCGCTCCTTCTTACGAGCGTCGCGAGTCAGGAACCCGGCACGCTTGAGAACGCTGCGACGCTCGGGGTCGAGCGCAATGAGGGCGCGAGAGATCCCGTGACGCATCGCCGAAGCCTGGGCCGAGTGGCCTCCGCCTTTGACAGTGGCCCAGATATCAAACTGGTCGAGGGCCTCGATCAGCTCAAGCGCCTGCTTCATGACCATGATCGAGGTTTCACGCTCGAAATATTGGTCCGCGGGTTTATCGTTGACAATAACTTGGCCGGTGCCGGCTGAGAGCCAGATGCGCGCGATGGCGGTCTTGCGCTTGCCGGTGGCGTACGTACGAGTGCTGCTTGTCGCGGTGCTCATCTTGCTTTCACTTGATCTCGAGGGCCTGGGGCTTCTGCGCGACATGCGGATGATCCGGCGTTGCGTAGACCTTGAGCTTGCCGAACATTTCGCGACCGAGAACGTTCTTCGGCAGCATGCCCTTCACGGCTTTTTCGACCGGGAACGTGGGCTTCTTGTCGAGAAGGTCTCGGTAGCTCGTGGCCTTGAAGCCGCCGGGGATGCCCGAGTGACGGTTATAGAACTTCTGATCGAGCTTGTTGCCGGTGAGCTTCACCTTCGCAGCGTTGACAATGATGACGAAGTCACCGGTGTCGATGTGCGGCGTGTACGTCGGCTTGTGCTTGCCGCGAAGCCGCGAAGCCACCTCGCTGGCGAGGCGACCGAGGGGCTTGTCCGTCGCGTCGACAACCCACCATGCACGTCCGAGCTCGCCTTCCTCGGTGGTGGCCGAGAAGCTCTTGTTCGGATTGCGGGACCGACCCGCTACCGGAGCGTTCGGGGGTGTCACGACTGTAGCGGGGGCGACCTTCTCGGCCTCGGGGGCTGCCATATCTTCCTCTGAATCTCGCTTGAAGGGCCACGAAAGTGGCGGAGGGGGCGGGAACTTACGAGGGCAGTACGTTTTCGTCAAGCTGCTGACAACACTGAACGGAGAAGAAAGACACGAACGTCGAACCGCGCCATGAAAACGTCGTCGAAACGAAGAATGGGGAGGGGCCGATTCTCCCCCTTCTGCCCGGAGGTCGGTCGGTGGTAAGAGACTTGAGTACGTTCCGTTTCGCCCGGCCCCTTAGCTCAGCTGGATAGAGCAGGTTATTTCTAATGATCAGGTCGCTGGTTCGATTCCAGCAGGGGCTGCTTAGGTTCAAAACTCACGGGTTCGCGTCGCGACTTCGTGTCGTAACGTCGCGAAGATACCCGGACGCGGCAAGCTCTGGACTATGGTGCCGCTCCCATGGGTTTTGCCGAAGGGTTTCGTGGCGAGGCGCTGAGCGCAGGATTCAAAGACGCGGTCGCTGGTCGACCGGAGCGGCTGTACGTGCAGCTCGGGATTCAATCTGGGCTTCCTGGGACGCGGATGAACGAGCAACTCGCGCAAGCGTTTGCCGTTGAGTGCGTCGCGATCGGAAAGGCGTCAGACAAGCTCGTGTTCGAGATGGCGCTCATGACGACGGTCTCCGCCCCCGGCGCTAGCTCGCGTGAGTTTCTGCCCGTGTGTGGAACGCTCGCGCTGGGAGCTCGCGCCGCGCACGACAAGCAGGACGCGAAGCTAGGGAAGCGGGCGCTCGAGATTCTGCACGAAGCCTCCGAAGACATGCGTTTTCGTGTCCGCGAAATCGTTCCGGTGGCGCTCGCGAAAATCGGCGCAGGCATGGGGGACGCGCTCGTCCACGAGTTCGCCTGGTGGACCAATGGTTTTTTTCACGCGAGCGCCGCGCTCCTCGCGATGGGCCAGCTCGAATTCCTCGCCGCGATCAACGACGAGGAAGCGGCGCTTGCGCGGCTGAACGAGGCGTACGCGCTCGCCAAGAACGCCGCTCGCTCGACCGCGCGGTACCCTGGGCGCAAAGCGTTGCTCGACGCGCTTTCGACGCTGCCCGAAGCGTTCGCGGCGCGGTTCGGCGTGCCCGTGTTCGACCTGTTGGTGCGATGGTCGAACAGCGAAGACCCAGAGCTTCGGGGGTCGATTCAAACCGTGCTGCGCAGCCAGAAGCTGGGAACCCGCTACCCGACCGAGGTGAAGCGGGTTCACGCGGCTCTTGCCGCCGCGCTGCCGCCACCGCGCGACCCAACGCTCGCGGTCAAAGGAATGCGCGGGCGTGGAAAAAAGAAGGGCAATCACGCGCGCTAACTTCGCGTTACGCGTGTGTTCATGGGTTTGGCGTGCGCTAACGGGGCGGCGGTGGCATCGACCCGCGACTCGGTCGGAGCGACGCCGGGATGGAGTCTTCCACCGGCCTTGAAAACCTTTGTGGCGCGAGCGATGGCACGTGTTCCGTCCGCCCTGTCGCGTCATTGACGATCTTCGTGGCGGCGGCTGCCCGAGCACTCTTCTCGGAGAGGGTCGCGTGGTCGACCACGGCGTGGCCCTCCAGCAAATCCAAGTAGTCAAGATTCAACTCTCCGCCGCTCGGCAAAATGAAGATACCGAAGAGATGAGCATGACGGCGTACTTCTTGGACGAGCGGCCGCGGTACGTGGAGCGCGGCATGAGTGATGAGATGGACCACCGGGTCACGCTGGTCGCGCGCGCGAAGCAACGCGAGCTCGGTGGCGAGCTGCGCGAAGACGCGAGCCGGGTGGCGTCCGCGCTCGCCCTTGAATCCTAGGAGATACGCCGCCGGAAGCTGGCCAGTCTTCGCGCGTTGAACGTCATAGAGACGCGAATCGAAGAACCGAAGCCAAACCTCTTCACCCGAAAGTTGCAATTTCTTCCCGAGCGCTATGGCAAGGCCGCGCGCGAAAACCTGTCGGTCACCGCGCATCGATGCCGACGCGTCGATCAGGAGATAATGCAACCGTCGAGCGTCGTCGGGCGCCTGCTCGCGTGTATAAAAGAGAATTTCATTTTCGATCATGCGCCGCGCGAACTCGTCCGAATCCCACGCAAGTTCCGTGAGTACTAAAGAATCGAGCGAACCCTTATTACCAATCCCCGCGTAGCCGTGGACTGCGTGCGTCCCTGTCGCTTTTGCGCGGTGAGTTTCGAGGATACTCGGGAGCAACTCCAGAGAGAAATTGACGATATCGTTCGCGGCCGGACTCGAGAGCGCCGCAAGGAGGTCGACGTGTGCGAGCGCGCCTGCGGCTGTCGACTCCGGGCCAAGCATCCCGAGCAAACGAAGCGTGTCGAGGTCGAGAGCGTCGGCGAGCGTCAACACATGGAGCCGCGACCGAGCGAGTGCGTCGAGGGCCGCAAGCTCGAACGCACGCGGCAGCGCCCCGAACAGCGCAGAGAGTTGAGGGTCGATGTCGCGCACCATCTCAGGATCCTGAGGGAGCGACGCGCCATACGGAGCCTTTGTCGTCATGCGCGGCACGAGCGAGCCGAGAATGCGCGCGAGGACGACGACGATGAGGTCATCATTCAGGCGCAAGCTTCGCGCACGTACGCTCGCATCGCTCTCCGCAATCTCCCCGAGGACGCTGCGATAGGTAACGAGGAGGGGCGTCGCCTGAGGCGACCGCGCGAGAATCTCTTCGAGGCCGGCTCGGCGTCCAATCTCGAGCTGCTCTTTTGGAGCGGCGTAAAGCAGTCCGAAGTCGTGCACGAGAAAGAACGGAAGGTGAAGCCCGAGGCGAGCAAGATCTCGGTACCAGCGAATCGCGCGCACGACCATCATCGGAGATGCCGCGCGAACACCCGAGAGCACGAGGCCCCCGATGGGCCCCGAAACAAGAGGATCTTTCGCGAGCGCGGGCGACACAGGCATCTTTAGGCCTGCAAGGGTAACCCAGGCGCGTAGCCGCGAGACCCCGATCCAGCGAGGAGGGCCATTCTTGAGCGGAGCTCAGCCTTTGTGAACCAATTCTAAGCACAAACGGAGGCCAGACGAGCGGAGCGTGACCATGCTTAAGGCGAGACGGACGGAAGGCGTCTTAGGGTTGCCATCGGAGTCGCGGGGAACTCCAGCCCTCCGACGACGTAACGAGCGTCGCCGCACTCTGCGACACCGCGATGATCCATGCTGACGAGAGAAGGCGGCGACGCGCGCGTGGCGAAGCGGCGTGAGGTGAAGTCGAAGGACAGCAGCGTGGATGCGGCGAGCACTGGAGCGCCGGACTCGTACGAGAGGCCGTCGTAGTTGTAGGCGTCAAGGCCGCCGCCGGCGATAAGCGCAACGCCGGAAGTCGCTCGACCGGCCGCGGCGCGGTACCGGGGAGGGCCCGGGTGGCCTCCGAGGTTCGTCCAGCGAATGGAGGGGCCTGTCGCCGACGGGTCGAAGCGACCTACCCACGCCTGCGCGACAAGTTTAAAGGCACGCGCTTCGACGGCGACGCCGTCGACGATGAGAAGCTCGTCGCGCGAAACCGCTCCAACTCCGCCAAAAATGGGCCGACCGGGCCAACGAGTCGTGGGAAGCCACCGATTCTCCTGAGTGTCGAAGAGCTGTACGGCATCCGTGTTGCCCGCCACGGGGAGCGCGCTGCTCCAACCCGAAATGACGGCAATAAAACGGTCGCGCAGCGGCAAAGCCACGGCATCATCCACCGCGAGAGGCATGGCCGGGAGGTCAACCCACGATCCGGACCGGAGCGAGAGTAGGCGGCCGGACGTTGTCTCGGCTGCCCCTGGGGCGAGAGAGACTGCATAGCCACCAAGAAAGTAAACTTGACCTCCGACGGTCACTGCATTTGCCGCGACCACCGGCGCGCTGAGCGGGAGGTCGGCGACGCGCTCCCAGCCCGCGGATGCACCGACTCGGAGTCGATAGGCTGCGCTGACAATATCGCCGCGCCTTAAGAGACCGGTGATACCGCCTATCGAGTAAATCTCGCAGATTCCGTCGCGAACCATGCCGGCGACCGCCTGATTGCTCGTGGCAACCGGTAACGGCGGAAGCTGTTCGGAAGCTTCGCCCGCCTCGAATGCTCCCGCGTCGCGCGGGTTGTCGTCGAGCGCCAGACCTACACCAGGGGCCAGAGTAGATGGAAAGGCCGGTGTTCGACGAGCCTCCACGAGGGGCACCGGTATGCGTTCAATGCCTTCGCACCCTGCGAGCGCGCACGATCCAAGCGAGGGCAGAAGCGCGAACGAGACCAACGAGCGGAGACAATGCCATTGCTGCACACGGTGACGCGTTACGCGTAAAGGAACCCCTGTCAACGACGATAGTAAGCGCTGCCTCCGCTGAGTGCGCTTGTGTCTGAGCACTCAGCGCGAGGCGTTCTAGCGCATTACGCCCGCTGTAGGCGCGAGGCGCGCGTTAGTCATTAGCCGCGGACATGTTGAGCGGTGGCGCTCGGTCGCCCGTCTTTAGGCCGAGCTTTCCTGGCTTTATCCGAGGTAGTTTCTGAAGGAACTTTCGAGAGCAACACCGCGCTTCCCGCGGCCGAAAGCTCGTCGAACTTAGCCTTCATTGTGACACCTAAGCTTTCGAGCCTATTGCCGTCCATCGCTTTTTCTACCTCTGGAAAGAGTTCGTGCTCTTCCTCGTCGACGTGGTGGGCGATGAGTTCCTTCAGCGTCGTCACTTTGGCCTTGAAGGAACTGTCGGACGGAGTCGAAGCAAGAAGCCGCTTCATCTCTATTTCGATGACAGCATGTTCCTCAAAACTTTCATCAATGAGCTCGTCATCCACACTTCGAACGGCAGGGTAAAAAACATCTTGCTCAATCGCCATATGAGCGGAGAGGTCGTCCGCCAGCTCCTTCATTAGTGGCTTCGGGTCGGACTTTCCTGCTTCAAGCTTACGAAGTATGAGCTCGACTTTGCGGTGTTGTTTTTCAAGGAGAACTGTCGCTTTCATACTCGAAGAAAGAGCAAGGCACGTGCCGCGTGTAACACCAGTACTTCATTGCCAGAAAACGAATCAAGTTCCCGCGACATTCGACGTCACACAAAATCGCCTGCCCACATTTGCCCCAGTGAGGCTTAGTGCTCCAGATTGTTCGGCTTACGAAGTTCGCTTCTCCGTCGACGTTGGCTGGCATGTGTTCGAACAGGAATGTACCGTTCCAAGGATGAGCCATCAGATTCACACGCAGTTTAAAATCTGTATGGGTGAATTCCAGGGACGCGTCTTAGGCGCACTCGGCAATGAGGTCGAAGGTTTTGCAAAAGCCGTCGCCGCAAAGAGCATTGGCGTTGAGTACCTTGAGGCAGAACATCGCTTAGTGATCTCACTCGGCTACCGCGACGATGAGCCAAGCTACCCGATCAAGCTCCACGTAAAGAATCTTGGCACATGGGACGGTAAGCACACCGCGGGCTTGGAGTCAGCGATGTCGCAGGCAGCGGCAGGTTTACCGAACATTCTATGCCATGAACTTTTCGTCACCGAAACGCATGATTTTTGCATGGTATTAATGACTCAAGGCTGACCATCACTGCGTTAGGCAAAGCCTCCGGCGCCGAATCGAAATTTGATCACGACCACCTAACGACGCGCTCAGACGAACCCATACAGTTTGCTTAACGCGTAACCTCGAACGGCTCAAAATCGTGAACCCTGGCGACTGAGCGTCTGCGGCGGGGAATGCTTCGGAGGCGCGCCGACGCCGGACCGATGCGATCGATGCGATCGATGCGATCGATTGCACGTTGAACCACCCGAAGCCGTCGGAGCGCCAGCTGAGCTTCGTGTCGGCGTTCGGGTGGAGCACTTTTCCCACCCGGCCCCCCATCAACTCACCCAACGCACGCGACGCCACCTCGGCGAAGCTTCATCTGAAGCCCGTGGCGGATTTGCTCCTGCGGCGGCACAAAACGTGGAGGGTGATTTCCATACCCATTGAAGAAGGCTCTCATGTTCACGCGTCTCATACTCGTTACGTCGCTCGCTTGTACGTCCGTAGGGTGCCTCGCTTCGACGATCGCCGAAAGCATTCAGAAGGGCAGCACGGAGAATCATCGACATCAAGGAAGAGAAAAAGAACTCGCGATCAAGGAAAAGGAAGTCGACGCGAACGCGAAAATAAAGAGCGCCGAGGCAAATGCAACCAAGCGAAACGACGAGGCGGTCCCCTGATCCCTCAGGCAAGGACCCGGGATACGGCGAGGTGAGTCTTTTTAAAGATTGAGAGCCTATCTGCTCAGGCCCGGATGCGGCGCTCATCTCTCGCGCGAGCTTACGAGGCATAGCGTCGACGAGGGGTTTTGGGCTGGTCGAAACCCTTGAGGAGCGAAGTTGCATGTCCCCTCGACTGCTATCGACAGAGAACGTTGTGCCATCGAGGCGCACGCGATAGCGCCGAACGGCGCCGGAAGAATCGACACCCGCAACGGAGGCCCACGTGTTTCGTCTCAACACCGTGCCAACATAAGGGAGGACCAGACCGCAAGCGCCCCACTCGTCAGCCATGTGCGGATTATGTGCAGCGAATCGTCGAATTCGTCCGTGATCGAGCGAAAAATGAATCGTATTTATCTCGCTCGGGTGCCCCCCCCGCGATGTAAGCGGAGCATTCGCCGGTAGGCCCACCGGGGACATCTCCAATCTCTGGCCAGGTTCCGCTCTCGAGCAGAGGGAGACGACATTCAAGGTGCCTCGCGACTTGGTCGCGCACGTAGCGAGATTCGTCGCCTCGAATTGGCCATCGAGGGCCAGTGACAGAAGGGTTTTCCTTCGGTATCGAACACGAATTCGTAGTGTCGCCCGGTAAGCTCCAGGATCGGGAGGGCGGTATCCACCTCCACGACACTCATCGCGCCACTTGGCTCACCGATCGCAAGATGCCGCCCGGTGGGGGAAAGCGCTCTATGCGCAAACGGAGGACGTGAAGGTCTGACCGTCGGCGCGCAGCTCGTTACTTGCAATGCGTGAGCGATCGTTCCACGGGCGACGAGCCCCGGTGCGCGACGCGAGATTCGGCGTTCGACACCCCATCGCGGCGAGGAAAAAAAGCCAGGCTCGGGGACGTGATCGCCGACGAATCATGAGTGAATTCGACCTTCCCTTCTGCCCTGGCACGAGACCCTCTCTCGAGGCGATAAATGGGCTAAGGTGCGCGCCCGAAACATGTTGACTGTCTCCGTTAAGCAAGCGCTCTCAGGGTCCATTGAAGCGGGCTCCGCCGTCACCGTTCGCGGATGGGTGCGTACCCGTCGTGATTCCAAGGCGGGCGTTTCGTTCGTCAACGTCAGCGACGGTTCGTGCTTCGACCCGATTCAAGTCGTCGCCCCCAACTCGCTCGGCAATTACGCTTCGGAGGTCCAAAAGCTGACCACGGGTTGCGCTGTCGAGGCCGAAGGCGAAATCGTTCAATCGCAAGGGCAAGGGCAAAAGGTCGAGATCCTCGCGCGCACCATCCGCGTGGTCGGGTGGGTCACAGACCCTGAGGCGTATCCGATTCAGCCAAAGCCCCACAGCATGGAGTTCTTACGCGAGGTCGCTCACCTCCGCCCGCGGACCAACACGTTTGGCGCGGTCTCGCGTGTACGGCATACGATAGCCCAGGCGATTCATCGCTACTTTCACGAGCGTGAATTCGTATGGGTCAACACTCCCATTATCACTGCGAACGATTGCGAGGGCGCGGGTCAAATGTTCCGCGTGAGCACGCTCGACGCCGTGAACCCTCCGCGCACGCCCGAAGGAAAACCCGACTTCACACAAGATTTTTTCGGTAAAGAGGCCTTCCTCACCGTCAGCGGCCAACTCGCGGTCGAGGCGTATTGCCTGGCCCTCTCGAAGGTTTACACGTTCGGTCCGACCTTTCGTGCGGAGAACTCGAATACGACGAGACACCTCGCCGAGTTCTGGATGATCGAGCCGGAGATTGCGTTTGCCGACCTCAATGCCGACGCCGATCTCGCGGAAGATTTTTTGAAATATATCTTCCGCACGGTGCTCGCCGAGCGCCCCGACGACATGAAGTTCTTCGCGGAGCGCATCGAGAAAACAGCCATATCGCGACTGGAGAAGCTCATTTCAGAGCCCTTCGAGCGAATTGAATACACCGAAGCCGTCAAGCTGCTTGCGGCGAGCAAGAAAAAGTTTGAATTCCCCGTAGCGTGGGGCGCTGATCTGCAAACCGAGCACGAACGCTATTTGACTGAGGAAAAAGTCGGACGCCCTGTCGTCGTCATGAATTACCCGAAAGACATTAAAGCGTTCTATATGCGCCAAAATGATGACGGCAAGACCGTTGCCGCGATGGACGTTCTCGCCCCCGGGATTGGCGAGATCATCGGTGGCTCGCAACGCGAAGAACGCCTCGACGTGCTCGAACGACGCATGGACGAGATGAACATGCCGAAAAAGCCCTACGATTGGTACATGGACTTCCGGCGGTACGGAACCGTACCGCACGCGGGGTTCGGGCTCGGCTTCGAGCGCCTGGTCGTTTACGTCACCGGAATGGCCAACATCCGCGACGTCATTCCTTACCCGCGCGCCCCCAAGCTCGCGGAATTCTAAGCCTGGCGCCTCGCGCGTCGTAGGCCCACGCTACCTCGTGAGCGAGGTATGCTGTTGCCTTGATGCGACGTCGTGCGAACCTACATTTCCTGCTGCCTATCGCTGCATCAGCCTTTTTAGCTATCGCATGCAGATCGCATACGGTGGCGGAGGCCGAGGCCATGCGCGACGTTCAAGCCCTCGCGCGCGATGCTTCGCCCGAAGCCACCGCCGCACTCGGGCGCCTGGCCGATGGATCACCAAGCGATGTCGCTAGTGGCGGGGGCGCCGCGCGAGCCGAGCTCGAGAAGCGAGCGACAACGGATGTGAACGCGTACATTGCCGCGTGGACCGCGGTGACGCGCAAGGCGCCGTGGGGCACGGCGTTTGTCCGTGACGCCCTCGGCAACCCGGCACGTGCCGATGTCGCGGCGACAGCGCTGCCTCGCGGTGAACCGCGGCTTATCCCGTTTGTCCCTGATCTCGAGGGCGCCGTGGAACGTCTGTCGGCCGGCCACAGAGGTAGTATCGTCGCCGGCGTACTCGCGAGCGTCGGGCCCGAAGCGCACGCGCATGTCGAGCGGCGGCTGCTCGACCCGAAAACCCGCGGTGCCATGTGCGACGGTATCGGGCTTCCCGAGGCGAGCCCTGACGCAAAGTCGCTTGTCCTCAAGGTTCCAGCCGACGCGCGCAACCACGCGTCGTGTGTCGACGTCGTGCTCGTCATGGCGGCAACGGACGATGCCGTGCTCGATTGGGTCGCCCAAAGCGCCGAGCCTGGGCTCGTGAGCGCGGCTGCGAAGAGCACGCTCGCGTGTTCGCGCCTCAGCGCAATCTGGGCAAAAGGCCTTACGTCCCGCGCGGCCGAAACGCACGCGGCGCTCGCCGTGCCCCTCCAACTCTCGCTCCAACGATGCGCGCCAGTGCTTGATCCCGTCGTGGCTCATCTGCTCTCGACGGCGCCTCGCGCGCGCTCGGTGATTCTTCAAGCGATCGATGCATACTCCACGGAGATGGCCGACCTCGCGCTCACGTGTAAAGCGCTTCGCGAGGGCTGGGTCGCCGGTGAATCGGCGCGCATCCGTGAGCGTGCAGGCGACGCTCTCGCGAACGGCTGCAGGTTTGCGGTCGGCCGTCGCTAGCCGCCGAGGTAGGCGGCCTGAATTTCAGGGTTCGCGGCGAGGTCTTTCGCGTCGCCACTCAGGGCGATTTCGCCCGTTCTGAGCACGTAACCCCGCGCCGCCGCGGCGAGTGCGATGCGTGTGTTTTGTTCGACCACCAAAATGGTCACCCCCGACGCCGCGATGGCGCGAATGGCCGCGAAGATCTGCTGGACCAGCTTCGGCGCGATCCCGAGCGACGGCTCGTCGAGCAAGAGGAGTTGGGGCCTCGCCATGAGCGCGCGGCCGATCGCGAGCATTTGCTGCTCGCCGCCCGAAAGCGTACCGCCTTCTTGCGCCATGCGCTCGCCCAGGCGCGGAAAGAGCGTCGTGACGTCTTCGATCGTCTCGCGCATCGAAGGCCCATGGCGGTGGAGATACGCGCCAAGCTCAAGATTTTCTCTCACCGTGAGGTTCGGAAAAATAGCGCGGCCTTCTGGGGAGAGAGAGAGCCCTGCCTCGACGAGATCCTCGGTCGACTTTCCGGCCGTATTTTTCCCCGCGAACTTGATCGTGCCCGAGGTGATCGGCAAAAGCCCCATCACGCTTTTGAGCGTGGTGGTCTTGCCCGCACCATTCGCGCCGATCATCGCGACAATCTCACCCGGAAAGACCTTTAAGCTCACGCCCTTCAAGGCCTTGATGCCGCCGTACGCGACGCGAACGTCCTCAAGTTCGAGGAGCGGCTCGCCTGCTTGAACCTCGCTTTTCGGGCGCGTGGGGTGAACGACGCGCACGCTATTCGCTCTTCCCGTCGGCATTCGCGGGCGCGATCGTACTCTGCGGAACCCGATCCGGCTCGCCGTCGTCGTCTCCGAGGTACGCGGCCACCACTTTCGGGTGCGTGCGAACACTCTCAGGCGAGCCGTAGGCAATCGTCTCACCGTGGTCGAGTACGTGGATATGTTCGCAAACCCCCATGACCACCTGCATGTTGTGCTCAACCAGAACGACCGACAAATCGAAGGTGTCGCGGAGCCAACGAATCTGGGTTTTGAGGCCTTCGGCCTCGCCATAGTTCATCCCGGCGGCGGGCTCGTCGAGGAGAAGAATTTTGGGCGTCAGCATCATCGCACGCGCGATTTCAAGGCGACGCTGATTGCCATAGGGGAGTGAGGTCGACGGCTCGTGAGCGACGCCATGCAAGTCGAACACCCGGAGGAGCTCCATCGCACGGGTTTGCATCGCGGCTTCGTCTTCGTAGTGAAGAGGGAGACGAAGAACGGCGGCCATGAGATGCGCGCGCTTTTGCAATTCGCAGGCGACAAGCAGGTTCTCGAGGACTGTAAGTTGCGAGAAAAGCCGAATGTTCTGAAACGTCCGCGCGACGCCGACCGCGGCTATCTCGGAGGGCTTGAGCTGCGTGAGGTCTCGACCGTCAAACTGAATCGAGCCACTATCGACCTTATAAACACCGGTAATAAGGTTGAAGAGCGTGGTCTTCCCTGCCCCATTCGGACCAATAAGCCCGAAAATGGAGCGCGGAGAAACTTTCACGCTCACGTCGCCGACGGCACGAAGCCCACCAAAGCTTTTGGTTACGTTCTCGAGGAGCAGTTCCATCATCGGCCTTTGGCATCGACAGGCGGCAGCTTGGTCGCCCGCTTTTGGAAAAGCTCGCGCTCACCGAGAAGTCCCTCGGGACGGAGAATCATGAGCGCCACGAGCACCATCGAATAAAGAATCATCCGGAGCGCGTTGAGGTCGAGTCCCTCGATGCTCCGGCGGAGGTCTTGCACGACACTCGTGCTCTGCAGAAGCTCGATCGCTTTGACCGTAAACGTGATGAAAATCCCGCCGATCGCGGAGCCTGTCACGCTCCCGGAACCGCCGAGGATGACCATCGTGATGGCGTCGAACGAAGCGGCGAAGTTGTAATTGTCTGGGTTTACCGTTGGCGTTCCGTCGCGCATGATCGCCATGAGCCCGCCCGCAACACCCGCGCCCACGGCGGAGAGCACGAACGAGGTCACTTTGTAACGCGTGGGGTCGACGCCGACGGAGGCCGCCGCAATTTCGTCCTCACGAAGCGCCCGAAGCGCGCGGCCCCAGCCGCTAAACTTGAGCCGCCACGCCACGACGCCGAGGAGAATCGCGAGGCCGAAAACCCAGAACGGCCCTGCGTAAAGCGGGACACCTTGATTCGCTATCCCCTGGTAACCATTTTGACCGCCGAGCGAGGACAAGCCTGCGCCGATTTTTGCGAAGACTCCTGGCTTTGTGCTCGTATCGGTCGCTTGGGCCGTCGCTATCACAAGGCGAAATATTTCGGCGAAACCGAGCGTAACGATGGCCAGATAGTCTCCGCGGAGACGCAAACTCGGTAAGCCGACAACAAACCCGAAGACTCCGGCAAGGAGCGCCGAAGCGCCAAGGCAGAGCGGCACCACGACAAACGAGTGCGCGAACGTCGCCTCGCCACCGCCAAGCCACACGTGGAGGTTCGAGGCCATCACGGCGCTCGTGTAGCCGCCAATCCCGATGAACCCGGCGTGCCCGATCGAAAACTGGCCAGCCATTCCGTTGATAATGTTGAGCGACAGCGCCACGAGGACGTTGCACGCCGCGAGCATCAGGAGCTGGCGTATCGAGCTGTCGGCGACGGCGTCTTTCAGGAAAAAGTCGACCAAAACCAGCATGATCGCGGCGATGCAGACGCCGCTGGCGACCGCATACGGCTTTTTAGTCAACCTCGTAGACGTCATGGGCAGCGCTCGGCGAGGTTCTACCCACACTTGAGCGCAAGGAAAAGGCGTAACTCGCTACACCTGAGCGCGAAACATCGGATAGGCGTAGGGCACCGCGAGGCGGGAGTCGCGCCGAGCGAAGCTTGGTTATGCGCCCGAGGTAGAAAGCGCGGCGCCGGACAGCGCCTACTTGACGATGCGTAAGTAGGGTGGGAGCTCGCGCTTCGGTTTCGGCGTGCCGTCGCCCGAGGGACCCGATGCCGGAGAAGCAGGAGGACGTCGG
Source organism: Polyangiaceae bacterium (assembly GCA_025353725.1). Classification (GTDB taxonomy): domain Bacteria; phylum Myxococcota_A; class Polyangia; order Polyangiales; family Polyangiaceae; genus Labilithrix. Next base: position 9,282 of record JANXOF010000048.1, on the reverse strand, counting down.
CGCGCGGTGGGCACCATCGACACGCCGTCACGTATCGGCGGGGATGCGGCTGGCTGCTCGGCGTCGCCTGACTGGCTTGCCTGGCTCGCCTGGCCCGCTTGAGAAGCGTCGGGGCGGAGCGATCCGGGAACCCTGCGAATCTCACGAGGCTTTTTCGACGACGCATCCGGGGACTCGTCGGTCTTCGCCGTCGGAAGGGAAACGAGCACGGGGCGAGGTCGCGGTTCGTCCTTTTTCTTCCGTCGCTTCGTACCCGCTAAAGCTTTCGCCGACGCACGATCGTCGGGCGGTGACGGCACGTCCTCGGCGAGCTTGCTCGCGCGGCGTCCGCCAGCCGCGCCGCGACGTGGTTTAGGCGCACGTAGATTGCTCGGCTCCGAAGCGGGAGTCGCCTCGGGTGCTGACGGGACCGCACGAGGAACCGACCGCGGGCGCGTTAGAGGACGGGACGGAGTTTCCACCGCGCGCGGCCCATCCGCGGGGGCGCCGGTCTTGACGGCGAGCTCCTGCGGCACGTCGTCCGGCCAAACCATGCCGCGACCGTCTTCACCGACCATCGCGAAGACGCCCGACCACGGAACGACGCAGTAGAAGGGCGACCGGTTGAACGAGAGCGTGCAACTCATGCTGTCTTCCTCGACGCGAAGGTCGGGGATCGGGACCGGCATGTTCAAGCCGACCTTTAGAATGAGGCGTGGCTCAGTGCGGAACTGCGGCGGCACCACGACCCCGCGCGCGCGGGGATCAAGGTACACATCGACGTTCGATCTCTCGAGAAGCGCGAGAGCGACTTCTTTCTTCGGCGGGAGCAGTTCAGTCATCGATGCCCTCTCCTTCTAGCGTGCCTTTTCTACATCTGCCAGTGTCGCGAACATGCGGCACGGTCTCGACAGCGCAAAGCGCACGCTTCGGGTTCCGAGCTTACCTCGTCTGCGACTCGCGACGAACGAACGTGATCGCGTTCGCGAGGAGAACGTCTTCGACGCGTGGGCATGGTGCGCGAGTGACACACTCGAGTGGCGCCTCCCTCAGGCGACCGAGCAGCTCGAGACAAAGTTGCCGATCGACTCAGAAAACCCAGGTGATTTAGTCTTCGTTTTTCAACCCGATGCAGACAGCACCTATCTTCCGCGTGAACTCGCGCGGTTCCACGCGAGAGGCTACGGGCTCACCGAGGAGTGGGCACTCGCCCCCTATGCCATCGACGACGCGACAGACTTGCTGTTCGAGCGACTCGTAAGACCGCGTGACGTCTTCTGGCTCGCCGCACCCTCGCGGCGGGCGCTCGTTTGGGGACTGCACGATTGGGCGCACTTTCACAACCACGGTCCGTTCGACGAGCCTGCCCTTACGGAATTCGCGTGCGACTTGGTGGCGCTCGCATGGCTTCGGCTGAATCGGGATCTGGTTGGGCTCGACGACGTGGAGCTTGAGCGCGTCGCGGGAGAGCTCGCAAGTCTTTCGCGCGAACGCTTTGCGTCGGAGGGAACCGAAGCTCCCGGCGGCTGTCTCGACGCGCTTTTCCGGGGCGAGTATCCGGGGGTATGCGGAGCTTGAATCGATTCGTTTGTGTGTGGTTAGCTCCGGTGGGCGCGGTCGCAAGCGTGGTGCTCGGAGGATGCCACGCACCACCCGCTCAAGCGTCGCTGCAGAACCCGAGCGTGACCCTCGAGCTCGTCGAGTCGGCGCCTGTCGAAACGACTCTCGACCATCCCGATGTCGCGAATACCTCCGACGTGTGGGTAGAGATGCTCGACCGCGCGCGCGACACGATTGACCTTGCCGAGTTCTACGCGAGCGAGCCCGACCCGGGGCTCCAGGTCACGAGCAAGCTCACCCCCGTTATCGACGCCGTGGAGCGCGCGGTTCGGCGAGGTGTCCGCGTTCGCTTGGTCGTCGACTCGGTGTTTGCGCCGAAGTACCCGCGCACGCTCGAACACTTACGGCGCGCCGGCGTCGCGGTTCGCGTCCTCGACTTCGCCAAGCACGGCGGAGGAGGCATTATGCACGCAAAGTACATCACTATTGACGATACAGAGGCGTTTCTCGGCAGTCAGAACTTCGATTGGCGCGCCCTCGATCACATCCAAGAAATCGGTGTACGTTTCACATCGCCCGTTCTCGCTCGAGCGCTGGGAGAGATCTTCGAGACCGACTGGGCGCGGGCGACCGGCGCGCCCTCGGGGAGCCGCGAGCCACCGCGCGCCTCAAGCTTGCGTCGCGAGCGCGCGGCGCAAGCACGGACTGGCGAGACGCTCGAACTCGTTGGGAGTCCTAAAAACTGGCTTCCCGACGCTTCGGCGTGGGAGCTCCCCAAACTCGTTGCGATGGTGAACGCTGCGTCGCGCGCGATAGACGTACAAGTTCTCAGTTATTCGACGACCGATCGGGAGGGCCAGCCGTTCCACGTGCTCGACGACGCGCTTCGCCTTGCGGCTGCCCGCGGCGTGCACGTTAAGTTGTTGGTCTCGGAGTGGTCGACCAAGCCCGGGAGTGACGCAAGAAAGGCGTTGAGTGACGTCGCGAAACTCCCGAACGTCGAGGTGCGCGTTCTTCGCATTCCCGCTTGGTCTGGCGGCTCCCTCCCCTTCGCACGCGTTGCCCATGCAAAGTACATGGTCATCGATGGGACTTACGCGTGGGTGGGCACGAGTAACTGGGAGGGCGGTTACTTTACGCAGAGCCGCAACGTCGGACTCCTTATATCGAACGGCACGCTGCCCCCACGGCTCGATGCCGTCTTCAACGACGGGTGGAAGAGCCCGTACGCGGCGCCTCTTAGCGCGGAAGCGCCGTAAATGGAGATGTAGAGATTGCGGCGCTTCTCTTTCGCCGTCTTTGGTGGACGAAGGATCCGCGAACATCTCGTGGCGTTACGCGTAGGTTACGATCCGCATCGTTCCGCGAATGTTTGCTCGGCAAATAGAGCGCACGAGACTTACGGCGCCGCTCTTGCATCCATCAAGCCATACCGACATTTCCCATCGTTGGACGCGCAGAATCCGTTCAACACTGACAAACAAGCTATGACCATTCACTCTCATCGACCGAGTCGCTTCGCTTTTCTCCCGTGTGCACACGGGCTCGCCTTTCTCTTGTTGTCTTCCTGCGCACACAAAGAGGCGATTTTGGCCAATGCGCAGGTACTTTCTCTCGATTCGGGTCGTTCCGTCGGTATCGATGAACTGAGGTATGCGCCTACGCTCAGACGCGTTCTCGCGCCGGCGGGTGGAACAGGCAAATTGCTCTTGATCGATCCGGCAACGGTTGGAGTGGAGACGCTCGCCGGATTTTCGACCGCCGAGGCGGGGGCGGGGCACGGCCACGGTGTCACCTCTGCGTACGCGAGTGCGACTCAGCTTTTTGCGATCGATCGCGACCGAATGGAGCTCATTGTCGCTTCACGGAAGGACCTAACCGTTCTTGCAAGGGCACGCCTCGCGTCGGCCCCCGATTACGTGCGGTATGTCGCCTCCACCGGGGAGCTCTGGGTGACAGAGCCCAGAGCTTCGCAAATCGAGATTTTCCGTGTCGACGGAGCAAAGCTACAAGCTACGGCCACGCTCCCTATCCACGGTGGTCCGGAGGACCTCGAGATCGACGACACTCACGGCCGCGCGTACACGCACCTGTGGAAGGGCCAGACAGTGGCTATCGACACCAAAACGCGAAGCGTGATTACTACGTTTCCGAATCACTGCACCGACTCCCGCGGGCTCGTCTTGGACATTGCACGCGGGTTCGTGATGGCAGGCTGTGCGGAAGGGAAGCTCGTCGTGATGAGCACCGAGGGCGCTTTTTTGTCTGAACTTGCCACCGACGCGGGAGTCGACAACTTCGCCTACAGCGCAGCGCTCAAACACGCCTACGTACCGTCGGACAGCCACAATGTCACTCTGGTAGCCGCCATTGATGACCGAGGTATCGCACGCGCCATTGGCTCTTTCAGCGGTGGCTCTCAGTGTGCCGCAGCCGATGAGGTAGGCCAGATCTGGGTCTGTGACCCAAGCCATGGCCGCCTCATCGTCGTAAGAGACACCTACTGACGACGCGCGCGCGCCGTCGTTCCGTTCAGGGTAGAGGTTGCAAGAACCTTAGCTGAGCGGAAACGTAGCAAGGCGCGCTCTCGCCCCGACGGACGAGGATCCACGGCTGCCCATTGCTTGCGAATTGGATTCGCGGCCTAGATGGCGAGGTCGTGGCGATGAGGCGCTCGCCCACATCGAAAGAGAGCTCGATGGCGTTCTCGGTACCAGGGCCGCTTCGACAGTTGAGTGACGCTGCGAGCACGGCGTACGCGCTCACAGTTTCAAGCGTTTGCGTCGGGAGAGCGGTTGGGGACGTAGGCGCCGTCGGCAACGTCGGCGCGCCCGTATGGATTTCATCGTACCCCTCCATCAGTCGCTTGTAGGTGCGGACAAGCGATGTCGACGCGGCGTTTCGAGGCGCGGACGATGTGCACGTTCCCGGAGTCGGAGTGCCGGAGCTGTCACGCGCGCAGTCGAGCTCGAAAGTGCAGCCCGAATCCGCACATTCGAGCGGGTTTCCGCGAAACGAGCTGTAAACCAAGGACCCCGCGGCGACGGCGCCGGCAATCCCGGCCCGGCAGCTTGCGCCCCTCTCGCCCGTGACGTCGTTGGGGCAAAGGTAGTCGAACACGACGCGCTCAAAACCGGCCCGTGTCGACGACGCGTCGGCGGGTTCGACAGACGGGAAGCCGTAGAGGCTGAGGGCCATGGTGCGTCGACAGGTCTGATCGGCCTCGGGGTAGTTGCAAAAGAATTCGTAGAAGCCGAGACCACCGCCGCTAAAGTCTCCCCAATAGCCATTATAGGGCGTGTTTTCGGGCTTCATGCGGTAACAAGCCCCCTCGTCGCACGATTTTTCCGTGCGGTAAGAGCGCGCATTGCTGCTCGCCCACGGTCCCGCGGGATGGACGCCGTCGTCGTTGAAGTAGAACTTCCCGTCGACGTGCAACTCTTGAAAGTTACTGCCGGTGAGAGCCGCGGAAACAGGGATCTTCCAGAGTTTCGAGAGCGCGGGGCCGAAGAAGTACCCAGCGTTGCACCCATTGAGGGTCGCGTACGCATCGCGCGTAAAATGAGAGCGAACGGCGACGAGCTTCGCTTCGCTGGTCGAGGTCCCGAGGCGCGCCTCCGTCGAATCGAGGCCGACAGCCCAAGGCGACGAGTGCCCGAAGAAGTCGAAGGACGCAATCGCTTGAAACTCCGACATTCGCTCGAGAAGTCGCGTGTCCGAAAATCCGCCTTCTTCTTCAATAATCTCGAGCCCGAAGCTGCGTAGCAACGCGGCGTCCGAACTTGAACCTGTTTCAGGACTGCCCAAGACGACGATCTGGCGCTCCGGAAAGGCCTCGCGGTAGCGGAGTGCGCGGGAAAGCGCGGCGCGCGCGAATTGGTCGCCCTGCCCGTGCGAATAGCCGATAGCAAGGATATGAGTGGTACGCGCCCTGTCGAGCGGACCGTTGCGCATGCGGCCGATGACCGCGCTCTCCTGCGCGTCAATTGGTACATCGACGTCGCGGCTCGTGCAGCCAAGCTGTGGGAGCAACCCACCCACGAGCGACAGTCCTACCGAAGCAACCCAACCAAACCGGGAAAGTGTCATAGAGCTCCCTCGCGCCAATCGGCGGCGGCTTCGCCTATACACCGAGTTGGCCGCCGTCAAGGCGTTAACGCAGCGGGCGGCGTGCGCCGAAAGACAACCGTGCGACGCGACGGTTTAGGCGGTAACGAAGCTATTTTTGCGGTCAAACGGACCGTCTCGAGCGGGCGCACGGCGACGACGCGCGGCGCGCCGCCAAGCGCCCACGCGGGACCGTCCGTGAGCGGGTAGACCCACGGATCGCTGGGCGCTACGCCGACGGCGACGACCGCATCCTCCCCCGTGCGCCCGAGCACTTCGACTCCGTTCGATAATTCGGTGAGCGCTTCGAGTGTGGTCGGTAAAAAGCCCTCGCGCCCCAGGCGCCGCGCAAGAGTGAAGAGTTGGGTGATGCGTTGAAGTGCCTTTGGATCGTTCACGCTTTGCATCGTAAAGAGCCAGAACGGAAGGGCAGCTCGCGCAAGCCCGCCGACGCGTGGGGGACCGGCCTCCGTGCGCCACCGCTGAGCGCCTGAAAAGACGCAGACCGCCTCGCGCATCGCGGCGTCGAGCGGCGGTTCGCAATACGAATAGGTCTCCGGTGCCATCTCAGGAATGAGCGCGTTTGGCGTCTCGAACGACAGTGCAACAACGCGCGCGTCTTTGTCGGCGGGAACGTCGGGCGCCTCGCTCGTCGCGACGGTCGCCTCGGGGATTTGGCTCGCCAAGAGCGTTTGCTTCGCATCCCATCCGCTATCGGCGAGTGGGATAGTCGTCGCGGCAAGTCCGCCGCCGAGGCTGGCGCGCGCCACTTCGCGAAGCCCCTGCATGCCGCCGACACGTCTGGAGGGAGCGAGGAGGATCACCACCTCGCCGCTCCCTTCACGCGTCACGAGCACCGTCGACTCCGTTCGAGCGCAGCGCGCGATTCGGCCCACGGCATTGTCGATCGGCGTGGCGCCACCGCGAAGGCGAAGCCCGAGTCGATCGGTGGCGACGGAGCTCATGGCTACGAGACACGTCTCTTTGGGGACATGAACGACGGCGAACGGTTTCGCGGCGTCGAGTTTCAGGGCTCGGTAAAACCCGGCGACCGCGAGCGCGGGGCCCGCGGGGGCGGAAGCGAACCAGGTCGCGTTAGAAGCGGGCTCGGGAGCACGCTGGGCGTCGAGCCACGCGTCGAGGGAAGGTTCACGACACGAAGCATCTGTGAGAAGCGTTGAACCGGGTTTAAACGTCAAAAACGAGAACGCGCGCGAACCGCCCAGCGACGCGCTATTGGCGCGCAAAAGCGCGACTCCGCCGTTTGCGGGGACGTCGGAAGTGATGGCGATACGCGAAGGCTCGCACGTGCAAAAAAGCACCGGGCCGACCGCGGCGTTTCGCCGAGACGCCGCGTGGGAGATCGTGAGAAGCGCGGGCTCGGTCGACACGGCAAGGAAGCACCCGGGCTCGACATCGGCCTCGATCGAACCTGTCGAAGAAGGCGCCGAGATGGCAACGAGCGCGAACCCGTGCGCGTCGAACGGCGTGGTCACTTGGGTAACGTTTGCGCGTCGCGACAGCTCACGACGCCCGAGCAGCCCGAGAAAGCCGCCAAAGATGACGACCGGGCCGACGACTGCGGCGACCCTCACGGCTTTCGAGCGCGCGGCTTTCGAGGCCATGCGTGCGGACAAATCGTTTTGAGCGGCTCGCTCGCCGCGCGTGGTTTGGTCGATGCGCCGTGCGCGTTCGTGGTCCGGGTGGCGGCCTTGAAGAATAGACAAGGCGCGCTCTACCTCGGCGAGATCGTCGGGCTTGCCCTTCGGCGTCGGCGGCGCGGACATAAGCGAGTAACGCGCACACTAGCCGAAACGTTCACGGCTCCGAAATTCAGAACATTGACAGTTATTGAAGTCGAGGCGGCAAGCGGTGCAAGCCGGGCGGCTCGGGAATGGCGATATCGCTCTCGCCGGGTTGAGCGTCGAGCTCGAGGAACGGCCCCCCCCACTCTTCTTCAACCACCTCGTCTTCCGCGGCGGTGACGACCTCTTCACCGCCTGTCGCGGATGCGATGAACTCTTCGGCGACGGACTCAGCATCTGTATCGACGCGTCCGCCGTGACGGTCGCTCTTGGCGGGGTCGGCGAGGAACGCGTCGCCGGCATCGCTGCGCTGAGCCGCGACCCGCGCGTTACGAGCGCGGCTCGCTAGGTCCTGCTTCGGATTGGAATTCATTTCGAGTCTCCTGGTGCGTCACGGTGCAAACCCGGGGCCTCGCCGTTCGTGCGGCGCGCACGGCATGCGCTCGCATTTCGCGCTTGCGGGAGCGGTGCAAAGCGCCACACGCGGCCTCGTGCGACAGGCCTTTGGAACCCGTGAGCGTCAGAAGAACGTCGTGCCGACGCCCGCCGCGATGCCGCGCTCGCCAAAGGCGATACCTTCCGCGAACACGTCGAATTTGTGATTTGCGAGCGAGAGGGCGACACCGCCGCCGAGTTGGTATTTGTAGAGATCCGTACCCGTCACGCTCGCGCCGTCAAAGCGCCACGCGATGGGACCGCCGAACGCGCGGGCGGTGACGTACGGCGTAACGATCTCCGCTAACGTCTTCCCGGCCACGGCGCCCAGGCGGACGTCGAGTGCGGTAAACCGTGGCGTATCAGCGCGCCCGTCGGGTGACGGTGCGCCGTCGGTGCGCGTTCCGCGGTGGTCCGTGCGCGTGAGGGCGTGGGTGACGCCGAGCGTCCCGGTAAGCTGAACGAACGGGAGGGCGCCGCGCCCGTCGGCAACGCGCCAGGCTAAGCCGGTCGAGGCCGCGAATCCGGGGCCTAGCGTGTCACGCGCGGCGCCGTGGACGAGCTCGCCGCCGACAATGCCACCCGCGCCGATTTGGAGACTGAGCGCGCCGTCGCGCGCGAGTGGGATTTGGGCGCTACCGAAGACTGCGTGGCGCGTTAGGTCCGCGCGGCGACCTTCGCCGAAGAGGAGCGTGGTCGAGGTAGACGCGTAGCTTAGAGAGAGCCTAGCGACGGGCGGTCTGGACGCGGCGCGTGCGTTTCCGGCGGCGTCTTTGCGGGGAAAGTCGCACATTACGGGGCCGCCTGGGTACGCCGCCCCGCACGCGAAGGCGAATCGAGGAGCGGCGACGGTCAACGAGCCGAGCAGTCCGGCGAAGAGGCGAAGCTTAGGGGAGCATGAGGCCATAGGGGTTTGACCCTAGCGCTGACGCGCGCGCGCCGCCTGCGGGCTGGCCTCAGCGCGACGTTAACGAGGACCTTGCATCAGGGGGTTACGCGACCTACGGTCAGGGTTCGGTCATGACTAGGGGGCGATCGGCTTCGACGGGGATTGCGACTACTTTGCTGCGTGCCGTGGGTCTCGTGAAACCACGTAAAAACTTCGCGGGAAACCCAATTGCGAACGATAACGCAATTGCTTTCTCTGTCGCTGCCTAAACAGCGGTCTTGAAAGCCGGTCGACCTAGGAGCCTGCCAGTGCTTCGGGAAGACCGTCAACCCTACTGGCTAGCTGAAGTCCGGGTTACCGGGATGGATGCGAGATCAAACAGGTGAATAGTCTCAGGGCGAGCGCGCCGGCCCGCGCAATCTGAGATGAATTAAACGGCCGGATACGCACGTAGACGCAGGTGGCATCGTTTTTTCCGGACCCGGGTTCGATTCCCGGCGCCTCCAC
>JANXOF010000029.1 GCA_025353725.1 Polyangiaceae bacterium | reverse complement strand
ACGAATAGAGTGCACTGACGCGACATCCGATGGACTTCGCGAATTCCTCTCCTGTCACGCCGCTCTCGCGCCAAGCGCGTACACGTTCCGCCCACTGCTCTGCACTCGTCCTCATTCATGCGAGTATGCCGCCAAGCCATTATCGATGAAAGAACGTGCCTCCGTGCAGGGGATACGGCTCTTCAACCAAGGTTGTTACTGGTGCCGCGCGATTTCCAAGATGCGAGAGGAGCGACTCCGGCCCCTCATGGTCGAGTTCGGCAAACTCATCTCCGAACATGCGTTCTGCAAAAATATTTGCGGCATTCGATAAGGGAATGGGGCAGCCACTGTCAGCGTGGCGTGATAGCGGCAGTACTTTGGCAAAGGACGTGCCCACGCTTCGCGTTTTCACCTTCGTGACCCCGGGCGAGGGCGGAAGAGTTCGAGCCTCCCGCGCGCAAGGATCAACCTTTAGCGTCGGTTACGTACGTGGGGGCGTTCGTCCGAGGTCGATGTCAATGGGCAGCCCGTTGCCGGCCGACTTCACCTTGTCCGCGTGTTGGAGAATCGCGCGACTGTCGAGGACCGAGAGCGTTTGCATCTCCAGCGCGCCGATGCGGTCTTCGGGCGTGAAGAGGGACTCACTCCGCTCCATGGAGAGCTTGTCGGGTGAGTACGTCGCGGCTTCGGCTTCGGTCGTAAGAATCGAGTAGTCGTCGCCGCGTCGCAGCTCGAGCTCCACGGAGCCCGTGACGTGCGCCGCAATGCCTTCGGTGAGGGCGAGCTTTAGCATGCGTGCTTCGGGATCGTACCAGCGGCCCTCGTAAAGCAACCGGCCGAGTCGACGACCGAGCGACGCATATTGGTCAAGTGCATTTTCGTTGTGAATGGCACTCAGCAAACGCTCGTAGACAATGTGAAAGAGTGACATTCCGGGGGCCTCATAGATGCCGCGGCTCTTGGCCTCGATCACGCGATTCTCGATCTGGTCGCTCACGCCGAGTCCGTGGCGACCTCCGACGGCGTTCGCTTCGAGGACGGCCTGCGTGAGCGAGTCGAATCGTTTGTGGCCTATCGCCACGGGAACACCTCGCTCGAACGACACGACCACGCGCTCCGTTTCGATGGCGACGTCGCTTCGCCACGACGCGACGCCCATGATCGGATCGACGATGGTGACCCCGCGATCGAGACGCTCGAGGTCTTTCGCCTCGTGCGTGGCGCCAAGCATGTTGCTGTCCGTGCTGTAGGCTTTCTCGGCCTTCATGGAGTAGGGGAGCCCCGCCGCGTCCAAAAATTGTGACATCTCCGTGCGTCCGCCGAGCTCGCCCACAAACGCGGCATCGAGCCAGGGCTTGTACACGCGCATGGTGGGCTGAACGAGCAGCCCGTAGCGATAAAAGCGCTGAATGTCGTTACCTTTGTGCGTGCTTCCGTCGCCGAAGATCCCGACGCCGTCCTCGGCCATGGCTCGCGCGATCGCCGTTCCGGTGACGGCGCGCCCGAGCGGCGTTGTGTTAAAGTACTTGCGCCCGGCCGTCGAGAGGTGAAACGCGCCGCACTGAAGCGCTATCACTCCCTCACGCGCTATCGCTTCGCGGCAATCGAGGAGGCGCGCGGCGACCGCGCCGTGCCTACGCGCCTCTTTGGGAACGTCGGTGACGTCACGCTCGTCGGGTTGCGCGAGATCGGCCGTGTACGCGTGAACGGTGAGCCCACGCCGCGTGAGCCAAGCGACGGCACATCGTGTGTCAAGACCGCCCGAGAAGGCGATGGCGATGGATTGACCTTTTTCGGGGAGCGTGCGGAAGATGCGTGCCATGAGGATCCAAGACTTTAACCACGTCGCGGCGCATCTAGCGAGGGACTAGGGTCCAGGTCCTCATGTTGGACCTCCCGACGACCACACCTGATCCCGTCAACGAGCCGATTCTTTCCTATGCGCCTGGGTCTCCGGAGCGTGCGCACCTCAAAAGCGCGCTCGCGTCGATGGCCCTCGAGCGGCCCGACGTGCCGCACGTGGTCGCTGGCAAGGAGTCGCGTGAGGGAGCAACCTACGAGGTGCGGGCGCCGCACGATCATGCGCTTGTCCTCGCGACGTGCCACAACGGAGGCGCTTTGGTCGCCGAGCGCGCCATTGCGGCGGCGCTCGACGCGGCGCCGGGATGGGCTGCGACGCCGTTCGCGGAGCGTGCGCGTGTGTTCATGAGAGCCGCCGAGTTGCTCGCAGGGCCGTGGCGTCAAATTCTGAACGCCGCGACGATGCTCGGCCAAAGCAAGACCGTGGTGCAGGCCGAAGTCGACGCCGCGTGTGAGTTCATCGATTTCCTGCGCTTCAATGTGGCGTTCGCGTCGCGGCTTGCCGAGCATCAACCGATCTCACCGAACGGTTTTTTGAATACGCTCGAATTGCGGCCTCTCGAGGGCTTCGTTCTCGCGGTAACGCCCTTTAACTTTACGGCCATCGCGGGCAACTTGCCCACGGCGTGCGCGCTGCTCGGGAATGTGGTCGTCTGGAAGCCCGCAGAGAACCAAAGCCTTGCCGCTTACCATACAATGAGGCTCTTCGAGGCCGCGGGGCTCCCGCCCGGCGTCATCAATGTTGTTTACGGCGACGGCGCAGTGATCGCGCAGACATGCCTTCGTCATCGCGCGCTCGCGGGCATTCACTTCACGGGTTCCACGAAGGTGTTTCAATCGCTCTGGCGCGGCGTCGGAGAGAACATTGCAAACTACAAAAGCTACCCGCGCCTCGTTGGTGAGACCGGCGGAAAGGACTTCGTGTTCGCCGACCCGAGCGCCGAAGTCGAGGCGCTCGCGGTGGCCCTTGTCCGCGGCGCGTACGAGTTTCAAGGCCAGAAGTGCTCGGCCGCCTCACGCGCGTACATTCCGCGATCGCTTTGGCCGTCGGTGCGCGATCGGGTCGTCGCACACATTGACGCCATCGCGATGGGCGACGTTCGCGACTTTCGCAATCTCATGGGCGCTGTCATCAATGAGCGCGCCTGGACCAGGCTCAACGCATGGCACGAGCGTTTGAAGAACGATGCGAGCGTGACGATGCTCGCTGACAAAGGCTGGTCGCGTGACAAGGGTTGGTTTTGCGGAGCTACGCTCGTCGAGGTGAGCTCGCCGTCGCACGCGTTGCTCGAGGAGGAGTTGTTCGGCCCGGTGCTCGGCGTCTACGTCTACGACGACGGTAAGCCGAGCGGCGTCGACGACGTGCTCTCGCTCATCGATCACACGAGCCCTTATGCGCTGACCGGCGCCGTCTTCGCGCGCGATCGCAAAGCGGTGGCAGTGGCCGTCACACGGCTTCGTCAGGCCGCTGGCAATTTGTACATCAACGACAAGCCCACGGGTGCCGTGGTCGGGCAACAGCCTTTCGGCGGCGGTCGCGCATCCGGAACGAACGACAAAGCAGGGAGCGCATACAACCTTCTTCGTTGGGCATCGCCTCGCGTCGTCAAAGAGACGTTCGTGCCGCCCCTCGCCGTCGGCTACCCCGCGATGAGCGCCGAGTAGGTCTCAGGCGCGTCCTGCCGACAACGACGTTCACCGACCGACACGTCTTTCCGTTCGTCGCGCGCGTCCGCCCACCTCGCACGCTCGACGACGAAGTTCAGGCGACCCAGGTCTGGTGCGACCTTGATCCTTCCGATCCGCGGATAGACGCCGAAAGCTTCGCTCACCGACGCGAAAATCGACGGCAGAAGCCTACCTTTGGTCGATGTGTCGGGCTGGTACGCCGGGTGCAGCACCTTGGTTCACCGGGTGGACCGGGAAGGAGTAAGTGTCATGTCGGAAGGTCACGCGCGCAAAACTCGGGGTTGGTTCATCGGGCTTGCCGTTTTCACAGCACTGTCGGTTCCGGCTTGTGCAGGACCCACGGAGGACTCGACGCGTGCGTCGAACTCATTGTCCGCGGTCACCCCGTCCGACTCCGAAGACGCGCAAGGTCGCGACGATTCAAGCGAGGAGCTGGCAAGCTTGCCCTCGGAGGTGGCCTCACCGACCCCAGGTGCTGACGCCGACGCAGGCAAGGCACTCTTCGAGAGCGCGCGTTGTGCGGCGTGTCATGCGGGCGGAAAGAACGTCATTGTTCCGCAGAAAAGTCTGAGCAAAGAGGCGCTCCGCGCGTATCGAATGGATTCGATCACTGCCATTGCGAACATCGTGACCGAAGGAAAAAACGCGATGCCCGCCTTCCAGGGGCGACTGTCCGATTCAGAGATTGACGCGCTCGCAGCGTATGTCCTGTCCCAGTCAAAAAGCGGCTGGTAATTTCGCCGTTACGTATTTGCGTACCTCCTGGGCCACGCGCGCCGGCAACCGTGGCGGCGAAGCGGACGAGGTCCTCACGGTCATCTCGCGCGGCCTCGTAAACGAGCGAGAAGTCTAAGCTGCCGTACTCGTGCGCGATCCTGTTTCTCAGGCCCACGGCGGCGGCGAGCCAGCGCGTTAGCTCCAGAGGGAGGCCACACTAGACGTTAGCTCGTTCGCGAGGTTCTGTCCCCGCTGCCGCGCGTCGCTCGCGGCTGTCAGACTGACCAGGCGTTGTGCCGAACTCGCTACACGCGGTGTCGGACCGAGACCTGACGGCAAGCGAATGGAGTCGGCATGCCGAAGTTCCTTACCGCACCTTTCGCCGAGCCGGCGGGGACATTCACGACTCTCCGAGCTCATGCCTCGTGTACCCTTCCGGGAGTGCGACTTCTAGCAATCGGTTTGCCAACCCTGTTGTTCGTTACGGCGTGCTCGCTTCTTGTGTCGCTTGATGGTCTCGGAGGCAACGCACTCCCACCAAGCGGATTCGCTGACGCATCCCCCCTGGCGGAGGTCCTCGTGGCGGAGGCCGCCGCGCCTGACGCCAGCCTTCGTATTCGCATTGCCCCCGCGAGTGTCACACTTGACCCTGGCGGAAAGATGCAGTTTGCAGCGACCATCACGCCGGCGGGCGCTGCCACGTGGAGCGTAAAAGAGGGCGCAGCGGGCGGCATTGTCAGCGCGGACGGCCTCTACACCGCGCCGTACGCCGCGGGGACATTTCACGTCCTCGCCGCAGTCCAAGACGCCGCGGTCGCTATCGCGACCGTCACCGTGCTGCCTTCATTGATGCTTCTCGCAGGGCGACCCGATGGCCACGCTGACGGCACCGGTAGAGCTGCGCGCTTCCGTTTGCCGAGTGGGTGCGCCGTCGATTCGTCCGGCAACGTGTATGTAAGCGATCGAAACGGCCAGACCCTCCGCAAAGTCTCCCCGGGCGGTGTTGTCTCTACGCTCGCGGGGACCCCAGGTCTGAGCGGCATCGACGACGGCGCAGGCCTCGTGGCGAAGTTCAACCAGCCAAGCGGTACCGCCGTGGATGGCGCGGGCAATGTCTACCTCGCAGAGATCGGAAGTCACACCGTCCGGAAGATTACCCCTGCAGGTGTTGTCTCCACGTTCGCGGGCACCCCAGGTGTCCTGGGAAAGTCTGACGGGGTTGGAACGGCGGCAAGATTTTATAGCCCCATCAGTGTCGCCGTCGATACCGCCGGAAACGTGTACGTCAGTGACTACGGGAACCACGCGATTCGCGTCATATCGCCCGCGGGCGTCGTCTCCACGCTTGCGGGACTTCCGGGCACGAGTGGAAGCGCAGACGGCCCCGGCACGAGCGCGCGGTTCTCGTACCCCGACGGCATCGCGGTCGACGCCAACGGCAATGTCTACGTCGCCGATGAAGGCAATCTCACGATCCGAAAGGTAACGCCCGAAGGCGTCGTCAGCACCTTGGCAGGAACGCCAAACGTCCCGGGGTACCTAAACGGCAACGGTGCCGCGGCAAAATTCGGGGTTCCAACGAGCGTGACCGTTGATCAGGAAGGAACGCTCTACGTTACCGATTTCGGCAACAACGTTCTTCGTAAACTTACGGCTAGCGGAGACGTAACCACCTTTGCGGGGAGTGTCGGAAGCGCGCAAGTGGACGGCGCGCAGCCAGGATTTTACAGACCGCACAACGTGTGCGCGGACAAGGCAGGCAACCTTTTCGTCGCCGAATACGAGGGCCGAACGGTGCGCAAGGTAACGCCCGACGGTATGGCGACAACGCTCGCAGGGCTTGCGACGTACGGCGATGCGGACGGCGATGGCGAAGCCGCGAGCTTCCGCTACCTAAGCGGCATCGCCGTAGATGGCGATGGAAACGCCTATGTGTCCGATTACTACGCATCCGCCATCCGAAAAATAACGGCAAGCGGGACGGTGACCACCTTTGCCGGCATGAAAAATGTCGCCGGTTCTCTAAATGGCAAAGGCACGGCCGCACTCTTCAACTCTCCCCAGGGCATCGCCGTTGGAAGTGACTCGACCGTCTACGTGGCGGATAGCGGCAACCGCGTGGTTCGGAAAATTTCGCCCACAGGGGAGGTCTCGACGACGGCGGGTTTGGCCGGAAGTAGCGCGAGCGTCGACGGGGTGGGCGCGAACGCGCGCTTCAACTACCCACTTGGTGTCGCGGTGGATCCCGCTACCCAAGTACTTTACGTCACGGAGTACGGAGAGCACACGGTTCGGGCGATTAGTGCAGCGGGTGTGGTCACGACGATAGCCGGTCAAAAGGGCGTACCCGGTTTCGCGAACGGCGAGGGAGCGACGGCGACGTTCCGCAATCCACGGGGCGTGACGGTCGATTCCGCGGGAAATGTTCTCATCGCGGACGGGGGCAACCATACCGTCCGCCGGATCACCAAGAGCGGCGCTGTATCGACGATCGGCGGGGTCGCCGGCGCCGTTGGCTCCACCGACGGCACGGCTTCGCTTTTCTGGAGTCCGTTCGCGATGGCCGCCGACGTTAAGGGCAACGTCTTTGTCGGTGAGTACACGAACCGCGACGTACGAAGAATGATCGATACCCAGGTATCCACGGTCGCCGGCAACCCGAGGAAAAGCGAGTTAACGGTGCTCGGCGCGCTTCCAGGTAGCCTCCGCGCCATCACGGGCGTCGCCGTGCAATCCTCCGGAACGCTCCTCGTGACGACGACGAGCGCGGTTTATCGCATCGTTGGCTCCTTCTGACGCGAGGGCTCACGCACCACGTCGCGGTGTGCCTTCCTACGCGTTTAGCCATGCCACAACCGTCGCGAGACCGTCGCTAAGGGCGATTCGCGGCGCCCAACCGAGCTCACCGCGGGCACGCGCGATGTCCGCGAAGGTTGCGTCGACGTCGCCCAGCGGAACGGCGTCATGGCGGACATCGACCGCGCACTTCGCGGCTCGCCCCATTAAAGCAACTAAGTCGCGAAGCATCACGGGAGCGCCCGAGCCTAGGTTGTAAGCGCGAAACCCTTCGGGCGAACGCTCGGTGGCCGCGAGAATGCCGCGGACGATGTCGTCGACGTGCGTAAAGTCGCGGCGCATCGACCCGTCGCCAAAAACGGTAATCGGCTTGCCCGCGAGGATGGCACGCATGAACGTGGTAATGGCCATTTCCGGCCGCTGTCGCGGTCCGTACACTGTAAAAAAGCGCAGCGCGGCGCATCGCAGCGAGGGCGTCTTTCGAAGCATGGCGGAAACGACGAGCTCGGCCCCGCGCTTGGAGGCCGCATAGGGCGATTCGGGCACGACCGCGGCCGCCTCTTCCACCGCAGGCAAGGGCGTCGCATTGCCGTACACCGACGAACTTGAGGCGAGCACAAAGAGTGTGTGACCGCTGCGCTGCGCCGCGTCGAAAAGGGTTGCGGTTCCTTCGACGTTAACCCTCACGTAGCGCGCCGGATCGGAAAAAGAAGGCCTCACGCCCGCGAGCCCGGCAAGGTGAATCACGGCGTCTGTCTCTCGCACGACCGCTTCAGCCAGCGCTCGGTCCGTCACGCAGCCCTCCACCACCTCAAACGCAGGAAACTCGAGGCGCAGCGTCTCGGCGTTTTGTCGTTTGAGTGCGGCAGGGTAGGGCGCGTCACTAAAGTCGTCGAGAACGCGCACGGCGTCGCCGCGAGATAAAAGCGTGCGGCAAAGGTGACTGCCAATAAACCCGACGCCGCCGGTAACAAGCCAACGCATCATAACCTCATCGTTGCGAAGGGCGATCCGCCACGCGCTGGAGAGATACGCCAATGCCTTGGTAACGAAGCCCCGCGCGAAGGACCTCCGCGGGGCGCCATATGTTGCGCGCGTCGACCAACAACGGAGGAAGTCCCGAAGGCCCCGCGAGGAGACGCTTTTTCACCTCGGCGAAGTTCGGGGCGCGGTAGCTACGCCATTCCGTGAGAAGCACGAGCGCGTGCGACCCGTCGAGCGCATCGTAGTCGCGTTCTTTGACGGTGAGTCGTCCGTCAAAGTGCCTTGCGAAATTCGGCCCCGCCTCGGGGTCGTGAGCGACGACGGTAGCGCCGCGGGCAAGAAGCGCCTCTGCGAGTCGTAGCGCTGGAGACTCGCGAATGTCGTCGGTCTCGGGTTTGAACGCACAGCCCCAGAGAGTGATTTGCTTCCCCCGCACGCCTTCGAGCGTTTGATCGACAAGATCGGCGAGAAACAGCGATTGCTCCTCGTTCGCCATGTGCGCGGCCTCGGCGACGCGCATCGCGACTCCGTTTTGCCGACCGAGAGCCGCGAGGGCTTGCACGTCTTTCGGAAAGCACGAGCCTCCGTAGCCCGGCCCTGCGTAGAGAAACTTTTTCCCGATGCGCGAGTCGGCGCCGACGCCGAGGCGAACCGAGTGGATATCGGCTCCCGTCGCGTGGCAGAGCCGCGACATCTCGTTCATGAATGAAATACGAATGGCGAGCATCGTATTCGACGCGTATTTGATGAGCTCGCTCGACCGCGGATCCGTCATGACCAATCGCTCGCCCGAAAGCTGGAGCGGCGCGTAGAGCTCCCGCAGCATCTGTCGCGCATCTTCGCTTCGCGCGCCGACGACGACGCGATCGGGCTTGAAGAAGTCGGAAACCGCGTCGCCCTCCTTCAAAAACTCTGGGTTCGATACGACCTCGAGAGAGACCGGAGACGTCGATCCCGCAAGACGCGCCTGAATAGCGTCGCAGGTTCCGACAGGAACCGTGCTTTTGACGACGACGAGGGCGCGACGCTTAGCCACGCTCGCGATGGTGTCGGCGACAGCCATCACCGCACCTAAATCGGCCGCGCCTTCGGCGTCCGGCGGCGTGCCGACGGCGATAAAGTAGGCGTCTGCCGTGTTGAAAGAATCCGCGATCGAGCTCGCGAACGAGAGTCGCCCACCGCGCATGTTGCGGTGCATGAGGTCTGCGAGTCCGGGCTCGTAAATCGGAATGCGCCCCGAAACGAGCTTCGCGATCTTGTCGGGGTCAATGTCGTAAACAAGCACGTCGTGCCCTAAGTCGCTAAGGCCCGTACCCGTGACGAGCCCGACATACCCTGCACCGAAGACCACGAGTCGCATAGGCCGATTCTACTAGTTGCAGTGCGCGTTCAGGGCAACCCTGGGACGTTGAGCTTGATCTGGTACACTCCGCTGGCGGCCGCACTTCCGTCTACGTTCGACGTTACGTAGAGCGTCTTTCGGTCCGCACCGCCAAAGGCGCAGTTCGACGGCTTGCCCTCGGGCAACGCGATGGTCCCTAGGGTTACCCCCGCCTTATCTACGACGAGGACGCCCGCGGTGGCGGCGATGTAAAGGTTGCCGAGGTCGTCGACCGCGAGGCCGTTACCGCCTACCGCGTCCGTAAACTTCCTGAAACGACCGTTGTTATCCGGGTCGATCGCTCCGTCAGGGGTGAGCTGGGCTGCGAGAACGCTCTGGTCCCCGGTGTCGACGACGTAGAGTGTACGGCCGTCGGGAGAGAGCGCGATTCCCGTGGGTTTCTTGAAGTCGAAGGCGAGGCGCTCGGCGGCTGTCGGTGCGGCGCCCGACGGAAGCCGATAGACCGCTTCGTCGTCCTGGCCCGCATCAACCTGGGTATACGACGGGTCTGTAAAGTACACGGTTCCGTCCGCGCGCGTGACGACGTCGTTGGGTTCGTTGTAACGCTTGCCCGCAAAGAGCGTAGCGATGGCTTGGGGGTTCTCGAGTTGCGGATTCGAGCGCGTGACTCTTCGGCTCCGCCCTTCGCACGTGACGAGCTGGCCGCTCGCGTCGACCGCATTGCCGTTCGCGCCTCCGCTGTTTCCGCGAAAGATGGCCACGCTGCCGTCGCTCAAAAGCTGGTGCATCGTGTTGGCCGCCACGTCCGAAAAGACGAGACGGTTACCTACCCACACAGGTCCGCCCACGACTTGAAACCCTCCCTTCACGAGCGTGGCTACGGGCGTGATGCCTTGAAGGGGATTCGTGCGTGCGATGGGCGAGTCTGTGAGTCCTCCGCTCGCACCGTTGTCGCCCCCGTCGGCGAAGCAGCCCTCGCTGATGCACCCGTTACTGCGCGCGGGGGCGTCCGGACCTGCGCCGCTGCACGCGATAAATTCGGCGAACGTAAACGACCCCAGCGTAGACGCGATGAGACACGCAACGATCGGCCGAGCGCGAAGTGTCATGCAGCAATCTCGTTCTTCCTGGCGGCGGGGAGTGTCAGCACAACGGTAACATGGCGCGAAAGCGTCACCCGCGTTCACCAGCGCAGCCAGCCGGCGCGGGTCGCAGCCAGGAGCAGGGCGCCGACAAGCGCCAGTTCCAGCGTGAACCGCGCCGACTTCCGGAGCACGTGATACGCAAGCAAGAGCAGCACGGCGGCGACGGCAAGCGCGGGGACGCCCGTGTGAAGCGAAAGCCACCGAACGGCATGCCGCGTGGTGCTCGCGAACAAACTCCAGGGAACGGCCGACACGCCACGCATGGGCAGACCTTGGCCTACCGTCCCGAAGGTGGCAACTTCGCGCTAGAGTCGCGGACCATGAACCTCGAAAACCTGAAGATTATCGTGACGGGCGGCGCTCAGGGAATGGGCCGACACTTTGCGCAGCAGCTTGTGAGCGCAGGGGCTCACGTGGCCATCGGTGACGTGAATGAAAGCGGTCTCGCAGAGGTCATCGAGGCGACGAAAGCGAATCAAAAAGGCACCCTCCACGCGCGTCGACTCGACGTGTCAAGCGAAGCGGATATAGCTTCGTTTGTGGCCTGGGCGCACGCCGCGATGGGCGGACTAAACGGTCTCATCAACAACGCGGGGATTCTGCGCGATGCCCTCTTGGTGAAAAAGGACCGAGAGACGGGCGCCGTGAAAACGCTAAGCAAAGATCAGTGGGACGCCGTCATCGGTGTCAACCTGACCGGGGCCACGCTGATGACGCGCGACGTCGTTGCCAAGATGGTCGAAACGAACCAGCGGCCAGGGGTCATCGTCAACCTCTCGAGCATCGCGCGCCACGGCAATCGTGGTCAATCGAACTACACGGCGGCGAAGGCTGCCCTCGCGGCCAACACGGTGACTTGGTCGAAGGAGTTCGCGACGTTTGGCATCCGAGTGGGGGCTGTCGCGCCTGGCATGGTCGAAACGCCGATGACGCAGGGGATGAACCAAAAAGCTCGCGACGCGCTCGTTTCCGCGATCCCCGTCGGCCGCGTGGGCGTTCCGGAAGACATTTGGTTGGCCGTCAAGTTCGTGATCGAGTGCGACTACTTCAACGGTCGCTGCATCGATGTCGACGGCGGGCTTTCAATGTGAACGCGCATCCGGACTGACGACCCAGCTCGGAGCGTCGAGCGTCGAGCGTCGAGTATTGAGTAACGCGAGGCGTCAATCACGACCGCGGCATGAGGATCCGAGCGCCATCACGAACCTGCTCCTGGCGCTGCCGCAAAAAGTCCTTGCCGTACGGGGGTTTGTCCGTCAAAACCAAGGGTTCACTTCGTGACATTATTGTGAACTTTTGATGGCGATTGCTGAACTTAGCGAACTTCCTGAACTGACCGAGCTCGCACGTCAGCGTTCGAGCGTTGGCCACGTGACCTCGCCCGCGCTCTCCTTCGAGTTGGAACAGAACGCTGCAAGCGAGTCCGCGGGTCGAGTGCGCGTCGCCGTTCACGATGCTTCGCGCATTGAGTGGAGCCTCTCCGTTCCCTTGCCGACGGACGTGCCACTCGTCTACGCACTTCGCGTCGAGATCCAAATCCCCACAAATACGTTCGTTCGCCACACGCCTTGGGATCAGATGCAGGCGTTCACGCGCCTCGACGGTCCGGCACTCGCGCCCGACGGTGACGCCGTCTCGATTGACCAACTTCGTCGTGGCGGGCTTGCGATGGCGAGCCAACTTGCGCGGGCGAGCGAGGGCTTCAATCGCCATTGCCGCCTTGCGGGCTCGCTCTTTGCGACCGCGCCCCACAGTGAGCTCGAAGCCGCCCTGACGATTTGGATCGAAGCGGCGACGCGGATCTCTGAAGAGGCACGCGAGCGTTTGACCCGGTCGCCTCCGCGCGCCGAGGCGACCGAGCTGCAGCGCGAGCGGCGCCTCGTCGACGAATACATCAGCGTTCGCTTCCTCGAAGCACTTGCCGGAGCGGAGCGTGGCCTTCAAGGGCTTGTACGCTCAAAGTCCCCGTTGGCGCATCGAATCGTGGTCGTGGTCGCGCTCGTCGAAGCGCGTCTTGCCGAAGTGCTCGAAGCGGAGCTCGAGTACCGCGAGCAGCGCGGCTTTGGAAACGCCGATCCGTCGTCTCCGGACGCTCTCGAACGGTACCTCGAGCGCTCTAGCCGTCTCAAAAAGCACTTCCAAGAGGTGCTGTTTCTTGACCCCGAAACGTTTCACGTCGCAGAGCGCGCGTATCATTGGATCGCGGGCTTTGTCGCCATTGTGGCCTCAACTTGGGCGTTTGCCTGGCAGATGGCTCTCGCCAACCAGGTGAGCTCAGCACAGACGTTTAGCACCGGTCTGCTGACGCTCGCGTTGATGGCGGGCATTGTCTACGCCGCGAAAGACCGCATCAAAGAGGTCGGGCGGAACTGGATGACCACGCGCGTTCAACGCGTCTGGGGCGCGCAGCGAATCACGCGGTACCGAGCCCCCGCGCGGCGCCTTCCAGGACGCGACATCGTTGTCGTCGCGCGAGAATCGTTCGACCAAGGCGTGGCCAACCTCCCCGATCCGCTCAACCCGGAGAGCGGTGCGACCGTGCCGTTCACGATTCTCTCGTATGAGCACAAGGGAAGCGTCATTCCGCACCCGCAGCTCGTGGCCTCCGGGGTGCAGCGCGTGAAGCACGTGTTTCGCTACGACCTGTCTCCGATGTTTGGTCGGCTCGACGACGCCATGAAGCCCGTCCCCGTCCTCGACACCACGAACGCGATGCGCAGAGTTCGTTTTATCGATGCTCCGCGATGCTACCGGGTGCCCATTCGGGTGAGGGTCGAGTGCGCCGGACACACGTACGAGGAGCAGTCGACGCTCATTCTCCACAAGCGTGGCCTTGAGCGTCTCGACCGCGACGACCGCGATCTGGACCCGCGCGAACTCGGTAGCTCGGACTCGGTGGGCGACAGCGACATCGAGCGTCCTTCGGCGCCCTCGCTCGTGGAGATCGGTATCGAGCCAGGGTGAACCGCTGCTAAGGTCCAGCCGTCCATGGACCGAGCCCACATTTGGCCGAGCTTCCGCCCCGAACACCTTCTTTACGAGGACGCCGACGTTCTCGCGGTGCACAAGCCGGCAGGGGTTCCGAGCCAGTCCGCGAACCCGGACAGGCCTGACGATGTCGTAACGCGTCTTCGCGCGTTTCTCGCCGCCCGCGACGGACAGGCTGAGCCGTACCTCGGCGTCCATCAGCGGCTCGACCGTGACACCAGCGGCGTTCTGCTTTTTACAAAGCGCCCCGAGGTGAACGCGGCGCTCGCGAAGCAGTTTGAAGGTCGCACGCTGAAGAAGAGCTACGTCGCGGCGGTGAGTGGATGGCGAGCGAGTTGCGCCGAGTCGACCCTTGATGATCTGCTCCGCAAAGGCGATGGCGGGACCATGTGCGTGGTCGCCGAAGCGGCGCGCGCTCGCGGGAGGAAGCCGCCGGGCAGGGCCGTCAATCGCAACGCCCTCGCCGCCCGTGTCCCAACGGCCGCCGGGACGCAGCGTGCCGTCACGCATGTCCGGCTGCGAACCCATACGGAGGACCGCGCGCTGCTCGAGCTTCGTCTCGAGACGGGGAGAACCCATCAAGCACGCGTCCAACTCGCCCACGCGCGAGCTCCGATTGCGGGCGATGCTCTCTACGGAGGCGCTCTCGCACCGAGGCTTATGCTGCACGCCGCCGCGCTGGAACTCGAGCACCCGCGGACGGGCAAGCGTCTCGTCATCCGGGATGAGGCGCCGCGCGACATGGCCGACTGGGTAGCGCGCGGCGACCGCGGCGCATCCATTTACGACGACTCGAAGAGCCTTGCGCGCGCCCTTGCGTTGGCCGTCGAGCGGCGTTGGGGCTTAGGCCAGAGCGCCGTTCGCGACGTCCTAAGCACGCGAACGACGGCCTTTCGCCTCATCAACGAGGAAGGTGACGCGCTCCCGGGTCTCGCGGTCGATGTCTACGGCACGCATCTGGTCGCACAGCTTTACGTGGGCGGGGTCTGGGAAGACGCGGCGCGACGCGACCGCGTCCTTGATGCGCTCCACGGGCTCGGGTTTGACGGCGTGTATCTCAAGCTTCGCCCGAAGCAGGCAAACGTCCTTGTCGACACGCGCCGCGACGAGCTGGCGCCCGCGTTGCCGGTGCGGGGAGTGCCCACCGTCTCGCCTGAAGTCGAAATTCGCGAAGAGGGAGTGCCTTATGGCGTGTGCCTGGGAGATGGCCTTTCCACGGGGATTTTTTTGGACCAACGGCCCAACCGCCGCTTGGTTCGACAAATTTCGCAAGGCGCGCGTGTCCTCAATCTTTTTTCGTACACGTGTGGCTTCAGCGTCGCGGCGGCCCTCGGCGGAGCCGCGCGAACGGTGAGTGTGGATGCCTCGGTGTTGGCGCTGGAACGTGGGCGCGCGAACTTCGCGGCGGCGGGAGTCGCACTCGGTGGCCTGGGGCCGAGTGCGGCCCATACGTTCGCGGCCGAAGACGTTTTTGCCTGGCTCGCGCGCGCGGCGACAAAAGCCGAGCGCTTTGACCTCGTGATTGTCGACCCTCCCAGCTATTCGTCGACCAAAAAGCGTCGGTTCGTCGCGGACAGCGACTACGACGACTTGGTTTCGATGGCGGCCAAGGTTCTTTCCCCCAACGGGAAATTGCTTGCATCATGCAATCATCGCGGCATGACCCGCGGTAAACTTCGGCGGTTTGTCGCGGAGGGAATGAACCGAGAGCGCCTCACGCTCGCGCAACTCAAAGACCTGCCGGAAGCCCCCGACTTTCCTCCGCCGCTCGGACGCGACGCGCACATGAAGAGTGTGCTTGCGACGCTCGCGTAACCTTCAGGCGCGCGCAAAGTGACTTGTGTTCGCGGAGGGGCGCCCTCACGATCCCGCGGATGGACGTCTCGGCTCTGCTTTCGGCATTGGGTCTCTCCGGGGCTGCGGGGCTCAACGCCTACATTCCGCTCATGCTCATCGCCGCTCTTGCGCGCTCTGGCGCGGTTCACCTCGCTGCGCCGTTCGACGTGCTTGGCTCGTGGTGGGCCCTTACGGCTCTCGGCGTGTTGCTGGCCATCGAGATCGTCGTCGATAAAGTTCCCGGCGCGGATCACGTGAACGACGTCGTTCAGACCTTTGTTCGGCCCGCGGCGGGAGCCGTGCTGTTCGCTAGCCAGTCGGGCGTCGCCGGTCTCTCGCATCCTGGCATCGCGTTCGGTTGTGGGCTTGTCCTTGCGCTGGGGGTCCACGCGACAAAAGCGGCCGCGCGTCCCGTCGTGAACGCCGCGACTCTCGGTGTCGGTGCGCCCGTCATCAGCACCGCCGAGGACGTTCTCTCGGCCGCTACGTCGGTCATCGCCGTCTTTTTACCTTTCCTGATGGGTGTGGTTGTCGTCGCTTTCCTCGTTCTCGCCTTTTGGGTTTGGTCGCGTCGCCGCGCAGGCGCCTGTGTGTCTCGCGGCGACGGGGTTGGAAACGAGTCGCGAAATCCTTGACGCGCGCCCTGTGATGTCGTCCGTTGCGGCGGAATTGGCGGAAGACGACTATCAGGTACGCTCTCCCGGAAAGCGCTCGAAAGGCTCGTCATCTTCGTCTTCGCGTTTCGAAGGGGGCGGCGGGCGAACGGCCCGCGTAGGGACCCTGACGAAGCTCATGCGCACCGTCACGGCGGTCGCGGTAGCGGTCGGCGGTTTCGTCTCCTTGGTCGGCGTGATGGGCGCCGTAGGCTTCATCACGGAAAACGTTTGGGTTCGACTTATCGTCGGTGTGACTGTCGTTGTCGCAACGCCGGCCATCCTCGCGGACCGTCTACTCAAGCGGGCGAACGCAACGCTCGCGACACGCGGCGGCTTGGGTACGGTCGCGAATGTATTCGCGATTGTCCTTCTCGGCTTCGCCCTGACGCTCGTGTCGGCGGATGGTTTAACGAAGGGACTTTTCGCGCGCGAAGGCGATCGCTACGCGCGGAGTGGCTCCAGTCTCATGGCGCGCGCGGTCTACTTTATTGGCTCCGAATCCCCAGTGTTTACGACGGCGCCCTCGAACCCATCAAAGGCGTCGAGCGCGTCGAGCGCATCGAGCTTGTCGACCGCATCGAAGGCGTCCGGCGCGGCTAGTGGTGAGGCTGCGCCAAGCCCGATCGGGTCGAGCTCAGCTTCCGAAGTCATGTCGGCCGCGCCTTTGCCATCTCCGTAATTCGACGAGCGTGACATGAAGCGATACGCCACTTTTCTCCTCATCGCCGCCATGTTTGGTGGGCTGATATTCCTTCTCGCGACGCGCGTTCGTACGCCTCACGACGTTCCGGCGGTTGCCGTCGAGGTAACCTCTCTTCCCGATGCGGGGGATGCCGGAGCCGAGGCATCGACGGACGCCGCAGTCTCGAAAGAACTCGACGCCGGAGCATTCACGGCGGTGGAACGTCCGTGGCGCGTAACGTCTCTCGGATGGGAGCTTATCGCCGCCGGAGTGGCGCTCACGACACCGGATGGCGGCGCCATAGGTCCGCGACTCGAGCTCGCCCCCGAAACTTCGCTCGAGGCTGTGGAGGCGCGGCTCGCGCGTGGCGGCGTCGACCCCGCCGGGGCGGACATCGCCATCGTGCCGCTTCCAGCGTTCGTGCAGAGTTTTGATCGCCTCCGCGCGCTCGAGCCACGCGTTTTCCTCGTGGCGGGGTTTTCGCGTGGCCGTGAGGAGCTCCACGCCGCGTCTGCGAGTCTTCTCAAACCGCCTCCCGCCGGTGAGGAGATAAAACTTCTCGGCCTTGGCCCAGCGACGGCGTCGGATCCGTTGGCCCGAAGCTCGGGGAGCGAGTCGGCGACCTTCCTGGGTCTGTTCGCGCTCGACGTTCTGGGGGTCCAGGGAACGCGTGTGCGCACGTCTTCCCCCAGTGCGCCCGAGGCAAAGGCGGCTCTATTTTCCGCCGTCACCCGAGGCTCAGACGACCCGCGCAAGCTCGCTTTCTCAACGGCGGATGCGTCACGTCTCATTCCACTGGTCGTCGTCGCGCCGAAGAGCCTCATCGACGCAAATGAGCCGAAGATTCGTGACTTCGCCCGGGCTTGGCTCGACGGTCTCGATCGCGTCCACGCAGACGCGTCTGGGGTTGCGCGTCGCCTCGCGGCCAAAGAAAACCTCCCGCTCGCCGCCGGGGTAGGCGCGGCGCCCGAGGCGATCGCCATGCTCGATAAACTGGGTCAGATCGACGCTCTTGGGCGTCTTCAACAGCACGCGTGGATTGGGCCCACAGCGCAGGGGACACTCACGCTTGCGACGCTCATGCAGCGCACGTGGTGGGTCATGCGATCGGGCGGGGCCACGTCCGTCGCCGCGCCGAGCCCGCTTCCCATCGACGACCGCGTCGCGAACGCACTTGATCCCGTTGCCCCGGCGTCCTCGACTCCGCAGGTAGATTCGCCGAGCACCGCGCTAGCCAGCGTGTCCGGACCGCTCCCTGGAACCGCGGCGCCGCTCATCGTTTACCGCGCTGCCGACCCTTCAGCCGACGCCGCGTCGGTGGCGGCGCAAGTCGGCTTCCTCGCCGGTATCTTCGAGCACGCAGCCTTTCGCGTGACGGCGAAAGGCGGCGAAAAGGCCGCACGCGCCATCGCTACTGTTGCACGAGACACGTTTCATGTAACTCCCTCTCGCCTCGCTACGGCCCCCGGCGAACCACAAGGTGCGTTCGCCTCCGTCGAGGTGCTCTCGCTGCCTTGACGGTGGAACCGGCAGCGTGGTGCCTTACCGGCGTCGACCTCGAGAATGCGCTCAACTGGTTTGAACTCAAACTTGATTGACGTTCGGTAGAGGTCAGCCAAACTGAGCCCGGCAGGCTTTTGCGCGATTTTGTCAAGCCGCTTGGCCCTACCGGAGGTGACTTACTTGTCTTCGATGCGCTTCGACCCCTCGTTCGTTCGTAGCCTCACGCGCACATTCCTCGGGGTAACGCTGGTGACTGTGCTCCTTACCAGCAATGCGCTAGCGCCTTAGAGGCGAGTCGGCGACAGCGCCGCCGGCGCTATTGAAGGCCGTCAAAAAAAGCCCACGTCGCTTTTCCCGCTTGACCCCAGAGCCCGTGGCCGAGACCCGGGATGCTGCACATGCCGACGGGCTGAGCGCACCCCTGGAGTGCGACGCAGGGCGAAACGTACGCGCTCGTGGTGCCGCCGCTACACCGATTGGCGAAGGCCCAGTGGTCGAGGCTTTTTCGGCCTTCGGTGGGGGCGACGGTGCCGTCGCTCGCGCCGTGTACAACGAGTGAGGCCACCGCTTTTCCCGCGCACTGGAGATGCCCTGAAGCGTTATACGTGCCCGCGGTTTCGTAGGGTCCGCCACCCGCGTGCGTGACGATTCCGCGAATGCGGTCTCCGCGCTTGCACGCGAGCTGATTGGCCATGTAGGCGCCGTTGCTGAACCCCGTCACGAACACTCTTCGGGAGTCGACGCAAAGCTGTTGGTGTACGGCGAAAAGCATCGCGTCGAAAAAGGCGACGTCGGTATTCGAAGCCGCTGGGGCATCGAGGTTCCAATTCCCCCCGATGGCCGTGGGGTAAACGAAAATCGCACGCCCGGAGGCAGCTTTCTCGATATCGGTTTGTGTGCGCGCGCTCACGCCGGAGCCCCCGCTGCCGTGAAGAACAAATACGAGAGGATACGGAGTCTGCGGCGCGTAGGCCTCGGGTACCACGAGCGTGTAGACGCGATCGTGCCCGAGCGCGCGGGTGCGCTGGGCGGTCGCGCCCGTGCGCGCGCCGCTGCCTCCACACCCCGCGGGCAGCGAACTCTTCGCTTCGGTCAAAACACGAGGGTCAGGAGGCGTGTCGACGGTGGCAGGAGCACGAGGCAAGACCGCAGGTGCCTCGCTCACGAGAGGCGCTTCGCGTGACGCTGGTGTGCACGCGTGCACGCCGAGTGACGCGAAGACGAGAGCAAGGCGGAGGCGCGACATCGTGAAGTCTTAGCGCACCAGCGACAAGCGCGGGCCCGCGCCGAAGGCGACCATGTGGCCGCTCTCTTCGGCGACGTAGACATCGCATCGTTCGTCAACCCGAAGCAAATCAGGAATGGCGTCGCACGGACCGACCGTTCCGAGATGCGTGCCATCGGACGGCCGAAAAATCTGGACGTCGGTGTGAGGGACGAAAAGAGCCCCGGACCGAAGCACGGGCTCCAGCTTTCGCGGCGTGTCCGAGTCGATGCCGCGACCGAGTGCGTGCTTCCAGCGCGTGGTGCCAAGGGTACTGTCAATGCCAACAAGCTCCCCCGACGGCGTGTTGCCGATGAGCAGGTCGTCGACGGCAAGCCACGACGTCCCGACGGGAGCCACGGCGGATTCCGTTTGAAACAAGGGCGAGCCCGTCGCTCGGTCGAAAGCTTCGAGGCGCAAGCCGCGGCGATCGCGGACCGCGACAGTGACCGAAGAGGTGGTGAGAAGCGGCGCGCCTTCGACCGTGCACTTCGACTCCGGGAGCGTCGCGCTCCAAGATGCCCGGCCCGAGTAGGGGTCGATCGCGTGAAGCGTGGCCGCGCTGCTTACGCCGCCCGCGACAGCGAACAGCGATTCGTGATCGACCGCGGGAGCCGCGCAAAAGCGAAGGCGATCACGCGCGCGCCATACGACCGCCCCGGTCTGAACGTCGACCGCCGTGAGTGCGCTGTCGCCCGCGGCGACGTAGAGAAGCTTGCCCACTCGCTTGAGGCGTAACGCGCCCGCACGGCCCCAGGTGTACCGCCAGCGCGCCTCGCCACTTGTCAGGTCGATAGCGACAAGGTGCCGGTCGCCGGCCGTCACGATAAGAAGCCGCGGAAGGCCCGCGGCGTTGACGACGGCGCCCGCACACGGACCCGACGTTCGTGGCGCTACCCAGGTGCGCAGCGTGATCTCACCGGACGAAAAGTCGTGGAGCGTGACCTGTCCCTCCGAGGTGATTCTCGCTATCCCCGCGGGCGTGACGACACTCGCCCCGCGAGGCGTCGGCGTAGCGCGCCGCCAGAGGAGTTCGCCGCTCGTGCGGTCGAGACAGAACGTCTCGAGTGCCGCACCCACGATGACACGGTCGCCACACAAGAACGTCGAGCGGAGATCGATTCCCGGAACCATCGCGCGCCAACGTTGAACGTACCGAAGCCTCGCCGAGGACCCAAGCGTGCTCGCTGGCGTTTTCGCGCGGACCCTGTGCGCGAACGCGCGGTACGATTCGGGTGAGGCGTTGATCCGCGCGTCTTGCCGACGGACCTCGCGCAACGAATCGCCGACGAGGCGTACGTCACGTCGAAAGGCCGCAAGGCGAAGGTTGCCTCCTTGGGTGCGGTCACGACGCACGAAAGCGCGCACCAGGCCGCGGCCGAAGGCGAGGGCCCCTTCGACGACATCGAAAAGCGAAAGCTCCGGGAACGTGGACACCGCGCGCTCTCGGCGAACTTCCGGCGCGTCGGATTTGGAACCAGGGCTCAGCGTGAGCGACGCTGGCGGAATGTCGGCTGCGAGGGTGCGCAAACCGACCATCGCGCCGCCCGCGTCGACGCGCGCAAAGAACGGTTGTCCGCGCTCCCAAGCCTCGAGTGCGCGCCTCGCGAGGTCGAGCATGCGCTCCGCGAAAAGGAACGGATACATCTCGCCGAGATCGACGCCGCGCCCACGGATTTCCGCGCGCATGTGACCACGGACGAGCAACGCGTGGAGATCGGCGCGTTCGACCGTTGGTTCGCGCATCGTTTCCGGAGCCGGACCTGGCCGCATCAAAAATTCGGCGGAGAACGAGATGGGCGCGTCGCGATCAAGGTCGATGGCGACGGTGCTCGCAGCCGGAATCGATGCCTCGAACAGAGGCGCGAGGGCACGGGCAGACGCGAAGGCACGCTTCACCTCCGCGAGCTCGTGGTGCATCGGCGACGAAGGCGCGTGACGACGGCACGTGGCCGCGACGGTCTCGAGGACGCTTGCGCACATCTCCTCGAAGTCAACCGCGCGGTCGTAGACGAGCACCGTGGGCTCGTGGCCGCCTCGGTAGACGCTGAGCGTCGCGACAGGGCCGAGGCGTTCGACACAAAGCTCCCAAGCATCCTCGTAAAAGCGCACGATCTGTTTGCCACGAGGTGTGCCCACGAGATCCGTCAGCGCCCACGCCAGATCGCGGAGGACACATGACGCATGACGCTCGGCCACGCGCGCCGTGACGTTCGCGCCGTGAATGAAGAGGTCCAGAACCTCACTGGGAGTCACGCGAGCGTCGTTGTCTCGTACGCGCTCGGGACCGACAGGAGCGCTACCGACGCGCGCGCGGCCGCTCTGCCGAGGCGAGATCGGGCGTAACGTAGGAGAAGCGGTCGCGTCGATGGACGTTCGCGATGGTTCGGGCTCGACGAAGATTTCGAAGCTGCGCATTCGTCTCTGCCACCGACTCTGAGGTGTCCGCGGTACCGGTGCGTTCTTGCGCCGGCAGGACGTCAGTGGACAAGTGAATCCTAGAAAATTACGCGACGAAAACGTAGTTTTTGACGGGCATTGTCAGAGAATGGACAAGCGAGTCGTAGCGCTGCTAGGCGATTTCGTGTGAGCCGTGCGCGTTCGTTCAAGGTCGCCTTTGGGTTCCTTGGAGCCCTCGCGGCAGTTTTTCCCGCCGCCTTCATGTGGGGCTTTTCGGTCGACGACGCGCTCATTCCCGTGCACTATGCACATCACCTTGCGGGCGGCCTCGGGTACCGATTCAATGCGGCCGGACCTTCCACGGATGGCGTGACTCCGCTGCCTTGGCCGTTCCTTCTCGTTCCGCTCGCAGCGGACGACCCGATGGTGACTCTCGCTCATGCAAAAGTGCTGGGCGTCGTCGTGTGGGGGGTGGCGGGTTTCGCGCTCGGCGTCAGCGCGGTCGACGTGCGTGAGGGTGACCGCGTCAGCAGGGTCCACGCGGCGCTCGTTGCGGCAGGGCTTGCCGTGATGGCCCTCGCATTTCCGCTGGGCGCGTGGGCTGCCAGCGGCATGGAAACGGGCGTGGCGACGGCTCTTGCGACCGTCGCTGCCACACGGATTCGGAAGCCCGCACAAGCCGCCGCCTTGGCCGGCGCCGCGTCCGCGTTTCGGCCGGAGCTTGTGGCATGGGCTTTAGCCCTTGCGTTTGGCGCCGTGGTGCTAAGCCAGACTTCAAGGGCACGCTGTCGTCACCGCGCTCGCGGCGTCGGGGCTGCTTGGCCACTCCTCGTGGCCGCGCTTCCGTTTATCACCTGCGTAGGCATTCGCCTCGCGACATTCGGCCGGCCGGTCCCGCTCGCGGTCTATGCCAAGCCCAGTGATCTCGCGCATGGCGCCGCGTACGTTGGCGCGTCGCTCGTCGTCCTTTTGCTGCCAATTCTCGCGTTCGCGCCCTTCGCGTTGGCGCGCAAGCAAGGCGTGTCTCGCGCGCGGGTGCTCGTGTTCTCGTTTGCGGTGCACGGCGCCGCCGTCCTTGCCGTCGGTGGCGACTGGATGCCGTACGCCAGACTCATGGTGCCCGTGGCGCCGTCGCTTGTCCTCGCGTTTGCAGACACCGCACGCGTGGTGTCGTGGCCTTGGAGCGTAGGTCGTCTGGCCATCGCTACGGTCTTGGGAATTGGGGTCGCCGTCCGCGCAGCCCCGGCGGGACAGCGCGTTTTGTACGATCGCAAGGCCCTCATCGCTCTTGCAAGGCCCATCCTGGCCGACGCCAAGGTCGTCGCCGCGCTCGACATCGGTTGGGTCTCCGCCTCGACGGACGCGCAGATTGTCGATCTCGCCGGGCTCACAGACCCGGCGATCGCTCTCCTCCCGGGCGGCCACACCTCGAAACGCGTAGACGCCGCGATGCTTCTCGATCGGGACGTCGACACCGTGGTGGTCTATTCAACCGCGCGCGTCGTTGAAGCGCGCCTTCTAGGTTCGGAACTCTTTCGAGAACGCTTTCACGCCGCTGGACAGCTCGAGATCGGCTCGAAAGGTGCATTTTACACTATCTACCGTCGGCACTCTGGCTGAGGTAGCGCCCGCGCTACCTCAAGACATGGCAGCGGCAGCGGCAGCTTGGAGAGTCGCTTCCTAAGCCGCGGCGCGGCGAGAATGGATAAGAACGCGGACGAAGTCGTCCCAACCTTTTCGCGGTGAACCCGAAAGGCCCCAAAATTGAAGACCAACTCCGGCTCGGCACACGTCGTTGGCGCGCGCGTCCGACGTTTCTTCGCCTCTGACGTCGTCAGCGACGCTAGCCGCACGAATGTGCACCGCCATGGCATGCGCCTCGAACTCACGGTCGAAGATTTCGAGCTTGAGTCGAACGAGAGAACGGAGCTCGGGTGGAGCTACGGTGAGGACGAACAAGCCCTTGAAGCTAACGTCCGCGGTCTCAAGAGCTACCGGCTTTTTGCCACGGTAAATAACGACGGGGACACGCACGTCGACGCGGGCCTCGCGGCGAAGATTTTCGGTCTTCGTACTCACATCCGGACTGCGTGTGGATGGATCAAGCTTCGCGGATATCGCCTTGTCTTCCTGCACCTGGCCACACCGTAGCGCCTTCTTCATGAAGTGCCACTCGGGACTGACCTTCCTGGATGGGCCTCGAGTGCTCGAGCGCATCGAACGCCTAGGTGCGGGGCAGGAAGCCGTTCAAGTCGCGACCTTGCATCTATTCGCATGTCCGTATACAACAGGAGTGTGCTCGACGGCTCAAGTGCTCCGCAAGCTCGTTGGGAGCTTTACCGCGTACTCGCCGAGCCTGTTCGTCTCAAGCTTTTAGCGTTGGCCTCGGCGGAAGAGCTCGCGATAGGGGAGCTGGCCGGGCTGCTTGGGGAGAGCCAACCGAATGTGTCTCGTCACCTCACGCCGCTCAAACAGGCGGGGCTCGTCCTCGTGCGCCGCGAGGGGGCCCGAGGGCTCGTTCGCATGGCAGCGGCCGCGGCCGCGGACGCCGTAGTGGCCGATGCACTTGCCAGCGGGTACGCGCTCTGTGAAGCCGACGGGAGTCTCGCCCGCATCAAAGACGTCCTTCGTGAACGGGACCAAGTGGCGCGTGAGTTCTTTGCGAAGGAGCCGCGTGACCGCGATGAGCGACGCCGTGACGTGCTGGATGGG
Source organism: Polyangiaceae bacterium (assembly GCA_025353725.1). Taxonomy (GTDB): domain Bacteria; phylum Myxococcota_A; class Polyangia; order Polyangiales; family Polyangiaceae; genus Labilithrix. The sequence goes on along the minus strand of JANXOF010000029.1, from coordinate 39,098 downwards.
CTCGAGGCGACGGCGGCCCACGTCGCGGCGATAGCGATGCTCCTTCCTCGTCGCGGTTTGGCGGTCGACGCGGGCACGGGTGACGGCGCGCTGCTCGATGTCCTGGCGCCCTCGTTTGACCGCGTGGTCGCGGTTGATCGCTCCGGCGTTCAACTCGAACGCGCGCAGGCTCGCGTCACGCGTCGCGGCTTTTCTAACGTGAGCCTGCTCAACGCGGAACTCGGCGCGGCATCCCTGAGAGAGCACGTGGGGGACGGCGCAGACGTCGTCTTTGCCTCGCGCCTGCTTCATCACGCGCCTCGCCCAGTCGACCTCATTCGCCAACTCGCTCAGCTCGCGCGACCGGCCATCGTCACGGAAGAGAACGCGAGTGACATCGGCGGGGCGGTCGTGATTGTCGACTACGCGCCGCACGAAGACGAATCGATGCGCGACGAGGCCGATCTCTGGCTCGGTTTCGCCGCCTCAGAGCTTGCGCGATTCGCGCGCGAAGCCGACTTGGAGAACCCGAACGTGGTTCGGCTCCCCGCCGCGTGGTGCGGCAAAGGAAGAGACTCACACTTGCCTTGGCAGGTGATGGTGGCACGTAGACGGCACTGAACGCTTCGCATCGAAGCAAACGAAAGAAACGCACAATGGCTGATAATTTCAAGGTCAAGGACATCGGGCTCGCGGCTTGGGGTCGCAAAGAAATCACGATCGCCGAGAGCGAAATGCCCGGCCTCATGGCCCTCCGGAAGGAATACGGCGCGGCGAAGCCCCTGAAGGGTGCACGCATCGCGGGCTGCCTTCACATGACGACGCAAACGGCGGTTCTCATCGAGACCCTCACGACCCTCGGCGCCGAGGTGACGTGGACCAGCTGCAATATTTTCTCGACCCACGACCAAGCGGCGGCCGCGATCGCAAAGACGGGCGTTCCCGTATTCGCCTGGAAGGGAATGACCGAGCCCGAGTACGAGCAGTGCATCGAGATGCAGCTCAAGGCGTTCGCGGGCGGCAAAGGCCCGAACATGATCCTTGATGACGGCGGTGATCTCACCGTCCTCGCACACAAGACCCACCCCGAGCTCTTCACGGGCGACGATCCGGTTCGCGGGATCTCGGAAGAGACCACCACGGGCGTTCATCGCCTCTACGAAATGGCGAAAAAGGGCGAGCTCAAGGTCCCCGCCATGAACGTCAACGACTCGGTGACGAAGTCGAAGTTCGATAACCTTTACGGCTGTCGTGAGTCCCTCGGTGACGGCCTCAAGCGCGCCACCGGCGTCATGTTCGCCGGTAAAGTCGGCGTTGTGGCAGGCTTCGGCGACGTGGGCAAAGGTTGCGCGCAGGCGCTCCGCGGCCTCGGCGCACGCGTTATCATCACCGAGGTCGACCCCATCTGCGCGCTCCAAGCCGCGATGGAGGGCTACCAGGTCACGACGATGGAAGAGGCGGCTCCGCAAGCCGACATCATCGTCACCGCCACCGGCTGCTCGGGCATCATTCGCCCCGAGCACATGAGGGCGATGAAGGATCAAGCGATCCTCTGCAACATTGGTCACTTCGATTGCGAAATCGACGTCGCTTGGCTCGAGAAAAACCCCGAAATCAAGGAAGAGAACGTCAAGCCGCAAGTCGACCAATTCATCTTCCCCGACGGCAAGCGCCTCACGCTCCTTGCGCGTGGCCGGCTCGTTAACCTCGGCTGCGCGGACGGCCACCCGTCGTTCGTCATGTCGACGTCGTTCTCGAACCAAGTCATCGCGCAGATGGAACTTTGGGCGAACTACAAGACCTACGAGAAGAAGGTCTACACACTCCCCAAGAAGCTCGACGAAAAGGTCGCTTCGCTCCACCTCAGCAAGCTTGGCATCAAGCTCACCACGCTCACGAAGGACCAGGCTTCGTACTTGGGCGTGTCGGTCGACGGTCCGTTCAAGCCCGACCACTACCGCTACTGAAACGAACCGTGACGGAGTCGGGTCGAACCGACTCCGTCTGCGGCCTTTCTTCGCTATTGAGTTACAGGTTTTCTCCCACCGCAAAACGTGTACCCACACGTTCTCGTGAGAGGTGAACACGAGAGGAATCTCTCGGTGAGGCAGTCGCTATCGTCCGTGCACGCGGCTCCGTCTTCGGCCTTCCGCGCGCAGGTGCGTCGGGTGCCGTCGTCGCGGCAGTAAAAGGAGTCGCCGCAGGCCACGGGCGCGTCTCCGTCGGCCGCTTTCGTGCAGTCCTCGCCGAGGGCACGAACCACGGGGCTTTTGCAGACTCCTGGCTTGCTTATGTCGCCAATGGCGCAGTCGAGATCGGGGGCGCAAAAGGCGCTTAGACTGCAGCTCTCGCCCTCGTGAGCCCAAGGCTTGCAAAGGTGGTCCTGGTACCCGCAGCGCCCCAGGGTGATGTCGCACGTGCCGTAATACGTTCCGTCTCCTGTCTCGCAGACCGAACCGACAGGCGAGACCTTTTTCAAGACTTCGTTGTAGCGACTGCCGAAGCAGGCATTGTCGTAGAGCACCTTTACCGTATCTGTCCCGCAAGCGACGCCCTTAACCGCGGCGGTACAGGCGGCCGCGCGCGGAGCATCAAACGACATGCGCTTCGCGGCGACAGTCACACCCCACTTTTCAAGATTCAGGAGGCCCAGCTGGCGCGCCACGACGGACTCGCACTCCGCGGCTGTCTTCGGTGCTGGTGCGGGTACCCGCTCCGTCCCCTTCTGAACACTAAAGTCATAGGGGCTTCTACGGTATCGCTGGAAGTAACCGCGATAGTCATTCGTGTCGCAACACTCGGTGAGCTTTCCGCAAATCGCTTGGGCGATCTCTTTGTTCCATTGGGCGATGGGCAGGAGCGCGGGGTCGAGTTCGACACCCGCGTCGGGCCCGCTCGCTTTTCCCTTGGGCTGAGCGAGCGTCGATGTGTCCGAACCCTTACCCGAATCGGGTGCGCCCAGCACGTCCGGAGTGGCTCCTGAGGAGCCGCAAGCCGCCACGGAAACCACAACGCCCACCGCAATGAGGGAGCCTACAAAAAACGTTTTAGGCATGGCGAGGCTCACTTTCCCACGCAGAATCGGGCGCTCCCGCAGGTCTTTGGTCCGGTCGGGGTCGCCGAAGAACACGTATAGGCGTACGCCGACTTGCACTCGTCATCCTTGAAACACTTTGCGCCGTCCTCGCGCATAGCGACGCAGAGGTTGGTTGCGGCGTCGTTTCCGACCGCACCGTCACAAAAGGACCCTCGCTCACACGAGTCCGAGGCGAAGCTGCACGCCTCGCCTATTTTCTTTTGGCTCACGGGCGCACACGTCGATGTTCCACAACGCGTCGTCACTTGATCGCAAAACCGGCGCGGGTCAGAAAACTGGCAGTCTTCGCCTGCCTTTTGCCACGGACGGCAGACCATTACCGTGCCGCCGTCTCCCGCCTCGCCGCAGTAGCCTTCGGCGCGATTGCACTCTCCAGAATACGTCCCGTCAGCGATGTCCTGGCAACTCGCACCGAGTGGCGCAATTTTTGTAAAAACCTCATTGTCGCGGAGGTCGAAGCAGGAGACGTCATAAAGCGCTTTTGCTATCGGCGTCCCGCACGTAGCTGTCGCCAGCGCATCAAGGCAGCTCTTGGCCTTCGCGGGGTCGAACTTCATTCGCCCGCGGGTCACCGACGGAGTCCACTTGGCGACGTTTCGCTTGTGGAGTTGCTCGGTGAGAAGGCGTTCACAAGCCTGCGGCGGCGGCGCCTTCTCGAGGTCGAAAGGCGCATTGTCATCGTTCTTGGTCTTCAGGTAGTTGTCGAAGAAGATCGCGTATTCGCTCGTGTTACAGCACGACGCGAGCTTCGCGCAGATCGCTTTGGCCATGTCGCCGTCGTACTTCTTGACCACGGAGACGATATCCGTCGGCTCAACGCTAGCTTCGGAGCCCGCGTCGAGAGGCGCCGTCGCGGCTACGTCCGTCGTCGTGGTTCCGCACGCCGTGAGCGTCGCGCTCAGGCCGACCGCGCCTGCGGTTGAGCTCGCGGCGAGGAGGCAACCAAAGGCAAAAACACGCCTATTTTTCATGAAACATACCTTCCAGCAAGACGGCGTGCGCTTCCGGACGACCCGCCGGCGCACCTGAGCTTGGCCAGTTAGCACGTCACCTCGTGGCGGGCCAGGCTCTTCCGAGCGCCTTGCTAAGGCGTCGGCGCCTGGTGGACGACGATCTTCAGGGCGATGCGTCGGTCCGCATCGACGCGGAGGACCACGCCGTCGAAGGCCGTCGCGGTCTCTCCGATACCGATCGTGCCGCGGATGGCAGTACCGGCTTGCACTTTCACTTCCAAGGGCGCTACCGGCGTCATGAGAATCCCAATCTCTGAGTAATTGATCGTCTCGAACAGAAGGGTAGCGCCATTGTAGTTTAGAGAGACGGGCACCTTCCCATCGAAGCGCAGCGCGTGACGACGCGAGTCTTTCACGTCCCGTAGGTAGATAGGCTGCGGGCCCGTGCAACGCTCGACGGCGTAAACATCGCGCGTGTTGAGGTCCATACCTGTGAGTCGTCGCCCGTAGACACACGCAGTATCGAGATTGATTCGGCGCGGCTGGACGTCAATATCGGCCATGGCACTGTGGCCGTGCACGATAATCTTTGAGTAGTTAGGCTCTGGCATTCCCGGACGCAGGCGCATCCACACCATCTCTTCGCCATGAAGGGCGATGTCGATATCGTCGATTTCGGCGACGGCGGCAGGAAGCCCCGCGTGTACGAAGCAGTGGTCGCCCTCCACGTGATGGTAGGGCAGGGATTGGAAGAACTCTCGGTGCTCCGTGGGCATCACGAAGACGCCGTCGTGATCGGCGTAGGAGGCGAGCGTGGCGCTCCCACCGTTGTAGATGAATCGAGCGACGCGCCGTGCATCGGAGCCGTCGAGGAATTCACGGAGCATGAGCTCGTGATTGCCGAGCAGACACACAACGCGGCAGTACTGTTGCAAGTCGAGAATGGTATCGACGACGCCGCGCGAATCGGGTCCGCGATCGATGTAGTCTCCCAGGAACACGACGAGCGAATCCTTACGAAGCGGAAGCTTTTGGATGAGCGCGCGCAGCTCTTCGGCGCAGCCATGGACGTCGCCTATCGCGAACACCGAACCTGCCTCGCGCCTATTCGCGAAGGCGGGAGCCGCCGGTCGCGAGCCTAATGCCGCCGAAGCTGAACTTGAGCCTGCCGCGCCAGGCGCCCTGAGCGTCATTAGCAGATGCTAACGCGCTTTGACCGCGACGTCTCCGCTACTTCAGGCAAGCCACGCGGTACACTTTGTGGCCTTCGGGTGTGTAGCTGAACGGTGGGTCACACGAAGCGGAAGCCGAAGCCGAAGCCAAAGCGGCCCTCTCCTGCACCACCTGGGGCTGCCGAACGAGCGCAAGCGCGTGACTTCGAAGTTCGCGCGCGGCGCTCCTCTGATCGGCAGCCGTGCGGCGCTTGTCGGTGATTTCGGCTTCGCTGACCGCCACGTCTACCTCGAGATCGTCGGCACGCGCTTTGAGCCGCTCACGCGTTTCCGGAGGCGACTTGTCAGCGGTCGCTCGCGCGCCTTTCGCGGCCGCCATCATCTCCTGAAGCTTGGCTGCGATCTCGTCCGCGGCTCTCTCGTCAAGGGACGCGGCCTCATCGAGCGAACGAGCACGGAGGAGGGAATCGCGAGCTCGAACGACCGGGGAGTCCGGCAAATCTCGTGAACTGGTCGAAGCCTCGTGGCTCGCCGTCGATACGGTTCGGGAAGACGCCCAGGTGACCCGTGGTTCGGCGACGTGCGTAGGCACGATAGACGGTGCCACGACGTACGGGTCGTCCGCGCACGCCTCGCGGCTCGAGGCAAGGATCGGAAGGAAAGCGACCGCGAAGACGGCGAAGCGGCCACAGGCGACTCTCACGATTCTGACGAGCGAGGGCGCAGGGCCCAGAAGCGCGCGTTCCATGAGGTAGAGCGTACCACCCGCACGTGGACTCCTCAGCGGATTCCCTTTGCCTTTTTGGCCTTCGAAGATGAGGTCCGCGCTTCGGCTAGAGAAGGGTTCAAGCGTCTGGTTGAAGCTAATTTCGCGGCCGCTTTGGCCATTTTAGCCAGCCGCAGGTCGACCTCCGCGGCGGTCAGGTTTCGCTTCCGCTTGAGTGTCGGATGAAGTGCGTCATAAGGCACGTCGACGTCGATCTTGCGTTTCACAAGCGATTCTTGAAGAAGGATGACGCGCTCGGATTCGAAGGTGGAAATATCGCCGGGTACGCCTTCGAGCCAGATCGTGTGCTGCATCTCCTGGTCTGTTTGAGGATGGGGAAGCGTCAAGTCGGCGCGGAGACCCGTCCACTGAACCATGTGAAAGGGTGTGTCCGCAGTGACCGCACCTTTCGGGGCCTTGTCGGGAGATTGAAGCGTCGTCAAGGCCCGTTGGGCTGGGCGCTTCGCCTTCAAGAGACGGCCAAGCGGTGCGCCCGCAACTTGGACAATCTGGTCGAGGAGCAAAACGTAGAGTTCCACGTTGCTCGCGAGATCGGTCATCACGAACCGCCACCCTTTACGTGACTCTGGATGGATAACGATCAGCGGCTCGTCGCAGCAAAGGCGGAGAATTCGGTCGAACGCGCGCACCTCGTCGACCTGGCTTTCGAGGGTGCGAGCGACGCCTAAGGCCTTGACAATGACACTCGACTTTTTCGTTCTCGCGCGAAGCTTCGGCGAGCGCGTTAGGCAAGCGTTGGCTGCCATGCAGACTGCACGAAGGAGCGCCCAGGCGGCGTGCAGACGGGGATAGTCTTTTCTGACGCCTTCGCCTTCGCGTTTCACAGCGTCCTCCAGGTCTTGGAGCTCGCTGCGATCGAGGCATTCTTGAGCGAATTTCTCGGCGCCTGCGAGTACGGGAGCAACCTGCGCCTCAATCGCTGGCCACGCGAGTTCGGGCGCAGCGCCAGCCTCGACCAGCGCGCCGAGCGCGAGCAAGAGAACTTGGGTCGCGCGGCCTTTGCTTGCCGCAATGCCTTTCGTCAACACGCGAAGCGCTTGTTTCGCGAGGCCCAGGTTGCGTGCACCCTTCGGTCGAAAGTCGATCAAAACCGCGTCAATGGCAGAACGTAGCTCCGCGTCGGTTCCTCCCGATGTCGCCAATTGAACGAGGGTCTTCACGGCTTGCACGACATCTCGCATACGACCGGGATACTCTGCTCCGGCCCGCTCAAGCAAACATGAAAGCCGCAACGTCGCCGTCCGCGCCACTTTGTGGCAGACGCAACATCTCCATCGGCCCCGTTCCAGACTCCTACGAACCGGTGGGTCGCAGTGCCGTAGGCTGTGGTAGGTGACAGCATGTCGTCGCTTCGCGCCAGGCCACCACGAGTGGATCGTCCCCGCGGAGCCGCCCGCGTGCGGCTTTGCGCTGGGGCTGTAGCCGTGACCGCGCTCGCGGTGCAGTCTTGCCGCGGCAAGAACACTTCGATGGAGGGTAGTCCGGGTGACGTGCCGGCGCCCGCCGCAACGCAGCTTGACGATCGCTATGAGGGAAGCGCTGACGCGTCTGTCCTCGATGCGAGCTCGCGCTTTCTTGACGCTTCCCCGCGGGTCAAGCGAGATCACGACGGCGAGGTCGATGCACTTTGCACGGGCCGTGAGGTCTCGGTCCTCCGAGCGCTGCTCGAGCCGCGTTGCACCATCGGGTCAGTACGCGCGAGGGCGTTGCGCGCAGCCCTCGAAGAGGACTCCGGCGCGCCCCATGAGAAGCTATTTCAAGAGGCAGCGTTCGACTCCGACGGACGCGTCATCCTGCGGTTGGTGAACCAGAGTAAGGCGTCGCTTACGCTGCCTTTCAGCGGCTCGTCGACACTTCCCGCGTTCACAGTCCTCGCGGAGGACGAGCGGCACACACTTTTCGAACTCGCGTCCGTGCTTCTCGACGTCGCCCCCTCGGTGGGCGTCGACGCATCGACAGCAGGGTTGCGTGCGCACTTCGCGCAGATCACGCTGCCACCGGGCGCCGCCGCCGTGGCGACGTTTTTCCCCAACTTAGCGGTAGCGAAGGTCCTCCGGCGCAGTCCCGACGCGGGCACGTCGGCGTGCCTAAACGACGCCGACTGCACGCCAGCTAAGCTTGGAAACGGTCGGTACATCCTACACGTCGGGCAGCTCCTCTGCGACGTCGAGGCTGGCCTTCCGGCGAAACTCGTCTGGAACATTCCGTAGCGCACCTCGTGGCGCAAGCCGGCCGTCGATGTCGCCGCAAAGTTGGCCTCGCGACTAAGAATCATGGAGGTTCAGGTCTCGTCGCCCATGCCCTCGTCCGTTCGACTTCCTCGCCGAGCCTTGCTCTCCGCGGCGTTTGCCTCGGGGCTAAGTACGTTTGTGCCACGTCGCGCGTGGGCCGACGCCAGCGCGCCGGTCGCACTACCCGGCGGTTTGCCTGCCTCCACGGAAGCAGGCTCGCGCGTCGTTAGCGTGGTCCGCGACGCACGAGGGATCACGGCTAGACTCGAGCTAGAACACGCTCCGTTTCCAGCCACAGCGAATGGCTACGCGGACCCCACCGTGCTCGTCTTCATTCCGCATCATCACCGCATCGCGGAAGATGGCACCGTTTCGATGGTCGTTCACTTTCATGGACACAACACCACCGCCGAACGAGCCACGACGGCGCATCGGTTGCGCGAGCAACTCTACGAGAGCAAGCAGAACGCGATCTTAGTGGTGCCGCAGCTCGCGTTGATGGCTCCCGATTCCGCGGCAGGCACGCTCGAGGTCGCGGGCGGTTTCGGGCGTATGCTTGCCGACCTGCGCACCACGCTCGGTGACTTCGCACGCCGCGACGCGGCCGGGCTCGCGCTCCGCATGCCCGGCGCTGCGGGCTCACGCGACGCGCTGGACCTGGGTCTAGGTCGCCTCTGCGTCTCTGCGCACTCCGGGGGATACCACGCGGCCGCGTGTGCGTTGCGCGGAGGAGCCGTTCCCGTGCAGGAAGCGTATCTCTTCGACGCGCTCTACGCCGACGTGGATGTCTTCCGCGATTGGGTTGTCGCGGGGCACGGCAAGCCCATGGGGGCACGCCACAAGCTCGTGACGTACTACACGGCAGGCCGCACGGAGGCGAACTCACACGCTCTATTTTCCGAGCTCGGACGAGCCGGGGTGCACTGTGCGCACGAACAAATCGAAGGCACACTTTCGCGCGAGGAACTGACACGCGCAGAGGCCGTGGGGATCCGCACGGCTCTTGCGCACGGTTCTGTAACGAGCGAGCTAAACAGCTTGCGCGACTGCCTGTACGCCTCCGCGCTCCGCAGGAACCTCCACAGTTCGTGGTTCGAGGCAAAACACGGCGCGCGCCGCCTCGAACGAAGGCGCTGACTTCTCCGCGTTGTACGCCTAGAACCGCGCGAGCGCTTCACTCACCGTGACTCCCGTCGGCGGTAGGCTGGGGCCTGGATTTTCTCGGTCGATGGCGTAGCGCGCACGAGCCTCCTCGTCGAAGCGCTGAACGTGGACGGCATCGAGTGCACACGTCACCATATCGGGCTCGCGGCGCGCGAGTGAGTGGTACGCGCCCCAACGCATCTCAGGACAATGATTGAGGTCGAACGAGAGGTCGAAGAGGCGCGCTTCGATAGCGCTGAGGGTGAGCGTGACGCCGCTTCCGGCCGAGTTTTGGTAGGTCACACGGCATTGTCCGGCCATTTCGGCCCAGATTTGCCTGTAGGCGACACCAAGCGCGGCATGTCCCTGCGCCCACATGATCGACGGCAGGCTGGCCTCCGGAACGGCGCTCGTTTTTCGAACGAAAGACGCGAGTTCTCGGAATGCACCTCGCAGCTTGCTGTCGGTACCGGGGCTTGCCCAATTCTCCCAATCGCCGCTCGCGCCGTAGATATTTGCCGGAATGGGAGTGACCGGCGCGTTCACGAACGGGGCCCCGCCGGCAACGACGGCGACGCGGTTTTTGGCGGCCGTACAGATGTTGGCGGCGAGCCCGCGAAAGCGCTCTGTAGGGGGGACAACCACGGTGGCCAAGCGCGTGCGCACCCAGTCGTAATAATCGCCCGTCTGGGTGTATTGAGCCGTCGCGCTCGCGTGGGGGAGAGAAGCGTTGGGCGTGCGCGCGTACGTACCCCCTTCACCGCTCGCGTTCTTCGTATACGTGAGAGGGCGCCATCCGCGGAACCCGCCGCCTTGACTCCGCCCGCCAAGCTTGTTGTTCGTTGTCAAAATAGTGGTGCTTAGAAAGTTCGGCGGACTGCCCTGAAGAAACTTTACAGTGCCGTCGGGGTCGACGTCGTAGACGATGAGAACGTGACCGTTCGGGTCATAAAAAACCGTGCCCGGTACGACCGACTCCGGCGTGACATCTACGACGTACGTGTCGCCCGTTTCGACGGTACCGTCCATGCGATAAAACCCTGAATGCACGCTATCCGCAATGTCATTGAGCAGAGCGTCCATCGTCGAAAATTGAGTCGACCGCATCACGCTTCCAGCCCTCGGGGAAATTCCGGCTGCGTAGCGTTCATCGTTGCCTTCGTTCGTCGTGAACTGAATCGACGATACGTACTCGAACGGAAGCCCCTTCTTGACGGAGTAATAGGCGCGCAATTGAAGAGCCATATCCGCGCAGTCCGCGTTCTCGAGAGGCTGTAAGGGGACATCAGACACGGCTTTGAGCGGATTCACCGTCGCGTCATTGAGGCAGTCGACGAGGAATCGGCATCGGTCCGCCTGCCGTGCACGGCCGATGGTTCGAACGAACGAGGAAAAGTCCTTCTCGGCGTCGCGGGTCCAAACCTGCGTCGGTTCGGCCGACATCAACGTAAGGGAGTCAGACCTCCCAGTCGTGGGTTGTAACTCCGGTTCGGAGGTGCAGCCCACCGTGAGCCCGACGGCCATACACGTGAGAACGAGGCGTCGAGCAAATCGGGAGTTCGATGACATGGGGTTCAGCTTTCGAAACGGTGGAAGCCATGGCGGAAACGGGCGGACAACGCCCCTCGTTCAGAGAGAGACTCTTCCGTCTCCACCGAACTCCTACATCACCATCAAGTTCCGTACCTGTACGCCCACCCGCGCGTTCCCCTCAGCCCTGCAGGAGACATCGCTCAAACCGCAGGCTAATTGAGCTAAACGATGCCCTTCAACGAGCTCCCTAAGGGCTCGTACGCGCCGCCCACCGACCCGACTTTGATCCGCGTGGTGGGTCGCCGTACCCTCAGGTCTTCTCCGAGGAAGGCCTCTAACGCGAATTCGGGCTACCGCGCTCCGTTCACGCTGTCAGGGCTTGGCGCCAACAACGCCGGGCTTGTGGGTCACCAGGATGTGGCCGTGGCTCTTGTTGTCCGGATAGCCGTAGCGAAACGCGAGGGGCGCGTTGCCTTTGAACTTCTCGTGAAACTCAAGCATATCCTTGTTGTTCACGGTTCCGAAGGGCTCAGCGTACTCGTACTGTCCGTAGTAATCCTGCTCGAAACCGTACCTTTTCGCGATGCGCGGCGGCACGCCAGTCGTGTCGGAGATCATCCAGTCGGTGTGGGTCATGAGCCAGTCGCGGATCACCGAAAAATTTTGGTCATCCCACAGCAGGTGGCTCGCGGCTTTGGTCATGGCCGAAACCTTTGACTTCGTCGCCAGATGCTTGAGGAGTTGCGGGAGGCGCTTCAACGTCGCGTCCGACAAGTCGTAGGCCACGTGCCTAAGCGTCCGCACGTTGGTTTCTCCCACCTTGCGAAATCGAATTTCGGCGTTCGCAAAGGGACCGCCGCGTCCTTGTTTGCCCGCCTTCTCCGACTTTGAAATGTCGCTGTCCGTGAGGTAGCGAAGACTCCCGTCGTCGGTAAAGTCGAAGTAGCGATAGGTCAGCGGCTCGAACCCGTGAATGGCCATGGCGGCCAACGTAAAAGCGGCTTCACCAGGAATCGATTCGTGGGTCTCGATATCCAAGTTAATCGTGCGACTGTGAGCCTTGAGGAACAGCTTCCCCAGGTGCTCGCGAAGAGTCAAAAGCTCCTTGCTCAGACGCCGGTTGTCGACCTTGGCGACACCACGAATGTCGCCTGCGATTTCGAGTGAAATCGTGGTTATTTCGGTGAGCTCAGGAAACGTCGCGAGGGCCGTCACCAAGTCACCGCCACCAAAGGGATAAACAACCTGAGTCGGAAGGTTCGAGGGCCGGAGCTTGGCGAGAAACGGAGACGCGACGTCTATCCACTCCCGCCGATACTCGTCGTAGCCGGCTTTGAGTAACCCGCAGTGGGTATCGATGAGTTTTCTGTCTATCCCGGTCGGGATAAACGCGTCGTCTCCGGCACACGCCGCCATCCGGAACGCAGCCTGGACTTCGGCGGTAAAGAGCGTCCCAGCGAGCTCTTCGGGCGGCGGTTCGACGACTTTGGAAGCCGCGGGCGCCTCAGCATCGTGTTCGCGCCCGGCCGAGGGGTGGCTGGCGGGCTCGGCGAGGGCATCCGCCGTTGGGGCGAGCGCGGTCGGGTTTTTCGACGGCGCGCCGGAGCTCGGGTCGGAAGGTTGGGACCGGCACGCGCCTAAAACGGCGAGCAGAAGCGCGGTCGCGGGCAGAATGCGCACTGCGCTAGCGAAACTGCGGAGGCCGTCGACCTGAAGCCGATGTCGAGGGGAGACGCGCGAGGCGGCGGGGGGGGTCTTCAAGGTGCGCGGACTCTGCCGCACGAATGGGCTACTTGCCAACCGCCGTGCGCGCGAGATAGGACACTTTTACGGGCTGAGCCGTAAGCGGCCTCCTAGAACAGGTGATTCTGATGCGTCTGCCTACGACTCTGCCTACGAATCCGACGGCCACCGAAACTCTGACCGCGGCCGGGAGTACGTCCGCGGCCGGAACGGCGGTGGTCACGGAGTACGAGCGCTACCTGCGCGTGCCGGAGCTGCTCAGCCTGCAAAAGCCCGAAGCCGCCCGAACGCATGAAGACGAGCTCCTGTTCCAGAGCGTTCACCAGGTCGAAGAGATTTGGATGAAGGCCGCGGACGACGAAATTACACGCCTTGTCCCGGCGATGGAGAGGGACGAACTCGAGGCCGCCCGCGCTGGACTCCACCGGATTTACCTCATCGAGCGACTCATGGGAGACCAGATGAGGCTGCTCGAGACGATGGCTCCCGTCGCCTACTTCGCCATTCGCAAAGGTCTCGGCCACGGGTCCGGACTCGAATCGCCTGGCTTCAATCGGCTGCTCCGAAGCTCGCAAAAGGTCGTCGCCGCATTTGACCGCGCGTGCGTGCGTCACGGCGTCACCCCCGAGGCGCTCGTAAGAGACCCTTCCGTTCACCGTCAACTTTGGGCCATCTCCGAGGTCATGATCGACGTCGATGAAGCGTTTCAGAGTTTCCGGTACCGTCACCTTGTCCTTGTGAAGCGCATCATCGGGGCGGGTACGCCAAGTTTGAAGGGGAACCCCATCGAACTTCTCGAAAATAACGCTAAAAAGATGTTTTTCCCGACGCTTTGGCGGGCGCGGGAGGCACTCTTCAACGACTTTGCCCCAGGTGAGCTGAAAGCATGACGACCTCCGAAGCCGAGCTTCTCGCGACACGAGCCGACTTTCCGACGCTCTCCAAAGGTGTCCACCTCATTAGCCACTCCCTAGGCGCGGCTCCTCGGCAAGCTCGCCAGTATGTCAATCAGTACATGGACGAATGGGAGAATGACTCCATCGGCGCATGGGCCTCTTGGCTTCCTGCCGTCCGTGGTCTTGGTGACGTGGTCGGCGGAGTGCTGGGCGTCGACCCCGGGACGGTGGCCATTCTTCCGAACGTTTCAACGGCCCAGTCGTTCGTGGCCTCCTGTTTTACGTTCGGTGAGACAAGCGGTCGTTTCAAAGGTCGGACGAAGATTGTCTATGACGACGTGAACTTTTCGACCGTCCACTACGTGTGGCAAGAGCAGGCGAGGCGCGGCGCAAACATCCATATCGTCAAGTCAAAAGACGGCATTCATTCGCCCATTGACGCGTTGTGCGCTGCGATTGACGAGACGACGCTCATCGTCCCGATAAGCCATGTGCTTTTTCGTTCGAGCGGTATGATCGATGCCAAGCGCGTGATTGATCGCGCGCACGAGGTCGGAGCGCTCGTTTTGCTCGATTGCTACCAGTCGGCTGGCACGGTGCCGCTCGACCTAAAGGCTTGGGACTGCGATATCGCGTGCGGCGGCTCCGTCAAGTGGGCGTGCGGCGGCCCAGGCGCGGCCTACCTCTACGTGCGCCCCGACCTTCTGGAACATCTGAAACCGATGTCGACGGGGTGGTTCGCGCACGCGGAGCCGTTCGCCTTTGAAATGGGCCCCATGCGGTACGCGGCCGACGTGTGGCGAATGATCGGCGGAACGATGGCCGTTCCCGCCGTGTACGCGGCACGCGCGGGTTGGGAAACCATCGCGCGCCTCGGCGTCGAGGCCATTCGCGCGAAATCCCTGCGCCAAACGCGACTGCTGCGGGAGCTCGTGGACCAGCGCGGATTCACGCTCAACTCACCACGCGAAGACGCTGTTCGCGGAGGTACCCTCTGCTTCGACTTCGACGGCGCTGAAGCCGTGTCTCGCACGCTTTCGCAGCGCAAGTTTTTCCACGACTACCGCCCCCAGTGCGGGCTTCGCCTCGGACCGCATTTCTACACGACGGACGAAGAGCTCTACCGCTTCATGGCGGAACTCGATGCCGTGAGAAAGAGCGCCTCGACCGTGACGCACGCCACAACCGCCGCCTACTGACTTCTCAACGCGCTGCGCCGAATGCCCTCGAGAACGCCGAAGCGTCCGCGAGGGCATTCGGCGGTCGTTCCCACGCCTTCGCGTCGGAACCCCGCAGGGCGCTAGGAGGTCGCTTCGGGAGGCGGCGCGTCGGCCGACTTCGTGGTGAGTTCGTCAGCGAGCGCCTGTCGGGTGACCGGGCCCGCGATGCCGTCAATCTGCACGGCGGCGTGCGCCTGGAATTCGCGGACCGCTTTCTGCGTGGTTGGTCCGTCCTTGCCATCGACCTTGCCCGGCTCGTAGCCGAGCTTGGTCAGTGCATCTTGCACGCCTTCAAGTTCGTCGAGGTTGATGTAACCGAACATCTCGGAGTTGTGCTCGTAGTCTGCCATTGGCTGCCTCTTGCTTGTTTCTAGGGGGGGGAAGTCGGAGGTTACTTACTTCTTCAACGTGGCTTCAAGGGCGTCGACGGCTTTGCCAAGAGCGGCCGTCTCGGCCTCAACTTGCGTTTTCGCCGTGTCCCACGAGGTTCCCATCGCGCCGTCCAGCTTCGCCATGGCCGCCTTCACCGAAGCACGCCGCGTCTCGACCTCAGCGGCCGCAGCGTCGGCGTTCTTTTTCGCGGCCCCGGTAGCTTTTGCGACCTTTTCCTTCAGGTACGTGACTTTGCGGTCGGCCGCGTCAACGTCCTTTTGCAGTTTGGCCTTCGCCTCCGCGTTGGCTTTTACGACCTTCGCCTCAGCCTCCTTCTTCTCGACTTCGGCCTTAGCGTCCGCTTCCTTTTGGGCCTTTGTCGCTTCGGCGGCTTTCTGGTCCGCCTCCTTTTGGGCCTCAGCGGCCTTGCTCCCGCAGCCGACCGCGGCTGTCGACACGGCGACGGCCAAGAGCAATACGCGCACGTAGTTCCGCATGAATCGAGCTCCTTTGTGAAGGCCCTTCACTATCACGATCGTAAGTCTCTGGCCCACTTCGGAATCGGCGTGGTGAATACGGTCAGGGAAGGAGTACACTGCGTGAGAACTTGCTGCGTGCCCATTCGTTCATCGCGATGCCCGCGGCGACGGCTAAGGGAAGCGAGTTGTTTACCCCGTAGATCGGGATGGCCAAGACAACGTCGGCGCGGTCCACGAGCGCAGGTGGAATGCCGAAGCGCTCGCTTCCGAAGAGGAGGATGACGTCGCGAGGGAACGCGGATACCGAGTAAAGGCTAACGCTTGCAGACTCTTTTTCAAAGGCCCAGAGCGGCCGCTCTCCGACGTAGTCAAGAAAGGCCTCGTCGTGCGGGACCCTTACGATCGTCTCGTACTTCTCCATCCCCATCGAAGCTTTCTGGTAGTAGGGCTCGCCTCCGATCAGAACGATTTCTCGCGCAAGAAAGTTGTGAGCAACGCGGATAATCGCTCCGACCGCGAACGCGTTGTCCGCGGCATGCAGAGCGACAGTGAAGTCGTTGCGGAGCGGCGCGAGCAACGCCCGCACTTCTTCTGCGGAACTTTCGAGCGGCCGGTTGAGTCCCATAGCGGCATGCTAGCGGTGCGGCGCAGCCCGTAACGAACGGATGCGACAAGGTCGCCAAAAACGCTACCGAATGACGTAGCGTCGGCTGCATGAATGCGCTGCTAGCGATTCTCCTCGGCGTGGTCGAAGGAATCACGGAGTACCTTCCGATCTCATCGACGGGTCATCTCATCCTCGTCAGTCGGCTCGTCGGATTGAAAGGCCCCGGGGTCGATGCTTTCGATGTGGTCATTCAACTCGGCGCGATACTCGCGGTTTTGGTGCACTATCGAGCGCTGCTTACGCGTCGGGCGATCGGCCTCGTCTCCCTGCAGCGAGAGAGTCTGTCGCTTCTCCTCGCGCTCGTCCTCGGCTTCTTGCCGACCGCGTTCGTGGGCCTCTTACTCCGCAAGACCATCAAAGCCTATCTCTTTGGCACGGGCCCGGTGGCTGCCGCGCTGGTCGGGGGAGGAATCCTCATGACCGTCGTAGAGCTCAGGCGCGCCAAGCGTCAGGCGACCGGGCTTTCTGGCCTCGAGCACGTGACCGCGCGCCGCGCACTGCTCATTGGCCTTGGGCAATGCTTCTCCATGTGGCCGGGGGCGTCGCGTTCGATGTGCACGATAGTCGCCGGACAGCTCGTCGGACTCTCCACGTCAACGGCCGCGGAATTCTCATTTTTGCTTGGGCTCCCGACCTTGGGCGCCGCGACGATCTACGAGGGTTATAAATCCAGGGAGGCGTTGCTCGGCGTCGGAATGCTCAACCTTGCCATAGGGCTCGTCGTCTCGTTTTTCGTTGCGTGGGCGGTAATCGCGGCGTTCGTTGGCTATTTGCAGAAGCGGGGACTCCTGCCGTTCGGTGTTTATCGTATTGTCCTCGGCCTGATCGTGTTCGCTCTAGCCTTTCGTGATTAGCTCGCCAGGCGTACGGCTTCAGCATGTCCTCATCCGTTCCAGCGTCCAGAACATGGGTCATGAGGATGTCGGCGACGGTGAAGTCCTCGGTCGCGATGAACCGACGATTGGTAAGCCAACGATTGAGTTGCTTCAAGCACATCTCGGCCCAGTCATGCAACGCCTTGCTTGGCTTACTGGCCTTACCGCCGCATAAATCAACAAACCAAAGCGAGAGCACAGGTACGTCGATCGTGGTTAGCGCGGCAAACGACCAGCGAAGCACCTGCGCCTCCCCTGCGAGGTCGTGGGGAATCAGCTTACCGCTCTTGCGTGCAAGGTAGAGCAATATCGCGCCTGACTCCGAGACCACGACACCGTCGTCGTCAATCATCGGAATCTGACCAAACGGATTCAGCGCGCGGTACGCAGGCGAATCAAGATCATGGTTCGGGTGGTCCATCCCGACGACCTGGTAGGGAAGTCCGATCTCTTCGAGTGTCCAAAGCACACGCAAATCGCGCGTCTTGCCGCGCGCGCCTCCGTTCACGCGAGCAAATCCGTAGAGCTTGAGCATCGGCCTAGCCTAACGCGCTCGTCTGGGGATGTGCCGAGCTACCAAGGCGTTTCCTGGCAGTCTCGACGACCAAAAAATCATCAAGCCACGTCAAGACCGATCGCCCGTCACGCGTTGGTCTTGGTGTCGCAGGTACATGCGACACGAGCGTTTTGCCCCAATAGCCACGGGTTTCGTTTGCGACCGTCATTCACCGAAATAGGCTCTCGGCGACTACGTCTTTGGTGATCGCTCGGGCGAACGTTCGTCGATTTTCGCGGCTCGCCGTACGCCGCGCAAAACGTAATCCGTATAGGTCGCGTCGCCGTTCACCCAGACGACGAAAGGCGCACTCAGGCGACCGGCTTCGTCGAGCGCACCGAGAAGCTCACGCGGGCCTAGTGCGGGCAATTCGAGCAGCGTCACCGTCCGCGAGGCCTCCGCTTCCTCCTCGAACTTCGCGACGTCGAACGCTAGCGCGCCCCCAAACGCCTCGATGGCCCCCTTGTGACGTTCGCCGTCGAGCTCGCTGAGCGACAAGAGCTCCCATCCGGCGTCGACGAGAAGAGGAAAGATGTCCGGTTCTGCAGCCTCGTCGAACGGTAGGCTTGCGCCGTCGGGCGCGTAGGACGCACAACCGGCGAGGTGCTCCGAAAGGGCCCGTCTCGAGCGTTCCACGCGCTCGCTCTCGCCCCAAAACGCGTCCAGCACGGCCACAAGCTCAGGATCGGTCGCTCGTCGATGCAAGCGCTCGTCTTTCGAGGCACAGTCAACGTCGGGGTCCGCGATCACCGACGAAGCCCAATGCTTGGCGGCGGCAAGAATCGAATCGCCCGCCGGGACGTGGGCCGCATCCACGGCGAATGCGTGCAGTAGGTGAAGTCGACCCGATACGTAGCGATGCCGCCCGAGCGCGCGCACAAGGTGGACAATCTGCTCCCCGCGCTCGGCGTCGATCTCGTGGCCTCTCACAGCCCGAAAAATCCTTTGATGGCACCGAGAATACGTTCGCGTTCGGAAGCCTCGCGCGACGATCGCGCTCCGGGGGCAAGCCCACCCGTCACCTCGAGAAGTCCGACGCGTCTCGCGGCGAGCTTCTGCGAGAGCTCTTCGGCGATTTCAGGTCGCTCGACGAGGACCTCTTCGAACGTGACTTTCCCGAGGCGAAAGCAATCGACATCCGTCGTCGCCACGACGTCGGCAACGCGTGGCTCACCGGTGGTAAGCCCCATTTCGCCAAAGAAGTCCGGCGCGCGAAGGGTCGCTACGGTCTTTGACTGAGCGGCGCCAGCGCCAGCGTCGGCGTCGCGGCGTCGCTGGTCGCCGCTGCCATGGCCGACGTTCGCGCGCACCTCGACGGTCCCCTTCGTAAGCACGTAGAGCCAGTGAGCCACGGCACCTTGGCGCGTGATCACCTCGCCCGCCGTGTACATGACGTGACTCATTCCAGCGGCGAGCGTTAGCAGTTCTTTCGACGTGAGGTGGCGGAAAAGCGTCACCGTCGCGAGTGCCTCGAGTCGCTCGTCGACCTTACGCTTGCTTCGGCGCTCGAGGCGAGAGTCGTCCTGAACTTCGACGAACGCTGTCGTGGCGGGCACAGCAAGCGGGATCCCGGCGCGGCGGAGTGCCGTGTACACGCGTGCGCGAACGCGTGAGTTCGTCGGTTCATCCGCCGCAAGATCCGTGAGCCAGTAGCGTACCGCATAGGTCGCAAAGCTCTCGCGTCGTTCCTTCGTCAGATCCATGCACACTACATTTGGACGAGGCTCCTGCGCTACGCCCTCAATGGGTGAACCGGTCATGGCTTCGCTCACGACGTCAATGACGCGCGGGGGCGGGAAGCGAAAGTCGACATTGAACCAAACCCACATCCGCTGGGGAACCGACCGTCCGTCGCGTTTGCCCAAGATCGTGATGTTGTTCGCTAAAAGTTGAGCATTGGGCACGATGATCGTGGCCCAATCGCGTGTTTCAACCACCGTGTGACGCCAACGAATCGACCTCACGCGGCCCTGTCGTCCGTTTTCGAGTTGAATCCAGTCACCCTCGTGGATGGAGTCGTCGAGTTGGAGTGCGACGCCGCCGAGGATGTTCCCGAGCGTACTTTGAAGCGAAATTGCGAGGACCGCGCTCACGACGGCGCTGGTGGCAAGCACGCTCGTTGGGTCGAGTCCATGGCCCGCCAGGACACCGATCGTCGCGAGCAGATACCCGACTCCGACCAGCAGATCGCTTGCGATCATTGGCAATTGAGCGCCCAGCCGCGGGAGCGCGACGGCAAAGCTCAACGTACCTACGATATTGATGATCGTAAACGCCTGCGCGAGTTCGGCCGCGAGCTGGAAGCGAGACGCCCACTTAGGTATTCCCCCGGCGTCAAGGGCGTAGTGGAAGGCGAGACTCAGCGCAGAAAGGACAAATAAAATGACGACGCGGCGAACGCGGCTGCGTTGCGCGGGCGCGAAAGCATTGACCATCGCGGCCGTCACCGTGACGGCCGCGAAAAGGCCAAGCGCGAAGGTCAAGTCCGACTTCATCCCGGCGTCTTAACACCGACCGAGACGGCGAACAAAGGACCGCGAACGTCGCGAAGAACGACCTACTTCTTCTTTTCCTTCTCCTCTTTGCTCTGGTGCGTGTTGTCGAACTCGATGCCTTTCTTCACGTGATCGATAGCGTCTTTTGCCGCTTGGATCGCTTTCACGCGATGGCCGCCCTTGTCGTCGGACGCCGCCTCGAGGTGCTGCTTCGCCCCCTCGAGTAACTGGAGGGCGGACTGCATCCGCGGTTGAGCGTCGGCCTGCGCAGGCCGCGCGGTCGCGTAAACTCCCATAGCGAACAAGGATCCCGTGAGCACCAAGGTCGAGAGCTTCCAAACGTTCATGACGTTTATGATTCACGACGAGGGGCACAAACCGCAAGCGTCAAACACACGAACAGCGCGAAGACGCTTACAGAGCGAGGGCCTCGTCGATGAGGCGCTTCTGCTCGAGATCATGACTTGCCTTACTACCCGTCGCAGGGCTCGCCGCCGCCGGTCGGGAGACGAGAGAAAGAGGGAGACGTTCTCCGATGATTCCTCTCAAGTTCGCGTTCAGGAAGTACCAGGGGCCCATGTTGCGAGGCTCCTCTTGGACCCAAACCAGGGGCGTTCCGTCCGCATAAACCTCGAGCGCTTTTGTAAGCGTTGCGCCAATCGGGTAGAGCTGCTCCAGACGCACGATGGCGACGTCTTCTCGCTTGAGCGCACGGCGTTGCTCAACGAGGTCATAGTAAACCTTGCCCGTACAAAGGAGTACGCGCGTCACTTTGAGAGGGTCCGTGTCCGTGTCACCAATGACGCGTTGAAAAGACCCTTCCGCGAGGTCCGCCGTCGTCGACGTCGCCTCTTTCCGGCGTAAAAGACTCTTCGGCGTGAAAATAACGAGCGGCTTCCGCCACGGTCGCAGCACTTGGCGGCGGAGAGCGTGGAAGAGCTGAGCAGGCGTCGACAGGTTGCAAACCTGAATGTTGTCGGACGCGGAAAGCTGCAAAAACCGCTCGATTCGCGCGCTTGAATGTTCAGGGCCCTGACCCTCGTAGCCATGCGGGAGAAGCATCACGAGGCCGGAGAGGCGAAGCCACTTGTCTTCGGCCGAGACGATGAATTGGTCGATGATGACCTGCGCACCGTTCACGAAGTCTCCGAACTGAGCCTCCCAGATGACAAGTCCCTCGGGGCAATCGAGGCTGTACCCGTAGTCGAAGGCGAGCACCCCCTGCTCTGAAAGCGGGCTGTCGAAGACGTCGAAACGCCCTCCTTTTCCAGATGTTTCACCGAGATTCGCGAGCGGCGTAAAGCGCTGCCCGTTTTTCGCGTCGAAGAGAGTCGCATGGCGATGCGAAAACGTGCCTCGTCGAGCGTCTTGTCCAGATAGGCGAATCCGCCGACCTTCGGCGACGAGCGAAGCAAACGCGAGATGCTCGGCGGTACCCCAGTCGAACGGCTGCTGGGTCGCGACCCGTTCGCGCCGCACGTCGAGAAGCGCCTTGATCTTGGGATTTGCACTAAACCCATCGGGAAGCTCCGTGAGCTTTGTCGCAAGCTCGTTGAGCGTGCCCTCGGAAACGCGGGTATCAACCTCTTCGACGCGGCCGTCAGGGCCGCCGTAATACGAAGTCCAAATGCCCTCCATGGCACTTGGTGCGCGGAGCCAGTCTCCCTTTTTTTCTTCTTCTAAAGCGAGTTCGAGTGCGGCCTGTCGCTCGGTCTTGAGCTTGTCGCCGGCCTCCGTGGTCATCTGCCCCGTACTCGCGAGTTTGTTGACGTATACTTCGCGCACGGTCGGCTTTTGGTCGATGAGCTGGTACATCACGGGCTGCGTAAAGCGAGGCTCGTCTCCCTCGTTGTGTCCGTAACGGCGATAGCAGAGCATGTCGATGACAACGTCTTTGCCGTAGCGCTGACGGAACTCGATAGCCAATCGAGTCACTTGAATCACCGCCTCGGGATCCTCGCCATTGACGTGAAACACGGGGACTTTGATCATCCGCGTGATGTCCGTGCAATACCGCGTTGAACGAGAATCTTGCGGGAGAGTCGTAAACCCTATTTGGTTATTGACTACGAGGTGGACCGTACCGCCGGTCGCGTAGCCCTCGAGACCGGCCATGTTGAGCGTCTCGGGGATAATCCCTTGTCCCATGAACGCCGCGTCACCGTGTATGAGAAGCGGCATCACGCCGAGGCGCTTTTGGCGATCTTGCTTCGCTCTAACGCGGCCCTCGACCACAGGATTGACGAACTCGAGATGGCTCGGATTGAAGGCGAGCGAGAGGTGAACCTTGCGCCCCGTAGAGGTTTCGCGATCCGCGGAGGCACCGAGGTGGTACTTCACGTCGCCCCGGCCGAGATTCCGCTCCGGGTGCGAGTCACGGAAGGCCGCAAAAATCTCACGAACGTTCTTGCCCATGATGTTGGCGAGAACGTTCAGTCGCCCACGATGGGCCATGCCAATCACTATTTCCTCGATCCCGTGGCTCGCGGCATAGTCGATAAGCAGATCGAGGGTCGCGATCATGCTCTCGGCACCCTCTGCGGAAAACCGTTTCGCGCCGAGGAAGTTTTTGCCCACAAACTGCTCAAAAATTTCAGCGTCAGTGAGCCGCGTGAGCACGCGAAGCGTCTCGGTCGGGTCGAGCGAAGCCCGATTGCGCGTCGACTCCATGGCTGTTTGAAGCCACTCGCGCGCATCAGGCTCCTCGATATGGGTAAATTCGACGCCAATAGACCCGCAATAGGTCTCTTCGAGGTGCGCGATTATCGTCCGAAGTGTCGCGCGCTCCGCGATTCCCGCCATACCGACGGTAGGAAACGTGACGTCGTAGTCCGATTCGCTCAAGCCGAAGTTCGAGAGTTCGAGCTCGGGCGCGGCTTCTGGCGGAGTGCCGAGGGGGTCGATTTTCGCGAAGAGGTGGCCTCGCACCCGATAGGCGTTGACGAGCTGGTAGACGCGCCCTTGAAGCGCCGCGGCCGCGAGCAGCTGCTCGTCATTTTCTCCGCGCACAGACCGCTCCCTTGCAGCGACCGCGCCTGGCGCCTGACGCGATCCTGTCTGGACAGCGTAGGACGCTCGAAACAACGTGGAGGCGGTGTCGAGCTCGGATTCGTGGGACTGGCGGACACCGCGTTCTTCGGCG
This sequence comes from Polyangiaceae bacterium, assembly GCA_025353725.1. GTDB lineage: Bacteria > Myxococcota_A > Polyangia > Polyangiales > Polyangiaceae > Labilithrix. The sequence goes on along the minus strand of JANXOF010000029.1, from coordinate 15,758 downwards.
CCGCTCCCATTCGCGTGGCCGTTGACCTTCGGTCGGCTCGCGTGATGGTTCGAGGGCTCCAGTGCTCTCGCTCCGTCTGCCTCTAGCGACGCGAAAAACTCTCGCCACGGGTCGTCGACCGACTGGGGGCTCTGCCGATAACGGGCGTGGAGATCTTCGACAAAGCCTGCGTTAATCCCGAAATCCTCAAACATTGCGTGCCCTCCTTATAGAGGCTTGCCCGGCGCGGGTCGAGACCTACCGCTCTCGCTTCGACAGCCAGGCCGTGAGGTCGGCGCTTGGCTCGAGTGCAACGAGCACGGCGTCAATCGTGATGGCGGACACGACGGTGCCGGTCGGAGCGATGTGAACGCCGCTTGCGTCTCTCCACACGACGACGCGAACGGCTTGCGACGTGTGAATTTGTGGATCGTGCACAGAAGGTGCAGCGGCGCGCGTTGTGGCAGGGCGAGCGGCCGTCAACGGCGCCACGGATGAGGGGGACGACGGGGGCACCGCGGCCAGCGCGAAGGCTGTCGTAGCGCGGTCCCCGGTGGCCAACCCGTGATCCATCTCGTCGCCGGTTAGATTGAGCGTTGGCGACGCATCCCACTCGAGAGTCGACTTATCTCGCTCGGACGCGGTACGGCCGGCGACCCGAGTAACCACTGTGACGTCAGGCTCCAGCCGGACGCTACCCGACAAACGTGGACGCGCCATGGCGACGTCGACCGTCGCGCCTGCGGCCGTTACCTCGAGGCTATCGCGCCGTCGTGCGCGTTCGGCGGTCGTCCCGCGCGCCGAGGCGGCGTCCTCGGAATCCCGCACGGTGACGATGCTCGGAGGCTCGGGCGTGGCGCGCGGAGTGTACGTCGCGCGAGGTGGATGAGGAGCCTTCGGCGCACTCGAGGACGGAGTCGTCGGGGCCCCATTCGTCACGGCCATGGACGGACGCACGGCAGGCGGGGCCGATTTCCCAGCCGGCAGCGGCGGGGGCGCACTTCGCGCGACTGGCTTTGGTGGCGTGGATTTGGATGTAACGGCGGGGCCAGCCGAAGGCGTAGCACTCCCGCTCGCAGCATCGGCATCGACGGAAGCACGTGAGCGCCGTGCGACTTGCGCGGTCAGCTCCGACGCGGCTTTCGCGAGTTCGAGCGCTCTTTCGTCGTTCTCAGCGTCCCCTGCGGCCTCGGCCGCTTTTCGCACCCACTTGATTCCCTCGAGATGATCACCGCGAGCCCACATCGCTTCAGCGGTGGAAAGTGCCCACGATACGTCCTCGGCGTCCGTAGGCTTGGCTTCAGGAACCTCCGGCACATCGAGTTCGTCTTCAGCAGCCATCGGCGTGATTGATCGTCGGTGATGCTGCGTCCAATGGCAAGCCCTTAGGCGAACGAAGGTGAACTCGACTTCGGCTTCGTTCCGCAAGACGCGGGGAGCCACCTGGACTACCTTGGAGCTACATGTTGAATGCGAAGCCGGCGACGAGCAGCAAGGGTTCGAAGAAGGGTGCGAAAGGCGAGGCGCCTGAGCCGCCCGCGCTCGACGCGGATGCGGTCCAAACGCCGGAGCTCGCGCGTGCCTTTTCGAACGCGTGGACGGTGGACATCAGTCGCGCCTCCTCTGAAACCACACCGAAACGAGCTCAGGCGCTCGGTGCCGCTCTAAAACCCGAAAGCCTAACGTCGGTACTTCAGGCGCTCGGCGCCTACCTGCCTCTGCTTAACGACGTTGACGCCGTGATGACCCGCGATTCGAAGACACCCAAAGAGCGCGAGACGCGTAAGCCTTGGCAGTCACGGCTCGCGGGCGTCGGCATTGTTGCCCACGGCGTGCGCCTGGCTCCTTCCGAGGAGGCGGACGCTTATCTTGCCGCTCTGCTCGGTAGTTCGACGAGCGAGCTGGTTCGAGAGGAAATCGTCAAGGCTTTGCTCGGCGACGCGACCCTAGGCACGCAGCCGGGGGCCTTGGAGCTCCTCGCGGCGTACCTTGAAGACCCAGCTTGTACCGACCTCGCCTTGCTCCGCGCGGGGTTCCGGTCGCTCTACACGACCAGCCCGAAAAAGGCGCACGACCGGTGGCGAAAGGCTTTGTCGAACCCGGATATTCAAAATCCACGCGCCGTGTGGCTCGCCAAGATCGCGTTCGAACAAGCGGAAGCACACAAGGCGGATGTCGACGATCTCGCACGCTTCGCGTTTCCTCTGATCAAGCTACCGAAGGGTCGCGGGGACGACCTGCAAGCCGCGGCGGTACGTTTTGCAGGGTTGTCGCGCGAGCACTACCTAGCGCTCATCGCCTACGTCTCGGAACACGATGACGCGCCGGCCTTGGTGGAGACCGTGGCCGAACGTTTTTATTGGGCTTCGCTCGGTGCGAACGGAGTCAAACAAGAGGACGTGCGCCCCTTGTTTAAAGCGTTGGAGAAGCGCTATCTCGGACAGGCTGACTCCGTGCGGGCCGCCATTTTTACAAAGCTCCTTGCGGGCCTTTCGCGTGAAGCGAAGGGTTGAACGAGCCTTGCGGAGCGTGGCTCCTGCGCAGAGGGGCCTTCCGCAGGTCGTGGTCGGGACGGTTCGTTTCGTGGGTAGGTCCACGGAGCCGAGGTGGCCGAGGTGAACGAAGGGACCGATGCACGTCGTAATTAACGGAGCTGAGCGCGAGATCCCCGACGACCTTACGGTCTACGGCTTGCTCGCGCACTTAGGTTTCGGCGCAGGCCCCGTCGCGGTGGAAGTGAATAGGGTCATCGTGACGCGCGCCGAGCATCCCTCGCGAAAAATTACGGGCGGCGATGCTATCGAAATTGTGCACTTCGTTGGAGGCGGTTAGCTCAAACCTACGCTCCGACCGCTCTGACTCTGGCGCGAGCTATGGCCGGAGGTTGAAATTCGACAACCTACACTTGACTACGTCAAATTCTGGGTCAGGGCAGCGCTCCTACACGCGACGCATTTTGCGTACGTTGTCTCCAGGGTAACCCTATGAAGCACTTGTCCCTTCGCCTGCAGTCTCTTTCGCTAGCCCTTTTGGCGGCATCGGCGTCAACTCTCTCGGTCGGGTGCGCAGCCGATGCTCAAGCCGACACGGACGCGACCGAATCTGACGTGTCGTCGAGCGCACGCGTTGTCGCGAAGCTCGAGAGTAGCGGCGGGTTCGTTCCGAACTACCTCGCCCTCGAAGTGTTCTCCGATGGCACCGTCACCCGCGTTCAAAGCTTCAACCGCGCACCCGAAACGCGTGACCAAGTCGCGCGTTTGGCCCCCGAGACCGTGAAGGTGCTCGTCACGTCGTCGGCCGCTCTCGCCGATAGTCCGCTCGTGGCCAGCGACCCCAGCGCTCCGCCTTGCTTGGACGCGCCGAGTACGACGATTCGCGTTCGTAACGCGAGTGGGGCCTTCGTCGCCGTGGCTGGCTCTTCCTCGTGCCGCGAGCTCGTTCGAGCCGATCATGCGTACTCCCCCGCGGCCGTCCTCATCGATAGCCTTGCGTCGATCGGCCTCGACGAGACAACAACCACAGCCGCTGCGCCCGTAATCGCGGAGCTCACCAGCGGAGGTGGCTTTATCCTCTCCAAAATGTCGATTGTGATCAAGGCCGACGGGACCGTGACAGAGTCGACCAGCTTCAACCGGGCTCCAGCCACCACGACGAAGCTCGCCCGCCTCAGCCCGGCCCTCGTGCGAGCCATCCGTAACGGAGCAAGTCGCCTCACCGCGACCGAACTCGTTCAAGCCGACCCGTCATCGGTCGGGTGCTTCGATGCGCCGGGCACAACCGTTCGTGTTGCCGACGCATCAGGCGCGCTCGTTAACCTCGTCGGTAGCTCTCGTTGCATCGAACTTGTTCGCGCCGACGGACAGCAATTCAGCGCCGTCGCGGAGCTTCTCAACGGGTTTGCGGCCGTCGCGTCACAGCGCTGAGGCTACTACGGGCCGCAGCGTTGACGTGCGCGCTCCGCGAGGGCCTGGACCTCGCGGTGGGCGCGCTGCGTAACGTCGGTCGCGCGGTCGGACGTACGCGCCACAAAGGGTGTGCCTACCGACAGGACCATGCGTGTGGGTTCGCTCCGTGTAAGCCGTCCGACGTGACGTGAGAAACTCTCATTGACGAAGGCGGCTTCCGAGCTTTTCGGGTAGCAGACGGCGACGGGCAAAACCGAAGCCTGTGCGCGCACGGCGGAGACAAACGCTCCGCCATGAAACGGGCGTACCTCGTCTCCGTCGAAGGTCGTGCCCTCCGGAAAGACGTGCACAACGTCGCCGGTGCCGAGATGCTTTTGAATGACTCGGAGGGTTGTCGCGCCGCTCCTCGCGCTGCTCCGATCGACGAAAATCGTGCCCACGGCGCGTGCGGCCGCCCCCACCAAGGGCCACGTCGCGAGGTCGGCGCGGCTCACCATGAGTCCTCCAAACGTCGACAGGACGACACCTATATCGAGCGCCGAACGATGGTTTGAGACAACGAGGCGCCCGCAACCCGGTTCGCGCGTCTCACTCGGGAGCACGCCGTCGATGACCACCTCGACCGCGAAAAGTCGTAACAGTGCTTGCGCCCATCGCTTGACCCAAAGGTCCCGCACCGACGTGAACGCGAGGGCGTTCGTGTGCTTCGTGGCCGCGGCGTGCGCCAGAAAAAGTGGAAGCATCCCTCCCGTCAGGCCCACGAGACCACTCGCGCGTGCGAGTTGTCGGGGCGTCACCATAGCTTTCTCATCGCGTACGCAACGTACTCGATGCCTCGCCGCGCGAGGGGTCGCGCGCGCCACTCGTAGAGGTCGACGCGGTGGGCGAGCGCAATGTCGCGTTCGAACCAGCGGCGTACGTGGGTCGCGAAGGCTGCGTCCTCCACGGCAACGTTAACTTCGAGATTCTTCGCGCGCGAACGCTCGTCGAGGTTGTAGCTCCCGATCATCGCGAAGCTGTCGTCAATGACCACCGTTTTCGCGTGCATCATTGGCCCACCGTAGCTGTAGACGTCGACGCCCTTCCGTAGGAGCGACTCAAAGAGCGCCTCGAGCGCGAATTGCACGACGGCGACGTCACTTTTTGTCGGCACGAGGACACGCACGCGAACGCCGCGACGAACCGCCCGAAAGAGTGCTCGGCGCACACTTCGGTCGGGGATGAAGTACGAGTTCGCGATATCGACCGAGACGCGCGCGCGATGGATGCGCGTCAGGTACTCCCTCCGCACGCACCTCCGTTGGCGGCGAAGGCTTGCGAGAACGTAAACGCGCCCGCTGGGTCGCTTGCTCAGAGGCACAAGGTCGCGAGGTACGTGCATCGGCACCCGCTCGTGCGGCAAGTTGCGAAACCATACGCGCCGCCACGTTCGATAGAAAAGCGTACGCAGCTCCCCGGCAACGTGACCCTCCACCTCAATCATGTCGTCACGCCACGCTTCACCTCCGTCCGAAGTGGTCAGCCACGGGCGCGCAAGATTTAGCCCACCCGTGAATCCCGTCGTCCCGTCGACAACGAGGATCTTCCTATGATCACGGTGATCTAACCGCGCAAGCTTAAACGAAGGTCGGAGGGGTGAAACGGGATGGTATTCACGGACCTCGCCGCCCGCGTCGACAAGGGGCGCCCAAAAACCAGGACTCGTTCCGAGGCTCCCTACGGCGTCGTAGATGACGCGGACCGTGAGGCCTGACTTCGCTTTTTCAGTCAGTGCTTCGCGGAATTTCGCGCCGACGAGATCGGCGCCTACCCAGTACATCTCGAGGAGAATCTCGCGCTCGGCGTTCGCGATGGCCTCGATCATGGCAGGGAAGGCCTCGACGCCATCGCGGAGGAGCCGCACGCGGTCGCTATCGACGCTAAACCAAGGCCCTGGTGCGTCGGTGCGACTCCACCAGCGTGCCCCCTCACGTTCAGTGCCGCGGCGACGAGTAAACGGCTTCACGGGGGTAAAATTCTCGGGCGTACCGGCCGAGCCGCGACGACCACCATGGCGCTGTCGCGCATCGTCTGTGAGGTGAACTCGCGAATCGCCTCTACGCTGGGACGCGCGAACGCATAAGGCAGCGGGTTTGCCGCAGTCGGAGAGGGGACAGCGCGCCATGTGGCGACGACGCGAACGCGCGGGTCGAGGGCTCGCATGAGCGACGTTTGCGAAGCGTTGGCGAGTGCTCGGTCGCGCTCCGCGACGCTTAGCCCTGATTCACCGAGTCGAGAGAGAAGCGTACGAACATCGAGCACGTCGCCGTCCAGCGTCGCTTGCGAGCTGACGATCCGTAGGACGAGTGCGGGAGCTTGCGGCCACCCAACGACGCTCGCCGACCTCGACGCAAGGGGACGTGACACGACGGCATTCGAGAGGAGCCCATCAACGCCGTCGAGCGCCTGCGCAACCGTCTCTGCGGCGGCGAACGCTCGCGCATCTTGGGGGGCAAAGGGAAACGCGAGGTAGGCCTCGGCTGTGGTTCCCGAGCGAGCCTCGACCGCGTAGGTCCCGGGCCGAGGCGCACCGGCCGTCGTGGACGCGCGGCACGTGCGAACCTCGCCGACGCGGCGAGCGACCCAACGATCGGCAGCGCGAAGGGCAGCTGCAGCCTGTGCGGCGTCCGTGGCAAGGACGGCGACCCGCAGCGGGCCCGAGCGAACGGATTCTGCGCGCGCGAGTACAGCGGAATCTGCCGCGCGCGCGAGGGACTCTTCGCGACCCGTCGGAAGGAACGACGCCGAATGACCCGGAGCTACGTTGGACGCGACGACGCTGAGAAGCGTGCCGCCGGTCTCCGCGTGACGGCGAAGAAGCGAAGTCCTGGCGCGCGCGAGGGCCGTCGTATCGAGCGGCTCCGCGGCGAAGCCTCGGGCTGCGATTTCTGCAAGCCGTCGCGCTTGAGCTGTCGGCCATTCTCCCAGACGCGCGGGCCCGTGAACCAGCAGCCCTGCGCCGTCTGCGACAATCCAAGGTTCGACGTGAACGTCGCGCGCGTTTTGCGCATCGTACGAAAGCCTCGTTGCGGCCTCCGCCGCAGCGACCGTAAAAAGAGCGGTAAGGCCGGCATCGACGTCCGATTCTCCCTCGGTTCCACAGGTCGAAGCCACCAGCACCCACATCTCACCTTGCCCGGGCTCTAGCCGGGAGCGTGCGTCAAGCGACGACGGCGGCGACGCGAGAACCGCACGACGAAGGATCTCTAAAAGCTGGGGCTTCGTCGGCAACGGAGACTCCGCAGCGAGTGAAGCCGAACGACGCGGTCGCTGAACTTCGAGGACGACCGACCCGCGCGGCGTATGCGGGCCCGTGCGGGCGCGGGAGCCGCCTTGCGGGTCCGTAAGCGCCCACCATGCGGCAAGGGAAGCCGCCTCGCGTGGGTCGCCCGAGCGCCGCGCAAGCGCTCGCCCGTCGACGCCCTGATCACGGCTCGCAAGATGCACTTCTGCCTCGAGGTGCACCAACCCTACCGCGGAAGCAACGCGTGAGGCGACGTCCGATCCCTCGGAGCTTGAGGACGGTGACATCGCATCGAGGACGAGGCCCACGCACCCTCCACGGGGTCCGACCGTACCGGTCACCTCTCGAACGCGAAAAGGGACTTCGAGAGCACCTAAACGCGCCGAAAGAGCGCCGCGAGGATCGCCGAGCGCTTGCGCGGTGGTGACAGCGTCCGTTCCCGTTGCGAGGTCAAGGGTGGCGTAGACGACGGCCGACGACGGCGTCTCGGCTACCGTCTCGAAGACGTCGACGTCAAACCCGAAGGACGAAGCCGCTCCGACAAGTGTGGGCTCCACGGCCGCACCCTTAGGCCAAGGCGAATCCGCCGCGAGAGCTTCCGCGACGGCCTCCGCAGGCTTTCGCGGAGCGACGACCCCAAACGCCACGCGCCCGAGGCCCATCGCTCGCGCCCGCCACGCCTCGAGCCGAACTTTCGTAACGTCGCGCTGTCCCTCCGGCGTCGGCGCGGTTTGCGTGTGCTGCGCGTAGGGAGAGTCTACGCATCGTGCCCATCGGGCAAGCGAAGGGTCGCGTAGCGGGCGCGCCGAAAGCGCCGCGAGCTTTAATCTCGCCGACGCAACGTCACTGTCCCGGATCGGTCCGGCAAGCGACGCGCGCACGGCACTCGCTAGGCCCGAGGGCCTTTCCGCCGTACGAAAAAGCACTGCGGCGCGAAAGCCCGACCACGAGGGCGACACCACGGGACTGTAGCCGTAAGCCGCCAACCGCGCCTCGACGACGCCCGCGAGGGCCACCGCGACCACCGGATCGTGGTCGCCGGCTTCGAGCTGGCTCGTCGTCACGACGACGGCGAGGGCACCGGTCGGATCCCCGTCGCGCACGACGAGTACCACCGGCGGGCGGTCTGCGACCACGCGCATCTCGGGTAGGGAAGAGACGCTCAACGGCGACATGTCGAACGGCGTCGCCGAAGCCGCTGGCGTACATTCCGACAGTCCCAGAAAAGCAAGAGGAAGCCATCGACTCGCAAGGAAGCCCCACCGGGTCGCGGACGCACACCCGAACTTCACGAACGATGCTGGGTTGAGCGCGAGTCGCCTCACGTCGTTGCCTACTCTAGCTTGATATCCGCCTTGGATCGCGGAGCGAGCTTGAAGGTGCAAAAGTAGCCGACGACGCCGACGACGAAGCTTATCCGCGTGTCCTTCGCGATCCCCACCGAGCCGAGGTCGAACAAGTCGTTCACGACGGAAGCCGACTTTGGAAACGGGGTGTCACAAGCCGTGCCTGCCGTCTTGATGACAGGCGGCAAGTCGATGGAGACGCGTCCGGTGGACCCCACAAACGGGTCTTTAGCGACGACGATGTTTCTGACGCGGACGAGCATCCCTAGCCACCGACGCCCTGAAGCGTAGTCGGACAAATCGGCTGCATCAATGTCGATAGGCTCGGGTTCCTGAGTTTCGAAGCGGAAGGTAGCGATAGGTTGTGCGATTTGGGGCAGCAGTGAGTCTTTCGGAAAGACGGTCGGAGGAGTGCTCGGAATTTGCTGACTTTCTTGGTACTCGCCGCGCAAATCCAGAACATCGCCGGGCACGATGGCAAGGTTGCCAGGACTGAACGTCGCCGCGAAGAGAGTAATCCCCGAATAAGGGGTTACACGCGTAGCGCCGATGTCCTGCACGTAGACCGTCCCGGTGCCTTTGCCGTTCTGCGTTTCGTCGTAGGTGTCAACGGCGAGGACGACGGCGCCGCTTACGGACTGCTTCGTCGCCACGAGCGCGGCGTGGCCCTCGCGAGTAGGGTCCGCGAGGTCGCGCACATGCGAATCTTTCCCGCCGGGCGGTGGTGCCCCCTTATTGGCGGGGCCGTCTCCCACCTGCGAGCTACACGCAACAAGCGCGAGAAGCAGCATCCCGAACGCCGCGACGCGCCGCGGCGTGGTCAGCCACTGCAATCCGGAGGACGCGCACGCGAAGCGAGGGCCGGTTGAGGAAGGAGCTGAGAAAGGCACACCGTCGCCTACCACGAAAGAGCACCAGACCCCAGCGCTCCAAGTTTTGGGGTTCGACTATGTTTGTTGAGACCTCGAAGTCCGCACGCTCCAGCCCCCTCGATTGAGCCGACTCTGACCGCACAAAAGCGCACATTCAATCGGGGGAACTTCGATGGGCTCCTTCGTTGCCGGAGTAAGGGTCGAGCGCGGAAGCGAGTCGGGTTCGTATCTTGTGCTTTTTCGAGTAGACCGAATTGATAGAAATTTGAAGTTTCAAGGCAATGACGTCCGGTGCAAGGCACTCAGCAAAATAGAGTTGAGCGAAGGTTCTGTCTTTTTCCGAGAACGCGGCCAGTGCTTCCTGGGTAAGCACTGCGCGCTCGCGCTCGCTTGCAAGCTCGAACGGGTCGGCATCCGCGGCGGCGATCTCCATGGCTTCGGCGAGTGAGGCTCGCTGCACAAGCCGTTCGCGTCGGAGAACGCGTAGGTGGTCGTAAGCTTCGTTGACAGCGAGAAGTCCAACCCACGACGACAGGCGGGTGCCACGCCGAGGGTCAAAAATACGCAGCTTGTGCATGTCTCGTCGCAGGAGTGAAACGTAGAGGCTCGCGTGAACCTCGCGGACGTCCTCTTCGACCATCGTGGACGCGAACCGTCGCGTCACCGTTTTGATGCACCGAACGATGAGGCGGTCGTAACGGCTTTGAAAAGTTCGCCATGCGCTCGAGTCGTTCGAAAGCATTCGCGAGATAAGTGCGCCGTCGCCTTCAACCGCGCGCGGCGCGACTCGAGGGAAGGTTGCCCGATCGACCGCGGTAGGATCGAGCGTAGGAGCTGCTAGAGGCATAGACCGAAAATCTCCAACGTGGAACGCGGGCTTCGTGATCCGTCGTTCCCGTCGCGAGCCACCCGCTCGCAGGACTCGTGCCAGAGGTTCACGTAACGCGTACCTCTCAAAAGAGGCCTAAATCGAATCTAATTCGAGGTTCCACACGTACGCGCGCGCAACATGCGTAACGATCGCCGTAACGATTCTCGGACGCGTCGACGGTGTGACGCTTTCTCGCGTTTCCGCAGCGAGAGCCGGTGGCGACAGCCGAACGTGAGCTTCGGCCGAGCGTCACCAGTGGTAAGCCATAGGAATGCGGTGGACGCTGGGACGTGTGTGTTCGCTCGCGAGTTGGGCGCTACTCCAGGCGGGTTGCGCCCATAGCGGCGCCGGGTTTCGGTCGCCCACCACCTCCGGAATTCGGGCCGACGCGAATCAGGGCGAGGGCGATTTTGCCTTCGCCAAGAATGCAACGGCGCCGAACATTGCGGCCGACCAGGTAGGACTTGCGACGTGGTACGGGAGCGCGTTTGCCGGCAAAAAAACCGCAAGCGGAGAGCGCTTCGATCCCTCGCTTTACACCGCCGCACATCGTCGGTTGCCGTTCGGTACATGGGTGGAGGTGCGCCGGCCAGACACAGGTCGCACGGTACGCGTCCGAATCAACGATCGCGGTCCGTGGGGGGATAGCCGGCGAATCATTGACCTGTCGCGGAAAGCCGCCCAGGACCTCGACCTCGTCCGCGGCGGAGTGTCACGCGTCGAGCTCCGCGTGGTGCGGGGTCCCTAAACGTGGATCAGGTTTTGCGGTTTTTCACTCGCGTTGAATGGCTCGCGTCCGCGTCACGGGCGGGAAACCCGCTGACCCGGTTCGCCAGCAGGGCAAGCGCTTCACGCTCGAGTCCCGTCAAAATTCGCTGCCACTCGTCAAGCGCGTAGTCGAAGCCTCCAAAGCGCAAGTGCTGACGCGCTTGCTCGCGCACGACGCCGCGAAGGTCGTTCGGGAGTTCAGGCATCCACGCGTAGTCCGCGAGGACAGCGGTAAGATTGGGGGGTGCGTCCTCCGCGCGCCACGCCACGGGCTTCAAACGCGACTCGGGCGAGGCCTCTTCGCCGAGCGCTATGGACTCGAGTTGCCCGTAACTCACACCCCAAAGCGCGGCCACCTTGCGGCGAAAGTCCTCCCCGGGCTGCCGGGTAGGGCTTTTCGACAGCATGTTGCTGAGATGCGCTCCAGAGACCCCGAGCTTCTTCGCGAGCTGGGCCTGCGCGCCACGCGGGGCGCACGCAAGCTCTTCACTAAGCCTCGCTAAGACGTACTCCTTGATCCGCTGGACGCGCTGGTGCTCGTCCTGTGCCACTGGAGCTAACCTTAGTGCGGGGGAACTTAGCGGGAGCTAAGTTCGCGCTCGCGGTTGCTGTTTATAAACGCACGACTGCTTCCGTAAGTAATGATGCAAGCAAATCATGTTCGCCACGTCGCATGCGTCGTCACCGAACTTCGCGTCACCGCTCGCTTTCATCATGGGGGGTTGAAGGGGAGGCAGCGGCAATGTCGGGGTCGTTCCTCACCGGACTGCGTGGCTGACGTCGGCCATCGGCTCTGATCTTAGGCTAACCCGCACTTCGTTCGCGTAACCGACGTAAAGCGCGCTCGTTTCGCGAATGTGTTCGCAGTCGCTTTGGCTCAGTGCCCGCACGACTTTCGCAGGCCGGCCCATCACGACAGAACCCGAAGGCACCCGCATCCGAGGAGGGAGCAGGCTCCCAGCCGCGATAAGACAGTCGTCCTCCACGATGACGCCGTCGAGAAGGAGGCTTCCCATTCCGACGAGGCACCGATCGCCGACAGTGCAACCGTGCACAAGCGCAAGGTGCCCAATCGTGACGTCGCTGCCGATCACCGTCGCCGCCTTGCCACCGGTCACATGGACCACCGCGTTGTCTTGAATATTCGTGCGCGCGCCGATCCGGATCGGGAAGACATCGCCGCGGAGCACGACGCCGAACCATACACTCGACGCGTCGCCGAGGACTACGTCCCCGATGACGCTGGCGGTAGGTGCGACGAAAACGTTTGCGCCGACCTGCGGCGCAACTCCGCGAAGCGAGAAAAGGGGCCCCCTTCCGCTCATGAGAAGACGCTCATGACAGAATCGGAAGAACTCGTCGGCGCCGTTCGGGTCGCGCCGCACCGGGCAAGCGCAGTGGGAGAGCTGCGATGGTCGCGGCGTCGAGGACGCCGTGGAGGGAGTGCTTGAAGGCTTGCGCAATCTCGACATCGACCAGCGCGCCAACGAGCTCACGTTCGGCTGGAATGTCTAAGTGCACGATTTCGTTGCGTTCGGTGCGACCCGTGACCTTCCCGTTCACTTTGCTCGCGCCTTCGACGAGCACACGCTGAGACGTGCCGACCAAACTGTCGAGGTGGGCCCGCGTCTGCGACTCGGCGAGCGCAAAGAGCCGGGCGAGACGCTCACTCTTCACGCTCTCGGGGACGTCATTGGCGAGCTTCAGCGCAGGTGTAAAAGGGCGCGGAGAATACTTGAAGCCGTAGAGCCCTGTGAAGCCGACGTCTTTTACGAGGTCGAGCGTAGCCTCGAAGTCAGCGTCGGTCTCGCCCGGAAAACCAACGATCACGTCGGTGGACAGCGTCAAGCCTGGGCGCGAAGCCTTGAGCCTTTGCATACGCTCCGTGTATTCCACACGTGTGTAACGGCGAATCATTCGTTTGAGAATGCGATCGCTTCCGGACTGAACCGGCATGTGGACGTGCTTGGCAAGAACGTCCAGTTCGGCATGCGCCCGTGCGAGCTCCGCGGTCGCATGGCGTGGATGAGGGCTCGTGTAGCGAAGGCGCGTGAGGCCCGGAATGCGCGAAGCAATCGCGCGGAGCAGCGAGGGGAACTGACTTTCGTCTGGATCGTCCGAGGCCGGCGGCGGCAACGAAGCGTCGCGATAGCTGTCGACGGTTTGGCCGAGCAGCGTCACTTCTCGAGACCCCCCTGCGACCCAGCGCTCGATTTCCGCGATGATCTCGCTCGCGGGTCGGTAGCGTTCAGGACCCCTTGTGTAGGGTACGATGCAGAACGAACAGCGCTCGTCACACCCCTTCATGGTGGTGACCCAGGCGCTTACAGGAATGTCGCCAGCGGCCGGTGCCGCGGCGAGAAATTGGGGAGCGTCGAGGTCGAAGACGGTGTGGGCACGCGGGGGAGCACCATCCCGCTGCTCGCGTGCGAGCCGAGGAAGGTCGGCGATGTTGTCCGGCCCGATGAGTAGGTCGAGGTAGCTCACGCGGGCGAGAAGCTTTTCACCCTCTTGTTGCGCGACGCACCCGGCGACAGCAAGGACAAGTCCAGGATTTCGCAGCTTGAGCGGCGCGAGCTTCCCGACTTCGCTGCGAAGCTTTTGCTCGGCCTTTTCGCGCACGCTGCACGTATTAAGAACGATGAGGTCCGCGTCATCGGCGCTCTCGGCGCGCGCCCAGCCGTCGGCGCGCAAGGCCTCCTCCATACGGTCGGAGTCGTGCGCGTTCATCTGGCAGCCGAAGGTTTGGACGAGATAGCGACGACTCAAAACACGCGTCCCGTAACACCGGCGACGGGTGGTGTCACGGCCTGGGTCGCGCGCTCAAGGCGAACGCGCGCATCGAAATCCAACCTCCGCCGACCTCTGGATACGGCTTCGGCGGCGCGAGTCCTACGTGGGGTGACGCGAGAACACCCGCCGCGCGTGCCTGACAAGCTTCCCAATCGAGAACTCCGCGTCGTTGTCGTATCCAAGGATTGTCTTGTAGGCAGAATCGCCTTATGCACCGCTCAATGAGTTCCGCGACAGACAGTAGACCTCACGCCATCGTTATTGGCTCGGGATTTGGAGGGCTTGCCGCAGCCGTTCGCCTCGGCGTGCGGGGCTATCGCGTCACCGTCCTTGAAAAGCTCGATGCGCCCGGGGGTCGCGCGTACGTCCGCAAGCGCCAGGGATTCACGTTCGATTCGGGACCGACGGTGATCACGGCGCCTCAGCTCTTCGAAGAGCTCTGGGCATTGTGCGGAAAGAAGCTTTCCGACCACGTCGACTTGCGCCCGGTCACGCCTTTTTACCGCATTCGATTCCACGACGGATCGACGTTTGACTACACGGGCGACGCGGCCGCGATGAAGCGCGAGGTGGCCTCATTTTCGCCGGGCGACGTCGATGGCTACGAGCGATTCCTCGCCGCCAGCGAGGCGATCTTTCGTGTCGGCTTCGAGAAGCTAGCGCACGTGCCCTTCGGTTCGTGGATGTCGATGGCCCGCATCATCCCCGAGATGGTGCGACTCAAGAGCTTTCGATCCGTCTACGGACTTGTCAGCTCGTTCATCAAGGACGAGCGCTTGCGCCAGGTCATGTCGTTTCATCCGCTTCTTGTCGGCGGCAACCCCTTTACCACCACCTCTATTTACACGCTCATTGCTTTTCTCGAGCGTAAGTGGGGCGTTCACTTTCCCATCGGCGGTACGGGCGCCCTCATCCAAGGCCTTGTGGAGCTGATTCAAGGGCTTGGAGGGTCGGTTCGCTGCTCCACGGCGGTGGAGCGCATTGTTGTTGAGGGGGGGCGCGCCACGGGGGTTCGCCTTGCGAACGGCGCGGTCATTCCGGCCGACATCGTCGTGTCGAACGCCGACTCGGCGTGGACATACCGGCACCTCCTCGATCCGGCAGACCGCAAAAAGTGGACGGATACGCGCGTCGAAAAGCTCCGCTACTCCATGAGTCTCTTTGTTTGGTACTTCGGCACAAACCGCCGCTACGAGGACGTGGCGCATCACACCATCCTGCTTGGTCCTCGCTACCGCGGGCTCCTCGACGACATCTTCAACAAGAAGATTCTTGCAGATGACTTCAGCCTTTATCTCCACCGTCCTACCGCGACGGACGCGAGCCTCGCACCACCAGGGTGCGACGGTTTTTACGTACTGTCGCCCGTTCCTCATCTGCAGAGCGGCACAAACTGGGCAGTGGAGGGAGAGCGATACCGTAAGCGTATTGAGGCTTTGCTCGAAGCGACGTTACTTCCCGGTCTGGCGAGTTCGCTCGTCGTTTCAGAAACACTCACGCCTCAAGGCTTTCAAGACCAACTGTCGTCGTTCCGCGGAGCAGCGTTCGGGGTCGAGCCCGTACTCACCCAGAGCGCCTACTTTCGTCCGCACAATAAGAGCGAGGATGTAGAAAACTTATTTCTCGTCGGTGCGGGAACGCACCCCGGAGCCGGCGTTCCTGGCGTCCTTTCCTCGGCTCGGGTACTCGATACCATTGTACCGGATGCGTCCACGTTTTCGCGTCAACGCGTCGGCGCAACCCTTGGAGTAGACTCCCCACTCGACCACGTTTCTGCAGCATCGCCGCGCTCAGCACAGTCGGCGCCCGACGCCGCGGCCCAATGACGTGACGTCGTGACGACTCAGCTCGAAGAGATACTCCGCGCGGGGTCGAAGTCTTTCCACCTCGCTTCGCGCCTCTTGCCCGAACGCGTACGTCAACCGACGTTTGCGCTCTATG
>JANXOF010000016.1 GCA_025353725.1 Polyangiaceae bacterium | reverse complement strand
GATTTGATAAGCGATGGCCCGAGCGGCGAAGGTCTCCGGCAGCGTCGGATCTTTTTGGCGCACTGCGCGGCTCACCGTGAGCTTAACGAGCAAGTCGTCGCGGCCTAGCTTCTTCTCAATTGTCCACGTAGTGGTACTTTTCGCGCGCGTGAGCCAATGGCGATTCGGACCGTTTTGAATCCCGAGAAGAAGCGACTCGGCGGACGGATAGCGTGGAGTTTTGGAGAGAGCGGCCCCGAGCCAGGACATCCCCCCTTTTCGCTCCGATGAACGCTGGTGGAAAGCGCCGTCCGTTTTCCACGGCGGTATCGATCACTTGCCGCTTAACGGAGCGGCAATTGGTTCTCCGCTACGCTCGTACGCGCGTACGACTCGCTCGCGAAGGTCGATTGAATGCGGGGCGGGCATGCACTGCTTTTGATCACGCCAAGCGTATCCATGCAAGCGAATTCTGGGATTAGATCCACGTCATACTCAATGTCGCCGTGTACTTTGTCGCGTTCGACTTGGCGGTTCTGACTGAGGAGTACAAAAGCACTTAGAAGAATCGCTTCGAGCGATACAAAAACGTCAAGAACCCGAAGGAAGGGGGGCGAATCCGTCAAACGGTAAGATCTTGACGTTCAATAAAATCTACGTTGCGAAAATACCAAGGTGAATGAATGGAAACGGCAGACTCCCCGAGAACGCTGCGCTCGAGTCGGCAACTTTCATGACTGCAGAGCGCCTGTCTTCGACTTCCTCATTCGTATTCCGAGTGGCAGCATTCCGAAGCAGCGCGGAGTTTTGGCGCAGACGTCGCCCTGTCGCGGCAAGCAAATCCATGGCTGCTGCCGGTCTCAACCTGAAGTGGGTGGTTGTGGTCATCGTGGGGGCCGAAGGTAGCGCTCGCGACGGGCGCGGTTGTCGCCTTGTCGGCCACTCTCTTGCTCCTGGGTTGGGAATCGCTCCGCGCAAAGTGAATGCCGCATTACCGATGGCTGTTCATGAGCAGCTTACGGCGTCAACGCGATTCGCAGTAGCCGAAGTTGCACGCGGGCGCGGAGGCCGGACAATCGCCCGAACCGCCGCATGCTTTGCATGACGTTGCGCCGTTCGTCTTGAGCTCGAAGTAACAGCCACATTGAAATTGCGGCTGGAAAGAAGCTAAAGGCCCCATCTCCTCCTTGCGTGCTACTTGCATGGCGCATGGTGGCACGAGCCCTTTGCTCACCACGGCGTCGACCACCGCCTTGTCGATGCGTGCGAGCGCAAACCGCGAGACAATCGAGCTGGCTGCGGCGCTTGGAACGCCTCCAGAGCGCCTCGCGAAGAGATGTACCGGCCCCCAAATCGAATAGTGACCGTCGCGAACATTGAGCTTATCACGCGCGTTGATGGTCGAATCTGGGAGGTAGCTACAGCTTTGACCTTTCGCCTGAAACGACAAGATTCGAAGGTTGTTCCGCTCGTCATCCGCGATATCTGTCGATACGATACCAATGGACTTTTCGGCCGTCGGGGTGTCGAGAATTGTTTTCAATCCAGCACGCACTTGCGCGCTCCCACCGCGGTCAATTCCCCACCACTTGGTTGCCGGTATACCGATCGCTCGTGACAGAAGCTGTTGCGTGCCTGACCCAGCGCTTCGCACGAAGAAAAAGCTTGGGTCAATCCACGGCGCAGATTTGCCCGTAGGACCCGTACCGAACGCGAGATACGCGGCCTCGGCGCTTATCGAACGCTGCGATGACGCCGACGGCACGACGAACACCATCGGTTGAATCGGACCGAGATAGTCGGCAACCTCTGCGTTGTCGCCGGCGCCTTCATACCCGCAACTCTTGGCAAATACGTCAGAAATCCCGAGGTCGACAGTAGGCCAAGCCGTTCCCGCCTCGCCCGCTCCGGTCGTGTCCAAAAAACATTCTTGGCTTGACCCATCAGGCTTAAAAGTCACGGCGTAGTTTGCGGGTTTGCCACCTGCCGGCGGCACATCCTTGATCACTCGCTTCGACGCGGCCCCCTCGTAGATCGACGCCGCGCCCGCGCACGACCCTTGCGACTGGTAAACAATGCTGTAAGTCGGGCTGTCTGCCGCAAGGAGAGGAGCGAGCACCTGAAGAAACGGACGCAAGGCTGTCGACCCGGTCACGTAGACGACATTCGAACGTCCTCCCGCGACATCCATGCAGTTTACCGTCGGTCTGAGGGTCTGTGCGTGGGCGGCGCGTAAGTCGAGAAAACTTCCCACCGCCAAAAGCCCAATGAGTACGCGCGGCGTCATAGCCTTCCTCCGTGTTCCATTTTTCCCCATTAGATACCTCCAGCAGGAGGGTCAATCAGCGCGGGAAGAACGGCCGGGGTCCCGCCCGTCGTGCAAAGTCCAAGGCGAGCGCAGTTATCGAAAGGGATGCACTCTGCATTGGTGCACTTTCCATTGATAAAATCATCTTGTGAAACTGGCGTTTTGGCAACGCAACCGAGCTCACATACGCCTTGGACACACGCGGAGCCGCCAGCGGGTGAGCAGTCGCCGTCAGAAGCGCATTGGTCTTTCGTCCTGCTCACAATGAGCGAACACGCGGTCGACGCTACAGCGACAATGAGCAAGACGATGCCCCTTGACCGCATTCTCGACACTTGCATCATGCTAGAAGATTCCATCAAGTCCAACTCGTCCTAAACTGAAGTGCAGCCCAAGTTTGAGAGGATGGGCATGAGGATGGGCATGTGGCGCCAAAGCTTTTTGGGGCGCGTCCGCCGAGGCATGCGGACCGAGCGAAACATAGACTGCGACAGCGCCCGTCACGAGAGCAGCGCCGGCAACGATATCGGTGATGAGTGCAAGCCTCGTCGTTCTGGACTCGAGGTCGTCAAGTCGTCCCCGTGAGGTCATTCCTGCACCTTTCCTGCGCTCGTCCGAGAGGTTTGAGGACGCGCCAAGGGCGAGAATGCCGGTCGTCGCGGCACCACCCGCGAGCACGCCGGCGCCAATCCAGAGCGCTAAGGGGAGGACGCTTGGTGACGGATCAACGCGAGGTGTTGACACTGTACGGGGCGCCGACGCGGCGCGAGCGACCTCTGCAGGCCGCACCTCCACGCGGGTGTTTTCCCCCGCGGAGACTTCCACAAAGCGAATTTGCGGAGTTCCTTCCAACAAGAACGTGAGTTTGCGGCGCCCAACGCTCGCCAGCAGCGGGGGAAGAGGCGCCTTGCCGACGGGTTCGTCATCGACAGCAATATCAGTACCGTCGGGGGCCACGACGTCGATTCGCCCAACGCGCGTGCGCAGCGTTTCGACGTTCGCCTCTACCTCGCTGCGGTGCTCGGCCGTCGGGCCCGCTTCACTCAGGTAACGCTCAAAAGCCTGAAGCGCAGCCGCGTATCCACGTAGTTGAAAGTGAGTTTGCCCGATGTTGTAGAGTACGGCTACGTTAGGGGCAAGTTCATTGGCTTTTTTGAACTCGGAGAGCGCTCCTGCGTAATCGGCTTCCCCCGAGAGTGCGACGCCGCGTTGGAAGTGCTTTCCAGCGCTACGCTGTGCCTCTCCGTTCGGCCTCGTCGCTCCTTGAGCCAAGGCAGGCCCGACGAACTGCATCGAATACGCAAATGCGAGGGCAAAAACTAAGGACGTAGACTTCATTCCGCTCCGTAGGGGTTCTTCGGATCGATCTCGCGCTTTGGAGCTTTGCCCGCACGGGGACTCGACTCCGTCGGTCCTACTTTCGCCGTTGCGGCCACCGAAGCGAGATCCTTCGACGGTGGAGGAGACTGAACAACCACGCGCGGCTCGGGAGGCCGAACGACAGGAGCCAACGCTTGGCGCTCGAGACTAAGCGACACGCTTACGTTGCTATCGAATTTCACTAATTCTGTTTTGCTAACAAAGCCGGCTGCAACTGCCCGAATCGAATGCGTCGCGACGACATCTTTCACAAAGCTCGCACGATAAGGACTGCCTGGCGCCGGCACGCCGTCGATAAAAATGTGAGCGCCCTCTGGCGTGACCCGCACCGAAACCTCAATCGTGTTGGGACGCTCGTCTGCCAGGCTCGTCGCGGGCGAAATGCCGGTAGAACTGCTGCTGAGTGCTAACGGCGTTTCGACGAGTTTTTCTTCGTGAAGCCGGCCGCGCAGTCCTAAAAAGAGAGCCATGATGACGGCCGCTCCCGCTCCTCCCATGGCGGCCCACCTCCATGGAACAGGCGCGACACGCGCGGGCGCCGCGACGTTCACCTCAACCTCAGGCGGCTCTCCGGACACCACCGTGCCGGACGCCGGGGTTTTTGCGGGACGCCGTCGCAACGAGGACCCGCTGTCGCCCAACGAACCACTCGTCGAGCTTTGCACGAGAAAATCCATTTGCGGAAGGGACGCGTCGCCATCGACGGCGAGATAGCTGTCGACCACGTCCTTCACACGTTTGCGCTCAGCTTGAAACTCTCGAGCGAGGTGCGTGCCGAGGTCTGCGAGAGAGCCCGTCGGGTCAACGCGTAGAAGGTGCGCGTCAATCAGGACTCGCATTTCATGCGCGCTCTCAAATCGTTCGTGGCGATTGAGCGCCATCGCTCTCTCGCACACCTCGCGGAGCTCCGATGCAACATCCACATCGCAAGGAAAAGGAGCTACGTCTCGCGCAAGAATACGCCTAAGAATGTCAATTTCTCCGACGCCTTTCCAAAGTCGCTGCCCAGTAATGAGCTCGCGCATCAGTACGCCCATCGCAAAGATGTCGACTCGGCGATCGACGGGCTCCCCGCTCACCTGCTCAGGAGCCATGTAAGCCACGCGTCCTTTGAGGACGCCCGTTTGCGTCTCTTGGCGTCGGTTCGCCATCTTGGCGACGCCAAAATCGAGCAGCTTTACCTGCCCGTCATAAGTGAGAAAAATATTTTGAGGCCCCACGTCACGGTGAACGATGCGGAGTGGCGTACCGTTGTAATCCGTCAGCTCATGAGCGTAGTGGAGACCGGCTAGGACTTCGGAAATCACACGCAACTTGAGCGTGACGGGTAGCTTCTGCTCGTCGCGCAGACGCTTTTGTACCGCGTAAAGCGAACGACCTTCGAGGTAATCCATCGTCATGAAGAGCCTAGATTCGTCTTCCCCGACCTCGTTCGTTTGAACGATGTTGCGATGGTTGAGCCGGGCCGCGAGATTAGCCTCCTCGAGAAACATCTCACGGAACTTTGGGTCTTCGGCGAGCTCTGGTTTTAGCTCTTTGACGACTACGGACTTTTTGAACCCACCCGGCCCCTGGACTTGTGCAAGATAAATGACGCCCATGCCCCCGCGTGCAAGCTCTGCCACGAGCGTGTACTTACCGAGCGAAAACCGTTCCACCGACTCCATAGTGATTCATGTACGAGGAGATCACATTGAGAGTGAAACCGGGTCCGTTTTCACTCACGAGGCAGAAATAGCTAAGTGAAAGAACGAGGTTTGCTCACCATGCAACCCAGCACTCCAAGCCCCGACGATACCCGACCTTTCAGCGATGGCAGACAACCTGCCGAAGCGGCGCGCAGCAGCTACTGGATCACTCAAGAAGAGAAAGCGCGGACTCGATTTCGGACGCAGCGTGGCTGTCGCCTTTCGCTTTCGCCGTCGCGAGACCTGATTCGAGCCACTCGCGCGCATCCACCTTGCGACTCGCTTCGTCGAGCATCTGGCCGCACATTAAGTACATGGCGACGTAGTCTGGTTTTTTTGAGCGAAGCGTCGTGAAGCACTGCAGCGAATCATCCCACCGCTGCAGCTTGCGATACTCCATGGCGAGTCCGTACCACGCGAGTGGGTCGTCGCTGCCTTCGCGGGTGACCTTTTCGAGAAACGCGAGGCGCTTGTTCGGTGGACTGTCGGCGGCCGTCATGTGCGTGCCTTAGTAGGGTCTTTACATCGGGGCGCGTCAAGGAGAGAGAGGCACCTATGACCGAACGTATCGTTACGATGCTCTCCGCCGAGCAAATCAAATGCCGCGTCAACGAGCTCGGCGCGCAGATCGCGGCAGAGTACAAGGATCGCAACCTTGTCCTCGTGGTCGTGCTGAAGGGCAGCTTCGTCTTCGCGGCGGATCTCTGCCGCGCCATCGACAGCCATCTCCGCATCGATTTCCTCGGCGTGCGCTCTTACGGCGAAGGCACCGAGTCGAGCGGGGTCGTTCAAATTATCCAAGACTTGTCGAGACCTATCGCCGGCGAGGATGTCATCATCGTGGAAGACATCGTCGACACGGGCCTCACGATCGCTCACTTGATGGATCTCTTCAGGACTCGTAACCCGAAGAGCGTGAAGGTTTGCTCGCTGCTCTACAAGCCTGCACGCGCCCGCGTCGCGGTGAATGTCGACTTCGTAGGCTTCACGATCGAAGACAAGTTCGTCGTCGGCTACGGGCTTGATTTCGCCGAGAAATACCGCAATTTGCCATACATTGGAGTCGTCGAACGCACGTAGGCGGTACCGCGACACGAAGCTTCGATAGGCGAGGCCAGCGCGAATCGCGCCGACGGCTTGCTAGAATGGAAACGCACCGTCCGATGCGGCTTCGACATCGAGGGTATGACCGTCGGTGGTGATCGTCACGCCGCCATCGCGGTCGGTTCGCAACACACGCGCGTGGGACGCGGCAAGCGTCGCGAGCGCGCGAGGTGTGGGGTGTCCGAAACGGTTGCGCACTCCGCACGAAATGACAGCCACCTCAGGCCGTACGGCATCGAGAAACGCGGGCGTCGTCGAGGTTCGGCTTCCGTGGTGGCCGACCTTGAGCACGTCCGCACGAAGCGAGCTGGCCCTTGTCGCGAGGAGTTCGCCCTCTTCGACGTGCTCCGCATCGCCAACAAACAGAAACGAACGCGCGCCATAACGAATGCGAAGAACAAACGAGTTGTCGTTCGCGCCTCGGTCGTGCGCGGGCCGCGGGCAAGGAGCGAGCACCTCGACTTCCGCGCCGCCCATCGTTCGTTTACCGCAGACGTCCCCCGGACGCAGGACCGGAACGCCGCGCGCGCGCGTTTCGGCGAGGAGCGCCACATAGCCCGCCCCGGCGAAGTCTTCCTCGCCCTGACCGGTATCCCACAAGGCGCCTAGCGCCACTGCGCTCAAGCCGCTTCGGAGTCCGGTAAAGTGATCTGGATGCGGGTGCGATAGTATCGCGGCCGCTACAGCGCGGCGACGACGAGCGCGAAGCACGGGAGCGAGCACCCGTTCCCCCGTATCGACGGGACTGCCCACCAAGCCGCCACCATCAATGACGAGAGCGCTCCCATCCGGCAAGTCGACGATCGCCGCATCGCCCTGTCCGACGTCAAGAAACGTCGCGCGCAGAACCGCACGCGGCGACCCTCGAACACGCTCGCGGTGCTCGAGTAGACCGACCGCGGCAAGGCACACGAGTCCCCAAGGCCATGGCTTTCGCGTCACGGCGCGACACATCACGGCGCAGACGCCAACGGCGACAATGGCGAGCTCCCACGCCGTCGGCGGAGGTACAGGCACGGTGCCCCACGGGACCCGAGCGAACGCGAGGGCAAGGCTCCGCACAAGCCCCAGAGCACCGGAAGCCGCGAGCGCACATCCCCGCTCTGCCGTAGGAAACGGCTCGAGGAGCGCGTGCGCCAGACAGAGCGGCAGCGCGGCCATTTCCCCTAACGGTACGGCCACGAGGTTCGCCAAGAGCCCCGCGAGCGGTAAGTCCGACGTCATACACGCGAGCACGGGAGCGCACGCGATCGACGCGGCGATCGACGCTGACATCGCGCGAACGAGCGGCGCCGACCACTTAGGCGCTCGTGCGAGCACTGGTCTCGCGAGGCGCGACGAGAGCGCGAGTAGCCCTCCGGTCGCCGCCGCCGAGAGAGCGAAGGAGAGATCGAACGCAACGAGCGGGTCGACGATGACCATCCCGGCGATCGAGAGCGCGAACACGCGCAGGGTGTCGGGCTTCTTCGAGACCGCGTGCGCCAGCAACGCGAGGCTACTCATCCACGCCGCGCGTACGGCCGAACCACTCCCTCCCGCCAAATCTTCGTAGATCCACGCAAGTGGGATTCCGAGGGCCGCGGCCACGCGAAGGGGAGCGACGCGCGCCGTTACCCACTGGAAACGAACGAGCAGTGCGCGGATTACCGCGACGAACGACGCCACCACAAGCACGAGATGCATTCCCGACACCGCGAG
This sequence comes from Polyangiaceae bacterium, assembly GCA_025353725.1. Classification (GTDB taxonomy): domain Bacteria; phylum Myxococcota_A; class Polyangia; order Polyangiales; family Polyangiaceae; genus Labilithrix. The sequence goes on along the minus strand of JANXOF010000016.1, from coordinate 205,222 downwards.
CAAATGCGCCAGGCCGCTTCGGCGGAACGCGCGCTGATCGGACGTCGCGAGGTCGTCCTCACCGAGCACGAGTGCGCGCGCCATCGCAGCTGTATCTATTGGGAATGTATCAATAATACGTCCACGCAAGCGGTCTCGGAGGTGGTCGATCAACGCGAGAGGCCTCCTACCCGGCGCGCGTACGACAACGTCCTCTGCGCCGCCTGACAGCAGCACGCCACGACGTGCTTGAGCCGGTCGCGGGTCTCCCGTGTCGGCGTTCCAAAACCGATAACCGGGTGCAAGTTGAGCGATGGCATCGACCCTGTCGCCGCGCGCAAGTGCAGGCGCGAACGACGTAGGCACATGAAGAGTGACGCGACCGCGCACCGAGGGTCCCTTCTCGTCGTCGCCACAGTCGCCTCGCGTAACGTCGACGTCGAGCTTGTACGCCGATCCAAGCAGCACGGGCGACCGAGTCACGACGGCACGTAGGACGCACCTCGCCGGCCAACGGCCCTCCCCAATGACGTGCTCGCGGTCTCGCTCGTAGCGCTCAACGAGCGACGACGCGCGCCACGCGGTCAGAAAAAAGAACAGCGCACCGACAAACGCAACGGCGCGCGCTCCCCTAAGCGCGACAGTTACGAGCACGACCCCGACCCCAAGGCCTGCTTGGAACGGAGCCGCACACGCAAGCCCACCGGCAGACGCCGCAAGGCCTGCCACCAAGACGCCGTCGACGTGAGGTCGACGTTCGTTTGCGTATCTTCCCATGAATGAGATCCACCGCGCGTGCAGGCGCCGAGCCACACGCCCGCTTCGCGCTTGTATCGCGTGAACACATCTCTTTTTGGCCCCTTCAGCGACGATGGAGGCTCCCTCGACCGCAGACGCCCGCCGTCCTGGACAGCCTCGAGATGGCCCCAGCCAACCAAAGGAATTTTCAGCCGTTTCGCGCGCGCTGCGTTTGGAGCGTTGCTCGCACCTGGCCGATGTCGGTAGTCTGCTTCGTACGACAGGTGACGAGAGGGACCGAACTCCCGTCACATCCTCGCGATGAATAATCGTAGCCCTCGATTGATCCGGTGTCCCCACTGCCGGCTTCCGCACGATGCGGACGAGCGCGTATGCCCGACAACCGGCAGGCGCATCGACGCCACGAGGGCTCCCGTGATGCGCGCGAGTGAACCCCCGCCAAGCCCATCGGCGGAATCGCGAGGGTATCCGACGGAACTCCTTGGACGCACCATCGACGGCCGCTACGCCGTGAAAGGGGTACTCGGTGAAGGCGGAATGGGCACGGTCTACGAGGCTGAGCACATCGGTTTAGGACGCTCGGTCGCCATCAAAGTGCTCAACGCGGCGCAGGCCAAAAAGCACGTTGCGGTAAAGCGCTTCCAACAGGAAGCGCGCGCAGCCGGAGCCATCGGACACTCGAATATCTGCGAGGTCTACGACCTCGGTCTTCTCGAGGACGGCAGCCCCTACCTCGTCATGGAAAAGCTTATCGGCACGACCCTCGCGGAGCGCATCGCGCGCGAAGGTGGTCTTCCCTTCGAAGAGGTCGCCGACGTCATGATTCAAGTGCTCTCGGGTCTCATTGCAGCCCATGACAAGGGCATCGTTCATCGAGATATTAAACCCGAGAATATCTTTCTTGCGCAGCGCATCGGCGCGCCGCGAATCGTGAAGATCTTGGACTTCGGCGTCTCTAAAATGATGCCGCACTTTCAGAACGGCGAAGAGCCGCTCGATCTCACGCGCACAGGCATGGTGATGGGAACTCCTTACTATATGTCTCCCGAGCAGGCGCGCGGAGAACGGAACCTCGACGGCCGTGTCGATGTCTACGCATGCGGCGTCATGATGTACGAGGCCATCGTCGGGAAACGTCCGTTTCTAGCGGCCAATTACAATGCGCTTTTACTCTCCATTATCAACACCTCGGCGCGCCCCATCCGCGAGGTTCGACCGGCAACGCCTGCGGCGATGGAGGCCATCGTCACGTGCATGATGGCTAAATCGCGCGACGCTCGTTACGCGACGGCAAACGCGGCACTTCGTGAGATTCGTAGCCTTGCCGTGGCGGCTACCCTTCCCGCGAACCGTCTCAGCACGCCGTCCACGGCGGTCCCGAAGGCAGAGCATCGCGTACGCCGGACAGCTCATCCCATGAGCACTCCTCCCACGCACCAGGGCGTCACGCGCGTCGAACACAAAACAAGGGCTGAGGCCTCCGCTCGCCGGAAACCGGCACGCGAGGTCGAGTCGGTCGATATTCCGATTCACGTAAGTATCGTGGGCCTCGGCGAGGATTGGGAGGGCGAGACGGTGATCCAGAAGCCAGCCGCGCCCGCAAAGTTCAACCCCGACGAGACGGTAAACCTGGACGGCGATATCGACTTCGACGTGGAAATCGCACTCTCAGACGACACTCCGCGCGAGCAACGGCGCCCCCTCCCACGACGCCCGCGCTAGACCACTTTGAAGCCGCTTCGAAGGTTTTCGGTGGTAGAGAAGGCTCTGCCATGTCGATGAAACGCGCGAAGTCGAAGACGTCGGAAAAAGCAAAGCCCACGGAGACGGACTTCTGGGCGAAGCCTGTAGCTCCCGAAAAAACCTGGGAAGAAGCGACGGACGGCAAGGTCGACGCCGACTTCACGCCGTACATCATGTCCGAACGGTTCACGAAGGGTCAGCTCGTCGCGCACACGAAGTTCGGCAAAGGCATCGTGGCCGACGTCGACCCGCTACGCGTCGAGATTCTGTTCCAAGAAGGCAAAAAGAAGCTCGGCCACGGCCAAGCTTGAACGCATAAACGTAGGAGGAGGGAACCGCCATGATCCGAGGGGGTCTCGTAAGGCTTTACGTTCAGGACGTCGGACAGGCTGTGCGCTTCTACGTTGAGACGCTCGGCATGAAGCTCGTCGAGGATGGCGCTCCGGATAGCGCCGTCATTGATGCCGGCGACGGTTTTCGCGTCGCACTCGCCTCTCATGCTTCGCGGACGCGGGCGATCGAGGAGGTTGCAGGCTCCGCGGCCGCAACGCTGAGTTCAGGATCGCTTTCCGTAGGCTTCTTGCCAAAAGTGCCCATTGAGGAGGCGATCGCGATTTATGAAAATCGCGGCGTAACGTTCGACCTAACGCGCGAGGGATCGGCGATTGTTGCGCACTTCCGTGACATCGACGGTCACCCGTTGCATCTCTATCAAACGCTCGAAGACGCCGCGCGAGCCTAGCTGAATCGCGACGTACGGGCTCCTTCCCACGCGTGCGGAAGTGCGGCAACGCGATGGCGCGGATAACCACGAGAATTCGTCGTGCGTGACCTTGTTCACAACGGTCTCGCCTGTGGCAAGTCGAGCGCGACCTTCGTCTCGTTCGACGCCGTGGCAGACACGACAAACTCGATTTCGACTTTACGACGGATCGGGATACACACGCTGTGCGAGGCACTGTCGCAAACGACCACCTCGATCACGCCGCCGAGCGTCGCGTTCGGAGCACCATCGAGCGGCTTCACCTTAATGCGAAACCCATCTTGAGCGGCCATGCCCGTTGCTTTGACATCGGCCGGCGCCTCGGCGAGCGCATCGCTCCGATCCCATCGCACTCGGAAGGGCGCCTCCTCGTTCACCGCCGTGCCCGCGGGAGTTCGCCACTGCACACTCACCGTCGTCACAGAACCCGCGCGGATCGGAACCTCAGGAAATGTGACTGCGAACGCCAAGGCCAGATTCTCTGAAGCTCCGAGAGCTGGGGCTTTCGCGATGGCCGACGATCCGGGCGGAGGCCCCGACGTGCGATCGCGAGAACAGCTACTCAAAGTCGCCCAAAAAAACCACGCGACGGCGAGCCCACGAGACACCCCAGGTATCGTAGTCGCAAGAATGCGTCCGGTCACGTTCCGATGGGGAGAGTGAGGGATGCGGGCCTGTCCCAAACTCCGCTTTCTTCGTCGTCAGACGGATTCCCGTCGTCGTTTGCCTCACCAAAGAACGCGAGGATCTCGTCGCGCCTTGCGTGCGCATCGGCTCGCCCCATCTCGATGAGCTGGCGACAAAAGTGGCCGTCGAAAAGCAGATAACTTGCGAGATCTGCCTCATCACCTGCGCCCATGTCGAGCAAGTCGAAAAGGCGCTTCGTGAAGAACGGGTTGCCGATAAACTTTCCCTTTCGCACGTGTTCACTCGCGAGTCGGCCGAGGTCTTCGCTTGGCCTAATCTCGAAGGGCTGAACATAGCGATAGGGGGGTTGGTTCGCACGGCGTGCTTCGCGAGACATGGTCTCCAAAAACCCTGGCCCATAGGCCCGTGTTCCGTCCTTGATAACGTTATTCAGGCGCCGAAGCAGCTCCAGGTCGACATCGACGTGGTCGAGGAGAAACGCATTCAGGACTTTGCCCATCAGAAATGCCGCGCCGGGTGCGCGCGAGCTTGCCGCTAGAGGTCCCTCCTTCGTGACCACTCCTTTGACCTCCCGCGAACTGCCTATGGCGAAGATATGCGTGGCACCGAGGCGCAAGGCGGGGGCAATCGGCGTATTTTGCCGAAGCCCGCCATCGAGATAAAGTTCGTCGTCGATTTTTACCGGTGGAAAGAGCATCGGGATGGCGGCACTCGCGAGCGCATGGTGCGGGCCGATGTGGGCGGCTTTGAAGAGAGTGCGAGGTGGCGCGGTTTGCGGTATCTCGACATCGGGTCCGGTCTGGATGAAAACAACCGTGCGACCTGTCGACACTTCCGTCGTCGACACCGTGAGTGCGCGAAGTTTCCTCTTGCGAAGCGCTCGAGCGAGCGCACGCCAACTCACTTCGCGTTGTACGAGCTCGGCCATCGGAGTGACATCAAAAAGGCCAGTTCCCGCCACGCCGCCGCCAAAAAGCAACCTCGGCAAGCCGCTGACCTGCTTGGCACCGAAACCGAGAACGCGTGTAAGTTGCAGCTCGCTCCAAAGGTGAACGAGACGACGCATGCCAAGCACCGGGTCCGCGAGGTGAGCGGCGAGGTAGCAGGCGTTGATAGCCCCCACGCTCGTCCCGCAGAGCACATCGATTTTCGGCGGGGCCCCGCGCATGCGCGAAAGATCGTCGAAAATATACCATAACACTCCCACTTCGTACGCGCCGCGCGCCCCGCCACCCGAGAGAACCATCGCGGTGCGACGAGCCTTGAAGCTCGTCGTGGGGGGAATTCGCTCGTTCATCAAAGGCTTTCTCGAAGCGCGGGAGGCCAGGGTCGCTTACCTGCATGAACATTCAAGAATTCAGGCGAGTCATTTAATAGTGTCACCACGGGAACTCGCCTTCTAAAGTGCCGCAAGAGATGCGGGTCCCGAATAGTACTCATCAAGACTGCGACATAGTCAATCGCTCGCTGCCGCGCCTCGGGTGCCTGCGGTGAACCGGCTCGATAAAGCGCATCCGCGCAGAGCACACGTATCTCGAGACCGTACTCACAGCCCTGCAGGGCTTCGACGGCCCCGAGCGCGGTCGTCGCAAGAAGCGTCGCCGAATGCACCTCGCCGGCATCGGCTCGCGCCGCCGCTTCGAGCGCAAACGCGTAAAAGTGATAAGAGACCAGTCCCTGCGGTTCGGCACTACGCCGACCAGCAAGTGCCCGTTCGATAGCTTGGGCGGAGTCGTGTCGTGAGCGTGAAAGTGCCGCTCCTACGACGTCAGCATGGGCGAGATCGTAAGCATTGCCCGTACCGGCAGCGAGCTGCGCGGCTTCGGCGAAAGAAAGAGTCGCAGATTCCGTCTCTCCTAATTCCAGCAAGACTTCAGCCGTTACGAGCAGAGTATCTGCTCGCCCATCTTGGTCTTCGTAACGCTCGTGCGCTTCGCGCGCTCGTTTTAGGTAGGCTTGTGCACGCGCCATCTCTCCAAGACGCGCGTAGGAGTGACCGATATTGGTGAGCGACTTTGCGAGCTGAAAGCGACCGCCCATCGAGAGGTCAATCGCTATCGACTCGAGCGCAAGCGCGATGGCATCTTCGTAGCGCCCCTGAACGAACATGGAGTAGGCAAGGGCATTTCTAGCGCGCGCCTCCTGTCTGCGTGCACCCATCAAGCGATAGACGCCGATAGACTCGACGTAGGCGTCCACAGCTTCCCTCACGCGCCCGACGCGGCGCAGGAGCACGCCGCGGGTCCGGAGTACGTCCGCGCGTAGCCTCGATGAAATGCTCGGGGTCGAAGCTTTCTCGCAGGCGCCAAGAGCGCGATCGCTCGCCGCAAGTGCGCCTTGAATGTCACCGAGCTCGCCCGAAAGCTCGCTCACGAGGAGCTCGGCTTCGATTTCTAGATTCGAGAGGGCGGAGGTTCGCGCGACCGATGCCGCTCTTTGCGCGACGGGAAGCCCTCGGGAGAGGTGTCCTTCGTCGAGGTCGTAGCGCGCGGTGCGAAGCAGCGCCAGACACGCCGCTCGCGGTGAAGCGACGGCCCTCGCCGCTCGCCGCATGATGTTCAGGTGACGCACGCGCTCACGCTTCCGACCCATCGCGCGGAAGATGGTCTCGAGCGATTCATGTACTTCGATAATCTGACTGTCGGGTGAGGGAGCACCGAGCGGCCGTTCGGCTTTGAGGCACTGGGAAGCACGCAGGTAATACCGAATCGCTATCTGCGCTTGATACGCGTGGCGTGCCGCATTTCCGGCCTCTTGGTAGAAGGAAGCGGCTCGTAAAGGGCAATCCCCGCGCGCAAGGTGACGAGCGACAATGGCCGCAGACAATCCGCGCGCAAGCGAAGTTTCCGCGAGATGCTCGCCGAGCGTACGGTGTAAGCGAGTTAGCGTAAGTGGTTCGAGCGATGCGTAGGCGACATCCCTCGTGAGTGAGTGGCGGAAGTCGAGAAGGTCGCCTCGTCGATCGCACAAACCCCGCGCACAGAGTTGAGAGATTACGCTCTCATTCGCTCGATGCATAACCGTTGCGAGGTCATGAATCGCACGCGGGGCGCCCGTCGCGCGATGGGCCGCGGACCGCGCATTTAATTGCGCTAGGTCGACGAGGCCAAGCGGTCCGCCCGCAACTGCGAGCCAGTCCACGAGCACGTGCTCCGGACCGGGCAGCTCCTGAATGCGGTCGCCGAGGAGTTGTTCGAGAGTTGACGGAAGACCCATCGATTCGAGGCCCGTGCCATACGGACGCACGAGCGAATCGCCCTGAATTTCGAGCACGCCACGCTCAAGCAGGGCATCGAGCATTTCGAGCAGGTAGAACGGATTGCCGCCCACGCGTGCCATAAGCTCGGCGCATACGTCTCGGACGCCTTCACGTACGTCGAGCCGCATCTCCACGAGGCGAATTTGCTCCTCAGCCGAGAGTGAATGAAGCTCGACGCGAACCTTGCCTTCGAGGAAGGCGGCGACGCGCGGTTCCGAACGCGTCACGAAAATGAGGAGAAGCGGAAGGGGCTCCGGCGACTTAACAAGGTCTCCGAGAAGGTCAAGCGAAGGCTTATCAGCCCACTGAAGCCCGTCCACGATGATAAGGACCGGCGCCGCCCGAGCCAACGTTGCGACGAGGTGCCGAACCGCGTGAACCAACACTCGCTTACGATGGTGTCGGTCTTCGTCCTCAGCCTGCGCCCGCGGGTCGAGATACGTGTCCTGTTGATTCGCTGCGATTTCGGCAAGTCGCGCCACGAGTGGATTCGTGATGTCCGACGGCCGCGCAAATCCGCCCGTTCTTACGATGAGCGCTGCGAGAGCCTCGTAGGACTCGTCGCCCGTCGCGCCTACCGCGTCACGGACGAGGTCCGCGAGCGCACTGTACGCGACCTCCATGCGCACAGGAGTGCATTCGACACGTATATGCCGGACATGGGGCGAGAGCTCAGACGCGAACGTGGCGACAAGCGCTGTCTTCCCAATGCCAAGTTCGCCTACGACCGCGCGGCAACACAAGGTTCCCGCCGTGACGGTGTTAACGGCGGCGTGGTACGCCGCGTGGAGCTCCGCTTTTTCCAGGTCACGACCCACCAAAGCGGTTTCTGCGCCCGCTTGTGCGGCCTCCTTCTCCTCGCGCGATAGGCTCCTATCGAGTGCGTAGACACGCATGATAGGAGGCAAGTGTTGGAGGCGATCCGAAACCGAAGAGTCGACCCTCAAATCAAGCGTAGGGGCGTCCGTCCAACGAAAATCCGGGCGGACCAAGCGATAGACGCCGCCGGCTACCCACGTCGCGTTGACCGGGGTAGCGCGCGAAAGGACGTCCGCAAGGTAGCTTACGGGCACGTGGAGCACGTAGCGAACGAGATTCCCCTCGGCATCACGCGATCCCGAAGCGATGCCGCGAACAATCGAAATCGAGGCGCCGAGTGGAAGCGAAGAATCGTCTTCAATCGCCCGAATCGCCTCGTGGGTTTCGAGAGCAAGCCACGCGGCGTCGGAGGCTGACTTCGCCGACTTCGGCCCGAGCCCCGCTATCGCCCGGGCCTCCCTGTCGCTCGACCACACCCAGCGCATCCCGCGCTTGTAAGCCATGTCACCAAACATCCCGCGGAGGCGTTCGAGCATCCGCTCATGCGCTCGGCGCCCTTCCGACGAGTCAGGCGCGAAAGAATGCCCATCGCGGTGGGTACGTTCTATCCAACGCAGCGTCACGATCGCAACATGTCGAACTTCGCGTGCGTCGGGCTTACATGATCCTCCAGCGGAAGGAGGAGTACTCGTGCGACGTGCTTGAGGCGGCTTAGAACCTTCACCGCCGACGAGCGCGCGCGGCGCCGCCGCCTGCGTTTGCTGCTCGATTCGCGGCTTATTTTCAGTAAACTCGGCACGAAGGCGAGGCATGAGCGACGCCATCGCGCCCTCCAGCGTGGAAGCATCGACGAATTCCTGCTTGAGCAGCATCGCGCGCCCTATCGCGGCTGCGACTTCGCGTCCGGTGGCGTACCGGTCTGCAGACCGTAGCGCGAGCAGCTTGAGTACGATCGTCTCTAACTCCTGCGGGAGATCACGGACGTACGTGCTCGGCGGCTCGAGCGTTCCCGACCGAACGCACTCGAGAAGCGCGCTACCTCCCAAACCGCCGTGGAGCGGGCGACCCGTTAGGCACTCCCAAAAAATGACACCTAGCGCGTAGAGATCCCCACGGCGGTCGACTTTCTCCCCGCGCGCCTGCTCGGGCGACATGTACCCAAATTTGCCCTTGAGTACGCCTTCTTCCTCCTCGGTGAGCCGTGCGCTGGCGATGCCGAAATCGGCGATTTTCACTCCACCATCGAGCGCCAGCAAAACGTTTTGGGGGGAGACATCACGGTGGACGATCTCGAGTGGGACGCCTCCTTCATCGCGCTTTTCGTGCGCGTAATGAAGGCCTTTCGCGGCTTCGGCGATCATCCAAGCCGACGCCCAAGGCGGAATCCGCTGACCGGCAGCCTTCGCGGCGGCCATCATGTAGCCGAGGTCGCACCCCTCGACGTACTCCATCGCGAGCACGTGCCCCTCCGCGCCCTCGTTTGAAAACTCATACACCTGAACCACGTTCGGATGATTGAGTCGCGTCGCCAGCTGCGCCTCGTCGATAAACATCGAACGGAAACGCGTTGACGCCGTGAACTCAGGTAAAATTCGTTTAAGAACGACGACCTTGACCGTCCCCTCTGCGCCTCGCTTGCGCGCAAGAAACACCTCGGCCATTCCGCCCGCTCCGAGCTTCTTGACGATCTCGAACTGAGCGATTTGGACGGGGATCAACGGTTTAGAGGAATCGGGAAGGCTCCTAGCGGCTTACTGCGCCCATTTACGCAGAAGTGGCAGGAGTAGGGAAAAGGGTCGGTCAGACACCGCAACGCGGCACGCCGAAGTCGAATCTTGATTGTGCGACTCGAAACCGAAAACCGCAACGGTCGACGCTGTCGACACTCGCACACCACCATGAGGGCCGTGTAGATTAGTCGCTGCAGCCTGCCATGCTCCCCCCGTCCCCGGATCCAACTGCACAGGGCACGTTCGCACAAACTCCGTTTCCGCATCTGCTCGTGTATGCGCTCGAACGCGCCCTTACGGGGACATTTGAGTTCAGTCTTGGAAGCCGCAGCGGCGACTCGGCCGATGAACAGTCCGTGGCGACGATGCAGGTCATTCAAGGCGTTCCAGCCAAGCTGCGAACGACGGACGGCGTTTATTATCTTGGCGATGTGATGGCCGAACTTGGGCTCGTGAGCCTCGAGGCCGTACGAGCGTCGCAGGCGCGGATGACCGAAAGTCCTCGACTTCAGGGGCAGATTTTAAGAGAACTCGGAGCGACCGATGACGCGGGAATTGAGGCTGGTGTTCGGGCGCAACTCGATCGCAAAGTCGAATACATTTTCGGATTGTCACCTGACGTAATCTTCTCTTATTACGAGGGAGTCGACACCCTCCAACGCTACGGCGGCACTCCAACGCCCATCGACCCACTTCCCGCGCTCTGGCGTGGGGTGAGGCAACACCCCGCGTGGGACCACATCGAAGCGACGCTCCGCCGCGTAGATGGCGCCGCAGTGCGCATCAAAGCAAATGCAAGCCTCGACCGATTCAAGTTCACGGCGCTCGAGATCAGCGCGCTAGAGCGACTACGCACTCGCGCTACGCGCGTCGCCGACTTCGCGAGCACGAGCGTCGTGGAAGCCGATGTCGCCCAGCTTCTCGTGTACGTACTCATTATTACAAAACAGGTCGATCTTATAGGCAATCCGTCGGCGAGTCTCGTCCCTGATGCAGAGAACAGCCAGGTCTTCGCGCGTGTCAAAATACAGACGAGACCCTTCCAGCGCGCGCCGCTCGTCGTCGAGGAAGCGGCCCCGCGCAACGCATCCGACGGGCGACTCGCGAGTCCGATGCCTCAGCCCATCCCGCTGAGCATACCCGCCGCTAGCCCAAGTACGGATGCGGTATCGCTTGCAAATCCGTCCGCCCTCGACCACAAATCGCTAAAGCAAAAAATCATCGGTCGTGCGACAGCCATATCGGCGCAAAACTACTTTGAAATGCTCGGTGTCGAGACTGACGCCTCGCCAGAGACGATACAAGAAGCATTTTTTGGTCTCGCCAAGGTCTGGCATCCGGACCGCCTACCCGCAGCCCTCGTCGATGCCAAAGATGCGTGTAGCAAGGTCTTTACGCATCTCACGGAGGCCAACGCGACGCTCTGCGACAAGGAGCGCCGCGCCGAGTACATGAGGCTTTTGAAAGACGGCGGCGCAACTCCCGACGATCAAGCCATGATTCACGCGATCCTCGACGCTTCGACGGAGTTCCAGAAAGCGGAAGTGTTTCTCAAGAGAAACGATACTGGACAGGCCATGGTCCATGCGTCCAAGGCACTTGCGCTCGACCCAAAGCAAGCCGACTACCTTGCGATGGTGACATGGCTCCAAGCGCTCAAGCCCGATGCGCTCGGGCGCGCACCGACACTCGAAAAAATTGCTGTCTTCGACCGCTGCATCGAGTCGAATGCGAACTCGGAGCGAGCCTATTTCTGGCGCGGGATGCTCTATAAACGGATTGCGGAAACGGCGAAGTCCGTGCGGGATTTCAAGAAGGCTTCGCAGCTCAATCCGCGCAACCTCGACGCATTACGCGAAGTTCGCCTCTTCAATCTCCGAGGCGGGCAATCGAGCCCCCCGCCGGAACGTGCACCCAGTGCTGGCGGGGCAGCCCCGGCCTCGAACCGCCAGCCAAGCCTTGCGCCGCCGCAGCCAGAAGGTCGCGGCGGCATCTTCGGGAAGCTGTTCAAGAAATAGTGCAGGCCTCGCTAGGCAGTCTGCGCGGACTTGAGCGAGCCTATGCTCGAGCGGGATTCGTTTTCGACGAGATAGCCGAAACGCTCTCGGAACTCGTTCGGCGACAGATTCGCAGCCGCCGCTAAGTGAGCGAGCTCGACGCGGTCTTCCAAGTCCTCGGCTTTAAGTCGCAGCATGTAGCTTCGCGCTATTTTATAGCAATCTGAGGTGACGTCGACCATGCGCACACGCATGCGACCCGTGATGGGATCCATGATTTGCGCGAAAGGAACAGGCACGAAGCTGCCTCTCTGAATGCTAATCAGCGCCTCCGTCCCGCCTTCGATGACGTGGCGTGCGGCGCAGTACCCAAGGTCTCGCGTATACTCCATATCGAACGGGATAGGGTCCGCGCAGCGCACCTCGTAGCCTATGTTCTTTGGCACGATCGTGGCGTTGATTCCGAGCGTGCCAAGCTGTTTCTTGACTGCGGCTTTTACCAGATTGCCGAAATCGACCTCCGCGATGCGGATATGCCCGTGCGCGTCGCGTTCGACGCCTTCGAGTCCTTCAATATCGCTTGGGCGAATGTGCTCGACAAGGCCCTCCGCGAGAACCGCGACACCGTCGGTGCGACCCTGTGACAGGCGCTTGATGATCGCGCCCGCGAGCGTATCGACGACTTTGGAGAGTGCGACGGGATGCTCGAACTCCTCAGAGACGAGAGAGAGAGTCGCTCCGGCGGCTTTGCCGATTCCGAGCGCAAGGTGACCGGCTTTCCGGCCCATCGCGATAACGAAGTACCAGCGTGACGTTGTCTTCGCGTCAACCATGAGGTTCTTGACGATCTCAACGCCTATGTGTCTCGCCGTCTGAAAGCCGAACGTGTAGACGTCTTGCGGGAGGTCGAGATCATTGTCGATGGTCTTCGGAACGTGGACGACGCGAAGCTTGCTCCGCGAGGCCTTCGCGAGCTGGCTCGAGCTGAAACAGGTGTCGTCGCCACCGATAGTCACGAGCATGCCGACACCCATGCGATGGAGCGTGCCGAGGCACTTCGCGAGGAGCTCCGGACTCTTGGTCGGGTTCGCCCGAGAGATCCCGAGCATGGACCCACCGCGAAAGTGGATGCGACTCGTGTCGGCAATGGTCAACGCCGTGACCCGCGAGGTATCACCCTCGATAAGCCACTTGAAGCCGTCCTGGACGCCGAGCACCTCGACGCCCGAGGCGCACGCACGAATCGTGGCCGCGCCGATGACGCTGTTGATGCCGGGGGCGGGACCGCCCCCGACGAGGATGGCGAGCTTTTCGTTTTTCTCCACTTTTCGACTCCGCAGTGAGGCTACAGGTTCCTAGACGGTGACCTCTACCAAATGCCCCTGCTCCTCGAAAGCGTAACTCACGCATGAGTTACGCTTTTCGCGAGGGCTTTTTGCTACTGTCCGGCATCGTGAATCAACACCCTCAAGCCGCTGTTACGAAACTACGCGCCGACGGCGAACACGCCTCTCTCGCGTTGGGGACCATGAACTTCGGCAAGCGAACCTCCGCGGCCGAGTCGAAAGCGATCGTCAGGCGAGCGCTCGACTTAGGTATTGTGCACCTCGATACGGCGAACGCCTACGGTGACGGCCTCTCGGAAACTCTCGTCGGCGAAGCGCTTGGCGGCGACCGCGAGGGGATAAGCGTCGCTACGAAGTGCGGATTCGGACGGGTGAATGGCAAACCAGAAGGGCTCAGCCGCGCACGTATCCGTGAGGCAATCGAAGGAAGCTTAAGGCGACTCGGCACCCGTTACATCGACGTTTATTACCTTCACGTACCCGACCACGACACCCCGATCGACGAGTCGTTGGACGCGCTTGCCGAACTGCTGGAGGAGAAGAAAATTCTCGCATGGGGCGTCTCGAACTATGGCGCTTGGCAAATCCTCGAGATGATCCACAAGGCTGAGGCACGCGCTATGCCACGCCCCGTGATGGCCCAGCAACTCTACAATGTTCTGCTGCGGCAACTCGACGTCGAGTACTTTCCCTTCGCGCGTCAGTACGGACTCCACACGACCGTTTACAACCCGCTTGCGGGTGGGCTCCTCACGGGAAAGCATACCCGCGACGGGTCAACCCAGCGTGGCTCGCGATTCGACAAAAATAGGCTTTACCAAGGTCGCTATTTTACCGACGGCATGTTTAGTCGAACGGAGGCCGTTCTCGAGGTCGCGCGCGCCCAATCGATGTCACTGATTGAGCTGGCCTACGCGTGGCTGTCGACGGCGCCAGGCGTAGATAGCGTTTTGCTGGGGCCGGCCTCTGTCAAACAGCTCGAAGAGAGTGTCGCCGCTTGCGCGCTTGCCCTCTCCCCCGAAGCTCGCCGAGGGGTCGATGCGCTTTATAAAGAGTGGCTCGGCACCGATACGTACTACGTGCGGTAGATGATCGACGAAGCGCTCTCGCACTATCGCGTCCACGGCTGGGCGAGGCTCGGCAAACTCGCCGACGAGGAGACGCTTGCGCCTCTACGAGAGCGTATCGATGCGATCATGAGAGGTGAGGTGACGTACGAAGGTCTCTTCTTCCAGCACGACTCGGAAACCGGTCGTTACGAAGACCTCGCGTACGGCCAAGGCTTTCAGGGGCCGTCGCTCGCGTACCGCAAAATCGAGAAGCTCGAGAAAGACCCTCTCTTTTGGGCATGGCTCTCGGCCGACGTTTTCAGGCGTGTAGCCGCGGCTGTTTACGAGGGCAGCGACGGCATCGCGCTCTATCGAGCGTTCCTGATGAACAAGCACGCAGGTGGCGGCTCGAATCTTCCGTGGCACCAAGACGGCGGCAACTTCTGGGGTCTCGACCGAGATCCCGTGCTCCAGATTTGGACCGCACTCGACGACGCGCCAGCCAACGGAGGGTGCCTCGAGGTCGTGCCCGGGACGCACCTGAACGGACTTGCAACGGCAGTGGGCGGAGTCGTCCCGAGGGACCATGTTGACCGGGCAGACGTGGAGATGCGAGCGCTAAAATTACCGGTCGAAGCGGGCGAAGTGCTGCTGATTCACAACCATCTCTGGCACCGATCGGGTCGAACCGCGCTTGGCCAGCCGCGCCGCGCGTTGAGCGTCTGCTACATCGACGGAGCCACGAAATGCATGCGGAAGAAGCGCGCCCCCCGCAGCTTCGTACGTGTGTGGTAACGCGCGCGTGTGGTAGGCAACGCGCGCGCCTAAACCTTCTCCGTACGCGTCGACCCAAGAAGGCCTGACGGGCGAACGAGAAGCACGCCAATCAGTACAAGAAACACCAACACGTCGGCGCCGCCGGAATAGTCGGTCAGCTTTACCAGCTCGCCAATGATGCCAATCAGAAGACCGCCGAGCATCGCGCCGGTAATACTTCCGATACCACCGAGCACCGCCGCAACAAATGCGCGCGTCCCAATGACAACCCCCATCGTCGGATAAACTTGGGATTGGTCGAGGCAAAAAAGCACCGCACCAAGCGCTGCGAGCGACGAGCCCAGCGCGAACGTCATTGAGATCACGCGTGACGTCCGAATGCCCATGAGCCGCGCGGCCTCCTCGTTGGCACTGAGAGCGCGCATCGCTTTGCCAAACCACGTGCGCTTTACAATAAATTCGAGCGCGATCATCACAAGGACCGTGACCGCCAAGATGAGCGCGCGCGAGTGGCTCAGTCTACCGAGCCCGGGAAGCGTCATCGTTCCGGCAATGAGCTGCGGATACGGCCTAAATTTCGCCGTGAAGAGAAGCTGCGCCAGGTTTTGAAGCAGCACCGACATCCCGAGCGCCGTCACGAGCGGCGTTATGCGGAGAAGTGCGCCTCGGCCACGACCGCGGAGAGGACGGTACGCCACGCGCTCGAGCGCGATGCCCAAGAGCGCAGCGGCCACCATCGCAAGCAGCGTGCCTGCGATCCCTGCAACCACAGGGTTCGCCGTGCCGCCAAACGCCGTGATGAGGAAAAGGCCGACGTACGCGCCCATCATGAAAACTTCGCTGTGCGCGAAGTTGATGAGTTTTAGGACGCCGTAGACCATCGTATAGCCAAGCGCCACGAGCGCTATCATTGCGCCTTGCGTAAGCCCAGTGAGCAGCGCCTCGATGAACTTCATGATCCGGGTCCTCTACTCGGCCATGACCTGCGAAGCGTACGTAAACTTTTTGTCTTTGATTTTCACGACGACGATGGGCTTATTGGCATTTCGATCTTTATCCATCGACATTGTGCCCGTCGCTCCCTGAAAGTCTTTCGTTTCGACGAGGGCCTTCCGAATGGCGTCCGGGGCGACCTCAGACGCGCGAGTCATGGCGTCGAAGAGAAGCTTGGTCGCGTCATAGCCTTGCGCACTTAGACTCGACGGCTCGCGTTTGTAGCGGGTTTTGAACGCCGCCAGGAACTTCTTCGAATTGGGCCAGGGCACGTCGGGTGCGTAGTGATTCGTAAAATAAGCGCCCTCGAGCTCGGCGCCGGCGCCCTCGATGAGGTTGGCCGAGTCCCACCCATCACCCCCGACGAACATCGAGCCTGCGAGGCCGACTTGCTTTGCTTGCCGCGCGATTTGGACCATCTCGTTGTAATAGTTCGGAACGAATACGACCTCTGGACTCGCGCCTTTGAGTTCATTCAGGTAGGTCGTGAAGTTCGTTTCGCCTTTTTGGTATCCCTTGTCGACGACGACTTCACCACCAAGCTTCCTGAACTCGTCGCGGAAGCTCTTGGCAAGACCCGACGAGTACGTGTCCTGCGCGGCGTAGAAGACTCCGACCCTGCTCTTTTTGAGCTCGTTTCGAACGAATCGCGCCGCGACCTGCCCCTGCTTATCGTCGGTAAAGCACGTACGAAACACCCACTCGCGCCCCTGCGTAACCTCCACGGCGGTCGAGGAGGGCGTAACCATGGGCACGTGGCTCGTGTTGGCAATCAGCCCGCCGGCGAGCGAGCGGCTCGAGGCCACTTCGCCCAAAATCGCGACGACTTTATCGCGGTCGATGAGTTGGCGGACTTTTTGTGAAGCCTCTTGCGTGGTTGATTTGTCGTCCTCGTAGAGAACTTTGACTTTCTTGCCCTTGATGCCGCCGGCCGCGTTGGTTTCATCAACCGCGAGCTCGATCCCATCGCGCGTATCCGTTCCGAAGGTAGAATCAGAACCCGACAGCGAAAGAAACGCGCCCACCGGAATTTCGTCGGACTTCTTGGTGCAACCGCCTGACGCAAACGGTAGCGCGAGGAAAGCGAGAGCAACCGTGGTCAGACTTCGAGTCAACGTGCGCCGCGTGAGCATGGCGCCGGCATACCATGGTCTTCGAAAATTTGGGACCGAGCCCACGATCCTTTAGTGCTCGCTTCGGCACAGACGGGTGAGACCTCACCCATCGGATTTTTATGAAGACTAAGATAAGGCAGTGCAATGAAGCGCAGCGCTAGAGCGTCCCTGGTTCCGTGCTCGGTTCTTGCAGTTTTCACTCGCGGCTGTGTGGCGGAGGCGGAGGCGAAGGCGGAGGCGGACGCGAGCGGCGGTCTTGGCCACGACACCGTGAACGGCGCATTTATCGAAAAAATGCATATAAGCGCCGCTGCCAGTCAAACCGAAACAGAGAGCGTCGAGTTTTCGAATCTGTCGGCACCGCGTGCACCCGGTCGGTATACGATTCAAGTCTCGGCGACGGGGAATGCCATTCGCATTCCGCACTGCAACGGTCGCGGGGTGGTGAGCGTCGACGGCGCCGTGAGGGACAATGGCTCAAAAGGCCCACTCATTGTCCCTCTAGGTGCGGATAAGGTCCACACGGTCCGTTTTGATGTCGTGGTGAGCCCTTACGAAAAGCGCATCGCATGCGGGGAGCGCGTGCGCGCCGGTGATGTCGTCCACGCGAGCGAGGGCATCTCCCTTCTGCGCTTTGCAAGCACGCACAAAGGACCGAACGCGGGTGAGGCCGTCGTGTTCGTACCGCGCGGCCACGACATGAGCGCTCCCGGACCGCTGCTCGTCGGTCTCCATCCGTGGAATGGCGGTCCTTGGACGTACGCGGCCTACAGGGAGTTGCTTGAGCAGGCGCAGGCCCGAGACGTCACGCTGCTCATGCCGAGCGGCCTGGGCAACTCGCTCTACACAAGCGAAGCCGAGGACGAAGTCCTGCAAGCGATCGACGCACTAGGCCGCGAAATGGCCGTCGACCGATCGCGCGTTTCCGTATGGGGCGCGTCCATGGGAGGCCAAGGGGCTACGACCGTCGCCTTTCATCAACCCGACCGATTTGCGTTCGTCGCGAGCTACTTCGGCGACGCAAGATTCGACCGCTCGACGTACGTTCGCGCGCTCCTCCCGACCGATGACGCGGCGCACAAGATCAATCCGATCGACGTCGTCGACAACGCGCGTCACCTCGCGACGTGGCTCATTCATGGAGAGGCCGATCGCACATCGCCCGTCGTCCAAAGTACGATGCTCTTCGAGGCTCTTCGCGCGCGGCAGTTCACCGTCGACTTCGACAGGGTGCCTTTGATGGGTCATGAAGGGCCACTCGTCGTAACGTTTATTCGGCGCGTCGTGGATCGTGCAGCGGAGGCGCGCGCTCCTTCCTTCCCCGCACGCGTCTCGTTTCGGAGCACACGCGCCGGCGACACGGAGGCCTACGGTGTCGCCATTCAACGCGCGAGCGCGAGCGACGCTTTCCTCGATATCGAATTACGGGAAGACGGCGTTTACGTTCTCCAACCTACAGCGGCTATCTCGCGCATCGTTTTACGCCCCGGTGCGCTCGGCGCTCGCGAGGGATGCAAAGTGCATATAGCCAAAGGGGTTACCGCGACGGTGGAGTGGCGTGCGAAGTGAAGCGGACGGCCATCAAAGTTGCGGCGCCGCTCGTCGCGGTGCTCACGCTCATGGTGGGGTTACGAATTGGCGCGGGGGAGGCCGTCCGAGCCGCGGTTCTTTTCGGCGCTCCCAGAGGTCGTGCCGCGCCAGACGGATCGACGCGTCTCGCGTGGCAGGTTCTTACGTTTATCGACGACCGCGGGGTGAAAGAGACCGTCGCTCTTCGTGAGATCGTAGCGACCGCGCGCGCCGGTGGACACGAATCACGATGGACCGGCGCGACCAACGCCGACGGGATCGCAGAAGTGGCGTGGACGTTCGACCACCTTTCAGAGGGAGAGTCGCTCGATGTAGAGATCCGCGTTTCGGGCGACCGATCACCGCTTGCTTCGGGCCAAGTGGCATGGATTCATTCGCCATTTGGCGAACGATCGACGCCGTCGGCGGACGCCAATCCGGCGCGCCCGACAGTGCGAACGGGCGACATCGGACTTGACGTGTGGATAGAGGGAGGGCGCCTCATCACGGGATTTCCGACGCGTGTTTGGGTCCACGCGACGCCTCAGCAACCACCGGCCACCGTCGCGTTGGCGTTCGAGGCGCAGTCGGAGGCCGGGCTGCTGCCCGAGCGCGAAAGCGCGACTTCCTGCGGCTTGGGGTGGGCGGTTTTCTCGATGACCGCGCAGGCGCACGTGACGGGAGCTACGTTCCTCGCACGACCCGCGCTCGCGGCTGCAGCGACTCCGGCGGCAGCGACTCCGGCGGCAGCGACTCCGAGCTCCGGGCGATGGTTTGGTGCGCTGCCCGTTGCGGCAGGCGCGTTTTTCATCGACGCGCCTAGCGCCGTTCGTGAAGGCACGGCGTCGACCGTCGACGTCATCGCACCGAACCCACGAGACGTGGTCTACATCGAACTCGATGACACGCAAGGACGCGTGATTGCGGCCGCACTTCCACTCGAGACCGTGCCGGGTCAGTCAACGCCGCGGGCTCGGTTCGAGCTTCCTGCGCTTGCCGCGGGACTCTACTGGCTCGTCGCGTCAGGCGAACCACGCGGCGCGGAGACCATGGCGGGCGCCGCCGCGTCAAAAGCGTTTATCGTCGGTGACGGACGCGAACTACTCCTGAACGCGAACGACGCGTGCGGCGTCGGGTCGTACCTTGCGCAGCACCCGGCAACCGGAGTTCCCCGGTGGGTCGCACTCGACGGCCTTCCGGCACGAAGCGCGTCGAATAGGTTTCGCCATCGACTCGGCTTGCTCATGGGTCTTGCGTCACTGCTCGCCGCGGGTGTCCTCGAAACCCTCTTGCTCCTCGCGGACTCGCGCGAAACTCGCCTCGCGCTTCAACTCGCCGAGTTCGACGAAACGGACCCCTCCGCGATAAGGGTCACGGCCAAGACCCCCGGTGGCAGTGCCGTAATTGCGGTCCTCCTCGTCGTGCTAGGTCTCGCCCTTCTCGCCGTCCTGCTCGTCGCGAAGGGCTAGCGCCCCTGCAAACCGTCAGGCGTTCGAGCCTAGCGGTTGGATCCTCCGACCCTCATGTCCTGGGTCGACGAACCCACAGAACGAGCCCGGCGCCTCGCTTATCAGCCTGGAAAGCGCTCTGAATCAGGTCGCAAGGTCAAAGGCACATCAAATGCAGATGTAAGCAGATGTGACCCACTACCCTACAAAATCGGTCTCTCACACGTCACTTCAAGCGGGTGAGACGGCACCGCCAGACGAGGCGACGCCACGCCGCAAACTTCGGGATCACCTAAAGCATACGTCCTCCCTCCTCCTCGCCTCACTCGTGGCCTCTGCTCTCGTGGCAGCGCCCGGGTGCCTCACGGCCTCGGACGACACCCAAGACAGCGAGGTGAACCTTTCGAGCGCAAATGCCACCCAAGAGGCCTACCTCCGAGCGAACCCGGAAGGTCTCCACGGGTTTAGAGATGTTCCACTAGGGAATATCGGAATGCCTCTTATTTTACTAAAACTTTTCGAAGATGTGGTGCCCGATAAGTTTTCGAGCCAATGGGCCGCCGAGCTCGGCCTTCTTCCAACTGAGGCGAAGGACGAATTCGCCTCACAGAAGAACACGCTAGGTTTGCCGTACGGCTTTGGCTGGGCGACCAACACGGGGCTGACGGTCGCCGCCCTCACCTGTGGTGCGTGCCACACGGGGGGAGTCATGGTTGATGGCAAATTGAGGTATGTCATGGGTGCGCCGAATACGCGTTTCAATCCAGCCGCACTTCGCGAAAAATTCTACGAGGTCGTCAACGACCCTAAATTTACGTTGGAAAACGTCAAAGCCGCACTCGGGCGCAAAAGTCGAGGCTGGCTTTATCCGAACGATCCCGCGCGTGAAACGTATGAATCACTACTTATCGGATTCGCCTATGACAAAGTCCACCATGGCGTCTTAGATGCCGAAGCCAAGCTCCGTGCAGGGTCGCTCACGAACGCATACAAGAACGACAAGGACCTGCTTATCAACGGAGTACCGGGCCAAGTCGACATCTTCGGTGTTGGGGGAGCATCGTTGACGCCAACCGCTTTCTTCGAACCTCGAAACGCGTCAAAGCTCACGAAATTTCTTTCGACAGCTCCGGCCTATGCGGACTATCCGAGCGTGTGGAACTCAAACGCAAAGGCTCGCCCGCGAGGTCAGTGGGACGGTTTCATCACGGAACCACTCCTGCGAAATCTCGCGTCCGCCGTTGGTAACATCGGAGAGCCTTCGGCCGTCGACTTTAAGAACGCGCAAGTCGTCACCAAGTTTCTTGGCGGTCTACCGTCGGCGGCTTATCCGTTCGTCGATGACACGCCCAGCGGCACGTTGGTGAGCACGGGCCGCACGATTTATGAGCGGTCGTGCAGCTCATGCCACGATAGCCGCGGCACGGTCTATCCGGCAGGCGACGTAGGGACAGACCTAACGCGCGCCGTCGGCGTGACACCCGGCATGCGCCTCGCCCTACGCGACGCCATCGAAGCCTCGTGCAAGGATAAGTCGTTGCCTGAGTGCTCAAAAGCGAGTGCTGATAGGTCCGTGCTGGGAGCATCAGGGGGCTACCTGGCTGGGCCGCTCGACGGTATCTGGGCGCGTGCGCCGTACCTTCACAACGGCTCCGTGCCAACACTAAGGCAACTCCTCATTGAAAAGGAACGGCCAGCTACGTTCTTCCGAGGCAATTACAACTACGACCGAACGGGCGTCGGCTTCGAGTGGAGTTCGGGCACTGCACGGTATGACACGAAGCGACTCGGACAGAGCAACCAAGGACACTCTGGCGCGCTATTCAACGGTCCCTATGATTTCGCAAATGACGAGGCCTCTACGCAAGCACTCCTCGCTTACTTAAAAACGCTTTAGGCAAATAGAGAAAACGCGGCACCCGGAGGTCCCGGGGCCGCGTTTTCATTCACCATGCGGCCTTTAGACCGCGTTCGAGATTAGCGCTGGCGACGGCGAAGCAGGAGGGCTACGCCCGCGATACCGAGGAAGGCAAACCAGTTTCCACCCGTAGTGCGGCTCGACGAGCAGCCGATTCCGCCACCTTGAAGGACAAAGGCGTCCGCGATAGCGAAGTCCTTTGAGCCCGAATTACTTGCCTCGAATGTCGACTGCGCATCATAAAACGCGGTCGCCTTGTGACTGCCCGGCGCGACGCCTTGAAGGTCGAGCGTCGCCGTACTGCCTTTGAGTGGCGCCGTGCCGACGTCGCGGCCGTCAACTTGGAACCGAACGGTGCCGGACGGCGTACCGCCCGCGGCCCTGACCGTCGCGGCGAATAGGGTCGTTGAACCTTCCGTCGCTACGTCGAGCGTCGTCTGCGTCGGGAGAATCGACGCCGGCTTCGCGTTTGTTGACGTGTCCGGTGGCGGCGGTGGCGCCGGTACCGGCAGCGCGACGTTCGTGAGGTTCGCGTTCGCGGGGGTTGAAGCGCCTCCCACCGAAAGAGCGAGGGTGAACGTGCCAGCCTTGTCATTCGCTGTCACGGTGAGCGCGGCCGAACCGACAACATCGGTCACGACTGTTTGTGGTGAAGACGTACCGCTCGCTCCAGTGGTCGGAGCGGTAACGACAATCACCGCACCCGCAACCGGCGCGCCGTTGGCGTCAGCCACCGTGGCAACGATCGCGTCCTTGAAGTTCGTAAGCACGGTCGTCGACTGCGATGCACCGCTCTTGATACCGATCGTCGCGGGCGCGCCTTTGGAGTTGGTGAGCGCGAACGTCCCCGGAGTCGCGACTCCAGCGGCGCTTGCCGCTACTGCGTAGGTGCCTTCCTGTTTGCCCGCGAGAGCGAGCGTGCTTACCGAACCGTAACGGTCGGTCGCGAGGGTCGTCTTGCCTAGGCTTGCCGTCGGCTCGCCTGCGGGAAGTGCGAACGTTGTGATGACGCCAGCGACCGGATTGCCAAACTTGTCGGCCACGGTGAGCGACAAGGGTAGCGCGAACGCCGTCGTCACGATCGTCGACTGGGGTGAGGCCGAGGCCGCCACACCGACCGAGAACGGAGCGCCCGGCGCGTTCGTCAATTGAAAGGCAACCTCGCCACTCGTACCCGGCAAGGCTGCCTGGACGAGATAGAGGCCGGCTTGTTCGCCTGCCGTCGCCGTGATCTCGGCAATACCGAGGGCGTTGGTTACGGCAGATGCGGAGCTCAGCGTCGCAGACGGTCCGCTCGAGGGCGCGCTAAACGTTACTGTCGACCCGGCGATCGGGAGGCCCGAAGCGTCGAGGACTTTGACCGTAATCTTCTGAGCAAAAGGGGCGCCCGCCGTCGATGACTGCGGATTACCGGAGGTGATGACGAGCGTGTTTGGCGCGACGCCCGTATTCGTGAGCGAAATAGCGCCATTCGGGACGCCCGGGGTACTGAGTGTGACGCTGTAGGTGCCTACCGTGCTTCCGGCGACAGCCGTGATTTGGGCTTGTCCGTTTGCGTTTGTCACGGCTGAGGCGGCGCTGAGAACAGCCTTCGGGGCGGAACCGGGTGCGGCAAACGTAACGGTCTTGCCCGCCACGGGATTACCGTCCGCGTCAACCACCGTGGCGATGAGCGGAAGAGGAAAACCGCTGTTGATGAGCGCACTCTGAGGTGAGGAGAGACCACTGACCACGATGCGAGCCGGAGCTCCAGCGTCGTTCGTGAGGGCAAACGCTGCCGCCTTGCTCGCGCCGTTGCTGGAGGCCACAACGGAGTAGGCGCCCGACTTCGCGTTCGCCGTTGCCGTGACTTGCGCTTGTCCGAGCGCGTCGGTCGTAGCCGTAAAGGCGCTCAACGTGGCGGATGCACCACGCGCAGGTGCGACGAAGGTGACGAGCGCACCCTTGACCGGAACCGCGTTTGAGGTAACGAGCACTTTGAGCGGAGCCGCGAACGCCGTTTTGACCGTGCCGTTGGCAGGCGTCCCCGACACGATGCTCAGCGAGAGCGGGGCGATTCCCGTGTTGCTGAGCACAAAGTCGACCGTGGGCCCATTGGCGTCGAGGCCGGCGGTGACGATGTACGTACCGACGACACTGGTTGCCGTGGCGGTCACCGTCGCGTTGCCGTTCGCGTCGGTCGTGGCCGTGGGTGCCGAGAGCTTCGCGTTCGGCTCGCCCGCGGGCCGAACGAAGGTAACGTTCGCGCTCGGGACGGGGTTACCAAACTTGTCGACGACGGATACCGTGAGTGGCAAACCGAAGGGTGTGCCAACGAGGGTGGCCTGATTGCTACTCGCGTTCGCGATCGCAATGGCAGCCGCCGCATCCGGCGTATTCGTAAGCGCAAACTTCACGGGCGCGAGCGCGCCCGGATAGGTCGCGCTTACTTCGTGGAGCCCAGAAACGGTATTGGCCCACGCGGTCGCGGAGGCATTCCCGTTGCTGTCCGTCGTCGTGCCGTACGTAGAGAGAGACGCACTCGCTCCCGAAGGCGCAACGCCGTAGCTAATCCACACGTTCGGAACTGCATTTCCCTGACCGTCTTTGACGACGACCTGGAGCGCCTTGGCATACGCGGTCGTGACCTTCGTCGACTGCGTGCCGCCGTCGACAATGGCAATAGTGCCTGGCGCGCCGACAAACTTTGCCGTGGCCGTTTGCGCGGTTCCCATCGTCACGGTGCAGTCCGGCAGAGCGCCGCTGCACGCGCCACCCCAACGGATGAACTGACCGCCCGCGGGTGTGTCGGCGTGAAGCACGACCGCCGATCCGTCGGCAAACTTAGCATTCGCCGTCGTGCAATTCGCACCGCAATTGATCGCGGCCGGGAACGATGAAATCGTGCCCAGGTTGTTTTTCGTAATTGTCAACACGCGTTGCGTGACGATCGGAATCGTCTCCGAAGCCGTGTTGTCGAACGACGCAGACTCGGTGACGGTACCGCCCGGCGTCGCCGTCGCAGCGTTGACTAGCTTGCCGATTCCAACCCCGGCAACCACGCTCGCGTTGACGGTGTAGGTCACCGTCGCGTTGAGCGGCAAATTTGCCGTCGTCGCGAGGTTTCCGATACCGGCCGCGGCGCCACATACGCCGCCGCCACTACCCGCGCAGGTCCAGGTAATCCCCGTGAGTTGCGCGGGGAAGGAATCCGTTACATTCACCACAGGTGCCGCGTTGGGTCCCGCGTTTTTCACCACGATCTGGTACGAAATGGGCGCAAGCCAATCAATCGAGGCGAGACCGCTCGAGATCGTGGTGCGAAGGTCAGTGTACGTCGCACCCGACGTTACGTCCGTCGCAAGATGGGGTCCGAGCAGCTCCGTGAGCCCATCGGATTTGATCTTGTAATCACCTTGGTTAATACGCGTCCCCACGGCCGTCGCAGGGTCAATGGTGACGACGACCTTGAGTGTGCCGGACGTGTTGCCGGCCACTGTACCAATAGGGCACACGATAGAACCGGCGGCACCGACCGCCGGAAGCGTACAACCGTTGATGCCGCTTATCGATTTGAACGTCGTGTTGTTCGGCGTAGCGAACGTCACGACCGTCGAGGTTGCGGGAGTGTTCGCCCCGTTTTCGTACGTAAGGTCGTACGCGATGTCTTCGCCAGCGTTGGCGAGCTTTTGCACCCGACCTTGAACAAAGGTCCCGGGAGGCCGATTACCGAAGGCGTCGACGTACACGCGCCCGTAGTGACCACTCGGCTGACAGCCGGTGGCAATTACTTTTAGCTCGACGGTGTCGCCGAGCGCGACGGTGGACCCCGGGTCAAGGTCGACGAGCTGCCAAGACGTAAACAGAACGCTATTTCCAGCGTTCTGCCAAGGAACGCCTGGAGCATTCGAGACTTCGAAGTCCTGCGTGAGCACGGCGTCGCCGTTGCTCTTGTTCGTCATTTGGACGAAGTAATAAGGCTGCTGCGCTGCAGGGTGGTTAGGGTTTTCAAGGATCGGCGCGATGGTGAACCGCGTGTGAATCTTTCCGTCGACGGGGTCGATGTCGCCCGGCCCGATTACCATCGTTTGGGTTAACGTGTTCGAGTTTTGCCCATTACCGAGTACTGACGGCGAGTTATTGATGCGAGCTGCACCGCTTCCATAACGCGGGAATTTCACGGCAGGAGCGTTGAGGTCACTCAAGCTCTCGACTGGCGTATTCGGTCCGCCGACGATTTCGATGGCGACAGCGCCTCCAGGTTGTAACCCGAGTCCTGCGTAGGTCTGGGGGGTTTGGAATGTCACGCCATTCGAGTTGAGGTTCGACGAAGCGCCCCACCCCGTCGGGACCGTCGCGCCCGCGCCGACCTCGAAACCTCCGTTGACCCAAACCGCCTGGCGAGCTGCGGAGACTTCCTCCGCCGGCACTTCGCCGACGGTGTTGTTGCACGCCCCCGAGCCAAACACGAGACCCAGCGCGGCTAAGCGACTGAGCGTTTTTGTCCTAATTGACTTCATTCATATCCTCGAATTTTTATTGAGCCCACTACGTAGGTAGCTGGCTAGATCAGGGTTTAGTCGCAGGCTTGGGAGCCGTGGGCTGAGGCGCGGTCGTTGTGCTCGTCGAGCCGTCGTCGCCGACGATGTGGAACTCAACGCGCCTGTTTTGACGTCGACCGTCCTCGGTCGTGTTGTCCGAGAGTGGGCGATCTGGGCCGAAACCTGCGCTCGCGAGGCGCGCTTTGTCGACTCCGTGTCCCGTCAGCCACTTGACGACCGATGCCGCGCGATTGGCACTCAGCGTCTTGTTGAACTTCGCGTTACCCGCGTTGTCTGTATGACCTTCGACGTTCAGCTTCTTAATTTCGGCGTGTTCCTTGAGAACGGCCAACACGGCTTGGAGGATCTCCTCGCTGTCTTTGCCCGGGAGGATGTCCGCACTCGACGTCTTGAACTTTACCTGATCGATGATTTTGATGAGCCCACCGCTCACGTAGGCCGCCGGACAGCCGTTCTTCTTCGGATCAGCGCTCGTTTTGCCCGGCTCGCGCGGACACGCATCTTGCTCGTTGGCGATGGCATCGTTGTCGATGTCGGTCGGGCAACCGTTGAACTCGGGTTTGGCCGAAGCGACGCCCTTCACGTCGACGCACGCGTCGTCTTTGTCGGCGATCCCGTCGCCATCTTTGTCGCTCGGGCAGCCGTTCTTTTTCGGGTCCGCGTCCGCAGTTCCGGGAACGTCGATGCACGCGTCGGCCACGTCGAGAATTCCGTCGCCGTCACGATCCGCCGGGCAGCCATTCTTCGCAGGGTCGCTGTTCGCGACGCCGGCGACAGTCGGGCAAGCATCCTTCTCATTCGGGATGCCGTCCTTGTCATCGTCGTTCAGCGCAGGGCAACCGTTCGTTTTCGCGTCGTTCGTTCGCACGCCTGGCACGTCGCGGCACGCATCGTCGGGGTCAAGAATGCCGTCGCCGTCGCTATCGGGAGGGCAACCGTTCTTCGCGGGGTCTTCACTACGAACGCCCGGCGTCGCCGGACACGCATCCTCTTTATCGAGGATACCGTCGCCGTCGCTGTCGTCGTTCATCGGCGGCGCGATTTGAAAGCTCAGAATCCAGCGCTGTTCAGGCGACCCGAGCCCGCTCGTGAAGCCGAGCCCGCCGGCGGCACCCACACGTACACTCCCCGCCGTGTAGTGCGCGCCAAGGAGCCCTTCGAGCGCACTTTGTCCAGACGACTGGTCGACGGTCCCCGTCGTGTTCCCAACGGCCGGATCGCTCGCAATCACGGCGCTACCAAACACCTCGGGTCCGACGACGAGGTGCTTGTCGATGACACGCAGGCCCGCGGCGGCGGCAAAGTTGAACTCTTGCCCAAGTTTCGTCGCACCGAAATACCGCTCCGGACGCCCAAACTGAACGCCAAGGCGTGCCGAGTAGGTGAACATGTCGATGTCACCCGCGACGGTAACGTGCGGAGCCACGCGAACGTTGCCGTCGGTCGTGTACTCCTCTTTGCTCCCTGTCGGGAACCACACCTGGCCGCCGATAGCCATGGTGATGGGCGACAGGTGTTCGCCAAACAGTCGAAAATCGACTCCCACGCGCACGTCACCTATCGATTGATCGCTCGCCGGCAACGCGATCGTCTTCGTTCCGATGTTTGTTTGATGTCCATCCTCGAACATCACGATTGGGAGGTTGAGTCCCAACCGAACTCGGTCAAAGAGATTTACGGCTACGCCCAGGTGGAGCGTGGCCATGTTTCTCACGGGACTCGAGACAATATCGCCATTCGACGTACGCACGACGAGCGGACGATATTGGTACTCGAGCATTGCGCCGAACGACGGTCGAAGCTTTCCGCGAAGGTCGAGGGTGTCATTGACGAACCACTCGTTGTTTCGCTCCGAAGGCTCGAAGCGATTGACCGCGAAACCGGGTTCCACAGCCTGAGCATTCGCGGTATCCGCAAAGGAAAGGCCAAGTGTAGTTAGTGCTGCGCCCACTGCAATCTTCCGCCTACTGGTCATCGTCCCTCATAGCTCTCTCCGTCATTTCCATGCGCTGCCGCACACACGCACTAAGATGCGAATCTCGACAACGCATGGACTTTACGCGACTGCGTCACGCGTTCGCATCCCTCTTAGGGCGTACGCGTGCTCTTTTTCTCCCACTGTTCCGGATGTTTAGCGCCCAGTGCGCAACGCTCCGAACGTCAGCCGACCGCGCGTTACACTCCACCGGCGTGCGCCGTCTTACTTATCTAAGTATATGACATTGACGTTCAGTGAAGACGTTGGCGCTTCGCACAATTCGCGTCCCGACGTCAGAGACTCACAAAGGCGAGGAACTCCCAAACCCAGCGCTCACGCCACGCGCGCGCCTCGGTCGAATTCAACCCAGAATCGCATCGGCTCTCACGGCTCCACGCACGCCTGAACTTCGCCAGCCCAGTCGTCAGATAAGTCACGTCAATCGTCGCTCAACCACAGACTTCCGTGCCCCACGAGCCCGACTCGCGGCGTCGCTGAACGTTCAGCGAGCGCCGCTCGAAGGGCGCCCCGGCGCGACATGCGCCGAAGCCTCCAACCTCACTGACCGACGACGATCGTACAGCTCTTCGCGTAAAGACCGAGAACGCTGAAAATGTCGTGGTCGACGTGCGAAACCTGGGTGATTCCACCCGCGGCCTTGGCGGCTGCGAGGGACGCATCGCCCGTCGCGATGATGCCGAGAATCGAAGCGACGCAGGCTTCGCCCGTCTTCGTCCCGGTGCCAGCGCCGACGTTGCCGCCCATTTTGTAACCTGAGTAGAGGCTGCCAGACGCGCCGCCGTTACCGCCGGACGCCATCGCACAGCCGCTGAGGCTCGCCGCAACTGCCATGCCGAGAGCGATTCGAATCATTGCGTTCATTCTGTATAATCTCCGTATGCAAGGAACCGTGTCAGTCACGTTGCGGCAGCGCCTAAGCCCTGCGCGGCAACGACGCTACACGATGGTTCCTTGAAGGGTCAATTCGTCTCGACCGCCACGTGAGACGCGCACGGAAAGTCACGTGCGAGTCACGGAAGGCGGTAGCGCGGGGGAAGACCTTTGGGCGGCCGGTCGTAGGCAATTTCTAGTGAAAAACCCTGCACTCGCAGGTTGCTCGGCCCTACCCAGCGCCACATGTATTCACCGAATGCGAAGAGTCCTACGCGGATGCCCGCGGCGTGAACGGAAGCGCCTGCGCCGACGCGCGGAGAGAGAAGGCCGAACCCCCATTCGTCCGATCCGAGGTGCAAATCGAACAGCGTAACGCCCGCTCTCGCCTCGAGTTCGACGGGGCCCAGTGCGACGCCCGCGGCGTAGTCGTACTGCCCGAACCTCAAAACAACGTGCCGAAGGTCGAGGAGGCGCGCACCGAACTGAACCGAGCCGCGTATGTACACGACGCCGTGCGGCGAAAGCGACGTCTCTCCCCACGTGACCCCGAGGCCCGTCACCGAACTCTCGGTGCCCAGCGCACGCGCTCGAAAAAGGACGCCGCTGAAAATGCCCTCACGCGGGGAAAGAAACGGATCAAAGATCGGCCATCGGCGCCACGGAATGGTCGGCAACCACGCGGGGCGCGGCGCCTCGACTTCGCCTGCCAGCTCGGCTTCTGAAGGCTCTTGCGCCGACGCGAGCCTTGAAAAGCTTACGCAGGCGCATGCAAGAAGGAGCTGAACCGCGGTTCGTTGGATCATGGTTTCGCGACGCTCCTCCCTGGTCCTGACGCGGACACTCCTATCGCAGTTTCTTGTCGCGATGCAGAAATCCACCGGAGGGTCTACGCTCCTGGGCGTGCGGTTTCGAAGGCTACTCGGGCTCCTCTCGCTCGCCGTCGCGGCGGTGCTCGTCACGCCTCGCGTAAGTGCTCAAGACTTCAATCCACGAGGTCGGAAAAAGCCCGGGGCGGCGGTAGCGCCTCGGCCGGGCGGCCGGACGCCGACGGCGCCGCGAGGTCCCGCGGGAAGCGCCCCGGGCCGCGACGCCGATGCTGGGCAATCGCAAGCCGCGCTCATCGAGCGGTACACGAAGATCGTGCTCTCCCAACCCGGCGCGCCTTTCCCTCTCCAGCGCCTCGCGCAGCTCTACCGCGACAAGGACGGAAACCTCAACGCGCTTGTGAAGGACGTCGAGGCGCGCGCGCAGCAAGCCGGACCCGAGCAATACGCCTCCGTCGTCGTACTCGCGGGCGTCTGTAAGCTCGATGCGCGCCCGGAAGACGCCATCCGCGCCTACGAGAAAGCGATCCAGCTCAAAAGTGCAGATCCCGTCGCTATCTTGGCCCTTGCGCGTCTTCTGCAAGACCGCGGCGACCCCTCCGCGCGAAAGCACTACGAGGACGCCCTCGCTCATCAAGTTGTCCCTTCGGAACGCGAACAAACGCTTCGAACTCTGATGACCCTCGCGCTCGACGCGAAAGACTTTGGCGCCGCAAAGGAGTTTCACCTCCAGCTCGTCAAGGCGCAACCGTCGAGTTTCCTAGTGAAGGGTGAGCTCGCGCGTGAGCTCTTTCAACGCGCCGAGTATGTTCGCGCGACGGTCGAATTTAAGGATGTCGTCAGAGCGGCGCAGGGCGACAACCGGGCGCTCCCCGTCGCCCTAAAAGACTTGGGAAAAGCGCAGGCGCTCGCACATGAGACCCAAGAGGCGCGTGTGACACTGCAAAAAGCGCTCGCCTCCGCGGGTCAAGAAGCCGCGGTACGCGCTGAGATTTACGACGCCATCGAAGCACTTTATCGCGCCGATCAACAGCTCCCCGTCCTCATCAAGCAACTCGAGGGCGAACACCCGAGTGATTTTCCGCGTCTCGCACTCCTCGCGTCGCTTTATGAAGAAACCGGCGACAGTGCGAAAGCCCTCGACACCTACCGGAGGGCCGTCGCCGTCAATCCGAAGCAAATCGACTTACGACTCAAGATGATCCGCGTGCTCCAGTCGCAAGGCGAGCTCGACAAGGCGATCCAGGAATACGAGGCGCTCATTCGTGCGGCGCCGAACAATCCGCAATTCGTATTCGACCAATGCGAGGCGCTCTTACAGCGGGGCTCGCGCGACCGCGCGCTCCGCTTACTTGCCGAACTCGAAGCCCGGGGACAGGGCAACGAGGAAATCCTAACGCGTGTCTCCGACTTCTACGGACGCATCGGTGAGGCTGCCCGACAGCTCAAGGTGCTCACGCGTCTGGCGCAAGTAGGCGCGAGCGACCCAGGGGCTCTCGTCAATCTCGGAGACCGTTATTTTCAAGACGGAAACGCGTCTCTCGCGATCCAAACGTGGAAGCGCATTCTCACGACCGTGACGCCCCGCGCGCGAGCTCTTGCAGCCTTGGGCGAGGTGTTCCTCGAACACGACATGACGCCCGATGCTTTGGCGTCGTTGAAAGAGGCGGTGCAGCTCGAGCCGGCCAGCGTGCCCTACAAAAAGCAACTCGCGAGCGCGCTCGAACGAACTCGAAACTTTCGCGAGTCGCTTGTTCTTTGGCAAGACCTCGCCGAAAAGGCGAAACAGGGCGGTGACAAGCTTCTCGCACGCGAGGCGCGCACGCGCGTGGTCACGTTATGGGGATTCGAGCATCTCCTCGAAGCGCAAATCCCCGCGCTTGTTCAAGCGTTCGGAGCGACGCCTCCGGACGTCGAGGCCGGCCGCACGCTCGCGGAGGTGTGGCTTCACGCGCGCAAGCTTCCGGAGGCCGAGACTACGCTGCGGCGCGTGATTTCGGTCGCACCTGGAGACTCCGACAGCTACCTCGCCCTCGAGCGCGTCCTCGTGCAGGAGAACAAGACCGGCGACGCCATCGCAGTGCTCGAAAAGCTTGTGGGCGTTGAGCCCAAACGCGCCCGCGAGCTTTACCAACGCATGGCGCAATTCGCGCTCCAGCTGTACCGCGATGAGGACGCCGTTACGTACGCCGCACGTGCCGTAGAGCTGAATCCGGACGACGCTGAAGGTCACCGTCGTCTCGGCGACATGTATCGGCAAAGGCAAGACATCGACCGCGCCATTCAAGAATACCGCGCAGCGATTAGCAAAAACGACCACCTTTTCGTGACCTACCTAGAACTCGCCGAGATTTTGCTCGCGCGGGGTCAGAGCGACGAAGCCGATCGCCTCTTTCGACGCGTTCTACGCGGCGCTCCCGACGAGGAGCTTGTGGCACGCGCGGCGCGACTTTCGATGCAAGTAAACCTTGGGAGAGCCACGCTCGAGTCCCTCGAACTCGAGCTTTTGCCTCTTGCGATAGGCAACCCGCAGCGAAAAGTGTTTCGGCGGCTGCTCATCGAAATTTACGGAAATCTCACCTTTGCTCTCGTGCAGCGCAGCAAGCACGCGGGCGGTGCCGAAGCGAATGAGGCCCGCGCCGCACTCGCGCGCATTGGTGGGCGCGCCGTCAAACCGTTGCTCGATGCCCTCATCGACGTCGACTCAGGACAGCAGCGAATCGCCATTGACGTTCTCGGCTACGTGCGAAACAAAAACGCAGGAGCTTCGCTTTTCGCCTTCGCGACGGGGCAGAGTGAAGTTTCGCTCCGGGCTCGCGCGATGCTCGCGTGCGGGGATCTCCGAGACCCTGCTCTACTTCCAAAATACGCGCAACTCCTCTTTCCCAAACAAGAGGGCGGCACCGAAGGCATGGCCTCGGACTCCGTTGCCGTTGCGGCCACGTGGGCCGTCGCGAAGCTCACTGAAAAATCCGCGGTTCCGCTCCTTCGCAAAATCGCTCAAAACGGGACACCCAACATGCGCGCGTTCGCGGCTCTCGGGTTGGGAGCTTTAAAAGACAAAGCGAGCACGCCATGGCTCGCGTCGCTGGCGCGTGCCGTCGACGTCGGAAGTGTCGCACGCGCGGCGGCGGCTTATGCACTCGGTGAGCTCGGGGCGACGAGCGAGACGTCGGCGCTCCTCGCACTCGCCGAAGGTACAGACATTCTACCGCGCCAGATGGCAATTTTGGCCCTCGGGAAGCTGCCTCGAACCGAGGCTGCGCCGAGCCAGTCAACGATAGCGGCTCTCGCTGACGCGGTTTTTTCGAGTGACGTCGCAAACGACGTCGCAAACGATACAGAGCGCGGTCCGCGCGCTTCGCAAGGCGCCCTCAGGCGAGCGGCGACAGCCTCTCTCGTGCTCCTCGCCACTCGTGGAACACTCGACGTACCGACCGTCCGCGAAGCGCTTCCCGCGCCCGACGAGAGCTTCGACGCGGAGTCGACGCTCTCGCAACTTGTGCCCGAGACGTTGCCCGCGCCGTCTCGCGCCAGAGCACTCCTCACGTTCGCGGAGCCGCTCGAACGAGCCGCTCAAAACGCGCTCGCCACCTCGGCAGCCGGCGCACGAGCAGTGCTTGATTCGCTCGGCACTAGGGCCGTTGCTTTCGAGCCGTTCGTCAGCGAGGACGACAAGGACGTCTCACGCGAACCCGCCCGCGCGAAGGCGCGCGCCCTCGCGGGCTCACTGGAGCCATCGGTTCTGGCACTCGCAAGGCATCCCGACCCGTCAATGCGAGCGAAGGCGCTCGGATTTCTTTCACACTCGAAGTCCGACGCGGCCGCCCACGCCATCGCGTCGGCCGTAACCGATTCGTCCGCAACGGTGCAACGCGTAGCGATAGCCTTCATCGGCAACCACGCTGACAGTGAGTCGGTCGTCGTCGTCGCGGACGTCCTGCGCGCGCACGAAAGCTGGTCAATGCGCGTCTTGGCGGCACAAGCACTCGGTCGGCTCGGCGCTTCCGGCGCGCGTGCGACGCCACTCCTCGAAGAGGCCGCAAAAAACGACACCTACGCCCTCGTTCGCGAGGCCGCGCTTCTCGCGCTTTCAAGTTATGACACGGCTTCTGCGGCTAAGCTCGCCGCCGGGATGGCGAAATCGGAACCGGAGCCACGCGTGCGCGAAACCGCAGCAAAGATTCGCGGCGCCAGGTAAACAGCAGCTCGGTTGAGGCAGAAAGGCGGAGTGAGGGGCATGCGCACGACACTCGCGGCACATTCGTTTTTTGTGGCGTTTCCGTTCGCGCTCACCGGAGTCGTGCTCCTCGCGAGTGCAATGGCTTGCCATGACACATCGCGCTTCTCCAACCGCGCAGACCACTACGAGGGCACCGTCGTGAAGGGAGCGTTCGTTCGGTCGGGCATGGATGAGAACGTGCGCATGTGTGTCACGCTTGATGCCGATCACCTCCAAGACGCACCGGGGACGCTCACGACATCAGACGGCCGATTTCAAACCACTGCACTTCGCCCGCTCCCCCAAATTTGGCACGATCCACTGTCGACCCTCTCCTTCGGCGACGGCCGAAAGAGCAACCTGCTCTATGCCGTCGCCCCCGTCGGTCGCCTGACGGGTGATACCGCCGACGTGATGGTGATTGTATCTTTGATGGACACCGGCGGAATCGAAGTTCGGGTGATGCGGGGCGCGCCCGCCATCGGCGGCAGTGACGCGAGTGCTGCTCCGGCGCCCCCGTTGTTCGGGATTTTCGCACTCGAAAGGGCTCAGGGATCGTGCTCGTTCTAGGCATCGAATCGTCGTGTGACGAAACGGCCGCCGCTGTCGTGGGAGAGAGCGGACGCGTCTTCTCGGATGTCGTCCACAGTCAGGTCGAGCTACATGCGCCATACGGCGGCGTCATCCCCGAGCTCGCATCGCGGGATCATCTTCGCAACGCAGGGCCTGTGGTGCGGGAGGCGCTCGCCCTGGCCCATGTCGGCTGGAACGAGATCGACGGAATCGCCGTCACCCATCGCCCCGGGCTCGTCGGGGCGCTCCTCGTCGGCGTACAAATGGCCAAAGGTCTCGCCTGGGCGAACGGCCTTCCACTGGTCGGCGTCGACCATCTCGTAGGCCACCTCCTCGCTGTTTTTCTCCGTCGCTCGACCGAGAGTCGAGATACGGCGGTCCACGCAACCGTACCGGAGTTCCCTTTTGTCGCCCTGTTAGCCTCCGGGGGTCACACGGCCATTTACCGCGTCGACGGTCCATCCGCCGCGGAGATCCGTGAGCTCGGAGCCACCCGCGATGACGCCGCGGGTGAGGCCTTCGACAAAGTCGCCAAGCTGCTCGGCCTGGGCTACCCAGGCGGGCCGGCCATCGACCGTCTCGCAAAGAACGGCAACCCGAAAGCCGTCGCCTTGACGCCCCCGATGGGTCACACGAAGTCGTTCGACATGAGCTTTTCTGGCATAAAGACGCAGATAGCAGCCCGCATCCGCGAGCACGGGCGACCGACTTCGGAGGTCGAACTCGCCGGGCTCTGTGCGTCTTTTCAAGCCACGGTGACGTCGGTTTTAAGCGAAAAGCTCATCAAAGCGGCTGTGCATGAAGGCGTGCGCACCGTGGTCATCGGCGGCGGCGTCGCGGCGAACCGCGAGCTACGCGAGCGCGTCGCGGCGCGCGCGGCGGAACACGGTCTGAGCGCGTTCCTTCCCGAGCTTGCAAGCTGCACGGACAATGCGGCGATGATTGCCTACGCGGGTCTCATCAAGCTGCGCGCGGGAGAGCGTGACGGTTGGGACTTGGTAGCCACAAGCGCGACGTCGCTCCCCCGTGAAACGCGCAAAGGTCGCGGCCATCGCTGAGCGCAAAACGCTCGGGTTACTTACACGCCGTGGAGAACGACCAGGCACCGCCCACGCAAACGAAAAGGTCTTCGCATCCACAGCACCCAGACGGGCAACTCAGCACGACGCCAAGCGCGCAATCCGGAGGCTGAAGGGCCGCACACCCAGGGCCTCCGTTGGCACCGAGCGGAGCATCGAAACTGGCGTCAAGCGGTCGTCCGTCGTTCGCTGACGCCTCAGGTAATCCTTCGACTCTCGACCCTCCGTCACGCGCGGGGCAGGTGCGATCGAGTTCCCAAGTGTTACCAGGGCGGCACGCGTAAACTGCGTCGCAGGCAGGGTCTTCGCAAGCAACCCCGCGCGAAAGCGGACACCCCCCAACAGGAACGTTCGTGCAGGGCGATGCCGGCGCATCCCCTGCACACGCATTCACGCAAAGCGCGAAAAGAACGGCCCCAAAAAGTCCGCCCGCTACTACAGAGACACGAGACCTCATCGCAACTTCGTAAACCCGTCTTTTTCAGTGCGGTAAGGCTTGGCGACGTGGCCTGGCATGGCTGCGCTGGGCACCACATCGCGCGGTCCCTTCGATGAATTTAGCGGGCTAGCGCGTGGCTTTATCACACGTTTCACGCCATTCGGTGTCGGCGGAAGCTCGAGAAGGTTCCCAGACGCGTCCTCGTCATACGTCTCGAGCGCCTCGATAGCGAAGCCTTCTCCCTCCGGGCGCGCGACGCCATCGGCCTCCCGAACGTAGGCCTCTGCCTTCGCGCCATCCGACGCCACCGCCGTCACGCGATGACGCGCACCGCTTTCGCGCGGCACCTCGAAGACGGCGACATCGACCGGGTTAGCAAAGTCGCGCGACTGTTCATCGAACGTTACGTGCTGAGCCGCGAACGGCAACGGAACGACGACGCGGCGATGAAGGAGCTCTAAGCCTGACCTTTCTCCCTCGCCCTTCAGCGCCGAACCGCGACGGACGCGCACACTCAAAAGAATCGCCAACACCGCGAAGCAAGCCAGCAAAGCGGCGGACACGCGAACGCGCGTTGAGGCGAGTCGACGCTTGAAAATGCTTTGCGACGCGTTGCCAAACGTATAGCGATCCCCCGGCGCGGTAGGTGCGATGCTCTCTACAGCAAGTTTGTCACGCTGGCGCATCGACGCTGTCGGTTCCGGACGCTGGCTCAAGCCCGAGAGCTCAAGAACCTCCGCCGCGTCGTCTTTATCTTCGATGGCTTCGCGAACCTGAGCGTGTCGAACACGCAACCGATCGCCAAAAAGCGCCTCAACGAGCGACGCTATTTCAGCCGGGGCCGCGATGTGTGTCCGGCCGCCGGACGCGTGACGCAGCGCCTCGGCGAACGCATCCGCGGTCTTGTAGCGGACATCAAGGTCGCGCGAAAGTCCGCGCAGGATAGCCGCGTCGACCGCCTGAGGGAGCGAAACGCCCAGGCGGCGTAGCGACGGAATGGGCGCGGAGAGCACCTCTTGCAGCGTTTCGAGAGCCTCTTCTCCCCGAAAAAGTCGCCTGCCCGCGAGGCACTCCCAGAGGACCACAGCCATCGAAAATACGTCGCTTTGTGCCGTGCAAAGCCGCCGCTTGTCGATCCGCTCCGGCGCAAGGTACGCGAGCTTTCCTTTGACTTCGTGCGTTCGTGTATGTTGCACGCGATCGGCAGCCTTGGCGATTCCGAAGTCCGTCAAGCGCGCGCCTCCATCGCAGCCAATGAGGAGGTTGTGCGGGCTCACGTCACGATGCACGAGCCCAAGCGGCTTGCCCTTGTCATCGGCAAGGACATGGGCCGCGTGAAGGCCTGCCAAGGCGTCGAGCGCGATGCGAAGGGCGAAGCGCGAGTCGATAGCGCGCCCCACGGCCGAGAGCTCTTTGCGAACGTCCGCGAGTGAAGCGCCCTCCACGTAGTCCATAACGATAAACGGATCGCCCAAATCGAAGCCCAGCTCACGCACCTTCACCACGTGGTCATGGTCAATAGCCGACGCCAGGCGAGCCTCGTCGACGAGCATCGACAAGAATCCCGTATCCGACGCAAGGTGACGGTGTGGCCGTTTTACGGCTACGAGCGGAGCCCCCCGCGAAGAGTGCTGGCGCGCGAGGTACACCGTGGCCATGCCGCCCGAGGCGATCTCCACGAGCAGCTCGTAGCTGCCGCAGCGACCCAGTCGGGCGCGGGGACTCACGGAACTTCGTTGGTCGTCGCTAGACAAGGGCCAGCACGCTCCAGTTCGAATCGGTCAATGATTCGCGTTTCTCGCTCGAGTGTAGCGCGGCACATGCGCCTTGATCGGCTACTTCAGCGAGCGCGACCCGACAGCGAACGCAGTACTGTCGGGCCAAATCAGATAACTTCGACAAGACCCATGCGTTCCACCCAAATTCGCTCAAAAAGCGTTGCCTTCGCGGTCGCGCTAACGGCCGTGTTGACCCCACTGTTCCTCACAGCCGCGTGCGGCGGCGGCCCACCCACCCCTGCCGCGGCGCCCAACGACACGGTGACGACAGCCGACGGGAAAGCTAGCCCGGCGTCGGCGTCAGCGTCACTGAGCGAACATGCCGGAAGCGTAGGCGCTGGTTCGACCACGACCGCGCTTCCGCCAAATGGAGAGCTCCAGGGAGCGAAGCTCCGCGCTTCAACGCATAGCGAAACGGAGACGAAAGGTGACGCAGGACCCAACGTATCGCCGGGTCATTCGCAGGAGGCGGGACGGCGCCGCGAGGACATACAGACGGTCGTGATGTTGCGTCGAGACGAGGCGCGCGCTTGCTACGACCGCGGACTCAAAGATCATCCGAGCATGGAGGGTGACCTCACCGTCAAGTTCGTGCTCGACCCGCAGGGTGTGGTGACGGACGCCTCTGTCGACGCCTCGAAGTCGAGTATCCACGAACCATCGGTCGAGTCCTGCGTCGTCGACGTGCTGAAGAGGCTCCGTTTCGCCGCGAGCAAAGGCGGTTTTGAAACGCGTGCAACGTACCCGTTCAACTTTCACCCAAAAACGTTTGGCAAGCCCGACGCAGGCGCCAAGTAGGCCATGGCTGAACCCGATGTCGTGCCCGCGCTCGTCGCCCTCGGTTTCAGCCTGAACGAGTCGCGCGCGTACGCCGCACTCCTTCAGGAGAGTCCGGCGACTGGGTACGAAGTGGGAGTTCGCGCACACATTCCACGGTCCGCCGTCTACGGCGTGCTTCGACGACTCGTCAAATCGGGGGCTGCGCGGTCGATCGCCGGAAGCCCCGAGCGCTTCGTCCCTGCGGCAGCGGGCGACCTACTCGCCTTGCTGCGCAACCGTTTCGACACCTCCACCGACCAACTCGAAAATGCCATACGAAGCATCGACACGTCGCCTCCGGCCCCCGACGCGTTCAGTGTTCGCGGCTATCAGCGAATTCTAGAGGAGGCCGATCGCTTGATCCGAGGCGCCCAGCACCGCCTCGTGCTGAGCGGCTGGCCACGAGAGATCGAACAACTCGCGGCGGAGTTGAAGCGCGCAGCCAAGCGAAAAGTCTACGCCGTCGTCTTCTCGCACGCCGAGCTGCCTCCTCTACCCGGCGAGATTTTCAGCTACGGCCTTGAGGAGAAGGCGCTCGAAGAGTTCTGGAAACACCGGCTCGTGGTCGTCGCCGACGACATGCGTTCCCTCGTCGGCGCTACCGAAATGGGTGAGCTCGACGCCGCAGTCATCAGCGAAA
This sequence comes from Polyangiaceae bacterium, assembly GCA_025353725.1. GTDB lineage: Bacteria > Myxococcota_A > Polyangia > Polyangiales > Polyangiaceae > Labilithrix. The sequence goes on along the minus strand of JANXOF010000016.1, from coordinate 165,523 downwards.
CGACTGCGATAGCGGAGATCGTGACGAGCCAAGTCGCGCTCGACATCACGTTGCTCACGCAGCGGACGGGCCGCGACATTGAGGGTGTCATGGCCAAAATGCTTGGCTCACGCGTCGGTCGACTCGACACGTTGCTTTCGCGAAAAGACACGGAAGTTACGCCGAAACACGCACCAACGTCCGGCAGGGGCGAGCTCGAACGGCTCCGAGTGAAGGTTATCCCTTGAGCCGGTCGGGACCCCCCGGAGCTCCACCTTTAGCCGCGCAGGGCTCGTCAACGACGCCTTGTACGCCCGTTTCGTCCCCTCCCGCAGACACCTACGCCACGCTCCTGCGGGACACGCGCGGACTTCGCCGAGAGCAGCGTCTCGCACGCGAGAGATGGCTTGAAGAGCTCCCTGAGCCAGGCGGCCGCGAAGCGCTGTTCGAGCTCGAAGTTCTCCTGAAAGGGCTTGTGTGCTTTGCAAATCCTCGCAATCACGCCGGCCTTCCAAAACGAACGGCCGTCGTCGCGCAGGACTATCGCGAGACGCTGACGCTCGCACGGGATGGCATGCAGCGTGTCATCGCACTGTGTCGCTTCTTGTCGGGCGAAGGCGAGCGGACGTTCGTGTTTCAGCGATACCTCGAGATGCTCCTCCCCGACGATGGCGCCCGTTCGCGGCTCATCCGTGGTCCTATCCTACAAGATACCCCACCGACTTCGCTGGTCCTCCTCCGGCAAGCCCTCACGAACTTGCTCGAGGTAACGAATGGCGTCGCACGCGCGCCGCGGGTTCCTTTTCGCCTTTTCTACGCGACGCTTTCGCTGGCCCATCGCGAGGTATCGCAGTCGGCGTTCTTCAACCCACTCGCAGCATTAGAGTTTCGCCCAGAGTTCGATCGCATCACCAACCCACGCATCTTGGAACTGATGCGCCACGTACAGGGCGACAAAGCGCGGCGCCTTGTGGCGCTCACGTTCCTCTCACTGTTTCGAATGCTTCATTACCTCAAGCTGCTCGACGAAGTTGTAGGCGAGCCGCACTCTGCGGGGGTCGTACACGTGATTCTAAGCGTGCTGAGAAGCGATGCGCGGGCTCTTACCCACCACCTCCGCAAGCAAACGGGACCCCAGCTCGCGTTGAGCTATGAACGCGAGCTTTTCAAGATCCCAGCCAGTGAAATGAGCTCGAAGTACGACGGAATGAGAGCTGAGGCTCATCGCCTCCTGGGCATCAAGGCGGTACTCGGTGGTATCGCCGCGAACGTCCGACTCGAGGTACGCCGCTCGTTTGAGCACGACCTCCCGCCGGCTGACGCGCAGGCCACTCATGAGGCTTTGCGCGCGGCGATCGAGACCCTCCGCACAAACCTGCGACCAGCCCTGCAGAACGGCGTCTTAGCCCTTGGAAAAGCGCTTGGTGAGCGCCTTGACGAGCACGGCGTCTTTGACGATGCGGCTGCGCGGCGCGAGCGGTCCGTTCGCCTGCGCCGTGATGTGTGGATGTTTGCTCAAATCGTGCGCGCCTTTGGCGCGAAAGTGCGCGGCACACCAAGTCGTGAAGAACGCTGGAACGGCCCTTCGTCACTCCTATTCGTGCGCGAGTTTCTAAATTACTTCAGTGCGATGGGATACCCACTCCTACGCGCTGCGGATTATCCTCGCTACGACGCGTTCGTGGCTGCACTCGGTGCGATCGAAGAAACGGATCTCCTCCATCCGGCACATCTCGAAGGCGTCTTGGCCGAGGTCGGCCAATTCCATGGTTTTCTATCGCAACTCTTCGAGCAAATAGGCCAACGGGACGAGCTAAAAGGCGTCCCCTTCGACCGGCGGCTCGCTGTCGACGCACTAAAGCTCTACTTGAACGACTGAACCAAACCGCTTTCCGCAAAGCCCTTGGACACATACTGTACGCACGAATCGCACATCAGATGTACTCCTGCTCGTTAAAGCAGTACAAGACGGATGTGCCCCTCCGCTTGGCCCTGACCATCACGTCACGTTTCGAGCAAGCTCGAGCCACCAAGTATGGACCGAGCACCCGAGACTTACGTGCCTCGGTCGCGGAGGCACGAGGCACGCTCGCACAACACACACAACACGCACAAAAACGAAAGGGCCAACCCACTAGGGTAAGCCCTTTCGTCGTTTCACCAGGTCGTGCGCTCGTTAGGCAAACGCGTCGCTTTGAGCGGCACGCACTAAACTTCGAGAGACCGAAGCTCTAACGAGTCGTACCGCGAACCTACTCTTCGCCTGAGTCCATGCTTGAAGCCGAGCTTGCGGCTCCGCTTGCCATCGAGGTAGCGCGAGCCGGAGAAGCGGCTTTGCCACGAGTTGCGCCTCGCTTGGCGGCAGGCTTCTTGACAGCAGACTTCTTAGCGACGGGCTTCTTGGCAGCGGTCTTTTTAGCCGCGACGCGGCCCGTTTTCACGGCCTTAGCTTTGGCTTTGGGCGCGGCTCGGCGAGCTGGGGCTTTCTTGACGACCTTCTTAGCGACGCGCTTCTTGGCGGCCGGCTTTTTAACAGCAACCTTCTTGGCAGCAGTCTTTTTGACCGTCTTGCCAGCGGGCTTCTTGGTCGTCTTCGTGGTTTTGGTGGTCTTCGCCACCAGCTTTTTCGGGGCAGACTTCTTCTTAGCAGCCATATGAGAATCCTCCTGCAGAGGGTGATGTACACCACGTATATGGTCACCTACGTTACCTGTCAAACAAATAAACTTGACGGGTGCGCAGGGTGCGCAGACGAACCGTGGTTTTCTTATGGTAGCGCTAAGTCGCGCGCCCCGTGCATCCTCGAGCCCGGATTTCGACTCGGTGGGCCGCGGGGGCGGTGCAACCTGTCGCGTCTCGACCCGAACCTCCCCACCGACGAGCCAGACAAGAACGCGGACTCACACGGCCCTTGGGAGCCGCGTTGCCTTGACGACCTGTTCGCAGCCCCGTTACCGTCCCGCCGACGATAGCGAAATGAGGATCACATGAGGAAACCTTGGAACTGGTTATGCGTCACGATATGCACATTCGCGCTAGGCGGATGCGGGCATACGGACGAGGAGATGGCGTCGAAGCAGCGCGACGTCGACAAGCTCTCAGCGGATCTGAAAGCTGCAAAGGGTCAGATTGAGCAGGACCAAGCAAAGTTCAGTGAGGCCTCGAGCGCACTTGATAAGCTGAAAGAAAAGCTCAGGGCCGCAGGCCTCGGACTCGAAAAATCAAAGGAAGAGAGCCAGAAACTCGAGCAAGCGGTTGCCGAGTACAAGGTGCGCGCCGAGCAACTCGCGGTCATCGAGGCTAGATTCCGCGAACTCCGCGCGAAGCTCGATAAGTTGACTTCGATTGGCGTAAAAGTCGTGCCCCGCAACAATCGATTGGTCATCCAATTGCCGGGCGATATCCTCTTCGATTCAGGCCGCGACGACCTGAAGCCGCAGGGTAAGGAAGTACTCGGACAGGTAGCGGAAGTCATCCGAAGCGACAAAGACCTTATGGATCGCTTCTTTCTCGTCGCCGGACACACCGACAACGTGAAGTACCCACCAGGTGGAGCCTTCAAGGATAATTGGGGTCTCTCCTTGGCCCGTGCTCGTCAAGTGCTTCTCTTCCTCGTCGCCGAAAACAAACCGACGGATCCAAAAGCGCCGAAAGCTGCCTCAGGTGGCGGGCTAAGCCCTACACGGTGGGCCGCGGCGGGCTACGGAGAAAGCGATCCCGTCGCGGGGTCCGCGGCCACCGCGCAGGCACCTGACGACAGCAAGAAAAATCGCCGCGTTGAGCTCGTCGTTCAGCCGAACGTCGAAGAAATGCTCAGTATGAAAAGTCTTCGCTGAGCTGAGATCACTTCGCAGGTGTACAAGGCCTCGCGAAAATTCGCGGGGCCTTTCTTTTTGTGAGGTGTGAACTTGCGCATAGCTGCAATCGACATTGGAACCAACACGGTGCTCCTTCTCGTAGCCGAGGAGCGAAATGGCCAATGGATAGCCGTGGAGGAGCACGCGACCATCACCCGCCTAGGCGAACATGTGGACAAGACGCGGCGGCTCGCGCCTAAGGCGATCACGCGCACCAACCTCTGTCTGGACCGCTACGCAGAGGTTGTCGAACGCCTCGGCGCCACGCGGGTCGACATCGTCGGTACGAGCGCCATGCGCGATGCCCGCGGCGGCGAAGCCGTACGCGATCATGTGGCGGCGCGCTTTGGTATCCCTGCGCGAACGCTTTCAGGAGACGAGGAAGCTCGCCTCACGTTCTCAGGAGCCTTAAGCGGACTCTCCTTGCCACCAGGACGCGTTCTCGTATTTGATATTGGCGGAGGCAGTACGGAAGTGGTCGGCGGCGACAGTCATTCACGCGCGATCGCTTTTGCAGCGAGCTTCGACATCGGCAGCGTTCGACTCACGGAGCGCTGCCTACACCACGACCCACCGATATCCGAAGAGCAGGATGCCGTCTTACGCGCCTCCGATGAAGCTTTTGCAGGCGTACCGGATCGGGACTCGGGAACGCCCGTCGTCGGCATCGCGGGCACGGTCACAACGCTCGCCGCGATAGCCCTGGGCCTCGAAAGGTACGACAGCACCCGGGTTCACGGTCAAGCGATCGAGACGCGCGAACTCATCGAGGTCGTAGAACGACTCGCCGCCGCCACGCTTGAAGAACGAAAGAAGATCGCAGGCCTCGACGCCAACAGGGCCGACGTCATCGTCGCGGGCGGCCTCATTGCGATCTCCCTACTACGCAGGATTCGGGCTGAAACAGTGCTCATCTCGGACCGCGGCGTGCGATGGGGCCTCGTCGAACAAGCGGCTCAGTCGGTGCCTACCAGACCAGTGTCTCCGCGAGCCTTCACGTAGCGACACGCCACAAAACAGAATTCACCTTGCGTGAAAGGCATCTCGCCTACAGACTCCTACTTGGGTGCCGATGGTAAAGTAGCTGGTTAAAACCGAGGCGACCGACCGCGAGATAGTTGGTGCACAAATTATTTGACAGAAGCGAAGCTTGAAGCTAAGGTTCGCTCGCCTGAAGTCGTGTCTGTTTGAATGTGAGTTTCAGTGTAGGCCGTGAATTTGTGGGCTCGCGAGGTTATGACGGCATGACCTCGGAAGCTTACGCTCTCACGAGGTCATCGGCTCATCATTCTTCGATTCATTACATCTTAGAGTGACGGAAGCTAGAGGTTTGATTGGTCGCGGAATTCGCGGAATTCGCGGAATGAGGCGAACAAAGCGGTGGGCGCCCGCGGCGCACATCAACAACGTAGCTCTAGTGCATTGTTGGTGCGAAGTCCGGGACACGGAGATTCGTGAGAGCGGGTTGACTTCTTAGCCTTTTGATTCTTTTCTTTTAAAGAGTTGATTATCCGCATAACGATTCAGCAACCTCAAGCTTATCTAATCTGCTTGCTTCGTGGTGCGTGATCACCGAGGAGCGGCTCGCTGTCGGACCGGTTCAAATGTCTTGATCTCCACGCTTGTCTCGCGGCCGTGAACCGTCGCTCCGCTGGATACTGGTTAGCTTTTTTATCCTGAAGACGAACGAGCCGGACTTTTTAGCATGAGGCGCCTGTCTGTATTCTCAGAGGTTCTTCTACCACTGACGTGCTTACAGAACTCACGGTTCCGTGGTCCGTAGATCGTAGATCGCGGGCCGATATGAGGACTTTTCGACGACTTGACGATTTGATGCTTTCACGAAGGAGACATTATGCAGGCTGGACAGACTGGAACAGACATCAAGTTCAAGGTCGGCGACAAGGCAGTGTACCCCGCCCAGGGCGTGGCTGAGGTCATCAAAATCGAGGAGAAGGACATCGGCGGCAACCGCCAACAGTTCTACGTCCTGCGTATTATGGATACCGACCGTAAAATCATGGTTCCAGTTGCCAACGCGAGCGCGGTTGGTCTTCGTTGTGTCATCAACGATCAGGAGATAAGCGAGATTTTCGACATCCTGAAAGAACGCACAATTGCTTTTGACAACCAGACCTGGAATCGGCGTTACCGCGGGTTCATGGACAAGATCAAGACCGGATCTATCTACGACGTCGCCGAGGTGTTGCGCGACCTTTACCGACTCAAAACAGATAAGCAGCTGTCGTTCGGCGAACGTCGCATGCTCGACACCGCCCGCGGCCTCATCGTCAAAGAGATCGCGATAGCTCGCGCCCAGACAGAAGAGAACGTGAAGACCGAGATCGAATCGATTTTTGTGAGCAACTAAGCTCAACGGAGCTCACCTAAATTCAACGCGTTCCGGGGCCAAACTTTGCGCCGGTTGGCGTTCTTTGATCGAAGGAGCGTACCGGTTGTCACCGGTGCGCTCTTGTTGTTTCGAACCTGGTCGAGCTTGGGGCCGGGCCGCCTGTCCAGCGAACGGTCTGGACGCGACGGGGACGACTTGTCTTGCTATCTTTGAAGGCACACTTAGGGATTGCGGAAGCTCCATATAGGGTCACGGTCGCCTAAGCGGCCAACTTCACGCTTGGCCATCGACAGGCAAGTCGCCGAGCGCACGCTCGAAGCGGAGATAAGGCCTAAGGCTGCTCGACTTTATGCGGCGAAGACATGAACGGAAGCGTTCATGTCGACGCAGTACACATCGTCAATCCGGTTCGACGTAGAGCGTTAGTCGTCAAGTAGACCAAAGTCCCACGTTTCGGCGGGCTGGCGAAGGCCCGATACAGCATCGGCAACGCGTCTAAGCAGCTCAGCGTAGGACGATGTGGATCGCGGTCGAATTCCTACGAGAACATTTCCAGGCCAGTGCCAAACACGAGCCGACATTACGCCCTCCACGCGGTACGCGAGCTCTAAGATGCGCCTTATTCGTGGTGGCAAGCTCAACGTGGGTGCAGCATCGGAGCGCTCCGAATCGGACGCAGGTGGCGAGGAGGATCCACTTTTCATGGTTACACTCAGCTTAATACGCATTACGCAGTGATCAAGACCCTTACCGCTCCATCACTGGCTACCTACCCCAGCGAGCACCTCACTCGTGATCTCGGCGAGCTGAAGTGCACGGTCTGCGCGGTGGTCTTGAATGAACTTCGATACGCGCCCGGCGTCCACCGGAACGAGGTCAGGGCCCATGGGACCAAGAACGTCGCCGCCAATCACGAAACGAAGCTCGGCACCGTCGCGCGGTTGTCGATCGTAATACTCGATCACCCGGAGCGCCTGCGCGGCTTGGCGACCGGTACGCCAGAACGTAAGCGCGCAGCGCGGGGTATCGAAGACCACAAGCAGACTGCCAGGTCCGATGAGTTCAGCTTTCCATGCGCTTGCGGGGTCAACCCTCATGCCGCAGTTTTTGCAACGCGCCTCGCGCGTACATCCCGAAGCCAGGTGGAGGAGCGCGACGCCTAACGCACCAGCGAAGAGGTTTCGACGTTTCATAGGAGAGGTCATGGTGTTTGAAACAGAGAGGCTCCGCCGCTGAGGAAAGCAAACCGCGCAATCGGAGCTACCGCGACGAGAAGCGCGAGCGCCCACGCACCCACAGACCTGCGGAGCGCGCGACGCGCAAAGGGAATAAGTGCTTCGCGGGTCGCCTCTCCGCGTGAAAGAAGAGAGCTAAGGCTCACGCCGCCGCCCCAGATCGTCGCCAAAAGCAAACCTCCGAAAAGCGGATACCCCATCGCTAAAACATCCGTGCGGAGCAGGCAGAACGGACACACGTGGTGGGGCACTTCGAACGCATGCGGCGCGACCTCGAGTACGGAGGCCGCGAGAGCGGCGGGTAAGCTGAACACCGTTACTGCGCCCGCAAGCAGAATCCTCGCCTTCGTAGGCGAGCGAACAGCGAAAAGCGCAGTTCCGATCGAGGTCACGGCCCCGAGCGCGGCAAGCCAGGTAGCGAGCATGCGAGGACCACTCGCGTAGGCCTCCCCCGCGGCCGAGACAGGGTCGAGCTGAACGGAACAACACGACGCGACCACTGTGAGGTCCAGCTTACTAAGAAACTCGAACGTGACTGCAAGGTCCATCGCTGACAGGGGGAACATCGCGAGCGTCATGATCGCGAGCGGACGCGCGAGATCGAGGGCTTTCACCCCTGTGTCGAACGTGTAGACCTGCGCGAGGATGCCGGCGGCAAGCGCTACGACGCCGGTGAAAGCAAGAGCACGAAAACCCCACATGTTTGCTCCAAAAACGCCGTAGGCGCACATCGCGCCCCGCACCCCGCGACTCATCCGGTCGGCGCCAAGAACCGTGAGGACCAGCGCGAGCACCTGCACGGTCGCTCCAATCCGGACAAAGGTCGAACCCAGCTCAATCTGCTTCTCGAGGGCCAACTGTCCCTCGGTTGCTCGCCGAACGTCGAAGTGTCGCAGCACTTTCTGCGCCGTGAACGCACCGCGCGAAAAAAGAAGACATGCAACGAGCCCCGTTAAGAGGCGAAGCAAAATCCAAGGCTCGAGCAAATTCATGCGAACGGCGGGGAGTGTAGCGCTGACGCGAGGCGCTGGCGGGTTTCGATGCGCGCCTGAACCATGACGCAAAGACAAGGTTGATCGATCTTAGAGAAGCATCGGGTCGAGCTTGCCTGCGACCAGCTCAAGAATTCTCGTCACTCCAGAGCTCCGCGCGAGCCGGGGATCGTGAGTGGCCACGAGGACCGCTCGCCCGTCCATCGCGACTTCGGCGAGCTGCTTGGCAATCGACAAGGCACGCGCGTCATCGAGGTGCGCCGTCGGCTCATCGAGAACGAGCAGCGGAGGGTCGTTGATCAGCGCGCGGGCTAGGGCGACGCGTTGTCGCTCGCCACCGGAAAGGCCCTTCGTAGGAACATCGCTTACATCGAGGAGTCCGAAGCGCTCCAAGAGCTCTTTCGCACGCTTCGTGTCCTCGGGTCGCACCCCGTCGGGTACGCGCGGCAAAAGGATATTGTCTAGCGAAGTAAGTCCGTCGACCAGCTGGATGTCTTGGAAGACAAAGCCAACCTTGCGGCGCCTTACCTCTGCGCGATGTGCCTCGCGAAGACGGGAGGTTGGCTCACCATCCAGAAGTACCTCACCGCTTGAGGGTGAGAGCATGGCGCCGACTACCGCGAGAAGCGTCGTTTTCCCGCTTCCACTCGGCCCTCGAACCACGACAAGCTCGCCACGTTCGAGCTCGAACGAAACGTCGGCCAGGATAATTCTTCGCTCGCGACCGTCCCAAATTCGCTTCACGACATTTCTGACGCTCGCCGACGCTTCGCGGTGACTCCCACTTGCCATAACGCGCGAGTCTGCGCGGTTTCGCGGTCTGTGCCAAGCTGGGCCATCCGTCACGCCAAATGTCGTGGTCGGAGTGCGCCGAACCTAACAAATCAAGACAAACGTTGCTTCACGCGTTCCGGCACGGATAATGCTCGGCATATCGATGATGCCGTTTTGCACAAGGACCAGATTCGGCGTTTCGACGCTAGCCCTCGTGGTGCTGGGCGGCTCGCTAGCACTGTCAGCAACGCAGGGCTGCTCGTCGGGTGAGTCGTTGAACCCCCAACCCTTACCGCCCCAGGGCGACGAAAGCCTCCCGCGTAGTCCGGCCGGCACCGGCGCCGCGAGCGACGGAAAGAGTTCCGGCGCCCCACCGGGTAGTACCCTAAACGACGCCGGCACTTCGACGGATAGCGGCCGCGACGCAAGCCCAACGGACGACGCCGGCCAAACTGGCGACGCGTCGTAGTTGGCCTCGTTCACCCAAGCGGCTCGCGGGGGGTGACAGCTACCGCCTAGGAACCGACGGTGTCCGCACGTACTCGTCAATAACCGTAGCCGTGAAGTCCGCGAGTAAGCCATCGGTGACCCGAAGGCGCCGGGAAATATCACGTGCGATGTTGAGGACGATCAGCGCGTACGACTTCAAGTCGTGGCGGTAGAGTGCATCCATCTCCTCCGTAGACATTTTTAGAAGCCGCGCATGACCAAGGGTACGCACCGTCGCCGAGCGAGGCTGGAGATCGATAATCGACATCTCACCGAAGCAGTCATTGGGCCCGAGGATCGCCACCCGTGTTTCGCGGCCTCGGCGACTCTTCTTTAACACCTCAATCTCGCCATCGAGCACGACGTACATCTCCCGCGCGGGGTCGCCCTCGCGAAACACTGTCTCGCCCGGCGGAAGCCGTGTCACCTCGAGGGTCGCTATCAAATGTTCTAGAAAGTCGTCCGAAAGGGCCCCGAACAAGCCCACGTCGCGCAGCTGCGAGTTCGTGATAGGCGGCTCCGAGGCGAGTCCGGGACCAAAACCACGTGACAGCGGGGGAGGCTTCACCGAAGACATCCGCGATTCATCGCGCGATCCCGAAGTTCTGTAAAGCGACTCGGCGTCGCTAGCCCAGTGGCCGCGAACGGAACTCCTTCGCGAACACGACGCGGCGACGATTCGTCCCTGCATAGTCCTCAACCTCGGACGATTGCCAACCGAGCGCGTGGTGGAACTTGATCGAACCCTCGTTGCCTGCGGTCGTTATCGCCTTCATACGCTCGCATCCGAGATCGCGACACCGCTCGGTGAACGTCTCATAGAGGAGGCGCCCCACGCCTTTGCGACGAAAATCCGGGTGGATGCCGACAAGGTGAACGTAGCCTGTTTTGGGGGACCCGAAGACGACGAAACCAAGCAAGAATCCAATGAGTCGACGCTCTTCCTCGACGATGAGGGCGTTGTCGCCAAGCTCATGGAAGAACATCGGATGAGCAAAGTTCGCCATCGGCCCACCCCACCAGCGATCGATCACGTCGACGATGTGGTCAAAGTCGCTTTTGGTAATCTTCCGCGTTTCCATCCTGCCAGCAGCATTTCGTAGTTGAGGGCTGAGCGCAAGACGAGCGACGCCTCGCCACCGGAACCCACGCACGCCGAGCATGGCCGAGCCTAGTCAGCCAGGGTCGTTCACGCCGATGGAGCACCGCTCAAGTTATGTCGCCCGTGATAGCCTTTCGCGGTGCCCGACCCAACCGCTCCTGGCGAGCTGCCCAACCGCATTCTTGTCGCGCCTTCAATTCTTTCAGCGGACTTTGCGCGGCTCGCTGAGGAGGTCGCTGCGGTCGAAGCGGCCGGCGCGGACTGGATCCACGTAGACGTCATGGACGGGCGCTTCGTGCCGAACCTTACGCTTGGTCCACCAATAGTGAAAGCGCTTCGGCGAGTCACCAAGCTCCCTCTCGATGTTCACCTCATGATCGTGGAACCCGAACGGTTCATTGATGCCTTCGCCGAGGCAGGAGCCGACACCATCACGATTCACGTCGAGGCATGCACACACTTGCATCGCACGCTTGGTTACATCAGGTCGCTCGGCAAGCGCGCGGGCGTCACGTTGAATCCTTCAACACACGAAGACTCGCTTCGATACGTCATTGACGTCGTCGATCAAGTGCTCGTGATGAGCGTAAACCCGGGATTCGGCGGCCAGTCGTTTATCCGCGAAGTCTTGCCGAAAGTCGCCGCGATTCGGGCGATGATTGACGCGCGTGGACGACACGTCGACCTCGAAATCGACGGCGGTATCACCCGCGAAACGGCACCTGCTGCTGTGGCCGCTGGCGCACGGATTCTCGTTGCAGGGAACGCGGTGTTTGGAGGTGGGAAAACAGGGTATGCAAGTGCGATAGCCGGTCTGCGATCACCTTTCGGATGACGCGTTCGCGAATTCGTCAGTTCTTCATCGCAAGCGCCGGCCCTCTGGCGATTGCCGCATGTGCCAGCGAACCGCGGCATCGGCCGAAATTGCCGTCGGTCGAAAAGGGAGATGCCACTGCCGCGTCCGTCGCCGTGGTGGCGGCATCGTCCACGGCGGCCGCCGACGGCGCGCTCGCCCAACGGGACTTCGCGGAGTTTGCGCGCGCACTCGCCACGGTCAGCGCGATGCGCGGCGTGGCTTCGACCAGGGCCGTGCCAGGCGTGAAACTCACACGTGAAGAGCTAGTCCTACGGGTTAAAGAAAAAGCCCTAAGGGAGTACCCGCCCGAGGCCTTGCGGCGCGAAGGTCAGTTCCTCCAGCTTCTCGGGTTTGCGCCCGTCACGTTCGACTACCTCGCGGAAATTCTGAAACTCCTTGGCACCCAGCTCGAGGGATTTTACGAGCCCAACAACGGCACGATGTACCTTGCAGCCGATCTCAAGGGCCCCCAGGCGGAGGCGACGCTGGCGCACGAGCTTGTCCATGCTCTGCAAGATCAGACGTGGGACCTCCGGAAGCGTTCGGACTACAAATCCGGTCGCGGCGACGAGTCAATGGCCCTCGCCTGTGTGGCCGAGGGTGACGCCACAAGCCTGATGCTCGACTTCGTTATGGGCGAAGGACGTTCCGCGCTCGACATCAATGACGACGCACTTCGCGAGATGATCCTCGGCGGGATGACCACGGGCGACGGCTCGGCGTCGGTGCCACACATTCTCCGCTCTTCGCTCGTCGCTCCGTACCTCGAAGGGCTCGGCTTCGTACACGCCCTAAGGCGCAAAGGCGGCTGGCGAAACGTCGACCGCGTATGGGAGCGACTCCCGACGACGACGGAGCAGGTTCTTCACCCTTTGAAGTGGGAAGCAAACGAGGCCGCTTTAGCCATCCAAGCCCCTACCGCACACGCACTTGGCATGGGTTGGCGCGAAGAAGATCAAGATACTTCTGGCGAGCTCGGACTGGCTCTCACGTTCGCGGAGTGGATGACCGAACCCGACGCGCGAGCGGCAGCCGCAGGCTGGGGCGGAGATCGCTCGGCGGCCTATAAGAAAGGCCAAGAGATAGCTTACGCCGTACATGTTCGGTACGACGCCGCCGTAGGTCCGTCCCAAACGGACGCAAACGCCGAGCGGGCGTTCGCCAAGCTCGCGCCGGCGTTAACGAAAAAGTTTGGTCGACCGAGTCGTCAGAGCGCTGGCGCCTTGTGCTTTGACCGCAAAGAGCTTGGCCCGCTCTCCCTTTTGCGGAGGGGGCAAGACCTGGTCATGACGGCCGGACCGGCGAAAGTCGCAAGCGAGGCTGGCCAACCGTGGGAGTCGACAAGCCGCTGCTCAACCGTCACCTCATGGGCGAGCGAGGTTGCCGCGCAGAAGTAGCGCCCGTTTCGCGCTAGAGGTCGCCTTCGCTCGCGTCGCGAACCATGCCGAGCCCGACGTAAGCAGCAAGCGTCTGGATAAACAAACGCTCGCCCTTGAACGAGCGCTCTATGACCTCCGTACCCTTCGCGGTCGCGATAGCGAGATAGACGAGACCCACAGGCTTTGAATCTGTGCCACCGCCGGGACCCGCGATGCCTGTAATCGCCAACGCGACGTCCGCTCCGGACACGCGACGCGCACCTTCGGCCATTCGGCACGCGCATTCGGCGCTCACCGCGCCGTGGCCCCGAAGGACATCTTCATCGACACCGAGCACGGATTGCTTCGCCGAATTGGCGTACGTGACGGCGTCCAAAAGTAGGTAATCGCTCGCCCCAGGCTCCCTCGTAAGCATATGACCGACGAGTCCACCCGTGCACGACTCAGCAATGGCAAGCGTCCAACCGCGCGTGCGCAGGGCTCTCCCTACAACGCCGGAAAACGTATCCTCGCCCTCCCCATAGACGATGTCCCCGAGACGCGTCCGAACTTCCCGCGCCGCTCGCTCGGAAAGGTCTCGCACGAAGGCATGGGTGCCCTCAGGGCCGTCTACCCCCGCACGCCTCGACGCCGAACCGGGCGCGCGCGCGAGAACCTTCACCTCAATTTCGGGAAAATGTGCGCGGTATCCAATAGTTACGCCCTCGAATATCAACTCGACGCCGGCGAGTTTTTCGCCGACCACGCTCTCGGGCATGCCAAACGTGCGAAGCCGAATTTGGTGACTGTCATGCGGGGCGAGAGCGCGGATACGCGGCACGACTTGGTCGTCGAACATCCGCTTCATCTCCGAAGGAACACCCGGCATGAAAAACGCTCGCGCGGACCGAACCGAAACCTCGAAGCCTGGCGCGGTTCCGACGGGATTAAAAAGAATCGTCGCGCCTTCGGGGAAGTCCGCCTGCTTCGCGTTCGAGTCGGACATCGGTCGCCCAATGCGCTCGAAGCGACGCCGAATGTGTTCCAGCGACGCCTCGTCGCGAACGAGGCCCACGCCGAGCATCGCGGCCACGGACGCGGTAGTAAGGTCGTCGGTCGTCGGACCGAGACCGCCTGTGCACACGATAACATCCGCGAACGATGCGAGACGCTCGAGCGCCGCGACGATCCGGCCGCGATCGTCGTCCACGACATCGTGCTCGACCACCTCGAAACCGAGGTCCGTGAGACCCGCAGCAAGCCAGGCCGAGTTCGAATTAATGAGCTCACCGCGCGTAAGCTCAGTCCCGATCGAAAGAACCGCACACGTCATAGACTTTGGAGACTATCGCGCTTCGGCGCTAGCGAGAATCGTAAGCGCACCGAAATCCGATCGAAGCTTCGCTCGAGTTCGACGGCACCTCGCGGCGAGCCCACGTACGCAACTCGGTGGCGAGATCGGTTTCGTAAGACCCGCCACGTACAACGCCGAGACATGCGGCGCCCGAAGCGTCACAGCCGTCGCTTGTTTCAACCCATTCCGAAACGTTTCCCGCAAGGTCGTGGATACCCTCGGGCGACGCTCCGTCCGGGTGCGCACCCACGGTGTCGGGACCGACGGCGCCCGTCGCACAAGGTCCTCGAGACAATCCCCACGCCGCTCGGCGACAAACCGCACCGGTATCGCCCCAAGGGTAACGACGCGGTCGGGCGCCCGCCGCCGCGACGATCCATTCGTCTTCGGTAGGAAGTCGACCGCCGCGAGCCGCGCACACCGCCCGCGCCTCGTCGAGTGTCACGTGCGATGCTGCACACGCAGGGTCAACATCGCGAGCTGCGAACCTGACGGCCACGGCTTCAGGACAAGCGGAACACTGGACTTGACCCGCAGTAACCTCAAAACGATCCATCGCGAATGCGGTCGCACGAACCGTACGCGGTCGCACGCGCCCTTCGGCCTCCCAGTCCGACGGACCCATCAGCACTGTGGTCGCCGGGACGTGCACAACAGCGTTCGGCGGGGCGTCGCATCCTAACGACGTGACCACAAGCGGCGGCGGGCACGTTGCGTTTTGTGCAAGGGCTCCGGTCGAGCACGATCCCTCGCGGAGGACCAACGACGAACGAGCCGAGCCGACACAGCAACGTGTACCGCGACGCGTGAACCCCTCGCCGCAGGGGAGCTTTTCATTGTCGATGCGGTCGATGCGGCAGACGGCGCCCGCCAAAACGAAAGCGGCGGCAAACGCAGCAAGTGCTGCGGCAGCAGTCCTGATCCCCACGCGCGACCGGAGCTTCGACGCTAAACGACCGAGCGGAACCACCGCGAGCGACGCTAGCAGAGTCTTTCAGTGTCGGCTTAATCGGCTTGAATTCTGCGCGTATCGCATCCATCTCTTAGGCTATGCGATCACGGATTCGGCTCTCATTTTCTCCCGACAGCGACGATATTTTCATGTTCTGGGCGTTGCTCGAGGGCAAGGTCGATACCGAGGGCCTCACCTTCGTCGCCGATCGTGCCGACACCGAAACGCTGAATACAAGGGCGGAAGCGACGCAGGCTTCGACGGCACGAGCCGCTGTCTCAGACGCGACGTGCGAAGCGAATGTCGGTGCCGACGGCGGCGCGGACGTCATTGCCGTCTCGGTCGCTCAGTACGCGCGGGTCGCGGGCGACCACCTCCTGCTTCCGCACGGGATGTCCGTAGGGCGAGGCTACGGGCCTGTGGTCGTCGCACGCGAGGAGTGTTCACTCGCCTCGCTACGAGGCAAGCGCATCGGAGTACCGGGCCTTCGGACCACCGCGTATCTTGTACTGCGTCTTCTCCTCGATGAGTTCGAGCCCGTCGTGGTTCCCATCGCGCCGTACGCAAAAGCGTTCGAGGCGCTACGTACCGGCGCGGTGGAGGCGTCTCTTTTGATTCATGAGGGAAGGCTCTTTTACGAGCGAGAGGGCACCAAGAAGGTCATCGACATCGGTGAGGCCTGGCGGGACTTGACCGGGGGCCTACCGTTGCCGCTCGGCGGAAATGCAATCCGCCGAGATCTCGGACCAGAACTCATCGCGAAGGTCTCCCGAGTATGCCGCTCGTCGATCCGGTGGGCGCTCGAAAACAAGGACGAAGTCGCTCGCGCGCTCCTCGCAGCGGAGACGCGCGCCGACGTCGGCCTCGATTCGGGTTCCTTGGACAGATACCTCACGATGTACGCCAACGCGGATACGCTCGACGCGCCTGCCGACGTGCGGCAAGCGCTGAATGAGCTTTTTTCACGAGGACGATCCGCAAACCTTATTCCCGCGGGCGTGCGCGTCGAACTCGCGCCCTAACGGTTCGAGCACAAGGCGCGTTACTTTTTCGAAGCGCCGGCGTCGGGCTTCACTCCCGAACCCGACGACGACTTCGAGCTTGAGCAGTTACTCCACGTCCCGATGCTCTGACCGCTGATCGTGAGTTGACCACCGCAAGCGAAAACCAGCTCAGTCGAGGATGAGGTGGCGACGCACTGACCATTTTTCGACGATAAGAGGACGGCAACGTTCGTTGTCGACCCGTTGCTGGTGATGTCGCACGTTACAGTACCGCCGCCGTCACAAGGAGGGCATCCGTCTTTGGTCGAGGTCGCACCGCCCGTGGGTACCTGGCTCGGGTTGCCTTGTGTAGCTGGGTTAGAGCCAGAATTATCGGCAATGCGCACAGGTGCGCGAGGCGAATCTTGATTGTCGACGGTAGGCCTATCTGCACGTCCAAAGGCGCCAGGACTGTCGCCATAGCTTTGACCGATTTCAGTGGCTGTTCCCGCCCCCGTCGAACAACCAACGAGACTGAGCATCAACAACCAGCCTGAGAGGTTCGCCGTAAACGGGGGCAACGCGGCGCACGTGGTTTTCATGGTCGGCTCACGGGAGATAGTAGATGGCCGAGATGTTGTTTGTGAAGAGCGCCCAAGGGTCACTCTGAACGCTCGTGCCGAACGCGGTCGCGCTCTGCGAGGCAGAGTTCGAGGTGCCATTTGTTTCCGCGGTGGTCTTCCACGCTTCACGCTTGACGAAGGCGCCGACGGTCGCCTGGAGCGAGAGTTGAGGAACCCCGATAAAGCCAAACTGAATCTCCGCTCCGACGCGCGCCCCAAGGTCGAGGCGGAACCCGGAAAGGGTTGTCTTGACCGTCGCTATTCCCGTACCGGTCTCGTTAGACTGATTGGTAAATCCGACATTCAATTCCGGGATCACGAGAAAAGTGAAGTGTTTTTGGTGCCCAAAGACGAGCGGCACTCCGCCGTGCACGGCGAGGCCAAGTCTGCTTCCGAGGTCGGTTTGGGTCGATTGCGCACCGTTAACGACCTCCGCTGAGCCCGAGGTGAGCCCGAACCCGACACCAAGGTCGACGCCAATCTTCTCGGAGAACCAGTAGCGAGCGCCAATGACGGGCGCGGCCACGCTCCCCCGCGCCGGAACGCCCGCGCCACCTGCGGAGATCGGCAGGTCGCTGACGCCCAAGTAACCAACACCGACGTGGCCCACCACGGTATCGTGATCGGATCCGGAGCCATTGGGGAGGCTCGCTTCCTCAGCACGTGCCTTGTTCGGAGCCGGGAGCGCTTGGAGCTCCGCTCTCGCCGGAATTCGTGGAGGTGGGAGCGGAGCATCGACCCCGACCGCCGCGGGGGGTGCGTTCGGCGTGAGCGGGTCTTGAGCGAAGGCCGTGGGTGCGACAACTGCCAGCGCAGCGCCAAACGCCATCGAAAATCCAGTCCGGGCCGATCCAATCATCGCATTCGTCTCCTCGAGCCGTGCACACGCTCCGGCCTCAATCGGCCGATAAGATAGGAAAACGCACAAATGGGCCAAATTCGCTGTCTAATGACTGGTGGCCGAAACGCTCTGTCCAAAGTGGGCATCGGACTGCGTGGCGGGCCTCGCGGACTATGCTTCGAACGAACGAAATGGGAGCCGAGCAAGACCGACCGGAGCCCTTCGACTTCAAGGAAGATGTCCACCTCGAGAGCCACCAAACCCTCACGGAGGTCAAGGCTCAGACGGTGTTGGTCGACCGCCAGCGAGCTCGTTTCGAGGCGGTTCGCTGGCGCGTCTTCGAGGAGATGCAAGACGCAACCACTCGGAAGCGCACGGCGACCATGGCGCCGTTTCATGTCGTCGTCGTTGCGATTCTCGCGGCTCGCGGAGCCACCCCTGCTCGGCTCGGAATCCAAGCGGCCTCTTTCACACTCTGCCTCATCGCTATCACGCTCGGCGAACGAACGAAGAGGCCTAACCAGGCCATTGTCGCGTTTATCGCAGCCAGCGTATTTCTCCTTCTCAGCATAGGAAACACCGGGGGGCTAGCAAGTCCCCTCCTCCTGAGTGTGGTGCCGTTCCTGATTGCGAACTCGATGAATCCGAAGTTGGATCGAAAACGCTATGCAGTGCTGGGCTTGTTCCTGGTTGCGTTCGCTGTCATGGCGGTACTCTCGAATACGTCACTGCTTGAGCTGAGCAAGCCACTTGCACCGCAAGTGCACTTCGCCAGCATCGAGTACATCGCGCTTTCTTTGGCGAGCGCAGTCATGGTCGCTCTCTCGATTTTCAAAATGGGAAGCGCGATGGGAACGGCATACGAGCGTATCGCGCTCGAGCTCGCCATTCGCCGCGAGGAGCTTTGCGACGAGAGTGAGGGCCGGACGCGCGCCCTCGAAGGACTCGCGGCACGCTTAGCTCACGAGGTGAAAAACCCACTGGCGGCGATTAAGGGTCTCTCGTCTCTTGTCGCGCGGAATGCGACAGACGACATCGTGAGGGAGCGACTGACGATCGTGGCCTCGGAAGCCGCGCGCCTGCAAGATGTCGTCGAGGGATTTCTCTCTTTCTCCCGCGGGCTCGATGAACTCACCATCGAGGGCACGAAGCCGTATGAGATCGCGCGCGAGCTCGCTCTTCTCCTCGAGACGCGAGCGGCCGACGCCGGAGTGACCCTCGAGGTACAAGGTATCCGCGCGCTAACGCTGAACGCGGACGCAAAAAAACTGCGCCAAGCGCTTCTCAACCTCGTCTTAAACGCGATGCAGAGCTCGACGCGAGGCACCACCGTGACGCTGGAGGTTGCCAAAACCTGCGCCGACGGGTCGGCCGTCGTCCGCGTAATGGACCGCGGTGCGGGCATGAGCACCGAGATCCTCGATCGCATTCGAAAGCCGTATTACACGACTAAAGAGGGTGGGTCAGGACTGGGGATCGCCGTTGCTCGCGGCATCATCGAGCAGCACGGAGGCATGCTTCACTTCGAGAGCACGCCCGGACGTGGCACGACCGCGACGGTGACACTCCCCGCGTGCGCGCACGCCGCTCAAAACAAAAAAGCGAAGCTCCCTGACTGCCGATCGATGGTCGCGGCGAGAGGGATCACGGCGGCCCTCGTGGGCGCTGAGCACGGGCCACAACGCACCCCTTCGAAGGTCTCATCCTGAACGCTTTGCGAGTGTAGAGTCCGATCCATGTCACGCGTCCTAGTAATCGACGACGAGCCCGCGATGCGCTTTACGCTCGAAGCCGTGCTCGGGGATGCGGGTTTCGACGTTTTTTCCGCAGCCGGCGGCGCCGCCGGAATCGCCGAATTCGAGGCCCGAGGAGCCGATGTCGTGCTCACGGACCTTGCGATGCCCGACGTCGACGGGATGAAGGTGCTCGGCACGCTCCGCGTCCAGGATCCGAGCGTGCCCGTGATGATGCTCACGGCGCACGGCTCGGAGCGCGTCGCCGTTGCGGCCATGAAGGCCGGCGCCTTTGACTACCTGCCGAAACCCTTCGACCTCGACGAGCTGGTGCTCTCGGTGAAACGCGCTGCGGAAAATCGCAGCCTTCGTCTCGAGAACGCGCGACTTCGCACGGAGGCATCACTGCGACGTACGATTGTCGCCGAGAGCCCTGCCATTCGGCGTGTGCTCGACGTCGTCACGCGCGTCGCGCCGAAAGACGTGACGGTGTTGCTCACGGGCGAGAGTGGCGTCGGTAAAGACGTGCTCGCCGCAACGCTCCACGCGCACTCGAAGCGTTCGGCAAAACCGCTGATTCGATTCAATGCCGCCGCGATTCCGAGTGAG
Source organism: Polyangiaceae bacterium (assembly GCA_025353725.1). GTDB lineage: Bacteria > Myxococcota_A > Polyangia > Polyangiales > Polyangiaceae > Labilithrix. The sequence continues at coordinate 145,433 of JANXOF010000016.1, read as the reverse complement.
CTCGCTGAAGCGGAACTCTTCGGTCACATGAAAGGCGCGTTCACTGGCGCCCACACCGCGCGCCTTGGCTACTTTCAGCAGGCCGATAAAGCTACGCTCTTCATCGACGAGATCGGGGAGCTCCCGCTCGCCATTCAGGCGAAAGTCCTTCGAGCGATTCAGTCGGGTGAGGTGCAATCCGTCGGAGGACGCCCCGAAAATGTCGACGTGAGGCTCGTCGTCGCGACCAATCGCGACCTCGCGACTGAGGCAAAAGCGGGTCGTTTTCGGGAGGATTTGTTCTATCGACTCAACGTCGTACCCATTCGCGTGCCGCCACTGCGCGAGCGACCCGAAGACATCGAGCCGCTCGTCTTCGCTTTCGTGCGCTCCTATGCCGACAGATACGGAATGGGGCAGGTCGAAGTCGAGCCTGCGCTGCTCGAAGCCATCAAAACGAGCGCATGGCCGGGAAATGTTCGCGAGCTTGAAAACACCATCGCGCGCCTTCTTGCACTCACTGTCGAGGATCGCCTGACGCTCGCGCTGTGGCGTTCGCTTGACGTCGATACGGCGTCGAGTGCGCGCGCCTCACTCGCGGGCGATCCGGGCCCGAGCCATCCGCTGCGAGCTCGAGTCGAGGGCTTCGAGCGATCGATCATCGCGGCCGAATTCGAGGCCGCCCAGAAGAACCAGAGCGAAACGGCGCGTCGGCTTGGCGTTTCGCGGCCCGCGATGATCGAAAAACTCCATAAGTACGCGCTTTTGGGGCGGGGATGAACAGGGCCGTTCAACACGCACACGAAGAGGAGCGGCACTCGAAATGGGGTCGTAAACGGTCGAACTTCACGCGCGTTTTGGTCGTTGCTTGGTATGTTTTTTCATGCCGCAAGGCGGCGCCGCTCCCGGCCATCGACGCTGCTGTGGCGACTCGTGTCGTGTCCTTGTCGCCGTCGACCACGGAGGCCCTCTTCGCGCTCGGCGCAGGTGAGACAGTTGTAGGCCGCTCGCGGTACTGCGACTTCCCGGCACAAGTTCTCAAGCTCCCTCAAGTGGGAGGGTACGTCGACCCTAACTTTGAAGCCATTTTGGCGCTGCGCCCGACCCTCGTGACCGGCGCGCGGGGACCCGCCGGCATGGCCATGAGCGAACACCTCGAAGCGCGCGGCATCCGAACGTTTTTCCCGAAAACCGAGTCGTTTGGCGAAATCGACGCGATGCTGCTCGGCCTTGGCGAGCGAACTGAACGGCCGCGCGAGGCCGCAGCCGCCGTCGATGCACTTCACGCACACGTTGCCGCCATCGAGAAGGCCGTGGGCTCGCGCGTCCCGATGCGTGTCCTTCTTGTTTTCGGCCTCGAGCCGCTGAGCGTGGCCGGGCCCCTAAGCTTCGCCGATGAAATGATTCGACGCGCGGGCGGAGTAAACGCCGTTAAGGAAGGTGGCGCCTACCCCACGCTGGGCGTCGAACGAGTGATCACGCTCGATCCGGACGTTATCGTCAACGCCGCCATGGCCGAGGCTCACGGCAACGATGTTTTGGGCCCCGACACGCCCGGTTGGTCGCGCGTGCGCGCCGTCCGGGAGCACCACGTTGTGCCGCTCCACGAAGAAAGCCTGCTCCGACCTGGACCTCGCATCGCGGAGGGTCTCGCCACGCTTGCGCGCGCGCTGCACCCCGGCATCGCCATTCCGTGAACGTCGCACTAGCGTGCGTTCCGTGAAAGTTCGCGCCGATCAGCTTCTCGTGTCCCGTGGGCTCGCCATATCTCGCGCGCGTGGCCAAGCGCTGGTGCTCGCGGGAAAGGTCTACGTGGGCGAGTCTCGCGTCGACAAAGCCGGGGCGCTTCTCGCCGAAGATGCGGCACTCACCGTTCGCGGGGAGGACCACGGTTACGTCTCGCGCGGCGGCGTGAAGCTCGAAGGCGCGCTCGTCACGTTCGGCGTTGACCCTGCAGGAAAGCGCTGTATCGACTTCGGCGCGTCGACGGGCGGCTTCACCGATTGCCTGCTGCAGCGAGGTGCGACGAGCGTGGCTGCCGTCGACGTTGGCTATGGGCAGCTCGCGCACAAGCTACGAATCGACAACCGTGTACGCGTTCTCGAACGCACCAACGCGCGCACGGTGGAACCGGAGCAAGTCGGCGGATTTGCAGACCTTGTGGTGATTGACGCCTCCTTCATTGGCTTGGGCAAGCTCCTCCCCGCGGTGGTGCGATGCCTCGCTCCGGGAGGCGAATTGGTCGCCCTCGTGAAACCGCAATTCGAAGTCGGTCGCGAGGAGGCGTCACGCACCAAAGGCGTCGTAAAGGATCCTCTCGTGCGCGCGCGCGCCATCGAGGGCGCCACGCAAGCGGTCGCCGACGCGGGCCTACGCGTGTTGCGCATCTGTGACAGCACGCTCGAAGGACCCAAGGGAAACCTCGAGGCATTTGTGCACGCGTGCAAACCGTAAGACGACCGAGGTAAGGTCTTGAAGCCGATGGTGAACCCGAACAAACGGACTCGGATTCCTGGTCTAGGCGCGATTTTTCTCGTCGTTTTCCTCGATATCTTGGGCTTTAGTCTGGTGCTGCCGTTCCTCGCACAAGAGGCGCGAAACACCTTTCATACCACCGAGCTTGTCGGCACGCTGCTGGGCGCCGTGTACTCGCTCATGCAGTTTCTTTTCGTGCCCGTCTGGGGTCGCTTATCGGACCGGATTGGACGCCGCCCGGTGCTCGTCTGGAGCGTGCTCGCGACCGCGTTGGGGATGGCAAGCCTCGGTCTTGGCTTACTCTACGCGCAAAGCCTTGCGTGGCTCTTTGTGGCCCGGATCGCGAGCGGTATCGCGACAGCCAATTTAGGGACCGCAACGGCGTACATCGCCGACGTCACGAAGCCCGAAGAGCGCGCGCGCGGCATGGGAATGATCGGGATGGCCTTCGGCCTCGGCTTCATTTTTGGACCGGCGATCGGCGGTTCGCTATCGAGCCTCACCCTCGGCATCGGCATCACTGGGCGCGCCGGTGCAGTTCCGTGTTTCCTCGCCGCGGGCCTCTCGGTCGTGAACCTCGCGTGGGTAACGTTCCGGCTGCCCGAGTCACTTCCAGCCGAACGACGATCGACGCAAAAGCGAAGCTTTTCACCGCTCAACCTCGCGGCCGCACGCGAGGCGTTCGCGCGGCCCGGGATCGCCCGCGCCGTGTTCGTGAACTTTATCCTCGTGCTCTCTTTCACGGTGCTCGATCAAACGTTCCGTTTCTTCACGGACGACAAGTTCGGAATGACGCCTCTCGAAACGGGCCTCGTCCTCTGTTTCATCGGCGTTGTCGCCGCGGGCGTGCAGGGGGGCCTCATCCGACCCCTTGCGAAGCGGGTCGACGAATCAACGCTGATTCGCAGCGGGACTGCGATTCAGGCGCTTGCCTTCGCCGGACTCGCCGCCTCGCCCAGCTACGGGCGCACGGCGCTCTACGTCGCCGGTGGTTTACTCGCCCTAGGCAACGGGCTCACGCAGCCTTCGATCTCGGCCTACGTCTCGAAGCGTGCCGACCCTCGCGCACAGGGCGCAACGCTCGGGACCAGTCAATCTGTCGCGAGCCTTGCGCGCGTGTTCGGTCCGGCGTTTGGCGGCTGGCTGTATGGCACGCTCGGAGCTCGTTCACCCTACGTCGCCGGCGCTTTGGGCATGGTTCTGGCCACGCTCGTGGCTCTCGCGCTGAAGTCTGCGCGAGAAAACCTCGATCAGCGGAAGACGAGCACCCAGACGTCGTAGAGCGCGTGAGTCCACACTGCCGCGGCAAACCCTCGGGTGACGAAAATAAGAGTCAAAACGAGCCCTAAAACGAAGCGGAACGAGAACGAAGGGAGCGCGAAAGAGTCGGACATGGGGCCGATGTAGTGAACGGCACTAAACACGATCGCGCAGACGACCGCCCAGGCGGACATCACAGACAGCGACATGAATGAGAAACGGCGTGCAGGCGAGGCGGTCGTCGTTAGCTCGATATTCTGCTTCGTGACGAGCCAGGTGAGAAGCTTCGCGCCGAGTCCAAAAAGGATGACGCGAAACGTAAGTTCTTCGTAGAAGCCAGCGCCGAGCGACATGATGAAGCCGACAAAGCGGCTTTCGTCCTTGATGGTGCCCGCGAACACGCGGACAACGACATAGCCGGCAACCAGGCGCATCAGCACCGCGTACACAGCGCCCTCGATGGCAATCTGAACGAACTTGCGAGGGTGAAACGCCTGGCCGCGGCCGAGCAGCGCGAAAACGCCCGCGAAGATCACGCCAATTGCGAACGTGGCGAGCAGGTACGTGGTGCGGTCACCCTCGCTTAGCCGAAGAAGCGCCCCTGTCACCATGTCGGTCCCGTTTTGCACACCCAGGAACACAACCGCGATTTGGTAGGTCAAAAAGATGGGTAGAGTCAGCCCGAGATCAACCCAGGGGCCGGGTCTATCCCGCAAGCGTTCGGCCTTAGGGGTACGCGTCATGGTGGTCAAAGCAGCGTAGCAACTCGCCCTGCGAGCGCCCCATTCCGTGTGGGACGTTAGGCGCGCCCCCCCTCTAGCGAGCCCATTGGACCGGCCGTCTCTACACTAGAATACATAAAGAATTACAGATACTTAGCGTGACCGTAAGGTTCCGTCTGATACCGTTGGAGTATGGATGTCGCGTACGCCTCCGCCCGCGATCGCATCGGGCAGACGCTATGCGGGAAGTACTTCCTCGACGAAGTGCTCGGCGTCGGAGGGACAGCCGTGGTCTTCCGCGCCACCCATCGCAACGGCAACCGAGTCGCGGTCAAGCTCCTTCACGATCATCTCTGCAAGTCGCGCGACATCACCCGCCGATTCATGCGCGAGGCCTATCTCGCAAACCTCCTTGAGCACCCTGGAACCGTGCGCGTTCTCGACGATGACGCCGACCACAACGGAGTTGCGTTCCTCGTGCTCGAGCTCCTCGAAGGCGAGACCCTCGAGGAACGTCGCGTGCGCGTCGGCGGCCAGCTCGGCATCGACGAGGTACTCGGCTACGTCGATCGGTTGCTCGAGGTTCTCGAACTTGCGCACGACAAGCAGATCGTTCATCGCGATATCAAGCCATCAAATCTTTTCATCACAAAAGATGGTATTCTCAAGGTGCTCGATTTCGGTATTGCGCGGATCCTCGATGAACACGGGGGCGCGACGGCCACAAAGACCGGGCAGATGATTGGCACTCCCGCGTTCATGCCGCCGGAGCAGGCACTCTCTCGTCCTAAGGACATCGACACGCAGACCGACCTTTGGTCCGTCGGTGCGACGATGTTTACGCTGCTATCCGGCGAACTCGTCCACGTCGCCGAGAGTTCGTCCGAGCATCTGGTCAAAGCCGCAACACGACAGGCGCGATCTGTGTCGCGCGTGCTTCCGGGCGTACCTGCGAACGTCGAGGCGCTCGTGGCACGTGCGCTGCGGTTCGACAAAAAAGACAGATGGATGTCGGCAACCGAGATGCGCCGAGAACTTTGGCGCGTGCGCCTCGACCCGGGCAAACCGATTGGAACGCGCTCGGCGCCGCCTCCGAGAAACGCGACGAGTGTATTTCCAACCATCGTGGGGAGACGCGATTCGGAAAGAGGCGGGCCGCGCGAAACGGGAATGTCTTTGTCGGGAGCTCCCAGCCGCGCGGACGCAACCTCCAGGCGAGCTGTATTCGTGTCGGGCACCGTCGCGTTCGCACTCGTGGCGAGCGCCCTCACCTTCGCGCTAACGATGCGGGCGAGCGACAAACCGTCGATCGGTCGCGAAGCGAACGCTGTCACCAAATTCGAGCATCCTGCACCACTTGAGCTCGTAGAACCCGCCGTGGTGCAGACCTCCACAACGGCATCGACGTTCGTGGACCTTGCGAAGCCGGAAGCGGTAGCGGCCTCCGTGAACGCAGCACCGGCGCCTTCGGCGGTCGCCGACGCATCGGGGGCGAAAGCGGTATCGGTAAGTGTCGTACAGGCACCTCCAAGAGGACCTTCGAGTGTCAGCCGAAAAAGCGCAACTCCGGCGCCTACGGGGGACCTTTACCGTCCCTTCTAACTTTGGTACGAGCGTCTCCAAAGACTTCTTTTCTACGACGCGGCGCGGTTAGCCTGAAGATCATGCGGATCGGTGTTCCAAATTTCGCCCGCGGTTTTCCGTTCGCCTTGTCGTTCTCGTTTGTCGCTTGCAATCTGTTGACCGGACTCGACGCTGACTATCAGGCGAAAAGTGAGAAAGCTCTTTTACCAGAGGCCGGCAGCACGGACAGCACTCGCGAGACAGACGCCATCACCACTCGAGCGCCCGACGCAACCACGGACGCGCGAACGCTCCCTTTCTGTGACGCTCTGCGACGTGGCGTCAGCAACGACGAAGACTACGTCTGCACGGCATTCGATACAGATGCGGAAGTCATCATTAAAACTGGCGATGCAAATTTTAATGGCTGGAACATAGAAAACGGAACGAACAACGGACGCCTGGAACTCCGCACGGGCGGTGGAGTCGACGGGTCGAATGCTGCCGAATTTTTCAGCGGAGCTGAGTCAACGGCGCAGCCTCAAAAGTATCTGTATAGACAATTCAGCAACACGCATACGGCTAACACGTATAAGCGGTATGATCTCGAATTCGATTTTTACATCCTCTCTTCTACCTTCGACTACGAAGCTCTCGCGCTAGTGACTTTCACGAACGATCCTAACGCGAGCACGAAGCAGCATGGCCTTGCCGGTTACGGTCCCCAGACACCACACATTGTAGGAAGAGTAGCGAAGACCGTCGGCTCTCCGACGCTCGAGAATCAGCCTCTCAGTTGGCGTCACGCGCACCTTTCGCTCGTGAAAACGAACGTGACCTCTTCAAGTTTCGAACAGACCCTCCTTATCGACAAGCAAGAATTTGTCGAGAGGGCTGCAAAAATCGTGGATATTACATCTGATTCTCCGACTTTTGTGCGACTTGGAGTCTTTTACACGGGACCCGCGCGTGGAAGCGCGCGCGTCCGATTCGACAACGTGATGTTTCGTCGAACTCCGCCGTGAACCTGAAGGAGAGTGCCTAACGCACGTTTGTCGTGGCCCCGAGAGAGGCCGTGTCGGCGAGTGCGGCGCACGCCCCTTCGAAAGTGGGGGATTTACCACGCTGCGAATGCCCTACTTTCGTGTCGCAGACCTACACTTACTGACTTTCTTTGCGACCGTGCGATCGTTTCCAAAGAAGCTTCTGCTCTCCCCGCGGCGCAGGTACCCTGGAGAGCATGCGGCTTGGTCGTGCGGTTTTCGCTTTCGCCTTCGGGGCTTCCGTCACGCTTGCGGGAGCCGAGGCTCGGGCCGCTGACCCTGCAGCCGCACGCGAGCAGGTAAAGTTCGGCTACCAGCTGGCGCAAGACGGAAAGTGCGAAGAGGCCATCCCGCACTTTGTGGAAAGCCTCCGTCTCGATATGAAGGCCATCACGCTCATCAATCTGGCCGCGTGCGAGGAGAGGACCTCGAAGCTGACAGAGGCGCTCGGCCACTGGGTCGAGGCGCACGCGCGCGCGCAAATCGAAGGAAGCTCGGCTATCGAAGAAGAGGCCGAAAAGAAAACTGCGGCACTCGAAGCGCGGGTGCCGAAGCTCACCGTCAGGGCCACCGGGGCGCCGCCTGATGCTGAATTTCTACGCGATGGTACAGCCTTGAGCCCGGCATCCATGGGCGTACCGCTGCCCGTCAATCCGGGTACGCACACGGTGGTGGTACGCGCGCAAGGCCACGAAGATCATACGATCCACGTCACGCTTGCCGAGGGTGAGACGCAGCAGGTCGACGCAAACGTCGGAGATGCGACTAAAGCGACTGCGACCTCCCTCTCCGAGGCGACAGGAGGCAAAATAAGCCCGCTCGTCTATGCGGGCTTCGGGACGGCCGCCGTCAGCGCCGCCCTTGGAATGGTCACGGGATTGATGGCGTTTGGCAAAGCCGGGACGGCCAAGGACGAATGCCCGAGCAGAGTGGATTGCTCACAAGTTGCCCAGGACGCCGCGAGTGCAGGGCGGTCCCTCGGCACTGTTTCGACGGTCGGCTTTGTGGTCGCCGGCGCCGGTGCCGCCGTCGGCGTCTACGGACTGGTCTGGGGAAAGCCGTCGTCGAGCGCCTCGGGCCCGTCAGTCGCGGTGAGCCTGGGTCCAACGGGCGGCTCCGTACGAGGAACGTTCTAATGGCTCTTCGTAGTCGCTACGCACGACAGCTCGCAGCCGTCTCTCTATCAGCCGTATCGCTCGCGGCGTGCAATCTGCTTACCGGCCTCGACGCTGACTACCGAGCGACGAGTATCAGCAGCGCTCTAACCGACGGAGGCGACGCCGCGAACGTTCGTGGGTCCGACGCCAAAACCAACGCTCTTCCCGATGCAAACGGGGACGGCGGGCAACGCCGTTTCTGCGACTTACAGCGCGATGGCAGTGCAGACGGAGATTTTGTCTGCGAGGACTTTGAGGCCCCGACTACCGCCGACCAAGTCCCTCCTGGATGGACCGTTCTTAACGATCCGGGTTACGTAAAGCCGAAGCAGGTCGACGGAGGTGGCGTTGACGGGTCGACAGGGCTGGAGTGCGGCCCGCTGACGAAACTTATCAGGAAGATTACCCCTTCGGACCCGACGGCATACTCTCGATATAGCCTCGATTTTGACGTCCGAGTCGAATCCGCCACCCACAGCTACCAGGCACTCGGTCTTCTAGCTTTTGCGCCTTCAGGGGGGTTCCCTTCCAAAGAACACGGGCTAGTGAGCCGTCAGCAGACAGGAAGCTACTTGTCTCGTCCCGCAAACGTGGCGAGCGATTACCCGCCCCCCGACACGAACTACCGATCAGCCAGCGTAAATGAGTGGCGTCACTTATCCGTAGTACTAGCTCAAACATCGGTAGGAGAGTTTTCCAGAAAGATTCTGCTCGCCGGAGCGAGTATCGACGAACCCGCCAAGACTCATGCCTTAGTCAATGCGGACCCAACACAGCTCTGGTTCGGCGTGTTTAACCTCGTAGAAGCCGGAAGTGCGAAGGTTTACTTCGACAATATCGTTTTCCGTCGCACGCCGAAGTAGCGAGAGTCACCCTGGGCGGAGGCGGTAGACGATTGCGACGACCACGACGGCCCAGGCGACTAGGTTTAATACGAAGGGGACGTCGCTGAGCATTTCCTGGGTGGGGCTTTCGCTCTTTTTGCCGCGGCCGATGCGTCCCGAGACGAGCAGAAGGAATCGGTAAATGCCAAAGACAACGAAGGGTGCCGTGAGCCATAAGTAGTTCGTTTGAAAAAACGCCTGCGTCGCCGAGTCGAGCGTATAGGCAAGATAGGTCACGGCCGTCGCCACGCCGGTCATGCCCAGCGCAGCCGTGAGCGAGGACTTCGAGTACGCCTCAAGGGCCGCACGCTGTTTACCCGCGTGCTCGCCTTCGAGTTCGTGGCGTCTTTTGCCGAAGCCCAAGAAAAGAGCAAGAAGCGCGGTGCACGCGAGCATATAGCCGCTCACCTTCGTGTCGGTCGCGAGTCCACCGGCGTAAACCCGCAGCACGAACCCAAACGCGATTAGCCCAACGTCAAGAAACGCGACCTTCTTGAGTTTGAAGCTGTACGCAATATTCTCGAAAAAATAGAGCGCCGCCACAAACGCGAACATCCAGTTAAGTTTGAGGACCGCAACGCTTAGCGCCACGGCGACGAGCCCGAGCGTAAAGGGCCACGCGAACTTTTCCGGGACTGCCCCCGCCGCAATCGGGCGGTTGCGCTTCACGGGGTGGACGCGATCGGCCTCGACATCGACGAGGTCGTTGATCGTATAGACGGCGCCAGCGAGCAAACAGAACACGATCGTCCCCAGAAACGCCTTCCCCGTAACGCGTAGATTGAGCGATGGATCGCCGTTCACCGCCGCCGAGACCAAGTCTTTGTGAAAAAACATGGGCGCCAGAACGAAAACGTTTTTCACCCACTGGTGCGGCCGTACGGTCTTGACCAGACCCTTGATCAGCGACGAGCGCTTCGCTTTTGCGCGTTGCGAGGGGGGAGGTGATTCGGGGGCAGACGTCACGGTCCGGTAGATACACTAAGGCGGGGCTTCTCGCGAAGCGCGGACTCGCTGTTTTCACCCTCGAGCCGGTCCTGGAGCCGCGCAAGCCCACGCCCTCTCCCCAGCTTGACGCGGGACCGATCTGCGCGGACAACCTTGCGGGTGCTGCACCTTCGCCGCAGGGCTTATGCAAGCCCGGTTCGCCTCTCCCGAGCGCTTTGCCTTCTCGCCCTCGTCTGCTCAGCCGTCCTTTGGCCGCCGTTCTCGCGCGTCGCCGTCGCGGATGTCGGGGAGCGCCTCCCGCGGCTCACCACGCTTTCCGCCGATGTCGTACGCGGCGGAATGCCCTTCGGGTACGTTCCGCTGCGAAAACTCTGGGCGGAGTGGGATCAAGGCGACCCGGCCGAGGTCGAGGAGGCGCTTCACAGTCTCGCCGAGACACAAGCCCTCGCCCCGCCGCTGCGCGCGTATGCGGCCCTGCTCGAGGCGTACGCACGTCGACGTCGAGGCGATCTGGCGGGGGCGAAAGCGCGGGTCAAAGCTCTCGGCTTTGTCGGTCAATGGGTTGTCGCGGGTCCGTTCGACAACGAGGGTAAAGACGGAATCGACCGCGCTTTCGGCCCCGAAGAAGAGCTCAAAGACCCTCTGACACTGACGCGCACGTACGAGGGCAAAGAGCGCCCTGTCATGAATCGCATGACGCCCGACGTCTTTCCTTATGGTTGGGTCGATCTAGGCACAATGATTCGGCCTTCCGAAAAGGTGTGCGGGTACGCAACGACCTTCCTGCGCGACACCCGCGAGAGAAAGGGCATCGCTAGCGGGCGTCCCTTTTCGATTTGGTTCGGTGCCGCGGGCGCCATAAAGGTGTTTTTTGACGGTAACGAGGTGATGAAAGATACTCGATACCGAGATCTCGATAGCGAGCGCTTTGGCGTAGCGCTGACGCTCCGTGAGGGCTGGCATCGTCTCACAGTAAAGGTCTGCGGTGACGAGGACGCCCCCATGTTCGCGCTTCGTCTCGCCGATCCGAGCGGCGCGCCAGATCTCACGATCGAATCGGACGCGTCGCCTGCGCACTCGAAAGAGGCCGCCGCGGTTCGGTTCCGCAAGGGAGAGAAACCGGCCGCACCCGTGGTTTCAGGCCCTATCGCGGCCTTCGAGCGACTGGTTGCAAAAGACGACGTCGCGGCGACCGAAGCTTACGCACGGTACCTCGTGCTCACACAATCGGGCGATCCGAGCGAAAACCGCGCGCGTGATCTTGCGCGACGCGCCGCCGAAAAAGCTCGGACGATTCCCCGGGCGCTGCTCGCGGGCGATCTCGCAGAAAACCGAAATCAGCGCGCTTTGTGGATTGAACGCGCCGAAGACCTCGCCTCGCGAGGGGCTTCCCGCGAGGACCGAATCGACACGCTCCTCGCCCGCGCAGGCCATGCCCGCGGCGGCGCCAACTGGCGCGATGCGATTCCTTTTTACGACAAAGTCCTCGCGCTCGATCCGGATAACATTCCCGCGAACCTGGCGCGCGTTGAGCTGTACGCAGAAGCCGGACTTCGTGAGACGGCGTTGACCTCACTCGAGGCCACGCTGGCGCGACGTCCGCGATCGGTCGCGCTTTTGAGAGCCACGGCGGCGGCCTTGCGAGAGCTCGAACGCACCACCGAAGCAAGCGAGCTCACAAGCCGTTACGCGCAACTCCGCTTCGACGACACCACGGTCATGGCCGAACGCATCGAGCTCGCACTCGCGCGACGTGACGCTGACGCGGCCTCGCGCTGGGTCGAAAGGCTCGTCGACACAAACCCGGATAGCGGACGGGCCCTCGCGGCGGCAGCTCACACCTACATCGGTCTCGGTGAGCGCGCGAAGGCCATCGCCATGCATCGGCGTGCCCTGGAGCTTGCTCCTGACGATGTCACGACGCTCCGAAGCCTCGCCGACGTCTACGCGCTAGGCGGCCAAACCGACGAGCAGCTGCGGCTCCTGCGACGCGTGCTCGAACTCCGCCCGCAAGAGAAAGACGTTCGCGAATATGTCGCTCATACGGAGCCCAGTCGCGCGCGCGCCGACGAGGCCTATGCGCGACCGGCTTCCGAGTTTCTCAAGCTTCGAGAGTTGCCTGCCAAGGGGCAGAACCGCCGAACACTCGTAGACTTGCAAGTCACGACCGTGTTTCCCAATGGCCTCGCGAGCCGATTCCACCAAATCGTGTTTCAACCGCTTTCGGACACGGCGGCGGCGGAGGGACGCGAATACGCCTTTTCTTTCGAGGCCGACAACGAGACCGTGCAACTCCGCGGCGCGAAAATCTACAAGAAGAGCGGGTCTGTCGTAGAGGCGATTGAGAGCGGCGAGGGGCCAACCGATAACCCCGGCATGGCCATGTACTCGAGCGCGCGCGCTTTTTACGTACACTTTCCAAGGCTCGACCCAGGCGACGTGGTCGAACTGCAGTACCGCGTCGAAGATGTTACGGCGCGCAACGCTTTCGCCGACTACTTCGGGGAGGTCGTTTACATGCAGTCTGCCGAGTTCATCGCTCGATCGGAATACGTGCTCATTACACCCAAGTCGAGGCAGTTTTATTTCAACAAGCCGAACGTGGCTGGCCTCGTGCAGTCTGCCATCGAAAAGGGCGACACGAAGATTTGGCACTTTACGGCGGAGAACGTTACCCCGCTGGACGTGGAGCCGATGATGCCGCCGATGACGGAATCGCTCGGTCACGTGCACGTATCGACGTACAAGAGTTGGGACGACATGGGGCGTTGGTACTGGGGTCTCGTGCGTGATCAGTTCACCGCTGACGACGAGGTTCGAAGGCGTGTCCTCGAGTTAACCAAGGGAATGACCGACGACAAAGCAAAGGTGCGTGCTATTTACGACTTCGTCGTGCAGCGAACGCGTTATGTGGCGCTCGAATTTGGCATTCACGGGTTCAAGCCGTACCGCTGTGCGCAGATTTTTGCCCGCGGCTTCGGCGACTGCAAAGACAAGGCGACGCTCATCGTCACGATGCTCAAAGAGGCTGGAATCCAAGCCACGATCGTTATTTTGCGCACGGGAATGCGCGGTGATTTCGAGACGGAACCTGCCAGTCTCGCGCCGTTCGACCACGCGATAGCGTACGTCTCGTCGATGAACCTCTACCTCGACGGGACGGCTGAATGGACCGGGTCGAACGAACTCCCACCGATGGATCACGGCGCGCTCGCACTCCAGATCAACGAGGGAAAACCGAAGCTTGTCCACCTCCCCGAGCCGACCGCGGAGGACAGCGTTGCACGCAAACAGCTCGAGGCCACCGTCGGAGCCGACGGCAGTGCGGGGATCGATGTGCACGTCGACGTGAGCGGCGCCTCGGCCAGTGCGTGGCGCGCGCGTTACCACGCCACAGCCACGCAAACGCAGCGGCTCCAAGAGGACCTCGCGTCGGAGATGCCGGGCGTTGAGATAAGCAAGGTCACCTCAAATGATCTCGAAGACGTCGAACAAAAAGTACAGCTCCGAGCGAGCGGTCGCGCGCAGGCGTACGCGCGCAAAGACGGAGAGTCGTGGACCGTCGCGGTCGGCGCGAAAGAGCACATGGTGCGCTCGTGGACGCCGCTTTCGTCGCGGCGCCGCGAGATGCGCATTTTTAACCTCGGGACGCAGGAGAACGAAACCGTCGTGAAGCTACCTAAGGGCGCCAAGGTGACAGCGTCTCCACACACCGCCGAAGGAAAATCCCCCTTTGGCGCCTACAAGATCGACGTCGAAACATTAGGCGATACGGCACGCGTGAAAACCACCGTGACCGTCACGAAGTCGCGCGTTTCGGTTCGGGAATATCCAGCGTTTCGCGCCTTTTGTGAGCAGGCGGATCGCGAGCTTGGTCAATCGCTGACCTATACGTTGCGGGCGGGCGGCGCGGGGAGCCCATGAGTCGATCGCAAATGCGTCCCTTTCTTGCCGTTCTCGCTCTTTCGTTTGCCTCGTTTGTGTCAGCCGTCGCCTGCGCGGGACCACGAACTGCGAATACCCCGATCGACCTGAAGCGCTTACGCGCGAACGCAAAAGGCTCGTCTGACGGCGAAACCGTTGGACGTTGGCTTCTCGACGAGATGGTCGCGCCCGGGGGCACGGCGAAGGGCGCGGAGGAGGCGCGCGCGCAGCTCGAGCGCGCGGGGGAAAAGGGGCTTTACGCATCCCTCGGCGGTGCGATGTACGACGAAGCCCACGGGGAGCCACGGAAGGCCGCGATGCAGTACGTGGCCGCTATCGCGGCTGCGAAAGCGAGCAAAGATTCGGCCGCACCGTTGGCGGCCTGGCTCGCGGTACACCATCTCGTGGGTCTCCGCAGCAGCGTCGCCAACGTCTGGCAGCAGTCCAAAGGCTCGCTCGTGCCTGTTGTCGAGGCTCCAGGCAATGTGGGGTGGCGGGCACTCGCCGAGCTTCACGAATGGTCCACGGCCGAGGCGCTCGACAAGGCAGAAGTGACGGGTGACGCCTTCGATGCCCTCGTGACGTCGCGGATGGGTTGTTCGAAAAACATTCGCGTCGCAGGCCCGTTTGGTCGAAACGCGCCGAGCGATCGGCGGCGCTCTTTTGCGGCGGAGCGAGCGCCTTGGCCACCCTCGTGGCCGGAAGATCCCTCGCGCGGGACTGTTGCTCATGTGCTCAAAACGGAACGCCACCGTTGCCTCACCGCGAGCACGGAAAAGACAGAAGACGGCGTCTTTTACGTCGAGACGTTCTTTGACGTCCCCGCCGAGCGCGATTTGCTGATCGCCGTTCAAGGGTCGCTCGCGGTGTGGGTCGACGACGTGCTCGTACTCGAGCGTGACCTACGCCAGTGGGGCGTATGGCAGCGTTTCGGATCCGCCGTTCGCATTCCGAAGGGCCGTCATCGCGTCGTCGGACGCGTCCTCGCCGATGTGGGTTCGATTCGGTTGCTTGATCTCGAAGGCTCATCCGCTCACCTCGAAACGGATACCGACGCCCGCAAGCCTTACGGGTTGTCTCGTCCCCAAGTACTTGCGAACCCCAACCCCATCGACGCGCAGGTCGACGCACTCGCGAAAGACCGACCCACAACCAGCACGCCGCTCGCGACCATGCTTGCGGCCCACGCGGCGAGCCTTGACGGCCTAAATGACGTGGCGGCGGTCATGATACAGCCGCTCGTTGCGCCAGCCGATGCGGCCCCCGTGGCGCTCCTGCTTGCAGCTCAATTCGCTCATTCCGACGTCGCTTACACGGAGCAAACGAGACGGACAACGGAGAAAGAGCTTTACACACGGACCACCAAGGCCGACCCGAAGCTTTGGTATCCGCGTGCCTGGCTCGTGCTCGACGACGCCGAACAGAGGGGCTTCGTCGAGGCCGTCGACCCGTTACGAAAGATTGCCGCCGACGTTCCGAACGTTCCCGAAATTACCGAACAGCTTGCCCGTGTCTACGGGAAGCTCGGATGGCGCGCCGAACGGATGCGCGTCGTCAAAGACCTTGCCACGCGATTTCCCGATGATCGCGACGCGATGGCACTTTACGTCGCTTCACTCGAAGAAGACGGAGCTCTCAAAGAGGCCGACGCCGTCGCCGATCGCCTCAAAAAACTAGACCCAGATTCCGAATTGGATCTCGATCGCGCTCTCGCGCGGCGCGACTGGAAGCTCGCCGTAACTGAGCTTCGGAGATTGGAAAAGCGGCGGCCTGATCGGAAGGAGATAGCCTCTCGTATCGCCGACGTGCTCGCGCGCTCCGGCGACACGAGCGCCGCCGTTGAACAGCTCCAAAAGACGCTCGCGAAAAACCCGTTTGATGCCGGTACACGCCTTCGCCTCGCCGATCACGCGTACGCGAAAGGAGACACGGGCGCCCTAAGGCGCGCGCTCGCCGAAGCGTTGCAAGCGGGCTCGAAGGGCGTAGAAATCCGAGAGGCCGTCGAGCTTATCGAGGGTGCGAGCTTGCTCGAGCCGTACCGAACCGACGGGCGCAAAGTCATCAAAGAGTTCGAGGCCTGGGAGAAAAAGACCAAAAAGCACATGGATGGAAACGCCGCGCGAATCGTGGACTTCGCCGCGACGTGGGTGCACCCCGACGGTTCGAGCGAAATGCTCGAGCACGAAATTCTGCGTATCCAATCGCAAGAAGCTGTCGGCAAGGAGGCCGAACAACAGCCCCCCGGGGGTCTTGTGCTCAATCTGCGCGTCATCAAACCGGATGGCTCAATCTTGGAACCCGAGCCCGTCGCGGGCAAAGCGACGCTCACGATGCCTCACCTCGCTGTAGGAGATTACATCGAGATTGAGCACATCACGGCCACTGCGAGCGAGGGCTCGAAAGGAAAGCGTTACCGCGGCCCGCACTGGTTCTTCCGAGAGGCCGATAAGGGCTATTGGCGAAGCGAATTTGTCTTGCTGACGCCGAACGATCGGAACGTCGACATCGAGACCGTCGGTACGATTCCACCCCCGCTTAAAACAGCAAAAGGCACCTTCATCGAGCGTCGGTGGCGGGTCGACGAAAGCCCCCCCGCGGTGGAAGAACCGGACAGCCCGAACCCGCGCGAGTTCCTTCCGAGCGTGCGGGTCGGATGGGGTGTTGACCTCGAGGACACGCTTGTTCGCTACGTCGATGCAGCAACGGAGGAAACGCCGCTTGATCCGCGCTTGCGGAACGTGGCGCGTGACATCGTCGGTCGCATTCCGCCTCAAAAGAGCGATGAGCGAGCACGCGCGCTCTATCGCTGGGTCGGAGACGCTCTCCAAGAGGCGCCCGAAAACGACGGCCGACGCGCCATCACGGGTCGCGCAGGGTCGCGTCAAGCCGCATTCATGTATCTTGTTCGGCTGCTCGGAATTCCGAACGAGCTCGCGCTCGTCAAGAGTCGAATCGCCATGCCGCCTGCCGGCAAAATGAGTGAGGTCGAGACGTACGACAACGTCGTCGCGCGCCTCACCACCGATGTCGGACCGCGCTGGTTGGTCGTTCGCGACAAGTTTGCGCCTTTCGGCTACGTGCCTGCCGAGTTGCGCGGTCAGCCCGCGATTCGTCTTATTTCAGGCACTCCGCGAGACACATCGCCGACGCTGGGAGCCGCCGATGGCGTGCTACTCGAAGGCAAAGCCGCACTGAAGGATGACGGCTCAGCCTCCGTGGAGATCACCCAAAGCTACGTCGGTCGCATGGGCATCGGCCTACGCGCCGTGTTTGATCGAGTGCCCGAATCGAAGCGAAGCGAGTTCGTCGAGACTCGGCTCCTCACGGCAAACCTTCCCGGCGCTAGGCTTCGTGAACTCAAGGTCGAAAATGCGGAAGATCTCGCGTCACCGCTCGTTCTTCGCATCCGCGCGGATGTCCCGCAGATCGCCAAGCGAGTCGGCGATAACGTCGTACTCAAGGCGTTGTTTCCCGTGAACATCGCGCAGGCTGCGTCACTCGCGACAAGGCAGACTCCTCTCCTCCTGGCGTCGTCGTCGCACGTCGAGGTCAAGTTCCGGATTCTCACGCCTGAAGGGATGCAACTTCCTACCGCTCTTCCTGGCGGCGAGCTTCGTGACGGCGAACGCTCGGTGGTCGTGTCCGATGCGGTCGAGGGGCATACAATTTTTCTTCATCGCGTCGTAGATCTCCCCGCGGGCCGCGTTCAGCCCGGTGCGGACTATGCGCGCTTCGTGTCGTTCACGCAGGAGGCCGACCAGCTTCTGCAAAAGGAGATCGCGCTGGGGCGACGGTGACGGTGCTGCGAGCTGTATTTTTTTTCGCCGTTGGGGCCGCAGTTCACCTCCTCGGCGCGCGCTGGCTCCTCTCGACGCTATCGCGCGTCGGGCGAAAGACGTGGCGCCGTCGCATGTACGGGGCAGCGGTGCTTTTCTCGCTCCTCCTCGGATTCGCGCGTCTCGTCGCCCGACGCTATCCGACACAGTTTATTCGAGGTTTTGGGGCCGTCACGATGCTCGAATTCGGAGCCGTCGTCATTGCGCTTTTTGCCATCGGAATCATGACGCTCGCGAGACTTCTCGTTTCCCGAATCCGGCGTGTCGCGGCCGCCGCTTCAACGCAGCACGCGGACAGCATCGCGGAAGGCAACGGCGTTACGCGAAGGCAAGTCATCGAGCGCGCGATCGGCGTTTCGCTCTTTGGCGCGACCACGTCAACGCTCGGTTGGGGCATGGTCCGCGGCAGGCACGCGTTTACCATTGATGAGGTCGTCGTTCGCTTGAAAGACTGGCCAAGCGCTCTCGAGGGATACACGATAGCGCAGGTTTCCGACCTCCACGTAGGCGCGTTCGTCGGCGAACGAGAGCTGGAGGAGGGCTTCGAGCTCGTCGCAAAAATTCGGCCTGATTTGCTCGTCGCAACGGGTGATCTCGTCGACTTTGAAGCCGACGCCGCCAACCTTCTTGCGCGGTACCTACTTCGCTATCGCACGCGAGACGGCGCGTTCGCCATCCTCGGCAATCACGACCACTACGCCGGCGCCGCCGAGGTCGCGGGCCGCCTTCAAGCTTCTGGAGTTCAACTCTTGAGCAACCGTTCGGTTCGGCTGCGCGAGGGCGACGGAGGGGGGTTTGCTCTCATCGGGGTCGACGACTTGCACGGCCGCAGAGGCGGCTCTCCCGGTTTTCGTGGTCCGGACCTGAGAGCGGCGACGCGGACGTTACCTCCTCAGTTGCCTCGCATCTTGTTGGCGCACCAACCCTCCTACTTCGACGAATCCGCCGGGCGTATCGCGCTGCAGTTGAGTGGTCACACCCACGGCGGTCAAATCAATCCAGGGTTCCGACCCGTGAGCGCGCTCATGAAATACGTCGCCGGGCGCTATGACCTCGGAAGTTCCACGCTTTACGTGAATCGCGGTTTCGGCGTCACCGGACCGCCAGCACGTATCGGTGCTCCACCGGAGGTGACCAAAATCGTACTCGTTCGCTCGTAAAAAGTAGGGTGAGGCTACCCTTCTCCCTTGCGAGGCGCGCCGCGGCAGACGACAGTCCGAGCATGATGCAGCGAGTTCTCGAAGTCGAAGTCATGGACACCGCCGAAGAGGCTCGCGACTACGACGCCATGGATCATAGCGACGTCAATCGACAGTTTTGCGCCGATTTTCTTGCTTTCGCATCCTCCAATGGGAGGTCGCCTCTTGGTCGAGACACGCCTGCAAACGTCGTCGACTTTGGGACCGGCACCGCGCTCATCCCTCTCGAGCTTTGCAAGCAGGCGAGCGGCATTCGAGTGACTGCGCTTGATCTCTCGGCGCACATGTTAGCGCAGGCGCAAGTCAATATCACGCGAGCGGGACTCGGCGAACGCGTGACCGTGCAGCGCGTGGACGCGAAAGGGACGCCCTTCGCGAACGGGACGTTTCACGCCACAATGTCCAATTCGATCATCCATCATATCCCTACCCCGTCGGACGGACTTGCAGAGATGCTGCGCGTCACCTCGAAGGGCGGTTCGCTCTTCGTTCGCGACCTTTGCAGGCCCGAAACCGAAGGTGAGGTGGCTCGCCTCGTTGCTCTGTACAGCGGCGTAGCCCCGTCCGACCCAACTCGGCGCGCATCGTTCGAGCACCAACGCGAGCTTTTCCGTGCATCGCTCTGCGCGGCGCTCACGGTGCCGGAGCTCGTCGCACTCGTGGCGTCGCTCGGCATTCCGTCGTCAGCGTGCCAGATGACCAGCGATCGCCACTGGACGCTCGCGTACGAGAAGCCGTGAACGTCGACTCCGAGCGGCAAGGGCACATCGCACCGTTCCCCTTCGCTTCACTCGAATCTGTCCGCAGCGTCGAGGTCGTCGCGGCGGCACGTTTACGGCGCGTAGCCACGGACTTCGTTGATCTCACGACGCTCACTTCGGTACTCAGCGAGCTATTGTCCGAGCGGGTGGCCATCTCGAAGCGTGGGCATCACGCGTATCAAGCTCTCGTTTGCGACCCAACGACATTGGGCGTGACACTCGCGCTCGCAGAGGCGGGAGGCGGCGAGCGGCGAGTCTATGTGGCCGTCGAAAGCGCACTGGGTGCTGCCGTGGTGGCGCGGGCACTCCGTCAAAAGGCGCCGCGCATCGTCGACACTTCGCGAGCCCCTTCCCCAGCGTTGACCGGCGCTTTCGCGGCGGTGCTCGTAGCGGCCCTCCGGCGCGCGCACGCGAACGTCGTTCCAAAAGTTGTCGCGGCGAACGCGGGTGAAGACGTCGCAAAGCTTTTGCAGCTCGGCGACGGCAGCGCGACAACAACCTCGTTTCGGGTACTTTTAGGGAGCGACGCATTCGAAGCCCACGTCACGGTGCCCGAGGCGCTCGTCCTAAGAGCGCGTTCGGCCGCTCTAACCCCGGAGGCTTTGGCGAAGCTCGACGACGCGACCCTTACGTTGTCGCTTGTACTCGGAAGCACCATGGCATCGCAGTCCGACTTGAACGCGCTACGTATTGGCGACGTGTTCCTACCTACAGGCCTCCAACTTCACGAACACAAAGGCTCACTCCTCGGTGCGCTGGCTCTCGTATCTCCTACCTCTGAGCGTGGGCTCGTTGCGGATCTAACGGCCGATCAAAAGCTTGTGATACGACGCCACCTGGCGACACACCTCTGGGTCCAAGAAAAAGCGATGCCATCCGAGCCAAGTGCCATCACAGCTACCGAAGCGCTCGAAGAAGCTCCAGTTGTTGTGCGCGTCGAGCTCGGTACTGTCTCGATGACGGCGAGGGAGTGGGCTTCGCTCGAAACGGGAGACGTCGTGTCCCTCGGCAGGCGCATCGGCGACCCGGCCATTCTTCGAGTAGCGGGACGAGAATTTGCGCGCGGCGAGCTGGTCCAAATCGACGGCGACTACGGCGTTAGGATTCTTGCGCGAACCGAATCGAAGGACGGCGGGCAGTGAGAAAGTCAACGCGTGCGGTACTCTTTGTCGCCGGAACGACACTTTTAGGCTGTCCGAAAAGTGAAGGCAGCGGCTCCGAACGAGCGCCGAGCGCGAACCCTGATGCTGCCGCCGAAGCAGGCGCCGCGCCTACCTCGCTCGCGCCGAAAACAGAGAAGGACCTCGTGGTCACTTACATAGGTCACTACGAAGTGACGGTAGGCACGCTCTACGTCCCCGCGGAGAAGGATTGGGCATCGGTAAAGTTCAAAAATGACGTCGACAAATTCCTCGGAGAGGGCGCGATGACGCTAACCGTGGATCCAAGCGGCCGAGTCACCGGGAACTCTGATTCAGGGCCACTCGGGGCGGCACGCCTCGACGGGAGAAGAGAAAACGGAGTGCTTACGGCCACCCTTCGCCGGAGCGACCCCACCGACGATGGGCTTACTGGCACACTGATCGCGAAAGTTACGAACGACGCACTCACCGGTACCATGAACCTCGCCGAGTCGAGCGCCGCCGTGGTGCGCTTGGCAACGTTCGAGGCAAAAAAGAAGTAACTCGGCTCGCGGTAACCTGCGAGTCGTCGACTAAGGCTTGACGTCGCGTTCTCTAATCCCACTTCCCCTTACACTTCCAAGAGTGGTTCGGCGCGACGAGACAATGCCCAAGCCGGCTAAGATCAAAATCGCCGCGAGCCACGCGCGCTTCGAAATTCCCATCCCGAGCTGCAGCCAAGCGAGGCCAGCGGCAATGAGCGGCTGCAGATAGATGTAGATAGTCACTAACGTGGCACTCGACCGAGCGAGAGCCCAAGCGTTTAGCAGATACGCCACGATCGTTGGCATCGCCAAAATGTAAAGCGCGAAGCCCCAGCCTCGGGGAGTCAACGCGGGGACTTGGTGAAGTAACGGGCCCATTCCAAACGGCGCGAACAAAACCGCTGCGTAGGTAAAAATCCAGGCCACGGAGCGCAGGGCTCCTACCCTCAGCACAACGTCTCGAGAAAGCACAACGTAGCCAGCGTAGCTCAAGCTGTTGAGGGCGACGAGAATCGCTCCCCGGTCGAGCGATCCATTGCCGACCAGCGACAGTACCCCTACCAAAGCGAGTGCAACGCCGAGTACGGTTCGCCACGAAAGCGTCTCTTTCCCGAAGAGCACGGCGAGCGCAGCGGCAAAAACAGGGATGGTCGCCGCAAGAACGGACACCGAGAAGGGAGTCGTAAGCTTCAGCCCCATGAGGAACAGTGTTTGGTTCAGCGCGATCCCGAAAACGCTGAGACCTGCAAGGCGAGCATGATCGGCACGCCCGATAGGGTTCGCCTGCACCGAAGGCCTCCGAGCTCGCATCAACGCTTGAAGCGCTTGAAAAAACAAAGCTCCTCCGAGCATACGAATCATCGCCAGAGCCGCCGGCATGATCCCCTCCCCGCCCTGGGCACGGGGTAGCATCGCAACCTTTCCCTCCACCGCCTGTGATGCGAACGCGAATTGCACAACCAAGAGGCTTGCGTGGGTGGCCCACGCGGTGCGGGAGAGGGTAGACTTGCCCGACCCGAGCTCTGCAGCGTCGCGATCCGCGTGATCGAATATCCGAGGCCTCTCCAATGTCGAATCTCTCCCAGTTTTTGGCGAAGTACGTAGTCGGCGACTTCCCGTCGTTTGGCCTCCTGCTCTTACTCGCGGTGATGGTGGCTGCAAGCTACACGTTCGCGGTCTCGCTGAGCGCGGGGTCGACCGGGCGCATGAAGACACTTCAATCCGCGCGCTTTGGTGCGTACGGAACGGTGGCGCTTATTGGCGTTTCCGTTCTCTGCTTGGCCTACGCGTTCGTGAGCCATGACTTCAGGCTGCGGTACGTCGCCCACTACTCCGACAGGAGTATGCCGACGATCTTCCTGCTGACGGCGCTCTGGGGTGGCCAAGACGGCTCGCTCCTTTGGTGGATGTTCTTGCTGAGCCTCTATATCGGCGCGTGCGTATGGTCGCTCGGGAAAAAGTACCTCGAGCTTCAGCCTTATGTCCTAGCGACGCTGATGAGCGTTGTCATTTTCTTTTGCGTGCTCATGGCATTCGCGGCTAACCCCTTCGCGACGGGGGTTTCGGGCGCGCGACCGGACGGTGAAGGATTGAATCCCCTTCTCCAAAACTTCTATATGATCATTCACCCGCCGAGCCTCTACATCGGCTTCGTAGGTTGCTCGATTCCGTTCGCCTTCTGCGTTGCCGCGCTTGTCACGGGAAGGCTCGACACGGAGTGGATTCACGCTTGCCGAAAGTTCACTCTTTTCGCGCTGCTCTTTCTCGCCATCGGCAACACGCTTGGCATGTTGTGGGCATACGAAGAACTGGGTTGGGGCGGTTACTGGGCGTGGGACCCCGTCGAAAACGCGGCGGTCATGCCCCTTTTCACGATCGCGGCGTTTACCCACTCCGTGATGATTCAAGAGCGGCGCGGAATGCTCAAAGTGTGGAACGTATTTCTGATTTGCCTTACGTTTTTCATGACCATTTTCGGCACGTTCCTCACGCGCTCGGGCGTCATTGCTAGCGTGCACTCGTTCGCGCAATCTTCGATTGGCGACTACTTTCTCTACTTTCTGGCCATTATATTTGTATTTTGCTTCACACTCGTCATGTACCGGTGGCCGGAATTACGAGACCTGAAGCCGACCGAACGGCTCCGAACCGCAGCCATCGTGACTGGCTGGACAACACTCACCGCGCTCATCGTAGCGTGGGTAGTTTCGTCGAAACTGGCGGGCACCCCTCTCGATGCGACGATGGGCGTGTCCGCAGAGGCCGTATCTGCATCGACGAATAAACACTCGATGATCCGAATCGGTGCGTTTAGCGTACTCGCCGGAGCCGCCGTCTTCGCAAGCATCGAGCTTGTGTTCCGGCGTATGACGAAAGGCATGAGCCTCAAAGCCGCAAGGCCGCGATTCGAGTCGATTTGGTCGCGCGAGTTCACGTTCCTTCTCAACAACTTCGGTCTGTTGTTCGTTATGTTCTTCGTACTGGTGTTCACCACGTTTCCCATGGTGAGCGAGGCTTTCTGGAAGGAGAAAGTGACCGTCGGACCGCCGATTTACAACGCGTTCATTCAACCTTTGGGCCTCGGTGTCTTTTTTCTCATGGGGACAGGAACCCTCTTCGGTTGGAAGAAGTCGAGCGACGACCAACTCAAGAAGAACTTTATGATTCCCGTTGGCGCGGCCGCTGCAGCTCTACTGCTGCATTTCACGCTCGGCAAACTCGCGGGCTATCCAGCCGTCGTTTGGTCACCACCGGTTTACGGTGGCATCATGGGTAGTGCGCTTCAGGCGTTCAACGCCGTTACGCCGGTCGTTGGCTTTACGCTCGTGGTTTTCAATGCCGCCGTTATCGCCCAAGAATTTTCGCTACTCTACAAGGCACGATTTCGCGCAAAGGTAGAAAAGACCCCGAAGGCACTTTGGTATCTCGGCGTCCTTCCAGGCTTTGTTTACTCCATGGCCTCGTTGCCACCGAGTGGGCGTCGCCGCTATGGCGGATACATCGTACATCTTGGAATTGTACTCATGTTTCTTGGCTTCACTGGTAAGTCGTGGACTCTCGACCGAGAGACCACGATGAAGGTCGGTGACTCCTACCAGGTTGACCGACTGAGTATTCAATATGTCGGCCCTCGCATGGAAGTCGACAACAACAAGCGGATGATTTTTGCGGACATCAAAGTCTTGCAGGACGGGAAAGAGCTGGGCAAGCTCTCACCCGCCAAGTTTATCTACAAGAAGATGCCTGATTCGCCGACCACAGAAGTCGCGATGTTCCACTCCGTGCGAGACGATCTCTACCTCGTCGTCGGGAGCATCAATCCAGAGACGAAGGTCGCTTCTCTTCAGATCCATCTAAATCCTCTCGTCGGGTTCATATGGTTCGGCTGCATCATCCTTATTTTTGGATGTTGTATCTGCATGTGGCCAGAGCTCGAACCTCAAGAATCTCGCGTATGGCAAGCCATGCGAGGCGCAGGCGCCATTACGGCGAGCATTATTATTGGGATATGTCTCGCACTCCTCCCGGCCCCTGCGTTTGCCCAAAGCAACGCCTCGCAACACTCAGGCAGCGTTCAAATCGACGACATGAAAGAGAAGCAGGTTTTCGGCCAACTTCGCTGCATGTGCGGCACGTGTCCGAGGGAACTGCTGTCGTCTTGCGCGTGCTCCACCGCAGACGGTACGCGGGAGCGACTTCGTCTCCGCCTCGCCAGGGGCGAATCTCCAGAGTCGATCATCGACGACTACGTCGTTGAAAACGGTACTGCGTCACTCGCTATACCGCCGAATCGCGGAGCGTTTCGTGCGATTTACGCAATTCCCGTCGTCTCCCTCGTCGGGACCGGCGTAGGCCTCGCCTTTATCCTGCGTAGGTGGCGCTCCAATGCAAAAGAGTCGGCTCAAGACGCTGCCATTCCAAAGGGAAAGCGAGAAGAACGCGATGCCTACGACGAGCGCATCGACGCTGAACTGAAAGACCTCGATGGTTGATCACACTGCGAATTCTTCGATGCCGGAAGGTCGACGCGACCTCGAAGCCGAGAGAGGCGAACGGCGGCTCGCGAGAGGGGCGGCGCTGGCTTTGCCCGCGGTTACCATCGTTTCCGCGATGCTCGCCGCGGCTACCCTCGGAGCACCCATCGCCATACTCATTCTTGCAGCGGGTGTACTCCTCGGCGTTATTTCGTTGTTTTGGGCAAGCCTTCGCATCTTGAGCGGAGACGCAGCGCTCTCTCCCGAACTCGAAGCACTCGACGCCACGGCACACGCCGTGGATGCGATGGCATCTCGAAAAAAGATGCTCCTTCGCGCATTGAAAGATTTAGATAACGAGCGAGCACTCGGCAAGCTGGAGGAAGAGGACTACGAGCAACTGTCGCACACCTACCGAGGCGAACTGAAAGAGACACTCGTCCGGATCGACGCATCGCTCGCGCCATATCGAGCGAAAGCAGAGAATGCCGCGCGAGCCCATCTCGACAGCTTGAGATTGACTGAGCGAAGTGACGTGTTGCCGACTGTTAACGAAAAGCGACAGCGAGTCGCGTCCGCGCCAGAAGGAGGCTCGGACGACGAGAAGGATCTACCTTCAGACGCCAAGCGCGTCTCTTGTACGAATTGCTTAACCTCAAACGAGGTTGACGCGACTTTTTGCAAGAAGTGTGGGGATTCTCTCGCCTCCCGTCACGCCGAAGCGGCGGAGAGCAACGACTTCGACCCGATAAAGCAGGACGACATGGAGAAACCAGATGCTTAAAAGGACTAGCGCGGCCTTAGGGTACGTCGCTCTCTCGGTCTTCTTGATGCCCTCCCGAGCGCACGCAGCTGCCGCAGAAGGTAAACCCCAGGAAGCAAGTGCTCAGTCGAGTAGCAGCGAAGCGGCAGAGGCTCCGGGCGAGGCCCCAGCCGATGCCGCGCTTGAGGACCCTAGCTTACCCAAAGGCACGCTCGATTTACACATTGTTGACCCATCAGGACATGCGCTGGCTAGAACCGATGTCGCTTTAGCTATTCTTTACAACTCGGTGGCCAAAGGCGAAAGTCGAAAGCGTTTAGCCGCTATGACGGACGACGTGGGGAACGCGCGCTTCAAGGACTTGGAGTCAGGTTCTGGCATCGCTTATCGGCCGACGGTTATCAAAGACGGTGCAACGTTTTCTATCCCGCCGTTCCCGCTTGGACAGCGGGGAATGCGTGCTTTGCTGCACGTCTACCCTGTAACTAACGACGTTGATCAAGCGCTTATCGTCTCACAATCGATGGTTTACGCGGAAGTCAAAGACGATCGAATCCAGATTCAGCAGGCGCTGAAAATCTATAACTTCGGAAAAAATGCTTGGGTCCCGCCAGGTAATTTCGTCATCGTCTTGCCTGACACGTTTACAGCCTTCGCCACACAACAGGGAATGACCGATGTAGGCGTCGAAGCTGTTCCGCAGAAAGGGGTAAAGTTGCACGGCACGTTTGCACCCGGGCAGCATGTCGTCGAGTTTAAGTGGCAACTCCCATACGCGGGCGAAGCCCAGGTAAAATTCGAGGTTGGAATGCCGCCTCACCTCGCGGCCGCCCGAGTCATCGCCCCCGCGTCGAGGGGTATGACGATGGCCGTCGACGGATTCGAGCCAACGAAGACTTCGACGGACGGTATGGGCCAACGCGCGCTCGTGACCGAGCGACAGATCCGCCGCGACGAGCCGCCCGTCAGAACGCTCACCGTCGAGGTCAAGGGACTGCCCACGGAAGGACCTGGAAAGGTAATTGCCTCATTCCTCGCGCTGAGCACCGTCGTCGCAGGGCTCGTGTTGGGGACCAGGAAAGCACCGCCTCGGGACACCAAACGCGAACGTGACCAACTCCTCGCGGCCTTAGAGGCCGTGGAGGCCGCCCGCAAGGACGGAAGTTTGGGACCGAAGACCTACGAGCGAGCAAGACGCGAGCTGTTGGATGACGTCGCGCGAACCTTTGCCCACGATGCGCCGGCGAAAACAATGAGCATCAAAAAGCCCAAGGTCTCCGGATAGCGCCTGGTGTCGGAAGCTCGCGGAGACGCCTGGCAAAGCGCGCGCTCAAACTATCTCGTTGGAGATTGATGAAAAGTTGCTCTCAACAGCTGGTGACGGCACCGTGGATGACCTGTGGAGGCGAGGTAGAACCATGTACTCCCCGATTCTTCCCGAGGTTAGCCGTGACTTTCTCCCCCGCTAACAGCGAAGGTAAAGCAACGGATTAGTTACTCTTTCTGACTTTTCCCTGTTTCCCACAGGCTCTAGTACCACTACTATTAATTTAAATTACCTATCTTCTTCTCTCATCAGACTGGAACGTGGCGACGCGTCGAGCAAGCGCGATCGCATGCTGGCTGCCCCTTGACCGCGCGCCAAAAGCCGGGCACCTCGGTCCACCGTTCGGAGACACGCCATGGAGCTCACGGTCGCCAAGAAGGATCTGCTGAAACTCGTCGCCCGTATGCAGGGCGTGGCCGAACGCAAAAGCACCATGCCGGTGTTGGCCAACGTTCTACTTGCCGCCGACGGCCAAACGGCCATGCGCCTCGCGGCGACGGATTTGTACCTGTCCCTTCTAGGGCGTATCCCAGCCGAAGTAAGCAAACCAGGCAGCGTTGCAGTTTCAGCCAAGGATCTTTTCGACCGGGTCAAAATGATGCCCGACGGGCCCATCGTCATCGCTAGTCAAGACAACGCAACGACAACGCTGAAAGCTAGCGGCAGCGCACGGCGTTATACGTTGCGCGGAATGCCGGGAGACGACTTCCCGCCTTTGCCGCAGCCGGCCGAGGGATCGCCCACGCTCGCGCTCGACGTTGACGTGCTGTCTGAACTGATTCAAAAAACGTACTTTTCAATTTCCACGGATGAAACTCGTGCACATTTGAACTCTGCACTTTTCGAGTGGGAAGGCGACACCGTTCGAATGGTCACGACGGATGGCCATCGGCTCTCCAAAGTAGATGTAAAAGTCACGGGTCGTCAGGCTTCCGCGACTATGCTCATCCCGCTGAAGGCAGTCCTCGAACTACGGCGCCTATGTGATGAAATGCTTTCCGAGAGCCAGCCCTCAGGATCAAAGTCGTCTGGAAAGACGACTAAACCCGAGCTCCTGATCACTCAGAGCGGTTCGAGCGCTTTTTTTCAGGGCGCGGGCATGACCTTCAGTGTGAAGCTCGTCGACGCGCAATTCCCGCCCTACTCGCAAGTCATTCCACAAGGCGCAGACAAAATTATCCGTGCCCCACGGGTCGCATTCGCGGACGCACTCAAGGCTGTTTCCGTTGCTGCAAGTGAGCGCACGGGCGGCGTGAAGCTCTCGTTTAGCGCGAAATCCATGCGAATTACAAGCGAGTCTCCTGAAAGTGG
The DNA here is from genome assembly GCA_025353725.1 of Polyangiaceae bacterium. Taxonomy (GTDB): domain Bacteria; phylum Myxococcota_A; class Polyangia; order Polyangiales; family Polyangiaceae; genus Labilithrix. The sequence continues at coordinate 116,641 of JANXOF010000016.1, read as the reverse complement.
AGACGGGTTCGACGAACTCCCTATTGACTACAACGGTCCAAACATCAGCATTGGGTTCAACGCAAAGTACTTCCTTGACGTGCTTGCTTCGATTGTTGACGAAGAGGTCGAGGTTTGTCTGTCTGGTGAGCTGGACCCTGCCGTGCTGCGGCCTGCCGGCACGTCGACGTCTGCGGACCGCCAGTTCATTGCAGTCGTTATGCCTATGCGAATCTGAGGGTTCCCCCTGCATCTCTCTCGTTTTCAGGTTCGAACCTTTCGAAACTTAGCAGCAGTCGATATTGAGCCGAGCAAAGGATTCAATATCTTTTCGGGTGATAACGGGCAGGGAAAGACCAATGTTCTCGAGGCCATCTACGTTGCCGCAACGTCGAAGAGCTTTAGGACCTCGAAGCTCGGAGAGCTTGTTTCCTTTGGTGAGACGATAGCAAGTGTACGGGCAACGTTTATAGATGGTCGAGAGGTTCGCCTTCAGAGCATGGGTCTGAGGGGCGCAACGAGACTCGCGCGTATTGATGACAAACGTCCAAGATCGCTTGCGGAGTATGCTGTTCGCTCACCCGTGGTCGTTTTTCATCCCGGAGAGATGATTCTCTCTACGGGAGCTAGTGCTGAACGAAGGCGACTCCTCGATCGGATTTCACTTTATCGTTCAGCACAATCGCTTCTCGAAGCGACCTCCTATGCTCGCGCGCTTAAAGAACGGCAAAGAGCGCTCGAAACGCGGGGTGCGTCCGCGGCAGACCTAGGAGCTTGGGAAGCACTTATGGTCCGTCATGGTTTGGCTCTGATGGATTATCGTCGTGTTACTTCGGAACTACTCGCAGAGAAGGCTATCGAGGCGTTCGAGGAAATCGCAGCACCCGACCTCTCGCTTAGCGTGACCTACCAGCCTTCAGCTTCCTACGACATTTCTGACTTTACTCGCGCGCTCGAAGGTCGGCGTGTGGCTGACTTGCGTAGGGGTGCGGCCGGTATTGGGCCACATAGGGACGAGCTTAGTCTGTCTCTAGGCGGCTACCCAGCCCGAGGTTTTGCATCGCAAGGCCAACATCGTGCGCTAACCCTGTCCCTGAAGTCAGCTGAAATTGAAGTTGTTGCGGCCGCGCGCGGGGTACGACCGATTTTGCTTCTCGACGACGTTTCAAGTGAGCTCGACAAGGCACGGACGGCGGACCTCTTTTCGTTTCTTCAGAAACAGTGCGGACAGGTATTTCTCACGACAACCCGTCCCGATCTTATCGATTCAGAGCGAATGCTGACCGATCGGAGGGACTTCGCTGTTCGCGGTGGGCGCATTGAGCCCTGCTCATAAACGCGAACTAACCGCGCCCCACCGAACTGGCGCTCCTCGGTCGTGAGGGTATCTCAGTTCCCTCTAACGACAGAGCAAAGTGGGGCGTCTGGCTTGAACTCGAAGGGTCCGGGAGGTACGATAGAGACTTACTCTCGATCGCTCTTGCGTCTTGCTTTCTCCACCTCGACCTCAAAAGCGATTTCGACACACCACCGAATGCATCACTCATGACAAATGATGTCAGCCTCGCCGCACAAAGCACTCCTCCCTCAACCTATGGGAGCGAAAGCATTACGGTACTCGAAGGCCTTGAGGCCGTCCGCAAGCGACCTGGAATGTACATCGGCGATGTGACGAGTGGCGAAGGGCTTCATCATCTCGTTTGGGAGGTTGTCGACAACTCCGTTGACGAGCATCTGGGAGGACACTGCGCGAGGATGGACGTCACGGTTCACTTTGATGGGTCGATCACCGTCGAAGACATAGGGCGTGGAATTCCTACTGGGAAGCACGTAGAGCAATCTTTAAAGCTTGGCCGCGACATTAGTGCCACCGAGGTAGTTCATACCGTTCTTCACGCCGGCGGTAAATTTGACCATTCGAGTTATAAGGTGTCGGCGGGACTGCACGGTGTCGGCGTTAGCGCTGTCAACGCAGTTAGTGAGACTTTCAAGGTTGAAATTCGCCGAGAAGGTCACGTTTATCTTCAGGAGTACCGGCGTGGTATCCCAGTCACATCACTGAATGTTATAGGAGATACGGATAAGACCGGAACGAAGAGTACGTTCAAACCGGACCACGAGATCTTTCCGAGCGTCGAGTTTAGCTACGACATTCTTGCGAGCCGGCTTCGTGAGTTATCATTTTTGAACGCGGGATTCGTGATCAACCTAACCGATGAACGCGGCGATGGGCGGCATGACGTGTTTGAGTATCAGGGTGGAATCCGCGAATTCGTCGAGCATCTAAACAAGGCGAAAGAGCCTGTTCACGAGAAAGTGGTCCATATCGTCGCGGAGGTACCGGCTGAAAACGGTACGCCCGTGCATGTCGAAGTAGCGCTGCAATGGAATTCAACTTATGCAGAACAAATATTCCCATATGCAAACAATATTCATAACAAAGATGGCGGTACTCACTTAACCGGTTTCAAGACAGCGCTCACACGAGTCTTTAACCAATACGGAACAAGTGCCAATCTTTTTAAGGAGGTCAAAAACGGGCTTTCGGGTGAGGATATTCGAGAGGGGCTTACGGCCGTTGTCAGCGTGAAGCTCTCGGACCCGTCGTTCTCTTCGCAGACTAAGGACAAGCTCGTGTCGAGCGAAGCTAAGACTGCGGTGGAGGCCGTGATGAACGATAAGCTTGCTACTTTTTTTGAAGAGAACCCAGCGACGGCGCGCAAGATTGTTGAGAAGACGATCCTCGCCGCGAAGGCGCGCGAAGCTGCGCGGAAAGCTCGGGAAATCGTGCGAAAGGGGGCGATGGATTATACGAGCCTTTCCGGCAAGCTCGCTGACTGTCAGTCAAAAGATCCGGTTTCAAGCGAACTTTATATTGTCGAGGGCGATTCGGCAGGCGGTTCAGCGAAGCAGGGGCGTGACCGTAAGACTCAAGCGATCTTGCCTCTCAAAGGAAAGATCCTCAATGTCGAACGAGCGCGGCTCGACAAAATGCTCTCCTCGGCCGAGATAGGTACGCTCATCACCGCCCTTGGTTGCGGGATTGGTAGTCCGGAACAAGGTGGAAATTTCGATATTTCGAAACTGCGCTACCACCAGATTGTTCTCATGACTGACGCTGACGTAGATGGGAGCCACATTCGGACTCTGCTACTCACGTTCTTCTACCGCCAGATGCCGGAGCTGCTTGAAAACGGATATTTATATATAGCCCAGCCACCGCTTTACCGCGTTGCCAAGGGTAAAAAGGGTCTTTACATGAAAGACCAGTCTGCGCTCGACTTGTTTTTCCTCGAACAAGGGGTCGATGGGCTTCTCGTCCGCGCGTCGAAGGGGCCTGTTCTTTCGGGTGAGCCGCTACTTCGGCTTGCCGAGCGGCTTCGCCTGTTTCGCCGCGCGCTTTCAAAAATCGAGCGACGGGCGGACGCTCGTCTTGTAGCCGCAGTGCTGCGGGCGAGTGGGATCGGTAAGGCGGAACTTCGGGACCGGGCGTTGGTCGAGGCTGCAGTCCCGCTGATCCGAGCGCGTCTCGAGAAAAAGTATCCTGATATCTTTCCTCTAACGATTGCCGTGGGTTGGGAGACCGAGCACGGAGCTGCAACGCTTTCGATTCGCCCGCGCGCAGGATCTGCTGCGCGAGAGGTCCTCGTCGATTGGGCGCTTGTCGAGTCTGCCGAATACGAAGAGCTGTACGCGATTGAGCAGGATGTTCGTTCGATTGGTCCAGCGCCCTATTTTGCGAAAGTTGCATCCAAGGCCGGCAAGGCAGCCGAGGACGGTGACGAGACTGAGGGCGCCAAGCCTGAAATTGAGCTCGAGGATTCGGATGCACTCTGGGAATTTGTCGACCAACGTGGACGCAAAGGCTGGCACATTCAGCGCTACAAGGGGCTCGGCGAGATGAATCCTGAGCAGCTTTGGGAGACTACCCTCGACCCTGATGCCCGGGTCATGCTGCAGGTTCGTCTTGATGACGCTGTTCAGACCGATCAGATCTTTACCGTCCTCATGGGCGATCAGGTTGAGCCGAGGCGTGATTTTATTGAGAAGAATGCGTTGAACGTGAGAAACCTGGACATTTAGTAGGTAGACACGTTGCCATATTCGGGGTCTTCGCGGCGCTGAGAGCCACGCTAGGTTCGGAGCGATCGGGTCGAGCGGAAAGCCGCGAGAGGCGCTTTCGAGCCGGAGCGAACGTGCGCCGGGACGCTGTGGGCTGGAAGTTTGGTCGGGCTATGTGGAGGTTTCGTGGCTACCGCCGGGTGCTGGCTGCCTGACTCTGCCTTTTAAACGGGCGGCGGTAGGAATGCAGCGCTCGAGAGGCGCTTGTGTTTTGAAGTGGCGAATCGATGCCGGTCTTCGGCGTCACGCGGGGGCATAGGGCGTGTGGCCCGTCGGGCGGTCGATGTTCTACGGACCGCCCTTTCGTGCCGCGAGCTCGAAAGGATGCGTCCGGTTTTGCCCGGTAGTTTCGTCATCGGCTGGAAATGTCGAGACGGCTGTGGCTTCACGCTTGCGTGTTACCACCGAGCCGACCGCGGGCGCTCCCTTGACTGCAAAGTGGGAAGCGTATGCGTCACCCAACGTGGCACCGGCGGCGGGATGTGTTCCCAGGGGTGAGTTGAAGGATGTACCTCTCGAGTCACTGAGACGACGCGGCGTGAGGGCAGCGCACGTGTGCGTCCACGTTTTGTATCGAGCTGCCCAGGCGGTGAGATCGATTCCGTTCGTTCGTTTTGGTGGCTCGCGGGCGTGACTGCTCAGATATCTTCCGCGGTTTCCTGAGGCAGCGCAGGATAAGTTCGGATTTCGTTCACTTTTTTCTCGAATGCCCGCGTTGCTTCTTCGCTAATCGGTACACCACCAAATCGGGCGCGCAGGTAGTATTCCGTGAGAACAAAAACGTCCATTGCAAGGGGATGTTCGCGTTCTTTTAGCTTCTCGGCGTGTCTGAGTGGTGGCACGCACGGTGTCCGCGCAACTCCTTGGGCCGCCATTGCGGCCTCTAGCGTACGGTACAGGGACGTAGCAGCTTCGAGCACGAGGTTCGGCGCCTCCGAACTCTGCGCGGGTTGTCGGGCCCTACGTGCTCGGTGTCGACGTTTCCAAAACGCGTAGGCAGCAACGACCATGGCGGCCGTGAACGTAGCGACATTAGGTGCGCGGGTGAGTCGTTCTAAAGTCCCGCGATGAAGGCCGGCCTTCGCGCGAGCTTTCTCGTAGGCTCGGCTGGCTCCGTCAAACGCTCGGACCTGAGTTTTGAGGTCGTAGCTCAACACGTCGTGGTTCCAACGTTGTGACAAAGCTTCGAGTAGGTCACGCATATAGACGTACGGACCGGTGGTAGCCTGTAGTGGCTGCGCGCCGGAGGTGGGCGTCGCGTCGAGAGTAATCCACCCGCTAACAGGTTCTTCGAGATGGGCCTCGACCCAGGAGTGTGCGTCTCCCTCTCGAACGGCATAGTATCGGCCAAATCGGTTATACGTTCCTCCTACAAAGCCCGTTACATTTCGCGATGGTATTCCGACTTCTCTCAGCATTAGAGCGAGTGCAGTGGAAAAGAATTCGCAATGCCCGCGTTTGGATTCGAAGAGAAAATGATCGACGGGTTGCGGCTTTCCTCCAGACGGCGAACCTGTGTCGTAGGTGAAGTCTTTTTTGAGGTGTTCCTCGATCGCTTTTGCTTTTAGGTATTGAGAAGGTTGTCCGTCAGCCCATTCGTGAGCTAAGGCCCGATCGCGTTCTGGAGTATCCTGAGGAACTTCGAGGTAGCGTTGGCGGTCGGCCGAAGGGAGACTTTCAGTGAGGAGGTCGCGGTCTCCCGCTATGTAGGCTTCGTATCGAAGCCCGTGAGATTCGGAGCCGCGATAGCGGATCTCGTTTTCGGGCCCGCGAGTTAATAGAAGCGGGTCACCGAGGGCCGCCTGTTGTTGTGTGCCGACGTGGACGGCTACGGTACGAGGCGGCAGGAATAAGACGGGCGGTTCGATGGGTTCGAGGTCGAAGGTGACTCTGCGGTCCGAGGGAGCAGGCGGACGCGCGATGTTCAGCAGCTCGGTCCCGTCGGCAAGGGTGTGCGCGGGTTGAGTGCGTTCCCATCGGCGGCCGTCGTACCGGTCAAACGCAGTGCCACGAAGGCGCAGTGTGATTCGTGCTGGAGGCGGGTCTGCGAGGTCGGGCACCTCGAAGCGAAGCGCTATCGATGGGTCGTTGCGTAGCACGCCAACCTCCCCGAGGTCGACGCGGTCCGAAAAGCCTACCATTCTGCCTCGTTGAGGGTGTGCGAGCAGGAGAAGCGAGAGGCCGACGCGTGGAAACATGATGAACAAGGCGCCGGTGAATACGAAGATTGGCACGGAGAGCAGTCCGGTCATCGCGAGAAAGCCTCGACCGACGACCCTGCGGCTTCGCAGAATGCGGGGAACGTCGACCGGAAGGCCTGTGCGGTCTCGTGCGCCTTGCCTGTAGTTTCCCTCCACCTCGCGCCGGAGATGACTCAGCACGAGTGCCGCGGGAGCGACGATGAGGAAGCCAATAAAACAAAGTCCGTATGCAATTCCGCCACCCAGAACGGTGCCCGTGACGAAGTGGAGGAGCGCGATAACGATAATCTGTTGATCGTGCGCCGCGCCTTTGCGGGTCGAGATCCTGATGACCTGGAGCAGCGCCGCGAACTCGACGGAGATGTCCAAGGCAGGACTGCCTGAGAGTAGCCGGGCGCCTTGTACTGTAAACAGTGTTAGCGGCCCTATCGTTGCGAAGTGGCGCAGCCATGCGCGACCTTGCCAAGCCTCCGGAATCGCCATCGCGAGGCCTAAACTGATGATTACGAAGGCCGATACGGGTGCCGACATTGACGAGGAGCTGACCACCGCGAGCACGCCGAGTGCGGCGAGCGCGTCTGTCATGAGGCGGTGAACGAGTCCGAACCTCACGGGGCGATTTTTTTTATTTGTGGAACGACCGCCTCGCGTGACAAGGGCGAAGTTGGATTGGTCGGGTTTGGTTCTTGCCTTTTTACGAGGGTACCTAAATTAGTTATTCGTGCGATTGGCGACGAGCTTGGTCGGGTCGACTGAGTTCGTGTTGGATGAAATTTCGACGGCGCCGAGGCCGTTGGTTCGTAAGGAATCGCCTTGACTAGCGCAAGAAATCGAAGAAGCGGATCGGCGCCGGTTACGCGGTCGCCTCGAACGTATTGATGTGCTGACGTTTTTATTGTGACTGCGTCGGAGCGCTTGATGTGCGCGACGGCACGTGATGCGATTTCTCGGATATTCGCTTCCAAGTTTGTATTCCACTCATCACCGACGTTGAGTGGTTGGCGCACGTCGAGCCAAAGGACGACGTCCGGTTGTGCGTCGCGCGCACGCTCACGCGACACGAGCTGTCCTAAGGCTGCGCTCTTTCTCCAATGAATGTCGCGGGTGTCGTCACCGGCTCGGAGGAGCTTTAGCCCCAGGTAGTCGTTGCCGTGACCGCGTTGGTAGGATGACTCCGCCCCTTCCGTGCGGCCCGCGGGGTTCGCCGCTACGGTCCGAGAGTCCACGTGCGGGTAGATAGTGAGTTCTCCTAGAGCTTTTACCTCTCGTGATTTTTCGAAGAGACCGAATGGAAATCGCGTCGCAATCCGGAAGCCTACATGGGTGTCCCTTCCCCGCTTTGCGGGTGTCCTTCTGTAGGCAGCTACTTGTGCGCTGCTTGGAGATATCTTTAGGAAGAAGCAGCGCTTATCGGCCGGTTGGCCTTCTCGGAGGTCTTCGACCTCAATTGCGTAGGATGGAAAGCGTCGCTTCTTGTTGAACACTTCGATTTCGACCAAGTGGGGTCTCCCTACTTGAGCGCGCAGGGGGAGTCGCCTCACCACGGATAAGCCTCGAAGACTTAGTTCGCTCATGAGGCCGCTCACAATGATGAGTGAGAGCAAGAGGCCGAGGAGCAGATAAAGGAGGTTGTTCCCAGTGTTGATAGCCGCAAAGCCTACACCCAAGGTTATTCCGACGAAGAACTTCCCCTCTCGAGTGAACTTAAGTCTCCGCGGCGGGCGTAGTGCCGAGATGCGAAGCCGGAACCGCGAAAACGTGTTCATTCCGGGCATTCCTGTCTTCGAGTCTCAGAGCGGTATCGGAACGCGAGCAACGATATCACGAACGGCGGCCTCAGCTTCGTCTCGCGAAGGAACGAAGCCGTCGGCGTGGCTCGTAAGTCGAACGCGGTGGGCGAGTACCGGAACCGCGAGGTCGTGGATGTCATCGGCGATGCAGTAGGCGCGACCTCGTAGCAGGGCTCGCGCGCGCGCGGCTTTGCCCAACGACATGGCTCCACGTGTGGAAGCACCGAGTGAGAGGGTCGGCGACGTTCGCGTCGCCGTGATGACTCCGTGCAAGTATGCGAGGAGTGCATGGTCGAGTGAAATACGGTCTACGTGGCGCTGTAAACCGACGAGCCGCGCAGGGTCTAAGACGACGGGTACGTCGGTTGCGGTGTCAGTGTTACCTGCGAGCAGAAGTCGCATTTCCACCTGTGGTGGTGGGTAGCCGATCCGCACGCGCAGCATGAACCGGTCGAGTTGGGACTCGGGCAGCGGGAATGTTCCGGCGAAGTCCTGTGGGTTTTGGGTGGCAATGACGAAAAACGGATCCGGCAATGGGATGGTGTCGCCGTCTATCGTGACTTGAGCTTCGTTCATTCCCTCGAGCAGTGCAGACTGCGTCCTCGGGCTTGCCCGGTTTATTTCGTCCGCGAGCAGGACGTTGGCAAATATGGGACCGTGCCGAAGGACAAACTTTGCGTCGCGTGGGTCGTAGATAGATACGCCGACGACGTCGCTTGGCAACAGATCGCTCGTAAATTGGACGCGTCGGAGCTCGCCGCCTACCGCCCGCGCGAGGGCCCTTGCAAGTGTGGTTTTTCCTACTCCCGGGATGTCTTCGATGAGTAAGTGACCGCGTGCCAGGAGCGCGGTCAGGGCGAGTTCGACAGTCTCGGCTTTGCCCTCTAGTGCGCTTTCGACGGCGTGGCGGAGTGTCTGGATAAGGGGTAGCTCCTCGCCGAGGAGGGCGGGCGCAGCTGTCATGGACGCGAGAGTAGCACGGTCTTTCCCGCATCGGTTTTTTCGAGAACGAGGTGTCGCGGGGTGAAGTGCCGACGGATGCGGGGGTTGTTGTCTGCGCATGTGGGCGGTGCGCCGCCGGTGCGCGTCGACTAGAGCCTGGGCTTGCGTCCGGTGCGTCGCTTCGCGCAATGTTATCGGATGGGTGGTGAGAAGACGGTGGGTGGGGTGGAGCTCCGCGGGGTGACAAAGACCTTTGGTTCGGTTCGAGCTCTTGTCGGCGTGAGCGCTTCCTTTGGCGTCGGCCGAGTTTCGGTGGTGGTCGGTCCAAATGGTTCAGGCAAGTCTACGCTTCTCGGTATTTTGGCGACGTTGGTGCGGCCTTCATCCGGGATGGTTTCGCACGGTGTGCTTGGGCGCTCTCGCGCTGAAGTGCGCGCCGTGTTGGGCTGGGTGGGGCATGACTCGTTGTGTTACGCGGAGTTGACCGGGCGCGAGAACATCGAGCTTGCGGCTCGGCTTCAAGGTGTGAGTCCCCAGGCGGCGTTCGAGGCCGCTCGCGCGCGTTTTAATCTCGGTGGGTTCGTGGATAGGCCCTTCCGGACGTATTCGCGTGGCCAGCGGCAGCGTGTTGCCTTGGCCCGGGCGCTCCTGCATCGTCCAAAGTTGCTCTTGCTCGACGAGCCGACGGCAGGGCTCGACGCCGAGAGCGTTGCGGTTCTTCTCGGCGCGGTCCGTGCCGAGGCCGCAGGCGGCGCCGTGGTCGTGGTGATCACGCATGACGAGTCCTTCGCGTCATCCGTAGCGGACGATACGCTAGTCCTTTGTCGTGGCCGGGTTCAGCTAACGGCCAACGGGCCTACCTAGGAAGGTTTACCAGGCGCGTGGCGATGCGCGCGACGCCTTCGAGCAGGGAGCATGCTTGGACGGTGGCCCTTTGGACGGTCGCCATTACGGGGACCTCCGTTACGTAGTGAAGTTCTGCGGCGTTGCTCCCCGTCGAGGCATCCGCGGTCTCTGGCGCGACGAGGAGGATGCCATCAATGGTGAGGCCAGCAGCGAGAGCGGCGCGCGTTGTGGCTCCGACTTCGTGGAGTACGCCTAATCGGTCGGGCGCGACGAGAAACAGAGCGGTCGGACGCAGGAGGCCTGCGATGTCTGCGTTGGATAGCGCGGGTCCAAGCGGACTAAATAAGCCCCCCGCGAGTTCGACGGCGAGTCCGTGGACTTGGTTTTGACATTCCCGAACGTATTGGACAATGCAGGCAGCGTCGATCCGGGTCCCTTGCTCTCTTGCTGCTAGGTGCGGCGATACCGCTCGCGTCAAGCGGTAAGGCGGTGGACGATGTTTCACGTGAAACGTCGAGGCCTCCTGGAGCATCTCGGCGTCTGATTTTGAGCTTGAAGCGACGCCGCTCTCGACGGGTTTGATTCCGAGTACGTACGGGTCGTGAAGGCCGGTGGCGCTCAGCGCGCGTGCCCAAGCACGCAGCAGAGCCTGAGTGAAGTGCGTTTTTCCGATCTCGGTTCCGGTGCCGGTGACTACTGCCATGGGCGCGTTCACGTTGAGGTCCCCCTTGTTAGGTCCGCCCGCAGAGCGGACGCGAAGCCGTCGACGAGCCTATCGATGTCGCCCTCTTGGTGAAGTGCCGACACTGTCATTCTTAGCCTTGAGAGGCCTTCCGGTACGGTAGGTGGCCTTATTGCCTGCACGTGCAGCCCATGCTCCCGAAGATGCCTTGAAAAGGCGATTGCCCGCGCCGCCTCGCCCAGGACGACAGGCACGATGTGCCCGAAACCTAGGACAAGGGGTTGGGTGTCGGCCAGCTCGAGTCCCCAAGCGCTGCGCGGTTGGGTTCGGGCACCCACCTGCACGAGGCCTGTCCTTAGTCGTTCGGCGAGTGCCGCAAGCCTCACTGCCAGCTCGGGGTGCTTTTGGACGTGGCAGAGAGAGCGGATGGCTGCGGAGGCGCTCGAGGGCGCTAGGCCCGTAGAATAGATAAAGGATCTTGCGTTGTTCCAAAGCCAATCACGAAGGACGGATTGCCCCGCGACAAATGCGCCTTGCGAGCCAAAGGCCTTTCCTAGGGTACCGACAAGAACGTCCGCGACGACGCCCGCAGCGGCGCATCGACCCCGGCCGTCTGGCCCCATCACGCCAAGGGCATGTGCTTCGTCCACGTAGAGCGATGCCTCATGCGCGTCGCAGAGGCCCCTCAGGTACATCAGGTCTGGCCCGTCTGCATCCATGCTGTAGTAGCTCTCGACTACCACCCAGGCCCTTCGTTCAGCACGTTCGCGAAGCGCTACGTCGATCTGGGCCATGTTGCCGTGATCCACCACCTTTGTTCTCGCTCGCGACAGGCGCATACCGTCGATTAGCGACGCGTGGTTGAATTGGTCGCTAATGATGAGGTCGGTTGGCTGTGCCAGGCACGAGAGAGCTCCGACGTTGGCCGCATACCCACTTGTGAAGGCCAGGGCCGATTCCAGGCCCAGCCAATCTGCGAAGGCTAGTTCGAGGTTTTGATGCTCCTCATGGTCGCCAGCCACGAGCCGCGAGCTCCCCGACCCCGACCGATTTGATGGCGATGGCGCCATCCCGAGCCCAAGAAAATCGTTCGAACAGAAGGAAAGTTCGCCCTCTCGAAGATTCGGCGTTGGCCGTCTAAGTAAGCCGCGTTCCTGGCGCGCGGCTAGCAGAGCTTCGAAATGTGAAAACGCGCTCGTCATTGTTTCACGTGAAACATTCCGTCGTTCATAACATGCCGTGCCGGTATCTCTCACGTCGGCACCGCGCACAAATCGCAGTATGCCTAAGTTGGTTCCGGGTCTTGGCTGTCGAGTGCGTCTTCCACGCGCACGAGTACCCTGCGGAGCAGGTCGCGCGTCTTGCGTTCAAGCGCGAGTCGCCGCTCGCGCTCGACAGCTAACTCCTCAGCAAGAGCGATGGCTGCAAGGAAGACAGCTTGGGGCGGTGGCGGTCGACCCTTCGGAGACAGCGCGGCGACCTTGGCACCTACGACGGCAGCAAGCTCCTGGAGCTCGCCCTCACTCGCAGAACTCAGCACCCGCACGGTGTCGCCACCGATCACGAGCGAAATTGGCTGCTTGCCCATCGAAGAGACGCTACCACAGTGCTCGACGACACCCGAGGGTCGGTCAGCCATGACGCGATACCTTTGCTCGGGTCTTGGCACGGAAGCTTGTGTCTCAGTGCCAGATCGCGTCGTAGAGCGCGATGAGCGGGAGCGCTAGGTATTCGAAATCGACCTGAATACCGACGATAAGGCTCGGGTGGCCGCCATGCCCAAACTCTTGGCGACCTTGAGCGAACGCACCCGCCGCCAGGCCATACGTCGAATGAAAGTTGTAGCTTCGTGAACCCCAAAACGCCGACGCGCTTGCGCCTGCGTTCCAATCAGTCCCGCCGCTCTCACCGATGCGGCCGAAGCCGCCGAGAGAAAACACGAATCCGGTGGAGCCGGTAGGGACGAGCCAGGCTACGCCTCCCCCGGCCTCCAGCGTTACGAAAGCTGCCGTGAACACCTCGAGGTAAGGCCCGAAGGCCATGTCGCGTGGGGATCGGCGAAGAAGCAGCGCGTCTGCGCGTACGCCAAGGTGGTAGGCAGGGAAAAATCCATTTCGCTCACGACTCTCGGTGAATGCGACTCCCGTCGTCAGGCCGGCGCTCACCTGTGGTCGGCCGAACGCGAGACCGGGGATACCCCACAGCCACGCTACGACAAGAAGTCTCGCCCAGTGGCGAAGTGCGATGCGACCCGCGCTCACGCATCGCGCCGGTCGGTATACGAACACGATGCTAATTTCGCGTCCAAAGCGGTGCCCGCCCGGCTGCGCGACGACTCACGGTTGACGAGGATCGCACCGTGGATTCGTCCCAACACAGGTTTGGCATGAAATCGGAGCATCTTGTCCGGGCAAACAAGGGCCAACGCTGCCGGTGCTACCTCCCGCGGCTGCGGCCAGGGGTTTGTCGCAGTCAAACCCAGGCTTCGCAAGGTCGTCTCCGTCCGCGAAGCTGACAAGGCACCCGTTGCAGACCTCTAAGGGCAACTGGAACTCGCCGGTCTCGACCTCCTTACCCCCCAACGAGGTACCAAATATCTTCACGGTTACGATGGTCGACTTGCGGCTGGAACGGAGTGGGAGCTGAGGAGCCAGCAAAGCCTTGGTCGCTGCGTCGAAGACGGTGACTGCCATCGGGGCGAAGGCTGGGGTGTTGTTGGTTTGCGGGTCCACGAAGCTCGATCCGAACGAGGTGAAGTCGCGGCTAAAGGTGAACGTGTCGCCTCCGTTGTCCGTGACCTTTACGACGGCCCCATTGAGGTGAACCCGATTGCTCTCCAGTCGATTCCCCGTCGAATCGGCATGCGCCACGAGCTGGTTTCCCACCAGAAGTACCGCCTGGTAGGTGTCCGCCAGCGCGATATCGAGCGTGGCGGAAAACAAGAAGGCTTGCTTCGGGTCGTCCGTGTAGAGACATGATCCGCTCGCGCGACTCGCGCTCGGAGCCAGCGCACCGCGAATGAAGAGCGACTGATCGTTGTCGGCGCACGCTGGCGCAACGGCACTGAACGCGATTCCCGCGACGAAGACGCACGCGACGTGACTCCGAATCCGCTTCATGTATCTATCCTTCGCGATGGGCCGCGCTACCGTTTTGAAGCCGCGGGGTAGCCCCGCACAGCACCCGGCAGCCGTTGCGTCAGCTTATCGGGTGAATCGATGGACCGCCAAATTCTGTTGAATGGCGTCCGCGCCTATCGTGGAGGAGCCTAGCTCACGAGAGCAGGACTGCGCGCCGCAGGTGCTCAACGGTCACGCGCACCACTGCGCCGTGTCCAGCGGTCGTGACGACGGGAAGCTTTAGCCCGGCGACGGACCGCTTCTTGTCCGAGAGTACGAAGGGCCAAGCGCTGCCAAGTTCGTCAGGCGACGCCTTCGTTGGCAGTCCGAGTCGCTCGAAGAGCAACCTTGCGCGTGCCGCCAAACCCGGGGCTGAAAGCCCCATCCGCTCCGTAGCCGCAAGCTCGACGCACGTGCCAATCGCAACCGCCTCGCCGTGAAGCAGCCGCGTGTACTCGCCTTGAGACTCGAGTGCATGGCCGACCGTGTGCCCCAAGTTGAGGAGCGCTCGGGACCCATTTTCTCTCTCATCGTCGCGTACGAGATTGATCTTTAAAGCGATGGCTGACCTCACGACAGAGCGCAGGGCCGCACGGTCGCCACACGCGATAGCCTCCGCGGCGGCCTCAAGCTGCTCAAGGACATCGACGCTCCGAACCAACGCGATCTTTACGACCTCGGCTAAGCCGGCTGCGCGCTCTCGCTTCGGGAGTGTCGAAAGGTGCTCCACATCGACCACAACTCGGTTTGGCTGAAAAAAAGAGCCGATCAGGTTTTTCCCTGCAGCGTGGTCGAAACCTGTTTTGCCGCCGACCGAGGAATCGACCATCGCCAAAAGGCTGGTCGGAACCTGCACGCAACGGATCCCGCGAAGCAGCGTGGAAGCCGCGAAGCCAGCCAAATCGCCCACGACCCCGCCGCCGAACGCAAGGACCACGGCGTCGCGGTCAAGCCCATGCAAGAGCGCCTCATCCCAAATTCGGGCGACGGTCGCGAGTGTCTTGCTGACCTCGCCAGCCTTTATCACCACTGTGTGTCTCGCAACGCCCACACCCTCCAACGCCGCATCAAGCCATTGGGCACGCGCTGCGACGACGTTTTGATCCGTGACGACGAGAAGCGAAGACGGGTTCAGCTCCGCGAGCGCGGCCGCGAGCCGTGAGGGCTCATCATTTGCGAGTTCGACAACGTACGACCTCGTACCGAGTGGCATGACCAGGGTGTCCAGCCCGGCGACGTCGATCACGCGCTCCGCAATTTGCTTCGGCGTTTGGCCCTCCGTCGCAACGAGCGCGTGACTCTCCGCATAGGCGCTGTGGCGAACCGAGAGGAGGTCACGCGCGCGATCGAGTGGCGACAAGGCCCACAAGTTTGGGCGTTTTCGCAGCGAAGAAACACGCGCCACGACGGTCTCCGGCGCGGCTGTCAGGGTGACTAAAGTACAGCGCTCGAGCAGTGCGTGCCTTACGCGAGGCATCGTGACCGTCCCACCTCCGAGCGCTATCACTCGGGGCGACAGATCGGACAACATGGGCAGGACGAGCTCCGCTTCACGCTCCCGAAACCTCGCCTCTCCATCCGAGGCAAAGAGTTCTCCGATAGACTTTCCGCTTCGTTGGGCCAAAAGGGCGTCCGTGTCGAGGAACGGAACGCCGACGCCAGCTGCGATGCGCGCTCCGATCGTGCTCTTCCCTGTCGCCATGAACCCGCTCAGCACGAGGGGGCGTGACCAACGCCCATCAGACCCCACTAAAAAGCTTCGTTCTGAGCGGCGTAACCCGCGACGTTTCGTCGAAGCTCCGCGAGAGAATCGCCGCCGAACTTCTCGAGCAAGGCTTCACAAAGCGTAATCGCTACCATTGCCTCCCCGACAACCGAGGCCGCAGCGACCGCGCAAATGTCGCTCCGCTCGTGGGCTGCGTCGAACGGCTCCTTCGTGCGAATATCGACGCTCTGGAGCGCCTTTTTGAGGGTGGCAATCGGTTTCATGGCCGCGCGACACACCAGGACTTCGCCATTGGTCATACCGCCTTCGAGTCCTCCCGCTCGGTTGGTCGACCGCTTGAATCGATGGGTCGCGGCGTCGTAGAAAATCGCGTCATGGACGGTCGAACCGCGAGACGCCGCGGCGCGGAAGCCGTCGCCGATTTCCACGGCCTTTATGGCCTGGATGCTCATAAGGGCTTGGGCGAGTCTCCCGTCGAGCTTCCGGTCCCATTGCACGTGTGCGCCAAGTCCCGGTGGTACACCGACTGCGAGCACCTCGAAAACGCCCCCGAGGGTGTCGCCCGCGTGGGCGGCCTCCCGAATCGCGTCCTTCATCTGCACTTCCGCTTCGGGATCGACGCAGGCAAGGTCCGAAGCTCGAGCTCTAGCCCGCAGGTCGGAAGGGCTAACGTGGATCGGCTTTGCTTGAACGTCGCCCACGGCGACCACGTGGGCGAAGACCTCTATACCAACGGCCCCAAGCAGCTTCTTTGCCACAGCCCCTACAGCCGTCCGAGCGGCGGTCTCCCGGGCGCTCGCACGCTCCAAAATGTCGCGAAGGTCGTGGCGGTCATACTTTAGCCCTCCCGCTAGATCGGCGTGCCCGGGCCGAGGCCGCGTGAGCGCATCCGGCCGCGACGGGAGCGGGCCGGGCGCCATGCGATCGAGCCAATTCTGATGGTCTCGATTGACGATCGTCATGGCGATGGGCGAGCCGAGCGTCGCACCATCGCGCACTCCGCCTGCAAACTCGACGCGATCCGTTTCGATCTTCATCCGTCCGCCCCTGCCGTACCCTCGCTGCCGTCGTCCGAGGTCTTCGTCGACGTCCGAGGTAAGTAAGGGTAGTCCCGCGGGGATACCTTCAAGAACGGCCACAAGGTGTGGTCCATGCGACTCTCCAGCAGTCATCCAACGAAGGCGCGTCATCGTGGAATATCATGCCAGACGAAGACATGATTCCCGATGAGAAAGAACCCGCTGGGGTTTCCCCAAACACGGGCGTGGTAGCCTCGGCAGCAAGATGAGCGGACTTGCGTTTCACAAGTACGAGGGGCTTGGAAACGACTTCGTCCTCGTCGAAGCCGAGGCCGCGTCATCGGTCCCGCCAGAGCTCGTCCGACTTCTGTGTAATCGGCGTCGCGGCGTCGGCGCGGATGGCGTTCTGTTGCTCCTGCCGCCGTCGGACTCAGCTGTCGACGCGCGGATGAAGGTCGTAAATGCCGACGGATCTGTCCCTGAGATGTGCGGCAACGGCCTGAGGTGTGCCGTCTTGCACCTGGGGCGCCGTCGACGACAGGAGCAGGCCAACTTTGTTCTCGAAACCGGAGCAGGGCTTCGGTCTGCCGAGCTCGATGACCGGAATGGTCGCGGGCAAGTTACCGTGAATATGGGCGTCGTAAGCGTTCTCGGCGACGTTCGCCTTGCCATCGATGGTGAACCTTGGAACCTCACGCTCGCAGACGCGGGGAATCCCCACGCAGTTTACGTGTCTGGTTCCCAACGACCTACACGCACGCAAGTCGAGGTGGTGGGGCCGCAGATCGCGACCCACGCCTCGTTTTTACATGGAACCAACGTCGAGTTTGCTCACTACGCCAAGGGCGTGGTGGACCTCATCGTCTACGAGCGCGGTGTTGGTGTGACGATGGCCTGTGGAACCGGCGCGTGCGCAACGGTCGCTGTCGGCGTGGAAAAGGGTTTGTTCTCTGCGCTTGAAGCGGTGACGGTCAACCTACCGGGTGGGTCTCTTCAAGTTACCCTTCTCGAGGACCGTCGAGCGATGATGCGGGGTCCGGCGCGCTACGTTTTTTCTGGTTCGTTTAGGCCATGACCGATCTCCAGTTGCACGTTCTCTCGCTCGTTGAGGACCCCGATGTACGGTGCATCCTCGAGCACGTCGTTCACGACGAAGCGGCGCTTCTGAAGTGCGCCACATCCGTCGACGAAGCGGTCGCCTACGCGACGGGGCGTTCAATCGATGTAGCCTTCATTGAAATAGGTACCGACAGCGGGCCATCGCTCGCACTTTGTCATCACCTCGTCACCCTTTGTCCGAGGGTGAGCTTGCACGTGCTCGTCGCGCCGGAACGCCTTGAGCGCGGGGCAGAGGCCCTCTCGCTCGGTGCAGCGGGGGTCATTGTTTGCCCACCGACGGGTGACGCGCTGGCGCGTGTCCTGAGCCAAGTGAAGGCGGCGACGCTCCGGGAGCGGCAGGTCGCGCTGCTCGAAACAGAGCTTGCTCGAGAGCGCATGCGACTTGAGACCTACGACAGGCTCGTCCGATTCGCTCGCGGGGCGGCGCAGTCGGATGCCGTTCGCGCGATCGTCGATGGTGTGGCGCAGCTCAGTACGGCGAAGGGGGTAGTGCTCTATGCGACGTTCGGGGACCCTGAGAGCGAGCGCGTTCGGCTCTCCGCCATGGGAAGTGCGCTCGACTTGCCAGGGACGGCCAAACCCGGCGCCCTTTCCCTCCTGTTGCAGACTCGGGCCATGCGCGTTCTCCCGCTCCTTGGCGGAGCTGGCGAACTGGGCATCCTCGCTATCGACCAAGGCCCAGAGCTTGCGGACCGAGAGGTGGAGAGCCTCACCGACCTCGCCGCGGCCATGCTTTCCCTCATCGACCGTCAGGATCATGTCGACGAGAGCGTGCGGGTTCAGCCGCCACGACACTTTCGTACCGTAGCTGAGCGGATGCTGACGCTCGCGCAGCGCCATCATCGCCGCGCGAGTCTGCTCGCCATCCAGCTCGCCGACTTGAACGGCACGACGACCCCCGAAGAGGCAACGCGCGAGATTGCAGACGTTCTGCGCAACACAGACGCGATGTGCGGTACCGACGACGGCGAGTTGCTCGTCTTCCTTCCTGAGACCTCTGGGCTTGGCGCACATGCGTGCCGCCGTCGCATCCTCGCACGACTTAAAGGCGATCGCCGAGCACGACCAAAAGGTGCCGGCGGGCGAACCGCTTCGTTGCCGACGCCTGCCGAGTGGAATGTTTTCGTTGGGGTCGCGACCTTTCCTCATGACGGCTCACTCTTAAAGCGCCTCATCCGTGCTGCGCGCGCGCGAGCGGCCGACGATGCGCGCTCCGCCGTTTACGCGCTCTCGCTCGAGGCGATGTCACTGCAAGACGTTGTTGACGCGCTGATTGCCCGTCCAATGCTCGACGCAGGAACACGGTCGCCCTACCCCCTCGATGTACCGGGGTCGGCTTTGTTCGCGCTTGTCGTTCGTGCGTGTCGTGAGGCGCTGAGAGGCGGCGAAACTTCTGTGTTTACAACGCTTCAGCCCGGCCTCGGGGCAGCTGCGGCGGCGCGCCAGGTCACGTCGCCAAAGGTCGTCGACGCAAGCGGCGCAGCCGGATGCGAGACGGTGGAGGCTATCGTTATCGAGGCGGAGCATGGCGCCTGGGTTTGCTGCGGGCGACGGATCGGCGACCGTTTCCGTGGGGTTCACTGTGCTGATCCGCTCCTCGCGGATGTCCTCCTCCGTCGCTTGAAGGTTGCAGGAGCGGTCGATGCAGGGTAGCCGCGTGCTGCTCGTTGACGACGACGTCGAGGCGCTCGCGACGCTCGCCGCGGCGCTGCGTCTGCGCGGCGTGCGCGTCTCGTTGGCGAATGGTTTGCGCATGGCTTGTGAGCGAGCTCGCGCAGGAGCGTATGACCTGGTTCTCGCTTCCCGGGCGGTCGCTGAATCGACCGAGCAGGGGATGGGACTTTTTGACCTGTTGAGTGTTGACCTGGTTTCGGTACCACCGCTTCTTCTGCTTTGTGACTCGGACGATGCTGACACTGCCTCTACCGGCCTCGCGAACGAAAAGCGGATCGCGCGAGATGATATCGAGGGCATTCTGCGGCACATCACGCCGGTGGGGCTGCCTCCCGTAGGGATTCCGACCGTCTCGAGCCTTGCCGTCTCCGAGCACGCACTCGAGAATGCGGCGCTCGCCGAGCTTTTTCTCGTCCTCTCCGAAGAGCTGCGCTCCGGCACGCTCACGGTCACGACTCCGAAAGGGTCGGGCGAAATTCGATGGGTGAATGGCGACATCTTCGACGCCGTCTACATTCGGCTAGAAGGGCGTAAAGCCTTGGTGCGCATGCTTGGCGAACGCGTGGGTAGCGCGACGTTTGCACCCGGGGCACCCGCGATCATGCGACGCCTCCACGGGTCCACGCCGACGCTTTTGGCCGAAGCCCGCGCGCTGGTCGAAAGGACCCGCGACCTCTACGGAATCGCGGAGCCGCTTCTCGCTAACATGCTTATGGCCGTAGAAGGTCTGGCTACGGACGTGTTGTCGGAAGTCGAACAGCACGTATTGTCGCGCCTTCGGGTGCCTTCCATGGTCGACGACCTCCTTGATGAGTTGCCTCACATGGACGCCGCCATCGTGGAGTCGCTTCTTCGTCTCGACGGATTGGGCCGCATAAAGCACCTTGGGCTCGCGTCCTTGCGGGTGCAGCTCTGCGGCCCGGACCAGATGCATTTGCTGCGCGCCTCTGCGGCGCGAGCGAAGTCTCCTGGTTTTTCCGGTGCCGCACGGCTCGTATTTGCCGCGACACCGGCGCGTCTTGCCGTTTTTGGACATACGGTCCTGTCGCTCGCCGATACCTTCTCAGGTCCAGACGGCGCCCCGCCGGTCCCGGTGCCCTATGTCGTCGCCACGATAAGGCTCGGTGACGGCGTCGAACTTGATATCGTCGCGCTCCCGTTGGTGCCCGTGTACGCGCCCCTATGGCCACTCGCCCTCGCGGGTGCAACACTCCTCGTTCGCCTCGACGAGGCCGCTTCGCAAGCCCTCGAGGAAGCGTGCGCGAGTGTAGGACTCGCTATTCTCGACGCGCGCGCGGTCTTCGGCGCGCTCGAGGAATCCAGCGCCGTGCAAGTCGCAAGTCTCGTCCGAACGGCACTCGATGCGGAAGGGTCAGGTCTGGCGTGAGCCCCGCCGTTTGAGCACGGCCAAACCGCGATGAGCTCGCTAACGTGACTTAGCCCTGAACGATAGTGCCGATGGGCTCCCCAAACACGACGCGCTTGATGTTCCCAGGGTCTGTCAGCTTGAAAACTCGAATGGGCATGTGGTTGTCGCGGCAGAGCGTAGCCGCCGTCGAATCCATCACGCCGATTCGGTCATTGATGAATCGGTCAAACGTCATATTTGAATACATGGAGGCGTCGGAAAACTTCACGGGGTCTTTGTCGTAAATGCCTTGTACTTTGGTTGCTTTGAACAGCGCATCGGCGTGAACCTCCATGGCGCGGAGCGCAGCGGCAGTATCCGTCGAGAAGTAGGGATTTCCCGTCCCGGCTGCAAAGATGACGAAGCGCCCCTTCTCGAAGTGGCGAATGGCTCGACGTCGGATGTACGGCTCCGCGATGGACCTAATTTCGAGTGCAGTTTGCACGCGAGTGGGAACCTCACACTTTTCGAGTGCGTCCTGAAGCGCGAGCGAGTTCATCACCGTCGCAAGCATGCCCATGTAATCGCTCTGAGCGCGGTCCATCCCTGCGCTTGCGCCTTTGAGACCACGGAAGATGTTTCCGCCGCCCACCACGATCCCAACCTGAACGCCGGCCGCGTAGACGTCCGCGAGCTCTTCGGCGGTAGTCTTCAGCACGCTAGGTTCGATGCCAAACCCCTGAGACCCACACAGGGCCTCTCCGCTGAGCTTAAGAATGATGCGCTTGTAGCGAAGTTTCGGATCGCGCGGTGGCGGCGCCATCGTGTCCAGGCGTGGCCCAGATTCAGAGAGTGGTAACGAGCCATCGGCGCGAGGATCCCGCATACCGGCGGTGCTTAGTCGTAGGCCGGGGGGCGTGCAAGGGACGCCGCGCGGTGGTACGTTTCGCCGCCGTGAAGTCTCGTCGTTCTGTTTCGTTCCGCGTTCCGCTGTCGATCGTACCGCCAGTAGCTGTAACCGCAGCCGCGTGTGCGTTTGGAGGTCCGGTCTTGCTCGGGCTGGCCGTCGCGATCGGCACCAGCGGATGTAAGGCCTGTGACAGGACAGGTAGCGCGGACTCCGAAAGTCACGACGCGGGGCACGCGCAGCCCAGCTCGCTCACAGCCGAGCAGGCTGCCCAAACGCTTGCTCGTGTCGGGACAGACACCATTACGCTTGGAGACTACGCCGCCGCACTCGAGCATATGGACCAGTTCGACAGGCTTCGCTACCAGTCGACCGAGCGGCGCAAGGAACTGCTCGACGAAATGATTACGGTTCAGCTCCTTGCGAAGGAGGCGCTTGCAAAGGGCTATGACAAGGAGCCCCTCGCGCAGCAGGAGCTTCGCGCGATTCTCCGCGACGCGATGCTCGCAGAGGCTCGGAAGAATGCGCCTTCTCCAGCCGATGTCCCGGAGGCCGAAGTGCGCGGTTGGTTTGAGGCTCATCGTGCAGACTACAAGGACCCTGAGCGTCGTCGTGTTTCCGCGATTATTTTGCGCGACGAGCCGTCGGCTCGCGCCACTCTTGCCATGGCGCAAAAAAATTCACTCGCCGCGTCATGGGGCGAAGCCGTGCGCGCGAAGTCGATTGACCCGCAGGCTCGGGCCAATGTGCCCGTTGACCTTGCCGGCGACCTGGGAATTGTGTCCCCTCCCGGGGACGCGCGAGGCGAGAACACCCGCATCCCCGCCGAGGTGCGGGCCGCGGCTTTCGAGGTGGCTGAGTTGGGCGGCATCGCGGATAGGGTCGTCGCTTCGAATGGCAAATTCTACGTTGTTCGCCTGACCCAAAAAATCCCAGCGCACGAACGGTCATACGAGGAGGCCGAGCGCTCGATTCGCGTAAAGCTTGCGCAAGACAAGCTTCGGGCGAAAGAGGAAGAGCTCGTCACTGAACTACGAAAGTCCATCAAAGTCGAAGTCGACGAAGCCGCGCTCGGTACAGTTCGAGTCGATATGGGGCTTCTGTCGGATGCGGGGCACTGAGCGAATGGCAGCACTTCTTTCCTCTTCCTCGCTTGTTCGTCGGCCCGAGGCAAAGCCGATACGGGTTGGAAAGCGAGGTCCTCGCGATTGGCAAGATCAGCTTCGCGCGAGCGTTCGTTCCGTCGCGCATCTCGAACGCGTGCTCGCTCTTACGCCCGAGGAACTCGCAGGGGCGCGTCGAGCGGACCGCGAAGGCCTTCCGGTCGCCATAACGCCTTATTACTTGTCGCTTTGCGATTCGAAGGATGCGACATGCCCGGTCCGGCGCCAGTGCGTTCCATGCATTGACGAAGCTCGCGAGGTGCCCGGCGATATGACCGACCCGCTCGGGGAGGTGAACCACGAGGTCGCTCCCAACCTGGTCAGGCGCTATCCCGACCGCGTGCTCCTTCTCGTAACGGACCAATGCGCGGTGTACTGCCGATTTTGCACGCGCTCGCGTATGGTCGGCGATGGCGGCGGTCCGGTCTCGCTTGCGAAGCTCGAGCCCGCGTTCACGTGGATCGCGGCGCATCCCGAGATTCGCGATGTCATCGTGAGCGGCGGCGACCCGCTCGCGATGAGCACGGATCGGATCGACCGCGTTCTCGGGCGCATCCGCGCGATAGCGTCCGTGGAGACGATTCGGCTCGCGACACGCGTTCCCGTAACGTTGCCGATGCGCGTCACCCCGGAGCTCGTTCGGGCGCTTCGCAAACACCATCCCGTATGGGTCATGACTCATTTTAATCATCCGAAAGAGCTTACGAAAGAGTCCGTTGCGGCGTGCTCGCGGCTCGCGGACGGCGGGTTTCCCGTCATGAACCAAACCGTGCTTTTGGCCGGAATAAATGACAACGCGGAGGTTTTGGAGTCGCTATTTCGTGGTTTGATCCGAGCGCGCGTGCGGCCTTATTACCTGCTTCAAACCGACCCCGTTCGCGGCACGGCTCATCTGCGGACACCGCTCTCTAAAGGAGTCGAACTCCTCGAACAGCTGCAAGGTCGGCTCACCGGAATCGCGATGCCGAAGTTGATCTGCGACACGCCGGGAGGGAAGGGAAAGGTGCCGCTCTCACCCGACTACGTCGTCGAACGCGGCGATGGACTCACGACTCTCCGGACGTTTCGCGGCGAGCACGTCACGTACGTTGACCCGCCTTAGGAGAAGCGGCGCTGCGCGCGCATCGTGCTCCGTCCTGTATCGTGCGGCGGATGGGTTCGGGACTTCGCCGGGCGAGAGGTTTCCGATAGGCTCGCGCAAATGCTCTCGCACCCGCTCTCCTTTGCACGTTCGAGGCGCCGGTCCGTCCTTGCGCGTGTCCTCTTTTGCGGCCTGCTCATGCCCTCGGTCGCCGCGGCGCAACCCGCCGATCCAAAAGCGACACTGGCGAGTGGGATGCGTTCGGCTGCGTCAAAAGACTGGGCGCGCGCGGCCACGGAGTTTGCAGCTGCCCATACCGTCCTGCCGAGTCCCGACGCGCTGGAGGGGCTGGCCAACGCGCAGTATCAGCAGAGGCACGACGCCGAGGCTTATGCGGCCTACGACGAATGGCTCAAAACCTACGGTTCGACAGCCTCGAGTCAAAAGAAAAAGCTGAGCGAGTCGCGCCTGAAGGAACTCGCAGACCGAACGGGTTTGCTCGCCTTCGACGTGAGTGAGGTCGGCGCGACGGTCACGGTTGATGAGAGGCCTGTTGGCACGTCGCCACTCGTAACAGCGTTGCGTTTGGGGCAGGGGCCACATCGCGTACGCGTCACGAAAGATGGATTCACGCCGTTTGATCAGGTGCCAAACGTTGCTCCCCGATCGACGCAGTCCGTGACGGCCAAGCTCGACGCGCGGACCACCAAAGGGCGACTTGTGGTGAAAGAGAAGGCAGGGAAGGCGATCCGGGTGCTTGTCGACGGTATCGATATGGGCGACGCTCCATGGACGGGCGACGTCGACGCAGGGCCGCACGAGGTCGGCGGCCGCGGCCCCGGCGTCGCCGTGTTGTCCGAGAGGCGAGTCGTGGAGCGCGCCACAACGACCGACATTGACCTTGTCGCCTCAAGCCGTACGAGTGCGCTCAAGGTAAGTACGAGCGACGGCAAAGGGCTTATCTACCTCGATAGCAAGCTTGTTGGCGAAGGCGTGTTCAGCCAAGAGGTGCCCGCAGGCACGCACGTCCTTCGCATCTCTCGCGAGGGCTATGAGCCGTTCGAGGAGTCCCTCGAGCTCAAAGACAAAGAGACGCTCGCTCGAAGCATTACGCTGATGCTTTCAACGAAGATCGACACGCGTGCGGTGCAGGCCGAGAGTCGCCCGCTGGAGGGGCTCTATGGTGGCTTCGGTTTGCTGATGACGTGGTTGCCCGGCGGGATGAAGCACGCGATGCAGAAGACGTGCGAAGGCGCGAAGCCCGCAGAGCTCACGGCGTGTGAAGGCGCAACCGGAGGCCTCGGCGGAGGGATTACCGGGTTCGTCGGATACCATTGGGATCCGGTAGGTATCGAGCTCTTCGCCGGCGCTCACTATGACCAATCGTCCCCCTCCTTGACGTGGGCTGCTTCGACCACCGACCCGGGGCTCGGTCCAGATCCGGCGCGCGTGGAGTCCTTTGTCGTACGCCGCGTCGGAGGCTTCGGGATTGTGCGCGTGCGCCTCACGTTTCAGAGCGAGGCGCTTCGCTTCGGTCTCGCGGGCGGCGTAGGTCTCGCCTATAGCTCGCTGCACCTCTCGCGTGAGACGACCGCCGCGGCAAACAGCAACGCGCGCGATGTTTTTGCTCCGGACGCGGAAGGCTACCTTTCTCCGGTCCTCTCCCTTGAACCCAGCATTCAGTATCGTTTGACCGGTCACACGACGGTCGCTCTTGGATTGTCGCTGTTGGTTGAAAGTCCTCGATCGTTCGATCAGATTCCGACGACGCCCAAAAGCGGCGGTCGATCGCTCGGCCCGAGTGGCCTCACCACGCCTGCGTACGAACTTGCGACGGGAACGCAGGTCTACATCGGCCCGTTCATTGGTATGATGTTCGGGCCGTGATTCGATAGGGGACTTTCGCTCAAAAGTCAGGGAACGGCGGGGACGGCGCTCGTGACATTCGGCGTCGGCATGCACCCCTCTTTGTGCGCAAAGATCGGAACGGCGATAGCTGGCATCGTGTTTTGCGCCGAATACAGCCCCGCATTACGCAACACACTTCGGTACGCGTCACATGAGTCTTTGCAAAGGAATAAGCGCTTGGTTTCGGTCGGGTCGACGCCGAATCCGACGCCGGCCACGGCCTCGCTGCTGCAGGCGCTGTTGAACCCGATGGTCCTCGTCGATGCCAACGGGTCAATTGGATTTGTGTAGGTGAGGACGTCCGTTGCGGCGGGGCGTAGCGCTGGGTCGGAGACGTCGTAAACGCACGTCGCGAGGTCATTGACAACGGCCTGAAAGGCATTCTGCGCGACACCCTTGTTGGCACGTGCGTCGTAAGCGCTGAGCGTGCCGCCGGCGAGAGCGAGTTCACTTGCGCCTGCCACCGCGCTGGTGGTGTCACCACCACCCGACGTATTCGGCGTAAGCAACAGCACGTAAGTGGCGACCTTTTTCGTCAAGCGCGCGGCCGCCGCCTGGCTCGCGGGTGTTAGCTCGCATCGCTGTTGGTCAAATTCGCGGTTGCCCACCACGAGAACCGCGCGGCGGTAGTACGTCGCATATTCGGGCTTGCCGAGAAACGCGTAAGCGTCGCGAAGGGCGCCATCCAGGTTCACGTGAGTGTCGAGAGGCTTCAACAGAGCGCCGTCACCGGCACTGCGATTCGCGAATTGTGTCTGTATGGCGACCTTTACCGTTCGAGCAAACTCGGGCGCGACGGCCAAGGCGAACGAACCAGGCGTGGCGCACGCGCCGCTGCCGGGGAAAAACGATAACCCTATCTTCGTATTAGAAAAAGCGGGGTCCGAGAGGGGGAGGCCGATAGTCTGCGCTGGCGCTTGCTTGTAGAACGCGTCGCTGTTTTTCGTATCGTCGGCTAAGACAACAAGGGCCGCCTTCGGGGGTGTTAATTCAATCGGTCTGCACGCGGGTGGCGACGCGGCGTTGGGTGCTGCGCCGTTCGCGTCGACGCCCATTGCGGCGAGTTGATCGCTCGCACAGAGTGGCTGAAACGGCCCTTTGGCGCGGCACGTCCCGCTCACCCGCACACTGGTGATGCGGTGGGACGTGTGGACTCCTTCGGCGTGCGCGGCATCGGCCGGCCCGTAGCCCTTGACGAGGTCGCAGAGCCCGGGCGCGAGGCGAAACTGCTGTGGCTTGTTCGCGTCAGGCACGGCGAATCCCTCCTGGTCGTCGCGGTCGAGGATCTCGCGGTTGAGTCCACCGTCGTACGTAATTTCAACATTTACGCCATCTCCTGTCTTAGGGAACGGATTCGGCGGCGCTCCTTCCACCTGGGGAGGCGAGCTCGGTGGCGCGTTCGGGACGGCGTAGGTGCAATCGTCGGCGTTCACGACGACCGCGGGAGCCGCTCCCTCAAAACACCGTGCCGCCGGAAAGCAACCACCGCCGGTGCCGTCGACAAGGTCGCTCGCGTACTTCGGCAGCTTCGTCTCGTCGACTTTTGCGTCGACGCACCGACCGGCCTTGCACGTCTTGGTTTCGTCCTCGCATCCGAGGAAGTCGAAACACGAATACTTGAGCGGCATGGGCAAGAAGAGAACGCTATCGGCGACGTAGGGCTGCCTGCTTCGCCTAAGAATTCGCGTGCCTTGGTCCACGTTGCCCACCTCAGGCGCGACGCTGGTGCAATTGTCGAAGACGCTATTTCCAGTCGTCTCCGAGAACTCCTTTGTGTAGCCGCTCACAGTCACGGTGATCGGGTCGGGCCCCGGCGTGCCTTGCGAAGGAAGTTGGCCAAGACTTCTTGGGAGCTGCACTTTCCCGTCATAGACGCGGTACGTACGGCAAAACTGGACGACACCGCCGACACTTACGTCCATCCGGATGGCCTTGAGGTCGCGCGGAACACGCACCTGCGTCGACACGCCCGCAACGTATTCCGTTTGCTTCTTTCCTTCACAACCCGCCCACGCCACGGCGCCAGAAATAAGAGTAGCGGCCGTTAGGGCACGACGTGTCGACTCGCGCATAAGTCATTCCTTCGAGGCAAAGCCGCGTTCGCAAACGGCTGTGTTGTATGTAATATGCAATAGCTAGAAGCGCATGGAGGGCGTGCCGACGGTGAACGGCGGAAGCGTACCTTTCACGGGCTCCTCGTCTTTCGGTCGGGTGACGAAGTAGATCGCGGCGGCGCTCGCGCCAACGACCACCACCGTCCCGATGAGCCATGGAACGAAGCCCGTGTTGCGGTCTTCGCTCAGCGCGGCGCTCACGGTTCGCGCGCCACCTTTTGGAACCTCGACGTCATAGCTCCAGGCGTAGTAGCCCTGCTTTTTGACTACGACTTGATGAGTCCCGACGCTCAGGGCGCCCTCCCAACGCGATGCACCCACAGGACTGCCGTCGATTTCGATGATTGCGCCTTCCGGACGCGTACCTACGATGAGCTTCCCCTTTTGCTGCTCTTCGGAAAGTTGCAACGTAAGGTTTAATCCTTCGTTTTCGCGGATGATCGCGCTTTGGGTGGCAGAGACATACCCGGGGGCTTCGGCAGAGAACTGGTGCGTTTCGCTAGAGACCGCGACCTGGCCCCTGTAGGGTGCTGGACCGACCTCTTTCCCGTCGATCTTTATGACAGCGTTGGTGGGACCGACGACAGAGACGCTCACGAGTGAGGTCTTGGTCATCGGTGACATCTTGAGCGAGACGCGCCCGCTCGCGCCGCCCTTCAGCTCGAGGGCTTCGCGTGCGTCGGCGAAGCCAGGCTTGGTTGCGCGCACGTGACGCTCGCCGAGCTGCACGCTGATAGGCGATGCTAGCGGGGATACACCGACCTTGGTTTCGTCGACATAGATGTCGGCGCCTACCTCGTTGACCTCGATCGTCAGTTGGGAAACGAACTGCTCAAGTCCTTGGATCTGCGCCTTTACGTCGGCCTCCTCGCTTGCCTCGAGCTGGCCTTTGCCGTCGCTGAGTTGCCGCTTAAAGACGTCGATGGCCCGCGCGTAGCGCCCCAAGTTCTTCTCGCAAACCGCGACGTTGAAGAGAACCCGAGGATTCTTCGACGCTTCGTACGCTGCGTTGAAGCTTGTGCGGGCGCCGTCCCATTGGCTTCGCTGATAGAGGGCAAGTGCGGTATCCCAATGTTTTTGAGCATCAGCCGGCAATTGCTCGCGAAGCGTCTTCCGCTTCGCGGGTTGCGCTGTCGCTTGCGTTTCAGTCGCCAAAAGCAGTGACGGCGCAACAACCGCCGAAACGACAAGAAGCGCGAGGCCTCGCGACGAGTAGGAGGCGAGCCGCGACTGTGAAGTACATGCTGTGTTCGTTGTCACGTTGGTTCTTTCGCGGCTTGGCTTCGTGTCGGCGAACTTCACTGGTGGATGGTCGTATCAAGGACGTTAGGACTAAGGCCGTGCGAGGGGACTCGAGGCGGCGGCGTGGGTCCATGAATCGGTGCACTGCTTACGTTCGGAATCGACAAGACACTCGAGGATGCAGCGATCACGGGCGCGATAGGTGCGGCGATGTTGATGCCGGTGTGTGTCGAAGCGAGAGCTGACGCGGCGGGCTGTGCGAAGGACGTGGCGGTACCCGTGGATGTCACGGCGTCCCCTGTGGAGGTGGCGTTATGTAGGGGCTTGGCTGGGCCTCGTGTAAACGTGAAAGCGGCGACGCCCATAGCCACCACCGTGATAATCGGTAACGCAAAAACGAGGGGGGAGCGCGCGCCAGGGAGACTGCTATGGCTTCGATGCTCGAGCGGCACACCGCCCAGCGGACCGTTGGGGGATCCGGACCCGGCGCTCTTGGTGGCCACGGGAGAATCGACGAGCGCGCGAGCGTCGACGAGCCGCGGCGGTAAAATCCCGACTCCCGCGCCGGGTGCTCCGGACAGGGCGAGCGTCTCGAGCTGCTTCGGGACCGTTGCGGTCGGTTGCGCCGTCAGGTCGGCCTGCGTCTCAACGAGCTTTGGGTCGGGCACCGCCGGCCGGCCGGCCATCGCGTCGGTTTGCGACCCCTGTTGGAGCTTCGAAAACGCCACCATCGATTGCGGGAGGTCTGCGGGAGCGGCGACCGAAGCCCGGCGTGGCGCTTTGAACGCACGCATGCGGGTCAGAACGTTTTGTGAACGCTCGCGGGCGAATGGCGCTAGCGATTCGGCCATCTCGAGCGCGCTTGCAAAACGCTCGCTGACTTCGCGTGCGAGTGCCGTGTGAACGGCCGTAGCCAGTGTATCAGGCAGGTCGGGCCGCACGGTTTGGATGGGCGGCGGCTCGGCCGTGAACAACTTGAAAAGGATCTCTGTGAACTCGCCGGTCTCCGAAGCGAAGGGTGTTTGTCCGGTGAGAAGTTCGTAGAGAATCACGCCAACGGAATAGAGGTCCGACCGCGCGTCGACGTCGCGCGGGCTTCTCGCTTGCTCGGGCGACATGTAGAGAGGCGTACCCAGCGCCGAGTTCGTTTGCGTCAGCGAAACGCTGCCTGGTTGTTGAATTTTGCTGATTCCGAAGTCGAGGATTTTTACGAAGTCTTCTTCGCCATCCTTCGTTACGGCAAAGCAATTCGACGGCTTCATGTCCCGATGCACGATGCCAATCGCGTGTGCCGCCTGCAGCGCGCGAAGCACTTGAAGGACAAAGTGGACCGCCCTTTCGAGTGGCAGCCCGGGGTGTCCGTCTCGCGAGAGAACCTGAGAAAGGTCGGCGCCCTCGAGGCACTCCATGACCAGGTAAGGCGTCCCAGTGCTTGTCTTGCCTGCCTTCATGACGGGCACGACGTGGTCGCTCTTGATGAGCGCGGAGGCCTTTCCTTCGTTGATGAACCGCTCTTCCGCTCCTGGGAACGACAAGTATTGCGGGTTCATGAATTTGATGGCCACGGGCGTGTGCAGAATCAAATCCCACGCGCGCGCCACGGCGCCCATACCGCCCTCTCCGAGGATTTTCTCCACCTGCCAGGAGTCGCCGATGATTTCTCCGGGCGCAGGATACGGACTGGGCAGGGTCGAGGAGTTCATCCGCACACGGAGGATAGAAGGGCGACCGTCGAGAAGCCAGCGAAGCGCGAGCAGGCTTGGATGGCTCGGCCGAGGCGACCTTCGTGAGACCGCCGACAGGTCTTCTCGATCGGATGACAGAGCGGTCAGAAGAAGCCTATAACGCCTGCGATGTCTGCTCCCCGCCTCGTGCCACCAGGGTCTGTCGCCACTCCCGCCGCGTCGCTTTCGAGCACGCGTCCGGAAGCCCACATGCAGCGTCTCGACGATTTGAACGCCCAGGCGCTGCTCGGAGGCGGCCTGGATCGCATTAAAAAGCAGCACGAGTCGGGCAAACTGACGGCGCGCGAACGTATCGACTTGCTTCTCGACCCTGGGTCCTTTGTCGAGATGGACCGGTTCGTCACGCACCGGTGCACCGAGTTCGGAATGGACCAGCAAAAAGTGCTCGGCGACGGAGTCATCACGGGCTTTGGTCTCGTCGACGGTCGGAAGATCTTTGTCTTCGCGCAAGACTTTACCGTTTTCGGGGGTTCACTCTCCGGCGCGTATTCGCAAAAGATTTGCAAAGTGATGGACCTCGCGATGAAGGTCGGCGCGCCGGTCATTGGGCTCAACGACTCGGGCGGAGCTCGGATTCAAGAGGGCGTTGAGTCTCTGGCCGGATACGCGGACATCTTCCTTCGCAACACGCTTGCGAGTGGGGTGGTTCCTCAGATTAGCGCCATCATGGGACCGTGTGCGGGCGGCGCGGTTTACTCGCCTTCGATTACCGACTTTATCTTGATGGTCGAAGGCACGAGCTACATGTTCATTACCGGCCCCGAGGTCATCAAGGCGGTGACTCATGAAGAGGTGACGAAGGAGGACCTCGGCGGCGCGACCGCGCACGCTTCGAAGAGCGGCGTATGCCACCTAACGGCGCCCGACGACAAGACGAGCATCGCGCAGATTCGCGAGATGTTGTCGTTCATGCCTTCGAACAACCACGAAGACCCGCCGTTCAAGCCGACGGAAGACCCGCCGCTTCGCGATGTGCCAGAGCTCGATACGATGATTCCGCTCGAGTCGAACAAGCCGTACGACGTGAAAGACGTCATCCGAGCTGTGGTCGACGACGCTCACTTGTTTGAGATAGCCGAGCTCTTTGCGGCCAATATTGTGATTGGTTTCGCGCGCATTGGGGGCCGGGCCGTCGGCGTGGTTGCGAACCAGCCTCAAGTCTTAGCGGGCGTGCTCGATATCGACGCCTCGAAGAAAGCCGCGCGCTTCGTGCGCTTCTGCGATTGCTTTAATCTGCCACTCGTTACGTTTGTCGACGTGCCAGGGTTCTTGCCCGGGACGGACCAAGAATACGGCGGCATTATTACCCACGGCGCAAAGCTCTTGTTCGCTTTCGCTGAGGCGACGGTCCCGAAGGTGACCGTGATTCTGCGCAAGGCCTACGGCGGCGCCTACGACGTGATGGCTTCAAAGCATATCCGTGCGGATTACAATCTTGCCTTCCCGACGGCTGAGATTGCCGTAATGGGGCCAGATGGCGCCGTGAATATCGTGCATCGCAACGAAATTGCCAAAGCCGCCGACCCCGTCGCCGCGCGGGCCGCCTTCATTGCCGACTACCGTGAGCGATTCGCGAACCCGTACAAGGCCGCCGAACTCGGTTTTATCGACGAGGTGATTTATCCTCGAACGCTCCGTAGTCGCCTACACCGCGCGCTCGAAATGCTCAAAGACAAGCGCGACACGAATCCGCCGAAGAAACACTCAAATATACCTCTTTGACCCTGTGCTCATAGCGAGGGTTCCTTGAGCTTTACTGAAACCGATAGGCCATGCCGATCGGAATCGCGAAGGCGCTGGTCTGGAAGCCCGCGATAACAAAAGGAACGACGTTGGCCGTGACAGTGCCTTGTCCGGCTTCGAAGAGGTTGGCTTCAAGCTCGAAGCCACCGCCAAATCCGGTGCCCACTGTACCCCACGGTATCGGTTGGAAAGGTGCCGGGGTCCCGAATCCCCAGGTGCCGTGTCCCGCCAACCCCGGCGCCACCACGACGCGAACGCCAAGGTCGAACTTATGGATTAAGCAGTAGGCTGCGAAAACGGCAAGGCTACCGACGACGCCTCCGCCTTGAGCGACTTCGGCGACTTCGGCGACTTTCGACGGTCGCGTGGCGCACGACGGGTCGTGCGCGCGGCAAAAACTTGGCCCCTTGCCTCGATTCTCCTTAGGACCAAGGACCAGTCGAAGGAGACTCTCATGAGCACTGCAAGCGATCGCCGCGTGTCCGACGCATCCCGGATCCCGTTCGATGGCATGGTCGAGATCGGCGGCGCGCTCGGCCCGTCGTTCGAGGCGCAAGCCGTCAATTTGTCGGAAGAAGGCATGCACCTTCGAACCGCGTACTTGCCCGAAATAGGGCAACCCGTGACCTGCCGGTTCGACGCCGGCCAAGGCTTGGTCGTCGTCGCCGCCGGCGAGGTGCTGTGGCGTGACGACATGGGCGAGGGAGGGGAGTTCGGCATTCGCTTCACGAACCTCGATGCAACGAGCGCGACCGCCCTTCAGCGCATGATCGGCATGGTCGAAGATGGCATGGCGATTCACCCGCCGCAGGGCCGTAAGGTCCGGTTGCACATCGACGGGCTCGCGTCGCCGATGCGCGCGCGCGTCAAAGGCGTGAACGGGTCGAGCGTGACCGCCTTCAGTGAGCTCGGGTTCCTCCAGGTCGGCAAACAGCTCGACCTCGAGGACGCCACGACCGGCAGCAAGCGCCCCGCGTTGATTGATCGCGTCGAGGTCGAAGTGCAGCGTGACACGCGCATTCCTCAGCTTGTCGTGACCCTTCGTTACGACGACGAAGCCGCCCACACCGCCGACGTCGCTTCCATGACTCATGCGTCCGACAACGCGAACTCGGTCGATGGCGGCTCGCTCGTGCCGTGCGCGATGGGCGACGAGGCGGACGGAGCGCCCGAAAATGATTCTCATGACGAGATGGCGGTCGACGTTCACGCCGAAGACCTCGCGTCGGCGTCGGCTCACGGCAATGAGGCGCACGACCTTAAAAGTGCCTTCGCGCGTAACGCGGCGAAGGTAACGCCGGCGCTGCTCACGTGGGCGAAGCGCGCGCAGACCACGGTCGCACTTCTTGCCGCGCGTGCCAGCGCGAAACGCAACGTCGCGGGGGCCGACATAGAGACGCCCGTTCGCCGAACGACGGCCCCAGCCCCGGGCGGGGGACTGCACACGGCTGGTCGGAAGGTTGTTCGCGGTGAGATCGATGAGCCGACGGCCAACGATGATCTGCTCGCCACGCCGAAGCTCGCGGTGACGAAAAAACGCATGGCCGTAGGTGGAGCTATCGGTGTGGCCGCGATTTTCGGCTTGGTTTTGATGCGAAAACCAGCGCCTGCGCCTGTCGTGGCGGTCGCGCCTGTCGAGGCTCCCGTCGAAATACCCGCTCCGGTCGCGGTCGCGCCTCCGCCTCCTGTCGTCGCGGCTCCCGCAGCCGTTACCGATTCATTTACAAACCCGCCCACGGGGGCGGCCGGAGGTCACGTCACACCGTTTGGCAACGGTTCAGTGACCCACGGTAATGTGGTCAAGATCAAGATGGACGGCGTCGTTGGGCGCATCGAGGGCGCCTCGCAGCCGTCGGGCTTCACGGTTGTCATTCCAGGCCGCAAGTCACTCGATGCCGCAGCCTCGCTCGCGGCGAAGGACTTGCGTATCAAGACGATCGCGATTGCCAATGAACCGAACGGAGCAGAACTCACCGTAACGTTCAAAGACGGCGTGCCTAACTACCAAGTAAAGGCGCACGGCGACACGCTCGAGATGCACCTCGCAAAGGCGGGTCACGCCGGTGATAAGGCGCCCGAAGCCCACGCGAAACCGCACAAGAAGAAGAAGACTCACTAATACCAAAAAGGAAGCCGAGAACTAGACCACTGGAGCCTTTACCGGTCACCATTACGCGAATGGCTCTCGTCGCGTTTGCAGTGATAGTGGCGGTGGTCTATTTTGACGCGCGGGAGTTTGTCGTGCGACGCTCCCATCGCGGCTAGCTCTCCCGAGCTCACGTTGGGCTCTCAACTTCTTAATCCGATCCGGCTACCCGTCCCGTCGAGTTAGGCGGCAGGTTCCGCCCCTTCGAGCTTAAAAGTCACGTCATGCGTCTATGACGCGTGGCGCCGATGCATGGGAATGGGACCTCGACAGGTATCCGCCATATTCTACGCCTTGTCTCGCTCACGCAAAGCCGTACGCCGCTAATTTGCGTGCTCAATGCGGTAAGCTCGTACGACAACGCAGCTGCTCGCGTTTGCGCGAAACGACGTTTCTCCACCGTGCCTTCAGAGGGACGTGAACAAGACCGATTTTCGCTACGCGACCACACCCGGGCGACCATGGCGCGGTTGACGCGGTCTCTTGAAGTCACTCGAGCGGGACCCAGCCGGCACGGGCCGAGTCGAAGTCGCGGTGATTGGACCCCCGCGAGTTCGACGAAAATCGGAGAGAAATGAGAACCTTGGCTCGTCTCGCGTAGAATCTAGAACAGGGTCTTGAGTTCGACCTTGTCCTTCTTCTTTTGCTCGAGCATCACATTGACGGCGCGGAGGATACGGTTTTTTGCCGGACCGCTGAGCGTACCGCCCGCGAGAGCGCTCGCGAGACCCCGCGGGGTGATTGGGCGACCCGAACGCGGCTTGGTGACCTCTAATTTGTCGCCCTCCTTCGCCGTGCCGGCCGCGAGAGCCTTCTTCCCCTGGCGTTTGGCGAGCTTGATGGCGCGGTCTTCGCGCTGCAGCGTCTCGAGCTTGTGGGAGACGGCGAGCAGGCGCTTGCCGCTGAGCTTGTTGGTGTCGAGAAACGAGGTGAGCTTGTTCGTGTCAACCATGGTGAGTCGAAGCTCTCTAGTCTGCGTCGGGCTCGCCGTCACGCTGAACATCTGCGCCTCCCCCGTCGCGGCAAGCTTCAACCGCGACAAGCCACGTGCTTTGTGGGCACGTGGCCCTTGATAAAAGCGGGCTTGCGTCGGGCGCGCGGCACGCATCGTTGCCGTAAAAGCACGTCGCTTCCGTTGGCCAACACGGGGGACAAAAACTGCCACGGATCGGAACGTCGGCAGGGCAGGGCGGTGCCGGAGCGCTGTTCGAACCGAATTGCCAGGTCCCGTGAGCGCAGCGTGCGACGCGTGTTCCGCACCTGCCGAAGTCGCACGTGGTCCCCTCGGGGAGTGCGCACATGGCTCCGTTCGCCGGGACTAAAAGCGGGCATTCGCCAGGTGAGACGACGCCGCTCGAAGCCTCTTCAGCGACGGATAATGCTCCGCTCGAGGGCTCGTGCCCGCATGCGCTCGCCCCTGCGGTGATACCTGAAACGAGCGCACACCCACCGGCCAGGACCGAACACCTTGCCTGAAGCCGGCGGACCGAGCGAGAGCGTGAGTGAGCGAGCATTCGCCCACGATAGGGCGGTTTCAAAAGGCGTGCTAAGCCTGCGCGCTAAAGGAGTCAGACCATGTCTTCCAGTGCTCGCCCCCCCGTGTTTATCGTCTCCGCAACGCGCACCCCCATTGGTGCGTACCTCGGCTCGCTTTCGTCGTTGACGGCTGCGCAGCTCGGCGCGTCGGCGATCAAAGGTGCGCTCGAACGCGCGAAGTTGGCCCCGGAGCTCGTCGGCGAGATTTTTATGGGGAACGTGCTCTCCGCGGGTATGGGTCAAGCGCCTGCGCGGCAGGCTCAGCTAGGCGCAGGAGTTCCTGACAGCGTGCAGGCTACAACCGTGAGCAAAGTCTGCGGGTCGGGCATGCAAGCGCTCGTCTTTGCGACGCAAGCCATTGCGCTGGGCGATCGCGACGTCGTGGTCGCGGGCGGCATGGAGTCGATGTCCAACGTGCCGTACTACCTCGACAAAGCGCGTCAGGGTTACCGCATGGGGAACGGCACGTTGGTTGACGGCATGATTCACGACGGCCTTTGGGACCCCTACGCGAACGTCCACATGGGCGTGTGTGGAGACAAGACCGCCGCCGAGTTCAAAATCTCGCGCGAGGCCCAAGACGAGTACGCGACGGCAAGCTTTCGAAAGGCTCTCGCGGCACAGAAAGAGGGCCTTTTTATGGCTGAAATTACGCCCGTGGCCGTTCCGCAGCGGAAGGGCGATGCGCTCGTGATCAAGGACGACGAAGGGCCGGCGAAGGGGGACCCCTCCAAGTTCGCAGCCCTCCGTCCGGCGTTTGGCAAAGACGGGACGATTACGGCGGCCAACGCGTCTTCCATCAATGACGGCGCGAGTGCGCTCGTGCTCGCCAGCGAGGCCGCGGTAAAAAAGCACGGCCTGACTCCGCTCGCCCGCGTCGTGGGGTACGGCGGCGCAGCCCAAGCGCCCGAGTGGTTCACGACCGCGCCAGCGAAGGCGATGGACGCGACGCTCGCGAAGGTCGGACTGAAGGTGGATGACATCGACCTCATTGAGATTAACGAAGCCTTCGGTGTCGTCGCGATGGTGTGCGCACAACTGTCGAAACTTGACCTAGCAAAGGTCAATGTCCGCGGCGGTGCCGTGGCGCTCGGTCATCCGATTGGCGCGAGCGGAGCTCGTATCGTAACGACGCTTCTCCACGCGCTTCAACACGCGAACAAGAAGCGCGGCATGGCTTCGATATGCATCGGCGGCGGTGAAGCGCTCGCGATGATCATCGAGCGAGTCTAAGGGCGCAGCTCGAACCTCGCTACGAAGCTCGAGTACTCAGAGTGCACCGCGTGACTTCGCGCGGAGCGAGCTCGCGTGGTGTAGGCTCGAGGGCGTGTGGGAACGAAGCTTTGTGGCCATGAGCGTCCTCCTCGGGGCCACCGTCGAGGAGGCCTCGTCAGCGCTGTCTGCGGAGGGCGCATTGCGGGTCGGCCCACTCGAGACGAGGCTTCGTGATCCACGGCGCGCCGTGCGTGCCCAAGGCCTCGCGGCCGTCGGCCAAGAGATAGCGTTCGCCATCGCCGAGTTGGCCCTGCGATGAGTCTTGGGCAGGCACGCATCATCAAAGCTGCGTCGCTCACGGCCTCGCCTTCGCGTGCTGCGAGTACGCCGCCGAGTTCGAGCGAAGCCACGCGCGTCGTGGGGCTGGCGCGTAGGCTGCCGCGGGAGGTCTTCGAGGCGCACGGCGAGGCCGCACGTATCCTCATCGACGCACGACGGAAGGCATCCGACATCGTTGCAGAAGCCAAAGCAAGCGCCGCATCGCGTACTGAAATCGCTGTCGAAGAGGCATGCGAACGCGAAATTGCGCGCGTCGCCGTAGAGGTGCTTGTCGCGCGATCAAACGAAAACCAAGCGGACACGCATCGTCTCGACAGAATCCTCGAGCTAGCCGTCTTGCTCGCGGAACGTCTTGTCGGCGAAGCTCTTGCCGTCGACGCGGCGCGCGTGGGTACCCTTGCTCTCGAGGCGTTAAAGCAGGCGCGCGGCGCTCGCCGGGTGCGCGTTGAGGCATGTCCCGAAGACGTCGCAGCTCTGACGGAGCTTCTGACGACTTCGCTCGGCGACGGGGTTGCGTTGATCGAGCCGTCGAGCGATCTCACACGAGGCTCGCTCATCGTGCACACCGAACTCGGTCGCGTCGACGCGCGCGTGCGTCCGCAGCTGTCGCGCCTTTCCTTGGCACTTCGCGAATTGCTGGCGGAAAGCCCAGCCGAAGGCGAGAAAAAGAGGCCGCGCGGATGAAAGAGCTAGCCACGGATTCGCACGACGAACCCGCACCGCAGAGCGAACTGAAGTGGCGCACCAACGCGTTGCTTTTTCTCGCCACGGTGGCGAGCGTCTTCGCTACGGGTGTCTTGACCCAGGGCGGCTCAAGCGACGGCGCAGGTGCCGCGAACGGCTTCGCGGCGACCTACTTCGCGCGCGAGCCGTTGCTGCGCGGTGGGCAGTTCGCGGGCACGCTCCTCGCGATACTCGTGGCTCACGAGCTCGGACATTACGTTGCGGCGCGCCTCCACAAAGTCGACGCTTCACTGCCGTTTTTCATCCCGATGCCGTTCCTTAGCCCGTTTGGAACGATGGGCGCCGTGATCCGCATGCGCGGGGTCATTCCTACGCGCCGAGCGCTGCTCGACATCGGCGCATCGGGGCCTATCGCGGGACTCTGTTTTGCCATACCGCTTTACCTCTGGGGGGCGGCTCACTCGCACCTCGTTCCGCTCTCAGGCGCGGGCGAAGGTTCCGTGCAGCTCGGTGAATCGCTGCTGATGCGGCTTCTCGACTACCTCGCCGCGCCAGCGAAGAGGCCGGGCACCGACCTCGAACTCTCGCCCGTCGCGTTCGGCGCGTGGGGAGGGATGTTCGTAACGATGATCAACTTGCTACCCGTCGGTCAACTCGATGGCGGTCACGTCGCCTTTGCCCTTTTTGGCCCGAAGCAGGACACGTACGCGCGCCTCGTTCATCGCTGCATGCTCGTGTTCTTCCTGGTGATCGTCGCAGGTCATACGGCCCGGGATTTCCAGGCTGGGTTGGGGCTTTATTTTCTCGGCAAGCACATCGCAAACGGACTTTTTTGGCTTGTCTGGTTTCAGGTGCTTGGAATCTTAGGAACCCTGAACGCGCGCGGCCGAGGCGACGCGCCGAAGCCGGAGAGTCTCACGCTTCGCACACGCGTGGTGGCGACCCTCGGACTCGTCGTTGTCGCGAGCGTCGCCCGCGATAGTCGCTCGCCGGTGCTGCCGTTGGCCTTCTTTGCTGGCCTCGGCCTTCTCTTGGCGATGGAGGCAAGAGGCGGCGTGCTTCGTCGCCACGACTTGCTTGATCATCCTTCCACGGGGCGCGAGCCTCTCGACCGAGGTCGCGCGGTGGTTGCGGTGCTCACGCTCGTGGCGTTTGCGTTGCTCTTCATGCCCGAACCGTTCAGCATGTAGCTTTTACCCCCGAAAGGTTCGGACATGTATGGCGCACCGACCGGCCGCTTTGCTTTTGGTGTCTCTCGCGTCCGTGGTGGGCCTCGGAGTCCTACCCGTATTTGCGTGCGGAGATTCCGCGCCTCGGTCCGGCTTCGAAAAGGACGCGCAGCTTGGCCCCGATTCAGGCGATGAGACCGGTAAGCTTAGCGCTTTCGACGGTTCTGGGTCCGAGCTCGAAAAGGGAACTCACGCCTGCGTGCCGGACAAGGGCGCCTATGACATCCCCGGCGACGGCTGCGACAACGACAATGACGGGAAGGTGGATAACGCAGCGCCTTGCGACGCCACCGCTACGGGAAGCAGTGCCGCAGACTTCGCCCGAACGATAGGGCTCTGTGACGACGCGGCCACGCGCGGCTTCGGCCTCGTGTCCGCGAAATTTACCCGCGGTTACCTCCGCGCCGACGTTCCGGACGAGGCGCAGCACGGCACGCTCACCAAATTCGGCAACGTCCTCAAGCCGCGCGAGGGGGCGCGTCTCGGCGTTCTGAGTACGGGGTTCGCGCAGGAGTATAATGGCGCGCCCGATGCGCCTTTTGGCGGTCAACAGAGCACGGGCAAAGATTGGTTCGGCGGACGCGGAAATGGCAGCGCGCCTCCGGGGTTTCCGAAGCCAGCGGTAGGCTGCACCGTGGATATGCAGGTCAACGATGTCGCGACGCTTCGCCTCGAGCTCAAGGCACCGAAGAATGCGAGCGGGATCAAGTTCGACTTTAACTTTCACTCCGGGGAGTGGCCCGCGTTCATCTGCTCGGACTTCAATGACGGGTTCATCGCATACCTGAGCGCGAAGGGCTTCAACGGCGGACGGCCTGACAACATCTCCTTCGACGCTAAGAAAAACCCGGTCAGCGTGAACAACGCGTTTTTGGACCGTTGTACCGATGGCGCGACGGCTGGATGTCGCAGTACGCCG
Organism: Polyangiaceae bacterium; assembly: GCA_025353725.1. GTDB lineage: Bacteria > Myxococcota_A > Polyangia > Polyangiales > Polyangiaceae > Labilithrix. Next base: position 76,103 of record JANXOF010000016.1, on the reverse strand, counting down.
ATCGGCCAGTCGGGGCCGGCAAGCTGCCCCGGTGGCCCCGATGAACTCGCGGGAACGGGCTTCGGTGTTGTCGGCACCTATTGCCCACGGAGTAACTCCGTGAGCGGGGCTGCGACGGGGTGGCTCTCGTCACAGGCACCGGTGACGCCTGGAGAGACGTTCACGCTCGAATTCATGATCTGGGATACGAGCGACGGAATCCTCGATTCCTCGGTTCTTCTCGACAATGTTCAGTGGGTCGCGGGCGAAGTTATCACGCGCACGGAGCGCCCTCAGCCTCGCTGACACGCGCCTGGGTCAAAGCTGAATCTCGAAGTCCTCGGTGACTGGATTCGCAAGCATCTCATCCGCCATTTTCGCGAGCCGTGCGCGCAGGTCGGCTCCTGCGGTCGCTTCAGCGGAGCCTTCGAGCTCGATTTCAATAAGCTTTCCGATACGAACCCCTGCGACCCCAGCGAAACCGAGCTTCGTGAGTGCGTGGCGTACGGCGTCACCTTGCGGGTCGAGGACCTCAGACTTCAAGCGCACGAGGACAGTAGCCTTCATCAGGACCTTTTACTTCAGACCGAGATTCTTGGCGATGCGTGGCAACGGAGGCTCGGTGTCCGGTTCGAAGGTCTCGCCCGTGATGCGCTCGAAGGCTTCAACATAGCGTTTTGCAGCGCCGATGCGCACCTCGGGAGGGAGCGGGGGAGCCTCGCCGTCGCCGCGGTAGCCAAGTGCCGTGTAAAACCGACGGACAAAGTCCTTGTCGAGCGGTTCAGGATCGAGATCGGCCGCGAATCTCTCCTCGTACGATTCCGCGAGCCAAAACCGCGACGAATCGGGCGTGTGGATCTCGTCGATCACGACGATGTCGCCCGCGGGCGTCTTGCCGAACTCGTATTTCGTGTCGACAAGAACGAGCCCGCGCGCCGCGCAGATCGCCTGACCTGCGCTGAAGAGTCTCGAGGCCAGTTCGGCCGCCCGGTCGAAGTCCGAGGCGTCGACATGACCCGCGGCGAGGATCTCCTCCCGCGAGGCGCTCACGTCATGGGCGCCCTTCGGCGCTTTCGTCGCTGGCGTGAGGATGGCTTGGTCGAGACGCTGGTTCTTCTTCAAGCCCTCCGGCAGCTCGATCCCGCAGAAGAGCCGCGATCCCGCTGCGTAGTGCGTCCAGAGGCTCGTGGAGGTCGAACCCGTAATGTAGGCACGCATCACGAACTCGACCGGGAGCGGTCGACATTCGACGCACTCAAGAACGTTCGGGTCCGGCACGCTCACGAAGTGGTTCGCCACAACGTCCTTGGTTTTCGCGAACCACCACGCGGCAAGGCGGTTGAGCACCTGTCCTTTGAACGGAATGGTCCCGAGGATTCGGTCAAATGCGCTGATTCGATCCGTCACGACGATAAACCGCCGACCGTCGCGGCTGTAGTTGTCGCGAACCTTGCCTTCGTAGCGCTCGCCTAGGCCCTCGAAGTTGGTGTGATCGAGAGTTTGCGCGAGGTGGTCCTTGACCAGGGAGTCGTCAAGCATGAGTCACGATGCCGGCTACTTCGCTAGGTGAACGTCGACACGGCGGTCCTTGCGCCAGCCGTCTTCGTCCGTGCCTTTTGCGTCGAGCTCGCCACGCGAGGTGTCGCGCAGCTTGTCGCCTGGAACTCCGAGGCCACCGAGGAACGAGTGAACCGTGCGCGCACGCTTCGCTCCAAGCGTCATGTTGTATTCGGTTTCGCCGCGCGGGTCGGCGCGCCCCACGAGCTCAAGTGCACGACCCTTCAGCGGTCCTGCCGTGATGCACTTTGCGATCGCCTCAAGGATGTTCTTTTCGCCCGTTGTCAGCTGCTCCGAGTCGTAATCGAACTTCGGCGCCTCATCGAGGTTTTCGAATTTCAGGTTGCACGCTTTGATGATGTCGTCATCCACGTTCACCGCCATTTTGTCGCTCTTTCCGAGCGCGTTCGTGAGTGGCGTCGGGTCCTTCGCGACGATGGGGGCGGTCGGCACCTTCGGCGTGGGCTTCGGATCGTCTCCGCACGCGACCGACATGAAGCAAAGCGATGCCCCCGCCAGCGCGCGTAGCAACGTGGTCACCGCGGGGCGTACAGCGTAATCCATCGGCTTCATTGGGTAACTCCTCAGGGTGGCTCGGAAGCCGTGGGGCGCATGAATCAGAGCGCGTGAACAACGCGCGGGAATGAGTCATCCCTGAATTAGCCCCACCACCCACCTTCGCGCGAGCTTAATAAGCGACGGCGCCGTTCGTGGCGGCTTCAACGGTCGGCTCTGATTCGCTTGACGCGCCCTCGGCGGCTCGGTTGGCCGCGTCATCACGCAGCACGCGCTCGACCTCGTCGCTCATTTTGAACTGCGCCATCTTTGCCCACATGACGAGATCCGCTCGGAGCGACCAGAGCGGGTGCTCGAACGACGCAGGCTTGTTTCCTTCGATGAAGAAGTGCGACGCCCACGCGGGGCCGTACCCGACGAGAGGTGCCACTGCGAGGAGCCAGCGCCGTTTCGTGAGCAGACCACCCGCCAGGCAGGCGAGAGCCGCGCTCGTTCCGAGAAGGTGCACCGCGCGTGTCCGCTTTTTCTGATGCTGTTTGACGTAAAAAAGCCAAAATTCATCGAACGTACGACACTCGGTTGGCTTATTCATTGACTCTAAACGCAGAGACGTACGGATCACTCGCCCGGCGTCAATACGATCGGGTAAACGACGGTTGCGATGCCTCCTTCGGGTACGGGAAACGAGAGCGCGTTGAAGCTGCGGACGACGCACGCGACGACGTTCTGGTCCGGGAGATCCGAGCCGCCGTCCGAAGCCTGCATGACCGCGCCGTCCCGGCCGATGACGAATTTCGTGGACACACGTCCGGCGAGCGAAGGATTGCCGCGAAGACCTGCCTCGTAACAAAGGCGGAAGCGGCCGAAATTTTGTCGAACGATGCGTTGAATCGTCTCCGGTAAGATGCGACCGTTCGTTGTGATCGTGGCCTCCCGGTACGTCGGCGCTTTCGCCAAGTGGCCGCCCGCGCCAGGACCGTGACCGCGGCCCAATCCGCCCTTGTCGCCCGGACCGAATCCGAACGGCCCTTTGCCTCCGGCGCCGCCCATCGTTCCGACGCGGTCCAGTCCGACGCCTATGCCCGACCCGCCTCCTCCCTGACCTGTGCCGGAGAGTCCAAGTCCAAAGCCAGACGCGTCGTCAATCGACGGACTAAACATGTCACCAATAGCCGAGCGAGCCTCAGAGCCTTTGACTTCCGTCGCCCAAATCGATGCGGGCGCGTTGGGATCGGCCGGAAGCGCAGCAGCCAGAATCCCGGCCATTCCGAATTCTCGGGCGACGTCGAGCTCTTGCTTCCGCGAAAGCTGCGACGTCTCTTCGTTGCCTTTGACCGCCATGCGACCCTTCGTCGCGACGGGCCTGGTGGTTCCGGCTGCGCCGCTCTCGTCCTTGTGCGCTTCGCCGGCACGCCCGCCGCCCGCACTTGCAGGCGAATCCGCCACGTCGACGGGAAGTGGCTCGGGCTCGCGCTCGGCGGATGCGTTGAGGAGTTTTTGCATCATCATCATTTGGTCGCGATCGATGGACTCGCCGTCGTCCGGTGACAGCGCCGGCATGAACATCGCGAGCGACGCGACGATGGCCGCGTGACCGAGAAACGACACCCCAATGAACCCGCTGGCCCCTCCCGCGAGCGCGGCGAAGAAGCCTCCCGGAAGGACTTTGCCGGCTCGAACCGCAGAAACCTCGAACGTGATGGGCTCCCCCGTTGTGCCGTCGGCTCTCACCGCGCCGACCTCGAAGGTCACGTGCATACCGTCCGTGAGTTCGACTTCGCGCGCGCCGAGAAGCGCACTTGATTCCGTCATAGCGTGACGCGCTTCTAACGACGCGAGCGACTCCCGGTCGGCCCCATGTCTCGCGACAGAGCCTTGTGCGCCATTCGGGACGACGACCGACGTTACTCCCGACTTTGACATGACAATCGGTGCACGCGAGGCTCCGAGAACGTCTTCGGGAAGAGCGAGCTCCGTTCCGTCACCGACCCAATAGCTCTTGCCGGCGGCGACGTGAGCGACCGAAAGCACTTGATTGCCCCAGCGAACGGTTACCTCGACCGCGTCGAGTCCGGATTCGACCTCGTGCGCCGGGACCGCGGGTCCCGTTTTCACGAGCACAAAAGACGCCTCGCTGGCGTCTTCCTCCAGCGGTGTGGGCGCGAAGAGGTCTTCGAGGTCGACAAAATGGGCGGGGGCGAAAGGGGAGGTGGTCATGGCTTTCCGTCGCGTCCAGCGGACGCTGCGTGAGGTTTTCGTGACTTCAATGCGAGCGTTGATGCAGCGCTCAGTGCCTCGTTCAAGGCCTGTCAGCGTCCCTGCGTCGCCGTCTCCACGTGAATGACAGGGCTCCGCGCGAAAGGTTCCGACGATTCGCTCCGAAGCTCCTAGGGTGTTCGCGGTGCGCAGAATCATCCATGGTGACAACCTCGCGGCGCTAATGACGCTCCCTGACGCCTTCGCCTCCGTCATCTACGTTGACCCACCGTTCAACACCGGCACGGTTCAGAAGCGCTCTCGTGTAAAAGCCACAGTCAGTCCGGACGACACGGGAACGCGCGTGGGTTTCGGCGGGCGTCGTTACGACGTCGAGCGCATAGCGAGCAGTGCTTACGCGGATTCGTTCGACGACTTCGAGGCCTTCTTTATGCCGCGCATCGAGGCCTCTCTCCGATGCTTGACGAAGGACGGCTCTCTCTTCGTGCATCTCGATTACCGCGAGGTGCATTACGTCAAAGTTGCGCTTGATCGCCTCCTTGGCCGCGCGCGCTTTATGAACGAGATCATCTGGGCGTACGACTACGGCGGTAGGCCCAAGAATCGGTGGCCGGCGAAGCACGACACCATTCTTTGGTACGCGCTCGACCGCGAGGACTACGTGTTCGACTTCGCGGCCATCGACCGCATTCCCTACATGGCCCCCAAGCTCGTGGGGGAGGCCAAGGCGAAAACAGGCAAGACACCCACCGACGTGTGGTGGCATACGATTGTCCCGACGAATGGGCGCGAAAAGACAGGCTATCCCACGCAAAAGCCGTTTGGGTTGCTGTCTCGGCTCGTCAAGGTGCACTCGCGTCCCGGCGACGTCGTACTCGATTTTTTTGCGGGCAGCGGGACCACGGGGGATGCCGCAGCAAAGAACGACCGCGGCTTCGTGCTCATCGATGAAAACCCCGATGCCATCGTAATTATGGAAAAGCGACTCGCGCCATTCAAACCTGAACTAACGCGTCTCTAACGCTGCGCGGCGACAAAAGCGGGGCTTCGCCTTCACTTCGAAATCACGACTGGCGATCCGATCTGGCCCGCAAATTACAAAGCGAGCGTTCACCGCCTACACGGCGGCGGGCATGTCACTCACGAAGGACGACACGAAGCCAGGTGGTCACTGCGCTTTTGACCAACAGGCGGTCCTCCAGGCGCACGTCGCGACGCTTCTACCGTAGTTGCGCGTGAGTCGTTACGGTCGGCTTTCTTTGCCGATCTCGAGACGTCCGTAAACGTAAGTGACGTCCCTACCGAACGTGCCCGACGGGTCGAGCCCGCGCAGGCGGAGGTGCCGCACATCGCCCGCGCGTGTTAGGTCGGGCAAGGCGGACGCTTGGCTGGGCGCTGTAGAGGCGACCAGGACCGGGCGACCCTCGACGACGCGCCCCGCCGCGAGCGCGCACGTCGGCGGCTCCTCCGTCGTGTCACATCCGAGGATCATGACGAGTTCCTCGTTCGGCACGGGCGACCAGGTCCACGCTCGGGCAAAGTGATTGGCGGCGGCCCCAAGGGCGGGACGCAGCACGGGCTCCCACGCCTCGTGCAAGGCTTCGGGAGTGCGCCGCGGCTGGAAATCAGGCGCGCCGCGCACGGTGAGCTGTACCGTTTCCTTGTTGCGCGTTCCGGAGCAGCATCGAACACCGTTCGTGGGCGACCGCTTCGACGAGGGGCGCCCGATAGCATTCGCGCACCGCCCAACGAGTTCGCCGGCGACGGCGTTGCCGCCCCGAAGCACGCCTAGGGCGGGCGCGACGGCACCGCGCCCCCACGCGCTTTCGGTCCACTCCCAAACGCCGCCGTGCATGTCAGCAACGCCAAAAGCGCTTCGACATAGCGCGTGCTCACCGCTCGGGCGCTTTGCCGCTTCGGCGGGTGAAACGCCCGTGCCGCACGACGCCGCGCGGTAGGTCTCCCCGTACTCGTAAGATGAGTTGTCTGGCCCTTTGCACGCGCGCTCCCACTCGAGTTCGGTACAGAGTCGCTTGGCCTTACCGGTGCAGAGCTGTTCCGCCTCGTCGCGCGTGACGTTGGTGGTAGGGATCGCGCCCGACTCGTTTGGGTAAGGAAACGTGTCGATGTAGAATCCACTCATCTCCGTGGGTGTACCGGCAGGTTCTTCGTCTGCCACACGCGGTACGCGATCCGCAGGCGTCCCGACCCTCAGCGTTCCCGGCGGTACCCAGACCATGCCGGGCTGAGGTGCCCCCGTATCGCCGGCGGCAAAGGCCGGCCGTATCCGTATCGCGCCCGATGCGGTGGAACCGGCGTCGGAAAGAGATGAATCAGGGATGCGCCGACGCGAGCCGCACGCCACCAGAAGGAGACAGACCGCCGCGGCACATCCTCGCCGGAGCGATGAGCGAGAGGTAGGCGTCACTCGCTCTTCTCGCCGAGCCCTTCGCGGAGCCCGAGTTCTTTCATCTTGAGCTGGAGACCCTTCCGCGAAATCTTGAGCAGCCGCGCGGCGTGCGTCACGTTCCCGTTCGTCTGCTTGAGCGCGCGACTCACGAGCTCGCGCTCAAGACGGCTCATCGCGACTTTTACATGTTCTTTGAGGCCGCCCTCCGTGGAAAGAGGGATCTCACTCGCCGCCCCCTCGGATGTCGGCGGCGCCACCGACCCCGCCGTGCCACGAAGCTCGCCGGGGAGGTCCTCAACGCGAAGCTTTTGCGCGTCGCAAAAGAGCACCGAACGCTCCATGACGTTTTCCAGCTCGCGGATGTTCCCAGGCCATCCGTACGCTAACAGAATCTCAAGCGCGTCCTGCTCGACGCCGATGACTTGTTTCTTTAAGCGACCGTTGAACTTGGCGAGGAAGTGCTCCGTTAGGAGTGGAATATCGGCCTCGCGCTCGCGGAGCGGCGGCAGACGAATGGAAACGACGTTGAGTCGATAGAAGAGGTCGTCTCTAAAGGCTTGAGCTGCGATGAGCTTTCTGAGATCGCGATTCGTCGCCGCGACGAGCCGAACGTCGACTTGAATCGTCTTGATTCCACCGACACGCTCGAACTCGCTCTCTTGCAAAACACGCAGGAGTTTGACCTGCATTTCGAGAGGAATTTCGCCGACTTCATCCAAAAAGAGCGTCCCGCCGCTGGCGAGCTCGAATCGGCCGGGTTTGCTGGAGACCGCCCCCGTGAAGGCGCCGCGCTCATAACCGAACAGCTCACTTTCGATAAGTTCTTTCGGTATGGCCGCGCAGTTTACTTTGATGAAGGGCTTGTCTTTACGGCCCGAATGTTCATGCAGTGCCCGCGCAACGAGCTCTTTGCCCGTGCCGCTTTCACCCGTGATCAGCACCGTCGTGGGGCTATCGGCGACGCGCTCGAGGACCGCGTACAGATCGGTTAGCCCGGCCGACTTGCCGATGATTCCAAACCGAGCCGTCGATGGGTCTTTGCGTCCAGTCACGTCGGCGGTCGCCTCTTTTTGAGCGAGCGCGCGGGTTTTCAGTGCCTTCGCCACCACTTGGCGGACGTCGTCCTTGTCGAACGGCTTGGTCAGGTAGTCGAACGCGCCGAGCTTGAGCGCCTCGACCGCCGTGTCGACCGTACCGTGCGCCGTGATCATGATGATGGGCAGGTCGGGCGATTCGCGCAGCGCTTCGCGGAGGAGCGTCATCCCGTCGACTTTGGGCATCTTCAGGTCGGTCACGACCGCGTCGATGTGGTTCTCGCGAAGCATCGCGAGGCCTTGCTCGCCGTCTTCCGCGAGGAGCACCTCGTAGCCATCGCGCGACAGTTGAGCGGCGAGGATCTTCCGCAGGTTCGGTTCGTCGTCGACGATGAGCACCTGCTTTTTCTCGGGCAACACGGGCGGCAGCCTAGCAGGCTCGTCGCCTTGTTTGCCGGATCTCTGTGTCGCGGTGGACACCCCGCTAAGGTGCGGGGTAGGGTCGGCCCATCCCCGTGAGGTTCGAAGGCGGAACCATGCACGAACTGCGACGTCGAGTGACGAATCTCTCCGACCGGCACCTCCCCGGCGCCGTGTCCGCGTTGCTCCTTGCGCTCTCGGCTTGGCCTCTCGCTCTCGGCAAAGCCCTTCCGTACCAAGATCTGCCGAACCACTTGGCGGCAGTCACGGTTATCCAAAATCTCGACCTCTATCCCGAGTTCGTCTTCAACGGCCTCGCGAAGACCAATTCAGCGCTTTTCGCGTGGCTCCTCTTTGTCGGAAGGTGCGTCGGCCTTCAGGGGGCGGCTCGCCTCTTTGCGTTCGGTGTCCTTGCCGCGAACGCGTTCGTCCTCCCGCGGTTTGTCCTCGCACTCACGGGGAGCCGAAAACGCATGCTCGTCGCCAGCACCTTGATGTGGCCGATGGTCCATAACTGGTTCGTATCGGCCGGGATGCTCGACTTCGCGCTGGCGGTTCCGCTCTCGCTCGCCGTGTTAATCGTGCTGCAGGGTCAGCGGCACCGTCCGACCCTCGCGCGTGGGCTAAGTCTTGTCGCGCTCACGATAGTGACTTGGTACGCACATGTATTTCCGCTGCTCGTCGTGCAGATGCTCGTGGCCATTGAGGTCGTGGTCGCGAAGACGCCCGCGGCGCGCGTTGCTACCGCCCGCGCGATGATTCCGCCGTTGCTGCCGGCGACGCTGCTTGTCGTTGTTTCGCTCCATTCGCAAATGCGAGACACCGTCGGACCGATGACGGGATTCGCTAATTACCAAAAAATTCTGCCCGTCTGGGAGCTCGCATACAACCTTTGGGCCGAATGGTTTTGGGCTTTCTCCAAGTTCACGGTGACGAGCGTCGTGCCGTGCGTCTTGCTGGCATGGTTGGGGTTTTCTCGGCGGCGTGAATCGCCACCGTTTTTTTCGCCGCTAGCGCTCTTCGTTCTCCTCATTCTTTACGCGTTCGTGCCGTACATCGCGACAAACTGGTTTCACGTCAATTCGCGGTTTATCCCCTTTTTGTGGGTCGCGCTCCTGCTGCGAGTCCCCCCCGAGTTGCCACGAAAAACGGTGGCTGTACTCGGCTTGTCAGCGATTTTCTACAGCGTGGGAATGGGCAAAGACTTCGTCCGACTCGAGCGCGAACGCCTGGAGTTTACGGCGGGCATTCCGACCGTGCCTGAGCGGGCGCGCTTGCTTCCGCTGCTCTTCCGTATGAGCGCGTCGAGTGACAATACGAGGAGCCTCCTTCACTATTGGGCTTACTACGTGATGGAGAAGCACACGGCAGCGCCTCTTCTATTCGCGCACTCTTATTCGTTTCCCGTGATGTATCGCGAACCGCCGCCCCGGCGGTTCAACCACCTTCCGCTCGAGGGATTCGCGCCAAGCACGGCCCGACCGGGCGACGTGTGCAGTCGCATCTTCGATGGCAATGTCGTTGTGAATGATTGTGACGCGGCGTTCCGCCAAGCATGGTTCGACTTTTGGGCGGAGGCGACCCCACTCTTTGACCACCTGCTGCTCTGGGAGGTAACGCCCGAAGCACGGGCGCTCATCCCAGCCGTGTACCATCCGGTCTTCGAGCGCGGCCGACTCGCGATCTACGCACGTTTGCGAACAGACGCGGCGCGCTAAGCGAGCCTAGAGCGACAGCTCGTATAACTTGACGATGTCGCTCCGGCTTACGGAACGTGGGTTGAGGGCTTTGCAGGCGTCTTCCATCGCTTTATCGGCCAATCGAGGAATATCGCCCTTCGTGACCCCTTCGGCCGAGAGACCGCTCGGCAGGCCAATTTTCTCGCGAAGCGCGCGAAGTCCGTTCGACAAGCTGGTCGCGGTCAGGTCCACGATGCGGCGGATGCGCTCGATGCGCTCGGGGACAGCAGCATCGTTGAAGTCGCACACGGCGGGGAGGCAGAGCGCGTTCGCGAGGCCGTGGTGGAGATTTTTTTCCGAGGAAAGTGGATGCGCGAGCGAGTGGCAGACGCCCAAGCCTTTTTGAAAGGCCACAGCTCCCATCATGGCGGCCTTCATCATGGCGCCGCGGGCGACAAGATCGGCGCCCGCCTCGACGGCACGCGGAAGGTTCTTGGTACAGAGCTCGATGCCTGCGAGTGCGATTCCGTCTGCCATCGGGTGATCTCCTTGCGCGAGGTAGGCTTCGACGCAGTGGGTGAGGGCGTCAAACCCTGTCGCGGCGGTCACCCGTGCGGGCATCGAGACGGTGAGCTCAGGGTCTAAAATGGCGACCTTTGCCATGAGATAAGGCGAAAAAATGACGGTTTTGCGTCCGGTGGCCTCGAGCGTGACGACGCCCGCACGCCCAACTTCGCTGCCCGTTCCAGCCGTTGTCGGCACCGTGATGATGGGCGGGATGTTCGGACCGATAAACCGGTCGCCCCCCGTCGCATCGTCGTAAGCCTCGAGCGGCTTGTCGTGCGTCACTTTCAAGGCGACGAGCTTTCCGACGTCGAGCGGTGCGCCGCCGCCCACGGAAATGATGATGTCTGCGGCGTGAGAACGGAACGCGGCGACGCCTTCGGTGATGTTCGGTTCCACCGGGTTGGGGTCGACGCGGTCGAAGACCATCACTGGGATTCCTGCGTCTTCCAATACTTTGCGGACGCGCCCGGCGATGCCCGCTTTCGCAACGCCGGGGTCACAGACGACGAGCGCGCGACTCCCGCCCAATCGCTTGATGTGGTCGCCGAGTGTTGCGACGCTGCCATTGCCAAAAACGATGGTGGTAGGAAAACCCCAGGTGACGATGCTCATCGACTCGAGAGGTTAGAACGGGCGAGTGTCTGCGCGCCAGTGCGTTCAGATGGCCTCGAAGTAGCGCTGTAGCTCCCACTCCGTCACCACGCGCTCAAACTGCCGTACCTCCCAGTCGCGTGTGCGGACGTAGTGGTCGACGAACGCTTCCCCGAGAATTTCACGAGCCGCGCGGCTCCCCGCGAGCCAGGCCGTGGCCTCTCTAAGCGAACTCGGAAGTGGCTTGTGGTCCTTGCTGACCGACGCGTCACCCTTCCCAGCGGGAGGGGGCTCGAGCTTGTTTTCGATACCGTAGAGGCCTGCCGCGAGGCACGTAGCGATAGCGATATAGGGGTTGATGTCGGCGGCTGTCTGTCGGTATTCGAGGCGCGTCGAGTTCGGCCCGTCGCTGATCGTGCGGATGGCGCACGTGCGGTTTTCGGGACCCCACGACGCGGTCAACGGCGCCCAAACCCCGGGAACGTAGCGCTTGTAGCTGTTGATCGTTGGCGCGTAGAGGGCGGTCAACTCCGGCATGAGGGCTAGCTGGCCGGCAAGGTAATGCCGCGCGGTCGCGGAGAGCTTGTCGTGGCTCTGTTCGTCGTAAAATACGTTGTAAGGAGCGCCTCCTGGCTGCGCGATGCTCCACAGGGACTGGTGAAGGTGACCGCTGGAACCCGGCAGATCATGGCTCCATTTAGCCATGAACGTGACCGAGACGCCGTGGCGGTTCGCGAGCGCCTTCATGCAGGTTTTGAACAACGCGGCTTTGTCGGCTGCGCGCAGCGCCTCGTCGTACCTAAGCGCGGCCTCGTAAACGCCGGGACCGGTCTCCGTGTGAAGCGCCTCGATCGCGATATCCATCGCGCTCATTTCGTTCAGAACTGCGTGACAAAAGTCGCGATTCTGCTCTGTCCGGAGCCACGAATAACCAAACATCCCTGGGCTCATAGGGGTGAGGTTTCGAAATCCCTTTTCGTGGAGCGAGGCGGGAGTTTCTTTGAATACCCAAAACTCGAATTCAGAGCCGAACGTAGCCTGGTAACCAAGCGCTGCCGCACGCGCTAAAACGCCTTTGAGTAAGGAGCGCGGGCAGGCTGGGTGCGCGGTAGCCATTGCGCCGGCCTTCTCGCTTACAAAGTCGACCAGGAAGATAGCCGTATCGGGCTCGCCGGGCGGAAAGCGAAGCGTCGACAAATCGATGGTGGCGTGAGCATCCGGATAACCCGTGTCCCAGCCCGTCACTTTGGCGTTGTCGTAGAGAACATCGCCGATGTCCCAACCGAAAACGACGTCGCAAAAGCCGAACCCGTGATCGACCATGTTCCAGAATTTTTCGAGTGAGACGAACTTGCCCCGGAGAACGCCGTCGACGTCGAAGCCGCCCACCTTGACCTTGCGAATCTCGTGGCCGGTACGGACTTTGTGCTCCTCAAACCTTGCCTTGGTCGTTGCGGCCTTCATCGCGTCGAAGGTATCACCCTCCGCGGAGGTCGCGCAGGCGTTGCAGGCCTTGTGTCAGGCGGTGCGGCTTACGTCGCCGTCAAACAGTAGACCGAGCTTCATGGAGGTTTCGCCGGGCGAGACGGAGAGCAGGGAGAGCTTCATGGGAGCAGACATAGCAACTTTCGTGCCGCGAAAAGAGTTTGCGACAGACTTGCTAGGGCTCCGAAAAAACGCTGAATTATCTAACGAGGACCCGCTCGGTGCGCCTTGTTACAGCTCGTCTCGACGGCCTGCGATGACCGACCTTTTGGAAGACATCGTAAGGAAAGTGACGCCCGCGTATCTGTTTCGTGCCAAATTTATCGCTCAGTAAGGGGGGGCGTGCAGGCCCCGCTGTCGCGCAGCAGGCTAGCCGATGAGTAACGCTCAATTTTACTGGCTTTCGTGACGCTTGCTTGGCTGGGCGGCGAGAGGGCAGTAAACCGCGGTGCCTGATGGCCACCTTGTTGTCTACGGCTTGGGGCGTGTTGCCGCTCGCGCTCGCGCTGTTCGCGGTCGTCGTCATGCGGCTTGGAGCGACACTCTTCGCGGATGAACCCCGGCGACAGGTTCTCGGCGGCGCGATTCTGGGTCTTGGGCTCCTTGGGACCGTAGTGCGTCTTCTTGGGGCTTTTGGATGGGTCCGCCAAGCGAGTCTCTTCGGGGTGCTTCTCGTGGGAACGGTCGCGCTTTGCGCGTGGCGGCGTGAGTGGAAGCTCGCTCTCCCGTGGCGCCAACTCGTTACCGTAGAGAGCTCGCCGCTGGTGGTTCTCTCCGTCGCCGCGTTGATGGTGTGCCTTGCGGCGGCGTACCTGTTGCCCGTCTGGCAGTGGGACTCGCTCGGCTATCATTTGCCGTATGTCGATTTCGTGTTGCAGCACGGCTCCTTTGCAGACGTTCCCCCCGACCTATTTTATATATCTACGTATCCGCATGTCGTTGAACACGTCTTTCTCGCGTGGCGCGCGATGCTGCCCGATGATCGCCTGGTCGACGCAGCCCAAATCCCTTTCGGACTGCTGGGCGCTTTAGCCATCGCGACGCTTGCTCGAGACTTCGGTGCGCGCCGTGACCATGCAGTTGCGGCAGGTCTCGCGTGGCTGACCTTGCCTGCAGTCTTCCTGCAGCTTCCGACGAATTACGTAGATGTCGCGTCGGCTTCGCTGCTCCTGGCGAGCGTCTGTTTTGTGCTCGCTCCGGCGACGGCACGCAACGTATTGCTCGCGGGCGTTTCGCTTGGGTTGTTCCTCGGGTCGAAGCCCAACGCACCACTAGGAACTGTGCTTCTTTTCGCGATCGTTGCCATTCGAGGTTGGCGTGACGGGCGGCGTAAGACGCTTGCCGTCGCGGTGATAACCATTCTGTTCCTCGGCGCGGAGTCCTACGTCGTCAACTTCGCGCGGCACGGTAATCCCATTTGGCCAGTGCAAGTGAACGTTGGCCCGCTCCATCTCTCGGGCGTTTTGCCCATGCGCTTTCTCCTCGAATCGGGCGCGGCCGCACCGCACCTTGAAGGACGCGGATTGTTGCGTATCCTGCGCTCGTGGAGCAGCCTCAGTGCTCCGCCGGCGTTTGACATGCGTTTCGGAGGCCTTGGCGTCGTCTTTCTTGTGGCGCTTCCTTTTGCGTGTATGGCTGCGTTTCGTCGTCGTTCAGTCCCTCTCCTCGTGGCTTTGGCCGCCACCCTTGCGTCGCCAGATCCCGCCATCGCGCGCTACGTCTTCGCCTTTCCCGCCGTCTTGCTTGCACTCGCGGCATCCTCGATGCGCGATCTCGAAGGGCGCGTCGGCAGGTCGGTGCTATGGCTTGCGGCTGCTTCCGCACTCCTTTCAGTTGGTTACGCCGGGCGTGGCCTTTCGGGCGACGGTCCGCCGCTTTTCGAGTATCTCGCTATGGCACCCGCCGCGCGCGCACGCGCCGTCGGTGCGGATGGCCGACCTACCAAGTTCCTCGATGCCCATGCCCACGTCCTGCACCATGAGACCGTCGCGTTCGACGACTCGCTCGACCTGCCCTACCTTGCGTGGCCGACCGACCTTTCGCATGACGCACGCTGGTTGGCCGCCGATGCGCCGCGTGACTTTATCGAGCGCGTGGTGGCGGATCGCTCGGTCCGTATGCTGATCGTTGGCGATCTCACGAGAGCTGCATTTCTTGCTCAGTCTGAATTCCAGCCCTTGTTCTCATGTCAGTCCGCGCCATGCACTGTTTTCCTAAGGCGCTAGGTGTCGCGCGGCCCATCGCGATGGGCATCCTGGCGTGCGGGTTGTGCTGGCCAACGCCAGCGCATGCGCAGCGCGTGCTTGCGTTGGACGCCGGGGCGACGTGTGAGCTTGAGCTGCGTGCGCTCGAAGCGTCGCAGCGCGCGGTGGTCGAGGCTCAGCGCAGTGCAGTCACGGCAGAGCGCGACGGACTCGTTTGTAAGCAAGAGCTCGCCTCAACGGCGGAGAGACTCGACCAGAGCGCCGTGGCTTCGAAGACGTGCGTCAAAGATCGCGAGCATCTGTGTACGGCCACGGCTGCGTTCGCGGACAATCTCGCGCGCGGCCAATCGCGCGGCGGGACCGACACGGGATGTGTGTCACCAGAGCAGCAAACGCGCTTAGACGGCACGTTTAGCGGCTGGACGAACGCCTCGGCGTGGCTTGGCCAGATAGCGTCTTACCAATCGGGTGAGACAGATGCGCTGCCCCGCGCGCGCGGCGGGAACACGCCGATTGAACGCTCGCTCCAGCGGTTTACGAAGGGCGGAGGCGGCAGGCTTTTTCATCGACGGCTGCTTATTGAGGCGTTGAAGATCGTCGCGCCCCGTTCGTGGGAACAGCTTCGAGGGCGCAACGGCGTTGCGATAGACGCCTGGTTTGCGAGTGCTTCGCCGCTCGACGCCGACCTCATCGCTGAAGCTCAACACGCTCACGCGGCAGTCGCTGGGCCTGCGGGCGCTCCACTAAGCGCGGCGATGCACCTCGTGCGTGCGTTTCAAATCGCGGCGCCGTGTGGCGCGGGGGCCGCAGACGCTCTCGAATGCGGTCGCGCGCGCCAGATTCAGCAGCTGCTTGAGTCGAGCGGTTCGCTGGTCGTGCAGCGTCGCGTCCAGGAGGTTTGGGCGACGGAATGCGGAGCTCTCACGCCGGAGTCCATCGCGCCGTGGATTGAAGACTTCCCAACGCCGCACATCGCAAAGGGCGTCGACCCGTGGCGTGAAATTGCCGAAGCCGCGCAGGCAAAGCTCTTCGCATGTTACCTGGACGACGCCACCGAGCGTGCACCGTACGGCGTGTGGCTAGCGGCGACGCTCCCGCCCGCTCGGTCTCTCACCGCCGCAAAGCTTGAGAAAGTCGACGCGATCAAAAAACAGTGGGTCGAGGGTTCCAGCGCCGCTACCTGCGCTCGCGCCGTGCGCTCGATGCAAACGATGCCTGCCCCGTCGACGTGCGCCGTGCCTTCGCACGAGTTCGACGTCGCCGTTTCGGCGTGGACGGCGCTTGCGTCGAAGCCGCTCGATGACGCGGGTGCGCCGCTACGTCTTTGCGCGGATTACGCCCGCCTTCTTTGGGAGGGAAAGTCCGCGTCGATCGACGGCGCGTTCGTGCATCCCCCGTCGCCCGACGAGGCCGTTGGCACGGATAAAGACGCCCCTGCAACGTTGATGGCTCGGCTTCGCGCCCATTGCGAAGAGCGGCGCGGAGACCCCGCTACGTTCGCGGACGCGCTGAGCCGTCTCGCTCTCTTCGCGCGTGGCTTCGGCGAGGGGACGGACGGTCCGCCCTTTCGCGTCGACGCGCGCTCGTCGCGTCCCGTTGAGGCGGTGCGTTACGACGCTTCGCAAACGACCGGCGAATGGTTTTCTCACGTGAGTCGAGGCGGGTCGGCCTGCGCGCTGATAGGGCTCACGGACGCGCGCTGCCTGCGGTGCGGCGAGCTTGCGTCCGACGCGGCGTATGACTGTGCGCTTGTCCTTCGTCTGCAAGAGACGTGGTCGACACGCTCGCGCAAGCTTGTGGGATCGTTGCTTTTGCTCGCGGCGCTGTTTGGGGCTGCCGTATGGGCGAGGCGCCTGCGCGCAGCGAGGACTTCCTACGCCTCGTGGGCGCGTGACACGAGCGCATTTTTCGAGGCGATAGGCCTTTCTTCGCGTGCGGACCGCCTGCGAAACCTGCTCCCCTCGCGTTACGACGCTCTCGAGCTTGCGCTCCCGTCGGACGCGGCATGGGAGCAGTGGGGAACGACGGCGCTCGTCGTTCGAACACCGAAAGGCACGCGCGTTCTGGAGCGCGACGTCAACCACGCGGCGTTCGTCGCGCGGCGAGCCGGAGCCTCCGTGGTGCTACTCGAGCACGACGACGACGCCTCACCCGACTTGTCCGCGATTCGCGCGATGCTCGAGTGGGCGGCGAAAGGCGGTTCGCGCGCCGTGCAGATTCTCCCAATCGCCGTGAGCCGCGCGCGATGGTCGAAGAGTGCGCACGACGTGCTGGACCTCGTGGAGCAGTCGTCGCTCCGCGGAAACCCGTTTGAGCTTCGCGGGCGCATCACCTCGTCCGCTCAATTTTTCAATCGAGAGCGTTTGGTTTCGGGCTTGCTCGCCTCCGCGCAGGCGGGACATTGGACGGTGGTGACCGGCCTCCGTCGCTTTGGTAAGTCGTCGCTCACGCTCGAGGTCGCTCGCCGCCTTCCCGGGCCGTCCGCGTACGTCGACCTCGCCGGGTTCGATCACGAAATCGGTCACGACGACAACCCGGCCGTCGCCGTGAACGCCATCCTTCGCTACATCTGCCTCTCGCTCGAGGAGTCCGCGCGCTCGCGTTGGCCAACGGCTGCGATGAGACCCGCGCCGGATGCGAATGCGACGCTCGACGCGGCGACGCTCACGCTTTGGCTTCGGGATTTCTCACGCGCATGCCGTGAGGCGTCGGGTCGGCCGCCGCCACTGCTCATCATTCTCGATGAGGTCGAGCAGGTACTGGCTGTTGGGCCGACGAAGCTCGCTCACGCGCTCGACGTTCTCGCTATTGTGATAGGCCGTTTGAAAAGCGCTGTCGGTGACGCTCACGGGCGAGCCGAAGGGGGGTCACCCGTGGGCGTGCTTCTCGGGAGCGCCATTCACCCTTTGCTTTGGGCGCCACTTCGCACGCTCGCGAACCAGTCCATTATGGGGAGTTTTCAGCGTGTCTGCGTTCCGTGCCTCGGTGACGACGCGGCAACGACGATGATGCGAAGCCTAGGCGCGCGCCAAGGCATTCGCTTTTCCGAGGCGGCGCTCAAGCGGATCGTCGAAGAGTCACAAGGCGTACCGCTCTTGCTCCGTCGCATCGGTGCCTCGGTTCTCGAACTCTACGATCCGGAGCGCGCACGGCAAGGTAGCCTTGGCGCGGTCGAAGTGGGCATTGAGGGCGCCACCGAAGCCATCGAGCGCGAGGCGCGTGAGGGGTCCCCCGTACGCGTGTGGGTCGAGAGCGAGATCGCCGCTCGTGCGACGGTCGCCGGCGTGCTTCTTCGTCGCCTGGCGCGCGAGGAAAGTGTCTCCGCCTTCGAGCTTCAAGTCCTCGCAAAAACCCGCATCGCGGAAGACTTCGTAAGCACGGGAATCGACCACACGCTTGCTGCGGAGGAGCTCGAACGCCGCGCTGAGGAGGCCGCCCACGTCACGATTCAACTGTTGGATGAGAGCGGGCTCCTCGTCCCTCACGGCGACCTCACTTCGCCAGACGCCTACTCGCTTCCCGAAGGCGCGGTACGCCGCGTACTTCGCGCGCAAACGAGCTTGAACGCGTTCCCGATCGCGCGGCCTTTGCCGTGAAGACAGGAGCGAAGGCGCGATTCGGGAACACGACTCGCCCGACGACCGCGCTGGCTTTCGCTGCGGTCACGCATGCCGCGTTGCTCGGCGCGCTCGTAGGCGAGCAACCGCGGAGACACGAGCCTTTGCTTCCGGATGACCCTGCCGTCGCGCTCTTCGACCTCGCAACCGCGGAAGAACGCTTGCCCTTCTACGCGGCGGCTGATTCGACCGCGCGCGCGACCGCTTCTTTGGAGAAAGCAGGAAAACCTTTCGCTTCCGTGCAACGACTCGTGGTGCCGTCCGCGACAGTCGCGACCGCTGCGGCCCTTCCGGACGCGATCCGTACGGGTTCCGCGGGAGTAACATTCGGAACTTTTCGCAGCCCCATCGTGTCGGCGGTGCCTCTCGCAGGGCTTGGTGCAGGCCTCCATTTCTTTGTTGAACAGGCCGATGCGGGCGAGTCGCGAGCAGAAACGCGAGCAGTGTGGTCGTCCGCGCCCGAGGCGCCGTCCGCATCGGAGTCTAAAGTTGCGGTCGAGCGTTCGCTATCTGCCGCCGCGCGAGCGCGCGACGTGGAGCTGGGACTTGGCCCCGAAGGCCCGGTCCTCAAAGCGCTCGAAGAGGCTGCGACGAGCGGACTTGCTCCCATGCGCGGCGTTGCGACGCTCCTCGCCGTCGTCAACGCGGATGGCGCGGTCGTTGACGTTCGCCTTCTGAGTTCGTCTGGTGACGCGGGCGCTTGGAGTGACGCGCGAAGGCGGGCGGTAGCAGCGCTTCGAAAGGAAAAGCTCTCCCTTCGCGGCGCGAAAGGCGCGGAGCTCACGATTCGCCTCGAATCGGACATACGGCTTCCCAGTGGCGCGAGCGTTCCCGTCACTCCGGTGTTTGAGGGTAGCCAGGTTAGAGTCACGGAAAACGCGCCGACAGGTGGCTTGCCCACGGTGGTTAAAACCGTGACGATTGCGCGGTTTGACGTGGCTGACATCAACGCGAGGCCGCGGCGGGTGGTTCATGCGCGTTTGCTTTCGCTAAAGGCGCTTTGAGCGCGCGTTCCATCGGTTGGACGCGGGAAACGACAACCCGGCACGACCTCTATTTGGGGCTGTCGGGCAGCGCGGAACCGCAGTCGGTAAACGCTAGATTCGTATCGATACGGAAGTTCGACTTATCCGCGTGACGCTCGGCGTGAAACAGTTCGAGTGAATAGCTGCGCCCCTTCGTGAGCCCAAGGTGGAGTGCAGCCTCGTCGAGGTTGACCGTTGCGTTCGCGGCAGGATGAAGACCGCCGAGATCGATAGCTAACTTTCCATTGATAAACACCCAAAGATCGTCGTCGCCAGTGAACGTAAAAGACTCGCCTCCGGCGTAAATAAATTGAGTATGAAGTTCAGTGGTAAAGCCGAAGTTGCGAAGCTTCTTGTCTTCGTCGGGATTCGCGTCTTGCCAGCCAGCGCCGTCGAGCGGAAAAAATCTTTTGCTTGCGAATGTCGAGACGGATGAGCCATTCGAAACGAGCTGCAGGTAAAGAATATACGGCTTATTGACCTCCTCCGCAAACGTATACCATTGGTTGAATGCTGGCTTATTCGTGGTCATCGGGCCATAAGGGCACGCCTCTTTGTTGCCTAGATTGGCGCTCTCGCACGCCGAGGCGTAGGTGGGCTTACGCGCGCTATTGAGCGCAGGCGCGACTAGCCCAATCGTCGGTTTTTTTCCCCCGAAGGCTTGAAAGTCAGGGTGTCCGCCGACGTCTTTCCCTTTGAAGTCGCGCACGACCCCGACGAGTAAGTTGCAATTCACGCCGGGTGCAGGTGCGTTGCGGCTCGCGACCGCGTCGCCGCCATCGCGGGTGAGGGCGGGTCCGAGGGCATAGCCGCCGGACTCCGTTTTGATGAAATTAGCTGGCAATGCCGCCACCCCGGCCTCTGCAGGAGCGCCACCGTCATTGTTCGCGAACGAGCCTTGCGAAGGAGGATCCTCCGACGTACCACCCGCAGACGGAATCGCGAATTCAGAGGTGTTTCCGCTACTGCAGGCCACCACGAGCGAGAGAGCTAAACTTAGGCCGAGTGTCGCGGGCGGCGTAGGCAAAGGTAGCCAGGTTCGGAGAGACATGACACCTGCGGAGCAACTCTCGGGCCGTCGTCCGCGCGGCCTTTCCCTGCCTTTCGTGGGTCTTCGGAAGCTGACTTCGCGTCGAGCCTGGACCTTTTTCCCTCTGCGGATCGTCTGCGGACCGGAGCAGTCCTATCTGCTCGCGACGGTCATCGCGTGCCCCAACGCTCGTCGCGCACCGTGATAAGTGCCCACGGCAGGATCCACTGTAAGAGTAGTAGGCTAAACACGGCATACAGAACGCCGTATAGGAACCGGAAGCTTCGTTCGACGCGCAGGTAGTAGAGAGCCGTGAAGAGTGCGCCGACGAGCAATGCGACGCCCGAATGAAACACGACCGTCAGCTCCGTGCGGAAGGCTGTTGGTAGGCTGAGTAGCGCGAAGAAGAACAAGAAAAGTCGCAAGTTCGACACGAGGAACGTCACAATCGGAAGCATTCGGTTCTTCGCGCGGTATCGCGTAAACATGAACTTCGCGAAACTAAAGCCTTCGACGATATAACTGCGGTCCCAACGGACGAACATGCGAGACATTTGCCCATACGTGACGGGAGCCAGGGTGTTGATGACCGCCGTGCGTTGGTAGACGGTGTCGTAGCCCTGACGGAGGACAAGGTTTGTAAGCGCTTGGTCTTCGCCGTGATTCACGGGTCTGCCGAGAAACATCTGATTCGACCACTCGTCAAGGAACGGCATCACCGCTTCGCGTCGAAACGAAGAAAGCGCGCCGGGACAGCAAGCTACTGCGCCGTAGGTCGACTGCGCGGCGCGGCCAAAATCGAAAGCCAGTGCATATTGTACCTCGAGCATGCGGCTAATGTTTGTATCTCGATTAAGAACGGCTACCCGTCCGGCAACGGCGCCTACGTCGGCGTTTGCAAGAAAAGGGACGACCATTTCATGGATTGTCCGAGCCTCGATTTCACTGTCGGAGTCGATGGTGACCAGAATTTCTCCCGTCGCCGCGCGAAACCCAGAGCAGAGTGCCTCTCGTTTGCCTTTGTTACCCTTGAATCGAACGAGTTTGACCAGAGTGGGATATTCGCGTCTCAATCGTTGAATGTGGAAGAACGTATCGTCGCGCGAGCCGTCGTCGACCACGATAATCTCGAGTAGGTCTTTCGGGTATTCACAATTCGCTACGGAGCGAATGCTTCGTTCGACCATTGGTCCTTCGTTGAACGCCGGGATAACAACGCTCACCCGCGGCCAGACCGCTCCTTCCGGGGCCTCGTAGGTTCGGTAGCGCGTCCAAAGCAGACTAAGCAGCGCGGTATAGGCGGATTGGACAAGCACCAATACGCCGATTGGGCTTGAGAGCATCGCGCGCGTCCACGTGGCAAGCTTGGTCAAGCCGCTCGCGCCTGGTTCGCCCATCGCGAGGACCATCCAAACGACGCTAATCACGGCGCCAAGGAGAGGGAAAAGACCGAGCGACGCGAGCAGCGCTCGGCGGACGACTCCTGAACGGAAGAGCTTCATGAAGGGCCTTCGAGTCTAGTCGATCGCGCTGCGAACGCTCGTGCGAGCGCGCTCGCACCTTGGAAGACTTTCTCTTTCATGCGATGTAACCCGCCCCTCGCCTGAACTATCGCCATGTCGCCATGTCTCCCGCTTACCTTTCGACGCGGATGTTTAGCCGTCGCGGCACTAGGGCTCAGCCTTTGGGCGTGCGCGCCACGCGCCGCCCGTGTTCAAGAATCAGCAACCTATGTCGAGGACAGGGTTCCGGTCGTCGACGTCCTCATCGTCGCCCCGCACCCCGACGACGAGGCAATTATGGCTGCCGGCGTCATCGCACGCGAGGCCGCATCGGGGCGGAGGGTGGCCGTCCTGGTGGTGACGAACGGCGACTTATCATGCGAGCGTGACGGGTGGAGGCGCGAGGACGAAACCGTCGCCGCGATGGCGCACCTCGGCGTGCGCGAACAGGATATCTTCTTCCTCGGATACCCCGACGGTCACCTTGGCGAGCTCGGTGAAGTGCCGCTCCCGCCATTGGAGCGGCGTGACGGCACTGGTCAATGTGACGTTGGGAATACGACGTACGCGCATCGAGGCCATAGAAAGATAGACGTCCATTCATGGCTTACGGGACAGCCGGCGCGCTACCTATCGGAATCGCTCACGTTCGACTTGGCGTCGCTTCTCGACCGCCTTCGACCGCACGACGTTTACGTGTCTCATCCTATCGACGAGCACCCGGATCATGCGTTTACGTACGCCTACGTCCGCCGGGCGCTCGAACGCTCTTCCTTGCCGGCTCCCCGCCTTCACCGCGCGCTTGTTCACATCGGCGGCTGCTGGCCTACGGCGGCGGGAGAACCACCCTGCGCCGAAGTAAGGTTTGCGCCCTCCGAAGACGCGCCTGCGCTGCCCGCGTCCCTCGCTGCCTACGCTCCGTTGGAGCTCTTGCCCGTTCCCGCATCGATGCTCAGTTCGTCTCGTACCGCTAATCCTAAGTTTCAGGCTATTGCCGAATACGCGTCGCAGACCGGATCGCTTTTCCCGAATCTTAGTTACCTCTTTTCTTTCGTGCGCGCCCGTGAGCCGTTTTTCCCAGAAGCGCTCGAACGTGACGTCGAGGGCCGTCTCCGCCGCGCGCGAACCCCGCTTCTCGGTGCCGTGAGCAGCGCCCTCGAATGGCAAACGAGCGGTCGCACGTCGTGGCGCGAAATGGTGCAAAAGAGCCCAATCCGCTGCATCGTTCGACGTGCGGAAGAAGACAGCTCGTTCGAAGTGCTCCGCGGAGCACGGGGTGAGTATGTGTTGCGGAGCACGCTCGGTGCGCTCATTTTGGAGCGCTGGAACGAACGCTCCGAGGTGCGCGTTCTTCGGCGTTGGGTTGTGCCCGCGTCGTCGCACAAGACGGCCCACACGCTCGAAATCGATGCCGATGTTCGTCCCGACGACGGCGGCGTCTCAGAGCTGACGCTTCGTCGTGACGGCGAGTTCTTCGGTCTCGCCGTCGACCCTCACCCGCTTTTCATGGGTACGTCGATTGCGGTCTCGAACGCGCCACCCGACCAAGTCAACTGCCAGCCGTATTAGCCTCTAAGGCAGTCGCTCCCGTAGGTGTAGGTGCAGGAGGCGTCCGCCCCGACGCAAATGCCAAGGCGGCGAATGGAACCGCAAGGAGATCGGTTGGATCGCGCACAAGCCCCACGCGCGCAAGTCCTGGAATTGTCGCGCCTCGCAGAGCTGCGCGGAACGCCGACCAAGGCCATTGCATCGCGCCCCAAGCCACGCGGTACGCCTCGTTACCGAAGGCCGTCGTTTTCGTGAGTGAGAAAACGATGGCAGTCACGAAGCAAACGAACAGCAGCGAATTGTCGAGCCGCGTCGGGGTCGGCGCGACTTTCTTCGAAAGCAAAATCCACAAAAGTATGTGCAGTAAACACGGGAAATAGATCATCCCAACGATATCCGAAAGCTTGCCTGTGATGAACCCTGGCCATGCATGTTTGAGAATGTGGTCGTTGACGACCATGATGATCACCGCGATGACCGTCAGCGGCCGAAGTGAGCTCACGGAACAACGCTCGCGCGTACGAAGGCGCCGTCGGGTTGGTCGCCGTGGCCGTCTTCTCCGATGGTGGCAACTACGTTGACGTGAACGTCGGCGCTCGACGTGCCTTCGTTTCTGACGCTGACTGTGAAGGTTCCTCGCTCGTCTACGCAAGACGACGTTACCTGAACGACGCGGTCAAGCGGCCTTCCGTCGTAGGCCGAGTATGTCCACTTTCCCGATGCGGCAGGAACGTAAACCTCTTCGGCGCTGCAGGAGGGAAGGGCGCCGGCTTGAAAGATTCGAATCTTAGCGCCCAGTTCGGAAGTTCCTGAGACCCTCGTTGTCAGCGTCGTCCTGTGACTTGCTTCGTATTGGACCTTACGCACGAACGTGGCGCCCGGCGCGAGCTCCACGTCTTCATTGATAGCTTCGCTCGCGAGAGACCAAGAAGGAGAACTTGTTGCGACGGTTGCGAGGACGGCGAAGGTGAGAAACGCAGCGCGCGAAAGTGGAGACCGAAGAATACCTTTACCATTCATGGCCAGAGTAGGAGCAACTTCAGTGCCACTAACGACGGTTGCACAATCACTCGGAGAGTGAATGCGACTCGGTTCTCGCGCGTATGACATTCGCGCCCTGAGTGCGTAAGGCTCAGGGGGCGAGATCGCGGACGTCGATGGCGCCTTTTCGCGTAATAAGCCTTCGGACGAGTTGGGTTGCGACCTGATCGTCGGGCGCGAACGGCCGGAGGTCATCGAGCGCGCGAGAAAGCACCTCGCGGTCCCCGCATGTTGCCATCCCGATGGCGCGCGCGCGTAGCAAATGAGCCGTGGTTCGCGCGAGATCCACGTCTGGCTTGAGCACTATCGCGCTTAGCAGCCGACGTTTGCCGGAAGCGAACGCCTCGAGCGCCGCTCGACGTTCGGCGTCGCCACGCGGCTCCGGCTCGAACTTCGTGAGAAGCCCTAACGGCACGAAATGACGCGCAAGGCTCCGGTCCCAAAGCGGTTCGAACGTGGCGAGCGTCGGACGTTCGGTTGCGAGTGTCGCAAGGGAAAGTTCCTCGGGCGTGCTGCCGAGTGCCAAATCGCGGTAGATTGCAGTCAATTTCGGCTCCGCCCTGAGCGCGTGAGCCGTCGTGCGCGACGAGCTCGCGAAGGTCGGCACCACAAGCAAATCTGCGCGCATCGCTCCTGTGGCCCTAGCCGCCGCGATGCGGCGCATCAGCGCCTCTTGAGAGACCAGCACGACCGCGGCCGGAGGAGCCGTACCCCACGCGATTTCGTTCCAAAGCGTCGATGCGCGGAGGAATCGTGCGCCTCGCCGGGTCGACGTGTCATCGGCCGCCTGTACGGGAATCACCAGTTCGAGAAGCAGAACCAAAGACGCGCTCGCCTGAGCGAGAGGAACGGGGGCTTGCCGGATAGCGAGGACCACGGCGGTGAGCGCGAGTGCGGCGATCGCGTGGAGTGCGGCTGTTGCGGCAAGGACGACCGCCGAAACGTGCGCGGGACCGCTTGGCGCCCCGACGACCAGCGCGAGCAGTCCGACGGCAACGACCGCCGCGGCCGACGCGAGGTGCACTCGCGCGGGTTTTGCCCGTGCCGCGACGAAAACGCCGACGGTCGCGGCCATAAGCACGACGGCGCCGATCTCGAGGGACGCAAAGGCGCGAATTCCGACTTTCAACCTGTCGCCTTCCCCGAAGGGAGAAGCAAAGAGGCCCGCCCATGTCAGTGCAACCTCAGGGGTTCGCGTCCTTAGAAGCGCCGCGAACGCTATCGGCACGAGGCCCATGACAAACGCGGGCGCGGCGTCGACGAGAGTCCGCCGACACAAAAAGCGTCTCCTTACGGCAGGCGCTACCCATGGCCCGACGGCGGCTATCGTCGCCAAAAGGACAAGTGGCTCGTAGCTGACGGCCAAGCCGAGGAGCAGCGCCATCGTTCGCGCATCCGAGCCACGGGCTTCGCGCTGAGCTCTTGCGAGGCCACTAAGAATAATCGCCGCGCCGACGACCGAACCCGCGGGGGCCGAGGCCTCGACCTGCCACACGGGCGAAAGTGTGGCCGCGAGTGCCGCGACACCACAGGCCACGGAAGTCAATCGAGGCGACGTGGCGCGGGGAAATGCGGCATGCGTCAGGCCCCGCGCGATGCCAAACGTAAGCGCCCCGCAAGCCGCGGCCACCCCGGCGCTCACGACGCCCGCGCGTAGGGCGCGCGTTCCGAGAGGAAGCGCAAACGCCATGGCGCCGAGCATCGCTTCGAGTCCTCGAAACAGCCCGGTCCACCCAAGCCCGACCACGCGCACGACGCCGTCGTCGTGCGACGCGGGGGTCTCCGAGGCGAGTCCCGCCCCCGCAAGCAGCGCCGGGAGAAGCGTCGACGCTGCGAGCACCAGGCCATCGAAGCGCGTCCAGCCGGGGCGTCCGCTCGACTCCATTCGATGTAGAACTCTACTCGCGGTTCGCGACACCGGAAAGTTTCCGCCGACGCAGATCCGGTCCGGTGAGCCCGATGCGACCGTCGCCGCGGGCTCGTGATATACAACGACGCCATGGCACGGTTCATCGACGAGCTGAAACGCACGCACTTCAACGGCGACCTCCGCGCGACAGACGAGGGCAAAGAGGTCGTTCTCTTCGGCTGGGTCGCGAGCTACCGCGATCACGGGGGATGCGTCTTCTTCGACCTCCGCGATCGCGAAGGCGTCACCCAGGTCGTGTTCGACCCGAACCTCGAAGGCGCGCACGGCACGCTTTCACCCGAGGCCTACGAGTGCGCACAAACCGTCCGCACGGAGTGGGTGATCGGCGTTCGCGGGGTCGTGACGAGCCGCGGCGGCAACAAAAACCCGAAGCTCGCCACGGGTGACATCGAGGTCCGCGCGATCGAGCTCACAATCTTCAATAAAGCCGATACGCCTCCGTTTGAGATTCAAGACGAGATCGACACGGGCGAAGAGAAGCGGCTTCAATATCGCTACCTCGATCTCCGCCGCGCGCCTTTGCAAAAAACGTTGCGTGTTCGTCATCGGATTAACCAAACCGTCCGCAGCTACTTCGACGCGCAAGGTTTTCTCGAGCTCGAGACGCCTTTTATGGTCAAGTACACGCCGGGCGGCGCGCGGAACTTCTTGGTGCCGAGCCGCATGAGTGCGGGCAAGTTTTACGCGCTCGCCGAGAGTCCTCAGCTCTTCAAGCAGCTCTACATGGTGGCCGGTTTCGACCGGTATTTCCAAATCGTAAAGTGCTTCCGTGACGAGGCGCTTCGCGTCGACAGGCAGCCCGAGTTCACGCAAATCGACGTCGAGATGTCGTTCGTGAACCAAGACGACATCTTCAAGATCATGGAAGGCATGATCTTCAAAATCTGGAAAGACGTTGCGGGCATCGACCTCTTAGAGAAGTACCCAAGTGGTCGGTTTCCCCAGATGCCGTTTGCCGAGTCGATGGCGACGTACGGAAACGATAAGCCTGATTTGCGCTTCGGAATGCCCCATACGGACGTCACCGATCTGGCTGTCGACCACGCAGGCGGCGGAATCCCGTTTTTCAAGGATATTGCGGACAAGTTCACAAGTGGCGCGTACCGTCGTGATCTCCCGACGGAGATCGTGAAAACGATGCGCGTTCCCGCAGAGTACGCGGCGGAGCTGTCCCGCGCGGAGCTCGACAAGTTGGAAGACTTCGTCAAGGGCATGGGGTCGAAGGGCCTGGCGCGCGCGAAGATCGACGCGGCAGGCAATTGGGCGCAATCTCCGCTCGGCAAGACAGTCACTCCTGAGTTTCGCGTCGCTGTAAACGAGCGAACGGGCGCCAAGGAGGGCGATCTCCTGTTCTTCCAATTTGGCAAAGAGGCCGTGGTGCAGACCGTCATGGCGAACCTCCGCGTTCACCTCGCGAAGAAGCTCGCGCTCATCCCTGACACGGGCCACGGCGGCAAATTCGAGCTCCTTTGGGTCATCAATCCGCCGCTCTTCGAGTACGACGAAGACACGAAGCATTGGGCTGCGGCCCATCATGCGTTTACCCGACCGCATGACGAGTGCGTCGAAATGCTCGACACGGATCCTGGAAAAGTCCTCTGTTACCGCTATGACCTTGTCCTTAACGGGTTTGAGATAGGCGGCGGTTCGATTCGTCTTCATGATCCTGAGATTCAAGCCAAAGTCTTCCGCGCGCTCGGGATCGAAGACGAGGAGGCACGCGAGAAGTTCGGGTTTCTCCTCGACGCTCTCCGGTTCGGCGCGCCTCCGCACGGCGGCATCGCTGTAGGTATGGATCGCCTCGCGATGCTCCTTTCTGGTGCCCAGAGCTTACGCGACGTGATTCCTTTCCCGAAAACGCAAAAAGGCACCGACCAGATGACCGACGCGCCAAACAAGGTCGACGCGTCCCAGTTGAAGGAACTCCATATTCGGGTTGTCGAGCCCCCGACGTGACGACCCGCGGCCGCGCGCGTGTTCGAGCCGGCGCGGCTGCGGCGTTGCTTGGGGCGTTCGCAAGTATATGCATTGTGCATTTGTCGGCGTGCGGTGACGGCACTCACGTATACCTCGGACGTTACTACCTCGAGAGCCGCGATTGCTTGGGGACCTCATCGAGCCTTGACGTCGTGGCGGGCGATTCGAAGGGTGATTGCGCGCCTATCTGCCTCATTCAGTTTCGCCCTGGGGTCGCGCGATCCGTCTACGTGGCGACCATGTGTTCGCCGTATCCCTCCGCCATTGACTTTGACACGTCTGGCGTTGATCCCGGGTGCGCTCCGGCACTGGCCGCTCTGGCTCGCAACGACACGTGTCTGTCCGACGGTGGTTCCGCCCACCCGAATCCCGTAGCGCCAAAAGACGCGTCGCCCGAGCGCTAGCGTCGCAAAAGGGCTCGAAGAAGGGCGAGCGGATCGAACCCAAGCGAGTGCGTAACGCTCGCGTCGCCGGCGACGGCGGCGACCCTGTTGCGCGCGCGTTCGAGGTAGGGCTCGAGACGCTTGAGCGACTCCTGGCGCGACATAAGCGAGCGAAATCCCTCGTACGCGAAGCGCGCGCCATCCGCGCCTAGCGCGAGTCGAACGCCGAGCGGCGTAGGCGACAAGATAATGTCGCGAACGAGTGAAGCCCTGCCCCACGCACCCGGGCGCGGGTCGACCTGAAGCTCGCGAAAGCGATCGACTTCGGCGAAACAGCCCATCGCGACGGGTGCGTACTCCTCTTCGACGGCACGCGCTACGTGACGGTAGTCGCGGCGCCAATCGCCCGAAAGGACGCCCATGCGTGACGTCAGCTCGTCCGGGCCGGCAAGCACGTCAAAGCCTTTTCCGCGTCGCCGTGCGATACCCGCAGTCCAAAGTTTTCCGTGATCAAACAACCCCAGAACCATCGCGTGACCATCGGGGCAAAGCGTATCAAGCGTGCGTCGGACCACGGCCTCGCTCGGGGTTGGCACGCCTTGGAGAAGCTTAGGCCAACGCTCGATTGCTCCCTCGTGCATCATCTCGCGGACGATCTGGACCACGAGCAACGCCTGCGAAGTGATGTCGTCGTGACGTCGTAACCGCGCGCCAAAGCGCTCCATCACGTCTTCGAGGGACCCCGCACGGGCTTCAAGCGCCCAGCTCGCGTGGTGCAGGGCCGCAAGTTCTGGCAGTGGCACTGGCCATGGCCCTCGCGGATCAAGCCTCCCCGTGCGTGTGTGCATTAGTTTGCGAAGCTTGCCGCCCTCATGAATGGCAATCACGCCCCCGCGCGGCCGCGTGGGCTCGCGATCGGCGGTCGCGCGCGGCTTCCACAAGTGCAGAAACCGCGTCCAGGTCGTGGTCGTCCATCCCTCGAAGCGAACGTCCTCCGTCAACACGCCCTTAGGCTAGCCGAGATTCAAAGCTCACTGTAGCTTCCGTCGCGTCCCGTGCAGTCCGCCCGCACGGCCTTCTCCGAGGCCGGCACCTTGCTGAGGTAGTAGAGTCGTTCCGTGCGCGCGGAGGGCAACACGAAGGACTTCGCGTTTCCACAGCGGTACGTGCGCTTATCGGCGGGGCAATTTGCTACCACCTTGAAGGCTCCACATACCGTGGTAATTTCCTGCTCGCTAAGGCCGGCGGGCAACACGTCGCAAGTGAACGGAACCCCTGGCCCATTGCTCCCGTCATCCAAACACGCTTTTCCCTGCGCTGATGACGCGTCGGTAAGCGCAGGCGTTGCGGAATCGCTCGCTCCAGCATCGGCCGGGGTCGCCGCACCGGCCTCCACACTAACGTTCCCAGGCGCGGTTGCCGCGTCGGCGGCAGACGTATCGTTGCTATTCGAACAGGCAAAAAGAACAGCCGCGAACGCGACACAGGGCAAGGCATTGAGGTTCATTGCGAAGAGCGATAGCTTATCGTAACCGGATCACGCAACGCCTGTTCCGTAAAGTGACTTGCAAAAGCGCAGGATGACGTTGAAGCGGACATTAAAGGGCGCAGGCAAGCTGAGAGCGGCTTGCCCGAGGCAGGCGCACCGTTGCGCCCGCCTTACCACCCGTATCGTCCGCGACCCAACCTGCTGCCTATCCGTAGCCTACCGGGATCATCTGACACGCTTGAGCACCAAACGGGGCAGGTCGCTGCACCCTAGCCAGCGCAAACCGGACCCCAGCGCCAGCTCGAGTGCGAATATTCCTTGCCGATGTGCAGCATCGCTGCCGGCACGAGCCTCGCATGAGTTCCGACGCGACCGCATTCAGGCCGCAACGAACTTTTTAAATGAGGTTTCCCATGGGCGAGATTGAAAAGACCAAGCACTTAGCTGAGCTCCTCGAGTCCTTCGATACGGCAATGCTCCTGACACGCATAGGCGACCAAAATCACGCTCGCCCCATGGCGATAGCCGAAATCGAAGGCGCCAGCACGATGTGGTTTGTGACATCGAACGACTCGCCAAAGGCCCAGGAGGTTCGCACCGATTCTCGAGTATCGGTAACCCTTCAGAGTGCTCAAAAGTTCGTTGCGCTCAGCGGCACGTCGGCGCTCGTGCATGATCGCGCACGCATTGATGCGCTATGGAAGGACACTTGGAAGGTGTGGTTTCCTGAGGGCAAAGACGACCCGACGATCACCCTGATCAAGGTGAACGTGCAAGACGCAGAGTTTTGGGATAACGCCGGCGTCAAAGGCATTCAATACGCCTTCGAGGCGGTAAAGGCCGTTATCAAAGGCGAAACACCGGAGCCCGTGGCGGGCGTTCACGACCGAGTTAAATCTCCAGCGGGTGTCGCGGCGCGCTGAAGTCGCGAAAACGCTTCGCACGTTCCTCGTTGTCTCCGGGACGAGAGCGTAACGCGCACTTACATGCCAGCAGCAAGCGGCGCGCTCGCTTGCGCGACCGCTTCGAGCGCTGATAAACCTCTAGGGGTGAATCGCCAGCTCCGCATGATCGCGCTCACGGATTACGGCTCGACGACGTTTCGCACGGAAGACAGGGAGCGCGGCCTTGAGCCGATGAATGTTATTGCCGCGGCGGCGACCGCGCGATCCCCGATATCGCCCTCGAGGTCGTGATGACCAACGGGTCGATCGACAAGCTTGACGTCTATCGAGGCCTTGGCGTCCGCGAGATCTGGATCTTCGAGGCAGGGGCTTTTCGGATCCTCGGCCTGCACGACCAAGCCTACGGCCTCCTCTCTTCGAGCGGCGTCCTGCCGGAGGTCGACCTGGGTCGCGTCGCCCACTAGGCGGTGCTCGAAGACCAGCACGACGCGCTGCGTGCGTTTCGCACCGAGCTCCGCATCCTGTAGGCGATGCAGTGTCGCCGCCGCGGGGCCTGCGACGCCGGGCTGGTAGCGGATGACTGGCGTAGCCGATGCTCTCACTGTCATCGCTGCGGTCGCTGTGAGCTGACGTCACGCGGATTCGCGCCTAAACAGGTGCGATGACCCTGACGGCCGAATCGCTCTTTCGCGAATGGTTCCTCCCGCTTTACCCGGAGGACGCACAGACTGATCTCGGCGGCGCGCGATCTATCGACGCAAATCCCGCGAATAACCCAGCAATTCTCGCACATCTCGACGACGCGGCTGCGGTCTTCGCCGCGAATGCCCCGGTGGCCCTTGGTCTGCCGACGTCGCGACTCGAGCTCGACTACAGCGACGCGAGCGTGCACCGACTCTCAGCCGCCCTAGACGCGACCCAGCGCGATCGGCTGAAAGCGACGGGCCAGAAAGGTACCTCGGACAACGCGCTTTTCAACTTTGTCGTCCACGGAGCCTCGTACGTCGGCGCGTGCATCGTGCGCTCGCATCGTGGGCGCTGGGCCGTGCGAAGGCCGCTCTGGGAGAGCCTCGTATACATCGACTCGTACCTCGGGCAAGGCGAGCTGCCGATCTTTCATTGGTGGTTGAAGTCGCTTGCCGACGACGCTTCCATGACGCTCGCCGATCGCTACCGCACGCACGTCGAAGTGCCGCGCTCGAAGCCTGAAGACCTTCCGCTGTTCGCCGACGTCGGCCGTGTGCTGCCACGCCTCAAACGTCCGCGATACGATGCGTTCTACAAGTATCTCCGCGCTCACTTGCCGGAGCTACGCGACGTCGGTACCGATTTCCCTAGCCCCGAGCGTTTCGAGGAGCTCCGTTTCGAGCACCTCGCGTTCACGATGGTCGGCGATGGCCGCATGGTGATTCTTCATGGTCACAACGAGCACGGCTTACACGCCTTTTGGATGAGCAAATCAGGCTTTGAGAAAAGCGCGTTCTGGCCGTGTGACAAGTTCCCCGAGCCGATCCTCCGCGTGGCGCAAAGCGGCGAGGGGAAGATCGAAATCCTTCTCTCTCAAGACAAGCAGCTCCGGAGCTTCGAACTGCTCTGGTGGGGACCATGAGGGTCCTTCGAGCGTGGCTCCGCCGGATTCTCGCGGGGAAGACGGAGAGGCGCCTCGCGACTGTCATCCTCGTCACCACGATGGTGCCGCTTGCCGTGGCGCTTTACCTGGCGACCTCGATGTTTCGCCAAGCCGCCGCCATTTGGTTTAACCCGGAAGTTGGCGAGCAACTCGACCGCGGAGTCGACATCTATAAAGACTACGTAAAGGCGGTTAAAGACGACTTGAAGCACCAAACGGTGGCCATGGTCGCAAACCCCGTCATGCGTGACGCCGCGAAAAGGCACGACATCGAAAGCCTTGAATCGGAGGTCGACGCCGTCTTTCCGCAATTTCCCGACCTCGCCACGCTTTCAGTGGAGGACGCGAGCGGCCAGGTTCTGTCGCGCCGAGACCGCGGTAGGCCTGTCGACGCGGCGACGGAGCGAAGCCTCCAGATAAAACGCGCCTTCAGCGACGATGACGGCGCGCCCACACTCGTGGCGACGTTTGCCGTTTCGCGCAAACGGATGGACGAACTCGAAAGCGCTGGCGTCGTGGTCTCGCGCTACCACCAGCTCGAAACCTCGCGCGTCGAGCTCTATCAAGGTTATATTCGCGTTTTCGCCATTCTCCTTGGCATCACGGCGCTGATGACGATTGTCCTTGGCTCTGCGTTGGCGCGCGGTTTAACGAAGCGAATCAACCGTCTCGGCGCCGCGATCAACGTCGTCGCACAAGGGGATCTCTCAGTCCGCGTTCCAGTGACGGGCAGCGACGAACTCACGGATCTTGCGCGCACGTTCAATCGCATGATCGCGGAGATGGCGCAGTCTCGTGCGCGCATCGAGTTCTTGCAGCGCGTTGGCGCTTGGCAGGACATGGCGCAACGTCTCGCCCATGAGATCAAAAACCCACTCACGCCCATCCAACTTGCGGTGCAGGAGTGCCACAAAAAATACGCGGGAGACGACCCTCGATATCGCCAACTTCTTGATTTGACGTTGGAAATTGTCGAGGAGGAGGTGGGTACGTTGCGCCGCTTGGTCGGGAATTTTTCCAACTTTGCGCGCCTGCCGCATGCCGAGCTGGTAGAGGCAAACCTCGTCGACTTTCTCCGGGATTGCGAAGCTCAGCTAGGTCACCTCGAGGATCCCTCGCTTGGTGAGGGCTCGGCGGACAATGAACCGCTTGCGACGCAGAACGTCGAAATCCGTTGGGACTTGCCGGAGGCGCCGATACGCGTGGCCGTCGACCGCCAGATGCTTCGGCGTGTCTTGGTGAACTTGGTCCGCAATTCCGTACAGGCCATTCGCGACGCCAACACACGCAAAGCGGCCTCGGAGCACGACGCTCACGCCTCTGGAGGTGACAGCGTGCTGGGTCACGTCGTGGTGAGCGCGGAACGCGAAGGAGACGGCGCGCGAATCGTCGTCGAAGATGACGGCCCTGGCATTATCGATTCCGTGCGCGGGCGCATTTTTGACCCTTATTTTACGACGAAATCGGACGGAACGGGCCTTGGTCTCGCGATCGTCAAGAAGGTTGTGGTGGAGCACGGCGGGGAAATTGAGGCGACCGTGAGCCACCGACTCGGCGGAGCGCGGTTCGTTCTACGGCTTCCGGGCATGAAGATCTTGAGCATCGCCGCCGCCGCGAGGGAAGCGCGAGAGCGAGCGCTCCAACAGGGCGTCGAAACGGTCAACCCGTAACGACTCGGGTAAGACGGAGCACGTGAACCTAGGCGTCGAGCTAAGCATGAGCACGGTCTGCGAAGCGTGCGTGGTAGCCATTGGTGAGCACCTGGCGTACCAGCCGCGACATGAGCGAAAGTTCGTTAGACCGATAACGCCGGGTGAGATCAGCGCGGCCACTCGAGGATCCAACGATCCACCCGTCGCGTCCCCCGGGTGTCGTGCATGCTGAGCGAGCGCGCGCGCAAACCTCGTCTCAGGTCGACTCGGCGTTCCTCCCGGGGCACGGCGTTAGCGGGCTGCGAGCGAGACCGAGGACTTGAGGCACACCTGGCCCGTCTGAAAGACGCCTATCGCATAGCGACCACTCGAAGGCGCAATGCCGGCCCACCGGCTCCGCTGAGTGCCCGCGACGCGAACGGCGGGATCACCGATTGGGCGAAGCGTACCTGGGGTGGTCTCGCGAAGAAGGAGCCTAACCAGTGGTACCGCATCTGCGCCGGAGACACCGCGCGCCACCTCGCCCGTTGAGACGTTCTCGGTGGTGACCGTGGCGTCGATTCGGTCGCCCTCTTGCGCGTCGAATTCGAATCCTACGTTCTGAAAGAGACCTGCAGAGCCACACGCCGTAATCGACGAATTGGAAGGAGCGCCGAACTCGATTCCGACGCCGCTCTCAAGGGAATAGTTCTTGGTAGCGTTGAGCCAATCGAGAACCGCCGCGCCTCCAGAGCCACTCGCGCGAAAATTATCGTACGTGAGCTTTGCCTGCGGCATGATCGGAAGACGCTGCCGATCGCGGTCCTCCGCTATCTGCTGGAGATAGCTGAAGAGCGGGGCACGCTTCTCGACCACATACGGAGCGGAAGCGGGAACCTTCCCTGGCCTAGGCGACCGCCGAGAGATTCTCCGCAACGAGAGCATCGAAGCATAAACCGTTCAGCTGGCTCCGCATCGCGGCACGGTTGAGAGTTCGCGGAGCCTCCCGTTCTAAAAGGCTGTTCGACGGCTTCCTGAGCTTGGCACCACGGCACGAAATCGTTGAGCCATAGATGCTCGCCCCTAGCATAAAGACAGAGGCGCCGCGTGCTACAAGAAAGCGCATGGCAGGTAGCGGCACTCCGTCCGATTGGCGTCCTCAAGGGTCCTCGACTTTCGTGAGAGAAAGCCCTGCTCACACGGCCCGAATCATGCTCGCGGCTGTCGCCCTGGCGGCGGGCTTCGCCATTCTCCCGCGACTGACGCAAAGCTTCGGAAAGGCGTCAGGGAGCGAGGAAGCGGCCGACTTTACGACGACCTTCGTCGCGAATGCGCCTGACCCTGCGGACAGCGGGCTCACGATGAGTAAGCTCCGTGGTCACCCGGTCATTCTCGATTTCTGGGCCACGTGGTGTGGTCCCTGTCAGGCGCAGTCTCCTATTGTCAACGGAATCGCGCAGCGCTTTAAGGATAAAGGCCTTGTCGTTATCGGCGTGAACACGAGCGACGCTGAGGGTCTCGCAGCTCGTTTCGCAAAGAAAAAAGGCCTTAATTTCCCGATGGTTTATGATGAAGGCAACACTATCGCGAACGCGTACCACGTTGAAAACTTACCTACGCTCATCGTCGTTTCCAAAGAAGGAAAGATCGTTGCGGTTCGTCACGGCATGACGAGCGACTCCGATCTCGAGCGCCTCGTTCGGCAGGTCCTCTAACCACGCGCGGGTCCCTCGCGTCGCATCGGCAAGAAAAAGCGGGCGCCGGTCAGCTCGTTAACACCGCAATAAAGGTCCGTATCGAACGTTTCTTTGAGTGTCTTCCAGGTCATGACCTCGTCGACGGTTCCTTCAGCGACGACGCGCCCGCCTTTCATGAGAATAACCCGATGGGCAAACTGTGCGGCAATGTTGAGGTCGTGCATGACGACCAAGCACGCGAGGTCTCGATTTTTGACTTCGATCGCAAGCAATTCGTAGAGGTCGAGCTGATGCTTCACGTCGAGAAATGCGCCGGGCTCGTCGAGAAGCAGCACCTGCGGCGACTGCGTTAATGCGCGCGCTATCGCGACGCGCTTCTGTTCGCCGCCACTCAAGGCGTTCGCCGGCCGATCCGCGAGTGAGGTCACATCGCAGCGGTCGAGTGCGCTTTGGATCGCCATCTCGTCGAGCTCGGACAAACGCATCCACGGGCCCTGGTGCGGTGCGCGACCCATCGCGACCACTTCGCGCACCGTAAAGCCCACGGAAAGCTCCTGCTGCTGTTCGACCACGGCAAGGCACCGCGCGACGTCACCACGAAGTCGCTTGGCCATCGCCGACCCCAAAAGCCTGACTTCACCGGTCTGCGCCTCGAGCATTCCAGACGCGACCCGTATGAGGGTCGTTTTGCCTGCTCCATTGGGGCCGAGCACGCACACCAGTTCGCCCGCGCAAACGCGCATGTCGACGTCGTTTAGTTGGTGTTTCTCTTGAACCTTCGCGAGGCCGGGAGGCGAAGCCGCGCCCGTTGGGTAGCCGGCTGTCACGCCCTTCATGGAAAGACATTCGCGCACGTTGGTTTACCCGCCAGAGAACACGCCGAACGAGAGCGCGTTCATGTATCTTACGGAAAAGGAGCACCCGTGGATAGCAAGCCCGACCCCGAAATTCAGAAGGCGCCGGAAGGCGCGTCGGCTTCGGAAAAGCCGCGGCGCACCATCAAACGGTATTCCAATCGGAAGCTCTACGATACGAAAGACAGCCGGTACGTCACGCTCTTGCAGATTGCCGAAATGGTGCGCTCTGGCGAAGACGTACAAATCATCGATAACAACACGAAAGAGGACCTCACTGAGGTGACCCTCGCGCAGATTATCTACGAACAGCAAAAGCAGAAGGCGACTTCGAGCCGAAGCGTTCCGCTCCAGACGCTCAAAGAGCTCATCCATCAGCGCACGGAAAAGGTCCTCAGCGATTTGCGCGAAGGCCCGATCGGTCGTCTCATTCCGGGGGCTTCCAAAGGAGATGGGTCGAAGCTGGTCGACGCTTCGGCGGAGCCGGTCGTTCCCGGGCCGAGTCTTGTTGACCAGGCCAAAGAGACGCTCGAAGACTGGCAGCACAAGATTGACGAGCGGGTCCGCGCGGTGCTCCCGAGCTTTTTGCCTTGGCAGCAGCTGCAGCAGGAAATCAGGCGCTTGAATGCGCGTATCGAAGAGCTCGAGGAGAAACTCAAAGTCAGCTTGAGCTCGAATCAAGCTCCCAAAGACTAGCGTCGACTTCTTCCATTAGCGTGAGCTGCGCGCCTCGCGTCGCATCGTTACCCTGCTACACCGAGGGAATACCTGCGCAGGTCGCGAGGTTTCCCGGTCGCCCCCGAGAAAGGCCGCGCCCCTACGATGAGCTTTCCCGCATTGTCCTCAAAAGCCAAAGAGACCGATAGTTTTGCGGAGGAGGCGGTCAGCTACCTTGACCCCCTCTACGGAGTCGCGTGCAAGCTCACGCGAAACCCAACGGAGGCCGAAGACCTCGTCCAAGACACGCTGGTGAAAGCGATGCGGGCCCGGGACCAGTTTCGCTCTGGTACAAACCTTAAGGCCTGGCTGTTTCGAATCCTCACGAACACGTTTATCAATAAATATCGTCGCGGTGGTCTTGAACGCTCGGTCATTGAGGGGCCTGACGCAGACCCTCTGGTGGATGGCTGGGTGGGTGCATCGACCATGCGCCACCTACGCGACCCCGAGCAGCAAGCGCTCCAGCCGATCGTAGAGAGTGAAGTTCGGCGCGCGCTAGACGCGCTTCCTACGGACTTCAAGATTGCGGTCATCTTGTGCGACGTCGAGGAGTTTAGTTATGAGGAAATCGCCCAGATTATGGGCTGCCCCATCGGAACGGTGATGAGTCGCCTTCACCGCGGTCGCAAGCTCTTGCAACGGTCACTCTACAACCACGCGATCGCGCTCGGCATCGTCAAGGGCGAGCCTCTCTCCGAGGCGCGAGAGGTCGCGGCGTACGCCCAGCCTTCCTCGTCCTCGCCGTCGACGAACCACGGTACCGTAGAGGACCTGGCCGCGTTTCGCGCGAAGAAGCGGGGAGCTGCCTAGCGATGTCCGCCGACGCGTGTAAGCCCATCGGATTGCTTCTGGGGTCACACCTTGACGGTGAGCTCGAGCCCGTCAAAACACTGGAAGTCGAAGGCCACGTCGCGTCGTGTGAAATATGCCGAGAGCGACTCGCGCTCGACCGAGCCCTTCGCGGCTCGATGAAACGCTCCGTTCGAAGGGCCACACCGGACGATGTTCGAGCGCGGGTGCTGTCCGCCATGGGCGGCGAATTGGCGCGTCAGGCCAGTCGCGGATGGGTCGACGCGCCAGCGCCCTTTCAACCGATTGAACTGGGGAGGGCGAGCGCTCTTCCGAAGGCGACCGTCGGACCCAGCCTTAGTGCTACGGGGGAGAGTACGGCAGCCGAAGACCGTAAGCTCTCCGTCCTGCGTCACTGGCGTACGTTTTTGCCTCTCGCGAGCGCCGCTGCGTTGGTGTTGGCGTGGGGGGCTGCGGCAAGGCAGCCCGTGATCGATGGGATGCTGAATACCGTGGTGCCTGCCGGCTTGAACGACGACCTTCTTAGGGACTTCGTGGCTCAGCATTCACGTCCGGTTCCTCCGGAACAACAGGACCCGACGCAAGTTCGCCAGTTCGAGCGGTACGTTGGTGTGCCCGTTCGCGTTCGTCAGCAGATTACTCAAAGCGGTGGCAGTGCGCGGTTCGTCGGCGGTCGCCTCGTGCCCGTTCACGGCGGCGAGCGCGCGGCGATGCTTCAGTACGAGATGCAGCAAACAAACGGAGGCGTGCAACGTATGACGCTGTTCGTTTACGACCCGCGGAAGGTGCAGATTGGGGGCTCCAACCTCGCACCGCGTGCGGTCGGCACTGCCGAAGTCCGTGTGGGTCGAACCGACGGGTATTCGGTTGCGGTCACGCAGCATGGCGGTGTGGGCTACGCGTTGGCGAGCGACTTAGACGCCGAAAGCTCAGCAAATCTCGTCGCTGCGGTCGAACGCGACTAGCGCGACAGCGACTGCCTTCGACGGTCGTGTTGCACGAGGCTCTCTGGTCACACTAGGCTGCGAAGCGAGGGACTTCGCTCATGCGGTTTGTGTACGTCATGGATCCCATGGATCGCGTCCTCGCGGACAAAGACACGACCTTCGCCTTTCAACGCGCCGCGCAGAAGCGTGGCCATCTTTCACTGCATTGCGAGATGCGCGACCTTTTCGTCGCGGATGGTGATGTTTTCGCACGCGTTCGTCGCCTCACGGTGAGCGACGTCGCGCCACACAGCGCGTTTGGCGAGCCCGAAAAAGTGAAGCTGGCTGATGTCGATGCAGTCTTCATCCGAAAAGATCCGCCCTTCGACACTCCGTACCTATACGCCACGCTCATGCTCGAGCGTGCGCGGGATCGTACAGTGATCATGAACGATCCGCGTGGATTACGTGAGGCCAACGAGAAGCTCTATGCGCTCCACTTCGCGAGGCATATGCCGCGCACCATGGTGGCCGCGAACGAAGAGCAGATCTTCGATTTCGTGAAGGAGGTCGGCGGTCGAGGCGTCATCAAGCCACTCGACGGCGCAGGCGGTGCGGGCGTGATGATGTTGCTTCCGAATGACAAAAACGCGCGCGCTATCGTGCAAAGCGTGACAGCTGAGGGCTCGCGCCTTGCCATGGTGCAAGAGTTTCTGCCTGCGGTGGAGAAAGGTGACAAGCGAGTGCTCCTGCTGGACGGTGAGGTTCTCGGCGCTATCAACCGCATTCCGCGCGGCGATGACTTTCGTTCGAACATTCACGTCGGGGGTAGCGTCGAGGCCGTGCGGCTCACGCGCGAGGAGCAGGCGATGGTCGAGGATATCGCGCCGCGGTTGAAGAAAGACGGCCTCATCTTCGTTGGGTTGGACGTCATCGGCGGCAAACTCACGGAAGTGAACGTCACGTCACCGACGGGCATTCAGCAGCTTAGCCAGCACGAAGATCGCGACGTGGCCGAGGACGTGATCGCTTGGGTCGAGCGTCAGGCGGACTCTCTTGCGCGAGCGCTTCCAGGCCGTACTGTGACCTGACGCCCTATGCCCATTACCGTCGTGGTGCGAACGGCGAGTGGGCCGCGCCCAGAGCAGCCGTCGTTGACTTTCGATGGTCCACGCGTGGTCATCGGGCGCGGGAACGGCAGCGACGTAAGACTGCCCGACCCGAGTGTCAGCACACGTCACGCGACCCTTCGCACCAACGGGAACGACTACTCTCTCGTTGACGAGGGCAGTACCAATGGGACGTGGGTAGGCGGCGTTCGGCTGCCGCCGCAATCACCGCGCACCGTCAGAACGGGCGATTTGGTTCGGGTAGGTCGCGTCTGGCTCGAGTTGAGTGTGGGCCACAAGGCTGCCACACCGGACCTCGGACTTGCGACCAGGGACCTCGCGTTCGCGCTGGTGCAGCGCGCCATGGACGCCGTCGGTGACGACACGACGGCGAAGGTGCGTGTCGCCGAGGGTCCCGATATCGGAGAGGAGCTGAGGCTCGCGGAGGAGGGAAGAGCCTACATTATAGGGCGTTCCGAGACGTGCGACCTTCCTCTCGCGGACGCCGATACCTCGCGCGAGCACATCGCCATCGCGCTGCGCGGCGGCCAGACGCTGCTCCGCGATCTCGGGTCGCGCAACGGAGTATTTCTCGGTGAGCAACAAATCTCCCCCGACCGCGACGTCCTATGGCGCGCACCGACGATGGTGCGAATCGGCACGACGGTCCTCGCGCTCGACGAGCCCGTGAGTGCAGCGTTGGCCGAGCTCGAGGCTGCGGCGGACGAAGCGATGCGCGAAGAAGACATTCCCCCATCGCCGCGCGGGGTCGAGGCGGTTGATGTTGCGGGCTCGCTTGCCACGTCTCCACGCATGGTTGCCCCTGCGTCCGCCCAGGGCTCGGCGCCCGTGGCTGAAGTGGCCGTCGACACCTCCCTTCTGCCTCGCATACTTCGTCAAAAGCGAGTTTGGACCATGACGGATGCCCTCGTCGTCACGCTGTCGTTAGGCGTTATTGCCGCGAGTCTTGCGGGCCTCGTTTGGGTCCTCCACTAGCGTTGTCGCCGGCTAAAGCTCACCCGACGGGACAGGCGGCGGAGGCGCGCTGGTGAGCCCCGGAAGTGTGCCCGAGTCTTTCTCGGCAGGCGCAATCGGCTGCGAGCGCCTTGGGCGCGGCGCGTAGCTCACCCTGAGGCCGTCGAGCGGGATCGCCTCGAGCATCGCTTCGAGCTCTTCAGCGCTCCGTGGCCGGTCATTGATACGCTTTTTTAGGCACTTCATGACGATTTGATCCAAGGCGTCAGGAATTTCCAGGTCATCCCGCCGCTGCCTCATGGGCAGTGGGATCTGCCGCTGATGTAAGTCGAGCAGCTCGCGACGACTTTGCGCAATGATGGGTAGTTCGCCCGTCAGTGCTTCGTACATCAGCACGCCGAACGCGTAGAGGTCTGTCTGCGCGACAACGTTCGCCCCGATGCATTGCTCCGGCGCCATGTATTCAGGCGTGCCGAGCGTGTAACCCGCTTGCGTGAGTGACTCGGCGCTCGTGAGCTTGCTCATTCCGAAGTCGAGTACTTTTGGCGGCCCGTCGTCGAGGAGGAACACGTTTCCCGGTTTCAAGTCGCGGTGCACGACGCCCTGCTTGTGCGCCGCCGCGAGCGCGCGACAGACGCCGATGAACACTGGAATAGCGAATCCAGGAGCAATGATATGCTCCCGCGAGAGCTTATCGGCAAGCGAGCGACCGTGCAGGCGTTCCATGACGACGTACATCGAGCCGTCCGGCATTTGGTCGAGGTCGTGAACGCGCGCGACGTTCGGGTGATCGATAT
The DNA here is from genome assembly GCA_025353725.1 of Polyangiaceae bacterium. Lineage (GTDB taxonomy): Bacteria > Myxococcota_A > Polyangia > Polyangiales > Polyangiaceae > Labilithrix. Next base: position 33,848 of record JANXOF010000016.1, on the reverse strand, counting down.
GGACTTGGATGTAGGCTTCGCGGCGGAGGCGAGCAATCTCGCCCCCGTCTTTGGCCGCAGCTCCGCGCAACACCTTTACGGCCACCTCGTGCCCAAGCGTGGTGTGCTGCGCCGCGTAGACAACGCCGATTCCTCCCGAGCCTATCTTCTTGAGAATTCGGTACTTGCCGCCAAGCACGGTTCCCGTCAGCTCACCAGGAACGGCCGTGCTCGTTGCCTCGCCCTTTAGGTCGAGGCCTCGCTCGAGCGCCGCAATACGGTTCTTTTCGAATGCCCGTGAAGCGCCGTCTCGTTTGCCGCGCTCCCACATCCGTGCGACGCCGGCGCCCAGTGCCCCCGCGAGCAGTGCGCCGAGTGCGCCAGCGACAGGACCCCCTGGTATGGCCACCGCTGACCCGGTCACCACCGCCGCGCCCATCGCCGCTACAGCCGTCATGCTGTGGGTCGCCGGCACATCCCAACTTACGAGGTAGGTGCACGAGTCTTGGCCTTTCGCGAGGCAGGATTCGTGGGTCACGCGAGCGCCCGCGAGTCCCCAGATGCGCGGAATTCCACTGAGTTCACCTTCGCGGGCCGCGCAAAAAAGTACTTCCGTCTGTGCGTCCGGAGTCGAAGGGTCGTCGTACCCGTCCGTTCGTGGCCGGTACACCAAGCGCGCGGCGCGAATGCGGGATTTTTCCACGTTGGTTTTGCTCGACCCTTGCGTAGAAGCGGCGGCCTCCTCTGGCCGCAAACCGTCTTTGCTTCGCGTGTCTTTCTCGGCCCCGGAACTCGCGTCGGCGGCTAACTCCCAGGTCCCGAGGCGCGTGGCCTCGCGAGCGTTCTCGGCAAGGTAGGCGTACGCGTCGATCGGATGCTCTGCCGCGCGTAACATGCGAACCATTGCGCCGAGTGCCTCGGCGTGAGTCACCCAAGCGCCCCGATCGCGCAGCGCATCCATCCCGAGGAGTTCGCAAATCCCGCGAAGCGCTCGTTTTGCAGCGAGCGAGCTTATCCAACCGGTTTCGTTGTCGACCACGCTGGGGTCCACGCCCGCGTTCGAAAGCACGCTCCGAACGGCTCGTTCTCCTTTTTCCGCGCGGATGCGCAGCAAGTAAGTTTTGAGGAGCGATGCTCGCAGCTCTTCTTTGCCGCCCTGGCGCATTCCGCCCCTCGGCAGTTCGGATGCGTTACCCATTCACTACGAAGGCTACCCGACGCCATCGGGAGGGAGAAGCTCGAATGCCCAAGTGTGTCAAACGTTCGTCAGCACTTCGATCCGGGGGCCCACCGTAATCGCCGCGCCGTCGGCTCGCGACTGAACCGCAAGCTCGCGCACCTCGGCGAGCATCGCGTTAGGGCCCGCGGCGATCACGCGTGTTCCGTGGGGCAATTGTCCGTCTTCGAGCGCGAGGCGAAGCGCTCGCTGGACGTAGCCATGGGCACGGCTAGCTTTCGGAAAAACCAGCGATCGGTCGTGTTCTTCCGTACGGGAGAGGCAGAGAACCACGGGAACTCCGCGTTCGGCCCAACCCTCAATCTCGTCCATGAGCGGTAGCTCGTCGACCGAGCGAACTCCTACGAAGAGGTGAGTGCTCGTGGCGACGCCGTCGCGGATGCGTTGGCGTACGAACGCACGCGCGACGGAGACAGCGCTACCGACGACGGCCACGGCGACGTGGCTAGACTCCGTTTGCTCGACTTGCTCGACTTGCTCGACTTGCTCGACGGGAAATCCAGCACCGAGCGGCCCTCGGACGGCTAAGGTCGACCCGACCGGAAGCCGGCTCAGGCTCTCCGCAGCCTCGCCAGCGACTTTTACGAGGAGTTCCCACGGTCGTGCTCCTACGTCGCCCGCGAGCACGAAATAGCCTCTTCCCGATGGCGTGAGGACTTCGATGTACTGGCCTGCCGTGACGTAGGCCGCGGCTAGCTCAGCCGACACCTCGAGTGTAAACAAAAGCAATCCCCCGCCAGCGCCGGCCCGCGAACGCAAGACGCACGAACCGGCCGGCGACGCGCTCAGAAAACACCTCCCCAAGAAACTCCCGCGTAACCGGGCGCCACGCGCGGCTCGAGGTGGGGTTTGGCGCCTCGTTGGCTCGTCTTGGCGCCGGAGCTTGTGGGCTCGACGAAGTGCCAAAGCAACCCACCAGCGATCAAACCGGCGCCAGCGATGATCGTTACCATTCCGCCAAGCCCTAGGCCCACACTGAGCCCCGCTTTATCTTTCTCTTTCGATGATTGAGCCGCGTTTTCTTCCGGTGTTCCACCCGTGGCCGTTTTGCAATTCCCAGTACTTTCGTTGCAGTTGACAGGAACAGCGGGCTTCACCGCGAGAAGTATCGCGCCCGTGACAACCGCCGCCCCACCGGCTCCGACGACTAGCCAAGGAAGAAGCGTGTGCCCTTGCGCGTCGTTCTGCGATGGCGCCGGTACCGGAGGCGACACTGTTGCGAGTGCCGTGCTGCCTGCCATCGCTGCCGTGGGCGGGGCGGCTGGGGGCTGCATCGCCAGCTGCTTGCGAAGGTTCTCGATGCGTGTGCGGTGCTGCTGCGCGTCCGGCGAGTTTGGAACCCGTCGCAGGTATTCCTCCAGCGCCTCTACGGCCGTCACACGGTCAGCTTTTAGCTCGTGAGCGCGTGAAATGATGATAAGAAGCTCGTGCTTCGTACAATCTTTTTTATACGATTCGCGGAACTGGGTAATCGCCGAGTCGTAGCTCGCGTCGTCGTAATACGCCTTACCGGCTTGATAGAGCGTGTGGGCGCGGTCGCTTTCTGCCGGAGCGACGCTTGTGCAAGCGGCTGGGTAGCTAAGTGACCCCGAGGTGGGCTGCGCCGACGCTAAGCTCGGCACTGCCGTCAAGACGGCGAGCGCCACACAGGCCAGCGTCGAAGGCTCCGTTCGTGCCCGGCGCAGACACGGCAGACGGCGCAGGCAGGGCAGGCAGGACGAAACGGGTTTGGTGACCTTTATGGATCTCGAGGACATCACGAATAGGGCACCATCATAGGGGACCTGAGGGATACCGGGCTAGCTTCGTCGCCTTGTCGCCAAAGAGTTGGACGGCATCGACCAGCCACGCGATCCCTTGTTCGTTGGCGGATAGCGCCACTGCCGCGAGCACAAAGCCGCCGGGACGGAGCTCTGCATGGAGGGGCGTGTGCCACCCAACGAGCAGCTTTCGCAAGCTTGGCGTAAGAGCCCTGGAAAGCTCATCCGCAGTCTCCGCAAAGGAAGCGAAGGAATGGTCAAACGTGGGGTCGCCGCTCGGTCGTCTTTTCCAGGACGCGAGTTCGAGGGGCTCGCCGAAAACACCACTAAAATCATTGGTGGTCGCCGCGCTCGCCGAGATTCGTATGTCTTGGACGATGGCGAGCCAAGTCCCGACCTCTCCAGCGCGAGGAAGCGCGCGACCGACCGTCGACGTGGCGCGCGGATCGACCACCGCGCGGGCGAAGCTCACGCTGCCTGTTCCGCCGGTCGCATGGAGGGCGTGCTCGTACCGGTTCGGCGTCCTGAGCGTAGTGTAGGGCTCCCACGCGCGAAGCCACCGCTCGTCAGTCTCGGCCTCGTAGCGGAGTCCGCGTTGCGACGCAAAACGTTCGAGCCAGGGAAGGGCGCCGGACACAGAAAAACTTTATCAGAGTGGAGCAGGGCCAGGTGCGATGGGAAGGGCAGCGCCCGCGTGCGGCATCTTCTCGCCGTTCGCCGATTTCTGCTTCATCTCGTATTTGCTGGGGCACTTGGCGAGGACAGCGTTGGCCTCGAGAGAGCTATCGCCGAGGAGCTCTCCCTCGACGGTAACGCCGATCTCGACACCGGGGACGTCGCGAAATGTGTCCGGTACAATGCACTTCGCGTAGCGAACGGGAATCTCGACTCCCTTCTTCTCGATTGTGAACCGATACTCGCAGGGCGTTTCGCGTTTAACGAGTGAGCCGTGAACGAGATTACCTTCCACGCGAACGGGCTTGCCGACGAATTTTGCTTTTTCGGCGAGTAGGACATCGACGTCTTTCGAGTAAACGCCCTTGTCTTGCATGCCGACGAGCACGAGTGCGACGATCGCCGCCGCGGCCATCACCAGAGGTACGAGAAGTAGGAGGCGCTTACGTGACGCCTCGGCGTCGTTGTCTCCGTCAGCCTCGCGATCACGTCGGCGCTGCGGAACTTCGAGTGCCGGCTGGCTCGGTGAAGCCTCAGCCACGTCGTGCTGCATGTCTAAAGGCGAACTCGGCTCAGTGCTCTCTCGAACGCTCATCGGACTCCCCACACTAGCTGCATCGTGTCTAGGGTCAAACCCGTGCCTGTCGATGTGCGAGCAGAACAGCAAGCGGCGCTGTGGATGAACCGCGATCCGTCGTGGCGTTCAAACGGGTGCTAGGCTTTAGAAAGGCCCCGGAACTTCGATGACCGACATTCTTTCGCAGCCCGTACTCATTCTCAATCGAGTTTTTGCCCCAGTGCAGCTGTCGACGGTCAAGAGGGCATTTGTCCTGCTTTACGGAGACTCGGCGCGAGCGCTCGACGCGAATGGAGAAGAATATGACTTCGAAGAATGGCGAAGGCTCACGCCGCTTGACGACGACGAGGCCTTGCCGATTATCGGCGGTGCGCTACGTATTCCCCGGGTTTTGCACCTTCACCGCTACGACCGCACGCCGCGCGTCGCCGTGAGGCTCACGCGCCGAAATGTGATGTTCCGCGACCAGCAGCAATGCCAGTACTGCGGGAAGCAACCACCTCTCCGCGAGCTGAACATCGACCACGTCATGCCGAAGTCTCGAGGTGGCGCCGATACGTGGGAAAACCTCGTTACCGCGTGCCGGGTTTGCAACCTTCGCAAGGGTTGGAAGACGCCGGATGAAGCGAACATGCGGCTCGCGCGCCGTCCATTTCGACCAAAATGGTCGATGACGGCGCAGATTCTCTTAGGCGCGGCGACGAAGTACCACGAGTGGGAGCCATTTCTTCAGGCTGGTTAGAAGCGACGCGTGTTTCGTTGACGCGCGCGGTGCATCGCCTGGGGCGTGAGCCGCTAAGGTCGACATGCCATCATCACGAACCCTGCGACGAAAGCGACACCCCAAAGCGGCAACAGTAGATGGAGGATGCGTGGGTCCACGTTGGATGCTTCGAGGAGCAACTCGCGGGCCATGTTTCTGCCGTCGAGCCTGCTCTTGATTTTTCGTGAAATACGGCACTCGACGCAGGCCGCCCCGTCCACGCTGGCGCGATTAAGTCACGTCGCCTACGACAGCGGTGTCATACGGGATTGAATGAGCACGCTCCGCGAGCCTCTCGCTTCGGCCTCGCAAGGCGGACAGGCCGCGGACATAGCCCGCTTCGAGAATCGTCGCGCGGACTCTTCGCCACCACGCCTTGCACGTGGCCTTCGAAAACGAGGCACGCCCGAGAGGATTCGAACCTCTGACCTACGCCTCCGGAGGGCGTCGCTCTATCCAGCTGAGCTACGGGCGCAAACTTGAGAATGTGAGAGCTTGTGAAAAAGTGAAGGAGTCTTGAGACAGTAGCGGAAATAGAAATCTAGAAAAGTTCGGTGTCTCCAGGCGCATAAGGCCCGCTTCTCTCTCGAACAGACCCGAACTGCTCGTCTCATACCGAAACTAAGCGTGGCACACAAGGCAGGTGCTGCCGAACGCGTCTTTTAGGGCTGGCACTCTTACCTCCTTGCGCAGGGTTCAGCGGCAGGGAGTGTGCGGCCTGGTGCCTTGCGTCGCGTCGTCGCATCGACGCGCGTGCGTGGCGTCGTAGGGTAGCGAGACCCATGCCGCGTAACACCCCACACGAGGCCGCAGGGTTTCAGGACAGCGAGAAGAAAGTGTCGACGCGCGCCGAGGCTGCGAACTCGGAAAGACGTGCGAAAGACCCGCTGTTGGCGCTGATCTGTCATGACCTTCGTGCACCGCTTGCCGCCGTTACGATGGGCGCCAACTTCGTCCTTCAGACGACACCGTCGGGGCCCCAAAGCATGCGGGCGGTTGCGATTCTCGAGGCCATGCTTCGGTCGTGTGCGCAAATGGACCGCCTCCTTCGCAACTTCAAAGATCTCGCGGAAATCGAGGAAAATTCCCTCGAACTTCGGCCCGGGTTGCACGATGCCGCCGAAATCTTAGAGCTTGCTGCAGAGGCTGCGAGCTCCGCTCTGCGAGCCATGAAAGTGCGGCTCGCGGTTCTCAAACCCGACCCGCGAGTTACGTTTCGTTGCGATCGCGATCGGATTTTGAGAGCGATTGGACACGTCGTTGAGAATGCCGTTCAGCATGCGCCTCCAGGCAGTACGGTCACGCTCTCGGCCTCGCTGAGCGAAGGCCGGGTGAGCTTTGCGATCGTCGATTGCGGTCCGGGGCTGAGTTTAGAGGAGCTAGAAAACCTCGACGACCGTCACTGGCATGCGACCCGCGCGAGTAGAGTCGGCGCGGGGCTTGGGCTTGCCATCGTTCGTGGTTTCGTTCTCGCGCACGAAGGTGAAATGGTCGTGGACTCTCGCCCGAACGAGATCACGACCGTGACGCTTTCTTTTCCGAGTGAGGGGCCGTCGTTACCGTAAAGTTTTTGATTGAAGTCGGTTAGTTGCGTAGTTTTTGACGTAAGGCTCTTTCCGAAATTCCGAGGAGTTTTGCGGCCTCTTCCATCGCGCCGCCGGCAAGTCGCATCGCACGAAGGATGTGCTCCTTCTCGAACGCCTTCGTGGCGCTTCCGAGTGCCTCGAAGGCAAGGTCTGAGTCGCCTAACGTTGAGACCGCGTCGACGATGTCCGAAGGGAGGTGGGGGAGGTCGATTTCGCTTCCGTGCGCAAGAACGACAGCGCGCTCGATCGCGTGAGCAAACTCCCGGACGTTGCCAGGAAAGGCGTATCGAGTGAGCGCACTCCAGGCTCGGGGCGCGATGCTCGGCGGGATTCGCCCGGGGTAAAAGCGGCGGAGAAAATGAGCCATGAGAAGTGGCATATCCGCGCGTCGATCGCGTAGCGGCGGAATTGTGAGGTCGAGAACGTTGATTCGAAAGTACAGGTCCTCGCGGAACTTTCCTTGAGCGACTAGCGTTTTTAGGTCGCCATTTGTGGCGGAGAGCACGCGAACGTTTACGGGCAACGACAGGCTTGCTCCAAGTGGTTCGATGACGCCTTCTTCGAGCACGCGAAGTAGTTTGGCTTGTGCAGGCAACGGAAGCTCCGAGACTTCATCCAGGAGAAGCGTTCCGCCATCGGCGGCCTTGAAGCGGCCCTCGCGCTGGCGCAACGCGCCAGTGAATGCACTACGCTCGTGGCCAAAGAGCTCCGCTTCGATGAGCGCCTCGGGGAATGCCGCGCAATTTACCGCAATGAAGGCCGCATTTCTTCGTGGACTGCGCGCGTGCAACGTGTGCGCGATGAGATCCTTTCCTGTTCCGCTCTCACCGCAAATGAGAACGGGGGCATCGCTCTGGGCGACAGTGTTGATTCGTTCGATGAGCTGCTGCATCAACGGTGTATGGCCAATAATCGGAGCTCCCGCGTCTCGGCTCGCAACGAGTTTGCGAGCTTCCTCGAGTTCCTGCCGGAGCGCGCGATGTTCGGCGATGTGCCCTATCACGCGAAGAGAGAACTCCTCCGGGTCGAAGGGCTTTGTCACGTAGTCGTACGCGCCGTCGCGGAGCGAGGCGACGGCATCAGGGATAGTTGCAAATGCGGTCATAAGAATGACCGAGGTGCTCGGCGACTTCTGGCGCAGCCGACGGAAGATTGTTAAGCCGTCTACCTTCGGGAGCCGAACATCGAGTATCGCGACGTCGAAGATACGCTCAGCAACGAGTGCTATCGCCTCCTCACCGTCTTGCGCTTCGGTCACTCTGTGGCCGGTATCCGACAGCGCATACGTCAGGCTGAGGCGTGTAGCGTCCTCGTCATCGACGACCAGAATGTCGAGCGGCACCGAGTGACGCATGGGAGCTGCTCGAGCGCTATGTCGCGATGTTCGTTCAGACAGCATCAAAGGTAAGTTCTCCTCATCGCCCGCACGTCTGCGCGCCTCGCGCTCGTGAACTGGCCTTTGATAAAAGTACCTGAGAGAATCGCGATGACCCCGCGGAGCCTTGCCGCACGATCTCCTACCGTCAAACAGTCGGGAGTTTCGCCCTCGCCCTCGCTCTCAATTCTCGTACAGTGTGGTCTTATGGGGTTTGACCGAGGGGACGGGGAAATGTCTAGCGTCGGGGAGACGTCTCTACTGCGAGATGCGCCTGGGGCATCCCGATTGCGCTTCGCCGTGGCAGGCATCGTGCTGGCGCTTGCCATTGCCGTGGGCGGGTCGGTGCTCGCCCGACTCTCCTCCCTCGGGGGCGGGCCGACCACCTTCCTCGTCGCGGCGGTGGTTCTAGGCGTCTTGGGGGTCCGGCTCGGTCAAAGTCTCGATTCGCTTGAGCGGAAAGCCCTTCAAGATCCGATGACTTGTGTAGGAAATCGTCGACACTGGGAGGCGTCGCTCGAGGTCGAGGTCGGACGTGCCATCCAGTCGCGAATGCCCCTGTCCGTCCTGTTGATCGACTTGGATCGCCTGAAATCCCTGAACGACACTTATGGGCATCGGTGCGGCGATCGGGCGCTTCTGTTGGTGGGTGAGGTCTTACGCGCGACATGCCGCTCGCGCGACGTGGCAGCACGTTTCGGCGGCGATGAATTTGCCGTGCTCCTTCCCCGTACTCGCTTGTCGGAAGCCAAGATTGTCGCTTATCGTCTTCGCTCGGAGCTCGCGCGCAGGGCGGCCGAGCTGGGGGCGCCGCTCGACTCAGCCGTGACGGTTTCGGTCGGTATCGCCGACCTCGACAGCCTTGCGTTACCTACTCCCAGCATGCTTTTCGAGGCGGCGGACCGTGCGCTCTACCTCGCGAAGTCGGGAGGGCGCAATCGGGTCGAAGCGCTTGCGAATTTGTGTCCTCAAGCGTCTCTTCGAGTGGAGGAGCGTGGCGGCAAGACTGCCTAGGCCAAAACGGGAGGGGAGAGTTTGTGGTCAGCTGCATCGCGGCGTGACGGGGCGGCAACAAAGTTGGCTCGCCACTTTCGAAAAACTCGCTAAGCCCTCGTATTTGAGTAGGCTGCCGCCTCGTGAAGGGCTCTAAAAACGATATGGATTGGACCGCCGAGCGAGGCCTATCGCTCACTGACCTGCTTCTCGGAGGCAAGCTTCTGGAGCTGGCGACGTCTCGCGCGAGGAACTCCTTCGCGACACGCTTGGCATCACGTCTCAACGAGAATGCGGAGCCGACGGAGGTTGCGGACTGGATTTTGGAGCAATCCGAGGTCGTCGAGCTCCACGCAAGCGACGAGGAACTTCTCGCAGCGATGGTGTCCGTCTCTGCGCCCTTGTCCAGCCGCAGCGTGAGCGCCGGCAGCGAGGCTGACGACAACGCACCTTTCGCTTGAAAGCCGTCGTCGCCCCAGTCATCGGGTAGCGAGAAGGGGCAAGCTGAGGCGGACGCGACACGCGTAAGCTCCGATATGCGGGGTTCGCGCTGCTGCTGTGTAAAGCGTTAGTCGTGCCCGAAATAAAAAAAGAAACCGCAGCGGGCTTGGTGACAAGCCCCTGCGGTTTCGTGCTGCCAGCTAGTCTGAGTGCGCTCTCCTAGCTCGCGCTCTCCTCGAACTCTGCATCAATCACTCCGCCGTCCTTCTTCTTGTCGGCCGGCGTCGACGCCGACGCGCCATCGGCTCCGTTTGCCTCTGACCCTCCAGGAGGGCCATCACTACCGTTGCCCGCGCCTTCGTACATCGCCCCAGCGAGTCGATGAGCTTCCTTCTCGAGCTTGGCGAGCACGTCCGCAACTTGAGAGTCGTCTTGCTTCTCGATCGCGCCACGGCCGTCCTTGATAAGACCCTCGAGAGTGCTGATGTCGGCGGCCTGAAGCTTGTCCTTGTTCTCGGACATCATCTTCTCGAGCGTGTAACAAAGATTGTCGAGCTTGTTGCGTCGCTCGATCTGCTCGCGCCGCTCCTTGTCCTCTGACTCGTGCTCAGCGGCCTCTTTCACCATCTTTTGGATGTCACTGTCGCTGAGGCCCGAGTTCGACGTAATCGTGACCTTCTGGTCCTTACCGGTCGCCATGTCTTTGGCGTGGACGGAAAGAATACCGTTCGCGTCGATATCGAAAGCTACTTCGACCTTCGGCACTCCGCGGGGGGCGGGCATGATTCCCTCAAGGTGAAACTTGCCGAGCGTGCGGTTGTAGCGAGCTTCCGTGCGTTCTCCCTGGAGCACGTGAACCTCTACGGACGGCTGGTTATCACCTGCCGTGGAGAAGATTTCCTTCTTCTGCGTGGGGATCGTCGTGTTGCGCGGGATCATGGTCGTCATAACGCCGCCGAGGGTTTCGATGCCGAGCGAAAGCGGCGTGACGTCGAGAAGGACCATGTCCTTGACGTCGCCTGAGAGAACGCCGGCCTGAACCGCTGCGCCGATCGCCACGACCTCGTCGGGGTTCACGCCCTGGTGTGGGTCTCGGCCGAAGAACTTTTTGACCGTCTCTTTAACGAGCGGGATGCGCGTCGACCCGCCCACCAGGACGACCTCAACGATGTCCTTCGGGGACTTCTTCGCGTCTTGCAGCGCTTTTTTGACTGAATCCATCGACCGCTCGATGAGAGGGGTCATCATTTGCTCGAGCTTCGCTCGCGAGAGCTTCATGTCGAGGTGGACCGGACCACCAGGGCCGACCGTGATGAACGGAAGGTTAATCGACGTCTCGGGTGTGCTCGAGAGCTCGATTTTTGCCTTCTCCCCTGCCTCTTTCAGCCGCTGAAGGGCCATCTTGTCTCTAGCAAGATCAATGCCTTGCGACTTTTTGAACTCTGCGGCCAGCCAGTCGATGATGAGGTTGTCGACGTCGTCGCCACCGAGGTGCGTGTCACCGTTGGTCGAGATGACCTGGACGACGTTGTCGCCAACCTCGAGGATCGAGATGTCGAAAGTGCCACCGCCGAAGTCGTAAACGGCAATGACCTCGTCTTTTTTCTTGTCAAGTCCGTACGCGAGTGCGGCAGCCGTAGGCTCGTTGACGATGCGCTTTACTTCGAGACCGGCGATCTTCCCGGCGTCCTTCGTGGCTTGGCGCTGCGCGTCGTTGAAGTAGGCGGGTACCGTGATGACGGCCTCGGTAACCTTCTCGCCGAGGTAGTCCTCCGCGGCTTTTTTCAGCTTCTGGAGGATCTTTGCGCTGACCTCCTGGGGGCTCACTTTTTTGCCACGCACGTCAAACGCGACGTCGCCGTTGTCTGCGCGCACGATGGTGTACGGCATGCGTTTAGTCTCTTCTTGGACCTCATCGAAGCGACGACCAATGAACCGCTTGGCACTGTAGATCGTGTTCTGCGGGTTGGTGACCGCTTGCCGCTTGGCGATTTGACCGACGAGGACTTCTCCCTTGTCGTCCCACGCAACAACGCTCGGCGTGATGCGCGAGCCCTCCTCGTTGACGATTACCTTGGGCTCGCGGCCCTCCATGACAGCCACGCAGCTGTTGGTCGTTCCGAGGTCGATTCCGATGATCTTGCCCATGGCCGTGTTTACCTCCGCACTCAAAAATCCGTTATCGAGTCACGCTCACTCATGTGAAGAGGCGCGCGACTAAATTCGCGTTTCTCCGGCGTACCCTGAATCGGTTGCGCCCAAACTAATCACACGAGGCGGGGCGTCAACGGGTTGCGGCACGGAACTTGACGAAGGTCGATCCGTCGACTGACAGATCCCTTCGTTGCAGGCGATCAAGCGGACTGATAGGGTCACGACCGTCGTCGACGAGGGGCGCCCACGGCACCCCGAAGCGCGCTTGCTAGGTTTCAAGATTCACAGGTCCCAGGTCCGTATCCGTTCGGTTTCCGAACTTCACGCTCGATGTCCAACTAGCCCTCAGTCATGCGCCGCCGTAACGCGTCCAACCCCGACTTACCGTCCCCGCCGGACCTTCCCTCGTTCACCGTCGCAGCCGACGTGGAGACCTCCGAGCGCCCGGCACGTTCGGGCCGGTCACACCATCCCTCACACCATGGGGAGGATAACCGTCATGGGGCCAAGCGCTCCGAGCGCGATCACGATGGCGAGCGTCACGACGCGACCGGACTTCTGCGTCACGATGCTCCACTCGACGAGGCATCGATTGATGCCGACGCCGCGCGCGTCGTACAACGTCTCGAGCGAGCCGGGTTTCAGGCGTACCTCGTGGGCGGTTGCGTGCGCGACTTATTGCTAGGCGGCCGTCCGAAGGACTTTGACGTGGCCACCAGTGCCCGGCCTGACGACGTCCGGTCGCTCTTTCGGAATTGCCGGATCATCGGGCGGCGCTTTCGGCTCGCTCATGTCCTTTTTGGCGGCGGCAAGGTGGTCGAGGTCGCTACGTTTCGCAGGAACCCCACGTCCTTATCGGGCGACGGCGATGCCGAGGACCTGGACGACGATCTCCTGATTCGAAGCGACAACGTGTTCGGTGAGGCTCACGAAGACGCGCTTCGCCGCGACTTTACGATCAATGCCTTGTTTTACGACCTCGATCGCCGGCAAGTCCTCGACTGGTGCGGCGGGATGCCGGATATCCAGGCCAAGACGATTCGTACGATAGGTGAACCTGCGGTGCGGTTCCGCGAAGACCCCGTGCGAATCCTTCGCGCTATCAAGTTTGCGGCGCGCCTTGACCTAGGCATTGACCCCGCCGTCTACGACGCCATGGTGGGAAGCCGCTTCGAGCTCGCACGTGCCGCTCGGCCGCGCATCTTCGAGGAGATTCTCAGGTTGATGCGTATGGGCAGTTCGCATCGTTCGATGTGGCTTATGTGGGAAATGGGAGCGATGGCCGTTCTCATGCCCGAGCTGTCGGCGTTTCTCGATGACGACGAAGCGACCGCGGGGGGCAGCTTTCGCTTTTTCAAGAAGATGCGCCTGATCGATGAGCGAACGCGGGCTGGCGGCGCGCTTGACGATATCGTCTTGATGACAGCTCTCTTCTACGACCCGCTGGAAGAAGCGGCTCAAGGCATGCGCGACCTCGTGAGTGCCGTGAACGATTTTCTCGAACCGGTCATCGACCGAATCGCAATGCCACGTCGCATTGCCGACGCGATCCGTCGCATCGTGGTGATGGTGCCTCGTATTATCGCAGGTAGAAGCGGTCGGTTTACACGGACGGAACTGTTTTTGCCTGCACTCGAGGTTGCTGAGCTTGTCCTTGCCTCACGCGGTGAGAGCACCAGCGCACTCGAAGTGCTCCGCCGTGAGGCGATGCCTACGTCCGCGACACGTGAGCCGCGTCGAACCAGTTCGTTTCCACGTCAGCGCGGAGTGCGCCGCTAGGCACTCCAAACGCCGGCGCTAAGCTGCCGTAATCTCCACCCGCAGCAGCTTTCGTCCAATGAAAACGTAATCGCCGTGGGAGAGCTCACGCTCAGCCTGCAGTCGCACATAGCTTCCATTTCGGCTATTCAAGTCGGTCAGCATGAGCCGTCCGGCCGCCTCCTCGACCTTGCAATGTGCGGCGCTCATGTAGAGATCACTCGGAAAGTTGAGGTCGCCGCCCTCACGGCCGATTTGCAAGCTCGATCCGCGCGCGCAAACCGTCATACCCGCCGACCCGCCCTGGAGAATTTGAGTCATTCGAAACGGACTCTGATGCTTCGGCGACGAGTAAAAGTACGTGCCGTCGGGGCCGGGTTGGTCGCTGGTTTTCACGGTCGCATCGACGCGGAACACTTGCTCACCTGCAAGAAAATAATCGCCGGGTTCCACGTCGATTGTGCCTTTGACCCGTAAATAAACGCCGTTGAGTGAGCCTTCGTCCTTCACGAAGAGTTTGCCTTCGCGGTAAAGAAAGTTGGCGTGCTTGGGCGACACAAACGGATCGTCGGGAAACACGAGCTGACCAAGACGACCGACCATGTGCTCTTCCGCATTGAGTTGGTAGCTCAGACCCTCGACCCCCTCGCCGCGAATCAGAATGAGCTTTGCTTTACCCGGCGTCTGAAGCTGCCCGAAGAATTGGGTCCTCGCCTGGAGGATTTCAGGAGGCAAGCCGGCACCGCACCGGCCGCAGAACTTGTGCCCCAGCGGTACGGCGGTCGAGCATGAACGGCACACGAAGTTCTTGGCTTGATCCATAAGTTCCTCGACGGAAAGCTTTGCTTTGGATGACTTCGTCGGTCGGCTCGAGGACCGCGCGACGGGGGCTGTGGCCTCTGTACTCGCAGGTTCCGGCGCGAGTTCGGGGAATGAGGCGCTCGAGGCCTCGAGAGCGGCAGGCGCCACAGGCATGACAAGCGAGACCGGATTTCCGCAGGATTCGCACGCGAGCGTACCGAGGACCGAGTAGGCCTCACACCCTGCGCAGACAATGCCAATCTCGAGGTTCATCGCGGGCTGCCGGAGCTTACCAAAAAACGACGGGTCACCAGAGGATGTTGAATCGTCGGGACGCATCCGAGAATCGTGCGCCCCAGAGCCGAGCGATGACGGGCTCACAGGTCGCGACGTCGACCTGGCCGAAATCACGTGAATCAAGGTGAAAGTGTCGGTTATCGCTTACGATGTAAGCCTTTCCTGTTGCCACCCTTGCGACGCGCTGACGTTCCCGGTGTCCTGGATGCACGAGGACGCCGTACGTGGAGGTGCCGCTGTCTTCGACGCTGCACGTCAAGCCGACCGTCGCGCCGGAAACAGGGTGAACGACGTAAACCGACCCGCATCCGAAGCGCGCCGGAACGCTTTTGCCGTCGACCGCGACGCGCTCGTTGTTTACTTCGATGGTGTCGCCCTCGAGCCCGAAAAGGCGACCAATGACATAGCTCGTCGCGTTGTCGGGTCGCCTGCAACGCGCAAGCACGCCTCGTGGTGGACGCGTACCACGGCGCGTTAAAATTCGATCTTCAGGCGCGAGTGTAGGCTGAAGTGCTGCGGCCAGCACCGGATCGCCCTTGGGGATGATCCACGTATCGAGCACGAATAAGTAGAGGAGCACACCGCACGCCGCCGCCATCGCGCTTAGCCACACGAGACTGCGAAGCATGGGCTTTGCACGCTAGTCGATCGGCGGTAGGGCGTGCAATTTGAGCTCATCTTCGAATCTCGCGGAGGCGAGGGGAAGCTGGAACGCAACCTCTGCTCCCACCGAGGCGGAGCCTTGCGTGACATTGGCGGCCGCGATCGTTCCGCCGTGTGCCTCGACGATTCGCCGGACTAACGAAAGTCCGAGACCGATGCCTTGCGATCCGGGTGAGCGTGCGGAGTCGCCGCTCTTTACAAACGGCTCGAAGGCGCGCGGTAAAATCGCCTCGTCGAACCCTGGCCCGTGGTCGCGAATGGCGACGCGCGCGCACCCAGAGGCCACGGAGACCGTGACATCGATCGACGCCGTCGCGGGGTGACCGTGGTTCCAGCCGTTTGCGAAAAGATTGTGAAGGGCACGTCCGAGAAGTGCCGTGTCCACGGTCACGCGGACCGCCTCGGTGCCTGCCGCGCGTGTGAGTGCGATGGGACCTTGAGTCTCCATGCGGATGCGCGACTGTAGCCAAACCATAAGGTCGACGTCCTCGAGGTGCACATCCGAGAGGCCCGCGCGTGCTGAGGCGAGGAGATCACCAAGGATGGCGTCCATCGAGATAAGCTGTCGTTCTACTTCGTCGTGGGAGGCCTGCGGGCATGTGCGCTCGCGGGCGATCTCAAGGGCGATACGTGCACGGCTAAGGGGCGACCGAAGCTCGTGGCTAATGGCCGCAAGCAGCTCGCGTTGGTCAATGACCACGCGCGCGATGCGGTCGGCCATGCCGTCGAACGCGCGGCCGACGTCGCGAACCTCCTCGGCCACCCAGCGGCGCGGCATCGCCTCGATTTCTGTCCGTGCGTTGAGGTCGCCTCCGCCGAAGCGCTCGGCGGTCCGGGCGAGATGCTCAAGCGGTTGGGCAAGGCTTTTTGACACGCTACGCGCGACCGCGCCGAGGACAGCGAGCGCCGCAACAAGAGCGGCTATCACTCTCCAAAGCTTGGGGGCGGGGCTGCCCGTGCGGAGTTCTAAGACTCCGAGTGCGGCCCCTCCCCGTACGATAGGGACGTAAGCGACGTTGTCGTCAAAGACGATGCTGCCGCCGTGGCCTCGGCCGCTTTCCCCGCCGAGCAGCTCGGGTTCGCGACGTAGGCGCATGTCGAGTCCGGTCGCTTCGCGGAGGTCTCTGACGTACGCGTCGGTGGCTAGCGGGTCATCCCATATTTTTGCGAGGCGGCGCTGGACGTGCTTCGAGACGACGCGCGTAGGAGGCTCGCTCTCCGCGCGTGTGAGAAGCGTAGTGACCACGCTCGCTAGGAGCGCCAGGACGATCGCGGCAAGGAACCAGAGCAAGAGGCGCGCTTGCAGGCGGCCGATGCGTGACTTCACGCGGGCGTCGCCATGACATACCCCACGCCGCGAACGGACTTGATGAGGCGTGGCTCCTTCGGGTTGACTTCAAGCTTCTGACGGAGGCGCCCTACGTGAACGTCCAAGGAACGGTCGACGCTTGGGTCGTACGTGGCCTTTGCTTCGCTCGGTTCCCGAACCTCTGTCGCGAGTTCCTCGCGTGTCACGGTCTCGCCCGCGTGCCGCGCGAGCACCACAAGGATTCGGTACTCGAAGGCCGTGAGCGAGATTTCTTCGCCATTTCGTAGGACCACGCGCGCCGCGCAATCGATCGTGACTGGCCCTATCACTATCGCCTCGCGGGCGGGCGAAGGCAAATCCCCGAGCGCCCCGGGCTGAGGGGCGCGCCGCATCACAGCTCGTACGCGCGCGAGGAGTTCACGCGGATTAAAGGGCTTCGCGACATAGTCGTCGGCGCCAAGCTCCAAACCGCGGATTCGGTCCGTATCGTCGCCGCGCGCGGTGAGCATGATGAGTGGAACATCGTGAACTAAGCGGATTTGTCGGCATACTTCGAAGCCATCGACGCTCGGAAGCATCACGTCGAGGAGAACCACGTCAAACGTCGCGGCCGCGAGCACCGCGAGCGCTTCGGATCCGCTCTCCACGTGCGTTACGACGACGTCGTGCGACGCAAGATAATCCGTAAGGAGCCGTGCGAGAGCGCGATCGTCGTCGACGAGCAGCACGCGGATCATCGGCTAGGTCGGCCCGTAAGCTTCGAGGGCCGCTTTGAGGTGATTGCGGGCGCGAAGGTCGAGTGGACCGCCCGGGTGCTTTTCAATCCACGCACGGAAGGCCTCGGCCGACGCGTCGTAGCGACCGATGCGGTAGTAGGCGACGCCGAGCGCGTAGGCCGCGGGATAGAGAGGGTCGATGTCGCCGAGGCGTTTTACCTTTTCGAGTCGCCACTGGTCGACCGCGAGTTTTTCCTGCGCAACAGCACGCGCGCACGCCGCGGTGTCTCGTGCGGCGCCGCGCTGGGATTCGTACGACGCTCGCTGGGCCTCCGGTGCGTGAGGGTGCCGCAAGTAAAGTGTGTAAAGCGCACGCTGCTCATCGATGCTAAGGGCCAGTGCTTGCATGCGTTCGGCACCGACTTGCGCCGTCCAGACCAGCTT
This sequence comes from Polyangiaceae bacterium, assembly GCA_025353725.1. Classification (GTDB taxonomy): domain Bacteria; phylum Myxococcota_A; class Polyangia; order Polyangiales; family Polyangiaceae; genus Labilithrix. The sequence continues at coordinate 16,320 of JANXOF010000016.1, read as the reverse complement.
GTATGCGGCGCGTCTCTCGCTCTCGTCGAGGATTACCTTGCCGTTCTCGAGCCACCCGGCGGCGTACATTCGATCGATAAATCCGCCTGCGAGTTCGTCGAGCTCGTCGGTCATCACGCCGGTGGTCTCGAATTTTTCGACCTCAGCGAGGAAGGCCTCGAGCTGAAACGCGCGCAGCGTACGCAGCATGTCGAACGCCTTCTCACCGTCGGGGGCGAGTGCGCGGAAAGCGGAGTCGAGCGCGTTCCGGGCCGTACCTATCTCCTCGTCCGTCGCGTTCTTTGCCATCGCCTTATTGAGCGCGCGAAGGGACGTGCCTACGACGAGAACTTCGCTGGGAAGGCGGTGGTCGCGCGCCTCGGCCGCGCGGCTTTGATCGTCCGCTCGGACAGCGTCGAGCGCCCGCATGTCGATACGTGGAAGTGGGATATCCATCGGTGGGGCGGCGCGCGGCATCATCAGGAGCATGGTCAGAAGGCCCGCGGTCACGGGTACAAGGGCTAGCCAACGAGCGCCCTTCGAACCGTTTGGTTCTAGCTTTAGGTTTGCACGCTCGGCGGCATCGCGGGCTTCGGCGAGTGCCTTCACGACGCGGGGGTCGGGAGGTGGGGCGGCCCTCGAAGCGGGAGCCGATACGCCTTGGTTGTCGTCGGACGTCACCCGAGGATGGTAGCATTGAGGCTCGCGCAAACGCTCGGGCGAAGGCCGCTCGAATCGAGGAGGACATTCCGTGCCTGATCGCTCTGACCGCATTGAGAAGCGCCGCTACGCCCGCGCCCCTTTGAATCGTCCGGCGCTATTTGCGAGTCAGGGAAGCACCTTGACGCGCGAAGGGTTTTGCCGAGATATCTCGCTGGGTGGGACCTTCTGCGAGACCGACTCACCTTTGAGCTTTGGTACCGCAGTGGTCCTTGAGCTCACGTTGCCCGGTGCCCAGAGCGCCGTCTCGCTTCCGGGCATCGTTCGCTGGGTCAACGGTGGTGGCATGGGCGTCCAGTTCGGCCTTCTCGGCGCCGTCGAGACTCACTTAATTACGGAAATAGCACGCAAGCACGACGAAATCGGCGGCTAGCCGTACGCTCGCAAATCAGCCGCGGCCAATCCTTTGGTCTTCGAGAGAACCCGTGCCCTTACGATCGGCGGCGCTGCCCGAGCGATAGCCGGCACTAACTCACGATACGAAGCGAGCCTTTCACGACGCCGTATCCACCTTCCGTTCGTAGCTCGGCCCAAACATCATGGGCGCGCTCTGGGGCTTCGGTGGCACGTCGATAGGCCGTGACCAGCCGAGCGACGTCGGCGGCCGTTTCGCGAACGAGCTCGATGCGAAAGCGTGCAACGCCCGCCGCCGCGAGCTGCGGGAGAAGCTGGACCGCGCTTTGCGGCCGCGCGTGGAACACGGTATTCCGACATCCGACGTCGGCCTCGACAGGGTGATCGACGCCTGCGCGGTCGCGGAGAGACACGCGATGGCGGTCGCACGGGCGGCCACACGTGCGGTGGTCACTGCCGTCGGACAGAAGTGCCGCGATGACGCAGTGTTCCATGTGAAAAAGCGCCATGGGGTGGTGAAGAATCACTTCGGCCCACGGCCCGAAAGCGACGCCGGAAGCTGAAGCTGCGACCAAGTCGACGAGTTGCGAAGCGTCGAGATCGAAGGACGGCGTGAAGGCTGCGAGGCCTCGACTCAACACCTCCGCGGCCGTGAGCCGGTTCGTGACGTTGAGTGAGAAATCGCCGATGGCAAGAGGGCCCGAGCCGTCATGCGGTAGCTCGCGGAGTGCGCCCAAACCGCGTACCAGCAGCGCATCCGGAGCGAGCGATGCGATGTAGTGGTCGATCTTTTCCTCGCCGGGCTTCCGGATGCGGGGGGGCGCAACGCCCACGAAAACACCGCGCCCACGCAGTTGCCTCAGCGCGTCACCCGTGCCTGTCAGCTCGAGGAAATCGAGGTACACGCCCGTCGCGCCGGCATCGATAGCGGCGACGGCTTGTTCGAGATTCCTGCACAAGACGAAGAGCCCAGGCGAGGGCTTGCGATGGGCGGGTGGGGTCGCGGCCGCGAGAAGATGCGTGTGAGATACATCGGTCGTCGCGTGGCGATGTACGGCCGCCTCGCGGAGAGTCTCCGACAGCGCCGCGACGAGCGCTCGCCGCGCGCGATTGAGCGAAGATAGGGGCACAATCGTGCCTGCGGGTAAGCCGACGTCGAGTGCGCCGAGCTCGAATGGGGTGTCGCCGAGTTTGCCGAGCTTGTCGCGTAACGCCGCTGTGTCGAGCGGGGCCGAGCGCGCTTGTTCCACGGCGGCGTCTCCCGTCACGTGAGCGAAGGCGCCCGCAGCCGTCCGCCCTTCGAGCCTAAACGCTTCGCCAATACGCCCTGAAATGCGTAAGTCGAGGCGCGTACGCCTTCCGCCCGACGCGAGCTCGCTGAGGTTCTTTTTTGCGCCGGCGGGATGGTTCGTCCGGAAGACGCGTCGGTCGGCGGGCAGCGAGACGATTCGGACGTCGGGCCCTAGCCAGACGTAGGCGGTAGTGCCGGCGCGAGCGCGGTCTACCTCCTCTCCGTTTACGGCAAGTGTCCACACGCGGCCCCCCAGTTCGCCCTCACTTGCAAAACCTCCCTCCACGAGAATGCCATCTCCTTTTGCGAGCTCTATTCCGACGTCAATGGCAAGTACGTCGCGGCCTCGAAACGTCTCGATACCGCGGAAGCGCCCTACCTCGAGTCCCCGATGGTCACACGCGCGCCCTTCGACGAGTCGTTGGTGGTCAACGCCCGGAAAAAAACCGGGTCCAGACCCGCGCGTGAAGGTTTGAAGCGCCGCGCGCCGATCGTCCTCTGTGGGGGCGATGCCGTCGCCGATAGCCGCGTCGATGGCTTGTCTGTAAAGTTTCGTCGTCGCGCCGACGTACTCGGGTCCTTTCAGGCGGCCCTCGATTTTGAGTGAAGAGATACCCGCGCGGACAAAATACGGCACGAGCGCCGACGTCTCGAGGTCTTCGGGTGATAAAAGGTACGCTTTGTCTTTCGTGTCACGGAGCTCGCCGTCGACTACGAGTTCATAGGGCAAGCGACAGGCTTGAGCGCACGCGCCGCGGTTCGCGCTTCGGCCTCCGATGGCTTCGCTTGTTAGGCATTGACCCGAATACGAAATACACAGCGCGCCGTGAACGAACACCTCGATTTCGACGTCCGTGCCTCGCCGAAGCGTCGCGATGTCGTCCAACGACAGCTCCCGTGCGAGAATCACGCGTGTGGCGCCCACCTCACGAGCGAGCTCGACGGACGACGCATCGGTGCATGTCATTTGCGTCGAGGCGTGAATCGCGAGTTGCGGGGCTATCGCTCGCGCCAGCCTGGCGACCCCGAGGTCTTGCACGATGAGCGCGTCGACGCCTGCATCGGCGCATGTCCGAATCGCGGCTTCGACGCTTGCCAACTCTGCATCGAACACGAGCGTGTTGAGCGTCACATAGCCGCGCGCGCCGTGCTCGTGGAGCCATCGCATGGTCTCGGCTAGCTCAACCGCGTCGAAGTTGGTGGCACGAGCGCGCGCGTTAAACCCTTTGAGCCCAAAGTAAACGGCGTCGGCCCCCGCCAGCACCGCGGCCTCGAGTGATGTTCGGTCGCCTGCGGGCGCGAGAAGCTCAGGTCGCGTCACGCGCGAAGAGTCGGTTCGAGGCGTGTTTTGCGTCATGGGTCGCGTGTCTTTAGCGCAAACGCCGCATGTCGGCCGGCTCATCGCGTAGTCTCGCGCGCGTGAGCCACAACCAAGCGCCGCGCGACGCGGAAGCCTCGTTCCTCCCCGTCGATGCACGCCTTGTCTCTGCCGATCGGGCAGGCACGTTTCCCGAGGAGTTTTATGCGACCACGAATTTCCCGACCGACGTGCGGGTCGACGGCGCGTGGCTTCCGGTCGGGCGTATCGAGATGGACGTGGGTATCGTCGTTCGTAGAGACGGCGACGGGCGGCCGTTCGCGGTGGGTATTCCCATGCACGCCGTGCAGGTAGGGGACCACGTGGTCATCGGTGAGTCCGGGGTTCGCGTTCCGGCGCTCGATTCGCTAGCGGGTCCGGGCGCCGAGTCGTTTGGGTTTATGTCTTCCGGCGTCTCGACCGAGCGACCCAAAGCGCGCCTGGTGCGCGACGTCGCGGAGGCGATGCGCGCGGCACGTGCGCAAGGCGGGAAAGTTCTTTTCGTGGGGGGGCCCGCCATCGTTCACTCAGGAAGTGCGCCCGTGCTCGAGCACCTTGTTCGTGACGGGTGGATCGACGTGCTTTTCGCCGGTAACGCACTCGCGGCCCACGACATCGAGGCTGCGATGTTCGGCACTTCGCTCGGTATGGACCTCGCGCACGGCGGCAACGTCAGGCACGGTCACCAGCATCACCTTCGTGCGATAAACCGCATTCGTCGCGCGGGCTCGATTGCCTCGGCCGTGCATACCGGACTGATACCGCGTGGAATCATGCATGCGTGCGTCAGCATGGGCATTCCCTTCGTCCTTGCGGGGTCCATTCGCGATGACGGACCTCTTCCCGACGTCATCAGCGACGCGCTCTTAGCGGCGGATTTGATGCGCGACCTCGTGCAGGGCGTGACGGTTGGTCTCATCGTCGGCACGACGCTGCACGGAATCGCCACTGGAAATATGCTGGCCTCCTCGGTCGCGACGTTCTGCGTCGATACGAGCGCAGAAGCCGTGATCAAGCTCGTCGACCGAGGGACGCACCAGGCTGTTGGCATCGTGACGGACTGTGAGTACTTCTTGAGCGAGCTCCGTCGCGCGCTGTAGTAGGTTGCGAACCGATGCGGGCCTGGATTTACGCGGTCTTTCTACTCTCCGGGTTTGCAGCCCTGCTCTATCAAATCGTATGGCAGCGCGCTCTGTATGCCATTTACGGAATCAACATCGAGAGCGTGACGATGGTCGTCACGGCGTTCATGCTGGGCCTAGGCGTCGGGAGCGTCGCAGGCGGCATCGTGTCGAAAGATCCGAAGCGCCCCGCGCTTCTCCTCTTTTCGCTCGTGGAGCTTGGTATCGGAGCGTTCGGACTCGTTTCACTCCAGGTCTTTCACGCGATCGGAGAAATCACGCTCGGCATGACCGCATTCGCTACGTTTGTGGTGACGTTCCTTCTCGTGCTCCTGCCGACGCTGCTGATGGGCAGTACGCTCCCGCTGCTCGTTTCGTACTTGGTCCGGACGCAGAAGAACGTTGGCAAAAGTGTCGGCAGTCTTTACTTCGTGAATACGCTCGGCTCGGCGTTTGCGTCGGCTGCGGCGGTGCTATTCGTCATGAAGAGCGCTGGACTCCAAGGAACGGTGCGCGCCGCCGCGTGCTTGAACCTCACGGTGAGTTTTCTTGCGTACGTCGCTCATCGTCGGACTGGAGCGGCGTCATGAATTTTGCACTCGCGCTCGTCGTTGCCGCGGTGAGCGGGTTCATCGCGCTTTCCTACGAGATCGTTTGGTACCGAGTCATTGCGTTCGAGAGCTGGGGATTGCCCGGTGCGTTCGGTCTGCTTCTCGCGGCTTACCTGCTCGGATTGGCGATAGGTTCGCGCGTGGCCGCGGGCTTTTGCAAAGACGACGTGAAAAGCGGTGACAGGCGCCAACTTCGCAGTCTTGCGATCTTTGCGCTCCTCGCGAACGTCGCCGCATGGGCGGTGGTTCCGTTCTTCGGATGGACCGCCAAAACTGGACTTGATTGGCCGGCGGCGCTCGGGCTCGTCGTCGTTGCAGCAGGGTTGCTCGGCGCGATTTTACCTCTCGTGGCGCACTTTGGTATCGCTCCCGATGGGCGCGCGGGACAGCGTCTTAGCTACGTATATCTCGCGAATATCATCGGTTCTTCGGCCGGAAGCCTTCTCACAGGATTTGTCTTCTTCGATATCTGGCCTCTACGGACCACGGGCTTGGCAGTGGCGCTCGTCGGTCTTGCGCTCGTCGGCGCGCTTGTGTTGCTCTCCGATCTTGGAGGTGCCAGGCGGTCGCAGTATCTCGTGGCCTCAGGCGTGGTTGCGGTGCTTCTCGTCGCGCTCACCCCTCGTGCTTACGATCGTATTTGGGAGCGATTGCTCTATAAAGAAAACTTTCGCGACGACACGAAATTCGCGGAGATTATCGAGACGAAAAGCGGCGTAATTACCGTCACGCAGGATGGCACAGTGTACGGAGGCGGCGCCTATGATGGGCGGTTTAATACGTCGATTCGCTCGGATCGTAACGGCATCATGCGCGCGTACGGGATCGGGGCGATGCACGCGGCGCCGAAGAGAATTCTGATGATTGGGCTCGCGTCGGGGTCCTGGGCGCGGGTGCTGCAGCACTTGCCAGGCCTTGAACACCTTACGATTGTCGAAATAAATCCCGGGTATACGCAGCTCATCGAGGCGCACCCCGAGGTTCGCGGTGTTCTCCACGACTCAAAGGTCGAGGTGGTCATCGACGACGGGCGCCGCTGGCTGAACCGTCACCCGCACGAGCGTTTCGACGTCATCGTGATGAATACGACGTGGCATTGGCGCGCGCACATTACGGATTTGCTCTCCACGGAGTTTATGACGCTTGCTCGCGCCCACATGGAGCTCGGCGGACTCTTCTACTTCAACTCCACATCCTCGGACGACGTTCAAAAGACGGCCGCTACCGTGTTTCCCTTTGCTCTACGCGTCTATAACTTCATGGCCGTGAGTGATTCGCCGCTCGCCTTTGACAAGAGCCGCTGGGAACGGACGCTAAAGACATTTGCAATTGACGGCGTACCTGCGATCGATCGCGGCTCTGAGAGTGGCCAAAAGTTTTTTGATGATCTTGTGACTTACGCCGATACGATCAACGCTGCGCCCGAGGCGGAGGGCCTTGAGTCGCGCGACAGCGTCCTCACGCGCACGCGCTCGGCGACGGTGATTACGGACGACAACATGGCCGCAGAATGGCGAAGGGTATTTCGTCTTCAAGACCCGCCGTGACCGTCCAAGATCCGTCGGCGCTCGCTTCCCCGGAGTTGCTCAACGCGACGCGCACTTTTCAGGTGGGGGTGGGTCAGGTCATTCGGCGCATACGCAAGCAGCGAGGCTGGACGCAGGCGGTTTTGGCTCGTCGGGCCGACCTCTCGCCGAACTACGTCGCGCGGCTCGAACGGGGCGAGGTGGGGCCTTCTCTGTTCGTGTCGTACCGTATCTGCGAAGCGCTTTCGCTCTCGCTCGACATTGTCACGGACCGCCGCGCGGACAGTGCCGTCGACGATCAGAAGTCGGCACATGTGAATCGAATCCCGGCAGCTTGAGCTTTTTCCGGCAAGGCTGACCGAAGGGTAGAGAATACCTTTGCTGCGGTAATTTCTATGACGTCTCCGCGCCTTGCAAGCCGTGAACATTCTTTTGAAGTTGGACGCGTCGGGTTTAGGGTATCTGCGTCAGGTGGCCCTAAGTGGCTCCAATCGCTAGTGAGGACTTGAATGAAATATTCGTCACTCGTTGAATGCGTTTTGCTGGCCGTAGTGGTGAGTGGTTGCGGGCTTCAGATTGAGGGGTCGGGGGTCGAGGCGGACGGTCCTATCGCAACGAACGAAGCCCCTATCGTTGGTGGCGTCAATACGCCGATCACGGCAGCTCCCTGGCAGGTCGCCGTGCTTTCTTCGTCCCTGCAGCAGTTCTGCGGCGGCTCTATCTTGAATGCGAATTGGATCTTGACGGCCAGTCATTGCGAAGTGCGCGAGGGTAATCGAGTCGCCGCGGGAGTCGCTCGTTTGAGCGCCCTTCGAACTCAGGCTCAGATTCGCACGGTGGCAGAGGTCATCACATTCCCGGGCTTCGTCGACCCGACGTCTGGAAGAGACGCGACTCTCCTTCGGCTTTCCGCGCCGCTCGACCTCTCGGGGCCGAATGCGAAGGCCATTCCGCTCGCAACACCAAGCGAAGCGGGAGCCGGACTCACGGATCCCGGGCGGGTCGCCACCGTGACCGGCTGGGGAACGCGAAGATCGGGCGGCTCAAGTCCTGATAGGCTGCAAACGGTAAACGTAAACCTTGTAAGTAATCAGGCTTCGCAAACGGCTTATGGCAGCCAGACGGTTATCACTAGCGATCAGATCGGCGCTTCCGCCCCAGGCAAAGATTCGTGTCAGGGAGACAGCGGCGGTCCACTTATCGTCGACGCCAATGGGCGCAAGGTCTTGGTAGGAATCGTTAGCTGGGGAGAGGGCTGTGCGGATCCGAAATTTCCAGGAATGTACGCGCGGGTGAGCTCGTTTACGACTTGGATTCAGGAGCGTATTAATGGCCCTACCGCGGTCCGGGAAACGGCTCCACTCGGCACTTCCTCGGCCTACGTTCCGTCTGCCAACTCGAGAGAGTGAAATTCGACAGCGGCGTTCGAGAGAACGACGGATTTTCTCGCGACGTCTCGGCATTGAAAGACAATCGTATTTGCCGCCTCAAACCACATTTCCGTTTGAAGCGTTTCGCCGGGAAAGACGACGCCCGAGAAGCGTGCTCGGAGGCTCTTTAGATCACCTCCGCCGCGCGAGGAGTGGGCTTTGACGAGATGCCGAGCGGCTACGCCAAATGTGCAAAGTCCGTGGAGTATCGGTCGTCTAAAGCCAAACTTCTTAGCGAAGAAAGGGTCGATGTGAAGCCGGTTCATATCGCCGGAGAGTCGATAGATCATCGCTTGGTTTTCGGGAATAGTTTCGGCGACGATAGCGTCGGGGGGTCGAGCGAGCACTTGGCTGACGTCGAGCGTTTCCACTTGCTGGGCGCTCGGAACCTTTGCCCCGCCCTCGGCGCAAAAGCCGCCCATGCCGCGCACCAAAACGGAGAACTCGTTGTAGACAAGTTCTTGCCCGCTGTCGTCGTAGCTCGTCATGGCTGTCACAACGACAGCACTGCGACCTCTGTCGAGGACTGCTTTGACTTTTCCCTTGTGCGTGAGAGTCGCGCGCGCGGGCAGCGGACGCCTTACCTCCGTGTACTGCTCATGATGAAGAACGCGTTCCAGCCCGTAATGTAGCCCCGGCGCTTTCACTCCTCTCTTCGCCATCTCGAAAAAGACGCCTTGCGCATGCGCCGCGCCGAATGTCGGAAGTGCTCGAAAGCGAGGGTTGCTTTCGTCGATATAAGCGAGGTCCGTGTCGTCGCCGAGTCTGGCTCCGAACCCGACCCCGAGTGCGTACAGCGAGAGGTCTCGTTCCACGTAGCTCGATGTCTGCGGCGGAAACTCGTAGCCGACAGCAAGGTTGGCGTCGATCCGCGCGTGTTCGGCAGAGCCGCGAGAAGACTTCAATCCGTGAGCTCCATGACGCGTTGTTCAAGCCCGCGACCCTTCGATACGGCGCTAATGCGCGCTTGATTCTGTAGGAGAACCCATAGAACAGCGCCAATGACGTGCTCTGCGTCGACACTCGTGCCAACGGAGCCGCCGCTTCGGTCGAAGTAGACGACGAGGTCGCGTCGCTCCTCGTCCCATTCCACGCGCTTCACCATCGGAAGTTCGCGTACGAAGGCGATCGGAGCAGGCCCCGGCGATAGCTTGATTCGAATCTCCTCGCTCGAGGCCGTGAGCTCGGTCATCGAGCCCGAGGCCACCACACGACCGCGGTCGAGAATGCACGCGCTGTCGCATACCTCCTCGAGTTCGGCCAGGTTGTGGCTCGAGACCACGAGCGTACAGCGCCCTTTGCGCGACTTGATGATCTGCCGCACCTCGTAGGCCACGCGAGGGTCGAGACCCGCCGTGGGTTCGTCAAGAAGGACGACTTCGGGATCACCGATGAGCGCTTGCGCGAGTTGAACGCGCTTGGCCATTCCGTGCGAAAGCGCCCCGCACTTCACGTTCCACCAGTCGCGGCCTTCGACTTCTTCGAGCACCTCACGCGCGGAGGCTTCGACGCCGGACGGAGCGACGCCCTGAAGTCGTGCCATGTGCAAAAGAAACTCCCCGACTTTATCCGCGCCCGGGAGCAACGCATCCTGAGGGAGGACGCCGATGCGTGAACGCAGTTCGTCGACGCGGTCGGGAGGGTAACCGAGTATCTCGATCGCGCCCTCGGTGGGCTTGAGAAACCCAGCCATCATCGAGAACGTTGTCGTTTTGCCGGCGCCGTTCGGGCCGATGAGTCCGTAAACAGATCCGGCGCGGATTTTCAGACTGACGCCTTCGACGGCCGTTTTCGCTCCGAATCGCTTCGTCACTTTGGTGAGCCTTATCGCGATTTCGATAGGCTTCTTTGCGCTCTTCTTTGCGCCTTCGACGAGGAATACGGGGTCGGCGTTTGGTTCAGGCTTCGTGGCGAGCTCGGGCGTCATACGTCCCTCTTTGTAAAGATGAGAGAGCTCGCGCCGACGTAGAGTGCCGTCATCAATGCGCACGCCCCAAGACCGGTCATCCAACGATCCGCGCGTGCATGGATAAGGAATCTGTCAAACGTGTTCGGATAGGCATACGTGAGGGCTGTGATGTCGTAGCGAAGGCCGAGCAGGTAAACGACCCAAAGGCCAAAAAACGAGGCAAAGGTCGCCAAAAGAGCCACGATGGGCGTTTTGAATAACGAACTCACGAACGTGGTCAGCGCGCACCAGGCGGCACTCATGGGCAGCGTGATAAGCCATAGTCGCGCTCCCCAACTTAGTGTGGTCGCCGCCGGGGCTTCGCCGCGAACGATGCATACGACCCAAATGACGGCGTGCATCGTTAGGGTGATGGCCGATACGGTCGCCCAAACACCGAGCCACTTTCCAACCATGTACGAGGCCCGCCGGGTTCGGAGCGTCCAGTAGCGAACGGTCTTGTGTTGAAGGTCCCCTGCAACGCTGTCAAAGCCGAGGAGCGAGATGAGGAGCGGCGTGAGCGACACCGTGATGAAGAACACGGCGAGCAGGACCTCTGGGGCCAATGCGAGCGAGTGTCCCGTCATCGGGTCGCCGAACGCGGCGGTCAACGCGACTTCGCGCGCCGCCTGCATGCCTTCTGGAGAGGGATCAGGGAGCCTGTCTCGGACCTGTTGCTGGATCCAGGCAAGGATGAGCGTCGCGGCTGTGCCCCCCAAAAGTGACAAAAAGAGAAGAACAACGCCCTTGGCGCTGCGAAAGCTCTTGCGGAGCTCGCGTTGCGCCACGAACCCAACCTCGGATAACGGACTCACAACCGAGGACGGTAGAACGGTAACGGCCCTCAGGGCAAACGAACGCGCCTGGGCTCCAACCGCGCGCCCTGACTCGCCGAGCAGCGGTACCTTACTCAAGCAAGCGAGAACGCTCGGCCTTGGGTGGTTGAGGCGTGCATCGGACGAGTCCTGAGCTGACCTCCGGGTAAAGGTCAGCTCGTGTCATTTGTTTGGTCGGAGCTCGGACGTTAGGTTCGGCGAATGCTGTTCTCTCGGGTTGCGGGGATCATGGTTGCACTCTCACTTTCGATGTCTTTCGCGTTGCCCGCTCAAGCTGACGAACCGCCAGCGAAACCGGCCCCTTCGACGGCCCGCCGCGGAGGGCCGTCACCCGCCAAGGTCGTGGGGTTCGTTGGCGTTTCGGCCGCCGTCCTCGGGTACAGCCTCGACGTGTTTTCTGTACTCTATTGCGACCGTGACTGCGGAGGGGCGGCACAGCTCAAGCTCGCTATCCCGTTTGTCGGGCATGCGCTCTACCGCGCCGACCCCGATCGCCGAGCCGCGGTAGCTCAGTCGGAAGCGCGGGCGCGCGAGCTAGCCGCGCGAGGCGACGGGTGTACAAATTCGGCGCTTGGGTGCGAATTTCTACGCGTTCAATGGCTGGACGATATTATCGCAGTGATGGCCTGGGTCCCAACGATGCTCCAAATAGGCGGAGCAGCACTCGCCGTTGTCGGCTTCAGCGTTTCTGCGACTGAGCGGAAGCAAGCAAAGACCGGGCTGACGTGGGTTCCCCAAGCGCGAGCCGCTCGCGGCGGAGGCACCGTTGGCCTCGGCGGGACATTCTAACCGCGGAAGCGGTTTGCGCTGAGCGTTAGCAGCTTCTGCGCACGCGGCGTCTTCGGAAGGCCGCCGCGAGCGCGAACGCGGCTAAAGCAATTCCGCCAAGAGCCGTTGGGGGCGCGGAAGGAGCGGGCGAAGCGGAGCAGCCTTTGGACGGCGACGTGCTCTCTGCGCTCGGTGGCACGACTGGGGTTTTGATCGACGATGGCTTCGGAGGTGCGACAACGGTCGCGGCCGAGAGTTCCAGTTTGACATTGTTGTACGCGCCGTCGGCATCGCCTTTATTTGCGATTTGCACATAAGCGTCGGTTGTTCCCTCGGGGATTGCGAAGTGGGCGCTCGGGCGACTTTCTTTCGACATGGCGACTGCCTTGTCGGCATCATGAGCCGCGACGCCTCGAGACACCGTCCACGTTACGGGCTTTCCGAACTTTACAAGCGCCACGGGGGCAAACGAAGTGCCATTTTTCCTCATCGTACCGCTTGCGCTTCCGGCGCGCGGCGCAGCGAGGGAGACCTCGAGGTTGGCGTCACTCGCTGACACTTTCTGATGAATCTGAATCATCCCGGGTGCGAGTTCACCCACCGGAAGCGACTCGAGTCCGGGCGAAGCGAAGCCACCGGCCGACGGGTCGAGAGCTTTGACGAGCCCTTTTTTCGTTTCGAAAATGCGCTCGCAAGCGGGCAGAATGCCGCGCGTAGTCATACTTGCTTCAAGCGCCTTCGCGCCTGCGGGTAAGTCAATCTCGAGTGTGACGAGAAACAGTTTTGCGAGGTCTTCGAAACCAAGGTCACCGCGGCCTGCACTCGTACGCATTGCCCTGTAGAGAGCGGCGTCGAAGCTGCGTCGGTCGCTTTCTTGAAGCGATGTGCGCGCCGTCCAAAGTGCTCCCGAAAAGAGCGTAGAATCGTAATGAACCTCGCCGATGAGCGATTGCGGGCAAGCGTCGTCGTTCGCGAGGGTGCGAATGACGGTGGAACTTTGGGACAAGTCCTGCGACGCGTATTCCCCGACGTTTGGGTCGCCGGTCATTGCAGACGAAAAATAGTCCGCGAGCGCTTCGTTCATCGCTCCTGGCGAGTCGATGGCTCCGCGCGCGTCGACGTGCCAACCGACAAGTTTCAGGCTGTGGTCGACGACAGCGTGAGTAAACTCGTGGTAAACGACATCGCCGTCATACGCATAGTCTCGCCTTGGGCCTTGGCCAAACCAGAGTCCGCCGCCCTTCACTCCATAGAGCTGCTCGAACGCGCTGCCTGCACCGCCACCGGCCGGAGAGAAAAAAGCGTTCGAGAAGAGGTCGAGAGCCGTATTCGGGTTCGAAGCTGAATCAATGTTTCCCGACAGAATACCCGCGGGTGTCTGCAGATTGGCGACTACGCGAAGAGGCTTATCGTCCGTGACCTGTGCCTCCGAATCGCCCTGCAGCTGGCGGAAGAAGTCGTACGCTTTGGCCGCATGATAATACATCGAAAGTTCGGAAAACGCGTCGCTGCGTGAGGCGGCTTCGCCGGGTAGGTCGCTCGGCGGGTAGGCGAGGAAGTCTCCTGTCTCCTCGTCTGCCGTTGCGAGCTGGTCAATGTCGCAGACGTGAATCTTGGCCTTGCCGCCTGGGACGTCGAATTCCCGAACTGTCTTGCGATCGATGCAGTTGTAGGATGCAAGGAATGGATTCGAGAGCGTTTTGCCCGGCGCGAGCGCGAGCTCGAGCTGTTCGAGTTGAGGGGTCGACGTCGGATTGAATCGGAAGACCTCCGCCTTCGCAAACTGCACAAGGTCGCGCGCATCGAGGACGTGCCCGGTCTGGGCGTCCACGATGATGCGCGGTGCGCGGGCGACGCCCACCGGGACCGAGGGGAGCACAAGGTAGGCGAGGCGTGCACCTCCTCCCATAAGTGGCCAAACGGCCAAGTGGGCGTGCTCGCGGGTCACGTTGAACGCACTGTAGCCTGCGCCGATGGCTGCGGCGTCACCTGCGGAGAGGCTCGGATCTGTTGAGGGAAGCTCTCCTTCGAGGTCGACGCTCGTGAGGAGTTCGTCGCCGCTCCGGGACATCCGAACGGCGGCCCCGCGCCCGATGACCGGCAGCCCCCCGTGCATTTGCGCAAACAGCACGATCAAGTCGGCGTTGCCGACGCGATCGAACGCCATCGCTCGCAGGGGGTCGAGCGCCGAAGATGCCGGCGCGCGAATCCCTACGAAGAGTCGGGCTCGTGCTTCCACGGCGGCGGGATGAGTGGCGCGGAGCGCTTTCACGTGCCCCGTTTCACCTGGCGTGGCTACGGAAAGGTTACGCAAGGGGTCGGCGAGAGCGGAGGGAGCGAACCCCCAGAGGCTCGCAGTGATGCACGTCGAGACGACCAAGAATGGAGCCGAACGGAGCCTCGAATGCATAACCACCTCCCCCAGCCTTCCGAACGGATGCTCTCGGACCCTGCGCGGCGGGCCGTGCGGACAGTGCCATCGCGACCGCAGAGATCAACCGTGAACTTCGCGGGTTCGCCCTGTCGGTCTATGCCGATGCCCTAAAAAAGTCCTTTGCGCACTTTGTCTCTAGTGCAGCTCACTTTGATGCCGGTATTGCTCGACTCCGCCACCGAACGGATCTACCTACCCCTCCGACAGTTGGGTAGGCAGAAACGTGGGTTACGGCGAAGGTCGTTTCACTCGATTGATGCCGTGTCTGAGCCGCCCTTCTCAACTTTCACTGTCGCGTGTGGCCCTGCCGACTCGGAAGCGTGAACCCCGCCAGACCGGAAACGGAGCAACGGTAGCGCGGAAGGGTGTGGCAGGGCCGCTACCCTATAATCTTCGGCCGACTACCGCGTAACGAATGGTCGACTGCGAAGAACTTGCTTTCGCCATGCATGCGTCAAGACGATTCGCATGGCGCCGGGAAGTAACTTCCGGTAACTACAAAGGTAGGGAACGCGATTAGCCGTGCGGCTACGTCGAGTTGCCGAAGGTTTTGCCCAATTGATTTCGCAGGTGGGCCGGTTTCGGAACTTAAAATCAACGGTCTAAGGTTGCCTGCTTGTGCAGGTCACCCCGTTATGACCAACGCCTGAGGCGCAAACGAGCTTTCACCCCTTTGGGGGTGGTACTGAAGATGTCGACCGAGTCACGCTCCCCCAACTACAACTTTAACCACGCAGCGCTGATGGCGCGCCTGTGTTCCATTACGGGCACGGAGCTTGGCGTGGGTCGAGCTTCGTGTGGGGCAACGCGCAGGTTCACTCGCGGTACCGGCATGCCGTGGCTCGATGCTCACCTCAGGCGGGAAAGTATATCTCGTCGATGGCTAAGAACATCCTCGTATTGAGTTGTGATTTTCGCGAAACGCGCGCTGCACTGATCGAAGACGGCATTATTGCCGAGCTCCACATTGAGCGAAAGGGTCGGCAATTAAGCACTGTCGGCAACGTCTACCTCGGCAAAGTCACGCGTGTACTGCCAGGCTTGCAGGCTGCGTTCATCGATATAGGGCAGGAACGTGCGGCGTTCTTGCACGTCGAAGATCTCATTCGGCCAGATGACTTCGACGAGTATCTGGCCGGCGGTCGGAAGCTCGCCCGCACGAAGGACGACGGGCCTGTCGTCGATGCGCATACGTCGACGTCCGAGGCCGAACTTTCTGAGGAAGATGAGGCTGTGGCCTTGGAGGCTGCGGCGGTTGAGACGGCGTCGGTCGCGGCGGACGTCGTTGCACCCGCCGCGGCACTCCTAGAGGATCGTTCAGCGGTGACGCCGACGTCGCGAGAGCATGACCTACGCGCTCTTCCGTCGGAGCAGGGCGACCTTGACGAACCGACCCCCGAGGGCCCGCACGACCTAGAGGCGACGGTGTCCTATGCCAATTGGCCTGAAGAATCATCGAACGCTCCGCCGCAGCGCGAGGCGGGTCCGCGGCAAGAAGGGGCCTCTCAAAGCCGACGTGGGGCGTTGCGTCATGGTCGTCCGCCCAGCGGGCGTTCTCCTTCCGCCGAGGTAGCTTCCTCGGACGATGCCTCAACGGGGCCGTCGCGTCGATCGCGCTCGAATCCGCTCCCTGCGCGGACGTTGCCTAAAGTGGAGCCCCTTCCTTTTCGGGCCGAGTCTGTCATCCCGCCGGCCGAGGGTTCCGCTGACGAACTGCTTCTCACCGGGCAGAGTGGTTCTATCGAGGTAGACCTCGACCTCGACTCTCATCGTTCGCTTCCCGAAGGCTCTGCAGTTTCGCTCGGTGACGACGACGCGGACGACGCGGACGACGCGGACGACGCGGACGACGCGGACGACGCGGACGACGCGGACGACGCGGACGACGCGGACGACGCGGACGACGCGGACGACGCGGACGACGCGGACGACGCGGACGACGCGG
>JANXOF010000025.1 GCA_025353725.1 Polyangiaceae bacterium | reverse complement strand
ACGAATAGAGTGCACTGACGCGACATCCGATGGACTTCGCGAATTCCTCTCCTGTCACGCCGCTCTCGCGCCAAGCGCGTACACGTTCCGCCCACTGCTCTGCACTCGTCCTCATTCATGCGAGTATGCCGCCAAGCCATTGTCGATGAAAGAACGTGCCTCCGTGCAGGGGATACGGAATTCAGTTTCTCGATGGCGTTCGCCTCGAGCGCGCTCCGCTGGCGCCGGATGTCGACACGATTAAGCCGCAGAGGAAAACAAAGATTCAACCTCAGAAGGTCGCCGCTTGATCAGCCGCTGATCCACCACTCTTGACCCTATCTTCGAATTCCTCTCCTGTCGCGCCGCTCTCGCGCCAAGCGCATATAAGGTCCGCCCACTGCGCTGCACTCGTCCTCATTCACGCGAGTATGCCGTCAAGCCATTATCGATGAAATAAAGCGCCTCCGTACAGGGGATACTCCTTTATGTCGCCGAACGCCGAACGAGCGGTGGCCACTTCAGCACATTGCAGTGACCGACGAACCCTCGCCGCGATTTGTTCCACACTACCCGTTAAAGGGACGCATCTCTACGCTCGTAGCTCACGATACGTCCCTTGTGGCATTAGGAACTGTCGGCTCCGGCGACACGCAATTGAAGTTTATTCTCTACGACATCGACGTCCGACGACCCCTCGCCGTGCGAACGCAAGCCAGCAGGACGTTTGGGGGCGACTGGACGTGGTCCATCGTTTCCGAGGCCCTCTCGTTCAACCCCGCGTCCTATCGTGTGGCCCTACCGTTCACCGCGTGGCGGCAGGCGGACACTCGGTATGTCTCTGGCGCGCGACTCGCCGACTTGAGACCCCGCGGCGGGCAGATTGCGTCGGCGCTCCCCGTCGAAGGCTGAGTCCAGCCCGCTGTCTTTCTCGAGAGGCATCTTGTCACACTGGGTCCAAACGGCAGCTCGTCCCTCCCGTATACGACGGCGGGCGAGGTCGACTCCGAGGCGCGAACTCTCGAGTTCATCGGACAGGCACGTTCGCCACATCTGCCTCCATGTGCTACGTGACGACCTGAGCCATCTACGCGGCACGAACATTGAACCTCGCCGGCGTTATGAAGCGAATCCTCGTCTGCCTCGACGCCTCCCCTCGGGCTCCCTTCGTCCTTGAGGTCGCCGCAACGCTCGCCAGACAGGTGGGCGCTGGCATGTGTTTGCTTCGCGCCGTCGGTCTGCCGCCTGAAGTCAACCAGGAGATGCTCGTGCACGCGGCCGCAGACGTGCTCGCAACGATGACTTCAGAAGCGAAGGTCGAGCTCGAAGCCCTAGCCGCTAAGCATCCTCGTTCGGAGATCGAGGGCCTCCACGTTCATGTCGGTACGCCGTGGGACACGATCTGTCGCGAAGCGACCACGCTCGCCTGCGATCTTGTGATGCTTGGCTCCCACGGCTACTCCGGCTTCGACCGCTTGCTTGGTACGACGGCCGCGAAGGTCGTGAACCACTGCGACCGGTCGGTCTTCGTCGTTCGTCCTCTACCCGAACGCGTCGTGTAGACCACGGACGCCAAGACACGCTCACTCCGCGCGTTCGGCGACCCCGCCAGAACCGCGGTTTACCTTGGATAACGTATCCGTAGCAGGTGACGTTTTGGCGGACGCGCCTGCGACCGTAAACGCGAGTTGGCCGTCCGCGCCGAGGTCAACGGCGAGGTGTGATCCCGGTGGGTATTCACCCGCGATAACATGTTTCGCAAGAGGGTCCTCAAGGTACTTTTGAATCGCGCGCTTGAGCGGGCGGGCTCCGTATTGCGGATCCCACCCCGCTTCGGCGAGGAAATCCTTGGCGGCCGGAGTGAGCTCCGCGAAAATTTCCCGCTTTGCCAATCGCGAGGTGAAGCGCCCTAGCTGAATATCGATGATCGCGTGCATGTCGCGACGCTCGAGCGTATTGAACACGACGGTCTCGTCGAGGCGATTGAGGAACTCAGGGCGAAATGCCTTGCGCACGTCCTCGAGAACGGCGCGCACAATGAGTTCTTTTCTTTCTGCCGACGGGTAATTCCGTTCGCCAATCGCGTGAATATGGTGCGAACCGATATTGCTCGTAAGGATCAGGATTGTGTTTTTAAAGTTCACCGTGCGGCCCTGACCGTCCGTGAGACGCCCCTCATCAAGGACCTGAAGGAGCACGTTGTAGATATCCGGATGCGCCTTCTCTATCTCATCAAACAATAAGACCGCGTAGGGTCGGCGTCGTACCGGCTCAGTGAGTTGACCGCCCTCTTCGTACCCGATGTAGCCAGGCGGAGAACCGATAAGCCGGCTTACCGTATGCTTGTCGTGGAACTCGCTCATGTCGAGTCGCACCATCGCGCGCTCATCGTCGAAGAGCAGCGCCGCCAGCGTCCGAGCGAGCTCGGTTTTCCCGACGCCCGTAGGGCCCAGAAAGAGAAAGCTTCCGATCGGCCGCTGTTCGTCTCCAAGGCCCGCGCGTGACCGGCGAATCGCATTCGCCACTACGGTAAGCGCCTCCTCTTGCCCGATGACCCGCTTGCGAAGCTGCTCCTCGAGTCGAAGAAGCTTATGCATTTCGCCCTCGAGAAGCTTGGTCACGGGAATCCCGGTCCACTTCGCGACGAGGGCGGCAATGTCCTGGTCGGTGACTTCTTCCCGAAGGTAGGCAACCTTCTCCTGAACCTTCCCGAGGGCTCGGCGTTTGTCCTCGATGTGCTTTTCAAGCTCCGGAAGTTTGCCGTACTGAATTTCGGCCGCTTTGCCGAGGTCTCCTCGTCGCTGCGCGTCATCGGCCTGCGCGCGTAAGCCCTCGAGCTCGGGCGTCGCTTTGCGGATAGCGTCGATAATCTCTTTCTCGCTTTGCCACTGTGCCTTCATCACATGGACCGAAGACTCGAGCTCCGCGACTTCTCGCTTAATGTCATTGAGGCGCGCCTTGCTCGCCGGGTCGCGCTCCTGCTTCAGCGCCTCTCTTTCAATCTGCAGTTGTGTACTGCGCCGTTGCACGGAATCGATTTCCGCCGGCATAC
Organism: Polyangiaceae bacterium; assembly: GCA_025353725.1. GTDB lineage: Bacteria > Myxococcota_A > Polyangia > Polyangiales > Polyangiaceae > Labilithrix. The sequence goes on along the minus strand of JANXOF010000025.1, from coordinate 38,485 downwards.
TGTCGATTTCCATCTTTATCTTCGAGGCTGCCTCGTCGATGAGATCGATCGCTTTATCCGGTAAGAAACGCTCCGTGATGTAGCGGTCCGAGAGGGTGGCCGCGGCGACGAGCGCAGAGTCCTGAATGCGAATGCCGTGGTGCACCTCGTAGCGCTCCTTGAGCCCACGAAGGATGGCGATCGTGTCTTCCACCGTCGGCTGAGACACGTAGACAGGCTGAAAGCGACGCTCGAGCGCGGCGTCTCTCTCGATCCGTTTCTTGTACTCATCGAGCGTCGTTGCGCCGATGCAGCGAAGTTCGCCGCGCGCGAGCGCAGGCTTGAGAAGATTCGCCGCGTCCATCGACCCCTCGGCCGCACCGGCACCGACGATGGTGTGAATTTCGTCGATAAAAAGCACAATTTGTCCGGCTGCGGCCTCCACCTCCTTGAGCACCGCTTTCAGGCGATCCTCAAACTCGCCGCGATACTTCGCTCCCGCGACGAGCGCGCCCATGTCGAGCGAAACTAATTTTTTGTTCTTTAGAGACTCCGGCACGTCTCCGCGAACAATGCGCTGGGCTATCCCCTCGACGATGGCCGTCTTGCCGACGCCGGGCTCCCCGATGAGCACGGGATTGTTCTTCGTTCGACGAGAAAGGACCTGCATGACGCGGCGCACCTCCTCATCGCGACCGACGACCGGGTCGATCTTTCCCTTGCGCGCGGCGTCTGTAAGGTCGCGGCAGTACTTCTCGAGCGCCTGAAACTTTCCTTCGGGATCACGGTCGACGACACGCTGCGCGCCTCGAACTGCGGCGAGCGCTTTAAGCAGGTTGTCGTAATTCACACCTCCCGACGCCTCGAACGCAGCCTGAATCTCACGATCATGTTTTACGAGGCCGAGCATCAAGTGCTCGACCGAGATGAAATCATCTCTAAGATGCTTTGCCTCGTCTTCAGCGCGCCGCAGCACCTCCACCGTTCGACGAGACATCGAAGGCTCCGCCCCCCCGCTGACCTTCGGAAGCTTTGCGACGTAAGCGTCTACTTTGCGCTGCAACGCAGCGGCGTCGCCACCGGCCTTCTCAAAGAGAGGAAGGGCGATTCCCCCCTCTTGGGCGAGCATCGCGCCGAGAAGGTGCTCCGGCACGATTTCGGGGTTTCCTCGTCGGCTAGCGAGTTCCGAAGCCGCTCGAAACGCTTCCTGGCTCTTCGTGGTCATTCGATCGGGACTCATCGCATCTCCTTCAAGGTCTGCATCATGCACGTAAACGAGCGGCCTTTAGGAACAAAGAAGCGCCAAGGCTCGTCCGGCAAAAGAACAAGAAGCAAAGCGCGGGCCACCCGATTCACCTTGGTCGAACTTAGTCTCACGCGCTGTCATCGTGGAAATCCAACGTATACGGGCGGCACGAATCGATTACGCATGGCGGCCGAGCGAGGCCCGACGACCCGACGACCGCCATTCCATAATACTGTTCGCTCAACTCGAGCTAAGGCCTCCGCCCCTTTGGTTCGGTGCTCATAGACGACGAGTTCTCACCTGGGGCGGAGTGGCTCACGCTCGATCGAAGGACGCGCGCCGCGAACCGATGGCCCAAAGGCTCGCGCGTCAACTGGCGTACCCCTTGCTTAGCGAAGATGTGTAGTCCTTGGAGGCCCCCCATGACCAGTAACGCACGCACACAACCGACAGAAGCCCGCTGGACCGTCGGCGCGCTCATGACAACCCAGCCTCTCACGATCGGACGAACGCAGTCGCTGTCGACGGCTCACCGCCTCATGCGTGACCACCGCGTGCGTCACTTGCCGGTGCTCGAGCACGGCGAGCTGATTGGCGTTGTGTCGCAGCGCGATCTCTATTTTCTGGAGACGATCCGAGGCGTCGATCTGGACGCAGACATCGTGGAAGACGCAATGACTCCGGACGCCTATGCCGTCGCGCCGGACGCCTCGATCGGGTTCGTTACAAGACACATGGCCAGGCATCGCTACGGATGCGCGGTCGTGCTGGAGCGAGGAAAAGTGGTCGGCATTTTCACCGCAACCGACGCACTCAGGTTGGTGTCAACCCTAGCGCCTCCACGTCGTGCACACGCGGCAACCCACATCGACCGAACGTCAAAGCCATTCAACGTCGCCGGTTGAAGGCGTCGCGGAGAGCGGAGAAAGGAGAAATCCCGGCTCAAGCGCGCACTTAGGCATGGTGGCCTTCGGTGCAAACGTCGAGCCACGTTGATCGACTCACGCGACGACAAGCCTCTAGGTTTCCCCCCCCGCACTCCGTGCGTCCAGGCGCAATCGTTGCGCCAATGACGCTCGAAGCCGTACGTGAAAGCAGGCTGCCACACGTGACGGAAGGCTCAGAAGAAGCCGGTGAGTCGCTGGAAATCGACATTCGACCCAGCCAAAAGCGCACCTCACGCACCGTTCCTCTCGAAACGGGCGAGAAAGCGCGAGGCGAGTCGACACGAGCGAATGAGTCAGAGCTGAGGGCGAGCGCCGCAGGGCGACGAATGCGCAGGAGCCGCAAAAACCTCGATAGACGGTTGACTCGCGAGGAGCTTCTTCACCTTGCAGCTTGCGGCCGCTTGCACGACTGCACTCCGGTAGGCTTCAGGAAATCCATCAGGCAGACCGAGTTCGAGTCGGATAAGCGATGGCAACTTCGTCATCGCATCGTAACGGACGCTCTGACGCAGGGTTATACCCAGCGTCGGAATCGCGCGCGCTTGGCAAAAGCCGAGAACGTAGATGCCCGCGCACGTTGCGACAGACGCAAGGAACAGGTCGAACGGCGAAGGCGCGCTGTCCTCACCCCCGTTGGTCACCGGTTGGTCGGTCTGGATCACGTGGTTGCCGACCCGTGCGTCGACGCGTTTGCCTCCCGGAAACGAAACTCTTATATCCATGGCTATGTACGTTTCTTGCGTCGCTATTTTCGTCGACGATCAGCGCTTCGTGAAGAAGTGCTTGACCACGTAGTTGGACACGCTATTGCCCATCTTGATACCGGCGGTCTCGTCGTGGCGCCAGTGAATGCCAATGAAGGTGCGACTTCGCGCGTTCTCCGCCTCGGCGTCTTTCAAGCTCAGGAACGTACGCGGAAGGAACGGACGAGCGCGACCGTTTGAGTCCGTCGTGATGCCGTTAAACTCGTCCGAAACTTGGGTAAAGGACGTGTCTCCGACGAGCTGCTCCAGCGTCTCGAAAAGCGCTCCACCGATGGTCGCATGCCCCGAGGGATACGCAGGAAAAGGTGGCATGAAAGTCGGCGACGGCGAGTTGCTCGCGGCCGCTCCAAGCGCAGTCCAATTCGGGTCTCCGCCGTCGCGTACAGCGGTTGCACGGATAGCATTCGTCGGGCGCCAAACGTTGTAGAAGTATTTACTCTCCCACGCAGATATGGCCGCGTCTGCCATCGAAACATTGACCGCCGCGAGAAGGCGACTTAACTCGGCAGGTTTGTTGATTAGGCCCTTGCGGCGCGCTACCGTCATTGCAATCTGATTGTAGAGACGGGGCGGCGTCCCGATCTTCGCAGGGATATCGTATCCCCAAAATCGGCCCACCTGCTCTTGTTCTTTCGTACGTAGGGTAGGTGCGTGAACTCCGTCGCCGCCGTAGTCGCGGACGTCGTCGAGGTCGGCCCGCCACTGCACGGAGGAGAGGGCGTAGGGAGCAGGCGCACGAAACTGTTGCGCGGACGTCAACGCAAACGGCGTCACGTTCATCCAATAACCACCGAGCGCAATCGTTGCTTGGGAGACGGCGTCGGGCGCCCACATCCCGGGCCCCACTTTTAGGTTCAAATCTCCATAATTAGGCTCTGGACGCTGCGAGCCGTCGTTCGTACGTAGGCGCAACACACGTTCAGCCGCACGTGCCCCAACGTCCATTCCCGCTTGGCGGGTCGGAGACAGATTCGCGGAGAGTTCGGCGCGAAGCGCACGGGCGAAGATAGGCGTCTGCGAGGGGTAAAGATTCACCAGCGTGTCGTGAGCGGCGACCGCGATGGCCGCGTCCATGTCCACGTGAGGCTGGCAGGGCATGGCTGTGTAGGTCCGATATTCGCCGCCAATCGACTGCACCGCGTCGTACATTGCCAGGTGGACAATCGCGAACGCTCGCGACGACCGAAGCGGACCAAACTGCTCGCCGGCTATCCGGGCTTCACCGCTTGCCGGCGGCGTGTGGTCGAGCGCGTCTGCCGCGAGGGCTTGCTCACTCCACGTTACGAGGGCGCTTTGACGGGCCGTACTCAGGTCTGAAGTCACCTCGAGCGCGTTCGACTCACCGGAGACAGGTTGCACGACACAGCCGGACGCCGTAAGGACCGCACCAAGAACCGCTAATCCGCACATCAATTCGTTTCTCATCGTATGGCCCACACTACTCAAAACGTTGATATCGGCCATATCCCGCTCGGGCACGCAGCTTTTCCTTTTTGGAAATTCGATGCGAGCGCGCGCGCGGAAACGAGGCTTGAACCGCGACATTTCGCGCTCCATTAAGTAAGATCTTCGTCGATGTCGCACGCACGAAGCTCTCCTCGGAAACGGTGGGTCGCATGAAATCGCTGAACGCGCAGGCTTTGTTTCAGGACGATGAGGCGAGAAAAGAAGATGTCTGGTCGTCGTAAAGAGGCTCATAAGTTCATCGCTCAGAACCGCGCGGCGACCTTCCATTACATGATTTCAGAGCGCTACGAGGCAGGCATCGTGTTACGCGGGAGCGAAGTCAAGTCGCTCCGTGACGGGCGCACGCAGCTCACCGACGCCTACGCATCTGTCGACAACGGCGAGGTTTGGCTTCGACAGATGTATATCGCATCCTTCTTTGCGGCCCGTGCGTTTCCTCACGTGGAGCGCACCGCGCGCAAACTCCTCCTTCACGCCAAGGAAATTCTCCACATCGAGCGCGCCGTCCTGCGCGAGGGTTACACCCTTGTGCCCCTTAACCTGTACTTCAGCGGCAGCCGTGTGAAGGTGACACTCGGCCTTGCACGCGGAAAAAAGGCCCACGACAAGCGCGCAGCCATGGCTGAAAGAACGGAGTGCCGAGAGGCACTCGAAGACATCCGCGCACGACGGGACAGTCGCGTCTAAGTCCTTGTCCGCTCTTCCCAAGACTTTGCGGTTTGGAACGGTCCATGGCCCAATGAGAAAACTCGCCTACATGACTTTTGCATCCATCACGGGTTTAGTTCTAGGCGGGTGCCCCCGTCCGACGGATGGTGAGCCTCAAATCGCGATCTCGCCCGGTCTCGAAGACCGTATACGCCTCGCTCACGGGCGTGGCTTTCCCGTCGCGGGCATCGCGCCCACCACGACGCTCGCAAGGGAGCTCCCACGACGTTAGGATGCAGTAGATGTCGCTTCCTTACGTTTCGGCTGCTTTCCTTACGTTTATCTTTCCGCTGAGCGGTGCCCTAGGCGCGTGCGGTTCGGGACCGACCGACGGCCCTCGAGCGCCCGACCAGAAGCTCTCCGTTGGCGGAGTGCTTGGGAATGCCGGTGTGTCCCCGTTGATGAGCCAGAGTGCCACGTCCGGCTCGACTCGGACGCGGGGTCGCGAGGCCTCGAAGGCTACGGACTCGAAGCGAGAGTCAGCGACCGAGTCGCGCGACAGCGCACAGGTAAGCGAAGCCCCCCTCGACCCTGGTCCCGACCCGATGAACGGCTCCTTCACACTCGCTCAGGCGACGGTCGGATTCGCCCCAGTCGGACCGCTCATGGCGACGCTCAAAACATCGAAAGGCGATCTTCGGTGCAAACTCTTCGACGACAAGGCGCCCGTCGCCGTCGCGAACTTTGTTGGTCTCGCGCGCGGCAAGAGGCCGTTTAAGGACAAAGGCCAATGGGTTACACGGAACGCATACGACGGCACGACGTTTCATCGCGTCATCAAGGGTTTCATGGTGCAGGGCGGTGACCCCCAAGGGTCAGGTCGCGGGGAACCTGGGTACGTCTTCAATGACGAATTGTGGACGGGTCTCGGCAGCAAGCACGATCGCGCAGGCCTCCTCTGCATGGCCAACCGAGGCCCGGACACGAACGGCATGCAGTTTTTCATCACTGACGCGCCTGCCCCGCACCTTGATCGCTCCTACACCATCTTTGGCGAGTGCACGCCTACCTCCGTGGTTCACGCGATAGCGAACGTGCCCACCGAGGACGGCGACCGACCCGAGAAAGACGTGACCATCGAAGCGATTGAGATCCGTCGAGGCACAGGAGCGCCCTAGCGTCGGGCGACGAAACGCGGCTGACCTAACGAGTGACTTCGGAGGGGCGGCAGGCCCCCCTGGACCGAAGACGCGCCTCCGCGCCCAGCCATCTCTCGAGTCTCCCTTAGGGTTGCCATTTTTGCTGCCAGCGATAAAGCGTCGAAAGGTCAATGCCCAGAATTTTTGCGGCACGCGCTTTGTTGCCGTCCGTGTGCACGAGCACCGCTTCGACATGACGTCGGACCAGGTCGTCAATGCAGCAGAGTTCCTCCCCAAGTGGCCGTGTAACGGGAGCGCCAGTCACGGGCTTGAGCTCGTCATCGACGAGAGCAAGGTGGCGAGGCTCGAGCTGAGTCGTCAGTGCAAGAACGACCAAACGCTCGATTGTACTTTGCAATTCGCGCACGTTACCCGGCCATGCGCCGTGACGGAGCAGGTCGAGGAGCTCGGGACTAATCGACCTTACTCGCGATGCGGGAGCACGCTCGAGACCGAGAGCGAGAAACCGCGCGGCGAGGTCGGGAATGTCTGAAACGCGCGAGCGAAGCGGAGGTACGGCAATATTGATGACGTTAAGGCGGTAGTAGAGATCGTCGCGAAAGCGTCCCTCGCGCACGAGCTCGGGAAGTCGGCGGTGAGTGGCTGCGACGATGCGAACGTCGACTTTCTGGATTCGGTCTCCCCCCACTGCACGGATCTCTCCCGACTGAAGAACACGCAGTAACTTCGCTTGAAGGCCAAGGGGCATGTCGCCAATTTCGTCGAGGAGAAGCGTACCGCCATCCGCTTCGGCGAGCAGGCCACGATGCGTCTGGAACGCGCCGGTGAACGCGCCGCGCACGTGACCGAACATCTCGCTCTCGAGTAGGGTCTCGGGAATCGCTGCCGCGTTGACCGTGACGAACGGCTTCGACGCTCGTGCGCTGCATGCGTGAATGGCACGCGCGACGAGCTCCTTCCCTGTTCCTGTCTCGCCGACGATGAGCACAGGCGATGTTGCCGACCCCACGAGTTCGATGCGCGCCCTCAGCTCCCGCATGGCCAAACTTTCGCCGATGAGTTCCTCGGTGCCGCGAGGAGCCGCATAGGTGGCCGCGCCCGTCGCTCGTGCGGCGGTGTGCCCAAAGGCCCGTTTGGACGACGGTGGCGGCTCGACGCTGGCACGAGCGGTGACCGCCTGGTCGACAAGTCGCCTCAACTCCCGAGCCGCGACAGGCTTCGTGATATATTGGAACGCTCCCCGCTTGACCGCATCGATAGCCGCAGGAATCGACCCCTCGGCTGTCATGAGAATCACAGGCAAATCGGATTGAAGGTGCTTGAGCCGAGTCATGAGCTCGATGCCATCCATTTCCGCCATGCGGACATCACTGACGACAACGTCGAAGTCATTTTCACGGCACGAGAGCAGCGCGTCAGAACCGCTTACTGCCGTCTCGCATCGGCACTTTTCGGTCTCGAGAATTTCAGCAACACAATGAGCCATTTCGAGGTCATCGTCGACTACGAGCACGAAGCGTTCCTGAGTCATGTTTCCCCCCCGGGAGCGAACCGAATCATTGCCAACATCGGCTTGAATGAGTCTTCGCCCCCCACCCTAGCGCGCTCTCGGTCACAATGTGCTACCGAAGTGCGTCTCTTCGTCAGAGTGTGCGAGTTCGCAGATTGCAAATCTCACGCATCTTGTGGGGTTTTGGGAAGTGTAAAGTAGATCGTGGTTCCGACCCCCCGCGTGCTCCTCGCCCAAATGCGACCACCGGACACATCGACAATCGACCGACAGATACTCAGACCCAAGCCCGACCCCATGGCTTCGATGTCCGTCGCCTGCCAGAAGCGGTCAAAAACGCGTTCGAGATCGCCGGCCTCGATTCCACGTCCGCAGTCCTCGACCGCGAAAACCACTTCGGTCGCGTCAACGTTTGCGACGCGCAGCCGCACGTGACCGTGATGCGGCGTGAATCGAATTGCATTGGCCACCAAGTTGACAAGTACCTGAGCGAGGCGATCGGCATCAACCCAAGCACGCGGTGCGTCGCCATTGCGCTCGTAAACGAGAGTTACCCCCTCTCTCCGGGCGACTGGTTCGAGGTCGCGCAGGACACTCTCGATGGTTTCTGCCACATCGCAGAACGTGGGCCGAACGCACAGCTTGCCGGCGTCGATGGACGATACATCAAGGAGGTCCAGGACAAGCTTTTTGATCCGCTCGGCGGACCTTAGAACGACTTCCAGCTCCTTCACGTGACACTCGCGAGAGTCACATGCGTTCATTCGCTCAAGAGCATGCGCCGTCCCCAAGAGAATGACGCCGAGAGGACTTTTCAGTTCGTGCGCGACGAGCGAGAGTACCCGTTGGCGCTCCTTCGCAGCCTTCAGTGCGGCGAAATAAAGGCGCCCATTGCGAATAGCGAGGGCCAGGTGGCGCCCAAGCTCGTGGGCGAACGCATTCGGCGCCGCACTACTTTTGGAGCTTCCGAACAGGGTAACCGCTCCAAGCGCGCCCGTGCCTTCAGCGAGGATAGGAACGCAGAGGGCCCATTCCGCGCCGGCTTCCCGACGTGCCATTTCGGCGCGGTGACGCGCATTGGGGGAAAGAGCCAACGACGCAAGCGCGCCAACGCGCGTGGCTATAACGCCAGAACCGTGGGCGACGACGTCCGCGACGAGCGCGGCCAAGGTCTCTTCGGTAAGCGACTTTCCGCGCAAAGGCCGGCGCTCAAACCTCGCGACGCTCTCCTTTTCGATCACAGAAAGAATGCACGCCACGCAGAGCGCTTCGCTCACCGTGCGGCTCACCTTACCGAGCACGGCGCCGTAGTCGAGTGAGGACGCAAGCGCAACCAATGCGTTGCGAAGAAGCGCGTCGTGCATAACCTGAAGCTCGTGGCCGGCAGGACTCGTCGGACGCTTGGCAAGCACAGGATTCGCGTCGCGGTTCGTTTTTGCCCGATGTTGGCTCGCGGGCCCATTCGGCAAAAACGCCGAGTCCTCGCGAATGAGATGGTGCAGTGTCATCGTCCCCCCCTTTTGAGTGCGTTCCGTCTTCGGAACTGCGCAGGCCGCGAAGCACGTAGCGTGCCTGCGCATGAGCTACGATTTTGCCAAGCAATCGTGCGGGTCGAATCACCACACGTCGCGCAATTCGCACAGCTGCTCACGTTGCGCCTTCGCAAAATGCGAGCCCCCGAACAACATCGCGCGACACAAAGGAAAGACCCTTGATCCGTCACAAGGCTCGAGGTAGTCTGCCGAAAGTTACGAAGCGCCTCTCAACAGTGCTCGTTCGCGAGATACTAGCGGTTGCGAATCGTGGCAAGCCCGGGGCGTAGCGCAGCCTGGTTAGCGCACTAGACTGGGGGTCTAGGGGTCGGAGGTTCGAATCCTCTCGCCCCGACTAAGGTTCGGCAGCTGCAAAGCTCCGAACCTTTTTCGGTTTTAGGGCATCGCCCCTGCTGATGTCGGACAAAGCTTGGTCGAGTGGGTCGCGTGGGAGGGAGCGAGTCGCGGACTCGGACTCGGACTCGGACTCGGACTCGACGGCGTCGAGAAGAGTCGCGGCGGGCGAACGCGGAACAGGCGGATTGGAGGAAACGATCGATGGTCCGTGCGGGACCGGTCGCAAGTTTATAAAGTGCCACGCTGCGCCGAGCGCTGTCCGGAACACGGCGCCTATACAAGCGCGATGTGCACGCTCTCTAGTAAAGGAGACTTACGCCGAGAGTGAGGCCCGCGTTGTGCTGGAAGTTGGGGCGTGGAGTTTGCTGGCCGAAAAACGTTTCGGAGCGGTCCTGAAGCGTGCTGCCCATGCCGACGTTGTACGCGTACCGAAGGCCAAAAGGGATAAGCAGCACGACGCTTTTTATTGGGATATAGCCTTCGACGCCAAGCATCCCGCCGAGCAGCGTATAATTCTCTGTAACGCCGAAAACGAACTCCGGGCCAAAGCCGACGAACGGGCGAACCGGCCCAAACGGTAAGATGCCTTTCGCGTAAACCGGAACATGCAGCGCCGTCTGTTCGAGGTGGTTTTTTACGCGATTGATTTCAGCGGTCGCGTCCTCGCTCACGCGGAGGATGTCTACCTGAAGGCCTAGCGCGCCGAAAACCCGTCCCTCGAGCGAAACGCCCACACCCGACTTTGAGCCAAAATAACCGGGATAGAGTCCTGCCGGGTCGCCTGAGCTCGGCTTTTCAGTGGCGACAATGCCGCCTGTCATGAGAAAGCCGCCGCCAAACCTAAAAAGGCGTTCTTTCCTGGGAGTCGCTGGGTCTGCCGATGCGGAGCCGGCGACGACGGGCCCGGGTTCCTCCGTCGTCACGGACGGGTCCGGCGGACGGGATGAATCGCCGTACGCTGAATGAGCCGCAAAAACCATCACGAGCGACACGGACGCGAATCGGATCCTCATGAGTCTTCGAACCTACGCGATACGAAAGCGTAGGTGCGAGCCGAAAGCGCGGCCGAACTCGCGTGACTTCGACGCCTCGGCTTGAAGCTACTCAACGCCGAAGGCCGAGGGATCCGCGTTATGCTTTGTCCGGGGCAGGCTAGGCGTCAGTTCACGCCGCCGCCGCAAAGGTTCGCAGTCCCGCCACCGCCGCACGTTTGCGGTACGACGCAGTTTCCACAAGCAAGAATGCCTCCGCAACCGTCCGCGACTTGACCGCAGTTGGCGCCGGCCTGACTGCACGTCCGGGCAACGCACGCGGGCGCACCGCACGTTCCGTTCACACACGGCACGTTCGCCTGACACGGACAGTTATTCACCTTGCCGCACCCGTCGGCCACCGGCCCGCACACGGACTTTGGCGCGGGGGCCGGACATCCGGATGGGTTACACGCGGCTCCGCCACAAAGGTTCGCGCCGCCTCCACCGCACGTTCCTGCGCCGCACGTTCCGCAGTCGAGCGTGCCGCCGCATCCGTCCCCGAGCTTTCCGCACGTCCCTTGCGCGCAGACTTTCTTCACACAAGCGGGAGCACCACACTGGCTTGGCACACCACCGCCACCACACGACTCGCCGACCGCACACGGGCCACAATCGAGTGGACCACCGCAACCGTCGCCGGCAAGGCCGCAGCCGAGCCCCTGCTGCGCGCACGTCTTTTTGACGCACGCTGGGGGAGTTGATGAGGATACGCACGAGGCGAGGTCGAACAGAAAATACGCCAAGACTTTCTCCTGCGAGCTAAGCGGTGCTGAACCGCACTCATCGGGAAAGGTCGCTCCGTTGGTGTTGCCAATTGAAACGTGAAAATCGCTGTAAAGCACGCGACCACACTGCGAAGCAGGTGGTAAACTCGTATCCGTATTAAATGTATAATGCATCGGAGAATCTGCCGCGGCAGGGGTTCCGGCGCTTACCGACCCTACACATTTCGTCGCCTTACACACGCCGCTCTTGCAGTCAGCAGGAGCCGCGCACGCCTTACCGTCGTCGTCGGTCGTATAGAGCCAGCGTTGTGCCGGCCCCACGACACCAGATGTAGAGAGGTTCGGCGCCACGGGCGTAATGTCTCGACGCGGCTCGGTCAGCGCGACCATCGGTGGCGACGTCGAGGAGAGCGCGGCCACCGCCGCGTAGGGTGGCGCGAACGTCGCGGAGACGGGAAGCACCGGCGCCTGAAGCCAATTCGAGAAGAGCGCCCCCTTCGGAAAGGATGTGTCGAGAGAAGCCGTCACGGTACCGTTGTCCCAACTAATCTCGTTACCGCTGTCCCACGCGGTCACCGTCGTATCCCACGGGGACTGAAACGCCGCCGTACCGGTACCGCCCACGCTGTAAAGCCAGACGTACGAGAGGTGGGTTGCGAACACGCGGCCGCCCTTGTTTGCGTACGCGAGAACGTTCGCACGCGCGGGTGCGGGCTTATTTACCTCGTTGCCGACGCAGCCAAAAATGACCGCGTCGTACTTGTCGATTTCGGCTTTGCAGCCAACGCCGCTGCAGGAGCTCCATGTGCCTTTCGAGGTATAGGCGCCGTTGCCAACGCTAAAATTCAACGAAAAGTGTGTGGCATCAACAACGGTGATAGAAAACGCACCGTTCGCCGCCTTGTTGCCGCGGACGCCGGAGACTGTCGCGATGGCCCCCGTCGAAAGACCGTGCGCGGCCGTCGTCGTCAGCACGATGGGTGACGTATTCGTCGCTCCGGAAATAGTTCCACTCGCGTTGTCAGCGGCAGGATTGTAGAGAGATGTGGCATCCGTTGCGCCGACGCCAGCGGTCGTTGCGCCGTTGTCTCGATAGAGGCGAATACGCCCCGAACCACTACCGCTCGTGAATTCGGTATTCGCGACGCCCATCTTACGAAACACACACTCGAGACCGTCGACTTGACCTGTCGAAATCGCGGTAAGCGGGATATCGCCTTCGGCTTGTGAGCTCGGCAAAGCCGCTGTTTTATTGGCGGCTGCCGCACCGAAGGACGGCACGAGATTGTTCGTGCACGCCGTCGTACTGATGGTGAATTGTTTACGCCACTTACCGAGCTGAACGACAACGGGTACCGAGGTCACCTTCCCCGGGGTGCTCACGGGCATATTTGGCAAGAAAAAGTGACCGTTTGCGTCCGTCGTCGTCGAGACCAGAGGGCTTCCCGACGCGGTCGCGCACGTCTCGCATTTGACGCCCTCGGTAAACGCAGCCACCGCGCCGTTCGGGACGTACACAACCGCGTTCGGCACGGGTAGGACGCCGTTAGGCGAAGTGACATAGCCTTCAATACTTGTCGTTCCACCACCGGGACAGGTCACCTGCTGCTGACACAAACCCGTGCATGTTGCAGGTGTTCCGCACGTATTGGGAACGCCCGCGCCTCCGCACGACTCCCCGGGACCGCAAACGGATGGTGCAGGAGCTGGCGGCCAACACGTCAGAGAGCCGCCGCAGCCGTCGGCTACGAATCCACAATTCTGCGTTCCGCATGTCTTCTTCACGCAAGGCGGCGCTCCGCAAAGGCTTGGAGTTCCCCCGCCCCCACACGACTGCCCCGCCGGGCAAGCAACCGCACAGTTGATAAGGCCTCCGCAGCCGTCCGCGATGGGTCCGCAATCCCCTGCAGCGCACAATGTTTTTGTGGGTATGCAGGCGCCGGCGTCTGCCCCGCCCGCCCCGCACTTGCTGGGGCCGCCACCACCACATTGGCCTGCGTCGCATGTGCCGCATGATGGGATAAGGCCGCCACAACCGTCGCCTAAGGCGCCGCAGTTTGCGCCCTGGTCCGCACACGTCTTGGTCGCGCACGCGGGCTTTCCGCAAGCACTTACAACGCCGCCGCCGCCGCACGTCTCCCCCACGGCGCACGTTCCGCACTGGACGATTCCACCGCAGCCGTCGCCAATGGGCCCGCAGGTCGCCTTGAGGTTTGCGCACGTAAGGCGCTTGCAGTCGCCTGTTCCGCCCCCGGTTCCGGCGTCGCTCAAATCGAAGGAGCCGAGCGAGGGCAGCGCCTCGCCCGCATCGTCCGCGGCGCTCACGGCATTCGGGTCGACAAATTCGCTCCCGCCACCAGACCCGCAGGCTATCGCGACGGCAGCCACCGAGACAACAACACACAAACTACGGATTGCAGCTGCGGATCGCATAGGCCACTATCTCCACGGCGGAGGGCCCGACGCCCGCTACGCTAGGCTTAAGGGTACAGGTTTCTGATTTTTCAGCAACAAGCGCTTTGCCGTTGCCGCAATCCCCGTCCCCGTCCGTCCCCGTCCGTCCCCCGTCCGCGTTCGGGCTAGCGGGGTGGACGCGGGTTACGTTTTGACTCTGCAGCTACTGCGAGGCCTTGCGCATTGAGGTCAAGGTCGGTCGCGAGAAGAGCCCATTCCGCTTTTCCGAAGCCGAGATTCCTCTCGTTGCTCTCCCGGGCAATAGCTTCGCGCCAGGCGACGCCGAGTCGTCGCGTCATCTCCACGACAGTGTCCTGTCCGCGCGCCGCCTCCTCCACCCACGCCTCGGCGCGGTCTATCCATGCGTGAAGCTGCTTTGCGACGCCGTCGATCTCCGTGGTGGCTCCGAAGTGGGTAGGGCACGCGTAAGTCTCTCCAAGTGCGCGGATACGATCGACGCTCCGGCGCGCCTCGTGCGCATCGAAGTTCGTTGGACTCGTCGTGGCTAACGCGAAGAGTCCGCGCGTCTGCAGTGCGGGGTACACGAGGCCGAGCGAGTCACCGGTGTAGACCGTCTCGATCGCCGGGTCGTCGATAACGAAGTGATGGTTCGCATGGCCCGCTGTATGGTGCACGCGAAGTGTCGCGTCGCCGAGTTCGAAGGTCTCGCCATCTTCAAGGGCTCGCACCCGCTCCTTCGGAATGGGCTGGATCGAACCGTAAAGCGCCGCAAACCGTTCTTCTCCGTAAACCGCCGTAGCGCTTTTTACGAGTTTTGCGGGGTCGATGAGGTGCCTCGCCGCGCGTGGATGCGCCAACAGTGTCGCGTTAGGACACGCCGCGAGTAACCCACCCGCGCCGGCCGCGTGGTCGAGGTGAGCATGCGTCACGACAATCCATCGCACATCGTGAACCGTTCGCCCGCACTCCTGAAGTGCTGCAAGCAACTTCGGCAACGCGTGCGACGTCTCGGTTTCGATGAATGCGCACTCCCCTCCACCCATACGAAGGTAGACGGCGGTGAACCCCGGGGTCCGCGCATCGCAATCGATGGTGAGCCGATAGTGGCGCGAGGGACTCGAAGGCTGCGAAGACAAGGTCGTGCTCACGAAAGGAAGCTTGACGGCCCGCGGCGGCGGCGTAAACCCTTTCGTTGATGCCTCTTTCCGACCAGCAGCGCCAACACTTCGACGACCTCGTGAAAAAGAACAAGGTGGTTCTCTTCATGAAAGGCAACAAGCACTTCCCGCAGTGCGGGTTCTCGGCCCAGGTGATCGGTATCCTCAAAGAGTCCGGGGTACCTTTCGAGACCGTCAACGTGCTCTCGGATCCCGCGGTTCGCGACGGGATCAAGGAGTACTCAAACTGGCCCACCATTCCCCAGCTTTATGTGGATGGCGAATTTCTTGGCGGATGCGACATCGTGAAAGAGATGCATGCGCAGGGCGACTTGCAGAAGAAGCTCGGTGTCCTTGAGCCGCCCGTCGTGTCGCCATCGATCGCGATCGACGAGCGCGCGGCCAAGACGATCAAGGACGCCGATGAGGGAAACGGCGAGCACCTTCGTCTCGAGATCGGCGATAAATTCCAGTACGAGCTCTACTTCGGACCGAAGAAGGCAGGTGACTTCGAGGTGACAGCCTCCGGTGTGACCGTCCTGTTCGACAAAGCGAGCGCGAAGCGCGCCGACGGTATCCGCATCACTTGGGTGGAAACCTCTGACGGAGGCGCATTCAAAATTGAAAATCCGAACGAACCTGCTCGCGTGAAGGTGCTTACGGCACCGGAGCTCAAAGCGTGGATGGACGAAGGCAAACCCTTCGAGCTCTTCGACGTCCGCGGGGAAGACGAACGGAACGTCGCGAAAATTGATCGAGCGCACCCGCTGGACGCTGCAGGCGAGAAGCACTTGCTTGGGCTTGAAAAGAGTACGGCCGTCGTCTTCCACTGCCATCACGGAATGCGCAGCAAAAGTGCCGCCGAGCGCTTTCTGCGCGAGGGTTTCACGAACGTCTTCAACCTCGAAGGCGGCATCGAGGCATGGTCGCAACGCGTCGACGCGAAGGTCGCGCGCTACTGATGGCGTCCGTTGAAGACACGATGAAGACGGCGATTCTAGCAGCCATCCCCGACGCCGCGGTTCAGGTCGGTCCGGGCTCAGGAGGCGGCCACTTTACCGTTCATGTGGTCTCGCCCGTGTTTGAGGGCAAAAGCATGCTCGAAAGCCAACGACTCGTGCTCGGCGCGATAGCGCACCTCATGAAGGGAAATGGCGCTCCCGTCCACGCCATCGACAGCTTGAAAACGAAGCCGGCCGCTTAGCCGTCGGCCGACGCGCCAAAGGCGCCCGAGCACGTCGAAAACGGGACGCCAAACGCTCGGCTGCGGGGCCTGGTGCCTCGGCACTGTTGAGGGCTGCCTCAACGCGTGGGTACGCCGACGGTTCCCATGGTCGGAGCTCGTGGGGTGGGCTTCTTCGGGTCCGGGCGCGGTCCTATTCCTCCCTGCATCATTTTCCCCATCACGTGTGGAGGAGGTGGTGGTGGCGGCTCGGCCTCTTTTGCGTCGTCGACTGTTTTTGGTTCGTTCGCTGGCTCAGGCTCCTCCGAGGGAGTGGACTCGACGATCGGCGCGACGGGGCCCATCGCACCCTGCGTGACCGTGGTGCCGAACGCACCGCCGTGGGAGCACGTGCTCTTCGTGAACATCGTTGCGGCAGCCGCAAGAGCGCCGGCTCCAGCCACGGCGAACGCGAGTTTCTTACGGCGCTTCTTTTTTACGCCCGTCGGGCAATCTTGAGAGAGGATCGTGCCGTCTGTGCGCTGGTAAAAGCGAATGCAGAGGTCCGTTCCTAAGCGATCACGAAGGAGCGTCTCCGCGGCGTCACGGCTCAGCGTTGACAGGTTGAAAACGTTCTTTTCACATCCGCTACAGAAGCG
The DNA here is from genome assembly GCA_025353725.1 of Polyangiaceae bacterium. Classification (GTDB taxonomy): domain Bacteria; phylum Myxococcota_A; class Polyangia; order Polyangiales; family Polyangiaceae; genus Labilithrix. The sequence continues at coordinate 21,723 of JANXOF010000025.1, read as the reverse complement.
TACGTGGTCGTCACCCACCATTGCATTCCAATCGGCGCTGCACGGACTCGCGACGCGCACCTGGTCGAGAAGAGGGAGAGCGCGCCTTGTCTCGCCACCGCTTAGCCTTCCCTCCACACGAGCAAGCTCAGTCGCCAACTCGACTTCCTTCGCTTTCAAGTCGCCGAGGCGCGTGGTCTGCTCGCGAAGCTTCGCGAGCTCGCCCTCGAGCGTAGATTTTCGTTCGCGGAGAGCCTCGACGTCATTTCGGTAGGGGATACTCACGCGACGCCGTACGGGCGAGTCAACCGAACGATCTAAAGCGAGTAAACCTCAATTGATGCGCTCCTTTACGCCTCCGTAAGATAGAGAGACTCGATCTCCCGCGCGAACTTCTCGTTGACTACTTTTCGCTTCACTTTCATCGTCGGTGTGAGTTCACCGGTCTCGATCGACAAATCAGCCGGAAGAATGGCGAAGCGCTTGATCGTCTGAACACGCGCCAACGTGTCGTTGATGCTCGCGATTTGCCGCTCAAGATGGCGACGAAAATCCGCGCAAATCGCGGCCTCGGACGCCGTACGAGCGGCGCTTCCTGCGAGCTTCGCGTCTGCAAGCAAGCGCTCTGAATCAAGGGTTAGCAGTGCAGAAAGGTACTTGCGCCGATCACCAATGACCACGGCCTGCGCGACGACCGGAATCGCCTTGAGTCGGCTCTCGATCACTTGAGGCGCGATGTTCTCGCCGCCGGCGGTAATCAGAATGTCTTTCTTCCTGTCTGTGATCTGTACGAAGCCCTCACTGTCGATCGTACCGATGTCACCGGAGTGCAGCCAACCGTCGGCGTCGAGCGCCTCTTTCGTCGCCTCGGCGTCATTCAAGTAGCCCTTGAAAACATGCTTGCCGCGAATACAAAGCTCGCCATCTTCAGCGAGTTTGATCTCTGCTCCCGGGATACAGATTCCACACTTTCCCGTACGAAAGCGACCCGGCGGAGAATAGGTCGCAGGTCCTGTGCACTCGCTCATACCGTACGCCTCGAGGACGGGGATACCGAGCGCTAGAAAAAAGTCGAGCGTTTCGCGCGAAATTGGGGCTGCGCTCGTAATACAAAGGCGCGCGCGATCGAGGCCGAGGCGCTGGCGGACTTTGTTGAACACGAGTTTCTGGGCCAAGGGGAAGAGAACAGGTTTTCTCTCGCCGCGCTGCTCTGCGTTGCCGCCTTCGAGGCCTGTCTTGCGCGCCCAGGCGACGAGCTTTCTTCGCACGAACGGGGCGTTGGCGCCGGCCGCCATCATTTTTGACTGAATTTTCTCCCACACGCGCGGCACGCCCATAAACAGCGTTGGGCGCACCTCGGCCAGGTTTTCGCCGAGTTTGTCGATGCTCTCAGCGAAGTAGACGAGCGAACCCATCGCCATGGGCCCGTGGATCGTGAGAATTTGCTCCGCCACGTGACTGAGCGGCAAGTAGCTGAGCGTAATGTCGTTTTGACCGAGGCTGAGCGTCGGGAGCAGCGAACCCGCCGTCCAAACGAGATTTGTGTGGGTGAGCATGACGGCTTTCGGCTCACCTGTCGTGCCGGACGTGTAGATGAGCGTGCAGACGCCGTCGGGCGATTGCAGATTCAAGCGTTCATCGACCGCGGAGTCAGGCAGCGTATCGCCGAGCTCGAGGAATTCGTCCCAACCCATCACGCGAAGCTTCGCGCTCATTCCCACGTCGGTGGGGAACGCGGGCTTGCCGGTCATCTGCACGACGACCTCGAGGTTCGGTATTCCTGACGGCAACGCGGCAAATTTCGCGACCTGCGTGGCCGTGTCGGCGAACGCAACGCGGGCATTACAATGGTGGGTAATGTAGCCCACCTGGGCGGGGCTGCTCGTGGTGTAGATCCCCGCAGGAACAGCGGCCGCGAAAATCGCGCCGACATTGGCGATAAGCCACTCCGGGCTGTTTTGCCCAATGAGGCTAATGCCCTCCCCCGGTCGAACACCAAGCGAGATAAGCCCTCGAGCGGCACGGCGCACGTCACGACCGTACGAGCTCCAGGTTGTCGTCTGCCAAGTGCCGTTGCGCTTGACGCGCAGCGCGGGCTTGTCCTGAAACTTCGCGACTGTCGATTCGAGTGCTTCGTGCACCATCGTGGCCATGCGCCAGAGCATAGGCTGAACCCGCGAAAGTTCGTCGAGATCCGCGCGATCCCTACGACGTAAGCCGCCACGATGCAGGCCGGACGAAACCCGAAGCGGCGTACAAACACGACGTGCTGGCCAGTTCACGCGGCGAGCGTCACACTCTTTAGCGAAGGGTGACGTAGTGTCCCTCAAAACCTCCCGAAGTGTCCTGTTCTCCGTAGGCGGACTCCTCGTCGTACGCCTCGCGGCGGCCGAGAGGCAACTGCCTGAAGCTCCCGTGCCGATGACGCTTGTCGACGGACCTCCCGAGAGTCCGTGCGCCGCCGGCATGGTCCTCGTCGATGGCGATTACTGCCCAGATGCAGAGCAGGTGTGCCTGCACTGGCTCGACCCTCCGCCCTACCAAAACCTGCGCTGCGCCGAGTTCGCCAAGCCTGCAAAGTGCAAGGTCGCGCGCCAGCCTCGTCGGTTCTGCGTCGATCGCGAGGAATACGCGGAAACGCCCAGCGAACCTTCTCCGAAGGATACGCGAGACCTGCTGCCCGTGGTCAACAAGAGTTGGGTCGAAGCGAAGACCCTTTGCGAAGAGAGAGGCGCGCGCCTCTGCAAGGAGAGTGAGTGGGAATTCGCGTGTGAGGGTGCGGACATGAACCCCTACCCGTACGGATTTAAACGAGACTCGACGCGCTGTAATCACGATCGCACCGATTTGGGAGGACCCCAGGAAAAACTAACCGACCATCGCGCGAGGCTCGTGGCCTTCCCTGCGTGCACGAGCGCCTTCGGCGTGCATGACATGATTGGAAACGTCGATGAGTGGGTCGAACGCGACGGCCTTGTCACTCCCCATCGCGCTTCGCTGCGTGGCGGCTGGTGGCTTCCCGGAAGAAACCGATGCCGCGCCGCGACCACGCACCATGATGAAGGCTACCGCGCGAAACAGGTGGGGTTCCGCTGCTGCTCCGACGCGAAGTAACTAGCGGATGGTCTTCGCGACTTGGGGGTCCAGGACGAGTCGGTCGATAGCATCGGCTTCCGGGTGGCGCCCGAGCTGCCTCGCCGTCTTGGCGTACCGCGCCATCTCCTCCGCGCCAATCAGCACCGTATTTTGCTCGAGAATGAGAAGCAATTCGCCCCACATTCCCTCAATGAGCAGGGCATACGCGTAGACACGCAGCGCTATCGCGCGCAGACGCGCGGACGCCTGCGGGACGATCACTGGCTTGAGGAGCTCCATCGCCTCGGCGCCGTCGTGCCGCTCGAGCGCCGCGTACGCCTTCTGCACGGCTTGCGCGAGCGGTACATCGACGGCGCGCGCGTCAATGTCTCGGTAAGCTTGAATGTTCGACCACGTGAAGAAGGCGCCAAGGCCTCCTAACCACAGCTCGCGTCGGTAGGCCGCGTAAGCGATGAGCAGCACGCCGGAGGCAACGGACACCAGGCGGGCGGGCTTTTCGCCACGGCCTTTGGTGGCAAGGTTCAACGCCCCGCGAACGACGTTTCCACCGTCGAGCGGAAGCATCGGTGCGAGGTTAAAAAAGCCCCAGTAGAGATTTACTTCAGTGCCGAACGACAGCGCTGCGCGGGCGTGAAGGTTGTTCGGCTCAAACCCGAGACGCATCGCCAGAAAGATGACGCCGGCGAGCAAAAACCCAGCGCACGGGCCGGCTAGGCTAATCGCTATGGACCGCGCAGCGCCGATGTCGCGGCGGTTGGCGCCCGGATCGGCGTCGAGCCAGGACGTCGTGCCTCCCATACCGTGGAGCTCGATGTGCGGCGTGAGGCCGAAGACGCGCCCCATCAACGCATGACCGAGCTCGTGCACAAGCACCGAGACGAGAACGACCGCCACCCACACGGCAATCAAGTCGGGGCGTTCGAGTCGCGCGCCGAGGACGAGCGCGAGAAAGAGAAACTGGCCGCGAATGCGAACCGGAATGGAACCAAGGCGAAACTGCACGAGGGTCTCTTACACGAAAGTCCGAGTTACGCATCTAAACCGCCCAACGCATTCGGTAACGCAAATTCGTAGGTCGCCCCCGGTAACCCGATCGCGACAACGCGGTCCCAGTACCGCAGCCCGGAGGCTAGTGCGCGGCGCTCCGCGAAGGGCACAGCACGCGTGACTCGCCCAACGCCGCTGACGAGGCCACGCATCAGAGGCATGGCGAAACGGTACGCGCTGCGCGGAACGCCGAGGCCATCGGCGAGCTCATCACCAAGCAGTTCACGACAAAGGGTCGTACCGAATCGTCGACTGAACGCCGCTCGACGACGTTGTTCAGGTGTCGTCACGCCCTCGCCCTCAGAAGCGGCGTCGAAAAGAGCCTTGGTAAGTTCGCGCGAGTCTTGGTCTGGAGGAGCCATTGTGGCCGCGATAAGGGTCGTAAGCCGCAGCGCATCCTGTTCCGACGCCGGGAGAAGGTCGTGATCCACGCCAATGACTCGACCGATCCACCGCCAAAGGTGGATGTATTGCTCACCCTCCTCGGCATTGATTTCGACGCCGAGGGCACGTAGCCCGTTCATCATCTCAATCGAGAAGAGGAGCGTCGTCGCGGCCATGTCGTGCTGATTGACAGGGGCGCCCCATGCGGCTTCGTTCCACGCCGCCGTCTTCAGGATCATGCGTCGCACCTGTGCGTGAATGAGGCGCACCTTCAAGGTGATTTGCCACCCGTCGGCAAAGGGACGCATACCGCCTCGGCGGCACACGGCCTGAACGAACCGAGCGGTCTCGTTGAGACGGGTCGCCGCTTGCTCTTTCAAACGCCCCGAGAGCACGAGGGGCTTGTTGCCCGCCGGTGACGCGTAGCCCAGCACCAGCGACCGTGATCCGAGCACCGCACCGCCGAGCAAGCCCGTTCGCATGAGAAGGTCGCCGCCGCGATCACAGGCCGAGGCGTCGACCCAAGCAGGAACCTCGGCAGCTTCCTCGAGGAAATCGCGCATCGCGCGCGGAGCGTCTTGAATGGATGGCGCCCCTTCGCGAAGGCCTCGCTCGAAGAACCGCCAACCCTCGCCCCTTGGGAGCGACTCCATGGCCGCGACCACGCGATCCGCGGGTGCGTCGACACGGGTGAGGAAGGGCCCGAGTCTGTCGACGCGATCGCCGAAGCGCAGCCGTGCATTGGGCAAGTTGACGAAACGCGAAGGAAAGCGAATCACCACCTGTCTATAGCGCGCGCAAACTTGCCGCGCGCGCTCGCTTTTGCCGATACATGGCTTCGTCCGCCCGTGTGACGACACGCTCCGCCAGCTCGCCTGTCACGGCCACTGCGACGCCTGATGAAAATGACGTGCCGAGCGGCGCCGTTAGCGCTTCGAACCTGTCGCGCAGGCGTCGAAGGGCAGCGTCAGCCTCGACGGGAGACGCATCGAGAAGGAGCACGGCAAACTCGTCACCGCCGATGCGCGCAAGGACATCACCTTCGCGAAGGGAGCCTCGAGCCGATTGCGCAAGTGCGCGGAGGACCGTATCGCCGCGCGCGTGCCCGTGAACGTCATTGACCCGTTTAAAGCCGTCGAGATCAATAAACGCGACGCAGATGCGGTGTCGCTTACGCTGCCGTAACTCGTGACGAAGCAAGTTCATGAATTGCGCACGCTGCGGGAGGCCGGTGACGCCGTCGGCCGTCGCTACCTCGAACGCCTTTTCGAGAAGCGAAGGCGTCACCACGATGGGATGGCCATCGCTCCGAGCCCCAGCTTTCGGCGGCTTCGTGGTGAGCAGATCGAGCGCCGCGACGCGGACGTGAACGGGGCGGTGCAGCGCCGCAGCCATCGCGGACTGGTGCCCTACGACCGCGCGAAAGAACGAGCGTGCCTGCGTTTCTGTAAGGTCATCAACACCTACAAGAGAGCGAAGCAACTCCATGTAGGGAGTCGCACTTCGCGCCGCGACGGCCATCACGACACGCTCCACGTCTTGGCTATTCGTTGCACGGACGAACGGATCGTCGTGGATGAGTTGCCACGAATCCGTGGCGCTCTGCGAAGGACTCATGGGGGCTAACATGCTCATCACTGGGGTTGTGCGCGAGTGAGCACGTCGCGTGCCTAGGCTGTTCCCAACGATCGTCGTTATCTATCTCTCACGCGACCCAAGAGCTTTCCGGCCGGCCGCTACAGCTTGGTTTCAGCGAGCTGGAGAACAACGGCGAGTTCTTCGACTGTGACTGGCACGACGGAAATCCGTGACCTCTTCACGAGCGCCATACTCGAAAGAAGCGGATGCGCTTTGACTTGGGCAAGCGTCACCGTTCGTCGAAGCCGTTTGAGAGGGGTCACGTCGATGGCACTCCAGTCGTCGGCCGTTTTGGGGTCTTGATAGGCCGTCACCGCGACACGGGCGAGTCCGACGATCTCTTTGCCCTCGTTCGAGTGATAAAAGAGGAGCAGATCTCCTTTCCTCATCACGCGGAGCGTGTTTCGAGCCTCGTAATTGCGGACACCGTCCCACACGGTCGACCCATCGCGCACGAGCTCGTCGAACGAGTACACGGACGGTTCGCTTTTGATGAGAAACGTACCGCGGGCGCGCGTCGACGGAGCCGCGCGTTCAACCATCACCTTCGCCATGCGCGAACCTTACAACGAGGTATGGCTGTCGGCTGTCACGCATCACCGTCAAATCACGAGCGGGCGCTAGCCGCCGAACGGGAGCATTCGCTCAAGCACCCACGCCTTGACGTCCCGATGCGTGAGCTCATTCAGCGTGACGCGGGTGAGGACCTCCGCGAGCTCAGAAGGTGACGCCTCGAGCTTAAATCCTAGCGTTTTCGTGTGCCACTCGACAACGAGGACGCTCATCGCACGGAAGCCTCCGAAACACCGCGCGTGCCGGCCGAGCGCGTAGAGGAGCGCGGCAGGAACGTCATAGACGTCATCGGAGAGGTGGTCGGCCTCGCGAAGTGCAATGCGAATCGCGGCTTCGCTCGACCGCGGCGACAACCCCAGCTCGGGTGCGATGAGGACGTAAGCCCTGGAGATAGCCTCCGGGTCGGGGATCACGCCGTACCGTCCGACGAAGGAGAACGCCCGCCTGCGTGAGACTCCGCCAGAACGTCCTCCCCGAACGTTCGATCACGCTCGGCCAAGACGTCGTACTCGCGGCGCGCTCGGGCAGGCAGAGCGCGAAAAAACTGCACGAGATCGAGCTTACCGTCCTCCGGCGAATCGGATCTATCGCCTGGCTCAGACATCGAGATCTTTCCACCTTTTGCTAACGTGAGAAAATATGAGGAGACCCGCGAGCGAAGCAAAGCCAACTGCAGAAAACCAATACCAAACTTGATACGGCTTATAGGTTACCCACAAAAGATGGTCCACCGCGTGAGCATCGTTGCCAAGCACGGCTTGGAGCGTCTCGAACGCTGAGGTACGCGTAGCGCCGACGAAGCCTGTAAGGTGTTCGAGGTCGCCGTCCCACACACCCGGCGCGTGGTGGTCCGTTTTTTCGGCCAAGTACGTCAGGGCGAGCGTCGCCTTTTCTCCGTGATTGCCGTATTGCCACGCGCCCAGTTTCGCACCCAGCGCCTGCCCGATGGCTACCGGAATATTCACGTACCCGAGGTAGAGCGCCTTCTTCCCGCTCGGTGCGATAAGCGAAAAATACTCGGTCTTCTTCGGTCCAGTAAGCATTTCGCCGAGTGCAAAGAGCGCGATTCCGAGAAAGAGCACGTAGACGCTCGGCGACGTACCGAAAACGAGCGTGCCGAAGCTCGCGATGAGCACGCCGAGCGTAATAGAGGACATGACGCGGAGGCGCGCTACGACGAACGAGAGGGGAATGACAAAAAGCACGACGAGGGCCGAGTCGAAATTGATGGCATTTTCCTGTTTGAGCTGAACGCCTCGCGCGTCACTCGCAAGCCATGCCTTTGGGAGCCAAGAGTTGGACTCTACGAAAGGCGACGAGTCGACCCAATCGGCGTAGAAGTTCGGCATCAAATCCCAGAGCTGGTAGAGCATCATCCAAAAGCCACTAAAGAGTAGGATGACAGTCAACAGCCGGAGATCGCCGAGGTTTCTAACCGTGTCCACGAGCACGCGACGCGCTGTTTTTTTCTTGTCGGCGCCGGATTCAACCTCGACGTACGTGAACAGCATCAGGTAGTTCAGCGCCATTACGCAGGCCGATCCGTAAAAAACAAGCGGCCAGCTTTGGGTCCGCGAGTAGCCGCCGAGCAACGGCCCCATCGCCGCGCCAATGTTGACGAGCCAGTAAAAAAGGCCCCAGCCGACGCTGGAGTTTCGCTTCGACGTCGATTGCGCGAGCGTGCCTTGGAGCCCGGGCTTGAAGATCGCTGTACCGAGCGCAAGGACCAAGCATGCCGCGAAAAATCCGACGTAGCTGCGGAGCGTCCCCATCAAAACGTAGCCGAGACACGCAAGCGTGACTGAACTCGCAATCGTCTTCTTGTAGCCGAAACGGTCGGCGAAACCGCCACTGACCATCGGTACGAGCGACTGCACGAGCGCCCACGCGGCGAAGATGCTCCCCTTTTGCGCTTGGCTGAAGTGCAGGCCGCCAGGATCGCTCGCCTGCGCGATATACAAGGGTACGACGGAACGTACGCCGTAGTACGCGAGTCGCTCCCACATCTCGATGGTGCACCCCATCCAAAACGACCGAGGGAAGGTCTGAACCGTCTCGAAAAAGCCGAGCTTCGAAGGGGCTGTCACGGCATCGCTCCTACCACGGTGCGCTTTATGGGAGTGCCCACACGAGAGCCACTTGCGCGCCCCGTAGGGTGGATCCTCGGTTCACTCGCATAGTCGTCGAAGGCTCAATCGCTCACGGTAGGCGTTCGGCTGGGACCGTTGAAAGTGGCTTTTAAGCTTCACTTTTCGCGAACTTCACCCCAAGCGAGCCTTTTCGGTCGGAAGGTGCGGCACTTGCAGTGTCCGGTCCGAGACATGCGCATCGTTCCCTTCACAGCCCAAGACCCGCGCCCGGACCGGAGCTCCGACGCGCCGTTCGAGCTCGACGTGGAGGTGAGCTCCGCCTCACGCCGCGCGAAAGCGGACGCGGGGTGGGCGCGCCGAGCCAAGCATTCGTGGCGTGGCATGTCGGGGTACCTCGTCGCGGGCGTCTTCCTCGGCCTAGTCCTCATCGTGGGCCTGAGTTTCATGCGTGAAGAGCCGCGAAAGACAGCCGCTGGTGTCGTCACCGACAACGTGGTGCACCTCAACGCAAAGGACATTCAGGACGCGTGCTGGCGAGGCACGGACGCGAACGAGCCCGCGCGCGTCACCGTCGCCCTTGAGATTGGCGTCGACGGCAAAGTCCGCCGGGCTGTAGCCGCGGGCGAGTCTCTCTCCATGCGCCGCTGCGTCGAGACACACGTAAAAACGTGGGAATTTTTGCCTCAAGCTGCCGCAGCGCAAGTCGTTTTACCCGTCGAGATCGCCTCGCGCTGACACAAAAGCGGGCGTCTCTAGGTTCTTCCCAAGCCGCAGTTACGCGTCTACCGTGCGCGGCATGGCAAATCCAATCGCGCTGCTCGAAACGTCGCTCGGCAACATCAAAGTCGAGCTCTTTGTCGACCAGATGCCCATCAGTGCCGGGAACTTTGTGACCCTCGCGAAGAGCGGGTTCTATGACGGACTCCACTTCCACCGGGTCATCAACGGCTTCATGCTTCAATTTGGTTGTCCGCACAGCAAGGACCCCTCGAGTCCGCGTGCGGGTACAGGTGATAGTCCGACCGGGACCATCGCCGACGAGCACGCGGCCCGCCTATCGAATGAGCCGGGCACGCTTTCGATGGCGAACACGGGGCGCCCAAACAGTGGGTCGTGCCAGTTTTTCATCAATACGGTACACAACGCTTACCTCGACTGGTTCAGCCCGGGAGCGTCGAAGCATCCTGTGTTCGGAAAGGTCATCGAGGGCATGGAGATCGTGAAGAAAATCGAGACCACCAAAACAGGCGCCGGCGATCGGCCAATCACGCCTGTTAAGATGAACAAGGTAACGATTCACGAGGGCTGAAAAAACTCCAAACACCTACGTGCCCGCAGCCCTCCCCTCGCGAAAGGTGGCGGCTGCGCGCGCACCCTTGACCGACGGATCAAAGGTCGGCACCCTAGGGGCCTATGGCGAGTGATCCGCCCCTTCGGCCAAGCCCGCCTCGACCGGCCCCTCAAAACGCGCAAGCCGCGAACGCGAAGGTACCTCTCTATCCGCATCCGCATCCGCACCCGCACCCGCACCCGCAGGCCCAACAGCCTCCGCACGCTCCGCTTGCTCCGCAACTTCCGCTGCGTCCCACGTTGTCGAATTTTCCAGGCGTTTCAGGGGCGCCGGCAGCCCAAGGCGGACCGAGGTTGAGCACACGCGCCCCGGAAGACGAAGGGGAGTCGACCCGGATTACGAACGTTTCAAGCCTCGAAATTGAGCTGCATGCGAGGCGCCAGCAGGTGCACGCGTATCTTGTGGTTCTTGCCGGTTCGAACTTGGGGGAGATGTATAAGCTCGAAGGACCCGAGAGCGTTGTCGGCCGCGCGATAAGCGCACAACTGCGCCTCAATGACGACGGGATCTCACGTCGCCACTGCCGCGTCCTCACGATTGGAGGGCGCGTTATCATCGAAGATCTCGGGAGCGCAAACGGAACGCTCGTCAACGGTGAGGCCGTGCAGCACCAGGAGCTGAAAGAGGGCGACAAGATCCGCCTCGGCGCCAACACGATGCTGAAGTTCACGTACCAAGACAAGCTAGACGAAACGTTCCAGCAGCAAATGTACGATGCGGCTCTGCGCGACGGACTTACCAAGGCCTACAACAAAAAGTTTTTTCTCGATCGCCTAGATACCGAGTTCGCCTACGCAAAACGTCACAAGACGATGCTGTCGCTCGTCATGTTCGACGTCGACCATTTCAAAAAGGTAAACGACACTTTCGGGCACCTCGCAGGAGATGCCGTCCTCGTGCACCTTGCACGCGTCACGCACTCGATGATTCGGACGGAAGACGTCGCGGCGCGCTACGGCGGCGAAGAGTTTGCCGTGATTTGCAGGGGCATTCCCTTGCTCAATGCCGGCGTTGTCGGGGAGCGCTTGCGCGCGGCCGTAGAGCAAACGAGCTTCGAGTTCCAAGGAAGACGCCTTCCGGTGACCGTCAGCGTCGGCATCGCAGCTCTTCCGGAGGCGCAGGTCAGCACGGCGGCAGGCCTCATCGGCGAGGCCGACGAGGGGCTCTACGATGCGAAGCGAGGCGGGCGTAATCGGGTCTGCATTAAAGGTCTCTAACCTTTCGTCAAGACGGCAAAAGCTGCCCGCGTTTTGTCGCGGCAAGGCCAGCCGGCCACGTCACTGGAGGAGGCGGGAAGGACGGACGCGCGAGGAGATATCCTTGACCGTACTGGGCGCCAGCCTCGCGTACTGCTTCCAGCTCTTCGCGGGTCTCGATCCCTTCGGCAACGACCATCGCGTCGAGTTCCCGGCACAGAACAACAATCGCCGACACGAGCTTGAACATGCGCGAGTCTTTAACCAGCCCCATCACGAGCTCGCGATCGAGCTTCACGATGCGCGGGTGAAGGTCAGCGATGTATTTTAAGTTTGAATAGCCTGCGCCGAGGTCGTCGACCACGAGGTAGACTCCGCGCGCGCGCACATCACGGAGCACACTCTGGCAGAGGCGGAAGTGTGAGAGCGGAACTCCCTCGGTGATTTCGAGATAAACGTCGTGGCCATGCTGAAAGATGGGGTCGTCCGGTTGCACCACCCACTTCTCATTGAGCTCGGCCGGGTGCACGTTCAGAAAGAGCGGGTGGGAGGGACAGCCCGCGATGGCCAATTGACGAATGAGACGGCCTAATTCGCCCGAGCATGAGTGCTGCACGGCCGCCGCGAACAGGCTCATCGGACTGTCAAAGTCGTCTCGTTTCGCACGGACGAGCGCCTCGTACGCGAAAAGCTCGCGTGTTTTTAAGTCGACGATCGGCTGAAACACCACGGTGACGTCCTTGGCATCAAGAACTCTGCGAATTAAGACTGTCGTACGGCGTGGCTCTCTAAGAACTTCCTTTGACACCCGATGAGACTACTAGAGACGAGACCCGCGCGGCTCTCATGAACGTTTCGAAGCGACGCCAGCGAGCCACTCGCTGAGCGCGCGGACCACGAGCGGCGAGATTCCGTGCGCGCCCTCGAAAGGCGTGAACGTCACGGCGAGACCTCCGGCGAGAAGTTCGCGGTGAAGCTCCGAGGCAACAACGTACGGAAGGATTCGGTCATCTCTGCCGTGACTTTGAAAGACTTTCATGCCTTTGCGGGCGGGCATCAGCGGCAGCCACTCCTGCTTCGCGAGGAGCGTACTCGAGAGCAACGCCAAGCCACCAAAAGGCCTCGTCGAGCGCAGCGCTACATCGAGCGCGAGCATGGAACCTTGAGAAAATCCTCCGAGCACGATGGTGTCACTGGTCGTCTTCGTGTCGCGCTCAAGCGCGTCGAGCATCGCCAAGACATCGGCCGTCGCAGCACTCATCCCAGGCGGAACTTGGTCCACGAGGTCGTTAAACGTGCCGCGCATCATCGCGTTCTGAAAGCGAGCGATGTCGATGTCCCACCATGCGCGCGCGCTTTCAAATCCGAGGCCTTGGCCGAGGGTAGAAGGCGCCTCGGGGAAAAGAAAGGTCGTCCCGACGACAGCATCGATCGCCGCTTCGAGCGAGACGAGATCGTCGCCGGGCGCCCCGTAGCCGTGCATCAAGACAACGGTGAGCGGCGCGTCTGAAGGGCTCTTGGGCGGCGTCCCGTGAGTCTTCACGATGCGTCGGACACGGAGCGGGCCAAGGTGCAAAACATCCATGGTGCGAGCATCCCACATGCCCGCAGAAGAGCGAAAGCGCAGTGGTGCATCCCACCTTCATCGCTCGATAATTCTTTTAGTTTCGTTGCGAGACGCGAGGCCGCGCCGTAGGCTCCAGAGAGATGTTTTCTGTGCGTCCCGGCGATGTGCTCGCAGGTAAGTACCGCGTCGAGCGAGTGCTGGGGAGCGGAGGCATGGGGTATGTGGTCGCCGCGCGTCATCTTCAACTCGACCAACTCGTCGCACTCAAGCTTCTGCGTCGCGACAACCCGGGAATCGACGAGGCCGAAGCTACGAGTCGCTTCCTCAGAGAGGCGAAGGCCGTCGTCCGACTTCGCAACGAGCATATCGCAAAAGTATTCGACGTAGGCACGCTCGAGACCGGCGAGCCATTCATCGTGATGGAATACCTCGACGGCTGTGACCTGTCGGCACTCGCGAAGCAGCGCGGGCAGCTCCCTGTATCTGAAGCCGTCGAATACGTCCTTCAAGCATGCGAGGCTTTGGGAGAGGCGCACAGTCTCGGCATTGTTCATCGTGATGTGAAGCTCGCAAATTTGTTCGTTACGCAGGGGCACGCAGGCTCGGCCCTCGTGAAGGTGTTGGACTTCGGTATCTCGAAGGTAAACCCCTTCGGCGCCACGGGCAGCGACCAAGACATGACGCGCTCGGCCTCGATGCTTGGGAGCCCGCGGTTCATGTCGCCAGAACAGATGCGCGACCCGCGCGCCGTCGACGCTCGCAGTGACTTATGGTCACTCGGAATCGTCCTCTACCGCCTCGTCGCCGGTGTCGCCCCGTTCGAGGGAGATACGCTAGGCAGACTCTTATCCATGGTCATGCACGAGAATCCAGCCCTGCTGTCTGCGGTACGCGGCGACTTGCCGTCAGGATTCTCGGAGCTCGTCCAACGCTGCATGGAAAAGCAGCCCGACGCGCGCTTTGCCAATGTCGCAGAGCTCGCCTACGGACTGGTCCCCTTTGCCGTCGATCCGCTGCGCGCGCGCGGCATCGCAGACCGCATCGCGCAAACACTCGGTGTCGCTCAAATCGTTCATGGGGCGACGATCGCCGGTCCCCGGATGGGCGTTGGCGCGGCGGCTCCCTCAGGCGCACCGGGTGCACACGATTCTGGCACGGCCGCTCCTTGGGCGGGAACGCAGGGAGCGTTACGCCCGTCCGAAAGGCCCCGTACGGGCATCGCTTGGGGGGCCGTCGTGGTGGCCGCCATGTGTACGGCCGCGGTGGTTATTCAAACGGTTCGTCGCGAGCAAGCAGCGGTGGGGAGCAGAGGAACACAGCCGATAGCAAGCGTCATGGCGACACAGGCTCCCCCTACTCAGCCTCGTTGGGCTGCCCCCGAAGCCGCGGCAAGCGCGGCATCGCCCGCGTTGGCCAAGACCGCGTGGAGCGCTTCTACCGAGCCGTCCGCCGACGCGGAGCCGCTGGCAAGCGAAACCCGCGACAACTCGAAGGCGGGAGACCCCGCGCCGAAAGCGAGTGCAAAACCTCGCCGTAAGGCGGTCCGAACTACGGGGCCGTCCGCCGCCTCAAGCGCTGAAATTCCATCTACACGCGACTAGCGACGTCCAGATAGTCTGCAGAGATGGCGTGCGTTCGAGCTCGAGGAGCGGCCCTTGTTGTCGCGGTGATAGGGTTCGTTGTAGCGTCGGACGCTGCGGCTGCCGACCCCAACGACTCCGCTACAGCCGCGGCCGAATCACTTTTTCAAGACGCCCGCAAATTGATGGAAGCGAAACGCTTCGCGGAAGCGTGCCCGAAACTCGCGTCGAGCCACAAGCTCGCGCCCGCGATGGGTACGCTGCTGAATCTTGCGGATTGCTACGAACGCGGCGGACAGCTTGCCAGTGCGTCGACGCGTTTTCACGAAGCCATCGCACTCGCTCAGCGTCTCGGACGCCCCGACCGCGAAAAGACGGCACGCGACCGTGCGGACAAGCTCGAACCAAGGCTCATTCGTATCAGCATCGTCGTGCGGGACAAGAACTCCGAGGTGAAGCTCGACGGAAACGTGCTCGACTCCGTCGCACTCGCTTCACCCGTGCCCGTGGATCCCGGCAAGCACTCCATTGAGGCGCACGCGACCGGAAAAAAGACATTTTCAACCACGCTCGACGCCAGCGAGCAGGTCACTTCACAAAGCCTCGAAATTCCCCTGCTCGAGGACGACGCCGCGTTGCCGAAGGCCGCGAACGGGGAGAACGCCGAGCGCGAGTCCCCCGCCCAAGGCACCGACGAAAAGCGGTTCAGAGGCGGTACCCAGCGCACCGTTAGCTATGCACTCCTGGGTGCTGGCGTGGTGGGCGTAGGGATTGGCACGTTCTTCGGCCTGCGCACGTCCTCGAAGTGGAACGACACGAAGGGGCATTGCACGGGCCTCGAGTGCGACAGCACCGGCGTCTCGCTCGCCGCCGACGCAAAGAGCAGCGGGACCGTGTCGACTTTGTCATTCATCGTGGGTGGCCTCCTTGCAGGCGGCGGCGCCGCGCTCTTTTTTACGGCGCCGAGCGGGCCTCAAAAAGTGAGGACCGCGCGGGCCGACCACCCACCCGATGAAGGACGGAGGGTGCGCGTAGGCGTCACGTTCGATTCCGTCACACTTGGAGGGACGTTCGAATGAGCGAGCGCGCCCGGGTTGCGGGGAAGATTGTTGGCTTTGCTGTCCTGACCGCGAGCCTCGCTGGCGTGGCATGCGCCGGACTCGTCGGCGTCGAAGACGTGCACCTTCGCACGGATGCGGGCACCACCGACCCCATCGCCACCGACGATGGAGGAGCCAAGGAGTTCCCTATTCCGGTAACCAACGAGCTCGAAGTCGCCCTTGGTGCAACGCATACGTGCGCCCGAAAGCCTGATCTAACCGTGAAATGCTGGGGCGATGACGGACGCGGACAGCTCGGCGCGGGGGGTGCGGTCGACGCCGGCACTGTCGCGACGCCGCAAGCGGTGCCGGGGGCGGCGGACGCGGCGCACGTTTGCGCGGGGCAGAATCACTCGTGCGTCGTTCGAAGTTCGGGAAAGGTCGCGTGCTGGGGCGACAATCAAGATGGCCAGCTCGGTAACGGTCAAACCGACGCGCGCTCGAATGTTCCTGTCGAGGTGAATGGCCTGACAGACGCGAGAGCTGTCGCGTGTGGCTCGAATTTCTCGTGCGCGCTGCGCGCCAACGGAGGGGTTGCGTGCTGGGGCGACGGCCTTGTCGGACAGCTCGGAAACGGATTGAAGCAGCGACAGCCTTCGCCTACCGCGGTGGCAAACCTGGTCGGCGCGATCGCGGTCGTCGCGGGTGACCTCCACGCTTGCGCCATAAAGAGCGACGGCACGCTGCTCTGTTGGGGAGATAGCGCACTCGGTCAACTTGGAACCGGCGATTTCGATGCGAAAGCGGTGCCGTCCCCTGTCGCCGCACTCAATTCGGTCGCTGTCGTCGCCGCGGGTTCCCGCTCGACGTGCGCGGCAAAGACGTCGGGCGCGGTGTTCTGCTGGGGTGCGAACGAGGTTGGACAGCTCGCGAATGGCAGCGCGACAAAGGAGGCAAACCCCACGCCGAGTGCAGTCAAAGACCTCGATGCTGTCGCACTTGCTGCCGGGAGGGATCACGCTTGCGCGGTCCGCCGAGGCGGCGCTGTCGCGTGCTGGGGAGCGGGGTTCCTCGGCCAAATTGGCGACGGCCAAACGCGTCCGACACCGACTACAGCAACGTCGTTACCAAGCGCAGTGTCGGGGGTCACCAACGCGGTTAGCGTCGTGACCGGTGGCGAGCACTCATGCGCGACAACCCGCGCTGGAAGTATCCTTTGTTGGGGCGAAAATACGCACGGGGAACTCGGATTAGGCACTACGGGAGGCTCACGTCTCTCACCGGATAGCGTTATCGGATATCCGTAGGTGATTCCGCTCTAGCTAAGGCGGGGTCGGAAACGTCACGGGAAGGGTAAATGACTTACCCGGGCATTTCGAGGACTCGGCGATGGGGGTGTGCTTTACGGCGTCGAGCATGCACCGCGCGACAGAATCGGGAAGTGTGCTTTCAACTATCTTCATCGATGTCACCTTGCCGAGGGTGTCGATGTTCACGCGCACTCTGGTCGTTCCCGCGACGTTCGGGTCCTTCTTTTTTGCCTGCGCGTAGCAGTCTTTTAGCTTCGGTCGCGCGCGTTTCTCAAAGTCGACCCCTACTGGCGTGCATTCCTCCTTCGGCTCGGTTGGTCCGTCATGCGCCGCGCGTCCAGGTGTCGCGACCGGGCGACCGGCGCCGCCGTCGAGTTCGGCGAGATCGGCCGGGTTGATTTCCGCAAAGGTCTCCGAGCCGGCGTCATGGACCACATCCGGCGCGAGTGGAGGAGCTGACGAGGCGCCTCCGCACGCTGGCAAAAACGACGTGACGACGAGACCAACGAGCGACAGACGAGAGGTTAGCCGCAGCTTCATTCCGACAGGCTACCTCAGTCAGCGGACCGCTTGCTTGGCGGCAGCGGCGGCGCACTCACGGGCCCCGTCTGCGAAATCAGCGACTTCGAAACGGCCCCGCCCCTCGATGAAACGACGGAAGGTGGCGGGTTGGTGAGGCCCGGAACCCACGTGTCGAGACCGAGCGGCGCGAACACCTCACGACCCATCGAGGAAAGCGGTTGAAGCTTGCTTAGGAGCTGCTCTTTGCGGAGATACAGCTCCTCGCGGCGGCCGCCCTCGCTCTCCAGCTTGAGGGAAAGTTCGTGCTCATTGGGGCTCCGCTTTGTGATTTCACGGACCGTAGGAGCAAACATCGTTACCAAACGAACGACGACCGGGATCACAAGGCCCCCCTCGAACACGGGGGTACCGTCGAGACTTGCACTGACAAGGTGCTCTTTATGCGAGGCAGCTTCGCGGCACACGAGGCGCAACGCCTGCCAAACGCGGTCGAGGGCCTCCAGGTCGCCCGCGTCAAGAAGCCGCGGAGCTTCGGGCGCTTCGAGACCCACGAGCCCTGGGTGCTCGACCGTGCCCGCAAGCCCAACATCGGTTCGCTCCAAAACAAAGTGCAGCGACTCTTTTTCCGCGAGCTTACGCCTCAGGGTCAGCGTGAAGGCGTCCTCCGCCAGGTTAAAGCTTGTGAGGATCCAGTCATCAACATTGACCTGTTTCGGCGTGACCGTGCCTCGAAGCCAGCTCTTGTCGACACCGACCAGAAGCTCGACGCCCTGCGCAAAGTCGGACACTTTTCGAGGTACGGTCCACGCATCGACCCGGTGCACACCAAGGTTGAAGACCGTTTGAATTCCCTCGGGATGGTCGAAGACTGCACTCATCTCGTGGCGCGCATCTTTCGTGTCACCGACGAGCTGCATCGCGATGGACGTCCGGACGACAGAGAGCCTTGCAGCTTTGAGGAACACCTCGAGCTGCTGCCTTTGCTCTTGGATACGCCTCTCGTTTTCCGATCGGCACTGCGCGGCCTCGCGCTCGTTGGCGCTCACCGTCGCGCGTTTGTGCTCCTCCACGAAACGCGACGCGAATTCAGCTACGCGTTGTGCGTAGTCGAGCGCGTGAGCGTGCTGCACTTTCTCAGCTGTATCTTGCACGGCGCGCATGACCACCGTGTGAAACTGGTCGAGCGCCTCGAGCCCTTTGACTCTGCCCTCACCGAGCTTTTCTGTTTTGCGCGTCAGCTCGCGCGCGTCACTTTCGAGTTGAACGATGCGCGTCGCGGTCGTCAGGAACACTTCGAGCGTCGCGAGGAAGTTGTAGCCGAGCGGGAACGGCGTCGAGTCTCCGTACAGCAAGGGCATCGTCTGCCAAGGGTAACACGGTAGACGCGTACTCGCGCGCGGCGGGGTGGGCGCCGCATTCGCTTGGTTTTCTTGGAGGATTCGGAGGTTTCACTTCCGCGGCAGACTGTAGCGGTCTCGCCACGGCAACGTAGCGCCGCTGCAGCAGCACGGCACAACGTAGGCGGTGCGCGCACACCCGCCATCTGCGCATTTTTGTCACTGACGTGAGCTGCGCGCTGGCGCGTCGAACGGCTCTCTGTTTGCACCATCGTAGCTATGAAGGCCTCCGCTTCGGGCCGTACTCCGGACGACGTCGCTGTTACGTGCACACCGCACATCTCCGAAACACTGCGACGCGACAAACGGTCCGTGGCGGTGCCCGTCGCGTTCGAGAGACTCCTCGCGTCATCGATCGACGCCCTCGTCCGGTCTGCGCGTATGCAGGAATCGAGCGCACGATTGATTGCCGATCGAACGCTCGCTCACTGGCTCACGGCGCGCGACGCAGTCCTTGAACTTCGCGCGACAGGCCTCTTCATCGCAGGACGATTAGGCCTCCAAGTCTCACAGAAAGCAGGTCGCTGGGTGCAACCCGCGTTCATAACCGGACTCCGCTCGATACGCTTGTGCGACCGGGTATCGGCCGACCAACTTCTGCGATTCGCCGAGGAGCTGGCCTTCCTCACGCCAAGCGAGGGCTCGATTCGACGGTTTCAAGACTGGCTCTGGCAAGACGGGGCCGAAGGATTCGCTATCGACCTTCACCCGAGCTTCGTCGAAGTGATGGAGTCTTTCGGGACCGACGGCGACGGCATCCATGCGATGGTCAGTGCGGTCCGCGGCGAGGCGGCGCTGGCATCCGGAGAAGAGACCGTCACCATCGCCTCGAGTGAACTCGATGACGCGGCTTCGCGAGAAGAATTTGATGTACCACTTACGCTTTACACGCAGCAAGTCGACGACCGACATCTCGAGATGTCAGGCGCAGAGGCAAAACAGCTGCTTGCCTCGACGGACGATGGGAACGCTTGGGGACTGGCCGAAATAGCCATTGTGCTCCGTTGCGACGAAATCGCTAAGGCTGTTCCTCACGGACGTTTTGCGCAAAGGCTTCTGGCTCGAACGCGCGGCGACGTAGATGCAAGAACGCTCGGACTTCTCGCTCGACTCAGAAACCGGAATACGCCTTTCACTCAGGCTGTCGCCGACGACCTCGAAGCGAGTGGGTTCGGCGCGTCACTCGCCGCAAGCGTTTCCCTTCGTGATCCCACGCTCTGGCCGCTCACCGCGAAACTCATCTCGACATCAGGTCCCACGACGGCGTCGGAGATGGCAACAGGCCTTTTGCGGCGAGCGGCGAGTGACGCGCAATCGAGTGCTGGCGTAGTGTCGATTGTTCGACTCGTAGGCAAACGCCAATACTTGAACGCCATCCGCGAGCCCACGCTCGAACACGTCTCCGCCGTGACTATGTTCGAATTACGTCGCGAACCTTGGCGACTCAGCCCTCGTCCGTCGCGCAGGCTTCGGCCCCCCCCCTCGAACGCGACGGCCCAATTGCTCAATGCTCTCTTCGTGCTTTCGCGCAACGTCGCAGCCTACGGTCCGCGACATCCGATGGCGCTTCAAACGGCGGAGAGCGTCTCGCACTGCGTCGAGGTTGCTCACCCGCCGTTCACACTTCAACTTGTCGGTGGCGGCGTTTTTCGAGACCGTTCACTCGTCGCGCTCGACTTCGAAGTGTTCGAACAATCGAGCGAGCTCGGGCGAATGCTGCTGAACTTGAAGGCTATTGAGCTCACGTTCCCTACAAAACCATCCTCGGCCGATGTCCTCGTTTTTGGCGCGGCACTCGCTGAGGGGACGACGGGGCCGAGCGAGGCGCTCGAAGCGCCTCACGCTCGCCACGCTGTGCTGGCGCGAACTCGGCGAGACGAAGTCAGGCAGCGAGTCCGACGCGATTGATGCCGAGAGTTACGCTATCGCGCAGGTCGCCCTCGCCTTGCGTGATGCCGACGGCTTAGCACGAGCATGCGCCGAAGGCGAACCCTGGACGTGGCCGGTCGGTCTCTCCGTCGTGAGGCGCCTCGAACGCGCGCACGAGCACCACCGCGCCGCAACCGCGCGAGCGCTCGAGATGGCGCCTGTCTCATGGAGCGTTCAACGCCGCGCGGTAAGTGCAGCCTACATGGTGTTCGCTTCACTCGACGCCCTTCGAGCGTCGCGTTCAACGCAACGAGTGGTCGCTCACGCCACGCTCGCCCTCGTCTTACAGGGTCAACAACCGCGCGGCGTCGAGCGAATCGAAGCCGCGGCGACGCGTCTGCTCGACAGCATGGTCGCCGCGCCGACGACCGCGCGAGGTGGAATCGAACCTCATCGGCTCGCCGTATCGGCGCTTGTAGGTGACCTCGCACCCAACGCACACGACGATCTCGGCAAGTCCGCACTCCCTGTTACCGCGCTCGTGAAGCGGGTTTACGCTCTCGAGGGAATGCGGTGCAGACCGAACGTCGACTTCGATCTCACGCGGCTCGATCTTTTCGCGATAGCCGCAAGCGACGCACGGACCAGCGAGGACGCGCCTTGGGTAAGGCTCCTGCTCCGAGCGTCCGGCGTCGTTCCCCCCGGCGCGCGCGTTCGACTCGCGTGCGGGCGTGAAGGCGTCGTCATGGGCCCCGGTGATAGCTCGGACCCATGGCGCCCCGAAGTGCTCGTCGATGGCGTTCGAACGATCCCCGAAGAGCGCGTTTGGCTCACCGAAGCGCGCGGTTTCCACTCGGAGCGAAGCTAAGCCTGCAACTTCTACCTGGCCAACGCGTTCTTGATCGGTACGTCGTCGACGGCTTCCTCGGAGCTGGGGAAAGGGTGAGGTGTACAGGGGCTACCACGCACGGTTAGGCATGCCCGTGGCGCTCAAAATTCTCCTCGGTGATGCGAGTCTTGAGCTGTTCGAACGGTTCGAGCGCGAGGCAGTACTGATGGCACGCGTGCGGCACCCGAACGTGGT
>JANXOF010000095.1 GCA_025353725.1 Polyangiaceae bacterium | reverse complement strand
TGGTCTCGGTCGGTTCAATACCGAAGAAGAGGTCGACTTCGTGGCCGATCTCGTCATCGGCAAAGTAAACTCGCTTCGAGACATGTCCCCGCTCTATGAGATGCACAAAGACGGTATCGACTTGAAGAGCGTCGCGTGGGTGGCGCATTAACAAAAGAGAACGCCTCAGGGGAGCTCTTGTTCGTAGAGGAGAACGCCTCAGGGGAGCGCGGCCGCTCCCCTGGCACCCCACCCGGAGTGAGAGTGCGCGTGTTCACGGGTTCATGGTGCGGAGTGAAGGTGCATGGGTTTACGGGTTGTTGAGGGGTCGGGGTCGGGTTTTGGGAAAGTGAAGTAGGGAGGACGAGTATGGCGTACAGCGAGAAAGTGATTGAGCATGCGGAGAACCCGCGGAATGTCGGGACGCTCGACAAGAATGATCCGAATGTCGGAACGGGGCTCGTTGGCGCTCCCGCATGCGGCGACGTGATGCGTCTGCAAATTCGGGTCAGTGACGATGGCGTGATTCAAGATGCAAAGTTCAAGACCTTCGGCTGCGGTTCGGCCATCGCGTCGTCGTCGCTCGCGACCGAGTGGATTAAGGGAAAGAAGGTCGAGGAGGCCGAGGCGATCCGTAACGTCGATATCGTCAACGAGTTAAACCTTCCTCCGGTCAAAATTCACTGCTCCGTGCTCGCAGAAGACGCTATCAAGAGTGCCATCGCTGACTACCGTGCCAAGCAGACCGCCAAGCGCGGCGCGGCCGAATAGTCACGAGTCAACGTCGAAGAGTTTGAAGTCGAGGAGACACGAAGATGCCCCCAGCGCTTGCGCCGTCACCTGTGTCCGCGCCGTCCTTGAGTGCCGCGAGTGCCGCGAGTGCCGCTGCTAGCGCCGCCGCGATGGCGAGCGCTAGCGCCGTGGCCACCACCACCGTGGGTACGACGGTGCCGCGAGCGGCCTCGAAACTCAACATCGAAATTACCCAGGCCGCGGTCGACGCCATCGCCGTTCAAATCGCGAAGCGTGCGCGCGCGGAGACGTCGCTACGCGTAGGCATTCGAGGCGGCGGGTGTTCGGGTTTCTCGTACGTCATTGAGTTTCACGACGGTCCGCCGAACGCTCGTGACGTCGTCTACGACCGCATGTCGACGCGCGGCGAGGCTGTTCGCGTACTGGTCGACAAGAAGAGTCTCCTTTATCTCAACGGTTCCGCGTTGGAGTGGGAGAAGACTCTGATGCGTCAAGGCTTCAAGTTCATAAACCCTAATGAGAAGTCAAACTGCGGCTGCGGTACTTCCTTTACTGTCTAACGAAGTGCATCAACCTTGCGCTCGTTAGTCAACGCGCGACGAGAGGCGCGATTACGGACGAGTTATGAATGACCCTTTCAAAATATTCGGAGTAGCGCGGCGCTTCGACATTGACCTCGTCGAGTTCGCGAAAATCCATCGGGTTCTCTCTCGCGCCTTGCACCCGGACAAGTACGCGCAAGCGGGAGCAAGCGAGCGCCGCGCCGCGCTCGAAAAGGCAGCTTCGGTCAACGAGGCTTGGCGTGTTTTGCGTTCGCCGGTTCGCCGAGCCGAGGCTCTGTTCGCCCTTGCGGGCGTTGCCGTTGGTGAAAATCACGAACCCAAGCCGGGCGTTGAATTCTTGATGGAGATGCTTGAGGAACGCGAAGCGCTTGCGGAAGCACGCGCCGCCAAAGACCTCGCGAAGGTCCGAGCCCTAGGTTCCGCTATGGCCGCGCGGCTCGCAGAAACGGAAGCGAAGCTTGCCTCCGGTTTCGCGAAGAGCTTCGCGCCTACGGGACCTACGGGACCAGAGCCGGCGGCCGCCGAGCTAGCGATGGTCGTGCCATTCCTCGGACAGCTTCGATTTTACACGCGATTTCTCGATGAAGTGAGCCTCATCGAGGAGGAGAACGACTGATGCTACTCGATATCTTCGACCCGAAAGCGCCGCCGCGCGCGATCGGCATCGACCTCGGCACGACAAACTCTCTTGTCGCGTACGTGAAGAACGAATGTCCGACGGTGATCGCGGACTGCCACCAAACGTCGCTCCTACCGAGCGCCGTGCACTATGGTGATCGCGGCGACGTGGTCGTCGGAGCGGACGCTCTTCTGCGCGCAGCGGCGCATCCTCGCGACACGATCGTGAGCGTTAAGCGCTTTATGGGCCGCGGCGCTGACGACCCGGAGACGCGTCGCCTCGCACCGTACGCATTCGTCGCTCCGAAAGCCGGTGACGCCAACGTCGTACGGTTCGGCGTGGCAGGGCGGGTGGTTACGCCGGTCGAGGTGAGTGCCGAGATCTTGCGTGCTCTTAAGCGCCTCGCCGAAGACGAGTTGAGAAGCCTCGGTGGCGCGGTGATCACCGTGCCGGCCTACTTCGACGACGCCCAGCGACAGGCCACCAGGGACGCCGGGCGCCTGGCCGGTTTGGAGGTCCTTCGTCTCATCAATGAGCCGACCGCAGCGGCCTTAGCGTACGGCCTGGAGAAGAAGCAGAATGGCCTTTTTGCCGTCTACGACCTTGGCGGAGGAACCTTCGACGTCACGATCCTCGTCCTCGACAACGGCGTGTTTCAGGTCAAATCGACCGGCGGTGACAGTGCGCTCGGGGGCGACGACATGGACGCCATCCTCGCGGAGGAGCTTTTCGCGCTTGCTCACCGCGATGCGCGAGCAGCGACGCCGTCTGAGGTGCGCGTCGTGCTCGATGTCGCGCGTCGCGTGAAGCACGGGCTCACGACGGCACCCGAGGTCGAGATCGACAACCCGCTTGGAAGCGTCCCGGCAACGATGCTCTTCACGCGCGCTCGATTCGACGAACTGGTCCGGCCGCTTTTGGCGCGCACGGGCACGGCGTGCAAGCGCGCGCTTCGCGATGCCGAGACAAAGGCCGAGAGCCTCGACGGCGTCATTCTTGTCGGCGGCTCCACGCGAGTCCCCGCGGTGCGCGCGTTCGTTGAGCAGTTGTTTGGAAAGGCGCCGCTCGCCGATATCGACCCCGACCAGGTCGTTGCACTCGGCGCGGCCATCCAAGCGAATGTGCTTTCCGGTGCGGGAAACCCCGACGACGTGCTTCTGCTGGATGTGACGCCACTGTCCCTCGGTATCGAGGTTGGCGGCGGCGTTGTCGACCGGGTGCTACCGCGAAACACGACGACGCCCGCCGCCGCGCGCGCCGCGTATACAACGCAGGAGGATAACCAAACGGGCTTCGAGATCCACGTGGTTCAAGGGGAGCGAGAACTCGCGGCCGACTGCCGCAGCCTCGCGCGATTTACGCTTCGCGGAATACCGCCCATGGCGGCCGGGCTTGCACGCCTTGAGGTGACGTTTCGCGTCGACGCCGATGGCCTCCTATCCGTTCACGCGCGCGAAGAGCGAACGGGCATCGAGCAAGCGGTCGACGTGAAGCCGTCGTATGGTCTCGACGACGACACCGTCGAACAAATGCTGATCGACGCCATCGATCACGGAGAAGCGGACCTCGACGCGCGACGCCTTGCCGAAGCGCGCGTGGAGGCGCATCGCATCGGTCGGTCGACGCAGAAGTCCGTTGACGACGACCCGAGCTTGCTGTTCGAGGGTGAACGCGAGCGCATCGCTTTCGCACTCGCGCATCTCGAGCAGGCCGCGACTGGGGCCGACCCTCGCACGATCCAGCTGCGCATCGACGATCTCGACACCGCGACAAAGAGCTTTGCGGAGCGGCGCATGAACCGCGCCATCGCGATGGCCATCGAGGGCCAGCGTCTCGATCAAGTCGAGCGCACGGTCGAGCACGCCAAAGGTATCGAAGCCGCACACGGGTCGCCGCTGCCACCCCCCGCGCCCGATGACGCGCTTGCTTCTTTCGCCAATCATCCAAAACCTGAGGTAGAGCGGTAGACGTAAAAGGAGCTTCCCATGGCGATCGTTCGATTCAAGGGTTTCGGAGAGGCGGAAGTTCCGCTGGGAACGACGTTGCTCGAGGCGGCACAAAAGATCCACGCGCCCGAGGGTTATGCCTGTGGCGGAGTGTGCGCATGCTCGACATGTCACCTCTACGTCCTCAAAGGAGCGGACCTCCTGAGCGTCCAGGAAGAGGAAGAAGACGACATTCTCGACAAGGCGTTCGATGTACGCGCGACGTCGCGCCTCGGCTGTCAATCCAAAGTCGAAAAAGACGGTGAAATCGAGGTCGAGATTACCCGCGAAAGCCTCGAGGCCTTCGAGAACGAACACCCTGAACACCGTGGTAAGTACACGAATCGCCAACATGAAGACCTCGCTCGCCCAACGTCGGCTTGAGCCCACAGGTCGATACTTCGGTATACGCCGTCGGCGTTCACCTACGGCGCTGGCGAACAGCATTACGACATGGGTGGAAATACACTTCAAACAGCAAGCGAGGCGAATGTCGGGGCGGGCGTCTGCAACTTGTCTACTCTCAAGCTCAGCGCACTCGGTAACGAATTTCGTAATTGCCCGCCCGTGAGAGCCGCCACCTGCGCTGGGGGTGTCGACTTCGTCGGTAGCGTAAGCGCGTCGTGCAAGGCGCGTTAGAACCTCGAGAAAACCTCGTCACGTGACCTTCGATAACCGACTTCGGACTAGGTCGAGAGCCTGGTGAATGAGGCCTTCTTGGTAGCGGTAGCCCATCTCTTGGCCCATCGGTACAAGCATGCTGAGCGAGTGTCGTCGCGAGCGTTCGCCAAGCGCCTCAAACCGCGTGACGAGGTTTTCGAGGTCCTTACGTTTTGCAGGACTCAGCGCCGTCGCCATGTTCCGGATATGACCAAGGGTGGTTCCACCGCCGAAAAGCTCAGAAAGTTCGGCCTCGAGCTTTACGCGGGCGTCGTCGATGCGCCACATCCGAAACCGATGCGCCGCGCCCATGACGTTGAACAGCACGCTTACTGCCATGAGGATCGTGGCCCAATTTGCCGGAGGCATCAGGTCGACAAGCCACGGCGCGAATTCGTCGGCGAGCTCAGGCCCGCCGTGCTCGAAAAACCCTTTAGCAGGCCCCGCAAGCTCGAGGCCCGTGGCGTTCGACGTTTCCTTGTTGTGGCGCACGAAGTCTGGGAATCGGTCGGCGAGCAACGTGAGCATGTCGATCGTCGCCGACCGGCCCGCGCAGCCGTTGGTCACGACAAGCGTATCGACGCGCAGAACGCGTTTGTCTTCCTCCGGTCGTAGCTGCACGGCGTCATACTGGCCCGCGCCTATGCGGCCCGTCCGGAGTCGTGGAATCCGCCGAGCGATCACATCAAGGTTCGACAAGCCCGCGATCTGAAGGCGGCCTTCGCGCACGGCGTTGACCAGCACGGGGGCGTCTTCATCGATGACCAAAGCGACGAGGTCAAGCTCGCCTCGCTCCGCCATCGCGACTTGCTCGACCATCGGTTCGTGCGAGAGAGTGACGCCAAGCGACGCGAGGTCGGGGAGCGCGAAAATCTGACCCGCGACACGTGACGAGCCGCTTTGCGCCGGCCCGACTCCGATCTTTGCCCCCGCGAGCGATGCGAGGTTCGTGCGCGAGCTCACGTCGCGGCCAAGGAAGAATAGGCTTTCCGACTTCGGTAGGCGGCCCAAGAGCTCAAGCTTTTTTTTCTTGTCGCGCCCTACCGGAAAATCTGAGCCGTCTTGAACGAGGCCGAAGGAAATGTCGCACCCGAGGCTCGCCGCGGCGCTCAGGCGCTTGATATTCTCTGTCGAGCCTTCGCTCGTGAGTTCGCGGAGCTTGCCCCGTTCGGGCTCGGCGCGGTGCGCGAGGTCTTGAACGATAGCGTGATAGCTGCCGTCGCTCGCACCGCTGAGCATCCCCGTATCAAGGCGATGCATGTCCCGAGCAAAGTCGACGCGCGAGATGACGAACGCCACGCCCGCGAGGAGCCCCAACGCGAGCGCTATGCGTCTCGCGACGCTCGCGAGGCCCCGAGAAACACCCGGCATGAGCCTTCAGGGACCGCCGCAATAGCGCCGAGGGCGTTCAGCCTCGGGGTGCGCGGATGACTCAACGGCGTCGACGTCGACGTGTTTCGACGAAGACGGAGCGGTGAGGGGAGTCCGAACATCCCGCAAGAGTCGTTGAGCGATAGCGAGCCTGTCCCTGCTTATGCGCTGAGCGCGAGGAGAGTCGCAACCCGCTGGGCCCGAGGCGTAGACGGCGATGGGAGACGAAGGACACGCCCGCATCGAAGCGCGGAGAAGGTGCATGGCCGCGGCTACGCATTTTTCAGGGTCTGAAGCGAGCTCAGGCCCCTTCCAGCCATCCGCGGTTTTTGCGCCGGCGGGCAGGTGAATTTGGAACGCACAAAAGCTTGTCGGTCGCCCCCCTACGTGGTCTCCAACGGCATCCGAGCGAAGCGAGGATTCGCGAAACGCTATCGCGAGGAGCAGCGCAGACGTCTTTCGCCGGTCGTCATCCCCCTTGAAAAGAGGAGCTTCGAGCTCAGCGCGTGCCGCAATAGCCTCAGAAATCCGGTCGGGTTCACGCGATGGGGCAAGCAGGCTTGTCGCCGCCATCACCCAAGCAGAAAGTGTGGACATGTCGTTGTCTCCGACGAGGTCGAGAAGGATAAAACGCCCGTGAGCGTCAAGAGGCCGCCCGCCAAGCAAGTTGCGATCCAGAACAGTGTATGAAGCACTTACATAGGTGGGGCGAGGCGGGTAGCTCTACGGAAGCGAGGTAACGCCAGCGTCGGAAGTCTCCTGAGATGGGGTCAAAACAGGTCAAAGAACGGGGGCTGAAGGCCTCACATGGGCATGTCTTTGGGGGCCAACGCCGTCGATAACAGGGAAGAGCTTTCCCCGTGGCAAGCGCACCACAAAGGAGTCACCGGGTCCCGCCAGAGCTGGGTTCGTTCGGCACCTTCTTGGTCGGCGTGAGCGCCGGGTAAGCGAAGAGCAGTCCAACCCAGTACAGAACGCAAAAAACCGTGGTCGCGATGACGCTTCGTCGTACGGCCTGTTTGACCGACCCTCCGCGCGACGCGAACATCGGAATCACGATCGTCGCCGCCAGGATGCTAATGAGCAGCGCCTTCTGCACGGTCGCTACGCTACCACATGCGCCCGAGGCGCTCTTTGACCAACCGGCCCCACGCGCTGGGCTCGAGCGATGCGCCCACACCGCATGTTCCTGCGTGGTCGACCAAAAGGTTGGGAGGGCAGTTGGTGTGAAACGTGTACGCGAGCCACGGGACGTCGAGCCGTTCGGCAAGATCCATGAGCTCCTCGCAGTCCTCCGGGTGCATGGTCGCGTTTTTGTCGTCGATGACGCCCATCTCACCGATAATGACAGGGAGCTTCTTGGCAGGCTTCGTGACGAGCTCATCGAACCGCGACGCGCGGTTATAGACGTGGGTTTCGTAGGCGATGTTAACGCCCCCGCCCGCCGTAATCGGATGCGCCATGTAGTAGTCGAGCACCCGCCCCCACTCACGCGTGCCTTGAACCGTGATGATATGCGTCTTTCCCGGCTCCTCTACGCTGCGAATGGCGGCGACCGATTCGTTCATCGCGGTCCAGACCTCGCTATCGAGCAAGCCCGTCTCGTTTTTCTCGGGTTCGTTCACGACGCCGAACATCACAAACGGCATGTCTTTCAGCGCGCGGGCGAGCTTTTTCCAAACCGTGCGCGAACGCGGAGTTGGCCAGCCCAGCGGCCCGAACGTCGGGTCATGCCACAGCGAGACGAGCACGTAGACGCCGTTTTTTTTGCCGATATGCCCGATAATCCGCATCAGATCGCGAAAGTACGCCTCATCCTCCAGCACACCTTTGTAGTGCGTGCGTCCGCGACCTGGACCGCGGTCAGGGTAGCTTTCGAGAAGCAGCCGTACGAACGTCGCGTGCCACGTGTCGGTGAGCGTGTCGACTCGGCGAAGGACCTCCTCGACGTGTGGGGGCTCCCAAGCGCAGGAATCGCAAGAGCGTGTATCATGCAACGTCGCGCCGCGGCCGTGGAATGGTTTTCCGTCCGAAGTGACGATGCGCGTTCCGTCAACGCGCAGCCAGCCGGAGACAGGCTTTAGGTCGGCCGGCGCGATGGCGTGCGGCGAAGCTTGCGTTCCCGTACTCCGAGCAAGGTCGACGACGACGACGTCGTTCGCACGAGGCCGAGTCTCACGCGCGGCCGCACACGACAACGTAAGTCCGAACACCGCGAACCACGCCACGTTTCGGGCGGCGACAGGTCTCGCGAGACGACCCTTGAGTCTCCTGTCGCCCCACGCCGCGCGGTCGGGGCGCTTCGCGCACGTCGCGCCTTTGGTCACTTTGAAAACGAAGCGTTGAGCACGACGGAACCGAGAAACTTTGCCCGCCCGACCTCTTCGACCGTGCGCGTCGACGCTACAGCGCTTGTTTCTCCAATGAAAACGCCAAGCAGCGCGGCGTCGACGTTCTGCGCCATCGGTACAGTCGTCGCGTTCTCGGTCACGAGCTTCAGGACGACAATGCAGCGTTTTCCGCGGCTCGTGATGCTCTGGATCTGAGCGAGCATCCGCCCCATGTCCTTGAGCCCCAGACTTCGAGCGTCGAAGACGGTCAGCTCTTGCCCGAGCTCACTCGCGAGGCGAGCCATGCCGTGCGCAATCTCGAGGACGCCGTCGGGGTCCCGTTTGCTTGACCCGATGAAGGCCATCGACTGCCAGTCGTGCTGTTGGCAGCGCAACCAGAGGCGCTGCCACACCGGATCCATCGTGTTCGCTCCCGACGGCATCGGCTGCATCGATTCGGCCCCCTGCATGTCATCCTCTGCGGCGGCCGCCGATGCGGCGTTGGATGCGGACGAGGCATTCGAGCCGAGCGAACCCGATCGTGGAGGCACGCCAGGCATCGCCAGCGTTTGCGTGGGTGGCCGCTTGTTCACGACGCCTTCCATAACACGGTGGGTCTCTCTCTCGGGTTTCGCGCAACCATGTCCAGGACCGCCAGTATAGCCACAAGGTCCCGAGGGTCAGAAGGTCGAACGCCTAGCCACCCAGCGCTTTGTCCCTAGGCTCGTCCCTTCTGCTACGTTCGAGGCCATGTCGCTGCGGATTCTGCGGACGGCCGCAGCCTTGCTCGTGCTTGTCCTGCCTCTTTTTGCCTCCTCACTGGCTTGCGTGGTGCGGTTGAGCGAGCGCAACTCGCCGCTTGAAAATGGCGGCGTGACGGGCCCAAATGCGGATTGCCGCGTCGAACGTCCGCTTCCCGTGGGCACCACGGGAGGGTCTGCGACCACGAACTTCGTCGGTCGCTATGACTTAACGGACCCGCTGAAGCCCCGCTTTGACTGGTCCGGCAACGCCATGAGCGCTCGATTCGAAGGGGCGGAAGTGACATGGGGCGCCGAAGCGGCCTCGGAGCAGGTGTTCGAGGTCATTCTCGACGGCAAGGCGCAGGAAGTCGTTTTGCCCGACTACACGGGCATTGAGCCGCCGCGCGCGCCGGTCACCACGCGCACCCACAAGGTCGCGCCCGGCGTTCACGAAATCACCGTGGTCCGGTCGAGCGAGGCCCTGTTCGGAATTAGTACGTTTCTCCCCTTTACCTTTGCCGGCGGGAAGCAGCTTCCGTCCGTGGATTACGCGCGTCGCATCGAGTTCATCGGCGACTCCATCACCTGCGGCTATGGCAACGAGGGTCGCAATGCGACATGCCCCTACGACATTCCGACGCGTCAGGTGAAAAACGACAAGGGCGTGCTCGTCGACGTGAAGATACCCGAGACGGAAAACATCTACCTCGCGTACGGGTCGCTTGTCGCGCGCCGGCTCGGCGCTCAGGCAACGACCCTTTGTTACTCGGGCAAAGGCGTGGCCCTCAACTATCGCGAGGAGGGAGCGGGAGAGGGCAAGGTGGAAGACCCGAGCGGTCCGGTGAAGGCAGACCCTGACGCCAAAACGACCGTGCCCGAGTACTACTTGCGCACGCTAGCGAATGAGAAGCCTGACCCGCAGCAAGTCGGCTCAACGTGGGACTTCGCGAAAGAGGTCCCGCCGCAGGTCGTGGTCATCAATCTCGGTACGAACGACTTCGCCCGCGACGTCGACCAAAACACCATTGCAGACGGCGTTGATTTAAACGCGTTTCGCGAGAAATACAGAGCGTTCGTGACTCTCGTTCGCAAGTTACGCCCAAAAGCGAAGATGTTCTTGGCCGTCCCGCCCATGCTCAGCGATCAATTTCCCTTTCCGAATGCCCGAAGCGACTTTAGGGACACGCTGCGAGGCTTGGTGGAGGAGCGAAACGTGTCCGGCGACGGGGATGTCTTCTTTTTGGAGCTCGTCGAGATGGCCTCTCGGTATGGCTTGGGGTGCGACTACCACCCGAACCTCGAAGTCCATCGAATCATGGCCGACCAGGTCGTGGGAGCCATCCGCGCGAAGACCTGCTGGTCCACGGTCGACCCGTGAATCGACCCCCCACCCCAAACGGCGGTCGTCCGCTTCCTGCGCACCTCGCGAACCAGGACCAGCTGAGCGCACTGACCTCGAAGGTCGCTCAAAAATACGGCTCCTTCGGCGCGCGCCCGGACGACGAGGAACAGGACGTCAAAGTTCTCCAAGACAATTTCCTCAAGCCGACACTTCAAATCATCGGCTGCGTTTTTGCGGCTACGCTCTTCGCGTCCGTCGCTTCAAGTCCCAAGTTTTCAGGTCCCGGCACGTGGGCTAACGCGTTTCGGCTCGACACGGCGCTGCTCGTTTTTTGGGCGCCGTTGCTCTACTGGGCGATGGCGAAGCAGCGCGTGTGGAAGAGCCTCCGCGTCTACCTCGTTCTCGCCCTGTTTATTGAAGCCTTCAGCGAAGCGATGTTCAAAGACATGGGCGCGGTGGCGGCCGGTGAGGGGGGCTACTGGAACACCGTCATGTGGCCCGCGGCCGTCGCGTACTTCGGTACGCTCAAAGAGTTTTCGGGTCTACCGGGCGCGTCTCTCTCCGTATTTTTTTTAGTGACGGTCGGCCTTCTTTATCGGGCCGTGCGTGGGCGAAAGCCGGAGGGATGGACGTCACCGCCTAAGTTTGCCCGCCACGCGATGCTTGCGTTCTTGGCGACCGTCATAGGGCTCGCCGCGCTCGGGATCCTGCGTGGCGGGGGCATTGAACCTGCGTTTCGGCAGACCATTCACCTCATGCAGCTGCCTCTCGTAGCGCTGCTCTTTCTCTATGCGCTTCGCATCCCTGAAGACCTTGCGTCGGTCGCGACGGCGTTTGTGTGTGCCGCCGTCGCCCGCAGCCTGCTCGTGGTCTACATTTACGTCGGCGTGTGCGCCCCAGCGGGGATCACGAGCCTACCGGGTAAGCCCGAGTGGTGTACGAATCACTCGGACACGGTGCTGTTCGTGACGGCGCTGCTGATCTTGCTCGCTCACGCACTCGAGCAACGCACGACGAAGGTCGTAGGCCGAGCACTTTTGCTCGCAGCGCCCATTGTCCTCGGAATTGTGCTGAACAACCGGCGCCTCGCGTTCGTGAGCCTCGCCGCCGCACCGTTAGTCATCTACCTCGCACTCCGCCCGAGCAAGCGAAAGCGCCGCGTCACGTGGGCGCTTGCGGTCGCGGTCCCGTTAATGATCGGCTACGTGCTCATTGGCTCCGAGATCGCTTCGTCGTCGCCGTTGCTCAAACCGGCGAAGCTCGTGGTGTCGGTCATGGACCAAAAGGACAACTCGAGCCTGTCCCGCGACATCGAAAACGAAAACCTCATTTTTACGCTCCGACAGAGCCCGCTGATAGCTCAAGGTTTTGGACACGAATACCAGTATTCTCCGAACAATCCGCCGGTTGATCTCGGTGAGCTGTTCAAGAACTTTCGGCTCATCGCGCACAACGGCGTTCTCTGGCTCTGGTCGCTCGGGGGCGTCGTGGGCTTCACGCTGCTGTGGATGATCTACCCCCTGGCGAGCACGCTTGCGCTTCGAGGATACCGAGCTGCGTTAACTCCTCTGGAGCGAAGCGCCGCGCTCGGATCGCTCGGTGCGGTTGTCGTGTGCGTCATTCAAGTGTGGGGTGACCAGGGGCTTAACAGCTACATGACGCTCGTGACGTTCGGGGTCGCGTTTGCCGTCGCGACGCGACTCGCCGTTCGCCCTACGTAGCGGAGGGTTTCGCTACTCGGAGGAACACAGTCCTCGAGTGCCCGGTGCGCGACTCGTGCTAATCTGCCGTCCTAGGTCATGAGTCAGCAGGCCGAACGGCGCGTAGGGAGCATCATCGGCGGAAAGTGGCGCGTCGACGGGCTGCTCGGGTCCGGGTCGATGGCTGCCGTCTACGCCGTGACTCACCGCAACGGCGCTCGCGCAGCGCTCAAGATTTTACACCCGACACTTTGTACCGACGTCGCCGTTTGTGAGCGATTTTTGGGCGAGGGTTACCTGGCCAATTCCGTCAAGCACGCCGGAATCGTTCGCGTTCTCGACGACGGCGTGACCGATGACGGCTGCGTGTTTCTAACGATGGACCTCCTCGAGGGCGGGACGTTGGAGGAGCACCGGCAAAAGCGCGGCAACCGCATTCCTGTCGTCGAAGCGCTCGACCTTGCCGACAAGCTGATGGACGTGCTGAGCGCCGTTCACGCGGCCGGAATTATCCACCGCGACCTGAAGCCTCAAAACGTTTTCGTGTGTGACGACGGCATCCTCAAGTTGCTCGATTTCGGCGTCGCGCGCGTCTTGGACAAATCGTCACAAAACAAGCATTCCGTCTTCGGCCTCGTGCTCGGTACGCCCTCGTTCATGTCGCCCGAGCAAGCGCTCGGCTCGCGCGAGAAGGTCGACCATCGCAGCGATATCTGGTCGTTTGGCGCCACGCTTTTCACGGCGCTTACCGGTGAAACGGTTCACCTAGGCGTGAACGTCCAGGCAAAACTGCTCGCGGCAGCGACCGTGAAAGCGCGATCCATCGCGATGGTTATGCCCGACCTTCCACCGGGCATTGCTGCGGCGATCGACATGTCGCTTCGGTTCAAGAAAGACGACCGCTGGCAGACCGTCGAAGCGATGCGCCGCGCCTTTCGGGACGCAAGAGAAGCCGCCGGCATGGGGAGGCCCGCGGAGCCAACGCGCGCGTTTGATATGTCGCTGGACGAGTCGACCCATGTGGATCACGGCCTTCCGCCGCAGACGCCGTTTGCATTGAATTCAAGCGACGCAGCGGGGCTGTTTGACCCGCGAAACCCGGCTTTTATGCCGCCGAAGCGGATTCCGAGTGAGCCGCCCGAGGGGCCGGGGGGCACGTTTATTGGAATTGGCGACCGCAGCGGCAAGCTGACGTCGGCGATCGGCAACGACGGTTCCGTACCCCCTCCTTCCCTCGCGTCGGGCGGGCGCGCCGCGGCGGTGTTCGCCGCCAATCCGCCGCCGTCGTTTCGGCCTCCGATGAAGTCGAGCGCGCCGCCCGTTCCGGGAAGCGCGGCTCAACGCTCTTCGTTTCCGCAAACGCCCCTTAATTCGTTCGGAATTTCGACGGTTCCTCACCCGACTGTGCCTCACTCGGAGGGAAGGGGCTTCCCTCAGAGCGTACCTACTCCCGGACCCGCGGGGCATCGCGTGGCCCCGTTCGCCGAACCCATGGCTTCCTTCGGCTTGGGCGACCGTCAGGACTGGAGCCTACCGGCGTACGGCAGCACATTGAACGCGAGCCCTTCGCCCGGCGACCGCGCGACGGACATCGAGTCGGAGAACCTTGACGCGCCACCGAAGAGCAGCATGGCGATCTGGTTGATGGCCGTCTTGTTGGCCGCTGCGGCGGTGGGGGGCGTGGCTTTCCTCGCCGTGAAGCGTGGTCCGCTCAAGCACGATCCCGGTGCGGGCTTGCCCGAGCAGGGAGTTGTCGCCCCGACGGTGTCATCCAAGCCGCAACCCACCTCTATGCTTTCGCCCGCCGCCGCGCCGGTGATCGAGCCGGTTTATCTTGGCGATTTGCCGAGCGGGCCGACAGGAACCGCGAACGACGCGGCGATGGGCGTCCCGACACCCCCCGCCGCTACGCCGACGCCTGCGGCTCGAGCTAGCGGCGCAAGCGCGTGGCGCGTGACCGGATCCGCCGCTCGCGGCCCTCGCGCTCCTTTTCGACCCGCGCAGCCAAGCTCACCAAGCGAGTCGGCCGCGGCTCCTTCCGGCGAACCCGCCCGAGCGACGCCGCCCGGACTCGCTCCCGACCCCTTCGGTACGCCCGAGTAAGTCGACCGTGCGCGCGCGACTCTAACGAAACGCAAGTAATTACGATACTTTTTGCATGGCGCACACGGCGCTCGCGGACCCAATAAGGAACTTACGATGGCACGTATCGAGGAAGCTACCCTCTTTCGACCCGATTCAAACCTGAAGTACCCTGGCGCCGCGCGTGGTGCTGGCGGAGGCGGCGGCGGTGGTGGTGGCCGCGGCGGTGATGAGGACGACGGTCCGAACATCGCCCTTGGCGCGCGCGTGGGCGAGGCCGCACGTTCGGCGAAGCGACGAAAAGGTCTCTCGTTTGTCGTGATGATGATCTGCGGTGCACTCACGGTGCTTGCCGCGATTTTCGCTCCACGGAGCTATGAGGTGGAGTCACGCGTTCTCGTGCAGCGGACGGCGAACCTCACGGGCGCGCAAGCGCAATACGTGAGCCCGGAGGAGATGCGAAACCTCGCCCGCGAGTACGAGGAGCAGCTCATGGCGAGAGATAACATCCTCGCGATCGTGAAGCAGAAAGACCTCGTGGCGCGGTGGGATGACATGCGCCAGCCGCACCGGCGTTTGATTGACAAAATCAACCGCAAATTGGGCAAAAACGCGCCGTCAGACGACGAAAAATTCGAAGCTCTCGTTTCGAACATCGAGCACCGAATGAAGGTGTGGGTCGACGCGACCACTGTGACCGTGAAGCTCGAATGGTCTGAGCCCGAGGCCGCGAGGGACATCGTCGACGGCGCCGTTAAAAACTTCCTCGACGCGCGTTTCCAGTCCGAAGTCGGCGTCATTCCGGCGCGCCTCAAGATTCAAGAGGGCTTCGTCGCCCAGGCGCACAAGGACCTCGAATCTGCGGCGACCGAGCTCGTGCGCCTTCAAAAGGCGAACGACCCGACGCGGAAGGTCAACCTTATGATTCCGCAGCTTCCGCAAGGGGTGAACGAGCGGCCCGTTCCCATTGATGCGGACCCGGCGCTCAAGGCTAAACTCGAAGTCTTGCGAGGCCAAATCGCCCAGCTTCAGGCCGCCAAAGCCCAGCGTGTCCAAGAGCTTCACCAACAGCTCATCGAGAAGCAGCAGACGCTGGCTCCAGGTCATCCAGAGGTCATCGGCCTCAAGCAAACGCTCGCGGCCACGGAGGCGCAAGACTCACCGCAGCTTGCGGCGCTTCGCGCGCAGGAGACCCAGATCATCAACGAGATGGCGGTCCAGCAAAAGAACGCGCTCCAAAAGGCGTCGGAAGCGCGGTCGGCGCCTCGGTTTGCGCCGGCGGTGGCAGTCGCTCCCGTGGCTCCCCCGGAGGTCATCGCCGCGAGCGCGCCAAAGTCTGTGCAAGATGCACAGGTGCGCTTCGACACCGTGACGGCCACGTATCAGACGCTGGTGAAGCAGCTCCAAGAGCTTCAGGTTCAGATGCAAGAGCAGGAGGCGCAGTACAAGAACCGATACAAGATTACTCATCCTGCCGAAGTTCCGGCGGGACCCAAGCGCCCCGTCGCGCTCATCGCGATTGCCATCGGCCTTCTCGCGACGCTCTCCGCAGTGCTGCTGGTGGCAGCGCTCGCCGACCGCTTTTCGGGCCTCTTTTATGAGCCCCGCGACGTCCGTGATCGCCTCGGACTTCCCGTCTTCGCGACGTTCTCCTAACCTTTCCCCAAGTCCGCGAAACGGACGACGAACCTAGACTCGAGGGAGCTCCTGTCACTCGCTGGCATCCTCACGGGGGTGGAACAGGAGTGAGCAGGGGAGGTGAGGGGACGGGTGCAGCCCCATCTCCTTCACCTCTCCCAGTGCGCGAATGCTTCGATCTGGCTCGTCGCCTGCTCGCTCAGTCTCGTGATTGGAAACGGTAGCTTCAGTCAGCCACCACACGGTCTCGCTTCTTCGTCATGGCTTTTGCCGCGCGCGTACTGGTCGCGCGAGCGCTCGTGGGTAGAGTCTTTTTTTGCGCCGTTGGCGCTGTTGCGGGCCGCTCTGTCTTCGCAGTCTTTCGTGCTGTCGTGGGTTGCCGTGCTTTCGCGCTTTTTGGCGTGGCTTTGGTCGGTTTAGCGCTTCGCTTCGCGCCGCTGTTCGGCGTGAGAGCGGCGCGGGGCGTGGGCTTTCCCATGCGAGCCGCGGCCGCGCGTGGCGCTTTTCGAGAGGTCGCGGTGGTTTGCGACCGGTCGGAAGTAACGCCTACTGAGCGGGCCGCAGTCGCCGCCACGCGCGGCTTGCTTGTCGTGCGCATTGCGCTGGTGCGAGCCGCCGCGACTGCGCGGTGCGGTGTGGCAACTTTGGGGCGGGGTACCAACGCCGCCCCGCGGCTTCGCCCTCGCTCCTCGTATGTGAACGCCAAGTTGGCGTTGTCAAAGGCATCGAACCACGAAGCCCACGCGAGGAATTCGAGTGTTCCGTCGTCTTCGAACCCCGTGTAGTCGATGGCGATAATCGGCTGCTTTCCGCTGTCTTCCGGGTGTTTCAAGCGCGCGGGCTGTCCGCCGCGAGCCTCCACCCACGTCCGAATGACTTCTCGATCGGTCGTTACTTTCGCGTTCGTCATGGCGTTCTCCTTCGGCAAAAGGCCGTTGCAACGCGTGTGGACGAGCAAGTCGCGCGCCATGTCTCCGTGGCCGTCGCTACGTCTGCTTTTTACGGTCCTTGATCATTCGGAGTACGGCCTTCAAGTCGTTTGGGGCGAGGACCCGCGTGACCAGCATGAGCGCGAGGTAGATACCCGCGTCCGAAGTGAGCCTCAAAAGTGGGTGAAACGCGAACATGGCGTGGTCGGCGACGGCCACCACGGCGCAGATCCCAAGCGACTTGGCCAAGGCGAAAGCGCCTCTCCGATCGAGCGCTTTTGTGCGAAGAAACGCGAGAAACGTGAGAACAATGACGAGTTCTCGGAGCGAAAGCGCCATCGCCACGCCCATCCCGGCGCCGCCCGGTCCGCGCCCTGCTGTGAGAGGTACGGCGAGCACGATGAGCACCGGCAGCAGGACTAACCCCGCTATCGAAACCACGGTGATGGTCCACGAACGGTCGAGGATCATCAGCGCCAGCCAGAGCAGTACGTTCGCGTAGGCGAAGACGAACGTCGGCGCGAGCCAGCGCAGACTCTCCGCCGCGGGGAGAAATCGATCCTTTATGGTGACGTGAATCCAGTACTCGGCGCCGAGCGCCAAGAGCAGCGTAAGCGGAATGGAGACGACGATGACCGCCTCGAAACCGCGCCTCAAGATTCGGTAGAAGTCGTCTTCGTTGCGGGCCTTCGCTCGGCTCATCATCGGAATAAGGACGCCGCTCATGATCGGCGACAGCAATGCGGAAAGCTGCGCAATTTGCCTCGCCGCACCGTAGAACCCGACCTCTTCAGAGGTCTTCGACACGATTTTACCGAGCACGACGACGTCAATCGACGAACCTAGGGAGACCGCGACATTGGCGATGTAAAACGGGAAGGCGACCCGCAGCACCTTCCTCGTCTCTAAGACATCGACACGAAGCTTGAGCCCGACCGCGTCTTTCGTGGCGACATACAAAAACGCCGCTTTCAGACCCTCGCCCAAAATCATCGGCAGCGGCAGCACCCAAAGGGGCGCACGGAGGGTCACGGCGACAAACGTGCCCCCTCCCCAGAGTACCTTCGCGACTACATTGGCGATGGCGAGCCCGTCCACTTTCGACGCGGCTTGCAGCGTCTGCTGAAAGGTCTGGTTGAGCGCAGTAAAGAGGTAAGCGACTCCGAACAGAGCCGCAGCGAGGCGTCGCTCGTAAACCTCACCCTCGAGAAAAAGGAACGCGACGCCGACGAGGGGCACGAGAACCAGCGCGCGTGCCAGCAAAACACCGCCAAAGAACTCGCTCGCGTGCTTGGGTCGCACGGCGATTTCGCGCGAGATGTAAGTGTCGACGCCGAGGCTGAGAAAGACCGCCAGGGACATCGCGAACTGATCGCCAAACCGGTAGTGCCCGAAGAGAGAGGGGCCTAGGTACTTCGGTAGTTTGAACGTCACGACGAGCGCAACGCCCCATGTCAGGACCATGGAAGCCGCGAGTTTGGCGCCATTTCTGAGCGCTAGAAGGCCTTCCGCCGCATGAGCTTCAGCGGGCTCGGGCGCGCGGCTCAAGCTCACACTGGGCGGGAGGTTCTCGGGCCGCGGACGCTTCGCCACCATCGACTCCAGAAGACTAACAAGGTCCCGTCGACGAGCGTGGCCTGTTTAGTGGTGCGTATGGCCGCCCGTACGGTTACGCTCCGGGCGTGCAGCTCGCGGCCGGCTCCCAAATCGGGGTGTACGTGCTCGAGTCGCTGCTTGGCTCGGGCGCCTTCGGTGTCGTTTGGCTCGCCCGCCGCAGCAACTCGGGCGCCAACCCAAACACGAGTACGGGGGAGGATTTCCGCGTCGCCATTAAGGTTCTCCACCCTCAGGCCGCCCTCTCCCGGGAGAGCGTCGAGCGGTTTCGCCGCGAGGCCTGGGCGCTTTCTCGCCTACAGAGTCCGCACATTGCGCGCATGTATGAGTTCTTGAATGAGGCGCCGTTCGGTATGGCGCTCGTCATGGAATACATCGAAGGCGAGCTCCTCTCGGAGGTCCTAAAACGAGCTCGCTTTTCGGTCGAAGACGCGACCGGCCTTGGAATTGGTATCTTGAGCGGAATTGCTGAGATGCAGTCGATAGGGATTATCCACCGTGACATCAAGCCTGAAAACATTGTCTTGCGGCCTAACCCGAACGGCTGGCACGCCGTGATTTTCGACTTTAACCTTAGTCGCGTAACCAAGCCGAATGGCAAAATGAGCAGCCTTACCTCGATGCACGCGGCCATCGGTACCGTCCCGTACATGGCCCCTGAGCAGCTTCTCGACGCGAGGCGGGTCAACGAAGCGTCCGACGTTTACAGCGTCTCCGCGATACTTTACCGCGCGGCGTCCGGGGTCCTGCCGTTCGACATGCGTGAGAGTCTTCGCGAGAAACTCCAACAAGAGGCGCGCCCTCTCGATACGGGGCGCGACGACGAAGTCGGTAAAGCCTTTGAGCGTGTCGTTGCCAAAGGTCTTCGACGCCGCCCAGCGGACCGTTACGCGAACGCGCAGCAGATGCTCGACGAGCTGACGGCGCTCGTCGCCATGCAACCGTGATGGCGCACCCCTCGTCTCCCGCTTCCCCGTCGAGTCCTTCAACGAAGCGTGCGCGTTTCTGGGTAGTGGCCGCAGCGCTCGCGTTTTATGCAGCGTTTATCGCTCGAACAAGCTTTTCGGTAGGCGACACTCGCTACTTCGTTTTGTTCGAAGACGCCATGATTTCGATGCGATACGCGCGTCACCTCGCGGACGGGCACGGACTCGTTTGGAACATCGGTGAGCCACCCATCGAGGGGTTTACAAACCTACTCTGGGTGCTCTGGATGACCGTCGCGCACAAGGCCGGCTTGTCTGAGTCGAAGATTTCCCTGTTCGTCATGCTGAGCGGCGTGGTGATTCTCCTTGCGACCGGTTTCGTGACCGCGAAAGTTGCTCGAACGATCACGCGCCTGCCGTGGGTACCTCTCGCCGTGCTTGCGGCCACGCTCTTCAATTACCCGCTCGTTTTTTGGACGCTCCGCGGCATGGAGGTCGGCGCGCTGGCCCTGGTCGTCTACACGCTCCTTTGGCTTACCCTCGAGAACGAAGAGAAGTTCAGTTTACCGCGTACGTTCGTGATGGGGGCGCTCACAGCGGGGGCTCTGCTTCTTCGAAGCGACTCCGTTGTGCCTGTAGGTATTCTCTTCCTCTATGGATTTTTCACGTGCGAAAAGCGCTGGCTGTTTGCCGCCGTGATTGGCTTTTTTGCGGGGGGAGCCGTCGGAAGCCAAACGCTGTTCCGCAAGGCTTATTTTCACGAATCACTCCCAAATACGTACTTTCTCAAGCTTTATAAGATTCACGCGCTGGACCGTATTCGTCGTGGCGCCTTTGTGGCAGTTGAAGTTCTTGCGCTTCACCTCGCCGTGCCACTTAGCCTCGCGTTTGCGAGCGCCACGGGTCTTCGGCGAGGCTTTTACAAGGACCGCCAGATTCGTCGCCTCGTCTTGCTGGGGACACTTTTTGTCGCTCAGATCGGTTACGCCACGTACGTCGGAGGCGACGCGTGGGAGTGGATGCTCTACGCCAACCGCTACATGTGTATCGGCATGCCTGCGCTTGTCGTGCTGGTCTTCAGCCTTCTCGCTCGCACCATCTCGCGCATCGCTGAGGAGAAAGAGCGCGCGGAAGACGCAGCTTCGGCGTTCTTCGCGCGCCGCGTCTCTGCCGCGATGCTCGCGTGCGGCGCCCTTCTTATCTGCCTTAATGGCTACGCGAAGGTGTTCCCCGAGCAAGGCATAGCGGCCACCGTTACGTTTAGCAAAGTCGCGTTCGCGGTCGGATGTGCGTGGGTGTTCCTTGCACTCTTGCTTCGCTTGAAAGACATGCGGGAGGGCCTTGGAGACGCCTGTGCGGCCTTATACGCGCGGGTAGGCCGTCAGCGGACGCTCGTAGGGGCCGCCCTCGCGACAGTTGCGCTGGTGTGGCTTCCGTCGCAGGTGCTTCCGCTCGGACGTTGGGCGGCTCAAAACGCGGCTCAGTACAGTGACGAAGCCAACTATACGCGCCTCGGCCTCCTCATCCGCGAAACTACACCGAAAACATTGAGGCTGGCGGTCGCCGCCGCCGGGGCGACTCCCTACTTTGCGCAGCGCCCGACGGAAGACCTCCTCGGCAAAAATGATCGTCACGTTGCGAAACTCGCGCCGCGCGGGGTGTTTTCGCCAGGCCATGACAAGTGGGACTACGCCTACAGCCTGGCGGAACGAAAGAGCGATCTCATCGTCGAGACCGTCGACGTGAACCCTGTCGATGAGGCCTACATCGAGAGCCTTGGCTTCCAAAAGCTCGATAATGAGATGCGTTTGCGTGACGGCGCCATCGTCGCTCATCGTGAGCTTCTTGGCCGCGTGATGACGGACGGGGAGACCCTGCGCGCGACGCTCGCTTTGATCTCGGTAACGCTTCCTCCTGGCCTTGCTGGCGTGGACGTCGCGATGCTCCTCGCATTCGGCCTCGTCATCGGAATCGCCTTTCGCAAGGTAGTGAAAGACAGCGAATCGCTCGCGGAGCTTCCCGCCGCGTTGCCACCCGGTCGCGCATTGCTTTCTAACTCGGCAAAAGCTGCGTTGGCCGGCGCGGAATCGCGAGCGATTCCGACGCTCGACGGAATGCGCGGCCTTGCGGTTTTGTCCGTGCTCGCGTTTCACTTCGCGTGGACCTTCCCAGGCGATGACCCCGCCACCGCGACGACGTTTGTTTCGCGGCTCGCCGTGCAGCTGCACGCGTTGCTCTGGTCGGGCTGGATCGGCGTCGACCTCTTCTTCGTCCTCTCGGGCTACCTCATCACGCGCGGGCTGGTTGCGCCGTCGGCTAAACCACTAGGGACGCGTCTGAAAATGTTTTGGATGCGCCGCGTGCTGCGTATCTTCCCGCTTTATTACGCTTTTATTATCGTCGGTAGCGCCTTGGCCCTTGGCGCTTTCGGCGTTTCGGCGTGGGTGCCGGGCCCGTCTTATTGGGTCTACATGCAAAACTACGCCCTCTCGTTCGATGACGAGGTGCTTCGGTGGACCGCGCACTTTTGGTCGCTTGCGATCGAGGAGCAATTTTACTTCGTTTGGCCCATCGTCGCGTTGATGATGTCGCGCCGTCGCCTGATTCCGTTGATTCTGTTGCTCGTTCCCGCGGTCGTCGTGCTGCGCGCCGTCATGGTGTTCAAAGGCGCGCATGTTCCGGCGCTCGCAGCGCTCTTTCACGATGAGCACGGGATCGCAAAATTCGTTTACCGCGCGACTTTCACGCGAGCTGATGGCCTTCTTTTGGGGTCTTTTGTCGCAGTTACGCAGCGCGAGGTCACGCACCCGGTCTCCGTCGTCTGGCGACGCCTTCGTTATCCTCTCCTCCTCGCGACGGCACTCGCGCTCGCCGCACTCTATGCGGTCGCGAACGGGCTGAACGACTACGACCGTCGTGTCATGGCCGTCGGCTACGTCACCTTGGCGGTGTTTTTCGCGAGCTCAATATCGATGTGTGCGGATGCCGCCATCGGTGAACGCACTCGGCGTTTTCTCTCGTGGCGCCCGCTCGTAGCGTGCGGGAAGGTGAGCTACGGCATGTACATCTTTCACTGGCCCCTTGTGATCTTTCTGGTTCCAAGGCTCACGAAGCTGCAGGCCGGCATGGAGATCATGACGCAAATCGTCCTGTCGAGCGGCGTCATCGTCCTTGGCATTGCGTTCATCTATGTCGTGGCTGAGGTGAGTTTTCGCTTCTTCGAGTCGCCATTTTTGAAGCTGAAAGGGCGGTTCCACGACTGACATCGAGTACCCTGGTGCTCGTGAGTTCTGTGAACACCGTGAATCCGTCGGGCGCGTCAGTGCTCTTGCTCGGCGCCGACTACTATGGGACCCTAGCTGCGGCGCGTTGCTTCGGAAAACGTGGAATCCGCGTGACGATGGCGGACGACAGTACGCGAGCTCGTGCGCTCTTTTCGCGCCACGTGTCGGAGAAGGTCGTTCATCCACCGCTTTCGAAGCCTGAGGCGCTCGTGGACTGGCTCGTGGCTTGGGGTGAGGGGCATCCGGGTACGCTCCTTTATCCGCCCAACGACCACCTTGCGTGGCTCTTCGCGTTGCATCGCGACCGCCTCGCCAAAGCGTTTCTTATGTATTCACCGAGCGAGACGACGGTTCTCACGTTGCTCGACAAGACTCGCCTGCATGATGCATGTGCCTCTCCAGAGGTCGGAATCGAGGTGCCCGAAACTCATGCCGTCGGGGCCGGCGGTGCAACTGAGGCGTCGCTGTCGAAGCTTCGGTATCCTGTTTTAATCAAGCCTCGTACGCAAGTGTTTCTCGAAAGCGGGATCAAAGGGTTCATCGTTCAAGATCACGGGCAGTTGGCGAGCGAACTCGCTCGTTTCCGCGACCTCGTGGCCTTCCATCGCGTCCTCACGAATCGCCATCCGGGAATCGACGAAC
Source organism: Polyangiaceae bacterium (assembly GCA_025353725.1). Lineage (GTDB taxonomy): Bacteria > Myxococcota_A > Polyangia > Polyangiales > Polyangiaceae > Labilithrix. Next base: position 282,517 of record JANXOF010000095.1, on the reverse strand, counting down.
CGATGATTCAAGACTACCTGCCCGCCGCCGAGACCAGCATCTTGAGTGTGTCCGGATTCGTCGCCGAAGATGGCGCCATGGTCGCTCGCGCTGCAATGAAAGTCCTTCAGCGTCCACGCAAGGTGGGCATCGGATTGTGCTTTGAAAGCCGTGAGGCCGAACGCGAGCTCCTCGCCAAGCTTGCTGCACTCTGCAAGAAGGTGGGCTACTTTGGGACGTTTGAGGCGGAGTTCATTGCCTCTGGTGAGCGCAGGTTTCTTATCGACTTCAATCCGCGGTTTTACAGTCAGATGGCTTTTGACGGCGCGCGAGGTGTGCCGCTGCCGATGCTCGTCTGGCACGCGGCACGAGGCGACGCGCGCGCGCTCGAGCACGAGCTTTCGCAGGCTCGTACTCGGACTCCGACTGGCCGCGAGGTGTACTGCCACAAAACCATGCTCGATCTTGTCCTGGCGCTTCAGGGACTGTCGGGGCAAATGTCGAGGGTCGACGTCCGCCAATGGCGCCTTTGGTACGACGAGCACCGGACGACCATGACCGATGCCGTCCGTGATCCCGATGATCAGCTACCGGGACTCGTCGACGCGGCGTTGTGGGCGTCGCACTTCGCTCAGCACCCGCGGAGCTTCGTTCGTAGCTTCGTGTTCAACCGCTGATAGGCTCCCGCGACCGATGCAAGCTCTTGAGGATACGGTCACTACGGAGCTCTGGGCGAGCGTCGTCATCGCGACGTACAACAGGCACACACTCCTACGGCGGCTGCTCGAGGCCCTCGATCGGCAGACCCTCGAGCCCTCGCGTTACGAGGTCATCGCTGTCGATGACGGCTCGCGGGATGACGTACGCGAAGCCCTGTTCGATTTGAAAACGCGTTACTCACTCCGCGTCGAGCGCCAGGCCAACGCCGGCGCCGCGGCCGCGAGGCAGCGAGGCGCCGACCTCGCGCGGGGAGTGACTTTGGTGATCATCGACGATGACATGCAAGTCTCGGCGAACTTTCTCGAGAAACATCTCGAACGGCATCGCGAAATGCTCGCCAGCGCCGAGGGCAACACGGTTGTCTTGGGTCGGCTCCGGCCCTCCGCGAACCTTGCCGATATGCCGCTCTTCGAGCGCTTTTACGCGCGCGTTCTCGCGGAGAAAGCCGAGGCCTTCGCAAGTGGGCAGGCGCAGGTTCGCGGTCATGATCTCTACACCGGCAACGTTTCGCTACCGCGCGCGCTTTTTCTCAAGGCAGGCGGGTTTGATGCCACGTTTCGCGCTCTTGAAGACGAAGAGCTTGGAATTCGCCTTGAAAAGGCTGGGGCTTCGTTCGCGTTTGCGAATGAGGCTGAGAGTGTCCACGGCTCCGACTGGACTTCGCGAACGGCGTGGATGGCGCGCGCGCGACGCGACGGCGTCTACCAAGCCAAGGTATCGCGAAAGCACCCCGACCACCACGAGGCAAGCCCGTGGCGACATCTCCCGAACCTGAATCCCGTGTCACGCCCGTTCATGGCACTCAGCTTGACGTTGCCGCGCGCCACGGCCGTCGTCGCTAACGTGGCGATTCGAACCGCGTCGGCGTTTGACAGGCTGGGGCTCGAGCCGGTAGCGATTGCCGGGGCTACGTTTGTCTACGGTCTCCAGTATTACCGCGGCGTTCGCGAGGAGACCGGCGGCGTCGGTGATGTCGCCCGTGAGTACCGGGACTTTAAGAAGGGCGTCGCGCTTCTTCGCCGCGGCGGGTCGGGCGACGCCAGCGCTTGGCGAGCGCTAGTTTCGGCCGTTCGCGAAGATCACCGCATGATCCAGTTTTATGCCTGCAAGTACGACGCGCGCGACAATCCCAGTGGGCTTGACCAACGCACCAGCGCCGACCCTCGGGCATCGTCGCTGGCGTCGGATGCCGTGAGGAAGATCGGCTTTCAGCTGATGGTCGCCTACCGCGCGATGCGCTTCTTCCGTGAAGCAGGCTTGGGACTTGGGGCCCAATTTATGTCGCGTTCGATTCGCCACGCTTTCGCCTCGGACATCCATTGGGACGCCGAACTCGACCCCGGCGTCGTTGTCGTCCACGGCTTTGGGCTCGCCGTGAGTTACGCCGCCAAAGTGCGTGCAGGGTGCATTTTATTTCAGAACGTCACGCTCGGGTTCGGAAGCGATCCCGTGACCAAACAGACCGGTGCGCCTCAGCTCGAACCGAGCGTTCACGTCGGAATCGGCGCCACGCTCTACGGGCCCATCGTGGTGGGAGAGAGTACGAAAATCATGGCGGGGTGCGTGTTAAGCCGCAGCGTCCCGGCCCGCTCAATCGTCGAAGCTGCGGTACCTCACGTTGCGCCGCGAGCAGCCCCACGGTGACTGTCGGAACTGTGTATAGTTGCGATTGATATGACGCGACGTAGCGCTGTGCAGCCTGTGGGTTCGGTAGGTTCGTCGGAAAGCCGCTTGAGTCGTGCGGGTCGCGCGACTTGCTCGGGTCGCATAAGTCGCTTCGGCGTCCGCAGTTGTTGGCGATGGACGTTCGCGCTCTCGCTCTCCTTCGCGGCGTTCGCGTCAGGCGGATGCGCCGCGACGGGTCCGCACGTCTGGGTCGACAACCTTCCCGCCCAAGCCGGCAGCGGTAACGACGTGCTGATTACCGATGGCGACATTCTCAATGTCCGCGTCTTCAACCAAGAGCCGCTCTCGACAAAGGAGCGCGTCCGCTCCGACGGTCGGATCTCGATCCCGGTGATCGGTGAAGTGATGGCGCGCGGAAAGCGTCCCGCTCAGCTCGCCGCAGAGATTCAAGATCGCCTGAAGGAGATCGTCAAAGTTCCCTCGGTGATGGTGAACTTCGAGCAGGGCGCGGAGATGAAAGTCTCCGTCGTAGGCGAGGTTCGGAACTCTGGCGTATTTCAGATCGAACCTGGCTCAAACGTGCTCCACGCACTGGCGGCGGCGGGTGGCCTTAGCGACTACGCGGATAGCGACAAGGTCTTTGTGGTGCGAAAGTCGCTCGCGCAGCGTGTGCGGTTTCGTTACGCGGACCTCCGATCTGCGGACCCGAAGAGCATTCAGTTCGCGTTGCAAACAGGCGACGTCGTCGTCGTCGAGTGAGATTTTCGCGAACCTCGCGTTGAGGCCCACGATGCGTGTACTTACCATGTTTGGGGTGCTTTACGCGGGAGCCTCGTTTTTTCTCGCAGCGTGCGGCGACGGAGGCAGCGCCGTACCCGCGGGCAGCACGTCAACAGGAGCCTCGGGGTTTCAATCCAAGTTGAAACTCACGAGCGGCGGCGAGTCGCGTACATATGATCTCTTCGCGCCCGATTCGCCTGTCGGCCGCGGTACTCTGCCTCTCGTTTTCGTTTTCCACGGTGACGGCGATACGGGAGCAGGCATTCGGAACCGTTTCAAGCTAGAGGCCGCCTCGGCCCAAGGCGCGGTCTTCGTCTACCCCGACGGAGTCGACAAGTCGTGGCGCTTCGACGACGCCGCGGGGCTCGCGAAGGACGTCGCGTTCATCGATCAGCTCGCCGGCGAGGTGCGCGCGGCGTACGGGACCGACGCTTCGCGCACGTTTGCGGTCGGGTTTTCGCGCGGCGCGTACTTCGCGAACATGCTCGCCTGTTTTTCGACGAGTCCCCTCCGCGGCGTCGTCGCGCACGGCGGCGGCGGTCCTTTTGGGGTCGAAGGCTCGGGAACGACGTTCCCCGACGGCGAGCTTCGCTGCCCGCAGCCGCCCGTTCGGGCGATGCAGATCGTTGGTCAAAATGACGACCTGCTAAGCGAGGGCCGGAAGGCACGCGACCACTGGCAACGAGTAAACGCCTGCAACGCGACAACGTCGAGCTACGCGCCTAGCCCATGTGTCGCCTTCGACGGCTGCTCGAACGGGCTGTCCGAAATCTACTGCGAGATTCCCGATCTCGGCCACGCAATCTGGGACAAGGGCTCCCAGACCACGTGGTCGTTTATCGTCGCTCAGTAAGTCACGCCCAGCGGCGGCTCACTGAAGGAGGCCGGGAATCTTCACCGTCGCGGTAAATAGGCCGCTCTCGCTCGTCATGAAAAGTGTCTTTTTGTCAGCTCCGCCGAACGCTAGTCCGTTGACGATTTTGCCGACCTGGATATGTCCCCACTTGACGGCGTCGGGCTTAAAGACATCGACGCCGTCTTTTACGGCGACATACACATTGCCGCTCGAGTCGACGGCGAGACCGTCCGCCGTAGCGTCACCGGGCAGAAGTGCAACGAAGGGAACTCCGACGCCGATAGCCCCATCGAGCGCAATCGGATATGCGACGACCTTTGATGGGGCATCTGTAAACGATACGTAGAGAGTTTTCTCGTCTGGTGAAAGCGCAATACCGTTTGGACGATTCTCTGAGGGAGTCTCAAAGACCTCGCCCGTGACTGGCTTCACGCGCCACAGGTGATTGGTTAGCGGTGCTGTCTGATATCCGGGATCGGTGACGTACAGAGTCCCATCGCTCTTGCGTGCGACGATGTCATTCGGAGAGTCGAACTTCGGTGGCGTACCGCCGTCTGTCGTGAGAAGTATCGCGGTTCCGCCAGCATCCGGGAGGCCGGTTGGCGGGGTGCGGACAAGTTGGCCGCCAGCGGTACCGTTGCTTACTTCACAGGTGATAAACGAATTGCCCCTCTCATCAAACGTCGTGCCGAGAGGGGTCGACCCTGGTGTGAGGACCGCGCGCACCTCAACGGGGTTTGTGAGGCTTGCGGGGAGTGCCGGATTGAACTTGAGGACGTGGCCGTCTGGTTTCGCCTCGGAGAGGTACAACGAGTCACCGCGCCATTGCGGCCCCTCCGTATAAATCACGGCGGGCGTGGTGAACGCAGCCACCGAGACGGGAGCCGCAATTCCCTCGATCGGGTTGCTGTTCGGCGGAACCGTCCCGTCGCCCGCGCCCGTATCGGCAACGGCCGCGTCAGGGGTGTCGGTTGAGCTGTCCGGCGTCGTGCCGCTGTCCGGCGTCGGGGTGGGCGGTGTCGGTGTCGGTGTCGTGCTTGTGTCGTTCGAGCTGCTCGAACACGCGTAAACAATTGACGAGGCGATGACCAAAGCAAGGGAAAAGATGCGTCTTTTCATAATGAACCAACGATAGCATCGCTGTTTGCGAGGGTCGAATACCGAGCCTGGCTACTGCACGATGCCGCTCACGTTCACCGTGAGCTCGAAGATTTTCGTGCCCTGAGTCGTGACGTAAAGCGTCTTCAAGTCACGTCCGCCGAACGCCATCGCGGTGGGGACTTCAGGGATGGCAACGACGCCGAGCGGTGAGCCATCGTTTTTGAAGACGGTGATGCCCGCCTTCGTCGCGACAAAGAGGTTCCCAGCTTGGTCCACTTCGATACCGTCGGGCGCCTGGTCGAGTCCGAGCTCGACGAATTTCGTGTGAGTACCGAGGGACCCATCGGGGTTGACCTCGTACTTTCGGACGAACGGTTTCGTTCCCTGGATCGGCTCGGAAAACCCTACGAAGAGAGCTTTGCCGTCGGGCGAAAGCGCAATTCCGTTCGGCCTTGGAACCTCATCGAACGCTTCGGCCACGAGCACTTTCCCAGCGGGCGTGATGCGAAAAATTCGATTGGCGATCGGCGCCGCGAAATACCCGGGATCCGTCGCATAAATCGTGCCGTTCGCCGCGATGACGGCGTCATTGAGCGTATCGAACGTTGCAAGGCCCGCATCCGCGTCGTCATACCCCATAGCGACAGGTAGAGGCGCGCCCGCGTCCGCCGCCGCGCTCGCGCGCACAATGCGCTTTGCCTCGACGGTAAAGAGAGTTCCGGACTTGTCGATTGTATTGCCAATAGGGAGCTCCGACGTTACGCGACTGCCGTCTCGTACCTTCATCGTCGCGCCGTCCGGCTTCATGCGATAAAGCCCGCCTTCACCGAGCGGTGTCGTAAAGAAAAGCACGCCTTCGGCCACGCTCCAGATGGGCCCGTCGGTAAACGCGCCCGTGTCGAGGACAAGCTTTGCGGGCTGTATGTTCTCGATTGGATTACGCTTCATCGCGTCCGGTGTGTCGGTACGGTTCGTCGGGTCCGTGGGAGATAGCGAGGTCGCGGGCGGCTCAGTCCCGGGCGCGCCAGGGACCGCGTTGTCCGGTTCGTTGCTCCGAGTCGAACAGGCGATGAAAAGGGCAATCGGGACGAGACGTAAGGAAGTTCGATAGTGCTTCATGGTGGCTGACTCCAAGTATGCTCATGGAATTTAGAGGGCCTGACTTTGGTGCCGCACGCGAGCATCCTTTCAGGCAGAGTTACGGTGGGGAACTCTCAGGTTCTGCACGCATGCGAAGGTCGGGCCGACCCGACGGCTGCGCGTCGTCCACGCGCAACCCGGCGCTACGCGCGTAATGGCGCGGCAGTCGTCGCCCGTGAGCGGCGCGCAAGAACAGCTCGATCGTGACGGCGCGCCACGCTCTCGCCGTTGACCCTCAGTCCTCGCGCTGGTCGTGTTTCTTCGCAAGCTCCGCGTGGCGGTCGCTCCTGCCGCGGACCTTTGCGGGGATACCTGTGGCCACCGCACCTGCGGGCACGTCTTCGAGGACGACGGCATTCGCTCCGATGAACGCGCCTTTACCAATGCGAACCGGTCCCAAGATTCGCGCGCCGCAGCCTACGATAACGTCGTCTTCGATGACGGGGCAACCGTTGTCTCGGTTCGTACCGACCGTGTTGTTTCCCATGAATTTCACGCGCCGACCGACCTTCGACGTGCCGCCGATGACCGTCCCCAGCGTATGCGCGAAGTTCACGCCTTCGCCGAGTTCGATCTCACTTCCAATCTCGATACCGTAAAGCACTGTGGTGGCTAGTCGCAGCGCGTGGTTGGCAAAGGGGATATGCCATCGCCGCGCCGATTCGCGTAAGCGCGTGGCGAGGAGAACCTTGTACCCATCTTGAGAGAGCGCCGCCTGCACGGCGCTCCGAGGCGTCGGGTGAGGCAGTTCAGACACGTTGTCATCGCCCACGCGCCGCATCGAGCGAGCGAGTTCGAAAGCGTCCGCCACGATGTTGCGAAGGAGTGCCACGCTAAACCCCCGAGCCTTTGACGACGACGCCGAATGTTTTTGCAAGAATATGAACGTCGAGCCAGGGAGACCAGTTTCGCACGTAGTACACGTCAATCTGTACGCGTTGCGCGAAGCTCGTTGCGTTTCGGTCGCTGACTTGCCACATGCCCGTCATTCCCGGAGGAGCTCGCAGAATGATTTTTTCCTGGCCTCCCATTTCAGTGACTTCACGCTCGATGTAGGGACGAGGTCCGACGAGGCTCATGTCGCCAAGGATGACATTGAGCAATTGAGGAAATTCGTCGAGCGAGAACTTCCGGAGCACACGGCCGATTCGTGTGACACGCGGATCCTTACGAAGTTTATGGTAAATTTCGTACTCTGCACGGAGCTGCGGGTCGTCGTCGAGAATGGCTTTCAGGCGCGCCTCGCCGTCTCCGTGCATGGTGCGGAACTTGTAGGCTTTGAAAAATTCGCCGTCTTTGCCAAGGCGGTTCTGCGAGTAGAAGACTGACCCCTTCGAATCGAGCTTGATAAGCAGCGCAATAAGCGCAAGAAACGGAAGTACGAAGAAAACACCTAGGCTTGTCAGCGTGGCGTCCATCACTCGTTTGGCCAGGCGCGGGCCGGGGAGGAGGAGTTGCTGACGGACCTCGACGCCTAGAATTCCTCCCAGGTTCTTCGCCGGCACACCGAGCGTTGCGAACCCGAAGAGGTCCGGAATCACGAGGAGATGCGAAAACTTTCCGCCTACGCGCTCCACGATTTGAAGCAGCTTTGGTCCCTCGACGCCCGGCATGGCGAGAACCGCGTAGGGGATCTTCAGCCGCTGCGCGAGAATAGGTGCGAGTGATAACTCGCCCACGACGGGTACGCCCTCGACCTCCGCGAACTTACCACGCGGGAACAGCGAGGCGTCCTTCGGTACGGGACGCTCGCGACCGCGCGTCTTCGCGCTCTCAGGGCCGAGAAACTGGTTGTCGTCACTCGCCGAGACGTCGAGTTTCGAGTGCCACGAGGAGGGCGGACTAGGAATATGGTCCGTGCTAATCGGCATATTGACCTCGCTCTCGGGACCGAAGAGATCGTCGGAGAGTGCCTGCCGCTGCGACTCGCTCATAAAGTGCGCGGCGGAGACATTGACGGAGTAAACCTCCATCACTTCGTTCGCAAAACTTGCGCGGAGGGTGCCGTGCTTCGCCGGGTCGTCGTCGAGGAGCATGACCGGTTTGAGACCCGACCGAGGTTGCGCTTTTAGTGTCCTCACGATGAGTCGGCCTGTTTTTGCGGCCCCGAGCACACACACGGGAATACCCCACCAAGCCTGAGTGCACAGCTTGCTCCGTACGAGAGCGCGGACAACCGGAACGAGGAACAGGGTCGCTACCCACCACACCCCGCGTACGAATACCCCCCACTTCACGATGGGCAAGTCGCCGAGCGTAGAAAGAACCGACGCGCCGAGATGCACGAGCGACGTCGCGAAGACGACGTCCCGGATCTCGTCCGGGGTGCTTTTTGCCATTGGTGAATAGAGCTCGAGGCCTAGAAAGGTAAGCATGCACAGAGCTATCGATGGCCCTACGACAAGCCATGAAGTCCAATCGATGCCGCCAAGGTCCGAGTACGTGCGCGCCCAGTGGACGGCGGTCGCCAGCAGCGCGGCCAGCGTAAGCGAAAAAAGGTCAGTGAGTAGAAGTGTAAGAATCGTGTAATGGGGCTTGGTGAGAACCTTTAAACCCGCGACGTCTTTATTTTCACGTGCAGCAAGGGAGACGTCTGCTCCATAGCCGTCGCCTTTCCTGGCTTTTAATTGTTCGAGCAGGGCGCGCGCGATAGCGTCCTCCGTGCACGCGCCGAGCGAGACGAGGATGCGCCCGATTTGCCCTCCTCTCTCCTCTTGGATCGCGATGGCTCGGTCGACAGCGTCTTGTGTCACTTCGCCGTTGCGCATCAGCACCTCACAAAGGAGGCTTCCCACGCGACGTGGCGCTCTGGGTGCCGAGGACCCCAGCATGCCGCCTTGAGGGATTCTCACGCCCTGCGTTGTCAGGGCGGACCCACCGCTGAGCGCAGACGGGGCACCGGATCCTAGAGCAGAGGAGATACCGATAGGGTCGAAGGGCGTGGGTCGAATGGTAATCGTGGGCGGCCTTGAGGCGCCAGCGGCTGGAGCGAGCCTCGCCAGGATAGGCGAAATCTCGCCGTCCGTTTCGCTTGGCGCGGCCATGGGAACCGCACGATGCGGGAGTTCGCTCGCTCGGAGCGCCGTGAAGTCTGTGGTTGCTGGCCCGGCCTTCGGCGCTGGGGCCGCCTTCGGCGCTGGGCCCCGTAGGGCTGACGGTCCACGCGCGCTCGCCTGCGTGTCCACCTGCGTGTTCGCCGGCTTGCCGTCGCGGTCTTCGTCGGAGCTACTCACGCGCTCGAGTATAGACGAGTCTCCCCTCATGCTTCCACCGAGGAACTAACGCTGACTTCAGGGATTCGCCGATCAGATACAGCTGGTCGACGTGGTCTCGCGGCCCTCTACCCCGAAATCCGCGAACATGTAGATTGCCTGAATCTGCGCTGTTGGTCAGTGTCAGGCCCCGCCAGTTCGCCGAGGGCGCTTCCTCCTCACGCTTCCTACGGGTGAGCGGAACCTCGATGGCCGTAAGTAGGGCTTGGGTCGCTTCGGTCGAGCTGGCGTAGTCGTGCGGAGCGATCGCGGAGTGAGTCATCGTCATGGCTTTCGTTCCCAGGCTCGCGTCTCTCGCGAAGCGCACGAACGAACGAATCATCCGGAGGTCGACGCGGGAAACGGCCTCCAAGTCGCTGGCGCCCGAGAGCTTGACGTTTGAGTTCTCCGTGGCACCCGCCGGAAGGTACTGCGAGTGAAGGCTGTCATTCAGAATGACGGTGTCGACCATCCCATAGTACCGATCGACGCCGAGGACCTTGCCAACCGCGGTAAAGCCTGCGCTCCAGGACGCAAGAGCAAGATTTCGTATCCGGAGGTTCGCTTTCCCAGAGCGTAACGCGAGAGTCTTAACCAATTCGTCGAGCATGGCTTGAAAGCGCAACGGACTTGCGAGCGCGGAGCTGTAGGCATTGCTTCCTATCCCGAACCCGCACGCGACGAAGACGGCGTTGACGCCGCTCGCTTTCAGCTCTTTTTCGGCCATCTCCCCACCATGAAAGTGCACCACAACGTCGAAGCCGCCGTCTTCCGCGACGAAGTCGGTGACGGGCGCGAGGTAGGCTCCGAAGCTCAGCCCACGCCAGTGGTCAAACGCGACGGGCGCGTCGGCTAGAGACGTAGGCACCTTCGGCTCCGGGACGCGAGGGTCAGGTGTCGGCGGCTCACGAGTCGAAATCGACTCAAGCGAAAGGTCGTTCGCCTTGATTGGAGCGGCCAGGGCGAACAGCGCAAGAGCTGTTGCCCACGCAGCGGGGACAAGGAGGCCTGAGGACCGGCTAAAAGACAAGGGCCGGCACTCTAAACGCGGACAAGTTGGTTTGAGCTCAAATAGGTTTGCGGTCTGCAATTAGGGTCGCATATCGCCCTACCCTGGGGCCCTCATGAAGACTCTTGCTTGAGCGGTGAGAGCCGCGGTTCAGGGAACGCTTAGCGCCAGGAACTTCGAGCCAGCATCGTGTTAGATGCGCAGGCCTGGCGCTGGAAATTTCGCGCAGAGATCTTTCACCTCTTGCGCGATCTGCCCCAGCTCCGCCTCGTCGGTGGCGCTGCCAATGGCGCGATCGATCCACACGGCGAGCTTCTCCATCTCCACTTTGCCCATGCCGCGCGAGGTGACCGCTGGCGTACCGATGCGTAGGCCCGACGGGTCGAACGGCTTCCTCGGGTCGAAAGGAACGGCGTTGTAGTTTCCGACGATGCCGGCACGGTCGAGCGCGCGCGCCGCGGGCTTCCCGGCTATGTTTTTGCGCGTCAGATCGAGGAGCATGAGGTGGTTGTCGGTGCCGCCCGTGGTCACGTCGAAGCCAAGGTCGACAAGGCCTGCCGCGAGCACCTTCGCGTTGTCGACCACGCGCTGCGCGTAGACCGTGAACGAAGGGTCGAGCGCTTCCCGCGCGGCCACGGCGATGGCTGCCGTCGTGTGGTTATGCGGGCCGCCTTGGAGGCCAGGGAAAACGGCCTTGTCGATGGCGGACGCGTGAGTCTTTTTACAGAAAATCATGCCTCCGCGTGGGCCTCGGAATGTCTTGTGCGTCGTCGACGTGACGACGTCGGCGATACCGATGGGCGAAGGATGAACTCCTGCCGCCACGAGGCCCGAGATGTGAGCGATGTCTGCGGCGAGGATCGCCCCCACCTCGTCAGCGATCGAGCGGAAGGCGGCGAAGTCGAGCGTTCGGGGGTACGCCGTCGTTCCGGCCCACAGCAGCTTTGGCCTGTGCTCGAGCGCGAGGCGCCGTACATCCTCCATGTCGATGCGGTGATCTTCGCGGCGCACGCCGAACGGCACGCTCTTGAAGTACTTCCCGGTAATCGATACCGAGTGCCCATGCGTGAGGTGCCCGCCCGCAGGCAAGCCGAGTCCCATAACCACGTCGCCAGGCTGAAGAAAGGCAAGATAAACCGCGAGGTTCGCGGGGCTACCCGAGTATGGCTGCACGTTGACGTGGAGGTCGTCTTCCGCGCCGGTGAGGCCTCCGCCGCTCGCATGACGGCTGAACAGCTCCTTCAGTCGGGCGATCGCGAGTTCTTCGACTTGGTCAATGACCTGCTGTCCCTCGTAGTAACGCTTCCGCGCATATCCTTCGGAGTACTTGTTGGTCAGGCACGAGCCCGTGGCCTCCATGACGGCGCGCGAAGCGTAATTCTCGCTCGCGATGAGGCGCATTGAATCGTGCTCTCGAACGTTTTCATCGTCGATGAGCTTCGCGATTTCGGGATCTGCCTGATGGAGGTTTCGCTCGGCCATGAGACGTGATTAGCCGACAAATCTCGCCGCGTCACGAACCAGGAGTCGTATATACACAAGCCATGCGTGGTCCCCTCCCGTCCGCGTTCGCGTCGGTCAATCCCATCAGCCGCTTCAGCCGCTTCAGCCCCCTCATCGCCACGATGTTGGGGATGTTCGGTATCGTGGGCACAGTGGTCGCGCCTTCGGACGCGCACGCGGCCGAGCCGATGAGCTCACCGCGTGTGGCCGTAGAAGCTGAGCCCTTGGCGGCGCAGGCGTCACCCGCGACTCTCGCCAACGGCCGCGACGACCCTACGTTACGCGCGGTCGTCGCTGAGCGTCGAGCGGGCCTCGTTCTAGGGGTGGCACCTGGAATCGCGTTCGCAGGGGCGAGCGGATACCCGAACAACGCGCGTCTTATTGGCAACCCAGACTTTTACTCGCAAAGCCCACTGCTCGTCGGCACGTCAACGACGGTGTTCTTGATCGGCGCGCTCACTGACTTTTTTTCTTTCGGGCCCATGGTGAACGTCGCAAAGTTCGAGAGCAGTTCGTGGAAGTCGACCGGATTCGCCGTCGGGTTTCGCGCGGAGGTGTTTCCTCTTGTGCGACTGTTCCCTAGGCTCGCCGACATTTCGGTCTATGGGCAAGCGGGCATCGGCGGCACCGAGCTGCAGGCGAAGGGACCGTTCCCAAGCGCGGACGGCTCGCAATCGTTTGCGGGCCTTGGGGTGCACCACGAGTTTCGGTTGTTCCGGATGCTCGGTGGCCATCTCGCGGGGGGCCCTTACGCCGAGTATGATGCGATTTTTACGACGTCTGCCGAACGTCATTGGGGCGCCGTCGGCTTCCGCTGTGCATGGTACGGCGGAGGTGTCGCGCGCGACGCCCACTAGCGAGAACGGGACGGGTCTGCGCGGGGGCGCGGAAAGCGTTGTGGGGCCAAACGCGAAGGAGCCCATGTCCGAAAGGTGTTAGCGTTGGGGCGTGAGTGTAGCCGACCCGTTTGGGCTCGTCGGTCAGGTCCTCGATGGCCAGTTCCGCGTAGACAAGCTTGTCGGCGAGGGCGGTTTCAGCGCGGTCTATCGAGGCCATCACCAGGGGCTCCATGAGCCCATCGCCGTCAAGTGTTTGAAGCTGCCCGCGGCGCTCGGGACGTCCCTAGTCGACAGCTTTGTGCAGCGCTTTCGGGATGAGAGTCGCATCCTTTACCGGCTCTCGCAGGGCAACCTTCATATCGTTCGCAGCATTGCTGCGGGCACCACTCAAGCGCCGGCGACGGGTGGCCTTGTTCCCTACATGGTGCTCGAGTGGCTTGAGGGGCGCACCGTTCAAAACGATTTCACGGTCCGGCAAGCGCGCCGAGAATCAGGGCGTTCCCTCGAAGAAATCGTGGACCTTTTCGCCGCCGCGGCAGACGGCCTCGCTTACGCGCACGCGCAAGGCGTCGTTCATCGAGACCTAAACCCTGGCAACCTCTTTCTCTCGAGCTCCGCGAAGGGCGCGAAAATGAAGGTCCTCGACTTCGGCGTTGCTAAGTTGATGCATGACAGCGCACTCGACTTGGGGCCGCGCGCTCCGACGGTCGGGCAGATTCGGATGTTCGCTCCTGCTTACGGTGCGCCGGAGCAATTCGACGAGCGCATCGGAGCTGTGGGGGCGGCTTCGGACGTTTACTCGTTCGCCGTTATTTTGCTCGAAGCGCTTCGCGACAGGAGCGTAGTTGAGGGAACGCACCTCGGTGACTTTGCGCGCTTCACGACAGACCCGCGCCGGCGGCCCACGCCGCGTTCGCTCGGCGTGGCTGTTTCCGAAGAGGTTGAACAAGCGTTCGCGCGTGCCACGGCCCTTGATCCCGCGCACCGCTGGCCCTCCGCGGGCGAGTTTTGGCGAAGCCTTACGTTTGCGCGAGAGCTCGGCGCCGCGAGCGCGATGGCCGCGCAGCGCTCGTATGCCACGGCCGCGATGCCTGCTGTTTCCGCGACGCCACTGGGGGGATTCTCGTTTGCCAGCGGTGACCCTCACGTGGGCCGCTCGTCGCACACCCCGCTGGCGCCGAAGGATGCGGCGATTGGAGGCAAACCGCTCGCGCGCACGATGCCGCTTCGTATCCACTCACCCAACCCCGGCTCGCTCCCGCTGCTGCTACCGCACGCGGCTTACGCGCCGCCATCCGCCGCGACGCCTGACGGTACCGCGCTTCCCATCGACGCGCGAAGTGGGCACGAACCGCTCGGCTTCATGCCCGAACGTCCGTCGTCGCCCGCGACCGCGCGCTTTGCCACCGTGCCCGGCGTCGATTTACCACCAGAATATGGTTCATCGGCCCATGACCCTGCGGGTCCCATGCGCGCCATCGATGAAGACGATGAGGCTGCCACGAGGGTGGGGGCACCATCGAACGAGGTCCTTCGCACGCTTTCTACGGACAACGCGGACGCCAAGGTAGCGCGCGTCACTGTGAACTCCGCGATCGTGTCTTCGGCGTCGCCGGGGGTTCGTGCGCAACAGTCGTCGCTTGGCGGCACGCTGATGATGGCCCCGCCCGCAAGTAAGACGGCCGGTGTGCCTCGGGCGTGGCCGCAGCCGACCTCCGCCAGCGCCGCGAGCGAACGGGCGGCCTCTCTCCCCGTGGGGTTGCCGATGGAGGGCGTTGCGCACGAAAGACCCACCATGCCAAATCCCCTGCTCGCGGGTCAGCCGCCCACGTCGCAAGTGACTCCCCGCGTTTCGACCGGTCCCCTGAACGTCGGGTCGCCGCTGCCGGTCGCGGCGATAGCTATCGTTCTTGTGGTGCTCGCCGTCGGCGGGCTCGGCTTGGGCGCGGTAGCCCTTCGTGCGCGCCACGCCCAGCGCGACCTCTTGCTCGCTCCGGGGAAGGCGGCGGTCGCGTCTCCTGACGCGGTCGGTTCCGCTTCGGCACGCGCTGCGGAGCCGCCGTCTGCCGCGCCGGTCGCAGTCCCTGCCTCGGCGGTCTCCGTCGCATTGCCTGAGGCGCTGGGTGAACCAAGCTTGGCGGCGCCAGAGGCCGACCCATCCACGCCGCCGTCCTCTCGACCTCCGGCGCCTCTTTCTCCGGTCCTCGCGGCAACGCCGGCCGCGCCAGTCGCGCCAGTCGCGCCAGTCGCCGTCGCATCGCCGGCGCCCGTCTCCCCGGTGGCTTCCGCCTCGTCGAAGTCACCGTTCGACGCTACAGCCTTTAGCGAGAGCGCTGCGCGCTCGCGCCTTACGCAGGCTAACGGTGTGCTCGCATTCTGCAAGAAAGCAGGCGGCATTAGCGGGCCGGGCACCGCGGTCGTCACGTTTAGCGCTGACGGTACGGCGTTGAGTGTCTCCGTCGAGCCGCCCTACGCAGGAACCAAAGAGGGCGAATGCGTGGCGAGCCAGTTTCGGCGCGCGAAGATCGCGCCGTTTGACGGACCTTCTCAAACCCTTCGCCACGCTTTTGAGGTGCCTAAGTAGACCTGATCCTTGGGGCGATGGTTCGTCCGAGGTGGCTAACGAAGGATCCAACCCTACGAGCGTGCGCCATTTGAGGCGTACAAAAAGCAATGATTCAAGCGTTTGTCGACAGGTATGCGACATGCATCTTCTTGTCGCATGCGCCTCCTCTCCAGCATCTTCACTTGTCTGTTGGCGACGTCGGCGGCTTGTGCCCCGGCGCAGGCTAACCAGCCTGAAGAAGGGGCCGCCGACCTTGCCGCTTTCTCGGCCGGAATCGACGTCGACGTGCACGACGTCGCCGTGCTCTTCCCGTTGCCGGAGCCTGGCCATGTCAACGACCTGTGGCCGGCTTCACGCGAGATGGCGGACGGTCGCGCGCTCCTCCCGATCGACTTGGTCTCGCGACTTGGCGACATCGTCGCGGGTGATGCAAACGAGACGACGCATAAGTCACTGCGCCTCGTCAGCCTTCGCCTCGAACCGTGCTTCGTTCCGCGTGGAGCGTCGGCCAACGCATGCGAGCGCCAGATTCGGTTTATCTTCCAACCCGTCGTTGTCGACCCCGCAGGCGTGCTGCCGTCGACGACGCTCGACGCCGCGGTTCATGTGCTTTACACACTTTCGTCGTCGTCGTTTGCAGCACTCGTGCGGCGTGTTGTTGCGCTCCGTCCTTCGCTCTCGCGATCCTCGAGTCCGACGCTAGGCGTGCACCCTGAGCTCGCCCGAGAAGGTCTTTCTGGGCCCTTTGCGCGTGCGCTTGAGCGAGCCGTGCTCGATTCGACGGCGAAGGGACGACTGACGCGAATCACGTTTGTGGGCGTCCGCGGGCGCGGAAACGAGTGGCAGTTCGGAGGCCTTCAGATTGAAAAAGACGGCGCCGTAGGGTCGCTCCCGATTCTACCCGATGGTGCTCACCTTCAGTCGCTTGTCTTGCAACATGGTGCGCAGACGTTTTCAAAATCGCTTTCTCCGCAGTCGGCGGGCAAGGATGACGTCTCGTTGCTTTTTGATTCCTTGTCGGCAGAGTCGGCTTCGCTTGAAGCTCGCAGCCTTGCGCTCCAAGCTGCAAATAGGATTGAAAATCCGGATTTTCGGACGTCTGAAAATACGGACTGTGCCACGTGCCATACGATCGCGAGCTCAAGACTTTGGGCGGAGAAGGCCTTTGGGCTTCGCGAACAGAGAGGCAAATTCGAAGCTCCCGGGTTCGCCCTCGAGTCGACGACCGCGAGGAGCTCTGACCTCGGCGTCCTACGCGCGCTCGGATATGTCGACCGTGAGCCAGTGGTGAGTCTACGTGCCGCGAACGAAACCGCAAAAGCCGCGCAAATGATCCGCGCCGGAAAGAAAAACTGACCATGAGAGCCTATCGCTTCCGGAATCGCTCTTGTCGCTTCACTCTTCTGATGTGTGGTCTTTCGCTCGCCGGATGTAACGCCGCGTCCGACGATGGCGGCGTCTCCGATGGAGACGAAGCTCGGATCACGGACGGAAAAGACGGTTGGGGTCCTAGCCTGTCCCTCCGAGATGACACCGCAGCGACCCCGAGTCGCCCCTCGGGCGGATGGTATGTGACGCCGATTCACGCCACACTTACGCCAAGCGGCAAGTTGCTCGTGACAGGGTGGGGTCGAGCGCAACCTGACCGCTGCGTATTTCCTGAGGGGAGTCGCTCCCACGGTTCGACGTTTGTTCTTGACCCCGCAGAAATCGCCGCGGCCCAGAGCCCGGGGACCATGCCGATTACGCCCATCGACGAGCAAGCCGAACAGACGCCAGGGTGGACGCCCGACGTACTCTACTGCGTTGGGCACGTACCGACGAAGGGCGGAGTCCTATACACGGGCGGCTCGCGATATCAAGATCTCGGTGTCCGAGGTCACGAAGCCGAGGTAGGTCTTTCGTCGGCCCGCATTTTTGATTACGGGTCAAACCAGCTTCGACGTCTGCCTTCGCGTATGAGCGGAGGTCCCCTTGCCGAGCCCATTAAAAGCAGGCCGCAGTACGGACCCGTCGACAAGCGCGGATGGCGTTGGTACCCGACCAATACGCGCCTCTCCGACGGTAGCATCCTCGTGACCGGAGGATTCTCGAGCCTCGAGAGTGCGAACTACGCGGTCGAGATCTTCGACCCGGCGAGAGAGTCATTCTCGACGCTCGTAGCGCACGACGACGCTTACCCCGCTATCCGAGAGGCGGTAGCGCCTGGTCTAAAAGACTATACGCACACGTTCCTACTTCCCCAGGCCGTCTCCGCGGCCGAGGGGGGGGGCCGCGCGCGTCAAGTCGCGATGATTGGCTGGAGTGGCCGGGTGGTGTTGATGAGCACCGACACCTCTGTCCCCCCGTCTGAGCGATTTATGGTCCGCGCTCACGCCTCAAGGCCCGGCGCGGCCGGCGGAACAGGCGCGGCGTGGGATTCGTCCTCAGCGTTGCTCTCGACAGGTGAGCTCCTCGTCCTTGGCGGTACGAATGATGCGGCCCTAGCTAAGCGAGCTGACCTTTATAACCCCCTCACGGACTCGTGGGCTCAAGTCGACATGGGTATCGGCCGACGAAATGCCGCAACCGTTCTCCTTCCCGACGGCACCGTACTTGTCATGGGCGGCTGGGACGAGGATGGTAATCTTGCCGGCGACCGCCGGCGGCCGCAAACGTTTGACCCGAGGACGAAGGAGGTGAAAACCTTCGACGCTTGGCCCAATGACTCGGCAGAGCGCGGCTATCACAGCTTTGCCATTCTCCTGAAGGATGGGAGTGTCCTTATTGGCGGTGGAATTTCAAAAAAAGTGAACGGCGTTGAGGCGTCGAGTATCGGCTGCGAGCGGAATGACGTTCGTATCTATCGGCCGGCTTATCTCGCAAAGGGAGCACGACCCATCATCGATGCGCCAGAGCCGATTGATCTCGAGCTCGGCTCGACTACGGCGACAAAGCTGCCGTTTCGAGGGACCGCGCTAGGGGCCAAGGGAGGCGCCGTTTTATTGGCGCTCGGCTCAACGACGCATAGTTTTGATCAAAACCAACGCTATTTCCCTCTTGAATACAGTGTCGGAGGCGACACCGTTTCCATCAAGGCGCCGACGGACCCCGTGAAGGCGCCGGACGGCGACTACTTGCTTTTTCTCGTAAGCAAATCCGGAGTCCCGTCGATGGGCAAACACGTTCGCCTCCGTCGAAGCGGAGAGCGATAATCGCCGTGCGACTCGTCGCCTTTTTGGGCGCACGAGTCGCCCTGATGCGCGTTACCTCCCATGTCGCAGAATGCGCGCGGCCTGGCAGAACGCGGCGTTTTCTGGATGCGCGGCTGCCAACACTTCGTATTGAGTCGCCGCGCTGGCGTCGAGACCCGACGCCGCGGCATCGAGAGCGCGTCGCTCGGCGCCTGGCTTATCGCGGCCTTCCGTCGCGGCCGGAACTGCAATGACGCGTGATTCCTGGGGGATGGTGAGCCGTGCGGGAAGTGGCGCTTGCACGGGCACGAAGCCGGTAACGGCGGTCTGTCGCGCGGGGGGGGCTGCAGGCGCGCTTGAATCCGATGGTGGATGCGTCTTCGTAGCTCCGCTCGCTCGTGCGGCGAGTGGACCGACGAGAAGCGTGACGGCGAGAAGCGCTGCGAGGAGAAGAATCGCGATGGCGCGCTTCGGGAGCGATGTGCGCTCCCAACTTGAAACGACTTCTCGAGTCTTTCGTTGGAGGCTTGAGACGCTCGCGAGGTGTGGGGGTAAGAATTCCCGGGAGGCGCTGAGGACGGGCGGTGCGGCGTGAAGCCCGTGGCGGGCGTCGGGGGCTGGCGCATCGCGACCCTCCTCCCTTGTACCTACGGCAGGCTGCGGGACCGCGAGCGTCGGACACGAGGGGTGAGCCGTCGCAGCCGGGAATGGGGACCCAAAAGGCTGGCCAGAGTCGAACACCTCAGGCTCCTCGGGAAGCGTCATTGGCATGCTCGAGGGGACGCAAGTTTCCTCCTCGGAGGCTTCGATCGGAGGGCTGGCCGCGGCTATGACGGGGGGGCGTTCGCGGGGAACCCAGGTTTCGACCTCCTCCTGGGATAGGCTCGGCGCGGCCCTTCGGATCACTCGCACCGTCTGACGAGGCGTAGGCGCAGCGCGTGATGGCAGACACGGCGGGAGCGTTCGGTCCTCACTCGAAGGTCCCCTTGCAAGAGCGGGAATATGGAAGTCGGCGAGGCACGTCACGGCCTCCTCGTGGCGCGGGTGCGGGTGACTGCGAAGCCGGGCAGGGCGGACGCCTGAGAGTCGCGTCACCTCGTCCGTGAAAACCAACGCGAGAGCGTCGATTCTCGCGCGCCGCCCGATGCGGATCCGAGCGCTACCAAAGCGTAGCTCGCTCGGAACCGGAGCTTCGGTCCACATCGGCGACAGCGGAACGCCGTCAAGCAAAGCAAGTTCGCCGGGCAACGCTGACACAAATAGGAGCGATCCGTTGAAGGCGAGCATCACGTGCGAGGCCGAAACGTGCCCCGCACGCACGCGCCACGGCGCCTCGCGGCCAACGGCAAAAGGCGGCCTGGCGCAGCCGCTTTCGAGGACAACCTCGTGCACCGTACTCACGCCCTCCGTCAACCTGAGAACAAGATCTTGATCGGTGCTACTGCGCTGCATAGCCGTGGCCTCGCTTAGCGTTGGATGTAACTGCATAGTGCATCATTTCGGCCGGTAGAATTACGCCATGCTCGTCGAGTTGTGCCTTACACACTGGCAACACACCTGTGGGTACGAGGTGACTTTCAAGGGGCTGGCTCTGACCTCTCGCGGCGTAACGTCTTACGTAGAGGTCTTGCAGCGCGTAAGCCTGCTTGTGGACGTCGAAGCTTATCACCTCCGTGATGTGCGTGACCTTGCGACTCCCGTCTTGGAGTCGCGCAACTTGGACTATGACTTGAATGCCCGAGCCAATCTGCGCGCGCATCGCGGCAAGGGGCATTTCGACGTCACTCATCATGGCCATCGTTTCCATTCGAGTGAGCGTGTCGCACGGGTACGTCGCGTGGAGTGTGCCCATACATCCTCCGTGACCGCTGGTCATGGCCTGAACAATATCGAGGGCTTCGCCTCCTCGAATTTCACCGACGACGACGCGATCTGGACGCATTCGCAACGTCGCGCGGAAGATGTCCCGAATCGTGATGGCACCCTCTCCCTTAGCGTCGGCGGGCCGCGCCTCAAGCTGTACAACGTGCGGCTTTTGGAACTGAACCTCTCGAGAATCTTCGATCACGACAACGCGTTCACGGTCAGGAATGAACCCCGAGAGAGCGTTGAGCAGCGAGGTCTTTCCGCTCCCCGTACCCCCAGCTACGAGAATGTTGCACTTTGCAATGACGAGAGCGCGGAGCAATTCGGCCGCACTGGGCGTGAGCGAGTCGAGCTCCACGAGGCGCGCAACAGTGAGCGTCTCCTTAAAAAACCGACGGATCGACACGTGTGGCCCGTCCGGGGCGACGGGCGGGAGAATGGCTTCGACGCGCGAACCATCGGGCATACGGCCTTCGAGAATGGGGCGCGATGCGCTGACCGGCTTGCCGACATATTGGGAGAGATTTCTTACCGCAGCTGTGAGCGCATCGCGGCTCTCGAAGCGGGCGTCGACTAAGTTCAGCGTGCCTTTGCGCTCGACGTAGATTTGAAAAGGACCGTTGATCATGATTTCGCTCACGGTCGGGTCATCCAGATAGGAGCGAATGGGAGAGAAAAACGAGAGAAGTGTTTTTTCGAAGACCTCGGCCGGAATCATGGAACCGTCCTCATCAGGTTAGCGCGCGCGATTTCAGCGTGTTCGCCCGCCGGACCTAACGCGAGGTACGCGCGAAACTGCGCATCTGCCGACATAGCATCGCCGTTTCCTTTATCGAGCAGAGCGAGTACGTAGTGTGCCTCGCTAAATGCGGGCTTCACGGAAAGTACTGCCGCAAGGTCTCGGCGCGCGCGTGCCTCATCGCCAATCGCTATGCGAAGCGTCGCCGCAGCATATCTGACGTCAATGTCGCTAGGATGTTTCCGGAGATGCTCGTCGGCGTACTCGAGTGCAACTGGATATCGGCCGTCGGCTACGCATACGGCGATGAGTCGACGCACGAGACGTGCAGGCTCCCCGCCTGAGTGTAGTGCGGCAACGAAGTATTGCTCGGCGCGCGTCATGTCCCCTGCGAGAGCAAAGAGGTCACCGCGGCCGGCGAGTTGATCTGGAGCAGATTCTGCGCGGATAGAGTCAACGCTCTCTTGCATTTTTGAGTGAGGCACACCGCAACCCATCACCACGCCGACCGAAAGGAAAATGCTAGTCGTCGCAGCAAAATATATTCGCTTGATGAGGTTCATGGCGTGGGTTCGATTCTTTGGTTTCTGATATCTTGTGCGACAGTCGAGAGCCACTGGACATAGTCGCCTGGTTGTCCATCCGTGAGCGCTCGGAGCACGATGACATCTTGCATCGCGACCTCGTAATCCTTCACGAGAAGCAAGCGGTCGAGGCGAACGCGGCGAGCACGAAAGTCGAGCGTCGTCTCGTCGCGGATTCGTCGCGCGCTTTGAGCGGCGTCGTCGCTCGCACTCGCGTTTTGCACGAGGCGATAGCACGCTGACGCGATTTCGTAGCTGTTAATGGCCGCGCGCGCTTCGCGTGGGTCAAACGGGCTTCGTTCGCGCGCACCGTCGCCGTTGACGCGCTGGTCATCGGCTAAGGCTCTCGCTTCGGCAGCGTCGACTCTCGGACACTCCGCGCTCGCCTTCGGGAACAGTTCAGGTATGCGCGGTGAAGCGGGCAATGACTCGGCACGATTCATACCGGATACGGCGATGGTCACGGCGCCAAGCGCGGCAAGGATCGCGACCTTTGCGACCATGATGACCTTCACACTTCGCGTATTCACGGAGCCTGTGATGGGCGCGCGCGTGATTTCGAGATGCGTCGCGCCTACCCAAAGACTCAACGTGTCGGTGAGCGCGCGGGTTGTCAGCGGGTTACCTTCAGTGTGGCAAGGCGGCGACGTCGCGATGCAACGCACCTCGGGTCCCGAAGGAAGGCACTCGATGAGAACGTGCTCTCCGGCAGCTTGGTCTGCCGCGAGGCGTACGTCGCAGTGTGCACCGCTCCCGACGACAATACGTGAGGCGCGCGCGTGGGTTCGCTCATGACGCCCGTCCCCGTGACGGATATCGAAGAAGATGGTTTCCATTTGACGGCTCACATCCCTGACTGCGAAAGTCGGATGATTATTGGGCCCGTAATAAGGATTAAAATAGCCAGGAAGACGAGGACTAGAGGCATAATCATCGACACAGAGGCTTTGGCCGCAGCCTCTTCCGCGAGCACGGTTCGGCGCTGACGCGAGACCTCGGCTTGGATGCGGAGCACTTCGGCGAGCGGGTTGCCTCGGAGTTCTGCTTGGACCACCGAGTTTACGAATTCGCATACGGCGTCGATCGGTGAGCGCTCCGCAAATTCCTCGAGTGCCTGGCGTCGCGTTCGGCCGAGCTGAAGGCTC
Source organism: Polyangiaceae bacterium (assembly GCA_025353725.1). Taxonomy (GTDB): domain Bacteria; phylum Myxococcota_A; class Polyangia; order Polyangiales; family Polyangiaceae; genus Labilithrix. Next base: position 259,640 of record JANXOF010000095.1, on the reverse strand, counting down.
TGAAGAATGAGGGAGAGCTCTTCGAGTAGTGGATCGTTTGGCGTTCCGGATTTTTCTACAATCTGCCGAAGGGCGCTTGGTAAGTCGAGTCCGGCGCTCATGCTGAGAGCCAGGAGATCAATCGCGCTGGGTAGACGACGACCGATGGCCTTCGCCCGGTCGCTCGCTGCGCCCGACAGATTAAGAAAAGGCGCGAGCCCGCCAAATGCGGTAACGGCGACGACGAACATCGGACCGACCTTGACGACGACGTTTCCGGTGGCCCCGGCGACGAGTCCGCCGGCCGCGGTAAGGATGCTCAGCGCGACCAGCTCCTCTGCGAGTAACCCTAGATAACTACCGGCCATGAGAACCTTTCGGTCGAGAGCCGCGAGGAGTTGCGGGCTTAAGAAGCCGTGAACACGTTTTCCAAGCCACCTTACAAGAGGCTCGACCTGGCTCCAGCAACCTCGCTTCGCCAGGGCCCGCTGCCGTACAAGGCCGCGTACCCCCGTGCGGACTGCCGTGGGCATGGGAGCGCTCGCGGCCCAAGACGCGATCAAAAACGCAGACGCGAACGCGGGAAGGAGGAGCGCCACCTTGAAGAGGACGAGGAATTTCATACGTCTACCGCGAGAACCTTGCGGGCGAGGAGGAGTGACGAGATCCAGAGAACCGCGGCCCCGCTCACCACAAGCTGACCGATCAGCGAATGCCCGAGCGCATCGAAATAGCCTGGACTTGCCGCGTTGAACGCGAAAACGATGAAAATCGGAAAGCAGGCAAGTACCCAGAGTTGCATGCGCCCTTCACCCGTCTTCGTGCGAACGACCCCAAGAAGGCGGTTCATCTCCCTAATGGTGGCGGCCGTCCGCTCGAGGACGACCGGAAGGTTCCCTCCAACACGGAGGCCGATAAGCACGGCGGAAAGCGCCACGTCAAGCCAGCGACTGTTCACGCGCGCGGACATCGCGACGAGTCCTTGATCGAGGGTGCTGCCGATGCGCATCTCCTTGAGGACGTGCTCGATTTCCTGACGCGTCGGTTGCGGGAGAATGGCGGCTGTCGCTTGGAGCGCCGCGGCCGGACTCGGTACCGTCTTAAGTGAGTTTGCGAGTGCGACGACGAAGCCGTCGACCTGCGCCTCGAGCTGCTTCACACGCGCCTGGCGCTCACTGTGAAGATACGCCGCCGGGCCAAGGACGACGGCAAGGAGGGCGACCCACCCCATGGCAACGTCAACCGCGAGGTGAGCGACGACGCAGGCGCCCAGTGCAAGCGCTTGGAGGTGCGCGATGCGGCGTCCTTGCTCGGGCTTGAAGAGTCCGCGAAGTAGGCCATTTAGATATTTTACGTACCACTCGCATAAACGTGAAACGGACGTTTCGCGTGACGTAACTACGTAGAGGAGGAGCGCGGACGCGACACCGATGGCGCAGAGTGCACTGCACTTCAAGGTCGCGGTCGAAGTGAGAGCTGCGAGCGTCATAGGTACGCCTCGCTTTCGCCGATGAGTCCCATGACGATAAAGTCGTTGAGAAACGTGGGCAGAAAGCCGGTGGCGCGGTAATCACCGAGGACTTTGCCGTTGGGTCCCGTCCCGGTCCGCACGAATTCGAAAATGGGTACGAGTTCGACGTCGCCCCTATCACTCATCCCAACGACCTCCGTAATGGCCGTCACACGTCGCGAGCCATCGGAGAGCCGCGACTGCTGAACGATGATCTGCACGCTCCCCGCGATCTGTTCACGGATGGCACGCACGGGGAGGTCAAGGCCTGCCATGAGGACAAGCGTTTCGAGGCGAGCCACGGCCTCGCGTGGCGAGTTGGCGTGCGTCGTTGTGAGTGAGCCGTCGTGGCCTGTGTTCATCGCCTGAAGCATGTCGAGTGCTTCACCCCCTCGGCATTCACCGACAACGATGCGGTCGGGACGCATGCGCAATGCATTCTTTACGAGGTCGCGAATGGTGTACTCACCTTTGCCCTCCATGTTCGACGGCCGCGTCTCGAGGGACACGACGTGCGCTTGCCGGAGCTGGAGCTCGGCCGCGTCTTCGATCGTTACGATGCGTTCGTCGTCGGGAATAGCGCTCGAGAGCACGTTGAGCAGTGTGGTCTTGCCACTCCCGGTGCCACCAGAAATAACGATGTTCTTTCTCGCTATGACGCTTCGAAGGAGAAATTGCGCCATCCGCTCGGTAAGCGTGTCGAATTCGACGAGTCGGTTCATCGTGAACGGTTTGCGCGAAAACTTCCGAATCGTGATGGCTGCGCCTCGAAGCGCGAGGGGCTTGATGACCGCGTTGACGCGTGAGCCATCCTTTAGGCGCGCGTCGACGAGCGGTACCGATTCGTCAATACGGCGTCCGAGCGGGGTGACGATGCGTTCAATCGTGGCGCGCACGCGATCGTCGTTCGTGAAGCGCGCGTCAGCGCGTACGAGCTTGCCGCCGATTTCGAGAAAGATAGTGCTTGGATCGACTACCATAATCTCGTTTACTTTCGGGTCGGATAAGAATCGCTCAATCGGACCGAGACCGATGGCCTCGTCGAGCAGCGAGCCGATAAGCACGTCGCGGTCCATAGCTGGCGGAATTCGATCGCCGAGACCGTTGACGATCCCGCGGAGCGCGGTAAGCACCTTCGGGCGAAGTGTCGGGTCGTCATTTCGCGAGGCGTCGATCGCGCCGAAGTCGAGATGCTCGATGAGCTGTTTGTGGATCTCCGTGCGGAGTACATTCTCATCACCCCACCCTGCGCTGTACCGTTGCTCGACCGCGAGTTCCCCGACCGTCGGCACGACCGTTAAAGCGGTCGGGGAGACGGCAACGACCGCGTTCGAGTCCGTGACGGCGGCCTCGCGAAGTGGTCGTTCGGTCGCGAGAGGGCGACGCGAGACCGGTTCCGCGCGGACGCGTACCGACTTCGGTAGGGACCTTAGCTTTTGAAGCTTCGGAGGTTCTACGGCCGTCAACTTCGGTGCCGGCAGAAGACGCGGGAGAGACGCTCGCTCGATCGTGACCTTGTAGGGACCGATTGTGATCGGTGTGCCGAAAGGCGCTGAGACTTCGCTCTGCTTGACGACCTCTGCGCCTACCGTGGTGCCGTTCATCGACGTATCGCGAACGGTCATCGACGCGCCACGAACATCGACGACGGCGTGTTGCCGTGAGGCGGATGCCGTGGGGAGCGGAAGCGTACAGTGGTCATCGCGGCCAATAGTGACGAGGCCGTCGAGGGAGGCAAGCTCGTGACATTGCGTGCGCTCTCTGTCGCGAATGGAGATAAGCAGGCGAATGGCACTTCGAGCCTGCGCGCTCATTTGCTGAGCCTTGGTTGAGCGCCAGGGCGTTTGTCGTAAACCTCGGTCTTGTCGAGCGCCCCGCTGTAGTCGGAAAATTTCGCGAGCGCCGATTCGACCATTTCAGCGGCCTGTGAAGGGACGGCCTCGACCACGTTGGGTACGACGAAAATCGCTCCCTCTGTTTGAAGCTCAGAGTTCGCGTGCGACCCGAAGAGAAGTCCGAGAATCGGAATGCTTGAAAGGCCTGGTACGCCGTCGACAGAGTGCGCCTGAGACTTGGCGCGAATGCCTGAGAGGACGATCGATTGGCCGAGCCTGAGCGTAATGTTTGTCGTCAGCTTGCTCGTCGTGCGACCAGGAAGAGACGTCGAACCCGCCGAAGATGTCAGGTCGCTTACGTCAGCGACGAGCTTCATCTCGATCTCACGCTTTTGGGGGTTATAGCGCGGTAACACGGTGACATCTGTTCCGAATTGAATGCGCTGCACACCTACCGTGAGCCCGGTGTTGACGGTGAAGTTCTGCTCGCCGCCGTTTTGAAAGTTAGCCTCAACACCGTTATTGGTGACGACGGTCGCTTGCTTCAGAACTTTCGCCCAGCCTTTCCGCGACGCAATGTCCAGGCGCGGAATTGGCTGGTTCGTGATGCTCGCCGTCGCAGCGCGACTTGCGCCAAGAAAGTCGAACGTAACCTGACTTTTGATGACGGCGTCGCCGCCGATGCTACCGGGCCAGCCAAGACCCACGCCGTACGACGAGTTTTTATCGTATTGGACAAAGTAAAAGTCGATACGAACAATGTACTTACTATCGGCAGAGCTCCCGCCTCCGCCGCCAGGAAGCGTTACCAAGGACTCCACCTGATTCGGGTAGAGTGACGCAATATGTTGTATGCGTCTGAGCTCGACGTCGCTAGGCACTGTGCCGTCCATCACGATACGCGCTCCGACGCGCTTAACGCGGACTCCGGGAAGCGACTCGAGTAGCTGCGCGAGCTCCCTTTCAACGACCGCCGGAGCGCGGGCAAAGACATGAACCGTGAGGGTCGTCTGGGAGCCATCGTTCTTGATGAGCAGCATTGTTGTTGAGCCAGGTTTTCGACCGGCAATAACGAACTGAGTATTGTCAGTTGTTAACTTAACGTCGATGACCCCCGGAGCTCCTTCAGAGTAGTTTTTTACGTTGTGTGCGTTCAGCGTCTTTGTTTCACCGATCGCGAGGGCGATTTCTTCGCCAGCTTCAAAGCCCGCGGCTACCGGCTTGTCCTGGGGCGCGGCGTGCGACATCGAGGGAGAGAGAATGGCGAGAGCTAGCGTGGTAAGGAGAGTCGCAGAACGGTTTCGAGAAACAGATTTCATCGCCGTACCTCTTTCAATTCAGTCGGGCCGCTTGAAACTTTCCGCCGCGGACTTTGGATCGCCTGACGTCGGCTTGCGTCGGTGAGGGCTGCGGCGCTGACGTCGACGGGCGCCTCCGTGATCCGTTGATCGCCAGGATTGCGCACAATGGCGTTAAGCTTGCCCTTCTCCATCGCTACCGCGAGTAGCTGGCTCTCTTGGAGCGAAGCGCTGACGGTCAAGACCGTGGCGCGTTGAGCGGCGTCCTTTCCGGCTGCAGCCCCTGTCGTGTCCATTCCGGTGGCAAGCACCAGGACGCGTTGAAGGAGTACACTCGAATCTTTTGCTTCGCCGCAAACGCAGAGAATGTCGATGAAGTCGCCCGCGTGGATGAGCGACAATACGTCTGTAATTTGCACGCGTATGGGCGTTGCGCGGTTTCCGGGTTGCACGAGGGCAGAGAGGGGGCGCTGGTCGTCTTTGACGGCCATGACGTCGTTCCACACGATGCTCTGCTGGATCGGGATCGTGTTTGTCGCTTTAAGTCCTAGAATCTTGTCTTTGTCTGCCGCGCGGAGCACGCGTTCATCGACGTACGCCATGGGGAGATCGCGTGCGCCAAGCATCGACTCTGTGATGGCCTGGCCGCGCGGGATGACGGCAAGCGCGATGAGTACAGGAACCTTGCGCCCGCCCGCCGCCTCTTGCTCTACGCGATGAAGATAGAGGAGAAGTAGCGCAACGGCTAAGACGCCCGACGCAATCCCCAAAAATACAGGGCGAGCTTTCATGGGATAGACCTGACTTCGAAAAAATGGATAGCGAACGTCGCCATGGTGCCGATAAGAATGGCCGGACCGAGTCGAAACCACGTGACCATCTCTGCGGGGATGGCCTTGCGATGAACCTTCTTGCGGAGAGGATTGACGACGAGCGAAAGCGTTTGTGCGAGCGTGCGGAGAAGCGTGCCCTCCCACGCGAGTTTTGCCGGGGCGAGGAGCATGGCGGCGAGGAACGCGTAGGTCTCAGCTTCGAGACCCGCAAGTGGGTGGAGCACGGCGCCGAGAGCGGCGAAGAGCTTGACATCGCCTCCGCCGATCGCGCCTTTCCAATGCATAAAGAGGGGAACGAGCGCGCAGCCGAGGGCGCCCGCAAGCGCGAACCCGCCATGCTCTACGCCCTCGCTGAAGCCGCCGGTCGTCATGCCATGGACGAAGTGACCGCCGACTCCCGCTGTGAGGCCGAAGATCGTGAGGTTATTCGGAATGCGACCTGTGCGGCAATCATACCACGCTGCAGTTGCGGCTAGGAATGTGGCAAATGCAAGGAGGTAAAGCATGCTTTTGATATGAACTGTGAGCTCTATTGTACCGTTCCGATACCCGTGTTCACTTCGCTTACCGTCTTTCCTTGGGTTCCGATTTTGTCTCGTATTTTGTTTCCGAAAGCCGTATATCCGGCAATGCACATTAATGCCACGACTCCAACTAATATAATGTACTCAACCATGTTGGCGCCGCGGGTTGAGCGAACGAGTGTGCGGACCAAAGAGCTAGTTTTTTTCATGACGTGTCTCCTGCAAAAGTGGAAAGAGGCCGTGCGGTCGGATTCAAGGTGACGGATAGAGAATGAGGTCTCGGCGCGCTTCAAAATTGCTGACAAAAGCGACGCCGAGAAAGATGAACGATCCGATACACGCAATGGCTACGAAGCCGACAAGCACCGTGTACTCCGTTGTCGCGGCTCCGCGAGCGTGAAGCACGCCGGCGAACGCGTGCGGCGAGGGTGGTTGGTGGGTGCCTTTCGTGGGTCTCGGCATCGGGTCCCCGCTGCTGTCGGACACGGAGCCGGGGAGTTGCCGCTTTCCTGACTCGCCGTGTTTTTTTTCGAGTTCGCGCTCGACGCGCCTAAAACGCGGGCGTTTTCAACGGGGAGGGCCTCCGCACGAAAGCACGCAACCCCATGCAGGCGCCGCCGACCGGCGGTTTGGAGGCGGGCTATCTCGCTCCGAACCCAAGGAACCGATGCTTGCTCACCCACTCCGTCCGCGCTTGCGCGACGACACTCGAGGCGCAGTGTATGTCGAATTTCTTATCGCGTTTCTACCCGTCTTTGTCTTCTTCTTGTGCCTCCTCCAGCTCGCGCTTCTCTTTTCCGCAAAGCTGCTCGTCGAGCATTCAGCCACCCTGGGCTCGCGTGCCGCGGCGGTCGTCTTCGGTGATGAGCCTGGGCCCTACGGCGAGGCGAAGGCAGCCGCCCATACGTACTCAAAAGAGCGTAGCCGGACCGTGCGCGGAGCCGTGCTCGTCGCGCTCGCGCCGCTTATCCTTGACGACACGGTAGCTTCGGTCGGCGTAGCGTTTCCCGACGCGCCGGGCGCCACGGGCGCACCGGTCGATACGCCGATTACGGCGCGCACGGGGAGCGCCATGATCCGCGTGCACGTCGACGTCGTGGTGGTTTGCAAAATAGCGTTCGCGAACATGATCGCCTGCGAGGCGATGCCGAACTCGTCTTTGCGCGTGCGCCGCATACCGGCGGAATCGGTCTACCCGTACCAAGGAGCGAGCTATGCCTACGAATGAGTCGAACACTACAAGTCTTAGCGGCGACGAGCGTGGCGCCATCATGGTTATGGGCATTTTTATGTGCTCGTGTCTCGTAGCCTCACTCTGGTACCTCGCGGGAATTGGCGACGCGATTCTCTACCGCGAGCGCCTTCAAGAGGCCGCGGACGCGGTCGCGTTCAGCGAGGCTGCCCTCCACGCGCGCGGCATGAACCTTATTGTTCTCATCAACCTCATCATGGCGGTCATTCTTTCGCTTCGCGTCGGCGTTCGTGCAGGTAAGCTTGCGATGGGGGTCGCCGCCGCGGTATTTGCGGGGCTTGGCTTCGCGGTCCCGCCGCTTTTCGTGGCCGTCGGGCCCACGCTGGCGGCGCAGGCGGCGCTCGAGCAGGCCGATAGTGCGATGAAGGCCCCTATCGATAGTGCGCTCAATGCGCTCGTTCTTGCGCAACAGGGGATATCCCTGGCTACGCCAACGCTTTCGCGGGTCGCGGCACGTTTGTCGGTTGCGGAGAAGTACGACCTCGTTCGGCAGGCGCCACTCGCGATGGTGCCTTCTCATCTCGAGCTACCCATCGAAAAGGGACGACCGAGTAAGTTGTGCGGCGAGGCCGCGCGCGTGATTCCAGATGTCATGACATGGATGTTTAAAGGAGTGCACCTGGACGCGCTAGGTGAGGCGACCGACGCTATCGGGGAAATCGTAAAAAAGGCCGTTGAGACGAGCCCGCAGTATTTCTGCGACCTCGAGCCGGGCGGAGCCGCGCCGAACACGGATGACAACTTCGATGACGCGGCCAAAAAGCGGTGCAGCGATCCGACCGGCGCAAAGGAGGAGGATGCTTATGACAAGGCGGAGGCCCTTTGGGAGGCGGCGTGTACCAGGCATGGCGTGGTTTGTGAGGGGCGCGGCCCCCTCGGCCTTCCCCTACCAAAAGGACTTCAGAGCGGGTCGGTCGTGGGCCTCAAGCGCGAGGAGAAAGATAACCTTGACAGGCTACGCCTCGAGCGGGACCTCTCGGCTGTCTCTCTCGTAGAGTATAAGCTGATGATGTCGGCCCCAGTTGTTGCGGCTGCAGGCTGCAAAACGTGGGCGAAGAAAGACATGCTCGCGCGCAAAAAAGCGCACGAAGAGCAGGCTGGAAAGCAGCAACAGGAGTCGGGCGAATCGAAGAAAGCCTCGACCACATCGTCGACGGGAGTTGCGCCAATGCAGGTCAAAGACTTCCAAAACGGTTCAGAGCGGGGTCAGTTCATCGCGGGTGTCATCGGCGACCACACCCGGCTTCGTAGGGCGTCTCACATCGTTCGCTTGGGGACCTTCAACGATAAGCGTACGCGCGCCTTCGCAGACAGCCAGGCGGCTTTGATGCCCGCTTGGGCGCAGGCGGAGATGTTCTATGACTGCGACGCGGGTTGGAAAGATGACCGCTGCAATAGCGATGATGACGCGATGTGGCACTTCAAGTGGCGCGCCCGCTTGAGGCGGTTCAATCAATCGCCGGAGGCTACCCTTCGCCGGCTATCGCTCGAACTCGGTGTAGTGCCTTCGTTTCGCGGTGGTCACGCGCGCTTCGCCGACGACCTTGCCAAGGAGGTCCTTGCTCCACTTTCGTCCGGACGAAAAGCGAACGCCGGACTCCGCGTTGACCTCGCCGAGCTTCTGCGGAACGAGACGACGCGCACCCATGGTGTGCATTAAAAATTGAGAAATCCAAATGAAAAAGCACATCTGCCGACGTGCGAAATGCGGCGCAGTATTCGTCGAGTCGATTGTCGTCATCTCCATGTTTACGCTTTGCTTCTTGGGCGTAGTCTACTTTCGTGAGCTTTACTTAGGAAAGATGCGCGTTCAACGCTTGGCGCGAGCGAGTGCGATGGCGCATGCCATGGGTGCGTGTAAGGGAGATCCCGGTGCAGGGCTCGAGAAAGACATGCCCAAGGGGTCCATTCAGTCACTAGAGCCCGGAAAACCTTTTGTTCTCGATGCTCATGGCGACTCTAACGCTGAAACGGCGTTGGCTAAGTTCGACCGCTCCAAGGCCGGTACCCCTTTTGACACGATTACAAAACTCACGCTTGTGACGTCGGCAGCGGCCACGACGCAGAAAGAACTGCGGTCAAATCGCGAAGGATTTGTCAGTCGCGAGGTTTCGTCGGCGTCCTTCGTGACGTGCGGCGATGCCGTGAGCGAAGATCGAGCTGTCAAAGTCTTCTCCTATATTAGTGACATTTTTGACACCTTTTGAGTGCGAATTTGCGTTTCGGACGCAACTCTTTCCCTGCGCGAACGACCGTGCGCCAAGATCATGACTGCCCGAAACAAGTGGTGGGTTCTCGCTCGTCGCGCGCTGTTCCCGAGTGCGCGCTCACTCCGTATGTCTCTGTACTCGACGCTCGTCTTCGGTGGGGTTGCTGCCGCAGCAAGTCGGTCCGTTTATGCCGACGTTCGCGAAATGGGATTGGCGGTCGGACATCAGCTCGCCAAGCTCGAGGACTTGACGGGGGGAGCCTCGATCGTGCGGATTAATGGCGCAGAGCTTCATCGGGCGAGTGCGCTCACCGCGCAGTCGACGCACGAGGTGCTCGACCGTTATGAGAGCTATTGTCGTGACAACCCGGGCGCCCTCGCCACAGCGATGCGAGACATTCCTACGGCTATGGTCGATCGCGCCTTTTTGCCGAAGGTCGACCCCATCCGTGCCTCCGTCGTGCGCGACGAGTCGGGTGACCGCGGCATGGTCGTATGTTTCGCGTCCGACCCGGCGACAGGAGGCGAGCCGGCGCGCTCGTTGGCGGAGCGACTCCAAGCGCTTGCGGAGACGGGAGATCTCTCGAAGTTAGGGCACTTCCGCTACGTCTTTGCTGAAAAAAATGCGAGCGGTAGGCCAGGATCGCACGTCGTGACGTTCTGGTCGGACGGTGAGCTGAATCTCGACAAGATGTTTCCCGCTCGCGGCGACGCCCCGGGCACGGATTCGTCGCTCGTACCCCGGCCAGTAGGGGCCCGGCGAACGCTGAGTGCATCCGTCGACGGTTCTCCCGCGGCGGTGCGTATTTTCGATTCACCAGGTAAGCGCGCTGTGTCAGAACGGGCGTTTGACGAATCTCTTAAAGCGAAAGGGTTCGTCAATGTCGCTTTGCCGGCTTCTCCGGCAAGCGTCGCGTACCTTCGCGCAGATAGCGCCCAGGTTTTTCTTAGCTTCGTCGAGAGCGAATCACGCACCACCGTCACGATGGTCGAAGCCACTGCGGCACCCAATGAGGGCGTGCGCGTAGACGAGACCCTATGAGGTACGACCGATATCGTCTACCAGGTGTCGTGACGTTAGCGAGATCGCTGCTCCTTGGAGCGTGCCTTACATCCCTCGGATGTGCACCTTTCGAGGCCGAAGACCCATCGAATCTTACGTTCGAGTTTGACGTGAGCGTGACGAGTGATCCGGGCCAGACCATCGCCGGCGCGTCGCTGAGTCGGCAGAGCCAACCTCTTGCATCGACCGACGCTCACGGTTTTGCGCGCGTCGTTCTACACGGACGGGAAGGGGACAGAGCGGAGATCCTCGTGACCTGCCCACCGGGATTCCAGTCGCCGCCAGACCCTATCGTCATGTCGTTGCGAGGTCTTGCTAGCGGATCTCGCGCCCCGAGCTTTGCCGCTAGGTGTGCACCTCTTACGAGGACGGTCGTTGTGGGGATTCGCACGGAAAACGGAACGCACTTGCCAGTGATTTATCTCGGCAAAGAGGTAGGCAGAACGGATGCGTGGGGCGCGGCTCACTTCCTTCTAACCGTGAAAGCGGGTGAAGCCGTCACGCTGACCGTCGACACAAAGTCAGGTGCCGAGAAGGCGCCCAAGCTTCGCCCCGAAAGCCCGACCCTCACGTTCGTCGCGAAAGACAAGGACGAGCTCATAACGCTGGAACAAAAGTTTGAAATCGACAAGACGGTCGTAAAAGGGGCTCGCGCGTCGGGAGTGCGCGCGGGCCCGACACGAATTTAACAGCCTGGTTCCTCAGGCGGTCGAGAGAGTCCTACTCGCACGTTCTTCCGCAGTATTGCGAAACGCGCTCGAAGCATGACAGGCCCCAGAAGGTGTCGCAGCAATAGGAATCAGCGGCGCAAATCTTCATTGTGCAGTCGTTGCACGCTTGACCCAGCTTGTCGCCGATGGTGCACACATCGTGTATACATTTTCCTGGGATAGGCGCTTTTGGCTGCGCGGTTGGTTCGTCTGTCTCATCGAAGCATCCGTCCGGATTAGCCGTTGCCGCGACGGGAAGTGGGAATGAGCCCGAGTCGACGCAGGTGGCGCTTGGACTTCCGGGATAGGGATATGTCGCGACGTAAGATTCGATTTCGCTCACGTCGAAAAGCGTACATTCTTTTTTCCACTTATAGAGTCCGAAGACATCGACGTTCGCGAGGACCTTCGCGGCCACGCCCGCCTCGACGTCGCCAGTGACCAACGCGTTCGTTATGCCGGTCGCGTCTTTGTCCGTACACGTTTGCGACGCACCCATCCCCGCCCGCGCGTTCACCGTTAATTGGCCGGTGGCGACCCCGAACATCTTGAGCTCGAACGTCGGGCTCACCGAGCAATACGCCTCCATGATCCCAGGTTTTGTAAACGTTGGCGCCGTCCGGGTAAGCGCGGCGCTTTTGTCGAACGCGGGCGTAAGCTTGCCGTCCGCATAAGAGAATCCTGCGGTGACCGACCCCGTGGCGTTGCCGCCGACTTTCGCTTCGACCGGTGCGGTGAACGCAAAATCACACGAGAGAGAAGCTCGGTAACGCGCTCGTAGGGGTATCGTTATGCCGGCGAGACCAATCGTGCCGAGGTTCACATCGTAGTCTGCGATGTTCTTCGAGAAAGTCTTCTTAATGACTTGGCCGGCGATTTTTGCGGCGGCCTTCGGGTCGACTGACTTGTCGATGGTCACTCCCGCGGCGATCAGGAGCTTCGCGTCGAGGTTGCCGGTGGCACTGACCTTGAATGAATGAACGTTGAGAAATGTCATGTCGGCATCGAGTGTGAAGTCCGGCGTGAATCCGAGTGTGCCTTTCTCGACGCGCGCATAAGCCGTATAAGGAACGATCGTGCCATCGGGCGCTCGCGCAGTAGCTTTGAAATCAAAGAGCTTGGTTCCACTGTAATCGAGTAGTTTGGTGGTGCTCCCCTTGCCTGGAAGCGCGGCGTGAACGTCTAACTTGTCGACCGCTTCCGGAAGCGTGGCGGGAACCGTATCGACGACCGTACCTGCGGGAGTCTTCCTTACGCGTGTAACGCGCCGAAGAAACCCATCTGGGTTTTTGCCTGCGGTTCCCTCCTTTTGGGCTTGCCCGATAAGAATGTCGCCCTCCTTCCGATCCGACAATTTCGGAAAGGCAGACTCGGGAAACACAACGCTGTCGGGGAGGACGTTGGCAAGGTCGGCGAGGTCGCCGTCGACGACCGTGGTTCCGTCGTGAAAGGTTCCGTTCGCATCCTTTGGCCCGCCCGACGGATAGGGCGCGGGGGCCTCGGTGGCGGTGCTGCTGCATGCCGCGAGGAGGGCTATGACTATCGATACGCCGCCGCCGGTCAGACTGAATTTCAACGTCTTCATCACGCGCCTCGGGGGGGGGTAAGTCATTTTTTCAAGAGTTGAGCGGCAGACTCGTCAGCATTCTTTCGAACGCTTTTGCCGAGGTTGCGATAGCCCAATGCCGCAACGAGCATCACTGCCACGATGAGGAGCGCGTACTCGACCATCGTAGCTCCCCGGATGGCCCGCCCAAGCCGTCTGCCGTGCACCATGCGCCAAGGGTACCAGCAACGAGTGTGCCCACATCGGAAGCGAAGTCGCGCGGTTTCGCCAGGGTGTTCCATGGGGCGAAACCGACTACCTGCACTTCGCAGCACATGTCGGATGGATGACCTCTCCCTCACTCGAGTGGTCCCGCCAAGATCCGCGTCAGCCTATCCGCTATGGCGACAGGCTATCTGCGGCAGCTCTGGTAGGATGCGCCGATGAGTGATCCCAAGAGCGTTGACCTGCTCGCCCGAGCGGAGCGTGTAATTCCAGGGGGCGTGAATAGCCCGGTGCGTGCGTTTCGATCCGTCGGCGGTAGCCCTGTCTTCATCTCGCGCGCCGAAGGCCCGTACCTTTACGGCGCTGATGGTGCGCAGTACACGGATTACGTTGGCTCTTGGGGGCCGATGATTCTTGGGCATGCGCATCCTGCGGTGGTTGAGGCCATCGTTACCGCGGCGAGAAACGGCACAAGCTATGGCGCACCGACCGAACTCGAAGTCATTTTCGCCGAAAAAGTGAGTGCACTTTACCCCTCGATTGAAATGATGCGTGCCGTTTCAAGCGGCACAGAAGCGTGTATGGCGGCGATTCGTGCCGCGCGAGGCTTCACGGGGCGTGATGCGATTGTGAAATTTGAAGGCTGCTACCACGGGCACGCCGACTTTCTCCTCGTGAAGGCAGGGTCTGGGGCGCTCACGTTTGGCGTCCCCGACTCGGCCGGGGTTCCTGCTGCGACGGCGAAAGGCACGCTTACGCTGCCTTACAACGACAGCGGCGCGCTTCGTGAGCTCTTTCGTAGTCGGGGGAGCGAGATTGCGGGTGTGATTGTCGAGCCCGTCGTGGGCAATATGGGCGTGGTTCCCCCGGCTCCTGGATTTCTCGAAGCGATTCTCGAAATGTGCAAAGCGCATGGAGCTGTCTCGATCTTTGATGAGGTTATGACGGGAAGTCGTCTTTCCCTCGGCGGCATGCAAGAGCGCGTCGGGTTACGGCCTGACATGACGTGTTTAGGAAAGGTCATAGGCGGCGGGATGCCTCTCGCGGTCTACGGCGGCAAACGAGCCATCATGCAAAAGGTTGCTCCTCTCGGCCCCGTCTACCAAGCGGGCACGCTTAGCGGTAACCCTGTGGCCGTGAGTGCGGCTCTCGCGTTGCTCGGCCTCCTCGACGCGCGCGTTTACGAAAAGCTTGAGAGCCTCGGCGCACGGCTTGAAAAAGGCCTCGTTGATGCCGCCAAACGGAACGGCGCTGAGGTATGCGTGCAGCGCGTCGGTTCGATGATCACACTCTTTTTCACGCGCGGGCCCGTCGGAAATTTTGAGGATGCTGTCAAATCCGACACGGCGCGGTTCGGCGCTTGGCACGGCGCGATGCTTCGCCGCGGACAATACTGGCCACCTTCGCAGTACGAGGCCGCGTTCATCAGTGCGGCTCATGACGACGCGCTTATTGACGCGACCGTCGCGGCAGCCGACGAGGCTTTTGCCGCGAAACAATAGAGGCGTGCCCGCTGCTCCCGAGGCGAAGGGCCTCGGGCTTGAGCGCTACCGTCATGCACTCGCGAACGTTAAGATTCGTGTGTCTCTCTCGGTGTAAGGCTTCCTTTCGCGTGTGACTCGCGCTGAAAACGAATCTCTGCCTGCGCCGCCGCGAGGCGCGCGATCGTGACGCGGAAGGGTGAGCACGAGACGTAGTCGAGGTTTTGATCGCGGAAGAACTGGATGCTTTCCGGGTCTCCGCCGTGCTCCCCGCAGATGCCTAACTTCAGATTCGGATTCGTCGAGCGGCCGCCGTCGACAGCTAACTTAACGAGTGCGCCGACTCCTGCTCTGTCAATCGTGACAAAGGGATCCTTCGCGAGGATGCCACTCGTGACATAAGCTGGAAGAAATTTTCCCGCGTCGTCGCGTGATAACCCCAGAGTGCATTGCGTGAGATCGTTCGTCCCGAAGGAGAAAAACTCCGCGACTTGCGCGAGTTCGTTTGCGCACACGGCTGCCCGCGGAAGTTCAATCATGGTGCCGAAGGCGAAAACAACGGGCAAACGGCTCGCAAACACCTCGTCAGTGACCGTGTCGACCAGTCCGCGCATGCGAACGAGCTCCTCGCGCGTCATCGCAAGCGGAATCATGATTTCGGGGAGGACGACAAGGCCCTCGCTCACGACATCCGCAGCCGCTTCGACGATGGCGCGGACTTGCATCGCGTAGATTTCGGGGAACGTAATCCCGAGCCGGCATCCGCGGTGCCCAAGCATGGGGTTGTATTCGTGCAAGTCTTTGATCCGTCGCTCGACCTGAGCCACCGACACGCCGAGAAGGCCGGCGAGCTCCTCGATTTGATCCTTTTCTTGAGGCAAAAACTCGTGGAGCGGAGGGTCGAGGAGCCGGATGGTGACCGGCAGCCCGTGCATCGCACGAAAGATTTCGGCGAAGTCGTTCCTCTGTTCAGGGAGCAGCTTTGCGAGCGCTTTGTCGCGCGCCGTCGCGTCGTCCGCGAGGATCATTTCGCGCACGGCGCGAATGCGCGATTCGTTGAAGAACATGTGCTCGGTCCGACAGAGTCCGATGCCTTCCGCGCCAAAGCCGCGAGCGTTTCGCGCGTCTAGCGGAGTGTCTGCGTTCGCCCGAACCTTCATCGTTCGGGTCGCGTCCGCCCAGCTCATCAACTCGGCGAACTCTCCCGTCAGTTCCGCGCTTACCGTGGGAAGTGCGCCGGCATAAACATGACCCTTGCCTCCGTCGAGGGTAATCAAGTCACCCTTTTTCAAAACGACTTGCCCTGACTTTCGTCCATTGTCATCATATTGACTAATGATAACGGTCTGGTCCGGATAGCTCACATGGAGGGCCGAGGTTCCAGCGACGCACGGCTTGCCCATTCCGCGGGCGACGACCGCAGCGTGGGAGGTCATTCCGCCACGCGCGGTTAAAATGCCGCGCGCGGCGCTCATTCCGTGGATGTCTTCCGGTGACGTTTCGATCCGTACCAGAATGACGGCTTCGCCTTGCCCCGCGAGACGCTCGGCCTCGTCCGCGGAAAACGTGATTCGGCCCTGTGCCGCGCCGGGGCTCGCGGCGAGTCCGCACGCAAGGAGCGTCTTCGGTGCTGCAGGGTCGAGCGCGGGGTGGAGCAGCTGGTCGAGTGAGGCCGCGTCGACTCTTAAAAGAGCCTCTTCTCTGGTGATGAGCTTCTCTTTCACCATCTCCACCGCTGCGCGTACGGCGGCTTCGCCCGTTCGCTTCGCCGACCGGCACTGCAACATGTAGAGCGTACCGTCTTGGATCGTGAATTCGAGATCTTGCATGTCGCGAAAGTGCGTCTCGAGGGCTGCGCTTATGGTGACTAGTTTCGCGAACGCCTCAGGCATGCGCGTTTCTAGTGCGTGGTCTGCGCGAGGGTCGACAAGGTGCGCTTGGCGACGGAGCGGCATCGGCGTGCGTATGCCCGCCACGACGTCCTCGCCTTGTGCGTTCGGGAGCCACTCGCCGTAAAGGGTGCGCGCGCCGCTGGAGGGGTCACGGGTAAACGCAACGCCAGTCGCGCTCGTGTCACCCAAGTTGCCAAATACCATTGATTGTATATTGCACGCCGTACCCCACGATTCGGGAATGTCGTGCATCTTCCGGTACACGACGGCGCGGTGATTGGACCACGAGTGGAAGACGGCTCGTATCGCGCCCCAGAGTTGCTCTTTTGGGTCGTTTGGAAATGCCTTGCCGGTTTGGGTTTTCACGATGGCTTTAAAAGCCGTGACCACGTGCGCGAGCTCGGCTTCCGGAATCTCCGCGTCCGTTACCTTTCGCCGAAGCTCTTCGGCATTGAGCCGCGTGGCGTCGAGGCCGTTGCGTTTCCCGACACGACCGCGCGCTTCGTCGAGCGCGGCTTCGAAGTGTTCGCGTTTCACCCCGAGTGCCACGTCTGCGTACATGGCAATGAAGCGACGGTACGAATCGAGAGCAAAGCGTGCGTTTTGGGTGCGTTTGGCAAGCCCATTTGCTGTCTCGTCGTTCAGGCCGAGGTTGAGGATTGTGTCCATCATGCCTGGCATCGACGCGCGTGCCCCAGAGCGGACGCTGACCAGCAAAGGGGCGCTTGGGTCGCCGAATCGCATTCCGAGTCGCGCTTCGATCTGCGTCAGCGCCTCGTCGACCTGACGCGGTAGGTCGACGGCAAGCTGACCGTCGCGTGTGAACTGGCGACAGACCTCCGTTGTGATGGTGAATCCCGGAGGAACCGGGAGGCCGAGACTGGTCATTTCGGCGAGTCCTGCGCCTTTGCCTCCGAGAAGGTCCTTTCGGGTGGGGTCGCCTTCTGCCTTGCCGTCACCGAACGAGAACACGAGCTTCATAAAGCTCAGATTAGTACGGTTGTCCGCGTTGTGGCTTCACCTCGATGGAGGAGGACCCTTTGATTGAGGTACTTTGAGAGACGCGGGCGACGCAGGAACAATCGCTGGCTTGAGCCACCCGCGCTGTTTCTTTCGCTCCTCCGGAAAGAGGTCGTCGAGTAGCGCAGACAGCCGCGACGGAGCCTCCGCCGCGTAGGGGGCCGCGATTTCGGACAGCGCACGCGCGATCTCATCGGCGGTGGCGTAACGATGTTCGCGGTTTCGCTCGAGCGCCTTTTGGATGACGCTCGCCAGCCGCGCTGAAACCTGCGGAGCCACCTTGCGAACATCGGGAATCTTCCCCGCATGGACCGCGCGCACGGTTTCGACCGCGCTGTCTCGGTGAAAGAGGCGTTGCATCGCACATAGTTCCCAAAGCGTCGTCCCGAGTCCGAAGATGTCGGCGCGGCGGTCGAGGGGGAGCTGCATGATCTGCTCGGGCGCGAGATACGAGAGCTTGCCCTTCACGATGCCGGGCGCGGTTTTCGCGCTGGTCTGCATCATCGTTTTCGCCATTCCGAAATCGAAGAGCTTTACCGTGCCATCGAATGTGACAAAGACGTTGGCGGGGTTCACGTCGCGGTGGATGAGCGCCGCAGGGTCGTTTGCGTCGTCACGTAGTTCGTGCGCGTAGTGCAGTCCTTCCGCAAGGCGCGCGCCGACCCAAGCCACAAGTTCGGGCTCCAGCCGCGTACCGCGTCGTTCGCAGGCCTCGTAGACGCTCGCAAGCGTCATTCCTAAAAGGAGTTCCATCGCGATGAAACGCTGGGCGCCGTCTACGCCCACTTCCGTGGTCCGAACAATCGAGGGGTGCCGGAGGCGCGTGAGCAAGTCAGCTTCGTCGACGAACATCGAGGCGAGCAAGTCGTCTCTCTCGCCAAGGTCACCACGCATGACTTTCAGTGCCACGACCTCGCGCGTCTGATCCGACGACCTGCCTAGATACACGGAAGCCATGCCGCCGCTCGCTATCTTCGCGACGACATCGAAACGACCTAGTTTTGTCGGACGGGCCGGGAGCAGTCGAGAGGAGCGCATACCGGCCGAGGGTGACGTTGGACGCGGGGCGAAAGCACGGCCAGGCGAACCTGCGAACGCCGCAGGAGCACTCGTAGCCCCCGACTGCACCGACGCCGGGACGCGTGACGTCGATGCCGGCAGTGGTGGTGGCTTGGGGGGGGACTTGTCGCCGGACACGGGATACCCACGAAAGCGTGCAGGACTTCCGTGGCTTACGCAATGGGTCGTCGCGATTTCGACCCCGCTTTCAGAGTGTAGCGGGGTGGACTCGATACTCTGAAGCTCAGGCGAGCTTCGAAAAGTCGCCCAGTCGAAGCATGCACTGTGCTCCGTAAGAGAGAAGCTCGAGGCGCAACGGCGTTCGGGCGTCCGCCGGATCGTTCACGAGCGTCCGAGTGAAAAGTTCATCGAGTCGCGCCGCGAGGTCCTCGGTCTGCGCGAGCGCGGCGTGAACGGCTGCCTCCGTGCGCAACTCGCGGGTGCTCGCATCGACGTTGGCGATGACGTCGACGAGGGTCGCATCTTCTGCTTTCTCGAACGCATCTTTGCCGTGGAGAACGGGTTTGCTGTCTTTTGAAATGCCGGAGAGCCGCTTTGCGACCGTGCGTGCCTTCGCCAACCACGCTTTACCGTCTGTAACAGCGCGATGAATGCCCTTCGCACGCGCGAGCGCGTAAGCCGGGTGATTCAGCTCGCCGTTTGTGCTGACGACCTCGGCGACATGCGCTTCGGTGGCCGAAGCGAGCAGGCCACGTAGGCGCTCGAACGTGAACGGCTGAATCTTCGCGAGGGTTTCGGCCTGCGAGAGATCGAGCTTGGTGTGGCTGAATCCTTTGTAGGCCCAGGCGAACAAATCACTTAGTGCGAGCGTTGCGAACGCCGGGTTGATTTGCGACCTCTCGAGGAGGGTTCGCAACGTCGCGATGCAGGCGCGCCGGAGCGCGAAGGGATCTGCGGCTCCGGTGGGAGAGAGTCCGACGGCGAAACAGCCGACCAGCGTATCGAGGCGGTCGGCGAGCGCGACGCAGGCAGAGATGTCGTCGTCCGCGATAGCGCCTTCGGCACCGATGGGGCGATAGTGGTCCCGCACCGCCTTGGCAACGGCCGGCGACTCGCCAGCATTCAGCGCGTAGACAAAGCCCATATCGCCCTGGAGCTCTGGGAACTCGCCCACCATGAGCGAGACAAGGTCGAATTTGCACAAGTACGCGGCTCGTTCTACGGCCTTGGTGTCCTCGCTCGCGAGGCCGAGTGCCTTGGCCAAAGTTCCCGCGAGCGTTTGGATTCGGGCTACTTTCTCGCGCACCGTACCTAAACGATGGTGAAAAACGATGCCTTGAAGTTTGTCGACGCGGCTCTCGAGGGTTGCCTTTCGGTCTTCCTCGAAGAAAAATTTGGCGTCCGCGAGCCGAGCGCGCATGACGCGATCGTTGCCTTTGGCGATACGTGCGGGATCGAGTGCGGTGTTGACGACGGCGAGGTAGCAAGGAAGGAGTGATGCGTCGGCTTTTTGAACGCAAAAGTACTTTTGGTGACCCCTTGCAACGGCACGAATGACGGAGGCCGGAAGCGCGAGATAGGTTTCGTCAAACGATCCCGTGACGACGTACGGCTCTTCGACCAGCGAAGCGTTTTCATTCACGAGCGCGACGTCAGGATCATGGGTGCCACCTGCGGCCTTCGCGGCTGCGGCAACCCGGTTCATCATCGTTGTGGCGCGCTCGTCTCGATCCACGAGTACGTGCTTGTGTCGTAAGGCGTCCACGTAGGCATCAGCGGCGCTGAGCTCGAACGGTCCCGGGGCGAGAAAGCGGTGTCCCATGGAGGTTCGGCCCGAGCGGACACCTGCGAACGAGACGTCAACCGTCTCGGTGTCGAAGAGGGCCACGAGCCATTGGACCGGTCGGCCAAACGTGGCGGTGCCCGCGCCCCAACGCATCGATTTACGAAAAGGAATCTCGCCGCACAGCTCGCCGAGCGCTTTCCCGAGTAACTCGCGCGCATCGCGCCCCCGCTCCTCGCGGCGACCGACGACGAATCTTCCAGCTTTTTGCTTGCCCGCAGCCTCGAAGGTGACGACGCGGAGTGTCGCGGTCTCGACGCCCAGCTTGCACGCAAACGCCTCGGCGGCCTTGGTTGGGCTTCCGTCTTTGAAGGCCGCAGTCTCGGGTGGGCCAACGACTTCCTCGTCGACGTCAGGCTGGCGCTCCGCGACCTCCTCAACGACCACGGCGAGTCTCCGGGCCGTGCCGAGTGCGTGGATTCGGCCGTGTCCGAGCCGAAGGCCGTCGAACTTCGCTCGGACGAGGCCAGGCAGGACCGATCGAGCGGCGTCGACGAAAGAGGAGGGGAGTTCTTCGGTTCCGATTTCGAGAAGGAGAGTCTTGGACATGGGAGCGGCTCGCGAGGCTAGCAGAAAAGCCGCGGTTCCCAGTACCTTCAGGGACATGGCGACCTTCACGATGAAGCACGAACTTGACTGCGACTGCGACCGCTTCTGGGCGCTCTTCTTCGACCGTGAGTTCAACGAAGCCTTGTTCAAGGCGCTTGGGTTTCCGGCCTGGACCCTTGCGTCGACATACGAGACAGCGGCGGAAATCGTGAGGCACGTAACGGCCATCCCAAAAATCGAGGCGCCTGCGGCGGTTGCGAAGCTTCTCGGTTCGAGCTTTGGCTACGACGAGCAAGCTCGCTTCGATAAAGCGTCCAAGACGCTCACGTTTGTCATCACGCCGAACGTGCTTGCCGGGAAACTCAAGAACGAAGGTACCCTCAGGTGCGACCCGCGCGCTGACGGTAGAAGCACTCGCGTCGTAACGATTGTAGCGGAAGCGAAGGTATTCGGCTTAGGGAGTATCATCGAGAGCGTCTTCGAGAAAAGCTTCCAAGTGGGATGGCAAGACAGTGCGAACTTCCTGAATACATGGGTTAGCACCCGACCCAAGGCAGCCGGTTGACCACTGCGTCGAGGGAGGGACGAACGAGCGCGCGATTCGTCGGTTCTGTGATCTACGTCACACACGTCGAAGATGCGATGTGTCAGGAAAGCTCTGTTCGGAGCGTGCCTTTGGTGCGCCGTCCGCACACTGGAGCTAAGTCTATGAAATCGAAGATGTTGATTCTCGCGAGCCTCGTTCTCGCAACGCCCGCCTGCTCCGTGACCCAAGATGACGTGACGCAAGCAAGTGAAGAGGCGCTCAGCGCGCGCGTGAGTCTGAAAGCGAAGAGCTTCCTCTCCACGAAAATTTTCACCGTGTCGCGCTTTACCGTGGGTCCGGGACAGGTCGATCGGGAAGTGAAGGTTCAGTATCGCCTGACCTTCGTTCCCGCGGTTCTGCAGAAGGAAGGTGAGTACATCGATCGCGCGTACACGTTCGAAGATGCGCAGCCGGGCGAGACGATGGAGTACGAAGTTATTATAGAGACTGTCGAGGTCGGCCATCCCGAAAACAAGTGGGGAGACGACATCACGAGCTACGCGAAGCGAACGGGACGCGGCGCGTTTCGGCTCTACGACTGCGACACCACGCGCCGATGCCAGGCTCTCGACTCGTCCGTCGGCCTGCTTACGGTGGGCCTGAAAAACGGTGTCGAGACGATCCGCCTTTCGAATCTCCACACCGAAGACCGTTCGGCTACGGACACCGGGTTTTACCTGCTCGAGAACCGGCAAGACGAGCAGCCCGAGCTAGACTTTGTGCTGACTTCGAAGCGTTAGCGAGAGGCTTTGCGTCTAATGAGCGTGCGGGATTACCTATGGCTAAAAGAGAATTCGTAGACTCGCGCGCAGACGACCTGATCACGACCTACCTCGACAGGTCCATGAGGGAGGACCTGTCGAAGGTAGCGATGACGGCTCAGGCCGAGTTAGAAGCGCTCCGAGATGAAGTTACCCAAACTCACGACCCCGACTTTTCTCGCCTCGCCGCGTGGCGCCTTCTCGCATCAAACAGCCTGGCCGCTAGCGGTTCGTGTGTTCGTAAAGGCTGGGATAGTGCCAATCTCGAGCTCAAAGCGGCGCTCGAACGAGGCGAAGTCCCGTCGGTGGGGTCAGCGAAAGCCTTTCATCGGTGTCTTGGCGTCGGGTCGTCTGACTTTCGCGTCGAACGTATCTTTACGGCCGACGAAGAATACTTGTCGCCCGCGCTCGTTCTGGAATCGCTTGCACGTCTCGATATTACGCTAGCGAACCCGCATGTGGCACCGCTCTATCGAGCCTACTGTGCGTATGTCGGCGTGGTTACGATTCATCCCTTCGTCAACGGAAACGGCCGAGTCGCGCGCCTTCTCGCGGACGCCTTTCTTCTCGGGAATGACTACTTGCCACTGTGCTTCCCCTCTCCGGTTTGTTCGCATGTCGCCCAGACCAAAGGCGGGGTGCGCCGGGACGTCTCGGGTTCCTTTGAAGCGTTCTTGCTTGGCGTGCTCTATGCGTACCGCGTCGTTTTGCGAAAGCTACCTTCGGAGAAGCGGTGACTGTTGAGTAGACAGTCACTTAGCCCACGAGCGTGCCCTGCGCCGGCTGAAGGCATCAAACCCCGCGGATTTCCTTAGGGTGCGGCGATGTGGCGAATGGCATCGACCACTTGCCAGGCGACGGTAAGCGCACTTTCGCCTGCGATAAGCCCAGACGCTATGGGCACGCTTTGGGATTGTTTTCCTGCGCCTCGTTCGTGCAAGCGTCGGGCTATGGCACCTATAGTCAGCGCGAACGCGTTCGAGGCGGGGAGCACCATGCCGGTGCCGAGGCCTACGGCAGACGGTACAAAGCGTCGAATCCGCGCAGGTAAAGTTCGTTCAAGAATTTCGAGCGCAGAGCCTAGCAGTGTGGCGATGAGCATGGCGATTCGAAGGGGGGGGGGAATCGAGCCTGCGCCACGCGCTAGAAGATCGGCGACGCTCTTCCAAACCACGATACTCGGGGCCGGCAACCCCGCCGTGGGCAAAGCCTGCGCTCGCGAGACGAGTACGATGTAGCCCAAAAGAACAGCCGCGCCGCCAACGAAGACTCCGATCGAACGCGCGACGAGTACTTCGCCCTCCCGCAACCCGGAGGCGCCTGCGATCTTTAGGCTCCCAAGCGTGTCGGCCGCGTGGAGGGCGACGCTGCTGGTGATGTTCGGGATGACACAAAGAGCTGAAAGGCTCGCCCCCGCTCCTGCTGAGAGGAGTTGTACGAATGGGGCGAGTGCCTTCGTGGGCACTACGTCACTTTCTCCCATGGTTCGCGCGGCGATCAAGGCTCCGCCGAGCGCGATGGGCAGCGCGAAGAGCCCGTAGAATAAAGGGAGGCCGAATGCGAGGTAAGCCAAGGCTGTCGTCGCAACGGCGCAAGCGCCTAGAAGGAGCCACAAAGAACGTTCGAGAGGGCGAGCGCGAGCGGTTTTGCGGCGGACCTGAACGCGCGTATCGAGCCCAAGCGCCATGACCGCAGCACTCACGAGGAGCGAGGCTGTCGGCCACACCATGAAGCCCACCACGTTTGTGTAGGATGCATCTTCGAGCCACCCTCGTGCGAGGAGCTCGGGGACGAGAATAAGATAGGTAACGAGTGCGCCTGCAAAAGTAGAGAGTGCCGTACGAACGTTCATCAGGGCGCCGACTCCAAGGAGAAGGAGGCTGGTGTCGACGCCAAAGGTCAACGACGCGAGCGTTCGTCCGCGAAGTACTCCAGGCATCGCGAGGGTAGCGGGAATGTGGAGCGCGAGGCGAACCCACGCCACACCCGCTCCGACAGCGGTCGCGTAGCCGAGGGGCCTCGCCGCCGCCGCCGCATGTGCGTTCGAGTCGCCCGCGATCTCCGAAGTCGCCGAGGCTGTAGGAAAGGGGAGTTCGGCATCGCCTACGGCTATTGCTCGTCGACGAAGGAAGGCCGCGAGAAGCGTTCCGAGGACGCCAAGAGCGCACCAAAAAAGGAAGAGCAGCGCCGGATGCGGGACGGCTTGGCCGAGCATGACTAGGGCCGCGAGCGCCGCTATATTTCCACCTCCCGCCATGTAAGCCGCCGCGGACGCCGTCGACGCGAGGGCCGTAATTTCTCGGCGATCGAGCGGTTCGACGTGACTCCATAAGGCGTTTGCACAGCGCGATCCCCCAAGCGCGACGAGTGCCGCGCTCGTCATGACGGGGAGGCTCCAGCCCGTTTTCAGGGCGACGTGAAGATTGGAAAGAGCGCCGAGGGCACCGAGTGCCGTTCCGGCGCCTATCGCTCGTGCTGAAAGTCCGTGTTTACGAGTTGGTGGAAACGGCAGCGAGCACGATCCTTCCTCGAGAACACGAAAGAATACCTCTTTGCTCTAGGAGCGAAAGCGCGCGTGTCACGCTTTCGCGTCGTGCCGCGACCTGTTCGGCCAGCGCAAGGTGAGTGATGAGGATCTCCTGCCTGTTTGAGGCGAGTTCGCGAAGGCGCTTCAGGAGGCGGGCTTCGAGCGACCCGTGATGCAGCATCTCGACCTCGTCGCTCAGTCGCCCAACGAGGGCGCCCATATATTCAAGCGCTCGGTAGGCGATTTCTGGATGGGTTGGGATGAGACCTCGAAGAACGTCCCCCGCGATGACAATGAGGCGCGTCGGCGGACCGGCGACGACGTCCACCGTGCACACGGCGCGACCGATGGCATTGGAGAACCCAATGACACCATTTATGCCCACGGAACGGTAGGATACGCGGCCCTCTAGCCGGCGAACGACCTCGAGCTCGCCCTCCCAGACGAACGCGAGTTCGTAGGCTTGGGAGCCCTGCTTCCATAGCCGTTGACCCGCCTTGAGGCTCCGCGTAGCGCCTTCCCGAGCGAGGGCTTCGAGCGTCGGTGGTCCCAGACCGCGGAAGAAGTCCGAAAGCCCGAGCCGAGAAGCTATCACCCGGGCATCGAGATCAAGGCGTGCCGACATCCTCCTCTCAGTCGTATCACGCGCATTCGAAAGCTTCGGAAAACGGCGGGTGACGTCGAGAAAGCGCGGAGGTGACACGACCCGTGCGCGTCGGTTCTTGTCGCGCCGATTTCGTCCGTGATATTCCTCAGCCACCATGCGTAATCCGCTGCGTTTCGGCGCCCTCGCTGTTGTCGTGCTCACCGCTGGTTGTGGGAGCACCGAGGAGCCATACAAGCCCGCTCCTGCGTGGTCTGGCCGCGCGCCGAGTCTGCCGACGCCGCCGACCATCACCCAAGCCACGATAAAAGCAGGAGATGCCTACACTGTCGCCGGGGCCGCGCATCAGCTGCGGAGTCGCATTCACTCTGCCGAAATGACAAAAGCGCCAGTGATTATTGCCGGTTACATTGTCGAGGAGAGCTTTACGGCTGCGCCGTCGTGCGCCATCCACAAGGTCGGCAAAAAGGATCCCGATGACTGCCCGGCCGTTGGCGCGCCTCCGATAGAGATTCCTTCCTTTTATATCGCAGACACGAAAGATGCCGGCAAAGGCGCGCCGCGGATTCGTGTGCTTGGGTTTGCGAAGAACATTGCGACCGTTTACGAAGCGATGGAGAAGTATCGGAATCTCAAGGAGATTAAGGACCCGACAAAAGACTTCTATAAAGACGACCTGTGGAGCGTCGACGTTCCCTTCCCGTTGCCTGCCGTCGGTGCAAAAGTGAAAGTGACCGGCAAGTACGGCTTCACTTTCGCCAAGGCTTCAACGGGGCTCGTTTCGGATCCTATTAACGGCGTCATGACTTATGAGAAGCTCGAGTACGTTGAGCCCGCGCCAGCGAAGTCAACGTTCAAAAATCTGCCCGGCAGGTAGCGAATCCCAGGGCGCTAGCCCGAAAGCAGCGCTTTGAGTTCCCTCGCGGCTGGGGCATTCGCCGCGGGGGCCAGCGTTCGGAGCATTCGCTCGCGCTCGACCGCACCGAAGCCACCTCCATTTTCCGCGATCCACTGGGTCGCCGCGAGGGCACCGATGCTGGTCGCAAACGCCCTATCGGGGTCGTTCGCCTCCGCGGCCACAGCCTCGTAGGTAGGCGGCACGGGTGAAGATACCGTGCGCCGTTCGGCGGCCGCGAGGGCTCGATCGCGCAAGATGTCTACGGCGAGCGACGCGGACGTCAGGTCCCGCGCTGAAAAAAGTGCGCGCGTGGCGCGGCCGAGTGCGGCGTCGGTGATTCGCGACGGACAGCGTGCGAGCGCCCGAAGAACGAGTGTGCGCCCCGTGTGCGTTGCGCACAGCGTAAGTGTCGCTCGCTGCCATACGAATCGAGGTGTGGCGCGGTCGATGGTCGCGAAGTCGGTAAGTGGCGTACGCGTGAGTAGCTGCTGCACGATGCACGCGAAACGTTCGTCGTCGACTGCGGCGCTCGCCGAGGAGAGGTCCATCAGCCGATGGTGACTTAACGTTTGTTCGACCCGTCTCACCTCGGGCCACGCCGTAAGGCGCGCTGGAGGATTCTCTCCCATGAACGTTTCCGAGCCGGTCCACCACTTGACCTCGACATCTGTACGCGCGAGGTCGAACATCCGAGACAGCCATGTGTGCCGCGAGAGCGCATCACCTGGTGTTGGAGCGAGCGGAATCCGCTCGATCGTTTGTTCGATGACGTCGAGGATTTGCGCGGGCCCGCGTTGACGAAATGCCGCGTTGAATCCTGGATGGGTCGCTTGCACAAGATCGTGGAGCGCCGCTGCAAGAGCCCATTCGGGACCCGTCGGCGCCTCCTCGAAGCGATCGACCGGAGCGAGCTTCCGCGCCACGCGCACGCGAGCGAGCTGAGTTCGCGAGACGGCCTCGCTATCGCGCGGCGCTTGCCCGGCCATACAAAGCGCTCGCTTGCCGCCGATCGCTTTGACTGGACGCAGAGCTCCGCCGAGAACAAGCGGCGCAAGAAAGGCGTCAAAGAGCCTGTCGCAGAGATCTGCTGAATCCTCTCGCGCCATGCTCTAACGCACGCGGTTTGGAGCGTCGTTATCGTTCGGCGGCGGCGGCGTCACCTGACTCATTGCGAAGACGCCAAGCGGCTCGAGTTTTAGGTCCGCGGGCGTTTCTTCGAGCGCGCGCGTGATGGTCTCCGCGACGAGCGGCTCCCAGGCTGGTGCCTCGAGGAGAGCCAGCTCGAGCGGTACAAACGCGCTTTCGTCAATCGCCATTGGCTTTGCCGCGGTATCAATGAAAACAACTTGAGCCGGGGCCACGCCGGCGCCCGGGTGAGCGCCGAGGCCTAGAGCGCGATAAAGCACCTCTGGAGCGATTGCCGGGATCACGTCGTAGCCTGCTGGGATAAACAGCGAAGGATAGATCTCGACGAAGAACATCCCTAGTGGAATGGCCTCGATACCTGCGCTCGAACGCAGGAACGCGCCGCCCGTCGTCACGGCGATTTGCGTCCGTGCAATGGTTTGCGCCGGTAAAACGTAAGCGATTCGTCGAAGGAGCGGAAGGAGCGGTAGCGTAAGCCACGTCGCCGTAACGTTGCGCCACGGCGCCGGTGACGGCACGACGCGAAGTGGAACGCGTACCTCCGGTGGAAGGCCCGTGGCTGTCGCGATGGCCGAATCCCTTCCTTCGCCCCCGCGGAGCTCGACCCGTGCAAAGGCGCGTAAATCGCCCATCTGTGGCGTTCTTTCGAGGGTCCACGGCTCAAAGCCCCGGCCGCGAAGGAGCACGAGTCCATGGGGGTCGAACACCGGACATGCGCGGAGAGCGACGGGATGGCGATGTCCCATCTCGACAGCGACGCCAGGGCCCGCGGGCAGGAACGTCGTGAGGCCGGGCGTCGTTGCCATCAGGGGTCGAAGCCTTTTTGGCAATTCGGGAATACGAACGATCGTTCGCCGGACCGGTCCGTCGTCGAACGCGCTGGCCGGTGGCCACTCTCCAACCGCGACCTCGCCCTCCACGCGTGACCGCACGAGGTAGTGAATAAGAGCCGGGCCGAGCCCTTGCTCGGCGACGATGATGCGGGGTCCGCCGTCGTCGAGCGACGTTGGGTCGATATGTGGCGTTAGCCTAAGCAGTAGCGATTTTAGAGCTATTTCTCGTTCGACTTCGTAGAGCTGCGTGAAGCTTTCGTGGTAGAGCACGAGAGCTGCGTCCGTGGAGAGGAGTTGCGCGGCGTCGTATCCGAACGGCGCAGAGGCGTCGCGATACTGCACGAAGTGCCGGCTCGTACCCGTGAAAGAAAAACCCCCTACGAGGCGTGCAGTCTCCGACAACCTGTCCATGCGGTCGGACGACTCAGCTGCGACGGACAGCGTAATCTCACGCGTCCCGAGCTTGCTCTTCACGATTTGAATCTGGAGGCTTGGGATCAAGTCTTCGAGTGAATGCTCATGTGTGTAAACACTGAGCCAGGCGACGAGCCGATCGATCGATGGCAGCAGCACAAGCCCTTTGGCTCCGAGAGCCACACCTTTTCCCTCGAGCGCCAGCCCGGGCGTATGAAGTCGCGTTTGGTGAAGGGCGATTCGCTCGAGCATGGGGGGCCAGCGACGGCACTCCAGAGACTACACGGACAGCGCGTGGCCCGCGCGAGGTTCGAGGCGACTGCCTCGCCGCGACGTTTGAACTGCGATTCAGTGGGCCGGTTGCGCATCCCGAAGTAAGGTCGCGCGCATGAGACTGAGCCTGTTTGTGGCCGCGGCTGCTGTCGCACTTCCCGTGGTCGGCGTTGTCGGCGTTGTCGGGGGTGAGCCGTTCGAGCGAATCGCCAGCGCGCAAAGCATCATCAAAAACCCCGGCGATCACCCTGAGTACAACGTCGAGGCCGAGCCCCACCTAAACTTTGGCTGGGCCAACCGCTGGGCTTCGAACGGGTACGGCCTGGGAGCTAGGTTTAGCATTCCTGTCGTCCACAACGGCTTCGTGCCGACCATAAACAACAGCGTCGCCATTTCGTTCGGACTCGACTACCTGCGCTTCAGCGGG
This sequence comes from Polyangiaceae bacterium, assembly GCA_025353725.1. Classification (GTDB taxonomy): domain Bacteria; phylum Myxococcota_A; class Polyangia; order Polyangiales; family Polyangiaceae; genus Labilithrix. The sequence continues at coordinate 230,382 of JANXOF010000095.1, read as the reverse complement.
CCCTACTGCAGCTATCTTGGGTTGGGCACGAACGGCGGCTGCGGCGCGAGCGTGTTTTTGCTCCCCGTGGCGATGCAATGGAACTTTTGGCTCGCGCCCAAGTGGAGTGTCTTCGGCGAACCGGGCCTCTACATTTACCACAGCGTCTACGATGACCTTTGCAACGCGGCCGTGACGCCCCAGTGCAAGGTCTCATCGCGCACCAACGTGGACTTTATGTTTCACGCGGGGGGTCGGTTCCACTTTAACGACACGGTCGCCCTGACGCTTCGCGTGGGCTACCCGACCGTTTCGTTCGGGGTTTCGTTCCTTTTCTAGCGGCTCGCGCCACGCGTGTTCGTGCCACGAGGACGTGTGATTTCTTGCCGAAAAGCGTTCGCGAAGGCATAAGCGTCCGATGCGTCGTGCCTTGACTCGTTGCCCGTCCTTTGTTTCCGCTGCCGGTTCTTTTGTCGCACTCGCGTTCGTCGCGTCCAGCGCTTGCCTCACGGCATGCGGTAGTAAAGCGCGCCCGCCGCAGACGGTGGCGCCGACGCTCGCGGCGCCGTCGGGCGTCGAGAAGGCCGCACTCGACACGAGCGTCTCGCCCTGCGACGACTTTTACCAGTACGCATGCGGCGGGTGGATTAAGAGCCATGAGATCCCCAGCGAGGAATCCACGTGGTATCGCAGTTTTAGCGTTATCCACGATCGCAACGAGGAGACGCTCAAAGACATTCTCGAGGCAAGAGCCAAGGGAGATGTCGGTGATGACACCTACGGGAAGGCCCTCGGTGACTTCTACGCGACGTGCATGGACGAAGCGGCGGTTGAAAAAAATGGTCTCGCGCCTCTCGAACCTTGGCTGAAGAGCATACGGGAGGTGAAAGACCCTGCCTCGCTGACGAAGCTTCTCGGCAAGCTGCAAGCCGATGGCCTCGGAATGGTCTGGCAGTTCAGTGCGGGTCAGGACTTCAACGACGCGACCGCCATGGTGGGGATGATCTCCCAAGGCGGTTTGGGAATGCCCGAGCGCGACTACTACCTCGACGTGAAGACTCCGAAAATGGTTGAGCTTCGAGCAGCGTACGCCAAGCATGTCGCGGATATGCTCGTTCTGGCAGGCGATACTGACGTCAAGGCGAAGGCTGCCGCTAAAGTCGTGCTCGCGGTCGAAACGATGATCGCGACGGCGTCGATGTCCAAGGAGGACCGTCGCGAGCCCAAGAAGATCAACCATCCTTCGACAAAGGTAAACTTGCCGAAGGTCGCGCCCGGCGTGGCGTGGGACTCGTGGCTTGAGGCGGCATTCGCGAAAAACGTCACGAGCTTCAACGTAGCGCAGCCTGACTTCATGAAGGCGGCCGGCCAAATGATTGGCGGGAAAGTCTCGATCGCGGATTGGAAGACGTACCTCCGGTGGCACCTTCTTCGGCAGAATGCCAGCGAACTCCCGGCGCGTTTCGTCGATGAGCAGTTCCGGTGGCGACAAGCGCTGACGGGGGCAAAGTCGATAGCTCCTCGCTGGAAACGCTGCGTGCGAGCCACAGATGCGGCCCTCGGCGAGGCGCTCGGCGAGCCGTTTGTCAAAAAGACTCTCGGTTCGGATGGCAAGTCGACGGTCGTCGGTATGGTCACAGCCATCGAGGCCGTGATGCATGAAAACATCGAGAAGCTCTCGTGGTTCGACGAGTCGACCCGCAAAGCTGCGTTCCTCAAGCTCGGTAAAATAGCGAACAAGATAGCTTATCCGGAACACATTCGCGACTACCGAGGATTGATCGTCGGTCGCGAATCTTTCATTACCAATACGATCAACGCGTCCCGGTTCGAGCACGGTCGCCAGATAAACAAGCTTGGTAAGCCGGTGGATCGCGCCGAGTGGCAAATGAGCTCGCCTACAGTCAATGCCTACTACGATGCGCAGCTCAACGAAATGGTGTTTCCGGCCGGAATCCTCCAGTCTCCATTCTTTGCGAGCTCGGCGCCCGCGTCTACCAATTACGGCGGAATCGGGATGGTCATGGGACACGAGCTCACTCACGGATTTGATGATGAGGGGCGTCAATTCGATGCCGACGGAAACCTCAAGGACTGGTGGGGACCCGCAGTAAACGCCGAGTTCGAGCGCCGGGCCTCATGCGTCAAAAATCAATACAACGACTATGTCGTCCTCGGTGACCTACACGTGAACGGGACCCTCACACTCGGCGAAAATATCGCTGACCTTGGAGGCCTAAAGCTCGCCTTCAAAGCCATGAAGGCATCCGCGGCCAAGCTCGCGCCGAGCCCTTCGAGGGGGGAATTTACGGCCGAGCAGGAATACTTCGTTGGTTTCGCGCAAGGCTGGTGTGGCAAGCTTCGTGACGAGGCTCTCCGCTATCAAGTGGCTACGAACCCCCACTCGCCGCCGAGCCTTCGTGTGAACGGGCCGATCTCGAATACGCCAGAATTCGCGGAGGCCTTCTCGTGTAAGCCTGACGCGAAAATGGTGAGGAAAGATCGCTGCGACGTTTGGTGAGCGCGGGAGCTCAGGGGTCGGATGCCGACACCCCTCGCGGCCGGCGTCGGTGAACATCACGGCGCCGCTAACACTCGGACCGCACCTAGGACGGCGGCTGCCACCGTTTCGGTCCGCAAGATAAAGCGACCGAGGGAGACGGGCGAGAACCCGCGCTCGCTCGCTTGCTCGACTTCGGCCGCGGTCAGCCCGCCCTCGGGACCAATGGCGAACGCTAACGATCGGCCGGACGTTACCGCAGCGTAAAGCCGCGGTCCAAGAGGCTCGGTCGCGTTCTCCCAAAGACAAAAGCGCGCTTCGGTTTCCTCCGCTGCCAGGTCGAGCGCTTCTCGCCATTCACGTACGCCCTCGACCGTTGGTGGATCGGCGCGACCGCACTGGCGAGACGCCTGCTCGGCGACCCGCCGCCATCGCTCGAGCTTTGAGACCTGCCGCACGGAGTCTACTTTGGCGACGGCGCGCGAGGTTCGCGCGATCACGATGCGCGTCGCGCCAAGCTCGGTCGCGTCGCGCACGACAGCATCGACCTTGTCGCCCTTCGCGAGCGCATAAAGAAGCAAGAGGGGAACGCGAGCAATGACGTTTGCGCCTCGCACCAAACCGAAGGTCACGCGCGCTGCGACACTCGACGCTTCCACGATCGTACCGTCGGCCTCCGTGCGTGCTTTCGGGTCGAACGCCATAAAGCGATCGCCCTCACGCAGTCGGAGAACGCGACAGAGGTGATGTGAGGCCGCAGCCGTGAGGGTGTGCTCGCCCGCCGTGAGCCGTTCTATCGGCGTACGGATGCTCATGACACGCGCCGAGCGCTTTTCACGGTTTGCGAAGCACGAGCAAAACCCACTCTCCAAGCGACGTCGATTCGACGAGTTCCATGGCGGGGTACGCGGCCCTCACTTCGTCTTTCTGGAAGCTCAGGATGCCCGAAAGCAGCAACAAGCCGCCCGAGGTCACGCGACCCTCGAGGTGGCGAGCCATCGGTATGAGGACGCGTGCCTCAATGTTCGCGAGCACGAGCGGAGCCTGCATCGCGCCGTCGAGTGCTTCAATGTCTGTCGTACTCGCATCGATTCTCTCGGTCACGCCGTTGCGCGCGGCATTTTCGCGCGTCACGTCGATAGCCTCGGGATCGTTGTCGATAGCCACCGCGCGCGCGGCCCCAAGCGCTAACGCGGCGAGTGCCAAGATCCCACTGCCACATCCGACATCGATCACGAGCTTGCCTTGCACCTCGGCGGCGTGGGCCTTGATGGCCCGTGCGACGAGGCGCGTGGTCTCGTGCAGCCCCGTTCCGAACGCGCGACCGGGCTCGAGCTCCAGCACTTTTTCACCGGGTTTCGCCTCGTAGGGCTCCCACGGTGGTCGCACAACGAGGCCTTCGGCGATCGCGTAAGGCTTGTAATGCTCCTTCCACGCATCGCGCCACGCGTCGCCGACGACTTCCTCGTAGCGAGGCGTGAGGGCGGGGCGCGAGGTTTCGATCGCAGCTATCGCCTCGTTCGCCTCCTCACGGGTAGCGAAGGCTGCGACGAGCGTGACCTTGCCGCTCGAGGCGCTCTTCGCGAGCGTTGTTTCGTCACGCTCCTCGACTCCCTCCGCGCCGAGCTCGAAGAGCAAGCCGCTGGTCTCATCGACGTCCTCCGAGGCGACATCGACATGCACGAACGGATATCTGGGTTCACTCATTTGGCCTCACCGCGACTCACGCGCGGCGTGACGCTAGTGGGCGGTCGACGCCGTGTCTACGTAGAGTCGACCGGAAGAACCGTCGCTGATGTTCTTGCGACGCGTGGAATCACAGGGGCGAACCAGACGCGCTGGGCGGGCTCGGAGACGAGGAGTGCGCGTCTTGCTCGGATTTCGCGGGGTACCTTCTGCCCGTGCTGGAGGACCATCGCCGTGAGGCTTCCACCATAGACGCAGCCCGTATCGAGTCCGGTCGCCCACGCATGCACTTGGAGGCCGGGCGCGGCGTTGTGTCCAAACACGATCTGCGGCGGGCCAATGTACGTTGAGCCCCAGAGCACGTTTGCCGCGTCGAATCGCTGTCCGCCAACCTCGCGCGCTTCGACGCGGACCGTGCGGATATTCATCAGCGTGAGCGGCGCTTGCGCTTCGATAGCGACGCCAGGCGCGACCCCTGCGTGAACGATGCGTACGCCGTGGTCGGGTAGGTCGACGAAGAGCTTCGACGTTGCCAGGATCGTCCAGTCAACAGGCCGAAGCGAGACTTTGAGCTCCGTGTGCGTGAGCCCAAGCGGCACGCGATTGAGGCGCGTGTTCCGCGAGTCGAGGAGCCTTTGCTCGTGGTTCCCGCGAACGACGACCGCACCGGACCGACGCGCGATATCGAGTACTCCGAGCGAATCGGGACCGCGTGCGACAAGGTCTCCGACAAAGACAAGTCGGTCGCCGCTCCTAAAACCGACGCGTAAAAGCAGGGCTTCCAGCTCGGCGCGGCACCCATGAACGTCGCCAACAATGATCGTGCGCACGGAGGTCTCCTTGCGGTTACAGGCGCCACATCTTTTCGTCGTCAAGCTTGGCGCGCTTCGGGATCACGACCAAGCCATTGTCCGTGACGAAAAAGCGCTTCCGGTCGGCCTCGAGGTTGAATCCGACCTCGACCCCGGAGGGAACCTCGACGTCTTTGTCGATGATGCATCGGCGAATTTTGGCGTGCCGGCCGATACGTACGCGCTCGAAAAGCACGGATTCTTCGACCTCGCTGAAGGAGTTGATCCGGCATCCGACCGAAAGGACGCTTCGGTGGATGCGCCCTCCTGAGATAATACAGCCGTGGCTGACCATTGAATCGGTCGCGATACCGACGCGCGCGTGGGCCTCGTCGCGGAATACGAACTTGGCGGGCGGATCGTGGGTTACGCCAGTGCGGATGGGCCAGCGCTCGTTGTAGAGATTGAAAAGCGGATGAATCGCGATGAGGTCCATCTGCGCGTCCCAGTAGGCTTCGATCGTCCCAATGTCTCGCCAGTAGGCGTGGCCGCGTGGCTCTTCGCCGGGAACGAGGTTCTTGTTGAAGTCGTAGACGAATACGTCGTCGCCATTGGCGACCATGCGCGGAAGAATGTCGTGGCCGAAGTCGTGTTTACTCGTCTCTATGCTCGCGTCCTCATGCAGCTCCCGCATGAGGGCGTCGGTCCGGAATACGTAATTGCCCATCGACGCTAAGCACATATCCGATGAGCCAGGCATGGTTGGCGGGTTCGCAACTTTTTCGTGAAACGCGATGATGCGCCCCTCGGCGTCGATTTCCAAGACTCCGAAGTCGCTCGCCTCTTTTCGTGGAACGGGGATAGCTGCGACAGTCGCCGCCGCATTGCGACTGACATGCGCCTGAATCATCTGGCGAATGTCCATCTTGTAGACGTGATCGCCGCCGAAGATGCACACGAACTCCGGCTTCTCGTCGGTAATCACGTGCTGACACTGGTAGACGGCGTCGGCCGAGCCTTTGAACCACGAGAGGCCTGTTCGTTGCTGCGCCGGAATAGCCTCGATAAACTGATCAAGGATGGGCGAAAGGCGCCACACGCGGGCAATGTGCTCTTCGAGAGATGCGCTCTTGTACTGGGTCAAGATCTTGATTCGCGACAATCCCGAATTGACGAAGTTCGAGAGCACAATGTCAATGATGCGGTAGCGCCCGGCAAAAGGTACCGCCGGCTTCGCGCGGTCGAGCGTAAGCGGGTAGAGGCGTTTCCCTTCGCCCCCCGCGAGGATCATGACGAGGACTTGACTGGGATCGTAGGTGTGACCCTGAGCCTGCATGAGGGCGGGAGGATAGGCGAACCCGGCCGCCCCGCATGTAGAATCGCCCTGTGATTGAAATATCTCCCGGTGACGTGCCGCCACTCCCGTTACCTGGCGCCGCGAGTGCGGCAAACGTGCTCAAGACCGCGGCATTTTGCGCATCCGTGGGCCTTCGTGGCGCGATGGCGACTGTTCTTGAGCGGCACGGCTCAGCACCAGGCACACCGGGGCAAAAGCTCTACCTCGCGGAAGACGGCACGTGCGTGGGGACGGTCGGGGGAGGGGCCATGGAGCGAGCGACCCTCGAAGCGTTGCAGGCCGTCGTCGCGGACGTGTCGGCAAAACACCAGGTTCGCGGGTTCAAGCTCGGCGCGGAGCTCGGGATGTGTTGCGGTGGTCGGCTCGAAGTCCTCCTTGAGCCCATAGACGGTTTGGTGCCTTGCTTGATTGTCGGCGCGGGTCACGTCGCCACAGCGTTGGCACCGCTCCTTGTAAACCTGGGATTTGGAGTGACCGTTGTGGACGGAAGAGAATCATGGGCCCGCGAGGAGCGGTTTCCAGGGGTCCGGTGTCATCAGGGCGAGGTGGACGACGAAGCCATGAGAGCGGTCGACCCTCGAGGCGCTTGCCTCGTCATGACCCACGATCACCACCTCGACCAGCAGGCGATCGCTTGGGCACTCTCGCGTAATTTCGCGTTCGTAGGGGGCGTCGGAAGCCGCGCCAAGGCCGAGCGCACGCGGCAAAGGCTCGAATTGCGCGGGGTTTCTGTAGCGAACTGTGCGCGGGTGCGTATGCCTCTTGGCGTCGAAATCGGGGCGCGCTTGCCTGACGAGATCGCCATTTCGATTGCGGCAGAGATGGTCGCCTGGCGGAAACGGTCGCGCTCGACAGCGAGGTAGCGTCACCGTCGACCGAGCCTAGAAGTCGAAAATCGCACAAAACGAAGCTCGTCGCTTCACCGCTGAGCGTTCAGGTGAATCTCGTCTCGCCGAAGGTCCTGCCGCGACTATCGTGCGTTGATGGTTGCGTCGGCTTTCGACTTTGTTCTCAACGGCCAGACTGTTCGCGTCAACGGAGAGTCTGCGACCACGTCACTTCTGAGCTGGCTCCGCGCGAACGGTCACACCGGGAGCAAGGAGGGCTGTGCCGAGGGGGACTGTGGAGCTTGCACCGTCGCGTTGGTGGACACGAACGCGCGCGGGCAGCGAACGTTCCGCGCGGTCAATAGCTGCATCCTTCTCCTGCCGATGGTCGCCGGTCGCGAGGTTGTCACCGTGGAGGGGGTTGCCGCGAGCGATCGAACGCTTCACCCGGTGCAGGCGGCGATGGTCGCGTGCCACGGGTCGCAGTGCGGGTATTGCACTCCAGGTTTCGTTCTGTCGATGTTCGAGGCTTTCTATCGCGATGACCTTGGTACTTCGCGTCGGTTGAAGGAAAGCGTCGGTGACCAGCTCAATGGCAATCTCTGTCGTTGCACGGGCTACCGGCCGATTCGCGAGGCGATGCTCTCGGCCCTCGCGCAGCGGTCGTCGTCAGTGGATGTGTTTCAGCTTCGATTGAAGAAGAACGATGGCTGCATACCCGCTCTTGTGTACGAGAGCGCCTCAGGCGAGTCATTTTCTCGTCCGACGACGCTCGATGACTTGCTCGAACTCAAGGCAACCTATGGATCTAGCGCCGAGCTCGTGGGGGGCGCGACAGAAATTGGCGTCGCGATTAACAAGCAAGGTCGGGCGTATCCGCGACTTGTCTCTACGGAGGGGATTTCGGAGCTTTCGCGTATCGAGAGAAGCGAATTGGCGTTCACTGTCGGAGGCGCCGCGACTCTCACGCATGTCGAGGAGGCCTTCGCGGGTGAATACCCGATGTTCGACAAGATGCTCTGGGCCTTCGCGTCGCGGCAAATCCGGAACCGCGCGACGCTCGCCGGCAACCTGGTCACGGCTTCTCCCATCGGAGATATGGCTCCGATAATGCTCGCGCTCGACGCGAGCGTAGTTCTCGCGAAGCGAGGGGCGACGAGGACGCTGTCTCTCGCGGACTTTTTCGTGGCCTATCGTAAAACGGTTCTCGCACCGGACGAGATGGTCCGCGACATTCATGTGCCGCGCCATGTGCCCACTGCCGCGCGGGCGCGTCGTCGGATGGATTCGTACAAGGTCTCTAAGCGGCGTGAACTCGATATCAGCATTGTGGCTGCGGCATTCGTTATAGATACCGATGACGACGACGTGATAGGCCACGTGCGGCTCGCGTACGGCGGAGTCGCCGCGATGCCGGTCCGCGCCTTCAGTACAGAGGCGTTTCTCCTCGGTAAGGTCTGGAACGAGAGCACGATGCGCGCGGCGCAGGTCCTGCTGCGCGCGGAGTTCACGCCGCTCGATGACGTTCGCTCAGGTGCCGCGTTTCGGCGCGAGCTCGTGGCGAACCTTTTCGAAAAATTCTTTCGGGGCGATACGAGCGGCGCGCAGGACGTAGCCATTTCCTTCGGGAATGACGAGGTTTACGGTGCAAGTCTGCCCGGGACCAGCCACGATCCCAGCCGGAGTTTGACCCACGAAAGCGCGGTGGGACACGTGACCGGGAGCGCGCTCTACGTCGATGACGTCGCGCGGCGCCGAGTGATGCTCGAGGTGTGGCCAGTGATGAGTCCACACGCTCGCGCGCGCGTCCTGAGTGTCGATACGAGCGAGGCCGAGCACGCACCGGGAATTGCTTGCGTGCTTACGGCGAAAGACGTTCCGGGGCGAAACGACGTCGGTGCGGTTCGTCACGACGAGCCGCTTTTCGCGAAGGAGGAGGTACACTTTCACGGCCAAGTCGTCGCGCTCGTCGTGGGGACGTCGCTCGACGCCTGCCGCCGCGCGTCGGCGAAGGTTAAGGTCGAATATGCGCCTATGCCTTCGGAGGCTGTCGTCGGGCTCCGTGAGGCGCTCGCGCGCAAATCGTTTCATACGCAGCCGCATGTGATCCGTCGCGGCGATAGCGAAGACGCGCTCGCGCGAAGTACGCATCGACTTGACGGTGAGATTGAGATCGGAGGTCAGGAGCACTTCTATCTCGAGTCCCAGGCGGCGTGGGCCGAGAGCGGCGAAGATGGAGAGATCTTTGTCTCGTCGTCCACGCAGCACCCGACCGAGGTGCAGGCGGTTGTCGCGCATGTACTTGCCCTTCCGCGGAACAAAGTGACGGTGCAGTCGCCGCGTATGGGGGGCGGTTTTGGCGGAAAAGAGACGCAAGGCAATGCCTGGGCGGCCATGGTCGCACTCGCGGCGAACCGCACCGGGCGCCCGGTGCGGGTGCAACTCGATCGCGACGTCGACATGAGCGTGACGGGGAAGCGTCACCCGTTCTACGCCCGCTACAGTGTCGGATTTGACGCGGTCGGGAAGCTTTCGAGCGCTGTCATTGACCTTTTCGCAGATGGCGGATGGGCGCTCGATTTATCGGAATCTATCTGCGATCGCGGGCTTTTTCACCTGGATAATGCCTATTACGTACCCGCGGTGAGGTTCACGGGGCGCGTTGCGAAAACGAACGTCTGCTCCCACACGGCGTTTCGTGGATTCGGAGGCCCGCAAGGCATGCTCGTGATGGAGGACATTCTCGACCGAGTCGCGCGGCATCTCGGACTTCGGCCTGAGGTGGTTCGCGAGCGAAACCTTTACCGCGGCTCGGGTGAGACCAACACCACGCACTACGGGCAGGAGCTGGGCGACGAGCGCATACCCGAGATATGGGGCGCTTTGCTCGCGAGCTCGAAGTTCGCCGAGCGGCGTGTCGAAATCGATGCATGGAACGCGAGAAGTGCCCGTATCAAACGTGGCATTGCGATGACGCCCGTGAAGTTCGGTATCTCGTTTACCGCGACGTGGCTGAACCAGGCAGGTGCGCTTGTTCTCATCTACCGCGACGGAACGGTCCAAGTGAACCACGGCGGTACGGAGATGGGGCAGGGCCTCTACACGAAGATTCAGGGCGTCGCGATGCGCGAGCTGGGACTGCCGGCGGCTTCCGTTCGCGTCATGCGTACCCAAACCGACAAGGTCCCGAATACGTCAGCGACGGCCGCGTCGAGTGGTTCGGACCTCAACGGAGCGGCGGTACGAGCCGCGTGTGTCACACTACGCGAACGGCTCGCGCCTATCGCGGCGGAGCTTATCGAGCTTGAATCGGGACTTGCGATACCCGAGGGCGCGGTCCTCTTCGAAAACGGCAAAGCGCGTGCTCCGCAGGCACCCGATGTCGAAGTCGTGTTCGAACGCGTCGTGGAACGCGCGTACATCAAGCAAGTCCAACTCTCGGCGAACGGCTTTTATCGCACGCCAGGGATTGGCTACGACAAGGCAAAAGGAAAGGGCAAACCCTTTTACTACTTTGCGTATGGCGCCGCGGTGAGCGAGGTAGAGGTCGACGGCTATAGCGGTATGAAACGTGTTTTGGCTGTCGATATTCTCCACGACGTAGGCGAGTCCCTGAACCCTGCGGTCGACCGAGGTCAAATCGAGGGCGGATTCGTCCAAGGCATGGGCTGGCTCACCGGCGAGGAGCTAAAGTGGAGCCCCGAGGGCCGGCTTCTCACGCATTCCGCGAGCACGTACCAGATTCCGACGATGGGAGACGCGCCGGAGCGGTTCAACGTGGCGCTCCTCGAGAAAGCCGCTCAGGATGGCGTGGTCCACGGGAGCAAGGCGGTCGGTGAGCCGCCGCTGATGCTGGCGATCAGCGTGCGCGAAGCGCTTCGCGATGCCATCGCCGCCTTCGGCGATCCGGTAGGTGACGTTCCGCTTGCGTCGCCGGCGACCCATGAAGCGATCCTCGATGCGATAACGAGGCGCGTTGCGCGCCGTACCCGTGACGGCGACGGTGCGCTATAGCGCGAGTATCGCTTTTGCTAGACCTGCGGCAGTCGCAGAAATGGCGCGCGTAAGGCCAAGCGCGTCGGTTCGCGTGCGGGCGACGGCGGGCGCGCCTCCTTCGCCTGCGACCAGTCGCGTAGCGCCTTCGAGGTTCGGCGCCGCGCCGGTGTGCGCTAGCGCGACGGAAGGACCGTTGCCTCCATTGCCGCTCGTTCCAGCCTGGCCGCCACGGCCTCCGGGCTTGGCGGAGAGTTGAGCAAGACCTGTCTCGTTGGCGCCGGCTCGACCCCCCACGCTCGGCGAGCTTCCGAAGGCCCCTAAGCCTCCCTGGCCCCCTCGGCTTGCCGTCACGACGGTTCCGTCAAGCGTCACGGTGCTCTCCACCAGAAGCGCTCCAACGCTTGCCCCGCCCCCCTTTCCCGCGGTGCCCGCGAGACCTGGACACCCGCCCGCGCCGCCGCTCGCTCCGGCGTTCCCGACCCACAGGTTATCGCTCGGTCGCGCTCGACCTTCTGCCGGGACGTCGCCGCGGCCACCCGCGCCACCGAATCCGGGCGAACCATCAGCGCCTGCGGTGCCGTCTGCAGGAAGGTAAGTGTCACCCGAGAACGCCCCTATCGTGGCTCCGTTTCGTCCAGAACCTCCGTCTCTACCGTCGGCAGACGTCCGATTTGATTCTCCCGGTTCGGCGTAGGAATCGAACACGGTAAACATGAATGTTAGGTCCGGGTTCGGCTCGGCTGCGGCGGGGCGCGGGACGACTCGCCATGTTCCGCCGGCTCCCCCATAGCCTCCGGATTCCCCTGCGAATCCCCGTGGGCCGAGGCAAGCGTTTGTGCCAGAAGCGGCTCGAGTTGGCGTAAACGCCGCTGCTCCCGCGCACATCAAAAACGGATTTTTGCACTCGTAGGCATGAATCGACGGACTGCCATGCGCGGTCGAAGCTTGCTCCAATTGAATGGCCGAAGTGCCATCTTCGCCGTTTGCGGCATGGCCCGCGGCGAGGTGTGCGTTGGCGATGACGAGTGCATTCGCGTGTGCGGCGTAAAGCGCTATCGAACTCGCACCCGGCACGTACGCTGTGGGGGCGAAGATCTCCAAAGCTTCAAGGCGGGTAGGGGTGTCGATACCGATGGCGCGGACGGCGGGACTCGACGGTGCGTCGACGCGTGAGCGCAGGCCGCCGAGGCGCCACGCCCCGTCACTGCACGCGAGGCCGCCGGTCACTGACACGCCGTTCGCGACCGTGAGTGTTTCGCGGTATGTCCCCGTGCAAACGTAAACGCGTTTTCCGACCGATTGTGCGAGCTCAACGCCTGCCTGAATTCGGGCGAGAGGATGTTCGGAGGAGCCATCCGCCCTCTCGGCGCCGTGAGGCGCGACAAAAATCCCGCGCGCGTTGGTGACGTCGTTTGGGTTCGCCGGGCCGCCGACCAAGGCAGCGCCCGCGTCGTCGGAGCTGGGCATGGCAGAAGGAGCGGCGATCGTGTCTTCATCGCCACCGAACACGCCACACGCTGACGCGCTGGAAAGCGCAAAAATAAGGCGGTAAGGCGACGGCAACGAGTTCATGGGCGGCGTGTCGGCCGCATCCACGAATCGTTGCGCGACTTCTTCACATAAGCCTGGTCGCGCGACCGAGGGGTCGCTTCGGTCAACGACTTTGCTTTTCTAAACCCTTGTGAAGGGCGCGTTGTGCGCCTAACGACTCAGGATGCGCTTGCTTTGTGAGGCTTTGGACGAGGTGGCGCGAACACGCTCGCGAACGGCGAAGGTCGACGTCCTTACGCGGGCGCTGAGGGACGTCGCCGCGCGCGATGGCGCACGGCTGGCGTTTGCGGCTCGCTTCGTCACGGGGACGATGCTTCCGCTCGGAGACGATCGCACACTCGGCGCGTCTGGAGCCCTTCTTTTCGAGGTCGCGGTAGCTGTGACTCGGGTACCTGCGACAGAGCTCGGAAGGCGCGCTCGCGCTTCGGGCGACCTCGGCTCGGGCATTGGCGAGGCCGTAGCGAGCGCCGTCGCCGGGGGCCGCGCACCGGCGGGACTTACGCTCGAAGCGGCTGAGTCGCTTGCGTTCGACCTCGCGGCGACGCGCTCTCGAAGCGAAAAGCTTCGGGCGCTCGAAGTCGCTTTCGCGGCATGCACGCCGCCGGAGGCGCGGTACCTCGCGCGCGCCTTTTTGTCCGAAATGCGGATTGGTGCGAAAGAGGCTGTCGTCGAGGAGGCTATTGCGAAAGCGTTCTCACGCCCGCTCGAGGCCGTAAGGCGGGCCGCGAGCTTGGTCTCGGACATCGGTGAGGTCGCTCAACTCGCGTTCGAGGACCGCCTGCAAGAGGCACGCGTGATCGTCGGGCGCCCGCTTGGCTTCATGCTCGCCTCACCGCTCGATACGTACAGGGGCGCCGACGTGTCGGTCGGGCACGCCGTCGAAGACAAGATCGACGGCGTTCGCGCACAGGCCCATGTCGGCTCTGAGCACGTTCGCCTTTTTGCGCGCGGCAAAGGTTCCGTAACGACCGCATTCCCTGAGATTGTCGCGTGCCTTGCCGATGCCGCGCGGCGCGTTGTGCCCGCTGTGATTCTCGACGGCGAAATCGTCGTCGTAACGCCCGATGGCAGACCGCGGCCCTTTTCGGCCCTTCAGCGGCGCTTGAAAAAAACCGAGCCGGGCGAATCGCTGCTTCGTTCAAATCCCGTGCAGTATGTCGTCTACGACATTCTGTTCGAGGGGGACGAGGCCTTACTCTCGCTGCCTTTTCAAGAGCGCCGCGCACGCCTCGCTCGATGGCTGGCGCGGGCCACCGCGGGCGACGCGCGCGTGGTTCTTCACGACTCACGGCCGCTGCTTTCGCGCGCCGTGATGGACCACGAATTCGAGGCGGCACGAGCCCGCGGGCACGAAGGCCTCGTGCTCAAGCGTCTCGACGCGCCTTACGCGGCGGGCGTACGCGGGTCTGGATGGCTCAAAGTGAAGAAGGCACTCGCGACACTCGACGTCGTCGTGGTCGCGGCCGAGCGGGGTCATGGCAAGCGCGCAGGATGGCTCAGTGACTACACGTTTGCGGTGCGCGGGTCGGATGAACTTCTCCAGATTGGCAAAGCTTACAGCGGTCTTACTGACGCCGAAATCAAGAACCTCACGACGCAGCTTTCGGCGCTCGCGGACGGCGAAGAGCGCGACGGCCTTCTGCACGTGCATCCGTCTGTGGTGCTCGAGGTCGGTTTCGACGGCCTTCAACGCAGCGCGCGGCACGCGAGTGGATACGCGCTTCGATTCCCGCGCATTCTCCGTATTCGCGACGATAAGACGCCTAGCGACGCCGATACGCTCGAGACCGTCGACGCGCTTTGGGCCGCGCAGCTAGCCAGCGGCCATCGCGAGACTGGGTCGCCCGAGTCCGCGTCGAAACGTGATCGCAATACCGCCAAGGCCTCTGCGCAGCTCAAACTCTTTGACCCCTAAACGCAAGAGGCGCGTCTTCGGGCTTCGGACGGTTAGTACCGACGGCGCGGGACAAGTCGAACGGTTTGCACCTCGCACGAAGCGACGCTCGTAGCGCTTCGGCTGCGTTCGACGTCATGGTTGGACTTCTCCCAAGCGATGCGCGGTGTAGCACCACTACGCGCTGACACTGTAGCAGGCCAACGAGGATTGGACGACCATGCGGGCCCGTTCAATCGCCATCGTGCGGAAGCCGAACGCAAGCTCCGTGACATGACACAAGAGGGGCGGTCGCTTACTACGCTCGAGGCGAACGATGGGGTGGCCGAGGCGCGTTAGGCTCGATGCGTACGAAACGCCCGGGCTTCAGCGATACGCCGACGCGTTCTCGAAGTCCTTCTCGCCTCCCTATGTCGGAGATGAAACGCTTACCACGCTTGGGACCTTACGCTTCCCGACGAGAACCTTCTTCGTTTTGGAACGACTTGTTTTACGAATCGCTCGAGGTTGAATTTTGAACCTCATAAGCATCATTCTTTTTTTGCGCTGAGATATCGTTCTACGTGATGCGAACGATCGACGTGCTGGTCGGCTCTTCTGTCCTGGGTCTTGGTCTTCTTGCGGCCTGCGGAAATACAGGGGTCGTGTCGTCCTTCATTGACCTCACAACGGAAGCGGGCACAACGGCTTCGGGAGGCGATCCTCCGTCCTTCGGCGGCGGTCCTCTTGATGGCTCGGCGGACTCGAAAGGCGAGCCCTTCGTTCTGTTGCCCGAGAATCCTGTCGTGACGTTCACCTCCGGGCAAGGCGCGGAGACCATCGCTTTTAAAGCCATGACGGCGGCGGGCACGTCGGTCCCGGCGTCCTTCACGATCGATCGCGGGGAGATTGGCGGCGTCGGATTGACAAGCGGCATCTTTACCGCGTCTGGCGCTGTCGGCGGTACCGCCAAGGTTACCGCCACGCGGAACGGTCGGTCCGCCACCACCAGCGTGGTCGTAAAGGTCAAAACAGCAGATAACGGATCGCCTTCGGGAGACGCCGGAGCCGAGGCGGGCGGCGGCGGCGCAGGCGGCTACGGCGGTGTGGGAGGCGAAGGTCCGGGAGGCGCGGTGAGTGCGCAGACCATCTCCATTCTGAAAGGCGCGACCGTCAGCGACCCCGGACTCGCGGGCCTTTACCCCTACGACAAAACCGTGTGGCCTCGGGGTATCCTCGCGCCGCTCCTGCAATGGGCTCCCGGCGCCCAGGGCGACTACGACGCAGTCTACATCCATCTCCGCGAGGCTTCTTTCGAGTACGAGGGCTTCTTTTCAAAGACAAGTACGCCTTTTACCCATCACCCGATTCCACAAGAAGCGTGGAGAAAACTCCTCGCGTCGAACGCTGGAGAGGATGTCACCGTTACGCTCGTCTTCGCGAAAGGCGGGGTGGCCTATGGGCCCATCACGCGTACCTGGAAAGTCGCCTCGGCGCCGCTCAAAGGAATTGTGTATTACAACTCCTACGGCACCCGGCTCGCAAAAAACTATGGCGGCGCCATGGGCGGAGACGGAAGGTTCGGAGCCGCGACGCTCGCGATCCGAGGATCATCGACGGATCCGGCGCTCATCGCCGGTGGAAACGGGGGGAGCTCGCAGTGCCGCGTGTGTCACTCGGTTGCCGCCAACGGGTCTGTGCTGATTACGCAGCGCTCGGGGGGCGACGAGCGAAAGTTCAGCGCTTACGATCTAAAAACAGGAGCTGAAACTACGCTGACGCCTGAGGGGGGGGCGGCCAACTTCTCCTGGCCTGCGATCTACCCGGACGGCACGATGTTCGTGGGCGATTCGAGCACCGCCTCGGGCTCGACGACGACGCCGAACGGGCTTTTCGCCATCCCGAGCGGAGCGTCCGGCTCTCCCTCTCCCATTCCGACGAACTGGCCTTCGGGCTTCAGCGGCGCTTATCCCTCGTTTTCGCCCGACGGAAAGAGCCTTGCGTTCACGATGTTTAAAGGCGCGCCGGGAGCCGATGCGAAAACGCTCGGCATGATGACGTTCGACAACGCGACCAAAACGTTTGGCGCGCTAACCACGCTGCACACGCCAGCCGCTGGATCGACCGCCCTTTTTCCGTCTTTCCTACCGACGAACGACGGCCTCGTATTTGAACGCGAGACCCGGTTCAACGGACGCGACTACGGCGGCACGCGATCCGACGCCGACGTCGCTCCGCCGAACCCCAAAGCCGACGTGGGGACGCATGCCGAACTCTGGTGGCTGGATCTGAAAACGAAGCCGCCGACCGCCGTGGCCCTCAGCCGTTTGAACGGCAAAGAAGGTTCCGCGTCGTACCTGCCGATCGGCCCGAACGGTCACGACGACGACACGACTCTGAACTACGAGCCGACCGTGAATCCGGTGCCGTCGGGGGGCTACGCCTGGGTCGTCTTTACCAGTCGACGGCGTTATGGGAACATCGCTACCATCAATCCATTTTATAGCGACCCGCGGTTTCACGACCTCACGGCGACGGCGACGCCGAAGAAGCTCTGGGTTGCGGCGATAGACCTGAACGCACCTGCGGGAACGGACCCGAGCCACCCCGCTTTCTATCTCCCGGCGCAGGAACTTCTCGCTGGCAACTCGCGCGGCTACTGGGTAGTCGACCCATGCCGTTCGGACGGCAATGCGTGCGACACGGGAGACGAGTGCTGCGGTGGCTTTTGCCGACCGGGCAACGCCGGAAAGCTCGTATGCACGGCCACCGTTCCGGCGTGTGCGCAAGAGTTCGAGGCGTGTACGACGACCGCCGACTGCTGCAACACGAAGTCAAATGAGTGCATCAACCGTAGGTGCGCGGCACCTGGACCGCGGTGACGCAAGAAAAGGCTCACTCGCTTTCTTTGCTTGGGTGCATTGTTCATGGTTTTGCCGGCGGCTTCTTGTGGATCTCGTACAGGAAACTTTCGAGGCCAAGGTGATTGGGCCGCGATCCCGCACGGACTCCGCCGATCTTCTCCATGGCCCTCTGCGAGCGTACGTTTAGAGGGCCTACGAGGAAGGCAACGCGGTCCACAAAGGTGAAGGCGTGGCGGAGCATGAGCTGCTTCAACTCGCGGTTATAGAATCCACCCCAGTGCGATCGAGCAAGGAATGTCCAACCGATTTCAACCTCGCGGCCGTCGTATCCGTGGAATCGAGACGAACCCACGATTCGGTCATCCTTGGTATCGAGAGCGACGAGGGCTCCGCCAGACGCCATCGCCTCAGCGAAGAAGTCCCTGAAGATATCCGGTTTGAAACGATTCTTGCCTGGGTGTTGTTCCCAAATGAGCGGATCCGAGGCGACGCCATAGAGATCATCAAAGTCCTCCGTGCGGAGGGGCCTGAGCGACAGGGCGTCGCACGTCAATGTGGGCTGAAAGTCAAACATTTCAGCGCGAACATAACCGAAATTCCTAGCAGGGAGGACCTAGGAAACGTCTGCCCGATCAGAAGCGGCCCTCGAAAGCCGCGCCCAGTGTTTCCGATCCGACGATGGGCCTGAGGCCCTCGGCCGTGAAGCTACGCAAGATCGCGCGATTCGCTGAGGCGCGTGGTTTCGCTTTGGGCCATAGGACGATTGCCGTGATAGCCGCTCCCGCGAGCAACGCGGCTCCGGCGATGTATCCGGCGTACGAAATTCGTACGTCTGACTTGGAATCGTCAACCTTGACTTCGTACGCTATGCATTCCTGCGATTGCGTATTCGCGCATACGCGTGGGTTCTCGCTGCGCAATTCGCGATTCGTGCTGAGTGCCGAAAGCCCGTAACCGATGCCGAGACCAATGCCGACGAGGCCCGCACCGCCGAGAATCGTCGGTACAACCCAAGGCGCGGCGCTAACCGGTGATGGTGAGAGCGATGTCGAGTCGCGCGGTGCGGAAGCGTCACGAACGCTGAAGTCAAGTTTGATGTGGCTGATTCTGCCCTCTTTGCCGATGACCTCCTCGCGTTTGGCCTGGTTGCCGAGCGTCGCCTCCACGATGTGCTTGCCTGGCATGATCGCCACGGGCTCCCTGGGGGGCTCTTTGAGCGGCTTGCCGTCGATGGAGACGCGCGCCTCGGGAGATACTTCGATTTCGACCTGACCTACTTTCGCGAGAAGGTCTACGATCTGGGCCTTGGCATTTTCGCGGATGGCGACCGTAATTCGCGGGTCTGTCGTCTCGAGCGAAAGAAAGAGTCTGAAGTGCGTGAGCCCCTCCGTGTCATGGCCCGTGAGTTGTTCGGCGCGCGCAAGATTATAGAGCAGCGTCGGCGAACTCGTGAGTGCCGAAGCCCCCTGAAACTTCAATCGCGCGGCTTCGTGCTGTCCCGCGTCGGCAAGAGCGACGCCCTCCTGGAAAAGCACTCTCGCTTCTGCGGCGTCGGAGTCACCGGCGCGAGCCATCCTCGGCCTGGCGCAATTCAACAGGAAAACGGTCAAGCACGTCCACTGCACGATGGGTTGTCGCATCGTCAGTCCGACCCTTCACAATTCGCGGAAGAAGTCCTCTCGCGGTATTGGTTTCGATTCATCGTGACCAGATCTACCATGGGCAGACGGCGTGGGTCGCGGGCTGGGGGCGGCAGCTCGGTCAGGCTTTTGCCTCGGCTCCGCCAAAGTTGAGGAATCGGGAGACGCGCCGGAGTTCGGAGTGGCGGAGGCGCGGCCTGGAAGAACGGTAGGGGCCTCGACGGTGGGCGTCTCTTCTCCCGTTGGAGTTCTCGTGAGGGAAACGGTTGGCACTGCTCCGGAGGCGGTTGACCTCGGCTCACGACGGGAGATGAGGGACTTCGTCCCAATCCACGCCACCATTGTTCCCAAGAAAAGCATCGCGATGCCCACCAACAGCCACATGAGCCACCTGGGTAAGCCGTTTTGCGCTCGCACCTTGACGACCGTAGGAAGGCCTCGCTCGCGGCGTGCTTCCGCGGCGAACCGCTGACGTGAAACGGAGTCGCGTTCATGAAGAACGCGCGGCCTCTCCGAGCTAGGTTTCTTCGCATAGTAGCCGACGAAGTCGCGCTCGACCGGTTGCGGACTTACGTGCAGGCTTCGGCTTGGCCGAACAAACCCCGCGAGCAGCTCTTCGGCCAGTTTGCGGTCTTCACGAACCTCGGACCCACGTGCAGGGGCGCTTTCGTCCGCGCCAGGTCCTGCGCGCGCGCGCTCGTCTGAACCGTGCGCCGCACGAGGATCTCCGTCGGCCTTGGGCATCGTAAGGGGCTTTCTAACCGGAAAAGTGCCGTCTCGACGAGAAGCGTACGCGCTTACAGTTCGCGTAAAAACGATTCGTCAATCGGGCCCGACGGCGGCGGCTTCTTTTTGGTGCGCTCCACATGTGTGCTCGCCGCGGCGGGCGTTCGCGCGAACGGCGTAGCGGTCGGTGATTTGGCTACAGGCCTTACGGCGCTCGCCGAAGGAACTTGCGTCGCGCGAGCTGGAGGCTCGGAGGTCGTCGCGCGAGCCGCGCTCAAGGTAGGTCCATCGTTGGGCACGCGCGCCTCCTTCGACACGGGAGGAGCTGTCGAAATTTTTTGCGCAACGCTCGGTCTCGGTGTCGCGCGATGCGCGGCAAGCGACACGGCGCCCATCGTGGAGACGAGCGCCAAAGCTACGGACCACGCTCGCTTCTTCGAAGGACGCGGAAGGCGATGCGCGTCGGACTCGTGCGCGCCGAACGTATCGGCCTGCTTCGCGATGGGCTCTTTTGCGCGCGTTATGGCGTCCGCCCGTCGCACCAGGCAGCCTTCTTCAGTCGCGCCTTCTTCAGATGGCGGGCCGAAGCGCCCGAGTCCGGGAGCGGTCGCTCCGCTGTGACGCGCCTCGTGCGGTATGCCGAGGACAGGCATTTGGCTTATGCGATCTTTGGGCGGTATCGCGACTAGGTTTTTACTCTCCGGTTTCTCTGGGCCCCCCGCAGTACTGAGGATACGTGAGAGGGCTCCCTCGACCGAAGGACCCCTCGGGTCATTTCCGTCGTCGGCCCACTCAAGGTCATAAAGATGTTCGGCAAAGGCGCGTGCATCGCGCGGCCGGTGCCGAGGCTCTTTGGCGAGCGCTGCGGCGATAAGTTGTACAATCGATGGGGGAACCCACGGGGCGAACTTCGATACAGGTGCCGGCAACTCGCGAAGGTGCGCTTCCGAAACGAGAGGCCCCGTTTCAAGGTGACCAAACGGGCTCACGCCGCAAAGCATCTCGTAGAGCACGAGACCGGCCGCGTAGATGTCCGTCGCAGGGGTCGGACGTTCGCCACGGATTTGCTCGGGGGCGGCATATTTCCACGTCCCCACGAAGGCGCCGTCGTGCTGACGGTCGGCGACGGAAACAACACCGAAGTCGATGAGCTTCACTTGCGGCTCGCCGTGCCGCGGAGCGTGGAGAAAAATGTTCTCGGGTTTTATGTCACGATGGACGACCGGAATGTCGTGCGTGTGTGCGCCATGCATCGCCTCGCAGAGCTGCCGCGATACCTCGAACGCGACGCGCGGCGGAATGCGGCCGACCGTCGCCAAGACGTCGCGCAGGGTTTGTCCGTGGAGGAGCTCCATGACATAGAATGGCGTTCCGTCGGGAAGCTTATCGTAGTCGAACACTTTTACGATGTTCGGGTGATCGAGCTGCGCGAGGATCCGCACTTCGTCGAGGAACCGGACACGGAACTCCTCGTGCGAGGTGAGTTCGCGGCTCATGAGTTTGAGCACTCCCTGAATCGAAGGGGGCTTCACGACTTGGTAGACGATGCCCATACCGCCCGCGCCGATCTGACGGACGATGCTGTATTTCGTTCCCGGGACGATGGCGCCGGGCTTGAACTCAGGACCGGTCGCGGCCATCGGCGTCTTCCTCCATTTCCCCTCAAGAATAGACGACGCTGCGCGGAAAATCGCCATAGAGTGCGCGACGTACATGGCTCGCGTCGATTGTGTGATTCGCGGAACTCGTGTCATGACGCCTTCAGGGCCGCGCCCGGCCGAAGTGCACGTCGCAGGCGGCATCATCGTCGCGGTTACCGAACTCCGGCCTCGGTACGCGCAGGCTGGTCCGACGCATCTGTCGGATGCCGTGACGCTCGAGGCCGGAGACCTCATCGTTTTGCCTGGTCTTGTCGACACGCACGTACACATCAACGAGCCCGGCCGCACGGACTGGGAAGGCTTCGCGACCGCCACCCGCGCGGCTGCGGCAGGAGGCGTCACGACGCTGGTCGATATGCCGCTCAACAGTGTTCCTCCCACCACGACGCTCGAGGGGCTCTGTGCGAAGGTTCGAGCGCTCGAGCAAAACGCGCGTGTCGACGTCGCTCTCTGCGGAGGGCTGGTCCCCTCGAATGCGAACACGAAGGGAAGCTTGCGCGCGCTCTTCGACGAAGGCGTGTTGGCGTTCAAGTGCTTTCTCGCCGAGAGCGGCGTCGCCGAATTTTCTCACGTTCACGAGAGCGAGCTTCGCGCGGGGATGGCCTCGATAGCGGAACTCGGGGCGCCGCTTTTCGTTCACGCCGAATTGCCAGAACCGCTCAGCGACGGTGAGCGAGCCAGTCTCGGCCTCGACCCGAGGCGCTACGAAACGTTTCTTCGGTCACGTCCGCGGACGGCGGAAAACGCCGCGGTCGAACTCGTTTTTCGCCTTGCTCAGGAGACGGGCTGCCGCGCGCACATTGTTCACCTGTCGTCGTCCGATGCCCTCACGACCGTGCGCCGCGCACGGGAAGCGCGCGTGCCGCTCACGGTCGAGACGTGTCCGCACTATCTCACGTTCGCGGCGGAGGAGATCCCGGACGGTTCGACCTCTTTCAAATGCGCGCCTCCCATTCGCGAAGGAGCGAACCGCGAACTCTTATGGAGTGCACTTCGGGAGGGTCTTATCGACCAAGTCGTCACCGATCATTCGCCTTCGTCGGCCGTGATGAAGTGCTCGGGTTCGGGAGACTTCATGAAAGCCTGGGGCGGAATCTCGTCGTTGCAAATTGGGCTCTCCGCAGTTTGGACCGGCGCGCGTGCGCGCGGTGCTACGCCACACGACATGGCGGTGTGGATGAGCGAAGCGCCGGCGCGCCTCGCGGGGCTCACCGGGAGAAAAGGCGCGATAGCTGTTGGGTGTGACGCGGATCTCGTGTTTTGGGACCCTGACGCCGAGCACGTTATCGACGCCGCGACACTCGAGCATCGTCATAAAATTACGCCTTATCAGGGCCGCGCGCTTCGCGGGAGGGTGGTGCGGACCCTCCTTCGCGGCGAGACGATTTACGAGCGTGGGCAAGGTTTTCTTAGCACGCCAAGCGGCCGCTGGCTCAGGAGATCTTTGTCCACATGAATGTACTACGCACGGATGCCCATCCGCTTACGCAGCTCGTCGACCTCGCTGCCGAGCGCCTTGGCGGCTCCGTCCTTCACGCGACGGACGACTTCTTTGCCAGCAAAGACAACCTTCTCAAAGAGCACGCGCCTGTCTTTATCGAGGGTAAGTATACGGACCGCGGAAAGTGGATGGACGGCTGGGAGTCGCGCCGTCGCCGCGAGCACGCGTATGAATGTCCGCTCTCGACGCACGCCCCGCGTCCGCTTTTCGACTCCGCCATCGTGCGTCTTGGGCTGCCCGGCATTGTTCGCGCCTTCGTCGTCGATACGTCTTTTTTTACGGGTAACTATCCGTCCGAATGCGCGGTCGAGGGGGTCTCTCTTGACGGTCATCCGTCGCTCGAGAGCTTGCTCTGCGATACCCTCGTATGGACACCGCTGCTCAGCCGCGACCAGGCCTCTCTCAAGGGCGGCTCTCGCAACGTCTTCGAGGTCCATTCTGAAGAGCGATTCACGCACCTTCGGTTCCACATCTTTCCCGACGGGGGCGTAGCCAGGTTGCGCGTGCACGGGGAGGTGATGCCGAGCGCGGGGTGGCTCGGCCATCGCAGCCGTCCCCAGCTCGTTGATCTCGCAGCGGCCGAGTATGGCGCCCACGTGGTCGCGTGCAATGACATGTTCTTTGGGTCACGCCACAACCTGATTATGCCGGGCCGTGGCGTGAACATGGGCGACGGTTGGGAGACGAAGCGCGGTCGTCGAGAGGGGCCGGATTGGGTCGTCCTTCGGCTCGCGGCTGCGGGCCACGTCGAGCGCGCCGTCCTCGATACGCTTCATTTCAAAGGAAACGCCCCCGATTTTGCCTCGCTCGACGTAGCACGCGTAGCCCCCGGAGACCCATGCCCCGACGGCGTGAGCGACGCCTCGTGCTGGGTGCCTCTTCTCCCAAAAGAGCGGCTTCAGCCACACACGTTGCATACATTTGAGGACGAACTCGCGCGATCGCCAGGGGCCAAGGTCGACGCGACGCACGTGCGCATGCGCATTTGGCCTGATGGCGGAGTGAGTCGGTTACGACTTTTCGGCGTTGGGAGTGACCTCGGACGGGAACGAGTGGGGATGGCTTACCTGCGGGCGATGTCCAACGTGGACCTCGCAGCCGCACTGAAGGCGTGCTGCGGCTCCGAGGCATGGGTGACCGCCATGAGCGACGAGCGACGGCGAAGTCCGATGTCCTTCGCGAGATTGGCGGCGCTCACGACGCGAGCGGGGGAGTTGTGGGACGCGCTCGATACGGCCGCGTGGGACCAGGCTTTCCGTGCTCACCCCCGCATCGGCGAGACGCAGGCCGAGGCCCACCAGAGTGCGCTCGCGCGGTCGTGGAGCGAGAGCGAGCAGCGAAACGTCTCGGGCGCCGAGCACGCGGCGCGCGACGAGCTTCGAGAGGTAAACGAAGCCTACGAAGCGAAGTTCGGACGCCTCTACATCGTTTGCGCGACCGGCAAGACGGTGGCGGAGATGGTCGCTATGGCGACCGCGCGTATGGCTCATGATCCGGCCACGGAATGGGCCGTCGCCGCGGCTGAACAGCGTCTCATCACGGCGCTTCGCCTTCAAAAACTGGTGCTCCGATGAGATCCATGTCGACGCACGTGCTCGACATCGCGCGGGGCCGGCCCGCTCAAAACGTGGCCGTAAGGCTCGAGAGAAAAGACGGTGCTGAGTACACGCTTCTGGGCTCGCCTTCGTCTCCGCGCACGACCGACGCCGACGGTCGCGTGAGCGATCTCGTTCCCTCGGGCACGCTTACGCCCGGAACCTACAGGCTTACCTTCGACACCGGCGCGTACCTCGCGGCGCAAGGGAGAGACGCCTTTTTTCCTGAGGCGAGCCTTGTGTTCGTGGTTCGCGACGCGGCCGCTCACTACCATGTTCCTCTCCTACTCAGTGATTTTGGCTATTCGACCTACCGCGGGAGCTGACACCCTTGTTTTCTGGCGCAGTCGTCACTGAGTGGCTCAACCTTTTCGTTCGCTGGGCACATGTGATCAGCGGCATCATGTGGATTGGCAGTTCGATCTTCTTCAACTGGCTGGACGGCCATCTCGATAAAGTCGATGGCGAAAGCGACGGAAGAAAAGGAGTTGATGGCGAGCTCTTCATGGTGCACTCGGGTGGGTTCTACCATGTCGAGAAAAAGCTTATCGCGCCCGCGGAAATGCCCAAACGGCTCCACTGGTTTAAGTGGGAGGCCGCTTTTACGCTTCTCACGGGATGGCTGCTCCTTGATATCGTCTTTTTTCAGGGCGGCGGTGCGACGCTCATCGACCCTAACGTTTCGAGTTTAAGTTCTACGGCCGCCACCGGCGTCTGCATCGCGACGCTTATCGGTTCGTGGTTCGTATACGACGTTCTTTGGCGCTCGCCCATTCGCAACCACATGGTGGTGGGCGCCGCCGTGACCTACGCGTTGGTCGTGATCGTTCTTTGGCAACTTTCGAGCGTTCTCAGCGGGCGCGCAGCCTTTCTAATGACCGGCGCCATGATGGGGACGTGGATGGCGACGAACGTATGGGTTCACATCATTCCGGCTCAAAAAGGGCTTGTCGCGGCGGTGACGGCCGGACGGAGGCCCGACGACAATCTTGCTAAGCACGCAAAGACCCGCTCGCGGCACAATAATTACATGACGTACCCCGTGGTGCTCATCATGTTGAGTAACCATTTCCCCGGTGTGTACGGCAGCCGTTACAATTGGGTTATCCTCGCGGGGCTCATGGTCGTTGGTTCGTCCGTTCGGCACGTCCAGAACAAGGTGAAAGACCTGTCGCCGGGAATCTTGATTGCCGTCTTGGCTGCCGCTTTGACCGTCACGCACTCCTCGCTCACGTCGTCGTCCTCTTCGGCGAGCGGCGATGTGGGTGCCTCGGGTAGCGGTGCGACCGCAAACGCGACGGAGCCCGCCAGTACGGGCGGCGTAAAACAGGTGGCCAACGAGGCCACGGTGGGGCAGTTGAAGGGCGTCGTTCGGCTCGAGGGTGAGGCTCCAGCCAATAGGGAGCTGAACCTTGGTACGTGCACGTCGACAGCCGCGCCCGGGAGTGGGGCGGTTCACGCGGATACGGTTTTAGTGAAGGACAAAAAGCTGAGAAACTCCTTCGTTTACGTGAAGCGAGGTCTCGAGGCCTTTAAAGGAGCAGAGCTGCCCGACGCGCCGGTGGTCATGGACCAAAAAGGATGCGTATACCACCCGCACGTAGTCGGCGCGCGCGTAGGCCAAAAAGTCGTTTTTCTAAATAGCGACCCGGTGCTCCACAACGTTCGCACCGTCGCCGAACATAATCTGACCTTCAACGATATGATGCCCACGAAGGACACGAGCTTTGCGAAAACCTTCGACACGGAGGAAGTGATGGTGCGCGCAAAGTGCGACGTTCATCCGTGGATGTCTGCGTTTCTTGGTATTGTCCCGCATCCTTTTTTCGCAGTTTCGAACGAGACGGGGGACGTCGATCTCCGCAATCTTCCGGCGGGCGACTACGAACTCGAGGCGTGGCATGAGGTTTTTGGTCGTCAGTCGCAGAAGGTCGTCATCGAAGCGCGCAAGACCACGCAGGTGGCGTTTACCTTTCGCGCGGAATGACGCGGTTCTCGTTGCTTGCCGCCGCTCGGCATTCTGAACGCGTCGGCTGGGCGTTCTCTAGTCGCTAAACGTGACGTTTTTCGGCGGGCCGTCGCAGGATTGCTCTCGACTTAGAACGGTTTTCCATGCATCTCGCACGCGCATTGGGGTTGCGGTCGTGGTCGTGCAGGTAACGCCGTCGAGGAACCCGTCGCCTCCCGCGAGGAGGTAGTCGGACGTCACGAGTTGGACAGGATCGTCGTCCCGCGCTGCGCCTTTCGCGTTGTCTAAAACGACGCTCGAAACGCTGACCGCGCCGCTCGAGGCGCGCTTGAGTGATACTTTCGCTCCGGCGATCCCGAACGGGAGCCGTTCGAGTGCCTCGCTCGTGCTGACGGCGTTCGTGAGAGCGCGGAGAAGGCCCGCGCGCGTCGTCGTGCAGACGGCGATGCTGCTCTCGAACGGTGACGTCGCGAAAATGTCGCGGTAGCGCAACTGACCCGCGCGAAGCGGGCTACGCACGCTGCCGCTGTTGACGAGCCCGACCACGGCGACCCCGCGCGCGGAAGCCGTGGCGTGTTCTGCCACTGCGCGCGCCGTTTGCTCGGTCAGTGCCGTGCCGTTGCGAGCTTTCGCGGCGCAGGTTCGAGGCAACGTCGCGATGAGCGTTTCGGCCTCCGCCTTCACGCGTGCCTGCCACGGCGCGACAGCTGCGGCGACGGCTCGACCGAGCTCTGAAACCGGCGGACTCGACGCCATAGCGACGTAGCGATCGACGCGATCGAGCGTTCTCGCGATGGGCGCGACACCGGAGGCCGAGCGCGGCGCGCGGCAAAAACGAATGCGCGTGAGTCCGACGCCGTGCTGATCACTCGAGACCACGGGGATGCCGCGGAGCCGACCAAGCATCCACTGGTGGCGGTGACCTGCGACGATGACGTCGGGCCGATCGCCGCGTGGCATGGCGTCGACCAAGTGTGCGAGCTCCCCTTCTCGCTTTGTTCCCTCTGGATCAGAGGGGTCGTCCAAGCGCTGAGGTAGGTCTCCGTCGAGACTCGCATGCGCGAGGAGGACCACGGGAAATGCGCCGGCAGCCCGCAACTCGCGAACCTCAGATCCGACGGAAAACCCAGCGTTCGTCGAAAAATCCAAGCCTACGACGTTTTGCTTGAGCGTCGTCGTCGGGGCGTCGATCGTCGTGTACCCGACTACGCCCACGTCGAAGCCGCCCCTGACAATGTGCGTCGAGGCGTGCGCGTGAGGCCAACCGACAGGGGCCCCATCGGTGCGGTGGACGTTGGCCGAGAGAAACGGAAAATGTGCAGACTGCATCCGAGCGAAGAGCGCTCCGCGTGGACCATTCCCCCCTGCTTCGTCGCCAAGGCCAGGCGCTGCCGTGACGCGCGCATAGCCGACAGGGCCGAAATCGAATTCGTGATTGCCTATCGCCGCGGCGTCGACCCCCATGACGTTGTAGGCGTCGATGATCGGTGCGCCCTCGGCGAGGGTGGAGTCGAGGGGGCCCGTGAACAAGTCTCCGGCGTCGAGTGCTATGACCGCGTCGCCCGTCGCGCGTAGCGCCGCGAGTTGGTCGGCGAGCGCGACGACGCCGCCCGCAGGAACGACGGTTGCGTCTACTTGAACATCGTCGGGCGCGAGCTGCCCATGCATGTCGTTCCACGTCGCGATGGAGAGGCAGAGTGGGTCGGGCTTGGTGACCGCGGTGCTTGTGTGTAGGGGCTCTGCCGCGCCAAGAGAACGAGATACGCCGCAGCCGCTCAGAGCGCTCGCGCCGCCCAGACCGAGACCGACATTAAGACTGAGCGTGACCACGATGATACCGTGCGAGTTCGATGGCCGTTTCATACTGCCGCGGACTGTACACTTTCGCCGAGGCTCGGCCTGTCCTTTGGTGACGTTACCTAGCTAACTGCAGAGCGTCGATCGACGATGGACTGCACCTTCGGGAGCCTCCAGGCATCTTGAAGCGTCCCACAATGCTACGCTTACGAGCGTATCTCGAACGACGTTGACCCTCCCGACCCCGCTGATTCGCAACCGGAAACACTGGCGGAAAAGTTCAGGCATCTCTGCGACACCTGGGATTTCGGTGTAGGGCTCAAAAAAGCATCGCTCAAGTTTCAATATCCAACTGCGACAGCGGAAGAAGTCCAACAACGGCTTGCCGCTTGGCTGGAACATGATGAGTGACACGAACGGGAAACTACTTTCGGCGCTCGGTCACATCGCTCAGGCACTCGCTTCCCATGACGTGAAGTTTACGCTCGTTGGGGGGCCTTGCCGCTACAAGGCCCCCGAGTAGACGTTCGCTGCCAACCGCGGGACCGGAGGGAGTGCATGCAGGCCGGACGACCGTTCACGAAATGCACCCTAGTGCCGCCAGAATGTGGCTCCGAAAAGACCTGCGAGTGCATCGAAGCTTCGAGCTTATGCCCTCACACTGGCACCGTCGTTACGGACTGTTAGAGCAAGAATAACCGCATCTCGTTTGCCTGTTACAAGTAGGCGGCAACCTAGTTAGACGGCCGTTTCATACCGCTGCGGACTGCACACTTTCGCTCAGGCTCTGCGTGCCGTTTAGTGGCGCGAACCAGCTAAGGGGTCAATGCCAATTTATAAAATTAGGCCCGCCGAGAGGTCAGTCGGACAGGTCGTTGGTCATGTAGAAACGCTGGCCGACGTACACGTTTCCCACGCCGATACGGCGCATCTTCGGATTCATGATGTTGTCGTAGTGTCCCCCTCCGGGCCCTTCGTCCATCATGAGCTTGAGCATGATGTCGACTTGTTTCGTCGCGTTGCGCCACGGGTCGTTGTCGAGCGAAGGTACGCCGCTCGGATCGCCCTGGTTTTCAGCGCTGCGCGAACCGAAGTGCTGGGCCTGCGCGTGCTCGGCAAAGTTCGCGTGTGGCACGTGATCCCGCGCGAGTCGCTGCGACCCGAGGACTGCGAAAGCGCTTAGCCGCGCATCGTAGAGCAGCGGAGGCACGCCACCGCGAGCTCGATATGCGTTCACGCGTTCCACGTTGTAGCGCACAAGTGGATCCCCCGCGTACGCATCGGCGGGGCGTGCGGCGGGGATCGGCGCCGGCACGGTGCGCCTCGTGACGGTCGTTTTGCGGACCGAGCCATCCGGCAGTCGTTCGTAAGTAATCTCTTGGCGAACCGGCGCATCGCCCACGCATGCTGCGGGATACCCGACGTCCTCGCGCAGGGCGCACCCTGAGAGCAGAAGTGCAACGAGTGAGGTTCGTACGAAATGCGTCACCGTCGAAGCCATGAGAGAAGGTTAGCGCCTCGTTCGTGATCCGTCCGCGACTCAGTGCGGGACGTTGGTGACCAGGAGAATCGCGACGCTCCCGATGTAAAGCGCGAGCCCAACGATGAGGAGCGCGAGCGAGCGGCCAAAAACGCGCGTCTTCCTGTCGCGCATGCGGATGGCGTAAATCATCGAGGCCCGCAGCGTCGTCGGAGCTACTTGCGTCATCCAGCGGATGCGCAGGATTCCCCCCATTGAGAGGGATGCCGCGACGAGCACCACGACAAGTCCGGAAACGACGAGCCAGGCCGCCATCGGACCCGACCGCGCGATGCTCGCCCCGCTAAAACCCGTGACGGTAATCGTGAGGCCTGCGAGTTGGAGTAAGACTTGCGCCCGGCCGGTAAGGTTCGTGAATTGGCCGTGCAGGACATTCATAATCTTTCCCGCGTCAGAGTCATAGAGCACCAGAAGGTGATCGGCTTCTTCCTCCGCCGTGGTCGCTCGCCTGGCTAAATCGGTCGTCATGGTTCGCGCCGTGCGGCGGCGATCGAAGCGAACGAACGCGCGTTCAGTTCATCCACCGAAAGTCCCGTCGCGCGAACATCCTCATCCGAAAGAGCCCCGCAAAAGGCGCCGCGGATAAAAAAATTCAAGAGCCCTTGACCTGTCGCTGCGTCGTCGAACACCTGTCCAGAAAGCGTGGCCTGCGTGGCCTTGGCGACGAACGCGCGCAGACGCGCCGTCATCGCGCGGCGTTCCGTCAAGAAAAACGTGTAAAGTGCACCGTACCGAGCAGGCAACTGCGCCGGATGAAGGTCCCATCCCTGGTAGATACCCAACGAAAGCGCGTGACGCACGGCGTTTGCGTGGAGTCTCCACGCGTTCTGTACGACGGCAACGTTCGCCGCGCGCTGGTGATAGCTGAGGCCGGACGCTGAACGATGCGCAGCGAGAGGCAGAACCGTGGTGGCGCCATCATAGATATCGATTCCGGTATCTGCGAGCGATGTCTGCATCACGACGCGCGCAAAGTCACATGCGGGGTGCTCTAACCGCTGATCGCCTGCCGTCACGCCTAGCGCGGCGAGAAGATCGTACGCGCCAAGGTGTACGGCCACGGCACGACCTTTTGCCGCCTCGACCAGCGAACGCAGCACGAAACGGCCATCCGAACTCACCAATGCGTGAGGCGTCTCGATCATGAGCTCGATGCCTAGGCTCTGAGGTTTCAACCCGAGCGCTGTTTCAAGGGCTGCAAGAATGTCGACCAGCGCTTTCACTTCGGCCGAGTGCGAAACTTTTGGGAGCGTCACCGTGAAGCTCGCGGGAATGGCGCCGCCGGTGCACCGTGCAAGGTTGGTAACGAAAAGGTCGAGGGTTCGGATGGCTCGCTTTACGCTTGCGGGGGTGAACGACTTGATTCGAATGCCGACGATCGGATCTCGACTACCCGCCATTACGCTACGAGCAAGTTCCTCCGCCGTGCGAATGGCTTCTGCATCCTCTTCGAGGTCCGGACGCGGCCCGTAACCATCCTCGAAGTCGATACAGAGCTTTTCAACTGGAGCTCGCTCAAGTTTCTCGCGCACGCGTCGCGCGAGCTCCGGCGCAAGCTCTGCGTGGCTTTCGGCGCGCATCCCGACGGCCGCAGCAAATTCGCTATCGACGGACCCCCAAGTCGTCATCGCCCCGCGTGCGAGGGCGCCGAGCTTGGCGGGTGAGTCCGCGCGATAGAGATGCGCGCCGCCGTAAAGTACGTGCACCGGAGAGAGCGGCACTGCGCACGCTTTCACCGGCAAGTTCGGCTCCCAGGTGCGACCGAGCGCCGAAAAAATTCCCTCAGTGAGCGATGCCGGCAGCGATCGCGAGGCGTTGTGTGTCTCCCAGTGTTCTTCCGCAAGGCCCTTCAGCACTCCTCCGTCGTTGCACTTCGCCAGCTCGTCGTCGAGGCCTTCGTGCCTCCGCGGGCGGGGGAGTTCCGAAGCGGCTCCGCGCTCA
The DNA here is from genome assembly GCA_025353725.1 of Polyangiaceae bacterium. Lineage (GTDB taxonomy): Bacteria > Myxococcota_A > Polyangia > Polyangiales > Polyangiaceae > Labilithrix. The sequence goes on along the minus strand of JANXOF010000095.1, from coordinate 198,588 downwards.
CCCATCGCGCCGCGCAGAGACTCGAACCGCCCCTCGGCTCTGGCAAAAGTAAGTCAATCCGCTATATTTCTTGCATGATTGACCCAAAGTACCTCCTTGCTGAGCAGCTCGGAATTCGGCTCGAGTCGGTTGGAGGGTTACACCTTTGGGAGGCTCAACCCGTGTGGCGCCATCAAAAAGCGATCGATAGGATTCGCGCAACGATTCGAGTCGAGCCACGCGGAGCCTGTAGCTGCGTGCACGCCTCCGACGTTTACGTGCAGTTTGCAGATGGCTCGCTCAAGCGCCCTGACGTCGCCATCTTTTGCCGTGAACCCGACGAGCAAGAGGACGCCATCACACTTCTCCCGGAAGCGGTTGTCGAGGTGGTGAGCAAAGGTTACGAGGCGAAAGACCTCGAAATCGGACCCGCGTTCTATCTTGCGCGAGGAGTCAAAGACGTTGTCGTCTTCGACCCCGCAACTCTTCTCGTCATGCACGCGCGACGTGATGGCACGAAGCGCATGACGTCGCCCGTGCCGATTCGTTTCGAATGCGGCTGTGAATGCGAAGTTTAGTTACTCGGTCCGTGTCGCTCGTGCGGCCGCGTCGCTAAAAGCGGTTGCGAAGCCGACAAATCCGGCGCGAAAATCGGCTATTGTCGTCGTGTACGGGATGTTCGGCGTGACACCGTTGTTTTCAATGAGCTGAACCGGCCGAGATGTGCCTGGCGGCTGAAACGGGGCATTGAGACCCCGCGTCAAACGGAGCTCGGCACGCGAATAAGGCAACGTGAGAACGCTTTCGACCGTTCCACCGAGACCCATCGTCTGGGCTCCGAACGTCTTGGCGACTCCTCCGTTCTGCAAAAGTGCGGGGAAGGCGTCGCCCGCAGAGCCAGAGAGCTCGTCGTGAAGCACGAGTACGGGTTTGTTCCACTGGACAAGAGGGTGCGGCGCGAGCATCTCGGACCCGGCATCACGCACCGCATTCGTAGCTGCATTGGTGTTTTGCGTGGGCCCCGTGAGCGGCATGAACGGCGAGAGCCAATTGCCGGTGTCATAAGCCGCCTCGACAGCACGCATACGCCCAAGCCATAGGGGCTGCGCGTCGCCGTTCGAGCCGTTCGCGGCGCTCAAAAACCGACTTATCCACGTTCGGTCGGCGCGATTCGCTTGGACAAAGTTCGGTATCGGCTTGGTCGTGAGGAGCGAAGCCAAGCCTTGGAGGTAGGCGACGGAGCCACCCGGGTTGTGCGTGACGTCGACGACGAGCGCATCGGCCGGAGTCTCCGCGAGCGAGACCGCGACGGGTGACGTTGGGGAACCCGAAGGCGTGGCGAGGTTGTCTTTCAGAAGAGCCGCGAGCCAGGCCACGTTTTCGGCGTAGTTGCCGCGCGGCGCTTGGAACGAAGGGATCCGCACGAGCAAAACATTTTTGCCTCCGTACACGTACTTATAGGCACGGAACCACACGAAACGCGACGCGTCGTCGGCGAGCTCGTCGCCAGGTGGGACGGTAACGCCAAGGCTCGTGAGTGTTTGAGGGAGCGGTCCTACTTCGACGACTCCGAGTTTCTCGCGTACGGCCGCCGTGAGGTAGTACGGAATGCTTCTTCCGAATTCTTTTAGACTCTCGCCTTCGCCCGCCGAGGAGTCTTTCAGGAGATACGCGACGCGACCCGAAAATGCCGCTCCCTCCGGTAGGGTCGAGCTCGGCGCTGGCACGGCGGGCGCGACCGGCGGCAGAACCTGAGCTTCAAGACCGCCTTTCGTGGTGCGCCACTCCACGTCGACCTTGTAGGGTGCGCCGTCGGCCTTCTGAAAGACGAGATGCGCCGCCGCCTGCTTGGGTTGCAGTTCGGAGGGTAAGTAGAACGCGCGCGTCGTCATTCCCCGGCCGACCATGTGCCGGGAGCTCGCTAGCGTTCCTATTTCGGTGAGCGGAAGGAGCATTCCCTCGAGCTTCGCTGTCGTAAGGCCATCGACGGAGATGAGGATATCCCCCAACGCTATCCCGGCGGGGAGTTGCGGGGTGATTCGCGATACGACGTAGGAGCCCTCGACAGGCGTAACCGATAGCGGCAGCGACAGTCGCGCCGAGGTATCTGCCGGAAGCGGATAAGAATACGAAACGTGTCCGTCTTTCAGCTTGGCGAGTAACTCGATCACGGGGCGGACGCGGTCGCCCTCGGTCATCGTGGTCGCGCTCCGAAGTTGCGTTTTGGCTTTGGCAACTTCACGATCCAAATCGAAGCCAAAGCGCTCTTTTTTATATTCGAGCGGGCCGTAGTAAGCGCGAATGGCTTCGGCTATCTGGTCCAGCTCGACCAGCGCCTCACGCGTGCTCGGACTTCGAAGGTCGTCCTCCGCACTACCTGAACGCGAGGGGGACCCGCACGCAGCTACGGACACTCCGACAAGCAAGATCGATGCCGCGCAAGTAAATCGACGCATGTACGTGGACCTCCGTGGTAGTTCGACAGTCACCGCCGAAGCCATTCGGTAGGGTGTTAGGGTGGGATAGCACCCCTCAAGTAAACGGCAACGGGGCTTCGCGCACCGACACGGATACCGATACCGCCCGCTCGGCACGCAGCAACAACCACGCGCAGGCTCTTGGGATTTGCGGAGGGATGAGAGATACTCCGTGGCGCGTTTATTTCCCATGTCCTTCCCGCCTCCGGACCGACTTCCGCCGCAGCTACAACCGAGTCGTGCGGGCCAGCTCGTTCAGCAAAAACCTGAAGTCGGTCGCTCGGGTCCGCCCGCTGCGATCTACGTTCCGCTTCACGATTCGGAGCGTCTGGCGTCCGGTAAACGGCGCGCGCTTCGCGTCCGGATCGCGCTCGGTCTCGTCACGGGCCTCCTTGTCGTTGCAGGCGGCGTGACCGCGAAGTTGCGCGCGTACTACCTGCCTTCCTCCTACCTACCGCCGGGTCTTCGTATCGATGGTCAGCGCGTCCCTAACGGCGCTGGTGAAGCCGGCGTTCGCGCCCTCATCGACGCCCGCGGCGCTTCGCTTTCGGCACGCGAAATCGACCTTGCGATGCCGGCGACGGCTTCCCCCATGCTTCACTCCACGTTTGGCGAGGTGGGGGTGCGCGTTGACGTCGGGGCCACGCTGTCTGTCGCCGCCGAGGCCGCTCGAGCCACCGACCTTTGGGCGCGCGTTGCCCTTACACGCTCGGCGCGGGCCGGGGATATCAATATCCCGCTCCAAATTCGAGTGGACCGCGACGTGGGTATTCCGAAGCTCGAAAGTTTGCGGGAAGCCACCGACGCCGAGCCCGTATCCGCGCGTCTCGACCTCGACAAGCACGCGACGATTCACGAGAAAGACGGGCAGCGTCTCGATGTCGGGGCGACGTTCGCGGGGCTTGAGGCGTTAGCACTTCGAGAGGTTTTGCCGGGCGCGGCATCTCGAGTCGCGCGGCTCGATGTGACGTTGGTGAAGCTTCCGCCTCACGTCTCGAGTGCGGGACTCAAGGACCTCGATATCTCAACGGTGGTGGCCGAATACGAAACTTTTTTTTCGCGCGGCGGGGACCAGAAGCGCCGCGGGAAGAACATCGACAACGCCGCTCAGAAGCTCGATGGCCTTGTGATAGCGTCCGGCGAAACGGTCAGCTTCAACGCCGTCGTCGGTGATCGAAGCGAGTCGAACGGGTTCCAGAAAAGCTGGGAGATCTTCAAGGGAGAGATGGTCGAGGGGGTCGGTGGCGGGACGTGTCAGGTGGCCTCGACCTTTCATGCCGTCGCTTTTTTCGGTGGCTTTGATGTCCTCGAGCGTTTGCCTCACTCACGGCCAAGTGCCTATATCCCGATGGGCCTTGATTCGACCGTCGTGTATCCGAGCGTCGACTTGAGGGTGCGTAATCCGCATTCGTTCCCGGTGGTCGTGCACGCGAAAACCGAAGGCGGTAAGCTCCGCGTCGAGCTTCTCGGTAAAGCACACGTCGTCGATGTGAGCTTCGGTCGCGAGCTCGTCTCGATGGTGCCGTATACGCGTAAGGTGGTCGAGGAGCCGACCCTCGTCGGCCGCAAAGTTCTGGTGAAGCAGCACGGCATTCGCGGATTTCGCGTCAAGCGCTCCCGGCTGCTCAAGTACGCTGACGGCACCCAAAGGAAGGAAGACGCGACCGACGTTTACCCGCCTACCACCGAGATTTACAACGTGCCCGTGGGGTTCGACGTCGCGCAGCTTCCGGCGCTCCCGATGGGCGATGGCGAGGCGGCTGACGTGCCCGCCGTCGCGCCAACGCTCTCGTTAGCGGTCGCTCCAGGGGCGCCGATTCGGCCGACGCCGGCGTCGACTGTGACCGCTTGCGCCGAGTGCAGCGCCGTCGCGGATGGCCTCGAATTCGTCGACGGCCCGGGGGCTCACGCTCCCACGTCGTCCCAGCGCGATCCCGCAAAGACGCTTTGGTTGAAGCGCTAACCCCTTCGTCGAATGACGCGCTGCGTGAGTTGCGAATTTGACGCGCGACCGGGGCAATGAGAACACTGCGGGAATGAGGGCGAGTCACAGGCGGAACGTGCTGCGCTACGCTGCGTTTCTGAGTGTTTTGGGCGCGGTTTTCTTGTTGCCAGGCGGGGCGTTCGCAGCCGCGCCGCCAAGCCAGGCGCTCGCGTCCTCGAAGAAGCCACTCACCGCGCCAAAGCCTTCGGCCAAGACTGCTGCGGTCGTGACAGGGAAATCGCCGCTTTCATCTTCACTCGCAAAAACCGCTCCGGCGGCACTGCGAAGCGGACCGCCTGGTTCGACCTCCGCGTCTCCAAAGTCGGCGCGGCCGACAACGGAAGCGCCGGCGGGCATTGAATCGCAAGAGCTACTCGCGCTTCACGCCGCCGAGCGCGAGCTGTTTGCGCCATCCGTCGCCGCACCGTCTTCGCCGTGGCCCGGAGACCTTCCGTTCCAGTCAGCCTCCTCTACCGACGGGCCTCGTGTTTCCGCCTCCGGCATGTCGGCGCTTCCTGTCCCAAACGTGCCGCCCGCGACGGTGGCGGGCAAAGACCTCGCTTGGCTCAGTAAGCTCGAACTTCCGGACCTTCCGATCCGATGGGATCCGCGACTCGTGAAGTATCTCGAGTTTTTCAAAGACGACCCGCGCGGTCGCGCGACGCTCGCGACCTGGTTTCGCCGCTCAGGGCGCTATCGGGACGCGATACGAAAAGTGTTTCTCAAGAAGGGACTGCCGACGGACCTCACGTGGCTCGCCATGATCGAGAGCGGTTTCGAGCCCATTGTCCGTTCGGCCGTCGGCGCGTCGGGCCTTTGGCAATTTATGCCAGATACGGGAAAGCTCTACGGTCTGTCCCAAGATCGGTGGTCGGATCAAAGGTTGAGTTTTGCGGCCTCCACGGAAGCCGCGGCCGACTTTCTCGCCGATCTTCATCGACGTTTTGGAAGCTGGGACCTTGCGATGGCCGGCTACAACATGGGAACGAATGGCGTGAGTAGCGCCGTACGGCGGTACAATACAAACGATTACTGGGCTCTGTCGAAACTCGAAGGCAGTTTGCCGTGGGAGACAACGCTTTACGTTCCGAAGATTCTCGCGGCGGCTATCGTTTCGCGAAACCTAGCGTATTTCGGATATCAGGACATAAAACTCGATGCGCCTCTCGAGGCGGACGTCGTGACGGTGGGGCCGGGCGTTTCGTTCGCGACCCTCGCGCAGACGTGCGGAATTTCGACGAAAGACCTCGAGCAACTCAACCCGGACTTGCGAGCGTTGCGTACGCCTCCTTCGCAGGAGGACTGGCCGCTGAAGGTGCCCGTCGGCAAATCTGGGGATTGTTTGCAAAGCCTCGCGAAAGCCAAGCGCGAGCAGCCTTTGCCTGAACGGTACGTGGTGAAGTTCGGGGAAACTCTCGAACAAGTTGCGGCGGCGCGGCATGTATCGATAACGCGCCTTATCGAGCTCAACGGCCTAGGCGCGGGTGAGGTCGTCCGCGGCGGCACGGTGCTCTTTGTCCCGAAGGAGTCGATGACCGCCGATAGACCGTCCGTCGACGCCAAGAAACCCGCCGAAAAGCCCGTGGTTATCGTGCGTCAAGAAACGTTCGTCTACCCCGACCGCAAACGTGTTTTCTATCGCGTGCAAGTGGGAGACACGGTGCGTGAGGTCTGCGAGGCTTTCCGGGTTACGCCGGATGAGATGCGCCGTTGGAACGACATTGATCCTGCGGCAAAGCTCCTTGAGGGCATGACGATGCAGGTGTTTCCCCCCCGTGAAGCGGACCTGTCGAAGCTCGCTGTTCTTTCGCAAGACGACGTGCGTACCGTCCTGCCAGGCACCGACGACTTCTTTCGGCATTGCGATGATAAGGGACGAACGCGGGTTGTCGTATCGGCCAAGTCCGGAGATACGCTCGAATCCATTGGCGCGGCGCACGGCGTCACCGCCAACCTTATGGAGCGCATCAATCGCCGCGGTCGAGGCGACGCTCTTGCCGAGGGCGAACGCGTCGTCGTGTGGGTTCCCGCTAAAGCCGCGGGCGCTAGCCTTAGCGCGAGCGCCGAAGCCACGTTAGGTCGACCGAGCGCTCCCTCGTCGTTTCAGTTTCCACTCCCGCGCCAGACGGGTAACAAAGGCACGGAGTTACTCTCTCCGCTTCCGTGACCTAGGGGGCCGGAGTCCAAGCCACTACTTGTAGCAGGCGATCGAACACGCATTCAGTCCGGAGCAGGTGGCGTCGCCGAAGCAACCGTCCCAAGCCTTGCAGCAGCTATCGACCGTGCACTGACTACAGGCGGCAGACGGCGTGCTGACTGGGTTTTTGCAATCACCGTTCGCCGCCGGTTTGGTCGTTCCGGTACCGATGCCGATGCACTCTTTCGGGCACTTCGCAGACCAACAGGTGTCGATGGCGTTGCCAAGCGGAACGCCTTTCGCATACTTGGCTTCGCACGCCGTGATGCATGAGGCGATAGGGTCGCCGCCACCGCCAGGGACTTTCGTCGTGTTGTCGGTGGTGCCCGTCGTCCCGCTCGCACCGCCACTCGAAGCCGACGATGAAGACGAGACCTTGCCCGAACTCGATTCAAGCGAACTCCCAGAGCTCGAAGACGTCGAACCCTCGTCACCGCCGCTCGGTGGCGCGCTGCTGGAGCATGCGCAAAGCACCGTCGCAAAAGCGAAGAGCCGTCCCGGTCGCCCAATCAACCATGTGAACCGCATCGCAGCCTCCACATTAACCGTAGCGCACGCGCGCCGTCATGGCTGTCATCATCTTTCCTGCACACTTCGTCGTGATTCAAGAAACGAGCGGACCCTTCTAGTCATTCCACATACGTCTATGGGATTGTGGATGGCGTGCGAGGCTGCCGCAGTTCGGGTGCGCATGTGGGTCATGACGGGGAGCGAGGTATCATCGTTTCCTCGTTCTGCTGACACAGATGGCCGACGTGTGCGACACCGCGTTGGATGCCTTAGCTCGGCTTCGCTCGGCGAAGCACTTTGCCGTCACTTGTAATCCAAACGACGTACTTCGATGTAAGCGCGATGGCCCGAATGTCGTCACTGGCAAAATTCGAGGCAAAACCTTCGGCAAATGGCCTGGGCGGAAGTGCGTCGCTGATCACTCGATCGAAACGCTGCAGTTTTCCGTCTCGAGTAAGCCAGTAAACACCGGTTGCATCAGCTACAATAGAAGAGGGGCCATTTTGGTTGATCGCAAGCGTTGTAGGTTCACTGCCTGCCGTGAGCGGTAAGGCAAGCATACGAACGTTGCCGTCCGTGCGGGTCCAATAGACGCCTAAGCCGTCAGCGGCAATCGCGTCGCAGCCTGGCTCGTCTCCAGCAACGGTACCTCCGCTGTTGTCTGAGGGAGCGATGTGGCTGACACTTTTCGATAATGTATCTGTCCAGTATATCTCTGTTCCAGCGACTGTGGCATTGCGAGGGTTTGCGCTGAACAACTCTACGTCAGTCCTATCATTCGACAGAGTTTTGTAAAGTCGAGCGACGCCCTTGACTTCTTTTTTGCCGAGCAAGATTAGTTGGTAACCGATAATTGTGCTTCCTGCATAAATGGATGATGTTACTATTCCGTCTTGGCTCACTTCGGTATTCGTTGGAGAGCCAGACAGGCTTAGTGTGCCTACTACTTTTTTGTCTTCGCTTGTCCAGTACAGTCTCTCTCCAAAGTGCAATGCACTAAACGGAGTCGTATCTATTCTTTTATAAAAGCTCTGCGCGCTAGCCGATCCATCGAGTGGAACTTGGTGAATCGTTTTGGTCGATGGTTCTACAAAATAGACCGTTGTTTCGGACGCCGTGATCGAAGAGAGCGCCGCGTAACCCTTAGCGAGTACGGTCGACTCAACCGCGGGTGGCGTCATTTGCAACCCATCGGGAATCGCGCCCGCTCCGCCATCGCGACTTCCGCTCGCTCCGCCGCCGTCGGCGCCTGCGCCGCTCACGCCTGTCATCGAGGAAAATGGCGTACATACGACCGTGTTGGACGCGATCGCCGCGATGGCTCCGAGCGAAATCCAGACCGAGCTTGCGCGGAACAGCATGGCTCTTCACGCTATCACTTGAACTTGTACTCTGCCCCGACGCCGAGAATGAGCGCGCGAGCTCGGTACGTTCCTCCGTTGACCGCCTCGGTGCTCGTCGGGTTGCCTTGAACGGGATTGATGCGCGGTACCCGGGCCTCGTCAGGCGCGACCTCCGTTCCTGCGAGTAATACGAGCGCTCCCACGGCGTCGAAACGCCAGTTTCCCCCCGCATGTAGGCTCGCACCGGCGCCTACAATGACCTTGTTTGCGTCGTACGTGAGAGGCGATACCCACGGGGCGGGGATTCCGCTTGTCTCGTACGAAACGCCGGCGCGAAGCTCGGTGCGGTTCGCCGTGAAGATGCTCTTTGTCGAATATTCGACGCCCGCGCGGAGCGAATTCGAGTCTTGAAAGTTTCGAGGCAACGAGATCGGGGCGATACCGAACGGACTTGGGAATCCTTTGATTCCGTAGAGTCGCACGCGGTCCGGCCGAAGCTCGATGGAGTCGTGCAGACTCCAAAATTCGCGAACGTACGCGAGCTCAACACGAATATCGTTCTCGCGTCCGAGGTCCGTTCGGTATTCCGCGCCGACGCGGAGCACCGGGGGAAGGCGAAACCGCACGCGTCCCTCCTCACCGTCTTGGTAGGCGTCGTCGAACACCGCGGCAGAGGGAAGGCGCACGCGTATGGTTGCGGGCGCATTGACCCAAAACGGAAGTTGGCCTGAAAGTGCGAAACGCAAGTGCTTCGTCGGGACGGCGGTGATCCCGAAGTTCGCGCTCGGGGCGATGATGGGACCCACGTTGAGCTGGCTTAGCGCATCGTAAGCGGGGTCTTCAGGCGCTCCGATCAGTCGGTCGGGGGGGCTCGCACTGAAGACGACGCGCGAGCGAAACGTACCGATAAGAGCCTGAAGCCCAAGGCCGATGCGGATCTCTTCTATGGGCTTGTAGGCAAAGTAGGCGCCGGCTACCGTGAGCGCCGAGCCATCCAACGAGACAAGCGAATAGCGCGAAGGCGAGGGCCGACCGTCGACGGTCAGCGGGTAGCTTGCCACGGACGTGTAAGGCGCGAGAATTCCAAGTGCCGCCGTGTATTGCTTTCGATCGCCGAAGTTGTACGACCCTCCGAGGGTGGGGATAGGGAGAAAGGGCGTCGTGCCGTCTACCCGATTCGAGGGTACGACCCGCACCGTACCCCCAGCGTCCGTCACTTGCGTTTTTCTGGTGTACTCAGACGAAAAATTCATCCACGCGAAGTCGACAAACAGACTCGTTCCTGCGTCCGCAAGCCCCGCCGGGTTGTACCAAACGGAGCTTAGGTCATCGGCGCCCGCGACGAAGGCGCCGCCGCGACCGAGCGGGCGCACGCCTCGGTCTGCCGTATACAAACCCGCGGCGTGCGCGACGTCGACGCGAAGTTGCACCGAAAGTACCGCGGCGAGCGCGAGGGCGAAGACTGAGCGGGTGGTCTTCACGTGGCGCTCAGAACTGCGTTCCCCTACGAACGACTTCGTAGAATTGTTCGAGCCCCCGCTCCTTGTTCGAGAGAAATTCGAGGACATTCGCGCTGACCACTGCGTAGTCGGAGCGACTAAGTAGGCCCGCGTAGGGCAGCGAGGGGTCGTCGCGATTCACATCGGCGATGACGTCGAGGATAACTTCAATCGGCGACTGACCGCGGAATCGCCCGTCTTCAATGGGAGTAACAAGATGGCCAAAGGCGACTGCGAGCACTTGATTGGGGTCGATCTCGCGCTTGCAAATTTCTTTGCCATTCTTGTCGTACGCTCGTCCGCTCACCTTCGCGAGCAGCGCCATTTGAGCATCGACAAGGCTCTTTTGAACGACGCCGCCAAGTGGATCTTTCACCTCCGCGAAGACGGCCTCGGCAAGAAAATGGAAAAGTGGAACGAGGTTCTCATCGTCTCCGAGGAGTTGTACGAGGTCGTTCGAACTCGCGAGCATACTTGCGAGTGCCGCATGGCTCGATGCCGAGTCGACGAGGTATTGCACGAGCAATTCCAGCTCGCGCCGTCCATTTGCATCCGTACGGATTGCGTCCGCTATGTCGAGACCCGCGGAAAAAAGTGGACCTGAGAGTGTTTCCGTCGCCTTTTTCGTGAGCTCGTCGCGTGCCCACGCGCATGCATCGTAGGGAGGCACGAACGAGGTCGGGCAGTGAGCTGCAAGTTGTGAACGAAGCAAGTCGATGGCAACCGGACCTACCTTTGTCACGCTCGGGTTCGCGAATGTCGAGGTCGACTTCGCACCCGTGACGCCCAAGAATTGATCGATCAGTTGGGATCGCGCGCGTCGGCTGGTGACCCTCCGTCCTTTACCTTCGGGAGATTTCTCCTCGAAGGTGTCGAAAGCGATGTCGATAGCGCGCAGCGCGTTGGCGAAAAGGTACGCCGGAGTTACCTGCGGCACGACGGTTCCGTCGTTTCGTGTCGTGGTGGTGACGCCCTTGCGATCCGCGAGCTTGAGCGTCGTCTTCGCGTAGTCGGGGTCGAGCATCGCGCGCGTTGCGGCGGCGGCGACGTCGATACCGCGTACGGATGTCGTTTTGCGGCAGGCTTTCGTCGTAGTGTCGACCGCGTCGCATCGTTCGACTGACAGCGTGGGCAGTGCCGCAGACAGTTCGCTCAAAGCGCGGAAGAGATCGCCAGCGAGAGCCTCTGAAACGAGCGGCTCGTAGGTATTCATGCCCGAACGCGGGCATGCTTTGCTATCTGCAAGGCGACACTCCTCGACCGTGGCCTCCTTGCCTGGCCAGTGCTTGAACATCGCGTTCGAAAACTCGAGGAACAAGTCTTCGCGACCGTGCTTCACGAAGGCGGAGACGACAGGCCTCATCGCGTCGTAAAAGCCAAAGTTCTCCCACGTGAAGATCGTCTTTGCGCCGCGCTGATTGAGCCATTGACCGTCAGGACAGGCGCGAAGGCCATGAACTTTCCCGTCGGACGAGGCGTCGACCGCGTTGGGCGACGGGTCGTTGATGACCCGTTCCGGGCACACGCTCGTGCCGACAAAGTCGCCCTGAAGGTCCTTGATAAAGGCATTCGTGCGGGCGTGCGCCGTGTCGCTTTTGAGGTCGAAAAAGAGCAGGCGATTGAGCCATTCAGGTTTCGGTGCGAGCGTTCTCGACCCGCTGTCGGTCCAGAAGCCGGTGAGCTCGCTCGAGTCTTGCATGAGTCCGACGGTGGCGGCGCCGAGGCCAAACAGGACACCGTCTCGGAGCGCACCGTCGCGGAGGTAGAAGAGGCCTCGTTTATTCGGCTTGTCGCTCGTGTCGAACTGCGCGCCATTCGCCAGGGAATCAAGGTAAAATCCGGCAAGATTCTCGACTTTGAAAACTTCGCATTCGGCATAACTGCCACCCGAGAGAGGCATGTCGATTCCAACGCCTGCCAATCTAGCGTGCACTTTTGCGCCCGGTTTGTTGCAGGCCGTCACTCCGGTGGTGTCGTGAATCAGTTGCAAAAATCGGTATAATCCGCTGCGGTTTTTCCCCGTTTCGGGCTGCGTCCTGTCGACCGGCGTACTCATTTCGGCTTTGGCGTTGGTCGTCACGTTCCACGGAGATCCGTTGATATCGTTTCGGTCGTAGTCGATTTCGTCTTTGAGATTGGCAAAGCGCGAGAAAATGGAACCGAGTTCCGCGGTTTCCGGAGCCGCGAGCGCAGCTAATAGGTCTTCCAAGAGCTTGGGTTCCTGCGCGACTTTGCCGAGAGTGCCGAGAATCTCATCCCAGAATGTCGCGTCACGAGGGATCTTCGCCTCGTCGTGTTTCTGTGCGGTGTCGAACGCGGCGTTCATCGCTCCCGTGAAGCGCGCCAACTCCGTCGGCTTCGTGGTGAGGAGTGCGCGTCCGAGGGCGAGCGTCGAATCGGTCGTTTTGTCGCTGAGAATGACGCTCGCCGCGTGAACGAGATCGAGGACCGGCGAGTCGTTCGACACGCCGCTGAACTCAAGCCTTTTGCCGCTCGCAAAGACCTTCGACGACGCCACGCGAGGCCCGAGTGCAACCTGCACGCCGCCGAGCATGTCCATCAACGTTTCGTGGTTGGCCGCAGGATCCGGATTAACGAGTGGCTTGAGATCGTCAAGCGTCCGCGCGGCAAACGTGCGGTTCGTCTCGAGGTAGTCGTAGACAAGCGCGGTGCCTGCGAGTGCGCGGCCGTTCTCGTCGCGCGCGCTCGAGGGGGAGCCAGGGAAGGAGAAGGGAGACGGTGCGAGCGCGCCCGTAACGGTCGTAAAGCGTCCCGCGGCGTCAATGTCCGGAAGCCCGTCCCCGTTCGCGTCGACAAAGGGGGCCATGACGGAAAGGTTCGCGTCACGCACGACGCTCGCGTATCCGCGTGCGTCGCGTTTCACGATGAACGTAGGGCTTCCGCTCCCAAAGCTCGCGTCGGAGGTAAAAAGCAGCTCCTGTATGAGTTCGAGGGTCCCGCGCGGGCGTGAAAGCACAATCCGTCCGGCCACGTCAGAGCTCACGACAAGCGGCGCGAGCTTCGGGTCGACCTTCACGTCGAGCAGCTCTTCGTGAGCCGCCGCGAGCATTGTATTGAGTGCGGCGTTCGCGGGCCCCGGTACGTTGATTCGACGCCCTTCCGCGTCACGCTTCGGGTCGACCTCGTACGGAATCGAGTCTGCAGACAGGAGGCGAAGGCTTGCGTTCGAGAGGTCGCGCAGACGCGGGTAGGCGACGATCGGGCGAATCACGCCGAGTCCAGTCTCTATCGGTCGGTAACCCTGTCGCCCGTTTAGGCGTGCCCATGCCGCTTGCGCCTCGTCCGAACTCTTGAACGCTTCGATGACGCGCGCGAGCGACTGGGTGGACTGCGGGAGCGTCCCGTCCTGGTAGAGCGCTCCCATGCGCCCGAGCATGTCGGCAACCTGCGCGGTCAGCAGACCCTCGCCGCCCGCCTCTGCCTCCGGGGATTCGCACGACTTGGTTTCGTCGGCACTATCGAGATTTTTGATCGGAATAGGCGTTTCGGGCAAGACCGCATCAAGGGCGCGAATCAAGTCCACGCGGCGCCGCGCGAGGGCCTCCAGGCGACCGATGGCGAGGGCGCGGTTCCTTCGCTGCTGGTCAACGCTGATTTGCGCTCCTTTACCGTCGACCGCGCTTGGGGCGATTTCGGGTAGCTTGGAGAGGTCCACGTCGTCGTTGAAGGCGCCGTCGTTGGGACGGTGACAAACGGCGCGAAACGAGTCGCCGGTGAGGTCCTCGCGGAGGGCTTGGGCGCCTATGCGATCGCAGACAACCCCGTAAATTTCTTCTCCGACGGACCCGCGCGTCAGCTGCAAGCGCCTCGTATCTAGGTCCTGTGCGCAGGCCGGGCCAAGCACCGCGACGCCGACAAGCGCCGTGAGCGTAAGAGGGCAAAAGAGATTGACGCGACGCATAACAGGCTCCTCGCGAAGTAACGCTTCTACGTTACGCACACTGCTGCATAAAGTGGGGCATGGCCGAAGCTCTCCGTATCACGAAGACGACCGCAGTGATTCTCGCCGCCGGGCAAGGCACCCGAATGAAAAGCGCGCTGCCTAAAGTGCTTCACACCGTGGCGGGTCGACCGCTCGTTTACTTTCCTATTCGCGCGGCTCTCGAGGCGGGGTGTGAGGAAGTGATCGTGGTGATCGGCCACGGTCGAGGACTTCTTGAAGCGTACGTGTCCGAGGCCTTCGGCGCCAGCGCTCACGTACCCGAAGCGTGGCGTGGTCGTGTCAAAACGGCCGTCCAGCACGAGCAACTTGGTACCGGAGACGCGGCGCGCGCGGGGCTCGACGCGGTGCGTGCAGATGCGTCGCGCGTGCTGATCTTCTACGGCGATGTTCCACTGCTTACGGCCACGGACGTCGCCGCTGTGGTGAGGGGGCTCGCGAACTATCCCGACGCCGCCGTGTCCCTTGCGACCTGCACGACCGCTGACGCGTCCGGATACGGGCGGATCATGCGCGATACGCAGGGACAGATCGTCGAAATCCGCGAGCAGAAAGACCTTCGCTCGGCCGAGGAGCGCGCGATTACCGAGTGGAATCCAGGCATTTATGCGTCGAATTGCGATTTTCTGAAAGACGCTCTCGCGTCGCTCAAGCCAAACAACGCTCAGGGCGAGTACTACCTCACGGACATCGTGGGGTTTGCTGTTTCGCTCGGAAAGCGGGTCGTCGGCGTGCCGTCCAACCCCGACGTCATGGACGGAATCAACGATCGCGCGCAACTCGCCCGCGGCGAGCGCGCGATGCTCGAACGCTTGGTTGCAGCACACCGCATGAACGGCGTAACGGTGCGCGAGGGGGCGCGGATTGAAGACGGCGTCGAAATAGCAAAAGACGCGACGATCGAAAGCTTTGCCGTGCTCCGCGGCCATACGCGCGTCGGTTCGGGCGCGTGCGTCGACGTGGGGTGCGTGCTCACCAACGCGGACATCGGAGAAGGCGTTTCGCTCAAGCCCTATAGCGTGGTGACCGACTCCGTCGTACGTGCGCGAGCGCAGGTGGGGCCGTTTTCGCATCTTCGGCCGGCAAGCGATATTGGCGAAGGCGCTCACGTCGGTAATTTTGTCGAAACGAAAAAGACGCGTCTCGGCCGAGGCGCGAAGGCGAATCACCTAGCTTACCTTGGTGACGGTGTCGTCGGCGAGAACGCCAACATCGGTGCCGGCACGATCTTCTGCAATTACGACGGCTTCCAAAAGCACGTCACGCGGGTCGGCAAAGACGCGTTCATTGGCTCCGATTCGCAGCTTGTGGCGCCGGTCACTATTGGCGACGGAGCGTACGTTGGGACCGGCACAACCGTCACCCGCGACGTCCCGGACGGTGCGCTCGCGATTGGGCGCGTGAAACAGGAAAACAAGGAGGGTTACGCCACGCGCTTGCGCTCGCGGCTCGAGGCTCAAAAGCTGGCGGCAACCGCTTCGAAGAAGTCTATCGCGTAGCACGCGGGGCGTGACCTTCGCGACGCGCGGCTTGGCGCCAGCCCGCGATTCGGGCAAGACGCGCGGACGATGGATGCGCTCCGAATTCGCGGCGGTCGAGGTAAGCCGCTCAACGGTAGGGTTCGGATCAGCGGCGCGAAGAACGCGGCGCTACCTATTCTTTGCGCGACGCTTCTCTCCGACGGCGCGAGCCGGTTGCGCAATGTCCCGCGTCTGCGTGACATCGAGACGACCTCTGCACTGCTGCGCTTTCTCGGTCGCGACGTCACCGTCAACGCTCCAGAGGTGCATGTCGCCGCAGGTTCGGACGTAAGGCCCGAGGCGCCCTACGAGCTCGTCAAGCAGATGCGCGCGAGCGTGCTCGTTCTCGGTCCGCTCGTCGCCCGTTTTGGTCGTGCGAAAGTTTCGTTGCCAGGGGGTTGCGCTATCGGGGCGCGGCCGATCGATCAGCACCTCAAGGGGCTTGAAGCCCTCGGATGCAGCATTCGCCTTGAGCGTGGCTACGTGCTCGCGGAGGGGCCAGGCGGGGGTGGCCGCCTCAAAGGAGCGGAGATCATGTTCGACGTTCCGACCGTCGGCGGCACGGAGAACCTCATGATGGCTGCCGCGCTTGCCAAAGGACGTTCGACGCTCGTGAATTGCGCGCGCGAGCCTGAAGTCGAGGAGCTCGGTCGCATTCTCAATAAAATGGGCGCGGAAGTGAACGGAGCCGGTACCGACGTCATCCATATTGTCGGAGCCGATCGCGGCGAGCTCGCTCCGTTCGATCATGCGATTATCCCTGACCGCATCGAAGCGGGCACGTACATGATCGCCGCGGCCATGACGGAGGGCGGAGACGTTCTCGTCGAGGGCGCAGAGCTTCACGACCTCGAGGTGCTCGCCATGAAGCTTCGGTCCGCGGGCGTCGAGATCGAGAGCGAGGGCCACAACATCCGCGTCAGGCGTCTTGGTGAACTTCGCGGAGTCAACATCACGACGGCCCCCCACCCGGGATTTCCAACCGACATGCAGGCTCAGTTCTTGGCGCTCATGGCGACAGCGCGCGGCGAAAGCGTCATCAGCGAGACGATCTTCGAAAATCGCTTCATGCACGTGCCGGAGCTCCAGCGGATGGGAGCGAGTGTTGCGCTTCGCGGGAATACTGCGGTCGTTCAGGGGGTATCGCGCCTCTACGGGGCAGCGGTGATGGCGACTGACTTGCGCGCGAGCGCGTCGCTCGTGATCGCGGGCATCGTGGCCGACGAAGAAACCGAGGTTCGTCGGATTTACCATCTCGATCGCGGCTACGAAAGAATCGAAGAAAAGCTCCAGGGTCTCGGCGTAGACGTTGAGCGCGTGAAGGGAGCCGAAGCGTGAGCCGCGATGTTCGTGCGCCCCAACTGTCTGAGCAGTTCGAAAGCACCGCAACCAACCCCAGTGTGATGACGTCGGCAGCTGGCCAAGTGAGCGCCGAGGTTGTGCTTCCGCTCACCATAGCGCTTCCTAAGGGTCGTTCTCTGAAGCCCGTGGCGACGCTCCTTGCGCGCGCCGGGGTGCTGTCGACGATGTCGAGCGCCCCACTTCCGGAAGCGCTGTCGGATGCCAGTCGAGCGCTCGTGCGAACGGCTCGCTTTCTCGGCCAACCGCTCAATCTCCTCCTCCTCAAACCCGATGACGTGCCTACGTACGTCGAATACGGCACGGCGGACCTCGGGGTTTGCGGACGCGACGTGCTTGTCGAGCGGGAAGTAGATGTGTACCAGCCCGTCGACCTTGCTATCGCGCGCTGTCGTCTCGTCGTCGCAGGCCGGGTAGGCGTCGATGTTGACGCGTCGCACGAGGGGCGCATGCCACGTGTCGCCACGAAGTTTCCGCGCATTGCCGCGGCTCACTTTGCGCGTCGTGGCGTGCAAGTCGAGATTATCGATGTTCACGGGTCTGTGGAGCTTGCCCCGTTGCTCGGTCTTTCGGACGTCATCGTCGACCTTGTCGAGACCGGAAGCACGCTTGTCGAAAACGGTCTCGAGGTGAAGGAGGAAATCTCCTTCGTCTCCTCGGTCCTCATCGCGAACCGTGCCTCGTACAAGCTCCGTACGGCCGCTATCGCGCCGTTTATCCATGCGTTGCGCGAGGCCCTGGCTTCCGCTCTCCCGTAGTCGCATGGCAGGTCGCTCGTCCGAGTGCGTTCGACCCGTCCACCGATGGCGCGCCTCTTCGCGGCTCAAGGCGTTCCCGCCTCGGGCGTATCGAGCCTAACGAGAGGACGCCATTTTTTCACGGCAGCGCGCCCAATCCCTTTGGTCCGAAGCAAGTCTTCGACACGCTGAAAGTGGCCGAGTCGCTGGCGAAGCACCAAGATGGCCTCGGCGCGCTTTGGTCCAACGCCCGGCAAGCGTCGCAATTCGTCCACGCTCGCGTGATTGAGGAAGACGGGCTCGTCGGCAGTCGCGCGCCCACGCACCCCCGGGGAGCTTGGCGCGCCGACGGAGCCTGGGGGCGTCGAAAGCACCGAGGCTATCGCAGCCGATAGCGCTACGGGATTCATCGTCACCGGTTGTGCGCCGGCGTCACTGAACCGCGCGTCGGAATCGGCCGACGCCGACGCGTCACTCTCGGAGGTCGCTATCGGCGCTTGGTTCGAGCCCGCCGCGGCCGTTCGCCCTATCCAACCAAGGACGACCAGCGCTGCGACAACTGCGCCACATTTGATGGCCACAGCGATCCACACCGACGCTCGCATGCGGGCGAGCGCGCGCGACACAAGTGGAGGCCGCCTCGAAGCGACAGGGAAGGGCAGAGCTAAGTAACGCGAGGAATCAGGCTCAATGGGTAGCGACATTGCTCTCGTCGAATGCGACCTTCGAGCCAACACGAATCGGCCTGAAATCTTGGCGTTTTGCCCGCGTGTCCCCATGTCGAGTACATCGCCTCCCCTGTCCTGGGACGTTTGAGTTCTGCCCGTGCATCCGAGACCCCTCGGCCTCGTTTGTCTACCCGCGCGGGCACGTGCTAGGCCTACAGGCTGGCAGACACCGAAGCGGAGAGTTCTCATGGCCGATCGTCGCGACGAAAAACTGCACATTGCACGTATCGAGCAAGAGCTCACCCCAGGACTTGGGCGGCGCGCTTTCCTCGGTCATCTCGGTCAAGCGGCCGCCGCGACCGCGGCAGCTTCGCTCGTTTCACGAGACGCGTTTGCAGGGGCTCCGCCGAAGAATCTCGCCGCTTCGCCACCAGCGGGCTTTGCGCCGTTCGCGGCTCCCGGCAAAGTCGTCAAAGTCACGAAGAAGGATTGCCTTCAAGCCAATCAGCTGTACCCGAAGCCCGATGCGGCGAGGGAGATGCTGACCAAAGCTCTGACGGAACTCACGGGAAAGCCCGACCTTGTCACGGCCGTTCAGCAGTTCGTTCACAAGGACGATATTGTCTGCGTCAAGGTCAATGGCATTGCCAAGCAGAATATGGGCACCAACAAGGAGCTCGTTCTTCCGTTTCTCGAGGCGCTCATCGCGGCGGGGGTGCCTGCCGCAAACATCACTGTGCTCGAGCAATATGGCGAATTTCTCGCCGGAACACGAATCAACGCCGGGAACGTCCCCGCGGGAATCAAAGTTGTCACGCACGGCAATGGCAATGCGACGATGGACTACCGTCTCATTCCAGGCACCGGAACGAGTACCAAGTTCACGAGATACCTGACCGAGGCCACGTGCGCGATAAACTTTGCGCTCATCAAAGATCACTCCATTTGTGGGTACACGGGCCAGCTCAAGAACATGACCCACGGCTGCAGCATCAACCCGCATGACTTTCACGTGCATCACGCGAGCCCGCAGATCGCACAGATGTATGCCCAAGACGTCATCAAGAGTCGCGTTCGACTAAACATTGCGGACGGCTTCAAGGTCATGGCCGACGGCGGCCCACTCTGGAAGCGGCCCGAAATGGTCAAGCCACACGAGGCCGTTTACGCGAGTACTGACGCGGTCGCGATGGACACGATCGGGTGGGAGGTTGTGGAGAAACTCCGCGCGGAACTCAAGCTCAAGACGCTGACCGAAGCGGGGCGCGAGCCGGCATACATTCGCGCGGCGTCTGACCTCGGCCTCGGAGTGAGCGACCGGACGAAGATCACGCTTACAGAAGTTGCGATCTGACTCGTTAGCGCTCTGAAACCAGGTACAATCGCCAGCGCTTGGACCCGAAAGACCCACGGCTTGTCCGTCCGCCTGTTGCGATCAGTGAAAAGCCTGACGGCCGCCTCACGCCCGATGCGATGTTCGAGCGGGTTACTGCCGTCGACTTGGCCAGGATAAGCCAGGTTTCGAAGAGCGAAGGGCGCGCGTGCCTCGTGGTCATTTACGGGCCTGAGCTCGGTAAGCGAGCACCGCTGGCGCAGGCGACGTTCGAGATTGGGCGCTCTTCTCGCTCGGACCTACCCATCGATCAAGAGAGCATCAGCCGTAACCACGCGCGCATTACGTTCGACGGGGAACGCCACGTGATCGAAGACCTGGGCTCGACGAACGGCACGTTCGTCAACGATGTGAGTACGAAGCGCCAGGCCCTCGTCGATGGTGATCAGGTGAAGGTAGGGCGCTCGATTCTCAAGTACATGTCGGGCGACAATATCGAGGCGAACTACCACGAAGAAATCTATCGACTCATGACGATGGATGCCCTCACGCAGACTCACAATCGGCGTTACTTCAACGAAGCGCTCGAACGCGAGTACAACCGAAGTCTTCGCTATCGGCGCGCGCTCTCACTCATTCTCTTCGATATCGACCACTTCAAGGTTGTCAACGACACGTACGGTCACGTGGCGGGAGACAGCGTGCTGCGGCAACTCGCGCTTGTCGTGAAGCCTCGCTTGCGTCAGCAAGATTGCCTCGCGCGCGTCGGCGGCGAGGAGTTTGCCGTGCTTTTGCCGGAAGTTGAGAGCACCGGTGCGCGCATCGCCGCAGACAAGGTTCGCGCGATTGTTGAGTCTGCGCGGTTTCTCGTCGAGACCAAGGAGTTCGGCTGCACGGTAAGCGTTGGCGTCATCTCCTTTGACGCGAGTGTCACGTCCCCGCAGATGCTCTATGAGATGGCCGACAAAAACTTGTATGCCGCAAAGAATGCTGGCCGGAACCGTGTGGTCGGTTGAACTTCGAGCGCGCTTCGACTTGCCAAAAACGGCACCTCACGGAAACCACTCAACGCGGGCTGCACCGGCCGCATTCGGGCACAGAATCGCCTGGCGCGAGGTCTCGGATCCACAAGCGCACAGTCTCTCGCTCTTCAAACGTGAGCGGCTCATCTACGTATCCGCTCGGGACGGCCATCGGGAAAGGCATTTCTCGGCCGAGAATCATGTCTCCAAGAATCGACCGCTCTTCCGGCCCCTCTGTCAAAAGAATTTCAGACGCAAGACTCGTGTAAGCGGACCGCTTCGCACTCTGTCCTAGGCTGAGGTCGCACACGTAACCCGGACTTGGAGACGGCACCACCGGCGGCCGCACAAGCTCCATCTTGTAGACGAGCCACGAATTGCCGGGATCGCCGCGGTCGATAATTGGCATATCAACACCGAAGACGCGACCGGGGGCAGGCGGGCTCGTTGCGCGCGGCCCCGTATTCGACCCTTGGGCAATGCGGTTGAGCGCAGTGAGAGCGACGCCGGTACTCGTTTCGAGGACAAGGCCGGCAGCGGAGTCTCGTCCGCTCCCGTGACATGCGGAACGGCTACACTTTGAGGCAAACACCGGGAGCACATCCCGGCAAAAACTCACCGGGACGTCCGGAGGCGAGACAACGGGTGGCCCGACCTGAAACGCGACGTCGGTCAGCTGGTCGGCTCCCAAGGGAGTCCCATCTATCGCGCGCACACCACTCTGCTCGGTGTCGCCTTCAGGGCGAGGCAGACGTAACTTGTAAGAAAGACCCTCTGCCAGCCAGTCGTCGGAAGGACGGCTAAGCGTCACGGTTCGCCCGACCGGATCGTAGATTACGCGGGGCGCTTTCGAAGCTGGAAGTGGCTTATTCAGGCTGTCTAAAAGAAAAAAGGACTGACGATTCACGGTCGATGGCAGAAGGTATCGATTGAAGGATACTTTGATGTCGCCATTAAACGGCAGCGGGTTTAGAGGACCTACGCTTGCCGCCGTGATCGCTAATGAGTGACGTAGTTGCCCCGTCCTAAATTGCGACTCGCGCCCCGTAGGAGGTACGTCACAACTAAGGACCCAGAAAATCGACGACACACCCGAGAGAGACCGCCAGAGAAGTACGGTGCTCTTCCGAAAGTTCGGAGCAGCACCGAGAATTGACCTCAGCTGTCCGAGTACATCGAAAGCTGTTCGCGAACGACCTGCTCGTTCACACCCGTTCGGAGGTGTTCTTTGAGGACGTCTGCCAACGCGATCAGGAGATCGTCGACTCCCTTGTCTTCGATCATCTTCTGCAAGAGCGCCTTTGCCTCCCGACTGTCGTCCCCTCGGAGGAACTGGCGTACGGTGTCGAGGGAGATCTCCCCCTGGAAGTCCAGGTAGAGGTTGTCCAAGAGGTACCGCACGAGGTCTTTCACGGGGAGCCTCCTTAAAAGGGCTGAAGCGTAGGTAGTTAAGAATCCGAGACAGGAGATTTATGCTCACGTAGGCACGTGAGAACGCGCGGCGCTCGGGTTGGAAGCTCTAAGAAAGAACCGCCTGACTGGCTTGCGGTCTACCGGTATAGTCGTCGCGCGCCGCTGGGCGCAACACTGAATCGGCCTGCGTTTCCGAAATGCGCATGGGACTCGGCGACGAGCGTTGGCTTTTGAATCGCGCTTCGTCATCGGCAGCGCTCTAGAGCTTGAGCACCCGGGTCGTGACAGACGTAACAAGGCCTAGGGTTTCGCCGCAGAAGCGAGCCGCACCCGCTGGCGAAGGTTCCGGGGTGTGGGTTGAACCCTCCGCCGATGCCCTGTCCCCCGTGGCACGTCACGCAGTCGCGCTCGATGTGGCAACTCACGCAGGCATTCAGGTTGCGGTTGGCCTCGAACGAATGGTGTCCGGGCCGCCGGGGCGGATCACTCCACTCAGCCTTGGGCGGGTGAAACCTCCCCGCGTCTTTCACGGGCCCGCTCATTGAGACACCCGTGCGCTGGTGGCAGCCGAGACAAAAGCTCTGTTCGCGGTGGCAGCTCGTACACTTCTGCGTGGCAAGTCGCCCTTCGATGGCGTGCATGCTCAAATAGTCGTTGGGGTGAATGCTGCGCGGCCGCACGCGACCGTCGTGGCAGTTCGTGCAAAAGTCTTCCTTGTGGCAGTTCGCGCAAAACTGCGAGTCGTTGGCGGCGACGTACTTGTGGCGCTGCACGAAGTCAGGCGTGTGTTCTGCGTTCCTTAGCCATCGCTGTGGGTGCATCGTGCCGCTCGGAAACGTCGTGCGAATCCTTCCTCCGTCGCCTGCCGTGCTCTTGAGATGACACGTGTCGCACGTTGCTTTCGCTTCGCCGCGCGCATCCGGATCCGGGTGTTGGTGGCATCTGACGCAGCCGAGCATGCGAGGCATTTGATCGCGCGTAGCGAGCTCGAGCTCCTCCACCTGACCGTGGCATTGCTGACAGCCGATATTGCGTGCGGCGTGGGCTTTATGATTGAAAACCATGTTTGCGCGAGGGAGTTCAAACTTCGCCACACGATTTCCGTCGGTCTCGCGATAGCCGACATGGCAAAAGCCGCACGACGTGGGAGCTTCGGCTCCCGTCGCAGCTCGCACGGCGTTGAGGTCCGCGTGGTCGGTTCCGTGACAGGAATCGCACGTCGCGGCTTTGGGCGTGAGAATGTCCGCGACGGACTCGCTCGTTCGCGCGCGGTCGTGGCACGCCGTACAGGGGAGGTGTTGGCCTTTGGTATGCGTGTTATGATTGAAGTGAAGGGTAAGCCTTTGCGGGGGGAAGATCGCCTCACTCGGCCCGCGGTCCTGCCCTTGGCCCACCGCCCCGGGAGGCAGCCATTTGAGGGGAACTTGGTCGTCACTCGACATCAAAGCCAGACCCGATGCGGTGTCGCCGAGCGCACCGTCAAAACGTGGAGCAGGCGGCCCCGCAGGTGCCGGCAGATCCTGAGCGAACGCGGTACACGCGGCGAGAACGATCATCGATACAAGCGCGCAGGCACTTCGCGCGTTCCGAAGGGACAGCGGTTTGCGCTTCGTGTTCACTTTGTCACCGCGAGCGAGAGCCAAAGCATTCCGCGAAAGCGGTGCCCGACGAGTCTGTTGATGTCGTGTTCAAAGTCGACGAACAGGAGAGAGCGTGGCGCAACCTTGTAGCCAGCACCGGCCACGTATTGAAAGCTAACGGCGTCCCGATCGAGCCGTTGCTGGTCATCCCACTGCCAGATTCCGGCGCGTGCATTCACGACGTAGCGCGATTCGAGTGTGCGCTCACCGTAAATATCCAAGCCTAGCCGCTGACCGGTACTCGCAAAGTCAGCACTGCCGCGCGCACCGAATGCGCCATCCCCGAATCGGTAGCGGGCGCTCGCGTTTGCGCCGCCCATTACATCGAGGCTACTTTTCGGGAAAAAGTTGGCCTTTGAAAGGTCGTTGTTATTTGGCGCTTGATTGGCACTTTCGTTCGCTGTCTGAACCGCGAACGCGCGCGCCCGAGCGCTGGTCGACAACGAGAAGCGAGAGGTGGCGTCCCAGTTTGCTCGCAGACCTAGGTCATTCAGCGGCATGGCAAGGAAAAAGTTCCATATTGAATCGGCGTCGAACGTCGGAACGTCGTACTCATAGTCGAGGCTAACCGTGAGCGCGGTCGATACATAAGTATCTAACGATGCAAAGGCGTTTGCGACGTGTCCTCGATACCCGTCGTAGGCGACCCCTGCCTTTAGTCCGCCAAACTCACCAAACGTCGCGTCGATTCCAACACCGATTCGCTCCTGCGAGAGCCGAGTCCTGTCATAGCTCGCCGCCGCGCGGGTGCCGTTCGCGAACGACGAAACGTTTGAAGGTCCGGTCGTGTCAACGCGGCGGTACGCAAGGCGCGCGTGCCACCACGTCGAACCCGCGCTCTCGAGCGCCGCGCCGTAAGCCGGAGCTACGTCACTCGGTTGAAACGACGGATAAAGTGACGGGTCGTAGCCCGTTCGATCGCCTCGCCACACTCCATCGCGCTCGTAGCGCGGTGTCGAAAGCGGCATGCCGCTCCGCTGCTCGAGGCCTCCGTACACCTCCGCGGCCACATAGTACGGCGTCGTGATCTTGATTTGACCACCGTCGAAGGACCACCAGCCCAGTGCGTCGACCACGTACTGACGACCGACCTTGAACCCGAGCCACCCTCCGAGAAACCGGCGACCCTCGACGTAACCGTACATGATGTCCACCGGACCCCGTTCGAACCCGGGGATGACGCTCCCAGCGTTCGCCTGATCGGTCTCACCCGCTGTTCCGCCGTAGTCTGCGTCGTAGCGAAGGCGGGCGCGAAACGAGAGAGTCGCACCGTTTGGGTTGGCGGAACGGTCCGCCACCAAGAGGTCGTTGACACCGACTCCGAGGGTGGTCATCAGTCGTCGCCGCGCGAGGACACTCTGACCCGACGGGCTGCGAACATCGTAGAACTGCGCAGCCGTCTCCGTGAGGAGCTCGGGCGGGGAAGCCGACGCCGTGGCGTCCGCAAGCGAGATCGATGCGAGGCCTCCTGCGGCGAGCCACAGGACAGGAAAGGGTGGGGGGTAGGTGCGTTTTGACCGCATGCGTGTTGAAAGCGCGCCGCGCAGCATCCGGGAAACGATGCGCCTCTGTCAACCCGGGCGGCTCACGCTTTTTCGTGGCTCGAGGCGGGCTCGAACCTGCACGAATCGAGAAGGAACTGGAGACTCCCAACTCGGATTCTTGACGCGTTGCTAGCGCAAGTGGCACCCTCTCGCTCAGGTTTGTACAAGCGGCGATGACGGAATCTGCACAGCAAAGGTACCGCGTCGTCGAGAAGCTCGAGTCGGGCGGCATGGCGGAGGTGTTTCGCGCCGAAAGCGAAGGCCTTCAAGGATTTCGTAAGCAGGTCGCCATCAAGCGAGTCCTGCCGCACCTGAGCGAAAAGAAGAAGTTTATTGCGATGTTCTTGGATGAGGCGCGCCTCTCGGCGCAGCTCTCTCACTCGAACTGCGTGCAAGTGTTCGACATTGGCGTCGGCGACAACGCCTACTTCATCGTCATGGAGTACGTCGACGGCGCGAACCTTAAAGGCATCGCAGATTCCGTCAAGAAGCAGGGCAAAGACTTTCCGGTGCAAGCGGCGGCGTGGGTCGCACACGAAATATGCAAAGGTCTTAGCTATGCTCATGAACTAGCTGACCAAAACGGAATGCCGATGAACCTCGTTCATCGTGACATGTCTCCTCCGAACGTACTCGTGACGAAGTACGGCGAGGTGAAAATCGTGGACTTCGGGCTCGCGAAGGCAAGCTCACAGCTCGAAAAAAGCGAGCCAGGGATCATCAAGGGAAAGTTCTCCTACCTGTCACCCGAGGCTGCTCTTGGCCAGGAGGTCGATAAGAGGACCGACATTTTTGCCGTCGGAATCATCCTTTGGGAGCTCCTTGCGGGGGACCGTTTGTTCCTCGGCGACACCGACTTTCAGACAGTCAAGCGGGTTCAGGTGGCTCAAGTCCCGCCCATCTCTCGAATCAATAGGAAGGTTCCGCCGGAACTCGAGCGAATCGTCAATAAGGCTCTCGCGAAAGACATGCACGCCCGCTACAGCACGGCGCGGGAGCTAGGCGAAGACCTTTCTCGATTCATGTTTTCGTTCGGTCATCCGGTAAGCAGTTATGATATCGCGGCGATTGTGCAGGGCACGATGCGCGAGAAGCAGCGTGTCCGCCCGCCGCAGGGGTCGATCATCGACAAGCTCATCGAAGAGGCGCTCTTCGAGTTCACGTCGCTCAAGGAGGACGGCGCTCCTGCGTCTGGCGCGATGAGCTCCGCCGCGCCACTGAACGCCGACGCATTCGTAGACTCGACCGACTGGGCGAATGAGATCGCGATAGGAGAGGTCGCGCGTTCGAGATTTGACCCGGTTCGGGCTTCGTTACCTCCTCAGGCGTTCGAGCAAGGCAACCTCTCGGCGCTCGAGGACTCAGAGCCCATGCCTTCTTCGCGTGAACTGCTTCAGGCGCCGAATGGCGAAAATTACCCCTCGAGGTTTTCTCCGCCTGGCGCGCTTGCACCGCGCTCTCGCCCGAGCTCGGGCCGGCTTCCCACTCAGCCGATAGACTCGCAAGCCGCTCGGTCTGGCGGCGGTGGTCCTGGAATCGCCCTGATAAGTGGGGTTTTCGTGGTCGTTGCCCTAGCCGCGGTGGGTGCGGCTTGGTTCACTGGCCTGATTCCACACCGCTAATCTTGTCTGCATGAGCTACCGCCCATCGCTCACTTTCGAGCTCGCACGTGGACGCTGTCGCTGGGCCATTTGCAGCGCGGCCGCGCTTGGGCTAACTCTGAATGCTTGAGAAGGCTTCGACGGTTCTCCATCGTACTGGTCAGTGGGGCCTTTTTCGGTGCGATATCGATGATGGCGGCACCGAAGGAATCCGAGGGCAAAAGTGGAGCGTGTCCTGCCGGCATGGCGCAGATTGCTTACGGCGGAGGGGCCCGCGACGGTCAAGCGTATTGCATCGACCGGTGGGAGGCCCAAGTCGTCGAAATTCGCGGGAGAGGTGAAGTTGCCCATCCACCGACCCAACCGGTCACTCATCTAAAGGTGAAGGCTATTACCCATTCGGGTGTGACGCCACAGGGGTATATTTCAAAGTCCGAGGCGGAGACCGCTTGCAAGGCTGCGCGTAAGCGACTGTGTACGGGTGAAGAGTGGGAACGAGCGTGTAAGGGCAAGACGCCAACCACGTTTCCGTACGGTGACGAACGGAAGACCGGCTACTGCAATGACAGCGGGCGTGCGCCGCTCGCCGCTCTTCATCCCGAGCTTGCGGGCGACGCGGTTTACGCTTCTTGCTCGGCCATGAACGACCCTCGGATAAACGAATCCCCGAACACGGTGGCGCCAACCGGGAGTTTCTCCAAGTGCAAAAACGGATTCGGCGTGTTTGATATGGTCGGCAATCTCCACGAATGGATTGCCGACGTGCACGGGAGCTCGAAGGGCACGTTTCGAGGTGGCTACTACCAAGATACACACCTCAATGGCGACGGATGTGGGTATCGCACCGCAGCGCATGACGTCGATTACCACGATTACTCAACGGGCTTTCGCTGCTGCGCAGACGCTCGGTGAGAGCCGAGGCAGCCCCTTCCGAACGTCTGCAAACTCGTTGCGGCCGTCGGTGGAGCCCGGTCATCGTGGACTAATTTAGTGGGGAATCAGATCGTCGCACCCGTAGAACTCCGTGAGCACGCGGGTCATCATCGCGGGGTCTTGCGCGCCGCTCAGTTCACGAATCGAGTGCATGCTCAGCATCGGGTTTCCGACGTCGACGGTGCGGATGCCGAGAAGCGTTGACGCAATGGGGCCTATCGTGGATCCGCACGGAAGATCCGTGCGGTGGGCGTAATGCTGAACGGGAACTCCGACGCGTCCGCAGAGAGAGCGGAAGAGGGCTGCCGTCGCACCTGACGTGGCATAGCGCTGTTGGCTATTGACCTTGATCACGGGCCCTCCATTGAGCGCGGGCTTGTGACGCGCTTCGTGACGTGACTCGTAGTTCGGGTGTACCGCGTGAGCCATATCCGCCGAGACGCAGAGCGATCCCGCGAGCGCACGGTGAAACGCTTCGCGCGATCCCCCACGACCCGTGACGATCCGCTCGAGCGCACGCGGCAAAAAACTCGAGTGCGCGCCGTACGCGGTCTCGCTCCCGACTTCTTCGTGGTCGAAAAGTGCGGCGACGGGTACGAGGTCGTCGCGGTCAGGCTTTTTTGACGCTTCGATGAGGCTCCAGATCGCGGCGTGCGACATCGCGAGATTGTCGAGCCGCGCGGAAAAAATCATCTCGTCATCCCTCCCGCCGAGCGTTGCCGGGTTGACGTCATACAGCATGAGTTCACTGCCCTTGATGCGTGAACTCGCAAGGCCCAGATGGTCCGCGATCAAGGCGTAGAGACTTCCGGAGCCCTCGCGATCGAGGCCGAAAATCGGTGCGAGGTGTTCTTGTCGGTTGAGGACTAAGCCCTTCTCGTTCACATCGCGATCGAGGTGAATCGCGAGTTGCGCGACGCGCAACATGGGTCTGGTGAATCTGACGAGTTGAATCTCGAGCGCCGTTGAGTCTGTAGTAAGCAGCACGCGCCCGGCGAGGGAAAGATCTCGGTCGAGCCACGAGTTTAGAAGAGCTCCACCATAGACTTCGACTCCGAGTTGCGCGTAACCCTCCTTCCTATACTCGGGCGAGGGTTTTAGCCTTAGATTTGGGCTATCTGTGTGTGCTCCAACGAGTCGAAAGCCAGCGATTTTTTTCCCTTCCGGGATCACGAACGCGAGGAGACTTGAGCCGCCGTGCGCAAAAGCGTAGCCGCCGGGCGCGAGACTCGACCAGTCGTCGGCCTCGGCAACCTCGCGGAAGCCAGCCGCCCGAAGACGGGCTGTCGCGCACGCCACGGCGTGAAATGGGGTGGGCGACTCGCGAAGGAACGCGAGTAGGTCGTCGAGCACGGGATCTATCAACGTCGTTTCATCTTTCCGCTGGAGGGGGTCGGCTCCTCGCTTCCGTCTTGTTTTACGCGTCTTCGGCGTCTCCGTGGGAAGGTTATTAAGCGCTTTCCCTTGAACGCCCCCGGACCGAGTTGCGCGAGCTCCATCCCTAAGCTTCGCAGGGCCCTTCGCGTCGGACTGAGGGCTCAACCGACTCGCTTGGCGTTTCCGCGCGCTCGCCGTAACGTGCCGCTCCTATGCGTGCACATTCTCGGTTTCCGGTTTGCCATTCGAGCTCCTCAACTCGCTGGACGTTGCCCACGCGCGCTGGGAGCCCCCCACTTGCGCTTGCTTGGCTTTCGCGCATCTTCACGGTTGCGGCAGTCGCAGGGATTGGCGCGTGTTCGACTGCGGCGACCGCGCCTATTGAGGGCCCGCGCTCTGACGCCGGAGCGTCCAGCGATGCAGGCCTAGATACCGGGTTGAACGACGCCGGTCCTCCAGGCCCTGCTGCCCTGTGGCCGGTGGACGCGGAGGAGGTGGTGGCTACGAGTGAGGGCGGCGGCTTCGCTCCACCACCGCCTCCGGGCTCGACCTGTATTTTGGGTGTCGCTCGATACGCGGTCGCCGTGAGCGCAAAAACACTTCACTTCGAACGATGTATGGCGACAGGGGCCGCGCCGTTTCAACTCGTGAAAGGTGATCGCACCCTGAGCCCGGCGGAGTTCGCGACGGTGGATACGGCTATGCGTGGGCTCACGTCGGTCGTGGACAAGACCGCATGCGGCACAGATAAGCCGCGCTATACGGTAAGCGTAAAGACGCCACGCGGTGCAATGACCTACGAAGACGCTTTCTACGCGTGCCAGGGCGGTGGAAAACTCTATGTTGAAAACATTGACGAACTGCTTGACGTGTTGGCGAAACTCGCGGCTGCCCAATAGCTCGCGCGTGGGGCTTTCGTCGAGCCGCCTCTACGTGCGCTTTGCGCTCGTATTAATGTCCGAAGGAACACTCTCGCCCACTGCACTGCCGTACGATGGAGTGCGGTATGCAGACGGCGTGGTCGGCGGGTAGCGTCGCACTCTCGACCGCGAGACGGAGCTCGTCTGCATCTTCGGTGGCCACGGACACCTGGTCCGCCGTCATAGACACTACGGCTTCGCCTAAAAGGCAAGAGAAGCGAGGGGTTTCCAGACGGCACGGCGCTCGCAGTTGACGTCGACCATGCTCGCGACTGCACATAGCGCCGTTCTCGTCGGACTCGCCGCCCATCCTGTTCGGGTAGAGGTGCAGGCGACGCGCGGCGTTCCCGCGTTTGAGCTTGTCGGTCTTGCCGAGGTGGCCGTCCGCGAGAGTCGAGTCCGCGTGAAAAGCGCTCTCTCCCAGCTCGGTATCGATATTAGCGAATACCGACTTGTTGTGAATCTTGCTCCTGCGGACGTAAAGAAGCGCGGTAGCGCCTTTGACCTCGCGATTGCTTTGGCGATGCTTGTTTCGCTTGGCGCGTTGCCACCAGGCGCTTTGGGTGACGTTCTCTTTCTTGGGGAGCTCTCGCTCGACGGTACGCTTCATCCACTCCGTGGGGTGGTTGCGCATCTGCTCGGCGCCCGCGACAGGCTCGTAGTTCGCGCCGTCGTGCCTGCGGCGAACGAGCGAGAGGCGTCCTTGGTGGACGGCATTGAAGTGTGTATTGCAGAGACGTTGAGCGATTTGGTCGCGGCGCTTCGTGGCGAGCGCTCTCTCGCGAGAACAAGGGCCATACCGGAATCGGCTCCGCCCCTCGCGCTCGATGACCTTGCGGACGTCCGAGGGCAGTCGAGCGCTCGCCGTGCGCTCGAAATCGCGTCAGCGGGAGCTCACAACCTTCTTTTTATGGGACCTCCCGGTGGAGGAAAAACGATGCTCGCTCGCCGATTGCCGGGGATCCTTCCGGCGCTCTCGCGTGACGAGACCCTCGAGGTGATGGCGGTTCAAAGTGTCGCGGGCTTTTTTAGCAGCTCGCGGCCCTCGGAGCTGATGGGCGTGCGTCCGTTTCGAGCCCCGCACCACACGGCGAGCGATGTCGCGCTCGTGGGGGGAGGGGAGTGGTCGCGCCCCGGAGAAGTGAGCCTCGCGCACAATGGGGTGCTCTTCCTCGATGAACTCTCCGAGTTTCGCCGTGGAACGCTCGAGTCGCTGCGCCAACCGCTCGAAGACGGCTTTATAACGATTTCGCGTGCGCAGATGACGGCGACGTTTCCGGCGCGTCCGATGCTCGTCGGGGCGACCAATCCTTGCCCGTGCGGCTACCTAGGTGACGGCTCGCCGCGGTGTCATTGTCGTCCGGATTCCCTTCGTGCGTACCACTCGCGGCTGAGTGGTCCACTCGTCGATCGACTCGACATCCACGTGGTCCTGCCGCCGGTCGATGTCCTCTCTCTGCGCGGAAAGGCGGCGGGCGAGCGGAGCGCGGTCGTTCGCGCACGTGTCGAGAAGGCGCGCGCCGTCCAGAGGGCCCGTAAGAACGCGGGCGAGACGTTGGCGTCGACGAATGCGCACCTCTGTGCGAAGGACGCCGAACGTGTGTGTAGTCTCGACGATGCGGGGGCGAAACTTATCGAGAGCGCGGTCCGGCGGCTCGGACTCTCTGCGCGCGCGTACGGGAAAGTGCTGCGCGTCGCGCGTACGATAGCTGATCTCGACGGGGCGACCGCCCTCCAGGCGGTCCACATCGCCGAAGCTATTGGGATGCGCGTGCTTGATCGCGGTGATCGCGCGCTCGCGGCCCACGCCGCATGACTTCATGTGCGCGGTATTTGCTCGCCGCTAACGCGCAGTCACGAAAATCAAGAGGCGAGGTTCCAAGGAGAGAGTCATGCTTGAGCAAATCGTTGAGAAGATGAAGGTTCTAAAAGGCGTCGTCGCCAGTGTCGAAAAGCAATTCGGAAAAGGAGCCATCATGTCGCTTGGCGACGAAGAAGGGATGGATCCGGTGGCTACCATCGGCACAGGGTCGCTTGCCCTCGACCTGGCGACGGGGGTGGGCGGCTACCCTCGCGGGCGCATTATCGAAGTTTACGGGCCTGAGTCTAGCGGTAAGACGACGCTCGCGTTGCATGCGATAGCGCAGGCGCAGCGCAGCGGTGGTGTGTGTGCCTTTATCGACGCAGAGCACGCGATCGACATCAACTATGCGCGCGCCGTAGGCGTTGAAATCGATAAGTTGCTCGTGTCTCAGCCCGACACGGGCGAGCAAGCTCTCGACATCGCGGAGATGCTGGTTCGGAGCGGAGCGGTCGACCTCATTGTGGTCGACTCCGTCGCGGCGCTTACGCCTCGGGCGGAACTGGAAGGCGAAATGGGTGATGCCCATATGGGATTGCAAGCACGCCTCATGAGCCAAGCGCTCAGGAAGCTAACGGGAATTGCGCATCGCAGCGGAACGACGCTTATGTTCATCAATCAGCTGAGGCAAAAAATTGGTGTCACCTTTGGCAATCCGGAGACAACTACCGGCGGAAATGCATTGAAGTTCTATGCATCCATGCGCCTCGATGTACGCCGCATCGGTCAGGTAAAAGTGGGCGACGAGCTCGTCGGAGGTCGCACGCGTGTGAAGCTCGCAAAAAATAAGTGTGCTCCCCCGTTCACCGAGGCCGAGTTCGAAATCCGCTACGGTACCGGTGTCGACACGCTTGCTGAGCTGCTCGACCTCGGACTGGCTCGAGGGCTCGTTGACAAGAGTGGCAATCACCTCTCGTTCGCGGGGTCGCCCCTCGGCAACGGTCGCGAGCGGTCGCGCGAGGCCCTTGCGCAAAGCCCGGAGCTGCAAAGCACGCTCCGGCAGGCGATCTTCGCCTCCGGGCCTGTACGCCCCGGTCGCCGTACGGACGCTGCGGCCTAACCCGCTCGCGGGGGGGGGCAGGCGCGCGGTCGAGACTCTCGACTCCGCGTCTGCTCGCGCCGCGAACTTTCGCTATCGCGCTCGCAGGCTTTGAAGTTCCAATCGAGATACGGTCTTTCGTTTTCGTCGATGCGCTTGACGTACGAAGCTCGCTTTACGTCTGCTCGAGGCGTTGATCGTCGCTTTTTTCGCTCGCTCCGTCCGACTTCTTTTCTCCCGTTCGGTAGTCTTGTGGGTCGACTTCGTACCGGCGAATCCAACGATGAACTTGCATACGTGCGATCCCGAGGGCGCGGGCGATGGCACTCACGTTGCCGCGGTGAGCCACCATGGCAGTTACGAATGCTGCGCGGCGATCGTCAAAGCCCTCTGGAGGTGGTTTTTGCCGGTGCTGCGTCGGTGACACTCGTGGCGAACGGTCGAGACGTACGGTGCGTGGCAGGTGGTCCACGCTTATGACTAGCGGCTCACCCGGGACTTGGCTCGCGCGCGCCAGTACGAGTGCCGCCCTAAGGACTTGTTCGAGTTCACGGATGTTCATGGGCCAGTTGTGCCGAAGCATCGCGCGGGCCGCGTCGACGGAGAGCGCGAACCGGCTATCCGACCCCTCTGACGAGCTCCCCCGCTCTTGCGAAAGCGCGATGAGGAGCAACCCGAGATCGGCGATGCGTTCGCGTAACGGCGGCAGGCGAACAGTGAAGCCACTCAGGCGCGCCAGCAAGTCGGCGCGAAATCGCCCTCTCTCGACAAGCTTCTCAAGATCGTGATGCGTGGCCGCGAGAACGCGTAAATCGACAGGCACCGCGCGCGCGGCCCCGACGGCGCGCACTTCGCCCTCTTGGAGGGTACGCAACAGGACCGTTTGTGCTTCGAGCGGCAGGTCGCCGATCTCGTCGAGGAGGAGCGTGCCCTGGTCTGCCCCGCGAATGAGCCCGACGCGGTCCTCGGTTGACCCTGAAAACGCGCCTTTTTTTGAACCAAATAGCTCGCTTTCGACGAGCGACGCAGGAAGCGCACCGCAATTGACGCCAACAAATGCGCCGGAACGGCCAGAGAGCTCGTGGATAGCCTTCGCGATAACCTCTTTCCCTGTTCCGGTTTCTCCAAGGATCACAAGCGGCGAAGCGGCGCTCGCAAGCGCGCTTAGGCTAGAAAATGACTGTTCAAGCGACGGAACTAGCGTCCGCAATCCCCGGGGACCGGCGAGCGACGTCGCCTCGACGATGCTCCGTCCGCGGACGGCCATAGGCTCGACCCGGAACAGAAAGAACGTATGCCCGAGTTCGACGATGTCGCCGTCGCTCAGAGCGGCGTCCGTCACCGCGGTACCTCCGATGAACGACCCATTCTTCGAGCCGAGGTCTCGGACGCGCCACGCGCCGTCGACATGAACGACCTCGGCGTGTCGCTGAGACAGGAAACGATCGGGGATGTCCAGGCGCGCACCGTCCCCGTGAAGGGGCTTGGTCGACCACGAGCGCGCAGCGCCGCGACCAATTTCGACGCGCGCGGCGTCCGCGAGTGAGCACCGGGCGCCAAGAAGCTCGAGTCGCTCGCATTGAAGCACGAGGTACAGGTACGGGCCTGTCACTCGCGCGCGGCGCCCTGCGCCCGGAGCCTCGCTTGTTCGGGTCAGCAGGTCATCAACCATGGCGACCGGCGTATAGCGCCGTCAACGCCCTCGCGCACGCGACCTGCGAAAAACATAGGAGCCTGTGACTCGGAAGCGGCAAGGCGCGTCTGTAACGATCGGGTGCAACCCGCAGCGTGCAACCTGCCACCCACCGGAGGGTGCATGCGAAGGGGAACGATACTCCCCACAAAAATTGGGAAAAGTATGGGGATCTGCGGCTTCGTAAGTGCGGTCGGTCGTTGGCACGCCCTTCGCTTACCGTGGAGACACGCCGCCCACCGGAACCGCGTCGGAATCACGCCAGATCGTCCTGTCCCGTTCGCTCGGTACGAGTCCTTCGCCGCTTCCGGTCGGGCGCCTTTCTCTTTGATTCTCAGGAGCCTCAAATGAATCTCAAGTCTACGCTGGGCCTCGCCCTCGCTACCGTCGCTTCTCTCGCCACGTTTTCGTTCGCTGGTACGGTCTCTGCGGCGACGCCCGCCGTTCAGTGGCAACTCAACTCCAATAACTTCGTCATCGCCGGTTCTGGCTGCCAGAAGGACGTTGACGCGTTCGCCGCGACCAACGGCAACGACCTCGCCATCGTTTTCACGAACCTCGGCGTGAACCTCCCCGGCAGCGGCTCCACGAACCAGCTCGCGGACCGCAAAAACTGCGCCGTTCGCATTCCCGCGTCGATCGCACGCGGCGTTTACATCGGCAAGCTCACGCAGCAGTTCACGTACGGCGTCACGAAGACGGCGGGCTCGAACGCGTCTGTCGCGACGCGCAGCACGTTCTTCGGCTTCAACGTCAGCCCCTACGCTTGGAGCGTCGGCCAAGGCGAAGAGGTCAACGAGCCGCTCCTCACGCAGCGCCGTGACGACAACTTCCTCGTGAACACGCCGTGGTACCAAGGCTGGTGCAGCCCGAACCGCCCCCTCGAAGGCCTCTACCAGGCCAACATCGCGGTCTCTGGACAGCGTAACAACAAGTTCGAAGATCTCATCGTGTTCGTCGACGGCCTCGACCTAAAGTACGAGGTCCTTGCGTCGTTCTACACGTGTTGAGAATAGCGCTGCCTCGGCAGCGCTAACGGTTCGGCCAGACGCGCATTGGGGTCCCCCCCGGCCTTGTCGCGTCTGGTCGCGACGTCTCGCCTTGCGACGACAGGCTTGTGTGCTTGAGTACCGCGCCGATACCTGTTCGCCAATCGCCGTTTTGTTTCGCCACATTCTGGTCTCGTTTGGGTCTCTCACAAGTCACTGCTCATTTCTTGCATCACTTCTCCGAATCACCGAGTCATCTTCATGTCAAAACGCGTGATACTTCCCGTTGCCTTCACCCTCATCGGCGGCCTTCTTTTCGCGAATCTGCGAAGTCCGGCGAGTTCGAGTGAGGCGCAGGCTGCCGATCCTGCGTCGGTCTCTGCGTTTGGGGTCTCGGGTGGAGCGGCGTCGGTGCCCGTCTTGAACCGATGGTTCGCGTTGGGGTCGGGTTGCCGTGCGAAAGATGACCTGCCGGGTGATGTCACTATGGAACTTTTGCCTCCAGAGTCCGCCCAGCCTA
Organism: Polyangiaceae bacterium; assembly: GCA_025353725.1. Lineage (GTDB taxonomy): Bacteria > Myxococcota_A > Polyangia > Polyangiales > Polyangiaceae > Labilithrix. Next base: position 162,469 of record JANXOF010000095.1, on the reverse strand, counting down.
ATTCGTTTAGGGCTCGATTTCACCTCGGTAGCTTACGACTAGCCCCTGCCGAACTGAGCGATAAAACTCTCCTTAAGTTCGCCCGCGAGTGTTCGATACGGTTAAACATCAATCCGCCACCTGGGAAAAAGATCACCAAGGTGACCGCAACTACGGGCTACGCCGTCGACAAGCCGGCGGGCGCCAAAGTGACGATCCTGAATGAGCTCAAGATCGGGAACTCAACTCTCGGTCGCCACGAAGCCACGTTTATGAACGACGAGTCCGTGAGCGAAAAAGCGAAGAGTGTTTCGCTGGTGCCGGGGACCAGGCTCGACGAGCCGTTTCCAGTACTTTCTTGTGCAGAGCCGAAGATTATCGGCTTCAATTATACCTGGCTGGGTGAGCGTACCCAGGCATCGTCAACGCTCGACGTGCAGCTGTCTGGTGCAAAAACGCTCGATATCGAAGCCGAACTGTCCGCGTGTCCGTAATTACGTTCGCAGTGGATTGCGGCGCGAGCGCGTCGAACGCGTGGCGGTAAGTGTAATTTTAGCCTTCTTTGTAAAGTCGGGGGACAGATGAAAATTCTTAAGCTTTCAGTGATCGGATTCGCGCTCGGTGCAACGGCGTTTGGATGTTCGACGACAACGACCGAATCGACCGCGAGTGCGCAGTTGCCGCAGGCGAAGTCGGCGTCGGAAGCGGAGCAAGAGCGCGCGAAGGACACGGGGGCCTCCACCCCCGCAGGTTCAAAGGCCAGCGAACCAGGACCGCATGAGCCGCTGCCTGAAAACGTCGCTGATGCGTCGGTTTCGAGGGCTGACGCGACCGCCCTTCCCGATGACGCTTCGCCGAAAGCTGACCCCGAGGGTGATGGTGGTTTAGCTCCAGTCGCCACAACGATCGCGTGGAACATCGCCGGCGCCACGCTGGCGGGAAGCGGCTGCATGGAGGGAGGCAGCGTGATCGCCGAGCCAGGAGGCACGCGTATCGTGCTCGCCGCGATGGCGACTGACCTCAAACCGGGGACAGCGCTGTCGGATCGGCGAGCCTGCGCGGTTCGGATTCCCGTTGAAATTCCGCTAGGCCACTACGTCTCCCGCGTCGATCACCGACTCGGCTACTCTTTGTCACGCAGCTCGGGCACTTCGGCCACGCTCGCCACGGCGATAGGTTACTTCGGAAGCACTCTCAACCCGCTTACCGTCCGCCACACCGATGCCATTGCGGAGAACATACTGAGCGGCGTCGCGCTCCGGACCGACCACATGGCTGCAGACTCGCCAGACGTGGTTTCGATGTGCGGCGCACGATCAACGTCTGGGTTTATCGCCGTCAATGTTGCGCTGACCGCCCAACGTGACGCAGGCGACTTTGTCACTGTGCGGATGGAACCCATTCTCGTGCGCGAGGGCGTTGAAATCGAACTCTCGCCTTGCCCGTAGGAAGTCCATCGCATGCCGTCGCGTGCGACACGTGCCTCGAAGACGTTTCCGAAGGCCAAGAGCTTCGGGCGATGGGCGGCAGCCTTTCTGGCGGCCGGTTCGGCGTGCGTCGCCCTGATCCTCGCCGAAGTCGTCGGAACGACGCGTCACGCCACGGCGGGAGCCCCGTCCGCAGCTCGAACGCCTCCGCCTTTGACACGCGGAGGTGACGCGGTGGAACCCGCGGTCGCGGCTGCGGTCCCCGTCGGGGCTCGCCGGCTCGCTCTTGTAGCGCCGCGGGTATGCGTGCCTACCTCATGCATCGGTCAGCGAAAAGAATGCGGCCCCGCGGTCGACGGTTGCGGTGGCACCCTCGATTGCGGTGGCTGTCTCGACGTCGACGAATGCGTTGCAGGCAAGTGCGTTTTTAAGTGCGAGCCTCTCAAGTGCAGCGATCTCCTTGCGGAGTGCGGTCAGGTCGACGACGGCTGCGGACAGCCGCTTTCCTGCGGTACATGCCCCAGTGGTAAAACGTGCGGCGCCGGCGGAGTCCCCAACACGTGCGGCCAAGGGACCTGTCGTCCGCACACGTGCAGTGAGCGAGATCTAAAGTCTGGGCGGTTCAGCGACGGCTGCAGCGGCCTTCTCGACTGCTGATGCGGCCTGCTGATGCGCGCGAGCTAACATGGTGCACGTGAGGGTGACGGCCCTCATCCTGTTACAGTGTAAACGGAACTGCGACGTGTGGCTTGAATCCGCCCGACACATCGGTCATGCCCATCTGCGGTCAGCATGGTCGAAGAAGAGATCATCGGCGGGCGCTACAAACTCGGCTCGCGCCTTGGCGCAGGTGGCATGGGTACCGTGTACGAGGCGACGGATCTTGTCACGCGTCTGACCGTGGCGGTGAAGCTCGTTCGCTCCGAGCTCCTTGGGCCGGCCTCCCACGCGAGTCGGCGTTTCGAGCGTGAGGCTCGCGCCGTTCGAGCGCTGGCTGTTCCCAACATCGTGCGGCTGCTCGATTCCGGCTTCGATGCCGAACGCGAGACTCCGTTCTTCGTTATGGAACGCCTTCACGGGCGGGACCTGAAGCAGCTGTTCTCAGACCTCAAGTGCCTTGCACCGGCGCTGGTGGTCCGCCTCGCGGCGCATGCGGCGGTTGGGCTCCGCGCGGCGCACGCCGCTGGGATTGTCCATCGCGATGTAAAGCCCGCGAATCTCTTTCTCGACTCTTCTGCTGGGGCCGACACGAACGAGGTCGCCGGCGCGGCGGTGACCGGGTGCGTCCTGAAGGTCCTCGACTTTGGCGTGTCGAAGTTCGACAAAGCCGCGCTCGCCTACGACAACACCAGCGTCTCAATCGACGGCAGCATGATCGGGTCACCGGCCTACATGTCGCCAGAGCAAGCGCGCGGAGAATCAGACCTCGACGCACGGACAGACGTCTGGTCGCTCGGCGTCGTCATGTACGAGGCTTTGACCGGGCATCTGCCGTTCGGTGAAGGACTTCCGCTCGGTCAGATCATTCTCTCGATCTGCTCAGAGCCGGTTCGCCCGGTGTGGGCCTGGGCCCCATGGGTGTGCCCACGGCTTTCGTCCGTTGTCCATCGCGCCATGGCCAAATCACGCGACGAACGCTGGCAGAGCGCGGAGGAGCTCCTTCAAGCACTTTACGAAATCGATCCTGCGTGCGCCGACGCGATTTCATGGGACGCGGTTGTGCCTGTCTCGGACGGGGAGACGCGAACGGCTTTGGAGGTCGCGGCCGCATCTCCTGCGCCCAGCCCTACCGAGCTCGATAGGTTGGCGCGGCAAACCGCGACCGATTCGGGAGGCGGCCGGCCGCTCATGGCGCGCGCATCCGATCGCGCCGGTGTCGTGACGGGCAACGAGAGCTCGCGTCACGCGACCCGTCGCTGGTGGATGTCGGGGTCTGTGGCGTTGGCCGGTGGCGCGTTCCTCCTGCTCTCCGCGGTGGCCCTCCGATCGCCGAAACGGCTCTTGAGGGAGAAAGAAGTCGCTCAAGCCGTCGCCTACCCTCGGTCGGTGGAGACAGACGTGCGGCGTTCCGTGCTTCCCCCTCCGTCGGTGCCATCGGCCTCCCCAGCGGCACGTCTGGAAGCCTCGGTCGCTGAGCACGACACGCGCACCGGCGTGAGGTCCGGTTCGGCGCAGGACGCTGGCGATGCGCATGTCGAGCGAACCGTGAGTGGCGCTTCGGCTCGGCGAGAGCCCCACAAACGAACGCCTGCGGTTCCGGTGGTCGTTTCTGAAGAGGTTTATGCGCCGTGACCTTCCCCAAGGGAGCTTCCGTGCTAAGTGCCCGCGCACACACGTGGGGGGGGGCGCACGGAATGGCGATCCAAAAAGGTGTAGCTCTTGACCGGCCTCGGGCTCGCGCGCGCAGCGGCTCGATCGCATCGTCGCGTCGTCGGCATCGCTTCTGTTCCTGGTCGCTAGGCGTTGCGACGGTGTTTGTTGTGTCCCTCTCGTCGCGAGCCCATGCCGATTCGCCTGCGGCACAAAGCGTCGGTACACGGCCGGAGTCCGTCGATCCTGCGATGGCGCGTGTTTTGTTGAAAGAGGGCTACGATCTCGCGCGCGCGTCGCATTGCGCCGAGGCCGTTCCGCTATTCGCGCGCAGCGCAGACTTCGATCCGCAGCCAAAGACTTACTTGAACCTCGCCCGGTGCGAGGAAGAGTCGCTTCACTTCGGCGACGCTCTTCGACATTGGGTGACGGCTCGAGACCTCGCGCGCGACCAGAGCCTTCGGGCGCTTGCTTCGGAGGCGTCCGCACGCCTCCAAGCGCTTGAGTCGCGGATGCCTCGCCTGACTCTGAAGCTTACGCAAGGAGCTCCAAGCGACCTAAGCCTCCTTCGAGATGACGTGCGCGTACCGCCCGAAGCTCTTGGCCGCCCGCTTCCTATCGACCCGGGAATGCACCGGATTGTCGTGGAGGCCAAAGGCTATGCCGCTCGGTCAATGGCTCTCGAGATCGCGCCCGGGGAGCACCTCGAGATCGTCGCCCTTCCGGGCGAGCGCCTCATAGCCCCCGCCGCGTCCGTCGAGGCTCTCCGCCCCGCGGCCCCGACTGGGCGACTCTTGATTGCCCCCGCACCTCCGCGATCTCCGCGCGCCTCTTCGATATCCCTCGAATCACGGTCCGGTCGTGACACCACGCCGGCATCGGTGCTGTTCTGGTCGGGCGTCGGTGTGGCCTCCGCGGGCATCGTGACCGGCGCCGTGACAGGCGCCCTGACCCTTGGGAAGGCGGGACTCAAAAACGAGTGTCCCGAGGGCCGATGTCCTCCTGCAGTGATGGCGGAGGTCGCTCGCGCGCGCACCCTCGGAACCCTATCGACTGTCGCCTTTACGGTAGGGGCGGGCGGGGCGCTCGCCGCGGCGATGGGATTTTACTTCGATCACAGAACCAAAGACGCGACGCCATCGCCCACGTTTGTCAAGCGCGTCGTCGTCATCCCAGCGCTCGGTGGCATCCACGCGAGTGCGGAGTTTTGACCTCGTGAGCGCCACGACCGAGAAACGGATCCTCGCCGCCTGGCTTTGCCTTGTCGCGGGCTGTACGTCCCTCGCCGGACTCGACGCCCTCGAGCCAGCCGTTCCGGTCGACGGCGAAAGCGCCAACGACGGGGGAAATCAAGACACAAGCCGTGCCGTCTCACGCACACCGGAGGCTGGCGCCGGCTCTTCCGATGCGGAGTCCGGTCGCGATGCGAACGCCGACGCGCAGCCCGATGCGCATGATCCCACCTGCTGGCTGAAAAACGGCTGCACGTGCATCACGAAACAGGACTGCCCGGGGTCGAGTTTCGAGTGTTGCAACGGCCGCTGCACGGACACGACCACAGACGCGATTCACTGCGGAACGTGCGGCAATCCGTGTCCGAGCAACCAAGTATGCGAGGAGGGCCAGTGCGCGTGTGGCGGTCTCTTTCCCGATCAGGCCTGCGTCGCGAACGTGTGCATCGACTTTATGTCGGACCCGAATCACTGCGGCGCGTGCACTCATTCATGCCTCGGCGGCCTCTGCCTCGGTCAAGCCTGTCAAGCCGTGCCCATGGCCATCCAGCAACTCGAACCGACGGGTATAGCCGTCGATGAAAACTATGTGTACTTCGCAAATAAATCGGGCGGGACGATAGGCAGGCTATCGAAAGACTCACCGACGCCCTGCGCGGGCAATCGCTGTTCACTCCTTGCAAGCCCACTGCTCAACGAACCCGTGGGGGTGGCGACGCAGGACGGAGGGCGCCGTGTTTACATCACGAACCACGCGGGTGGTGGTCTCGGCAACTTGGTGGCCGTGAAAAAAGAGCCATGGACCTCCGAAGGCATGTCGACGCTGACGACCGGGCAAAGCTTGTGGGGGCTCGCCGTCCGCGGCGGCGTCGTGTACTTCACGGCGCGCCGTGACGCGCAGTCGTTGGGCAAGGTCCTTGAGGACGGAAGTCTCGCCCCGCTCTCTCGGGCACTCGGCCCGCTCGGCGCGGACGTCGCGGCCCTTGCGGTCGATGCAGAGCATGTCTTTTTCGGTCCGCGCAGCTACCCGGGCGTAGATGGCGCCGGCGAGAACGAAGTGGGCGCCCTCCTCAAAACGTCCATTGACAACCCCTGTGAGAGCGCTGGAACGTGCCGTTCGGACGTCGTGGTTGCGGGAACGAAAGCGCGTTCGATAGCCATCAACCACCAGTATGTTTTCTGGACAAGCGACGACGATAAAATACGTCGTATTGCTAAATCTTGCGGCGCTGAACCGTGCGTCGTTATGGTCCTCGCTGAGGGGCAGACCGACGCGCAATCGATTGTGGCCGATGACTCGAATGTCTACTGGGCGAACGCCGCCGGTGGCGGCACGATTCGTCGCACGTCGGTGTTCAACGCGTGCCGAGGCGTGGGCTGCCAATCCATGACACCGCCGCTCGGGCAGGTGTTCGGGCTTACCCAAGACGCGAAAGCGCTCTACTTTACCACGCGCTCGAGCGGCCCGCCTCGGACGGGCATCGTGTGGCGTATCGCCAAGTAAACCAATGGCTCTCACCGGCGACTCCTGGCGTGCTCGGTTTTTCGTGCTATCGCGCCGGACAACGCCCGGCTGCTCACCGAATGCCCATGATGTACCCCTCGCTCCGCGAAGCTGCCCAAGTCCGTGCTTGGGTCGCGAAGTTTTGTATCCTTGCCCTAGCGACAACGTCCGTGGGTGCGTTCGGGTGCACGTCGCGGCTTGAAGAGAGCGAACCGGTCGACTCGGCCAGCTCTGCGCTTAGCCGCACGCGTTGGCGCCAAATTCGGAAGCGTGGCGGTGCATGCAAGTTTGAGGCGGACGCGAGCGGTCCGGCGGACTCGTTTGTTATCTCCAACGGAGAAGATATTTCCATAGTGTTTACCCGTCTCGGTGCAGCGACCAAGCTTGGGCCTGCTGGAAGGCGCGTATGGAGCGTCTGCAACTTTGAAGTTCCGGTCGGCGTTCCTTCGGGTTCCTACATTGCGGGCTGGCACCAGACGCTAAACTACGGCGCGGTCAAGCCCGTCGGGGTAGCGGCAGGTCTCGGCCTCAAATCTGCGCTCGAATCTGCGCTCGAATCGACGGCGACGCCGGCGGCTTTGGCTTTGCCTGGCATCGACGTGCGGTTTCCTCGCGAGGTGGCCACCGATAGCGCGCTCGAAGTAGCGGCTTCCGATTTTCTCCTTGATCCGGAGAGGCCCAGGCATCAGCAATGGCGCAGGCAAGCGTGTCGACAAGGTCGCGATCGCGACGTCACCTTCGTCGGTGGAGCTTATACGTGGTCCGAGCGAACAGCCGACGACGCACCTCCGGTTATCCTCGCGATTGACGGATTAGACGCTCGCGTCGACCTCGCCGCCGACGTACAGCCCTGCCCGGAAACGCCATGAAGACTTTGAATTTCGGTAGACGTGCACAGTGCAAGGCCAGGCGCGACCGGCACACGTCTTCAACTCTGGCGACAGCTGTGGTTGTATTCGTTGCGGCCGTTGCGGCGCCGTCCAGGGCCTTTGCGGATGGTGTGTCCTGGGATGTGGCGGCCGGCGTGGCCGGAGGGTCGGCGTGTTCGAATGGCGTTGACGCGTTCATCATGACGAACGGGGCGGATGTCTCCATGGTTTTTTCGAACCTTGGAGTCGCCCTCGGTGGCGGAACTCCGCAGGAGGGCGAGGGGGCTTGTACGGTTCAGGTTCCCGCTAGCGTCGCCTCCGGTGTCTACCCTTCTTCCGTCAAGCAGACGTTCGAGTACGGCGCCAATCGTACCTCCGGCGCGACGGGTACTCTCTCCACGGCGATACGCTTCATGGGTTTCACCGTGAACTCCGTTCCTCTTACCGTGAGCGCCTCGGGCCCCGCGCAAACGGCGAGCCGCACGGATACATTCGACGCGCCATCGACGTGGGCTGCGAAGTGGTGCGCGGTCGCGCGACCGGCAAACGGAGTGCTTATGGCGAGCTTTCGTGCTCGGGCTACGCTTGCTACGCCGGCCGACAGCATTGTCCTCTTCGTCAACGGACTTGGGCTCAAGTACGAATTCACTACGACGTGGCGCAGCTGCGGCCCGTAGAAGTCGCGGGTTCTCGACGGGTAACGTCAGGACCCGTAACGGCGTGTGCTTGATCGGTCACAAGCACCGAGTCACCTGCGGCTCAATCACCACTAGTGCGCCGCTTTTATCGTTATCTAACGACCGCGTGCACGGCCCAACGGGTACGCCCGTGAACGTCTTTCGACCTAGAGTCTCGGACCGCCGTTCGCGACGAAGGATGCCGCAGGTCGGACACGAGCGAGCATTCTAAAGCTTCAGCTTTATGCTTCTTTTTCGTGAATTGTCTAGCGCGCGGGCTGGTTGCGCGTCAGGTTAGCCCTACCAAGGGGTCGGGTGTCCTACCCGTAACCCGTACTCACTGCTGTGACCGGCTTCGCGTGAAACTCGCGCTGCCACGGCCTGCCATCTAAGAGGGAGTTTTGACATTGCCAAAGCATGCGATTGTGATCGGCGGTAGCATGTCTGGCCTTCTTGCCGCGCGCGTTCTGGCTCGCCATTTCGAGCGTGTGACGGTTGTAGAACGTGACCGATTTCCTACCGAGCGCCCGGAGTTCAGGAAGGGGGTGCCACAATCTCATCACCATCACATCATGCTGGTTCGCGGCCGTGACTTGATGGAAGAGTTCTTTCCCGGATTCGACGCAGAGCTTGCGGCTCTCGGCGCGCCACTCGTGGATTATACGAACGATTGCGCGCTCATTGCACCCGCCGGTCAGGTTCCGCGTTTTCCGTCGAATCTCAAAATACGACCGTGTCGCCGGACGCTGATTGACTGGGTCGTGCGCGGTCGCCTGCTTGCGATGACCAACATCACGTTCCTCGAGTCTACGCGGGTTAGCCAATGGGTCACCGATGCGAGCAACGCGCGCGTTTTGGGCGTCAAGCTCGAGGGGGTCGGCGCCGACGGCGCGTGTCCGACTACGCTCTTGGCGGACCTCGTGGTTGACGCGTCGGGCCGCACGTCGCGCACGCCCGAGTGGCTAAAGTCCCTTGGATACGCGGCTCCTGACGAGCAAGTCGTCAACTCTTTCATCGGTTACGCTTCACGCCTTTACAAGAAGCCTGCGAACTTCAAGGGTAAATTCCGTGCGGTTGAAGTGGCGTCGCAGCCTCCTCATAACCCGCGCGCCGCCGGGCTTTGGGAGGTCGAGGGAGAACGATGGCTTCTCACGCTCATCGGTGCGGCGAAGGAGTACCCCCCCACGGACGAGTCTGGGTTTCTCGAGTTCGCGCGGAGTCTCTCCGACCCGCTCATCTATGAGTCAGTTCGGAGTGCCGAGCCGCTCTCATCGATTCATGGCCACCGCGGCACGGAGAACCGATGGCGTCACTACGAGCGCCTTCAAAGGTTTCCGAAAGGACTCGTCGTCATGGGCGACGGCGTGTGCGCCTTCAATCCCATCTACGGACAGGGAATGACGCTCGCCGCCATGGGCGCGGAGGCCTTGAATGACACCTTGTTCCGCGCTTTGCGCGCTGGCGATCACGAGCTCGCGAACCTCGCCCGTCCATTTCACGCAAAGCTCAATAAAAACATCGGTCCCGCGTGGTTACTCGCAACGAGCGACGACTTCCGATGGCCCAGCACGGTCGGTGGAAAGCCTGATTGGCTAACCCGCCTCTCTTACCGCTATATCGACCTTCTGACGCCGCTTAGCCTCACAAGTTCGGAGGTCGTCGAAGCGTTTCTTTCCGTCGCGAACATGGTGAAGTCGCCTGCTGCGCTCCTGCACCCCAGGATTCTCGGTCAGCTGCTCGTTTCGACCGTCCGCCGTCCCGCCGCCTCGCCTCGTCAAAACGAAGCACCGAGGCCGTCATGACAATGGTCATGAACGGCAGCTCGTCGCCCATCGTCGCTGGCCTGGGTCGCGACCTCTCGGCAACCTCTGAGCAAGCCTACTCTGGACCTCTCATTTCGGCCAGGACCACGACGGCGGGTTGGCGGCAAAAGTATCTCACCCAGTTCGGGGACCAGCCCAACTCTTATTTTCATCTCCAAGCAGGCGTGAATCACTTCAGCGTTCCCGGAGTCGGTTTTCTTACTTACTTTACTCAACCGGGTCTCGTTTCGCGTACGCATGTTGTATTCGCTAAGCCGGTCTGTTCGGACGCGGACATGGGCCCGCTGTTGGACGCGTTTCTCTCCGAGGTGAAAGGACGCTTTATCTTTGCGGGTATGGAGGCAAAGGTAGCAGAAATACTTCGTGTTCGCGGCTTCTGTATCAACGAGTTCGGCGTCGATTTTACGATTCCACTGTCTGGATACGTTATCCAAGGCAAGGAAATGAAGTACCTCCGAACCGTTCTCAACAACGCGAAGAAGGGTATCGCGATTCGGGAACTTCGGTGGGACGAGGTCGATGGTCCGGAGGTCGAGCGCATAAGCAGCGCATGGCGCGGTACAAAAGCGGTCAAGAAGCGCGAACTCAAGCTCCTCACCCGCCCGCCGCAATTTCGCGACGAGTGGGCCGTACGCAAGTTTTACTGTTTTAAAGACGGGAGACTCGTAGGTTTTGTCTTTTTCGACCCCTTTTTCAAAGATGGTCGCACGGTTGGGTACACGGCGAATATCCTACGAAGCGAGCCCGACGTTAAGCCGCGCGGAATCCTCGACTTCTGCATCCTCACCGCGATGGAAACGTTCAGGGAAGAAGGAGTCGAGTTCGTGTCTCTCGGTCTCGCCCCTCTTCATGACATCCAGCCCCATCCTCACGAGCGGCCGCGTCTAAGGCAAATCCTTGAATTCGCCCACGAGCGAGGAAACGCTCTCTACAGCTTCAAAGACCTTGCGTTTCACAAAACTCGCTACCGAGCGCGCGAGACCAAACTCTACGGATGCGTTGCGCGGGATTCAAACGACCTCCTCACCACGTGGGCTGGGCTTCGGGCCACCAACACGCTCTAAGGACCTCAAAATGGACGATACGACAGCCAACAACTACAGCACAGTCGCGAACTTCTACGAATTGCTGAGTAATATTTACAGCGGGGGCCAGATCCTGGCATGTAAGCGGTCGCAACTCGAGGCCTTCCGACGCGGCGATCGCGTTCTCTACGCCGGTGCCGGCGGCGGGGAAGACGCCACTCTCGCAGCGGCCATGGGCGCGCAGGTCACGGTGGTGGAGCTCTCACCGGCCATGGTTGCCGAGGCACGTCGTCGGTTCGACAAAGCCGGCGTCGGGGCGAAGGTTGAGGTCATTTGCGGAAGCGTTCTGGACCACAGGCGTCCAGGCCACTACGACGCGGTCGTCGCGAACTTTTTTTTGAACGTTTTTCCCGCAGACACGATGCGCGTGATCCTCGAACATCTCGTCGATCAGGCAAAGCCTGGCGGCAAAGTCCTAGTCTCCGACTTTGCGCCACCGGAAGGCGGATCGCTGGCACGCGCTGCGCAAAATGCGTATTGGGGGGCGGCTGTTATGTCCTTCCACCTTCTTGCGAAGAATCCCGTTCATGCGATCTACGACTACCGGGTTCACCTTGACGAACTCGGATTGAGCCTTGATGCGACGCGCGACTTTAATGTCTTCGGCCTTCGAGTCCTCCGGTACCGAACGATTAGCGCGACGAAGCCGGTGCTGCATCGTGAACCTCACGGCGCACCGCCTCCAGTGAACTGATGTAGCTAAGAAACGCGAGATAGACCTCCGCGGTCTCTGCGGGGCGCTCGACCATGGCGGTATGACCGCACCCGCGCATCACGTGACCACTCGAATGAGGTATGAGGCGTTGAAGCGGTGCCATCATATCAATATTCAAAAACCGGTTCGAGTCGCCCCAAATGACTAATGTGGGCGCCGTGATGGTCGGCGCGATGGCTTCAAGGTGTGCCACATCACGCCCAAAGAGGACGGGGAGAAAGTTCGCATAACCGTCGGCGCGGGCAATGGCATCAAGCTCGAATATTTTCGCGACGGGGTAGGGGATAAACGGAGGCTCGACGAACGTCATTGACACGAGCCGCTTATAATCACTCGAAGAGCGCGTAAGAATTGGCTCGGCGCCACGTGCGCGGAGTTCATCGAACTGGCTAGGCGCGCGATGGGCCATTCCGTGCGGCTCAATCATCGCTAGCGAGATAACCTCATTTTGATGTCTCGACGCGACTGTACCCGCGAGGTGACCTCCCATCGAATTTCCGATGAGGTGATAGCGGGCGAGCCCACGGGCAGCGATAAAGGCATGAATACGCTCCGCTTGCTCCTCAAAACCAAGGTCCTCGCCGGGGACGTTGGGGGTGCCACCGTGTCCCGGAACATCCACGGCGAGAACGCGGTAACGCTTGCCGACAGGTGCCGCAAACCGCGTCCAGTGGTCCTTGTTCGCCGTGAAGCCGTGAATCATGACGATCGTTTCTTCGCCGCGACCGCCTTCAAGGAAAATGAATTCGCGCGAAACCGCGTACGCGCGACCGACGCGCATGCCGCTTCTCCAGTGCTCAGCGCTTAGGAGAACAGGCGCCCAAAGGTTGGGAATCGCGTAGTAGCTCGAGCCTAGCATCGCCAGAATCAAGATCGCGCTTAGGAGGGTAATTCTACGCGTATTCATCCGTTGCTTTAAGGTCGCGCATGGGCGTTCTTCGTTGGGCTGCGGACGGGCGCTTGCACGCCATTTCGGAACACCATAGTACGAATTCAGCCCCGAAGCACGGCGGGCGGTGCTCGACTACGGCGAGTGAGCGACGGCGTTCGCGTGCGCCGCCGACCTATCCGGCTCGGGCGCGTCCCAGCGCTCCTTGAGATACGGGTAGAGCGTCTCTCCCATCGCTAGAATTTGCTTAACGTGGTCCTTCGCGGTCACTCCCGCATAACCCTTCACATGAAACGCGCCGCGGTCGACGACGTACCGTTCACGCATTTCGCGCGGGCCTATCGCTTTTGACGGCCTTTTCGGATTCGCCGTCATCAGGAGGAGTTTGGTTACCGTTTCCTCGACGCTTGGGTAGTCGAGGGTCGGGATCGCACTATGCGTAATGGCGAAAAGCTTCTCAGTCTTTCCCGCCTCTGCCGCGAGGGCTGCAAATCGATCGAGCGATGCCGTGTTGATGGACCGTTTTTTTACATTGGTGAACGAAGTGAAGAATCCGTCCGCGAGTAAGACGGCGTCTACCTTTGAAGCGTTCGTCGGGTCGCTTAAGATGCGCGCGATAGACACGAATCCTGCGCTCCAGGCCGAGAGCGCAATTCTCCGGTTCGTAGCGCCCTTCGCTCGGCCACTCTTTTCTATTTCCGCCTCCGTTGCGCCGAGCAGCTTTTGAAACGCACGGGCGTCGCGAAAGGCATGCGCGTAAGGGTCAGTGCCCACGCCTAAGTTGACCGTGACGACGGCCGCGTTGATCGGTGAGCGGTCGAGGTTCGCTTCCTGGAGCTTTCCGAGTCCATGAAAGTGTACGATGAGGTCGTAGCCTCCTTCGCGGGCAGAGAACCAACTGGGCAGATAGAGCTCGGCACCGTGACCGAGCTTCGCGCGGTAAGGCTCCGCCACGGGTGCCGGCTCCGGGCTAAGCGTGGGCGCTGCGGGGGCGGTCGCTTCGATGACTGGCTCGCGTGGTGCCCTGTCGCTCGCGTCAACCGCGCGGACAGGCGGTGGGCGGTGGTTGGAGCACGCCAAAGACGTCGGGATTGACGCGGCCAAAATTGTGCAAAATACAAGTAGAGAATACTTTTGCAGGGCTGCAGGATGGCGCAGATTCGATGGCTTCATCGTGTGTTACGTGCTCGCTGAGGCGATCCCTAAGCAGGGGTGATGGACCGATCACTCACCACAACGGCTCTTCAGGAGAGCACCGCTCAGCGATCAAGTCCGAATTTTTGCGTACCGATTGGGAAAATGCTTTCCGGCATCAGTCTTGCTGCTTGTGAGTAGGCGCCCTGGTCGCTGCCCACCTTTCAACTCATCATGATGCAACCCAAAAGCCCTCTACCGCGTCCTCCGCTGCCGGCGCAGCATGCGTCGGCCTCCGAGCGGCCGTCTGCGTCGCCACCGCCTGCGGTCGCGCGGCAAGGCTCGGGCATCGCACCTCGTACGCCTCAGTCCGCGGTTATGCCCTCGGTACCGAAGCCGCCCCCTCTCCCCACGGGCGTTATGAACCCCGTCGAGTCCTTGCCGCCCATGCGTGCGCCCGCGCAAACCCTGCACGCGGTCCGCCAGCTCGTCGAGACTGTTTCAGTTCCTCGGCTCACGCTCCATGTCGAACGCGAAGGCGGGATGAGTGCCCAGCGCGCCGCCGTCCACGACGGCGATATTTGCAAGATTGGGTCACACGCCTCGAACGACGTAGTCCTTCGCGACCCCATGGTGTCGCGCTTTCACTGCCGCCTCGTACGTGAGGCAGGCCACTGGACCGTACGCGACTCGGGATCGATGAACGGCACGGCGCTCAATGGTGTCCGTCTGCGCGATGGTGACCTTGGTAGCGAGAGCGTTCTTACCCTCGGCGACTCGGTGGTGCGCGTTCGGTCGGGAGCGCCGGTGAAAGAAGACCTCGTTCCGATGTTGCCGTCGTTCGGCTCGCTTGTCGGCACAAGCCTTCCGATGCGCCGAATGTTCGCGCTGCTCGACAAAATTGCGCAAAGCGAGATCAACGTCTTGATTGAGGGCGAGAGCGGTACGGGGAAGGAGCTTGTCGCGACCGAGATCATGCAACGCAGTGCACGGGCCAACAAGCCGTTCGTCGTCGTGGATTGCGGAGCGATAAGTCCGAGCCTCGTCGAAAGCGAACTTTTTGGCCATGTGCGCGGTGCCTTTACGGGCGCAGATCGCGACCGCACGGGCGCCTTCGAAGCGGCGGAAGGCGGAACCGTTTTTCTCGATGAGATAGGCGAACTTCCACTCGACCTCCAGCCCAAGCTTCTGCGCGCCCTCGAAGCGCGTGAGATCCGCCGCGTTGGAGAATCCAAGGCTCGGCACGTTGACGTTCGCGTCATCTCCGCCACGAATCGCGATCTCGACCGAGAGGTCAACAAGGGGCGATTTCGCGAAGATCTCTACTTTCGGCTCGCGGTGATCAGCGCGCGCGTACCGCCCCTTCGCGAGCGGCTGGATGACCTTCTCATCCTCGTTCGTACGTTTCTGGCTCACCTCGGTGTCGTGGAAGAGGAGCGTTTGTTTCCGCCGTCCGTCCTTGCGGGCATGGCCAAACACGACTGGCCAGGAAATGTGCGCGAGCTCCGAAACTACGTCGAGCGAAGCGTTGTCCTCCAATCGGCGAACATCACGCTTCGCCGTGGAGCCGGAGGCGTCACGTCGACGCAACGCCACGCGAACGGCGTTGATCTCGAGGTTCCCTTTCGCCTCGCGAAGGACGCCGTCATCGACTCGTTTGAGCGCGGATACCTTTCGCAGCTTCTTGAGGCCGCCGGTGGCAACATGAGCAAGGCATCACGCATGGCCGGTATGGATCGCATGTATCTGCACCGATTGGTGCAAAAGCACGGATTGCGAAGTGGCAAGTCCGACGCGATTAAAGCCTCACCTTTTGGTACGTCGGGCGATGACTGACGTGACAAGCGCGACATCGCTTTTGCTTAGTTCGCCGGTAACGAAGAGAATCACGAGATAAGCTAGAACGACAGCCCCGGCGGCGACGGGCGTGAGCAGTTCTGACACCCTAGGCATCACGCCGCCCAGCACGAAGGCGCAAGCCACGCACGCGGCGACACGAAGCGCCGTTCTCCAAGGAACAAACGCGCCTGCCACACGACGGACGCGTTGAACTCCGAGTGCGAGCGCGAGCACGAGCGCGGTCGTCGTCGCCAAAGCCGTCGCGTGCAGCTGTCCGGCGCCGAAGGTGGCGCGCGGAATCATGACGACACAGGCCGCACCGAGAAGGCAAAGGGCGCTCAACGTCACTTTCATCGCGTCACGCGCTCGCCCGAGGCTCACCAAAATCGTCGTGGCGAGTCCGAGCATCGCGAAGGCCGCCTGCCCGAGCGCGAGAATGCGCAATGTTTCTGCGCCTCGGAAGGCCACCTCGCCGCCATAGGCGAAGTTGATGAGCGAGCCAGGAAGTACGAGCACGACGACCACCAGCATTCCGCAAACGATGGCCCCGATTCGGCAGCCTCGCCGTACGAGTTCGGCGACGCGCGCGTCTCCGTCTTCGACTCGGGCGCGCGCCACCATCGGGAAAAGAATTTGGCTAACGCTAAACAGCATTTGGTAAGGCAAGAACGCGAAGAGCTGGCACGCCCGATAGACCGCTACCCACTCGTTGGCGCTCTGAGCCCCAGTCGCCGGCGCCGCGAGAGAGAGATAGCGGCCAAGGACCAAAATATCGGCCTGCATGAGCCCGTTCGTGAAAAGCTGCGCCAGCATGACGGGCCAAAGGAGCGCGAGATACACGCGAAGCCGAGGAACGCCCTCAGAGCCAACCCCATGCGAGGCACTCCCCGTACCGGTCCAGCGCAACGCGACGAGGATCACCCCGACAGCGGCCACGACCATTCCGACCGTCGCACCTAAGACTCCGGGCGACGTTCCGAGAGCGTGTGCGAGCGCGCCTCCACGCCGCGTGAATAGGGTTCCGAGCGTCAGGATGAGCGTCGTTCGCAGCGTTGCCGCGACGACGTCGAGCGCCGCTTGACGACTGAAAAGCCCTCGGCCGTTGAGGTATCCGACGAGCGGCGCGTAGACTCCGTAGACAACGAGCACGCCTGTCATCACGAGGAGCGGCGCAAGGACCTCTGGCGCGTGCTCGAAGTGCGCGACGAAAGGCGCGCTTAGGCCTAGCAGCAGGCCCGCCGCGAGAGCGACTCCCGCGTGGATGCGCAACGTTGCCCGAAGCGTTTCGAGCGGGTTCGCACCCGCTGCGGCGACGGCCCGGCTTACGCCTTGCGTTGAACTCGCGACGACGACGTTGTTGAACACATTTGAGACGGCGAGAACGCGCGAGAGTGCGCCGTAGTCCGCGAGGCCTACCGCGCGAGGTAAGAGCGCCTGCTGGAGGAGACCCGTCGCGATAAAGAAGACCTTTGCGCCGAGCACGGCGACGCCCCCACGCGCCGCATTGCGCGTCTCCTGCGGCGCCTCTGAGGTCTCGTCGCCCGCAGGCCGATGTGCAGGTGCCGTCATCGCGTTGCCGCTGGCCTTAGCGCCACAGGAGGAAGCGGAACGACCAGGTCGCGTGTCGGATTTGCATGCAGAACGCATGAGTCTGCCGAGCGCTCGAACACGTGGATAGGGTAGCCCGACGGGCCTCGGCGACGATCGCCCACGAAGAGCGATTGCCCCTTCCACGCGAGTCCCCTTAGGTCAAAGCCCTCTGTAGGACCGTAGACCGGCTGGCTGGTCGTTGTCAGGGCCGCGCCGGTCGTCGGGTCGAACGTAACGAGAGACGTCGGATTGACGCCATGCGCGGGGCCTGCGGCGAGAGCAACTCCGCACCCGTTCGTCACTGCAACTTCGACGACGCTTCCGCCGAATGCGGCCTCGCCGACAAGTAAACGCGTTGTGGACGTCGCGGTATCGAAGCGCTCGATGCCGGCGAGAGACTCGCTCGCCGAGTCGAAGTCGCGCGGCTCGGCCAAAAAGAGCGCGCTTTCGTACTCGACCATTGGATTAAAGGGGTTCCGCCCGGCAAGTTCGATGGTTTGCTCGACAGCTTGCGTCGCGACGTCGATACGCAGCATAAACGAAGGAAGCTTCGAGGCGAAGCGCATGGGAGCGCTGTTGTCGTCGAGACGTTCGAGAGCCACGAAGGCCTTCGGTTTTCCGTCGACCTGCACGATACGAATCGATTCTGCTTGCGGGTTTCCGTCCGGATCAAACGTCGAGAGGTCGACGGACCCTGAAGCCTTGCCGTCTTTGAGAATGGCAATGCGCGCTTGGTCGTAGAGGGCTACGAAAAGCGAGCCATCCGGGGCCACGGCAACGTCGTGCGGGTTCGACGAACCCTCGTGCATGGCATCGTAGAGGAAATGGCGCGCGACGGGAACGCCGCAACTTGGGTCGACCTCAAAGATCACCGCGTTCTCGCGCGCGAGAAAGAACGTGCGACCGTTGGACGACGAAAGGGCGGGATCGCGTCCGAGGTCCGTGCCCGTGGTCCGCGGGCCGGCCTCGCATCGCGGCGCGCCGCAAATCAAGGCTGACGAGATATCACTTGCGGCGACAACGATCTCCGCCCCTTCACACCCGGTCGCAGGGCTGGGCGCATCGGGTCGTGACGCGCACGCGGCCATTCCAAGTACGCAACCTGACAAGAGACGCGAATTTGTCATTGGAGGTGCGAAGGGTCGGAGACTTTGCCCTGTGAAGTCAAACCGGCTTTTTGCCAGCGCTGTTCGTTGGTGAGCCCAGGCTCTGGCGCGAGCGGCGTGACGTCGCGCACTACCATCTCGCTGCGTGTGCCGTCCGCAAGCTTGACGCTGCGAACTTCGACCGTGAGGACTCTCGCGGGATCAAGCCGTGGAACCACGTTTGCGAGCGTGGTGATGCTCGGGCCGACGACGACGCTCCCGTCGTTGACGCGTGCTCGAACGAAGGCGGCGACGTCTTCGCGTTCGATCGCCAGAACGACGTGGACGGTGGTATCGAAGCGCACGTTGACGCGAGCCGCACGTGGCAGCGGCAGGCCGAATGCGCGCTCCTTTCCCTCCACGACCTCGTTCGCCGCGAGCTTGTCTGGCGGCGCGGGGGCAGGAGCGTCGTCTTGTTTACGCGTGCACGACCCACATCCCGAAACCCACGCCAGAAGGGCTAGCGCGGTTCCGAGAATCAGTCGACGACGAGTGCCCATGCATCGACCCTAGCCGTTGTGCGCGGAAGGGGTCGGGTGATCGGCACCTCGGGCCGCGCGGCCTGCGGCGTACCCGTGCCGCCGCCGGTCCGCGCGTTCGTGGCACCGAAGAAGATGTCGTATTTCGTTGAGCTCAAGCCCGTGAGCGCGGGGTCGTACGCGGTGGCGTCAAACGTCGCGCACGACTGTGCCGCTCGAATCGTTACACCCGGGATGATAGCTCCCTTGAGCGTCGGATCGAGCACGGTGGGGTCTTCGCCTTGCGTGAGCGCGTCTTGGCACGCACCACTCGCGGGGTCGACCTTCCCAAGCCCGCACCAACGAGGCGCTCCGCCCGCCCCGATGCCCGCCGCGTCGGCGTTGAAAAAGTCCATCCCCCACAGTTTCGGATTTCCACCCTCGGTGCACGTTCCCGCGGTCGGGACCACGGGCTTGTAGGTTGCGAAGTAAAGCGTTCTATCGAAGACCGTCATCGGACCGGTGACGCGCTCCGCATTCTCGAGCGCGCGGTACCAGCGGACCTTGGCAGACCCAGCTCGCGTGGCACTCGGCCGCTCTTCTTGGATCGAATACACGTAGTTTTTCTCGGTCGTAACGACGAGGTTTTCTTGGTCGCCCGTGGCCGCGTTGAGCACGACGTTACCGGTCGGATCGAGCGAGAGAATCATCGGCACATGGATGGGCTCGCTCGACGCCGCCGTAGGCGCAGGCGCCGGCAAATCGCGACTCAGCAAGTCTTGAAACAGCGCGACCTTCCACTTTGTTGGGTCAGAGGAGCTGAGGTCGATTCGCCATACCGTGCCGTCGGCGTCCCCTACGAAGGCCCTCTGCGCTGTCGCACCCACCAGGTTGGGGTAGACAATCGGCGTACCGATCACGGGCGAGTCGAACGGAGAATCTGTCGTCTTGCCTGCGAGCCGGAGAGGGACGTCTTGGGCTGTACGACCGAAGTGGCGGAGCACCTCGCCCGTGTCGAGCCGAACGATCGTCACGCCGCGGCCCGGCACAGGTGAGCTGCATGTCGCGCCCCACTGCCGAACGGACGTCCTCCGCCTCATCACGCTATCGCTGAAGTCATAAGTGGCGTCGAGGAATGTCGTCGGACCCGTACCGCCAATGGCACGGGAACATGACCCTCCTTTGACAGGCGATCCGTCGGTGCCGCCGGGAAGTATCGCGACGCCAATTTGACGAACTCCGCCCCCGTCGGGATCGACTTGCAACGTCGTTATCGCAGGTGTTCCGCTCTCTTTGCCGAAGAGCGCAACCATCGGCGCTCCGTCGCGCGCCGTGCGCGTTTGTTTCGCCGGGTCGACCCCTGAGCTTGCCTTTTCAAAGTCCGTAAGTTGCCAAAGAAAGTGCGGCCCGGCGATGCCGCCGGAGGCTTGTGCCTTGTTGGTAGCAGCGACAAAGTTCGAGCCCTGACACGCGGTCGTTACTCCGATGCCGCCGCAGTCCGGATCGCTCACGTTGAGCGCGTAGTAGCCCGGCCCTGCGGCGCCCATGCCGGCTACGAGCGTCGAGTGAAACTGGTTTGAATCGACGACGTCCGTCGACCTGCGATCCCACACGGTGTCTTTGACCACCGGCGTACCGTCGAGAAGAATCTGTTGGCCGGTCGGGTAGTTCGCCGCGAGCTTCGGGAGGACTGCGGGAGGAACGAACGCCCAAAGTTCAAACTCATTGGGGTCGAAGCTGGCATTTGAGAGTGCCTTGAAGGCGTGGAGCACGCCGTCCGCACTCGCGACATACATCACCGTACGACGGCTTGCGCGAGCGTTCGAGAAGGCAAGATAGGAGTCATCGCGAAGAAATTGATTCGGCGGACCCACGAGCGTGGGCGATGAGCGGAACACCGCCCCCAGGGCGGCGCACGACGGTACGCACACTTCGCCAGGTACCGAGCAGGAGCTCGTGGTCAGCGTGCAGGCCCCGCCGCTGACGGAGCAGAAGCCCGTTGAAAGCCCTCCCGTGCTTCCTGTACAGCGAACGTTAAAATCGTACGCCGAGCCCCCAGGCTTGACCGGCCCGTACTTTGCCGTCGCGAAGTCCCAAGTGGACTCGGTGCACTCGGACTTCGTGAGCGCGGGCACCGTCACCGTGACTTTCGTGCCGGGCGTGACTGCCTTCGAGCGCTTGCACGTCGTTGCCTCGATTTCGAGGGCTTCCGCCCAGTTAGTCTTGGTCTTTAGCGTGTCGTCAAAGCCCGAGACTTCCGCGCCTGCAAAGGCCGGGATACCGTCGGCCGGAACCGTCGCGGCATACGGGCGAATGGTTCTCGCCGAATCTATGGCTACGCCTGAAGGTACGGCGGTAGTCGCCGGAGCCATAGCGCTGAGGAAGAGCCGCTTGCCTGCCACGGCTTGTGCCGCGACGTTTGCGGCGAATGAATCGCCTTGAACGACGGACTGAGTCTGCGCGGTGGGCACAGTTCCGACACAGACAGAGCGCGTGCGGTCGATCTCGCCTGACCAAACTTTCCGTGCGTTTGGGATGAACGAAGCAATGTACGACGCCGTATTGCCCACACCGGCGATCGTCACGGCCGGCGCGTAACCCGGCACCGTTCGAGTCGTTGCAGACTTCGTTACGCCGCCGAGAATGCGGCCGAACGAGAGCACGAGATCGGCTTGAGTTTCGGCGAAGTAGGGGCCAACGTCGTGGGCCTGCGTCCCCCAGTACGCGACCTCGTTAAGCTGACAGCAAGCATCGGCCGTCGACCCCTTTGGCGGTTTTACGCTCGCGCATTCCGTTTGCATCCCCGTAGGAGTGTTTGCGCCGCCGCCTGCGTACCAAGCTTTGCAGTTGTTTACGCCTGAGGGGAATCCGTCGTTTGTAAACGTGGTATTGCCAGCACCGTTGACAGAGAACCCAATGACCAACGTTTTTACCTTCTGCTTCCCGGTTGCTTCGGAGAGCGTCTGGGCGATTTTCGCTGAGGTATTAAACGGGCACTTTCCTCCAACCCCAGTACAGCTTGGTCGCAAGTCGAGGTTAGGCGCTCCGTCCGTGAGCAAGATAATAAACTGCTCGCGGCAACCTACGTCGACGTACAGGTCCTTATTTGCCCCGGTACCGTTTGGGCCGTCACTGTTGTACCAAAGGTAATCGCGTGCATCTTCGAGCATTCCGTCGATCGGTGTCGCGCCGTACGGGCGACTGGCGAGAAGGACTTTTTGAATATCCTCGTTCACACGCGCGATGTCATAGAGACTCCCGTCGGGGGGCGGGAAGCCAACGAGTCTTCCTTCCCACGGCGGCGCTGCGGCGTGGCGAGCGCCGACTTCAAAAGCGTAGGGGGCCGCGGGGTCTGTACAGCCGGCAGGTTGACCGAAGGCGAGCGGTGACAAAGTGCTCGATTGAAGGCCGTTGGTCGGGCTCTTGACGTACGACCATTGACCCAAGAACGGATTGACGGAGTTGATGAATCCGCTCGGCGGCGACGCGGCAAGCACGCCTGTACCGGCATCGGTGTCGTTGTCAAACGTCATGAGCCCAAAGCGTATATAATCGCGCGCCGCATCGAGCTGCCCATCGAGTGCTTGTTCAAACGTGCAAGCATTGGTTGGCAGCGTAAGGCCGCTATTCGCGGCGTACTGTGTCTTGAGGTGGCCGTTGAAGACTTGCGTGAACGCATTGGTGGGCATGTCGCGCGCGTCGCCCCCGGAACCCAACCCGAGGGGGCCTATGCCCGTACCGGACGTAGCCCCTGGTAGCGAGTAGGGCGCTAGCGTGCACGATGTCGCGGCGGTCGTTCCCGTGAGCGGGCGGTGATAGGGCAAAAAATAGTCCGCGTCATAGACGGTCTTGCCGTTGATCTTAAACTCGTTTCTGAAGGCCGCTGCCGAGCGGTCGACCTCGTCGCAACTGTAATAGGGTTGCAGGTTTCCGGTGAGCGCCTGTAAGAGCATACCCCAGCGGTTGGGGTTCGTTGCGGAACCGGGCGCGCACTTATTGGGGGGCGAGGGTGCGCCTTTGTTGGCGCTCGGTAATGAGCTGTCGCCCATCCGCTCCATCGACCCGGAAGTATCGACCAGCAAAAGGACGTTCGGAAGCGGACGAGCCGTGCTTCCTGCCACCTGCGCTTTCGCGTCGCGCGAAGCGCACACGAGCGCCAGCGGCCCTAACGCGAGTAGCGCGCCGCGGATGAAGCGCGCTCGACCGAACCTCGAAATTCTGGACATCGGCATCCTTCCTCCTACGGGTAACGCGGCGGGCGACCCTGAATAGGTCCCACCGTCAACCTGCCACGGCCAGCAACGACGGCTTGCGCCGCGGCTGTCGGGGCGGTCCTGACGTTGACGAACACCGTCGCAGTCACTTGCGTAAACTTGGTCGTACTCGGGTCATAGCCGCTTCCTGGAGGAGGCGGCACGTCGAGTGGATTGGAGAGCTCGACTTCGACATAAGGCTTTGTATTAAGTGCGCCAAAACTGTCACTTGCGAACCCGTCGATCACGGGCGGGAGGGGTGAGCCAACGTAATAAGCATTGCGCATCTCGGCTTCCGTGAGGCGTAAACATGCCGAGGCGGCCGGAACGGCTCCTGTTCCCGTAAAAGGCGCGGCCGTCTTGCAGTTTTTCGTCCGATTGTTCTCGTCAGACATGTTTGCGACGAGCGCTTGGACGCTGGCTGGATTGAGAGCTTCGGCCGTCATGATGAGCGCGTGCTCGCCGGCTTTCTGGCCCTGAAGAGCGTCCCTCATGTGCCCCGCGGCTTTGATGTCGGACGAGGCCGAAGTCATGCCGTAAACGCCCATCGCTGCGAGTAGACCAAGCGTAATGACGACGATGAACATCACCGCCCCATCGCTCTCCTTGCGTGCCCGAGCGCGGGCGAACACAGAACCACGCGAGCTCGAAACATCTCGCGGCCATCGCAGTCGTTTGGAGCGCTTCATCAGTACGCCATCCCGAGTTGATTCATCAGCGTTACCTCGGACATGATCGTCCGGACGCGAGCCCACTTCCCGCAACCCGCGAGCGGTAGCTCGGTGCAGTAGCGAGAGATAAACTGCGGCTGCGCGGGTATGAGTTTCAGGTCTTCGCGGCGGTCGTTGAGAGCGGCGCGCGTGGCAAGGCGGAACCGCACGGCGCGCACCCGTTGTGGCCCCGGGCCGCCTGCGAGTGTGCTCGAGGCCGCGCGCGTCCATTGGGTGATTTCTGAAGGATTTGCATCCATGTCGAAGCTTTTGTGGTTTGCAGGAGGAATCAGCCCAACGGCGGGATCATCCACGCTGATTCCGAATTTGAGATCGACGGCATACTCGGCGACAACCTGGGGGCCTCCGGGAGCTGGGATACGCGCGCCGGTGCCGTCGAGGATCTCGCGATACAGGTCGTACTTGCGGTCGACGGCTTCGACCAACGGGTCCGCCTGAAGTGAAGTTGCCGTCGCACCGACGTACCAGCGCACGCGCTGCAGGGGCGAGATCGTTACTTCTTCCATGTCGTTCGCGCCGCACGTGCTCTGATCCTCCGCGGGCGTCAGGACAGGTTGTCCTCCGCCGGTCGGAGCTGCGAACGTGACGGTCGCACCGAGCGCATTCCCCACCACGGTGCTTATCAGGACGAAGTGCTGGCAGCCGCGCAGGTCAACCACTCGCGCCATATGAGGCGGCGGCGCTGCCGGCGGTATCGTGCCCGGGCAGAACGCGTTGTGCACGGCCATGTTCGGATCCGCGCCTGCAATCAGCCTCGCCACGGCGACGTCGGAGGTTGCTCTGAGGACAATGGTATTGCCATTAAGCGTACCTCTGTAGGAGTCATCCGTCGTAAAGTTGCCCGTAAGCTCGATGCTGTCCGGACTCAGGCCGTTGGCGACCGAAAGCGGAGCGGCGAGGGCTGAACCGCCAACGTTGATGCGTAAGCCTTGGAGATCGTTCAATGCCCCGTAGCGCGACGGAGTCAAAGCGCCGGGCATGTGCGATATCTTTTGCGAGAAAGGCACGGTGCCGCTGTCGTTCCGCGCAAGGAAGATATTGCCTGTCGACATAAAAGAGGCGCGCGCGAGATCCTGCCGTAGGCGCTCGGCGCCCGAGCGCACCGTGGCCTCTGTCGTCGAAAGGCGGGCTTGCTCGTAGAAGGTCGTCGTCGCCGTACGCGCAAGTCCAACGACGGCGGTCGTGACGATAAGTCCGGCGAGGAGCGAGACCATAAGCTCCACGAGCGTGAAGCCACGACGGCGTAAGGACCTTGATTTCATCGGCGTGGATTCGAGCGGATGGCGGTTGTCGCGTAAACCATATGCCACGGGGAAGCCGTCGCAGTGGGAATGACCTCGGGCGGGGGCGAGGAGCAGTCTTCGACGGGGCGAGCCTCGAGCCTCGTCCAGTAGACGCGCACCTCGGCACGCATCAAGCTCGTCAAGCTTAGCCTGGGCGCGACGCCTGGTGGCGCAATCCATGTGAGTCGGTATTGCACGCAGTAGCGCGCCTCGGTCGTGCCGAGAGGCAGGTCGCGACCGAAGCCATCAAACGCCGGACTATGGCCCTCCACGCCTGTCGCCGCCGTGGGCATCGGAGGGTTGCAAAATACACCTGCACACGCCGTAATCTGGCCCAGCCACTTCGTGTTCGTCGCGAGATTGATGGTCGTCGGCGTATCTGAACTCGGTGTAGTCCAAAACGAGGAGTCTCGCTGTAAGCGCCCAAGCCATTCGTTGGCAATGTTGTTCGCCATGTCGGCTCGTCTGGCGTCTTCGCCGCCTTGGATCGTCACGCGCTGCATGCCGATGACACCGGAAGCTCCGATAGCGAAAAGGGTCATCGCCATCAGTACTTCGACGGCCGTGTAGCCGCGCGTACGTCTCGTTCGCGCCGCGCGGCGCGGCGTTGCCTGTCGCGTATCGAGAGTCATCGCGACGTCACCCTTGGCGCGGCCGCACCCGCGAGAAGAATCCGGCGTCTCAACCCAACCCCGACGGCGCCGCCGCGCTGAATATCAATTTCGGCGATCCCGTTGAATGGCGGAGCAATCATCATCTTTGCTATGGCATCGGTCACGCTCGTCCCTCCCGACGCGTACGTCGTTCCGTTTCCGGTCACGCAGATGGCCAGCGCCGTGGTCATGGCGAGGGCGTCCGGAGCCGTCGCGGGAGTGATGAGAAACGATGACACGACGTCGGCGTCGACGTTCACGCCAAGCGTGTCCAGATCGAGACCGTCGACAACCCGCGCGAGGTTGCTCACCACGCCAGGTACGAACGCGGGAACCGGCGCCCACTGGCCGACTGTTTTGCAGCTACTGACGGGGTTTGGTCCGGCGGGTGCGGGACCCGCAACGTTGTCGAGACCTTCGAAGAGCCGGAATACGCCGCGACCCGCACCGAGGCTCGCGACAAAGAGGTGGGCGCCTCCGGTTCCCGCCGCGCGCACGCGCGTTCGGTGGACCATCTGCTGCGCCTGGCGAGCGTAGTCGAAGACCAAACGATCGTCGCGCGCCGTGCGGAGGGTAGGTGAGGCGATGAGGGCAAGTACGGCAATGAGAACGACGACGACCATGAGCTCGATAAGCGTGAATCCTGCTTGGAGCCCACGCCGGCGCAGCGCGCGCCCGGGCACCGGCATTCGGCCTGTCGTCTCGCTCATCGATCCATCCCGCAAGTCTCACCGCTCAGCAAAGCGCATGCCTCGCGTGATTGTGCGATGTCGCGTCGAATCCGCGACGATCTCACGCCTGTCCGAGCCGCGAGGAGTGCAACGCTTTGCGGGAATGCGAAAAAAGGTGCGGCCTACCTCCGTCGGCAAAAGCTACGGCGCGCGGTGGCTGTTCTCTCGCAAAGAAGGCCGAGGTAGGAGGTCGTATGCCGAACTTCGCCCGCTTCCCGTCACCCTTCGCACGCTCTGCTTTACTCCTGCTAGCCGTCGCGCTTCAGAGTGTCTGCTCGGGCTGCTCAAAAGAGGAGCGGAAGGGAGGTGAGCCTCCGCCTGCGCCTCCCCCGAGCACGTCGGTGGCGAGCGCCTCCGCTTGCACGAATGGAGGCGGTGAGCTGACAGATGCCATTTCGGCCGCGTGGCTTTCGAAGCGCGTTGCCGGGTATTGCGTCGACCCACAGGGGGAGGTGAAGACCTATGGCGAAAAAGGCAAACTTACGATGGACGAGGTGTGTACGACGGCGTTCGATGGTGAGTGTGAAGTTTACAAACGATTTGGCCTCAAGCGCGTCGTCGCCATGCACTATGTCGATGGCGGAGGCAAAGGAGGCACCGTCGAGGTGAACGTTTCTCAGTTTGCCGACGTTGCAGGCGCCTATGGAATGTACACGCTTCGCGTGGTCGCCGGCGACCCCAAAGAGCCTTCGACACCCAAGGTGCTCGCGGCGGGTGGCGCAGGGGCTATCGGCACGGGCCGAGCGTATGTGTGGCGCGGGCCGCATCTGGTCGAACTGCAATACGTAAATGAGCAGGAGTCGCCGGCCGAGCTCGCCAAATCGAGCGCGGCGATTCTCGAGTTGGTCGGCAAAGACATCGGACAGAAGCTGCCAGGTTCGCTTGCGCTACCTCCGGCTGCTCAGGCGCTACCGGCGGAGAATCGAATTCCAAACGGTATCGTGTTTCAAACGAAAGACGTGCTCGGTGCGGTCGGTGTCGGTCCCGCAGCTTTTGGGTTTTACCAAGAGGGAGACAGGCGTTGGCGTTTGCTTTCCATCGTCAAAGACGACGTTGCCCAGGCGAAGGGCGCGTTCAAAGCGATGACGTCGAAGCCGGGGACGTTGCCCGTCGCAGGCGTGGGTGACGAGGCCGCGCACGTCGTCATCGCGGGGCACGGCAATGAACCGAAAGTCGAGTTCGTGATGGCCCGCAAAGGAAACGCCATCTGGGGCATCGGCGACGAGGAATACGCACTTCGTGCACCCGGCGCATCCGACAGCGCGCGTCTGACCAAGGAGAGTGCCATTCTAAAACTGAAACCTCTCCTCGCGGCTTCCTCACTCGCGCCGCCGGCAACTTCAACCAAAAAGTAAAGCAAGATGGATGAGCGACCGCACAAGGCGTTAGTCCACGCCTTGAGCCGCACGCCCATTCGTGATGTAGCTCTTCCGTGTTACCTTTCGTGCAGCGTGCGCCCGAACGCGTACACCAGAATAGCGACGCCGAGCATGCCTTCGGACATCACTCGCGCGCCTTGCCCGAGGCCGACCGCCGCCACGGCGTAGACCGCGCTCGTTCCCGTCACTACGGAGACGGCCAAAATAAAGGTTTGGGTGAGTGTAAGGCCGCGATCTCTTTCGCGTCGTGCTTTGGCGTGGTCTACGGCCGTCAAAAACATACGAACCAGGATGAAAAACACGCCCATGGCCAAGTACGACCCCCCAAACTCCTCGTGTGAGAGCAAAAAATCGTACGCGCCGTGCATCAAAACGACCGTCAGGGTGATGCGCGAAAAGTCGGCCGCATACGACTCGCTATCGCGCACGAAATCGTCGAGTGCCGAAGCCAGGATCGCCGTCATTGCCATGTGCATGAAGTTGGCCGTGAGAAAGCGACCGAGTCCAGTGTGTAAGTCGCCGCTTGCGAGGTATCCGAGGTTTTCCTCCGCCGCGAACCCAAGCCCGAGCATCGCGCCGGCGACCAAAATGTCGAGCTTTTCTCCCCATTTACGGAGAGCGAGCAGGAGCGGAACGAACAACAGCAGCTTCGATGCCTCTTCGCGAAGGGCAACACCAAAAATGAAAAACAGGAGGTCGCGCGTCGCGTCCCCGGTCTCGACGAGGTTTAGCAACGCTTCTTCGACCGCGATAAGACAGACCGTTGGAATGACGCTCACCGTCCCGAGGCCGAACGCCGCGACATAGAACAGCGTTCTTTTTATGGGTCGCTCACGGAGCTTGCCGAGCCGTGCGCAGAAGAAAAACCACGCGAGCGCGGAGACGCTGGTCATGGCGAGGCTCGGTACCGTGAACCGCGTTCCCCATGTCAGCGCGAGCGATGCTGCCGCTCGTTTCCAGTCACGCTCGTGGACGGCAAAGCGATACGCCGTCATCGGATCTGCGTTCGATGCGACGCGCGGGTCCGCCATAAGTCCGCGTACGTGCTCCCAAGCCTCGTTCGCCATCCAGAGGGAAAGCGCGAGGTCGACGTCTTCGTTCCGTTCTGGGAAGGCAAGGCCTTCGCGCTCGAAACGCGTCGCGGCCTCGGCGAGGTCTTTGTTCTTCATCGCTTCGCGAGCGAGCGCGTGGTTGCTCCACGGGCGCGGCGGCGACGCCATCGCGGACACCCTAATGGCGTCGCGCAGCTCGGCAGGGATCGGCTCTTTTGGCTCCTTGTCGACCGCGCGCCAAAAGCGCATCACGACGGCTACGTCGGTGGGCAGGCTTCGCTCGAGAACATCGTCGAGGGCATCTTCGGGCAGGAGTCTGTCGTTCTCGACACGATCTCCGCGATCGTTCGTATCCGTTCCCGCGAGCCCGCGTTCGTGGTTTTGCATGAGCGCGATGGCGGTTGTCGCACTGGGCGTTGCGACGAACAGCTTGACGTACAAGGCTTCTGCGGCCGCGAAATTTCCCGTCCGCGCGAGCGCTCGCGCGCGTTGCTCTTCTGTCCGCGAGCGTTCGAGCCCACGGGTGGCTCCTAATCCCACGCCAAACGTGAGCAGGATGGTAGCAAACGCCGGAAGAAGAAGTCGCGGCTGTCCCTGAGACTTGAAGAAGAGCGCGCGGAAGTTCAAGAGCACCCTCATCGTCTCATTGTCTCATTGTCGCGGAATGCGTCGCGAAGCACCATCGCCGCGAGCAAGGATGCGGCGTCTCTTCGCGCCTGGTACAAAGCCTTCGTGCCTGCTCACCTCATCTCCCTGCAGTCTGCAGATACGCCCGAAATGCATCCGTACGCTCGCTTGCGCGATCGCGATCTTGCTCGTTCCGACAAAGGATCGCGCGAGCGTGACACTGAAGGCCATGACGGGCTGTTCGTGGCCGAAGG
This sequence comes from Polyangiaceae bacterium, assembly GCA_025353725.1. GTDB lineage: Bacteria > Myxococcota_A > Polyangia > Polyangiales > Polyangiaceae > Labilithrix. The sequence continues at coordinate 132,830 of JANXOF010000095.1, read as the reverse complement.
AGAGGTCGTGGTTCGCGTGCTGGCGTCGGCGCCGCAGTCCCGATTCCGTGTGCGCTCGCTCCTCCTCGAGCGACGTCGGGTCGAGGCCCTCCGCGATGTCCTCAGCGCACTCGCCGACGACGTGCCAGCGTACGTCGTCGACCAGTCCGTGATGGATGCGGTGGTAGGCTTCGCGATTCATCGCGGAGTTCTGGCCCTCGGCGAGCGCGGGCCCGCACTCACACCGACGGCCGTGCTCACGGGGCAGACTCGCGTTGAGCTCGCAGGGCGTATTCCCTTGGCGCTCGGCCTGCTCGGCCTCGCGAATCACGACAACGTGGGGGGAATTTTTCGCAACGCCGCGGCCTTTGGGGCGTGCGGGGTTCTTCTGGACCCCGCCACGTGCGATCCGCTCTACCGAAAGTCGATTCGCGTCTCGGTGGGCGCCGCGCTGCTCGTTCCTTTCGCGCGATGTACGTCCGCTGAAGCGATGCTCGCTACGATTGAGGCCGCGGGATGGGAACCGATCTCGCTTTCGGGTCAGGGCGACGAGACTCTCGAGGCGGTGGTTCGCGAGTGTTCGTCGACGCCTGGGCGGGTGTTGCTCCTCGGCGCGGAAGGCGAGGGCCTTCCCTCGAGCATCTTGGCGCGGACGCGTCGTGTCCGGATCGAGATGAGCCCAACCCTCGACTCGCTCAACGTCGCGGTCGCGAGCGGTATTGCCCTTTATGCCACGTCAGGTTTAATATCTCGCGTTGGACGAAATTGACTACGAAGGTTTGCACGAATCGTCTGGATAAGCCTAATTGCCGTTTGCCGCGCAACGAAGCACGCAGTCGAAGTTACCCTTGCAGCCGCACTTGTCTGCCGCCTTAGGAGCTGCCTTAGCTTCGCCATTGGGTAAGGCTTTGGCGCCTGTCGCTGACGCTTTTCCCCTGCCTTTTCCTTTTCGTTTCTTGCCTTTCGTGGAGGCCGCAGCCGATTTCGCGTCGTCGTCGACAGGGGCGTCCGTGCTCGCAGCCGGAGTCGGCGCCAGGACGGGCGGAGGAGCGGGAGGGGGAGGCAGTGCGTTTACAATGGGGCTTATCGGAATAAGCGATGCGGCTGTACGCGCCACCGGTTCCTCACTCTTGAACATCGTTGCGATCCCGACGCCGCAAAGAAGGACAGCCACGATGGCCGCTACACCTCCAAAGGCCGCCCGCTTGCTAAACGCCATCCCGTGGGGCGGTGGTTCTCTTCGCGCCGCGGTGGAATCTCCGACGTCGGCGACAAACGCGTCTGGAGGCGGATCACTGAAGAGCGGAGACATCGACGCTCCGAGGGCTTTCGGACGCGACGAGGTGAGCGACTTGAGGTCGATCATCCCCTCGTCGTCGGAGGCTTCGATGGTGCTGTCTCGAAGGCTTGGACTTGGCTCCGAGCCGGCTCGCCGTGCAAGATCGTTGAGCGCGTCGACCGTGAAGAGCACGGACGTCTCGTTGCGCGCCGCGACACCGCAAAAATCGGGTGGCGGCGGACGCAGCGTCTGTTTGACGAATCCAGGTTCAGCGGGTTTACTCGCGAACATATCGCGCCGCTCGCGTTCGTCACCGCGTTTGACTACCGCCGCACGTCTCGCATTGCTCATCTTTTCCTCGGGTCCGGAGACCAACCAGACGGCGTTGCAGGCTGGGCAACGCATGCGCGCGATCTTCCCACGAAGCTTTTGCGGGTCCGCTGTATAGCGAGCGGCGCAGGCTGGGCAGGAAACGTCCATGGAGAGAGACCGAGCAAGGGATATGCAAGAACCGTGACCTGGCGACTCCCTTCGAGCGAAGTCGAAAAACCGCAACAAAATCGGACGGGCTAACGCCGAACACGGGTACCCCTGAGACGTCGCTGGTCCATAAGATGAGGACTCGAGGTCTCGATCGATGCCTCAGGGAAGCGGGAGCCAGCCGGTGACGACGGCCATCACGAAGAGCCCCGCCGCAAGCGCGATCGCCGAGACCCACATCGGTCGAATACCGCGGGTATCGTCGATGGCAACGGCGGTTTTTCTACCCGTCGATTCCGCCTGCGCCACCTGCTTGGGCTTTGGTTCACCGGCGACGTCACGAAGCCCGGTGGACGCGATCGGGACGGGGGCCGGCGGTGGCATGGTGTGGATGGGACTGCGTACGGAGACCGCCGCGTGCTCCCACGTTGCCTGTTCTGCCTGCTGGCCTGGAAAAAGGCGCGTTAGTAGCGACGCGAGCTCGGTTTGGACCTCCTCCGCACGCGGAGTTGAGTGAACGAACCTGTCGAGGGCTTCGCGGAAGGCGTCGGCGGTTTCGTAACGGTCGTTTGGGTCTTCGCGAAGCGCCTTTTCAATGATCAGCCAGAGGTCGAGAGGTAGGTGGCTTGCCACGGTTCGCACGTCAGGGACTTTGGCTTCGCGGATGGCGCGCAGGGTGTCGATGTCGGTTTGACGCTTGAACAGTCGCTTCATCGTGACCGACTCCCAAAGCGTCGCGCCGAGCGCGTAGACATCGATACGTCTATCGATGGGCCTGCCGTGAGCTTGCTCGGGTGCGAGATACGGGATCTTGCCCTTCACGATTCCGTCCGCGCTTTTCGAGAGACGAACGCGGGCCTTGGCGAGCCCAAAGTCGATGAGTTTCGCATCTCCGGCGTGGGTAAGAAAAATATTGCTCGGGTTTACATCGCGGTGGATGACGCCGAGAGAAACGCCCTGATCGTCGACGAGCTCGTGCGCCGAGTGGAGGCCCGCCGCGACGCGCGCGCAGATCCATGCGGCGAGCGGAGGCGACATCGCCTCACCCTTTGACGCGAGCAGATCCCAGACGTCTGAGTATGTGCGTCCAGACAAGAGTTCCATCGCGATGAACCGGTGCTCACCGGTCGTTCCGTACTCGAGCGTACGAATGACGTTCGGGTGAGACAGTTGGGCGAGGATCTTCGCCTCATCGATAAACATGCTTCGGAACTGTTCATCTTGAGCGAACTCGTCACGGATCACTTTGAGTGCCACGCGCTCTTCGGTACCGTCGACGAGCGTCGCCCGCCCGATGTAAACGGTCGCCATTCCACCGCCCCCTATTTTCGCACCCACCTCGTATTTCCCGAGCTGCCGAGGAGCCGCGGCAGCGTGAGCGGTAAGAAGAAGGGACGAGCGGGGGGCTCTAAGCGCCGGCTCGGATCTCACAATGGACGAAGCCTATCAGTAAGCCCTGGTCAGTGACCGTCGGGATCGTAGAGCGATTTTTTAGGTTTCTTCGCCGCGCGAGGGCTGGCCAAAGGAGCGAAGAGAGCGCGCGCAGTCGGCGACGCCGAACCCACGGGCACACTCGGTTCCGACGTTGAAGGAGGCGAGACGGCAACGAGCGCCGGTGGCGGTGTGGGGGAGGCCAAAGGTGAGTCCGCGGCGACGTTCGTGCCCGACCCCGCACGCGGTTCTCTGGGCGGGTCGTCCATACGCATGGACGGCGCTTCCACTTCTCGTGTGGTTCGGCCAGAAAGAATCGCCGCAAACGTCGCCCCGCCGAGAAGAACCACCACGATCGGGATCGTGAGGTTGCGACGTCGTCGCTGCGTAGAGCATGCGGAGGGAGCCTCCCCCGCATGGATGGGAACCTCGAAGTCGCCCGGTGTTTCAGCAGCTAAAAAGGCTATTTTTGGCCGCGTGTTCTCGTCACGTGTCGCTCTGACCGCGGGCTGCCCGAGGTTTGCGTAGTGCGCGAGATCGGGGGCACTGTCACGAGGACCTGGGAGGTCGCCGTCCTTGATGGAGGGCTCGCTCGCGCGCATGCGCGTACCGGACACCGCGGGATCGAGCCGATTGCGCCTCCGTCGAATGTGCTCCGCGGCAAGTTCGCCTACGCACGCTGCGACCGCGCTTCCAGAGGCGAGCGAGCTCCCCGCGGCTTTTCGAAGCTCGGCCGCCATGTCGACTGCGTTTTGAAAGCGTTGCGCAGGGTCCACCGCGAGCGCGCGCATCGTAACGGCTGCGAGAGGCGCGAACGTCGAGGACGGGTCGATCGGGACCGGCGACCGTTCGCCCTGCCGTTGGCGCGCGAGCCTCCGAGCGGGGTGTGTATCCTTGAAGAACGCCTCGCCCGCCACGCCTTCCCAAAGCATCACGCCAACGGCGTAAAGATCTGCGCGGGGGTCCTCTGTCCCTGCGGCGTCGCGGGCCTCCGGGGCCGCATAACCTAGCGCTTCGGAGCGCTCGCTCACGTGAACGGGACGCGGCCTTAGTGCATTCACGAGACGCGCACAGCCGTCTGTGGCGACGACGATGTTGGCCGGGCAAAGCTCGCCGTGAATCGCGCCTATGACCGCGTTCATTCCGTCTGGGAGATGATGCAAGGCGTGCAGTCCCGTGAGCACGTCGAGAAGAATCCGCAGGAGTACGGGCAGGGGCAGCGGCGGGCCGCGGAGGCTTGGCCGATGGAGGCGTGCCTGCGCGAAGAGGTCCGAGAGCGTCGCACCGTCGAGCCACTCCGTGGCCAGCGTGAGCTCGGGTCTGTCGGGTCCTCCGAGGTCGACGTGACGTACGCGCGCGAGGTTGGGGTGCCAGTTTTTTGCAAGAGACCGGGCATCGCGGAGCATCAACGCCATCGACTCGCCGTCGAGTGCCGTGGCGTTTCCTCCGTCCTCTACGCACGCCGAAGCGCCACTGTCTCCTCCGCGCCGACGCACGTAGCGCTGAGCGACGACGAGCTCATGGGGCTCGCGGATCGCCGCGTAAAGGTGCTGCGAACGTGACCCGAGCTCACGCAACATCCGATACGTCGTGCTGCGAGACGCTGCTCTTTGCGCGCCGTTCGACATGACTTCCTGAAGCTTACCGCCAAGGCGCCTACGGAGCTTGCTCTCTACGACCGAGCGTTCACTTCGCGGGGGTCCTGTCGGAGAGCGGCGTCACTCGTGCGGTCCTCTCACGCTTGGGGGCCGAGTTCACTTCACCGGGAACAGGTCGCGTTGCTTCCAAGCTTCGAGCTCTCGCAACTCCGCCCAGACCTCACGGGCGCTTGCGTACCTAAAAGCCTCGCGCCTCCGCAGCATCTTCGCGATGAGGTCGCCAAACGGAGTTCCGAGCATCGAAGCGCGTCGTCGTGGCTCACCGTCCCCGACTTGACGCACGAGCTCTTGGTAAGGCACGTCCATCTGTATGGCAGGGCCGCCGGTCAGCATCCAGTAGAGCAAAAGTCCTACTTGGTAGAGATCGCTCTGGCGGCTCGTATACCCCGTAGCAAGGATTTCAGGCGCCATGATGGCGTGGTGTACGACGTTAGGCCGGACGGCGGTCATTCCGCGAAGCTCGTGGCTTATTCCGAAGTCCGAAATCTTGACGATGGGTCGGTCGGTGTGGGTGATAAGAACGTTTCCGGCGTGAATATCGTCGTGAACCACGTCGTTGTCATGGAGGAACTGCACGGCGGATAGGAGCTGGCGCGTCATTTCGAGAATGAGCCCCTCTTGCATCGGTGTCCCGAGCATAGCCTTTAGCGCGTGATCGCAGCGCTCGAGGGCGAGGTAAAAAATATGGTCGTATTCGAACGAGTCATAAATGTAGACCACGTTCGGATGACGCAGCGAGAAGAGACGGGATTGCTCGCGCGACCATTCTGCTTGAACCTCGGCGTAGGGGCGATTTGAAGGACGTACCATCTTGAGCGCGTAGATTTGATCGAACGGCCCTGTACATTCGTAGACGGCGCCGAACTCACCTGAACCGAGCGTGTCACGTACGACGTAGTTTCCACGCTGGCCGGTCAATACGCCGCCGACCTGCGGGTACTGGACTGTAATGCGTTGTGTGGACGCGGCCGTGGCGCCAGTCTGCCACGGAGACGTGGTGGCCTGAGTCGCACTGCCGCTCGGAAACTGAGCGTGCGACGCGCCGACTTGGTTCTGGTAGGGGTTCGCCGTCGGCATTGCCCACGATGGCGGTTCGTGCGTGGCCGGCGTAGGCGCTGGAAGACCATAAGTCGGCGAGTCGTTTCGAGGAAGAACGGGTACGGCAAGCCGCGGTAGCCGTTGCGTGTCCCCTTCGCGGACAGCCTCGCTAAGCTCGCGAGGCTCTGCTGGCCCCCTCGATCGCGATTCGCTCACGAACCAAAGCGTACGCGCGTTAGGGCTTGCACACCATGTCGATCGCCCGCCGTTCTCTGGGGTATAGGCCGAGGCCATGGCAAGTGCGAGCTTTGATGCGACCTACTACGGCACGTACTACGGGAGTGCGCGAACGCGTGTGCACGGGCCGAAAGAAATTGCGCGGCTCTGCCGCGCGGTCTCCTCGCTACTCGAGTGGTGGGGCGCTCCGCTCGAAACGGTGCTCGACGTCGGAGCCGGCGTCGGTTTGTGGCGAGACTGGTTTAAAAAGCATCGACCCGACGTAGCTTACAGAACGACGGAAGTAAGTCCGTATGCGTGCGCCGAGTACGGACACGAGCTGCGTGACATCACTCAATGGCGTGCAGGTACCACGTTCGATCTCGTCGTTTGCCAAGGTGTTCTTCCGTACCTCGACGACGCCGGCTGCGCCCAGGCTATCGAAAATCTTGGCGCGATGACCGCGGGCTTCCTATACCTCGAAGCCATCACGAAGCGTGACCTCCGCGAGGTCGTTGACAACGCGTTGACAGACACAAGGGTTCACGGCCGCACGGCTGCATGGTACCGCACGCGCCTGGCCAAGCATTATACGGAGCTCGGTTGCGGCTTATGGTCAAAGAAAGACGCCTCAATGCTCTTTTACGAACTTGAGAGGCGATAACCTCACCGGTTGAGCCGGCGCCTAGGCGAGCACAGCGAGCTTCAGGTACCGGCCTTCTGGAAAGCTTGGCAGCGTCGGATGGTCGGCAGGGGGGCCGAACAAATCAAGGAGCCTCAGGTCACTTCGCCCAAGTGCGGAGTCATCGAGCGTGGTGAGGAAGTCTTCGGCCGAAACGTGGCTTGAGCATGAGGCCGCGACAAACATTCCTGCGGGCGCGAGAACATCCGCACAAGCGCGATGCAGCCCGCGGTAGGCGCTAATGGCGTTTGGCTTGGCGCGTTCGCTCGGAGCAAAGCTTGGAGGGTCACTAATGACGACGTCCCAGCGGTTGCCCTTCTTCTTTTGCTCCGCGAGCCACGCAAAGGCGTCGGCGGTCACGAACGCGTGGGCGGTCAGGTCTACCCCGGCGAGCTTGAAGCTCTCCTGTGCCGTGCCGTGGGCGTTCGTCGCGACGTCGACGCTCGTAACAGTGCCGCCGGCGAGCGCCGCACGTTGCGAAAAACCTCCGGTGTAGGAAAACAAGTTGAGGACTCGAACTCCGAGCCCTGCCTGCCTCCGACGCGCGACGAGCTCGCCGACGCGACGGCGGTTTTCTCGCTGGTCGAGGAACGCGCCGGTCTTTTGCCCGCGGATGAGGTCGACCACGAAGGGCACGCCGTGCTCGCTCACCCTAACGGACGCCCGTGGGGGACCGAATCGTACATCGACGCTCTTGGTCTCGCTTTTTCCCGTCCGCTGGGACGTTCGCTCGATGAGCGTGGTGATTCCCGCGTCGCGCAGGAGGCGTTCAAGGTCACGCGTGAGCACCGCGGAAAGCGCCCGCGCGGCCTCGCCGTCGACGCGCAGGACCGCGACGTCGTCGTAGCGGTCGAGGACGAATCCAGGCGTTCGATCCCCTTCGCCGTTGAGCAGTCGATATGCCGTGGTCGCACCGTCGCCGAAGAGCTCTCGACGCATCGCAAGCGCACGTGTGAGCCTTTCAGTGAACGCGTTTGCGTCAAGCCGCGCGTCTGCGCCGACGACCCACACACGCACGGCGATGGGCGAATCGGGGTCGAAAACGCCGCAGCCGACGGGCTCGTCGCCCTCCGAAACGAGCTGTACCACGGAGGCTTCGCGAGGCGGCGCAGGCCGAACGTTGACCGCATCTTTAAAGATCCACGGGTGGCCTCGACGGACGGCCTCGACGCCGTGACGATTGACGGCGACTTTAGGTAACCCCGACCTGTTCCCTTGCGAGGGCGTTTGCGAGGACATGTGAGTGTTCGCGAGATGCGAAGCGTCTGGCCTTCCCTGACTCCGCGCGTTTCGTTGGACGGGAAGGGCCTGAGGGACTTTTGGGGGCGTTCGACGCGGGCGTGTATTCACGGCTAAGTCAGGCGCTCCTAGCCCGCCGCCTTCTCGGCCGCAACGCGTCGAGATCCTTTCGACCTGGGCCCCGTCCTCTCCCTTCATCAACGTTCGCCGACGCGACCGAGCGTGGACTTAAAGCTCGGGTCAACTCCGCTCAAACGGACAGTTGATTGACAGTCTTGGTGACGGAAGCTAAGTCTCACGCGGTACATTTCCTCGTTTTCGTCGGCTGATGCCGAGTGAGAGGCGGCGCTCGCTTGTTTAAGAAGGTCTGCCTCTTTTCCGGCAACGCCAACCCGGAGTTGGCGCGCGACATTGCTGCTTACCTTGAAACGCCGCTGGGAAAAATCAAGGTTCAGCGATTCAGCGACGGCGAAACCTTCGTCGAAATTAACGAGAACGTGCGCGGAGTCGACGCTTTCGTCATTCAGCCGACGTGTAGTCCCGTCAACGACCACGTGATGGAGCTCCTGATTATTGCGGACACGTTGCGCCGCGCCTCCGCGGGAACGATCACGGCCGTGATGCCGTACTACGGGTACGCGCGTCAGGACCGGAAGGTCGCGCCACGCACGCCGATTACGTCGAAGCTTGTCGCCGACCTTATCGAATCGTCGGGGATCGACCGTGTGGTCTCCATCGACCTTCACGCAGGGCAGATTCAGGGATTTTTCAACATCCCGTTCGACCACCTCTACGGCATGCCGATCATGCTCGAGGACTACCTCAAGAAAAACTTTGACTCGACGGCTTGTGTCGTCTCGCCTGACGCCGGCGGTGTCGAGCGCGCGCGCGCATACTCCAAGCGCCTTAATGCGAGTCTTGCGATTATCGACAAGCGTCGGGAGCGCGCGAACGTTTCGGAGGTCATGAACCTCATCGGCGACGTGAAGGGCAAGCAGTGCATCATCGTCGACGACATGATTGACACGGCGGGGACGCTCACGGGCGCGGCCCGAGCGCTCATGGAATTCGGCGCTACGCGCGTCGTCGCATGCGCGACGCACGGCGTGCTCTCCGGCCCGGCGATTCAGCGAATCGAAGAGTCTCCCCTCGACGAAGTCATCGTGTCGGACACCATCCCACTTTCTCCGGCGGCGCGGCTCTGCCCGAAGATCAAGCAAGTCAGCATGGCGCGCCTGCTTGGCGAAGCAATCAAGCGTATTCACAGCTCTGATTCGGTCAGCTCGCTCTTCGCGTAGGACCGAGTTGCTTCAACACAGTGGCTTATAGCCTCGTGTAATGAACGTTCGGGTCGCGAGGAGTCCTACATGGATATCGACCCCGGCGTAGATACTCGAATTGGACACGTCGATTCTTGTACGTCACTCTGTGTTTAACGGGAGATGTATCGCTCTCGATAACCAGAAAGCCTACATTGAACTCACGACTTCGGCGCGGGTCCTGGATCGCGCGCACCGCCTCCGTCGAAGCCTTGTTCATCCAGATACGAATTAAAGTACCGCTGAAAGTCATGTTTTCCAGTTTCAGGAGAGTGCCGCGTCGTTGGCAGGGGGCTTGCTGAGTAGGTGAGTGCGCCCGCACGAAACAGGGCGCTTCCTGGAGGCAAGTCATGAATAAGGTTCTCTTCTCGGTGATTCTCGGCGGTGCGGTCGCGATGTTCGGTTGTGCAGCGAATCAAACAGAAGGAACCTCAAACTCGGACCAGAAATCAGTGTCGTCCAGCTCGACGGTGACCCAGTGTGACGAGGCCAAGGTCTGCTTCACAAACACATGCGCTGATGGTGTTTCAACGAGCAAGCGCGGTGACGGTACTGTCTGCGACAGCACCACGGCTGGCAAACCGAATTCGTGCAGCGCAACCGACACCGCTTCGTCGTCCTGCAGCGTCACAGAGGGAAGCTCTGCAAGTGGTGCCGACTCGGCTGCAGTCAGACAGTGCATTGGGAAGCTCGACTGGGATAGTGCAACGTATAACGCCGACGTAGCTGCCTGCACTGCCGCCTCCGGCGCAGCGAATCCAGGACCTGGTGCGAGTACCCCGCCTCCGGTCCAGAAGCCGACGCCTGTTGTCAACCCGACCCCTAACACGCCCCCGGTCGCAGCCTGTGGGTACTCGCTTTCCACAACCACCGTCGACGGAAAACCGGTCGTGACTGGCAAGTGCGCTTCCGACCTCAAGGCCTGTTCATCGAAAGAGGAGTGCGCAAAAGTTTGTAAGCCCTGCACCTAGGCGTTACGGCCACGCCGATTCGGCGCTGAGGCACGCAAATTCGGTCGCTCTTTGAACGAGGTACTGCCCTGTAATACCGCCAAACAAGCGGTGGCGCTTGGCGAGTGCGATGCAAACGACGCGACTGCATTTCCGCGCAAACTTTGGTCGATCCAGCAGACGGCTCGCCACCGGCTGCTCCTTCGTCGAGCGAGCAAACCTGCGCGGCGGTAAGGTACGTCGTCGCTCCTAGTTCACGTCGGCGTCAAATCGCTTGGTAGAGCGCGTGGCCCTCTGCTAAGTCCTCACGCCGCCTGCCGGAGTCGCCGGCCTGCGTTCTCGCCCAGGAGCCTCGCCCATGTCTGCCGCCATCCAAAGTGTCGCCGCTACTGCCCGCACCACCCGCGGAAAGGGCGCCGCGCGCCGCCTCCGCCTCGCAGGTCAGATCCCCGCGGTCGCCTACGGCAAAGACATGGCGCAGTCGCTGTCTCTGTCGGTGACCCCTAAAGAGATCATCTCCGTTCTGAAGAGTGAGCGCGGCCAAAACACCGTTCTCAAGGTGCAGGTCGCCGAGGCGCCGGAGCTTCTCGTCCTCATCAAGTCGTACACGCTCCACCCCGTGCTTCGCACGCTTGAGCACGTCGACTTTGTCGAAGTCAAGCTTGACCGCCCGGTCGATGTTGACGTCCCGCTCGTGGCGATTGGCAAGCCCGTTGGACTCGCCAACGGTGGGATCGTGCGTCAGGTCTACCGAACCATTCCCGTCCGCGCTCTCCCGGACCGCATTCCGCTCAAGATCGAGGTCGACATCTCCGGCCTGGACATTCACGAGTCGCTCCATGCGTCGGTTCTCGCTCTCCCCGAGGGCGTCGAAGTTCGGCTCTCTGCCGAGCAGACCGTCATTGCGATCGTCGCGCCCGAGAAGGATCGCGGTGAGGAAGAAGCCGCAGCAGCAGGTGCCGTCGCTGGCGTGGCACCGGCCGCGGCCGGCAAAGCCGCTGCACCGGCAGCGGCAGCGGCTGGCAAAGCCGCGGCTCCCGCGAAAGACGACAAGAAGAAGAAGTAGTCCGTCGCAGCACCCTCTACCCGCGAACCCGCCAACGTGCATTTGGTCGTCGGACTGGGAAATCCCGGAAAAAAATACGAAGCCAACCGTCACAACGTTGGCTTTCGTGTTGCGAATGCTTTTTCTTGCACGCACACCTTTCCGGACTTCAAAGAGAAGTTCAATGGTCTGCTTGCACGCGGAAGTTTCACTTCGGCCAACGGCGAGCATCCTGTCGCGCTCCTCAAGCCATCGACGTTCATGAACCTTAGCGGCGGCTGCGTTCAGGCTGCCGCGGGTTTCCTCAAGGTCGATGCGACTAGGATAATCGTCGTTCACGACGAGCTCGACATCCCGTGGCGTGACGTCCGCGCGAAGGTCGGCGGCGGTCACGCCGGCCACAACGGTGTTCGTAGTCTTATCTCTACGCTGGGAACACCTTCGTTTGCCCGGGTACGCGTCGGGATTGGGCGCCCACCACCGGACTTCAAAGGCGACGTCGCCGACTTCGTGCTCCAAAACTTTGACCCGAGCGAGGAAGCGGAGATGCGCGGCGTCATCGATGGAGCGATGGCACACGTGATCGCGCTCATCATCGGTGACGCGAGCGCGCTACGCACGACCGCTTAGCGCGCGGCGACGGGGCGCACGCTCAAAAGCGTGAACGTTGGCATGCCATTTCGCTCCCCGCGAAGGAGACCGCGTGCTAAGTCCACTGCCGCTGTCATCACTGGCAGAGGTCCTTGCTCGTGGAGCTTTCTATCTCCACGGGCTCCCCGTCACTTGCTCCGTTCCTCAAACGCTCTTTTGCGTCGGGTGTTCGTTGCAGCTCGGGTGATCCGTAAGGAGATTGAAATGCCCGAAGTCCAAGTTTTAAAGTTTAAAGAGTACGAGACCATCTACGTGCTGCGGTCGGACGTCGATGCCGACACGGCCGAGAAAGTCCAAGCGCGCGTCGTCGAGGTCGTTGGCCGAGATCAGGGAAAACTGGTCAAGGTCGAGGCTTGGGGTCGACGGAAGCTGGCTTATCCCGTCGCGAAGCAGAAGCGTGGCGTCTACATGTACGTGAAGTACATCGGCCGCGGTGGTCTTGTTCAAGAGCTCGAGCGGAACCTAAAGCTGCAGGATTCGGTCCTGAAGTTTCAGACGATCCAGACTCAGAGCGAGGTGGATGTCGCCTCAGTCACGATCGACCCGGAGGAAGTCAAGTTCCAACGCCTCGAGCTCCCGCCCGAGGAGGATGCCGTCGAGTCTCGCGAGAAACAGCTCGGCCTGATCGACCTCGGCCCCGATGCCCCACGCAGCATGCGCCATGGCCACGACCGTGGCGGTGACGACGACTTCGGTGACGACGTCAGCGACCGAGGCGCTTCGACGTCCGATTCGGACGACACCGCGGCTGCTTCATCCGCGAAGGAAGCCAAAGACGAGGCCTGACGGCCCGCTTGCTTCCCGACACCAAAAACTTCTTCAGGAGAATTGAATCATGGCGATGATGGATGACGATAAGGACTTCGGCCGAACGCCGGACCTCAACGCGGATGCACCGGGTCGACGCCGCGGCGGCAAAAAGCGCGTATGCAAGTTCTGCGCGGATAAGGCCGTAATTATCGACTACAAAGACCCCCAAGCACTCAAGTACTTCGTGTCCGAGCGCGGCAAGGTCGTACCGCGCCGCATCAGCGGCAACTGCGCTCTCCACCAGCGTAAAGTTACCCTCGCGGTGAAGCGCTCGCGCAACATCGCGCTCCTTCCTTTCACCGTCACGTCCTGACGGAGGCGATCATGGCAACAACACTTCAAGTGGTGCTTCAATCGAGCATCGACAAAGTCGGCGAGTCCGGCGAGCTCGTCAAAGTCCGTCCAGGCTTTGCGCGCAACTATCTCATTCCGCGCGGTCTGGCCGTGCCAGCGACCACGGCCGCCGTCAACCGCATCACGCACGAAAAAGCGATTGCGGTAGTCAAGGCGGAGAAAACTAAGAAAGAGGCTCACGCTTTCGCGGAGAAGATCAACGCGCTCAAGCTCACGCTCGCGCGGACGGTCGGTGAGGACAACAAGCTCTTCGGCTCGGTGACCTCCAAAGAAATCGAGAACGCCGCCAAAGCTGCCGGCGTCACGATTGATCGCAAGAAGATGCATCTTGCCGAGCCTCTCAAGGCGCTCGGCTTGTTCGAGATTCCAGTTCGCTTGATGACCGATGTGACGGCGACCCTCAAGGTCGAGGTCGTAAAAAAGTAATCTGCACTTGCTTGGTTGGCCGGCGTAGCGCTGCTCGGCCATAACGCCTCGTCCGTTGCCCTCTTGCTACTGCAAGCGGGCATGGTCGAGGCGTTCGTCTTTCGTGGTCGGAGGTTGAGCCTGTGGAGAAGAAGTGGGGAGTCCGTGCGCAAGCGATCGAGAACCCCCCGGTCATCGAGGGGCGGGTGCCGCCGCACGATCTCGAAGCCGAGGCCGCCGTGCTCTCCGCCTGCATGCTCGACCCGTCTGCGATGGACAAGATCACCGATCTGAAGCCCGAGTACTTTTACTCTGAGGCGCACCGGAGGATTTTCGAGGCATGCTTTGAGCTCAAACAAGCCGGGCACCCCGTCGACGTTCTCCAGGTGCAAAGTTGGCTGAAGGATCGACAACGCCTTGCCCAAGTGGGCGGTGCGGGCTACCTCACCGAGATTCTAGACGCCGCTCCGGTGGTCGCGAACGTCGGCGCGTACGGGCGCACGATTCACGAGAAATTCCGTATCCGCCAAGTCATTCTGGCGTGTCAGCGGGTATCAGCCCAAGGCTACGTCGACTACGGCGAGCCTCAAGCGTTCATCGACGGTGCAGAGCAGGCGATCTACAACATCGCGCGCACGAGCGCGAAGCAGAGCGTCGAAAAGCTCCTCGACGTGATGAAAAAGTCGTTCAAGCGCTTGAACGACGCCGTCGCTCGCGGAGATCGCATTACGGGCGTGCCGACCGGCTTTGACCGCTACGACCGGATGACCGCGGGTCTCCACGAAGGAGACCTCTCGATCATTGCGGCTCGTCCCGGTATGGGGAAAACAAGCTTGGTACTGAATATGGCCGCGAACGTAGCCGCACCGAAGGGTCGGGAGGTCGATGGCGACCCGAACCAACGGTGGGAAGACGGTGGCGTCGGCGTCGTCGTGTTTTCGCTCGAAATGCCGCGTGAACAGCTCGCAAATCGTATGGTTTGCTCCGAAGCACGCGTTGACGTCAGCAAAATGAGGACGGGCTACCTAAGTCCTCAGGACTGGAGCAAGCTGACCCAAGCAGCGAGCTTTCTTGGTAACCTTCCGATTTGGATTGACGATTCGCCCGGGCTTTCGATTATCGAGCTTCGGGCTAAGGTGCGAAGGCTTCAAGCCGAGTACGACACACGCGACGAGGAAGGTCGAAAAGTTCGCAAAATCGGTGCCGTGATTATTGATTATCTCCAGCTCATGAAGGGGCGCGACGGCGTGGCATCTCGCGAGCAAGAGATCAGTGAGATCTCCCGCGGGCTCAAGGGGCTCGCCAAAGAACTCGAGGTCCCGGTCATCGCGCTGTCTCAGCTCAACCGCGCGGTCGAGACACGAAGCGAGAAGTCGAAGAGGCCCCTCATCAGCGACCTTCGCGAGTCCGGCGCGATCGAGCAAGACGCAGACAATATCGTATTTATCTACCGCGACGACTACTACAACCGTGAAGATTCGGCGGAGCCTAACATTGCCGAACTCATTATCGCCAAGCAGCGGAACGGGCCCACCGGCACCGCCAAGGTGCGCTTCGACAAGCAATGGACCCGTTTCGACAACCTTGCAGAAGGCGAGTACGAGGACGCGCCAGAGTAGTTCTCGTCGTGTGCGGGGGAGGACCTGGAGCGCATTTCATGTGCTACAGGCAGCGAGAATAAATGGCGGTATTGGTTCAGACGCTTTCAGAGCTCGTCGACTCGCGGCGCGTGCTGATCACGGTCGGCGCTGGCGGCGTCGGAAAGACGACCACGGCGGCGGCGATCGGCGTCGCGGCAGCACGGCGCGGCAAGCGTGTCCTCTGCCTCACTATCGACCCTGCGAAACGCCTCGCAGAGAGCCTTGGCATCACGTCGATGCGCACCGAAGCCGTGCAAGTCGACCTGGCTCTCTTTGCGTCCGCGGGCATCGAGGTCAAGGCAGGCGGCAGTCTTACGGCGATGATGCTCGACACAAAGCGCACGTTCGACGAACTCGTCGTCAGATACTCGTCGACACCGGAGAAGGCCGCCAGGCTTCTGTCGAACAAGCTCTATAAGTACGTATCGACGTCGCTCGCGGGTACTCAGGAGTACATGGCGATGGAAAAGCTCGTAGCCGTGAAGGATGACGCTCGCTACGACCTTATTGTTTTGGACACACCTCCAACCGCTAACGCGCTTGATTTTCTCGATGCTCCCCAGCGGCTCATCGACGCCCTCGACTCAAGCACGATGAAGTGGTTCGTACAGGCTTTCGAGAGCGGAGGCTCGTTCTCGCTAAACCTGGTGGCGAGGAGCGCGGCGCTCATCCTGCGGACCATCGGGCGCATCACGGGCGGTGGGTTTCTCGAAGCGATGGCGGAGTTTATCGGCGAGCTCAATGAGCTTTTTGGAGGCTTCAAGGAGCGAGCGGCGCGCGTTGAGGAGGCGCTTCGCGGCGACGATGTCGCGTTCGTTCTTGTGACAAGCGCTTCACCCCCGAGCCTTCGCGAAGTGCTCTATTTCAAAGAGCGTCTTGCGGAAGCCCACATGCCGCGCGGGGCATTTGTGGTTAACCGTTTTCACGTGGCTCCGCCATGCGTCGGTGCGGCCGTCAGCGAGGCTGAAGCCGCCAGAGGGATCGCGTCGCGCGGTGTCACGCTCGAAGACGACGCGCCGACTCGGCTCGTGCGCGCCTACGAAGACGCCGTCAAGCTTGCGGCGCTCGATGCGTACCACGTTCGCGCCCTCAGCGCGTCGGCCGGCACCACCCCTATTGTTCGCATTGCGGAACTTGAAACCGATGTCCACGACTTGATTCGGCTTGGCGAACTCGGGGCTGCTTTGATGTCCGGCGGCATCTAATGCACGGGTCGAGCGCCTCAAGGCGCAGCTAACCGCCTACGGACCCCGGTAATCGAAATGAAGCGTGTCGCCTTGCGATAAGACGACTTGCAACCCCGAGTCGGCGCGCCCTTCACACCTCAGACGGATCACATGTCGACCAGGGGTGACCTCGCTCGCGACGCCAAGCGGCGCGTGCCACAGCTTGTAATCAACCTCTACGGGGCAGCCTCCGCCCTGGTCGTTGTCAATAGCCAAGTGGGTTCGGCCGTCCGCTGATTTCGACACCTTCCCTCGTAGGTTACTCCTGCTGCATCCGCCAACGGCAACGTTGGCGAGCGCAAGCAAGAGCAGATGTCGAACAAGCGAAGGTGGGACGAGATTCACGTAAACCTTTTGGCGACTAGCTTCGCCTCGGCTTGCCGAACTTACGCCGCTCGGCGCGTGCCGCAGCCGTTCGCTCCGCCGCTTTCGGCGCCGCTCGCGACCGCTTCTTCGGGGCCAATTTCTTTGCTTTCACCGACACATCTGCGGCCTCGGATTCCTCGACGACTGGGACAGGGACCCGTTTCGGCTTTCGAGGTACGAGGGTGTCTCCCGGAGCAGGTCGACGCCCCGTCTTGGGCGCGGGCGCGGGCATCGCCTCGATAAGTTCCGCCTCCTTCCGACCACGTCCCCCGCGGCGACGCTCTCGGTAAACGACGCGCAACGGAACACCCGCGAAATCGAAGTGATCGCGAAGCTGATTCGCAACGAACCGTTGGTAAGAAAAGTGAACGGAGTCAGGCGAGCTCGCAAGAATCACGAACATCGGCGGCGCCGTCTCTGCCTGGGTAATGTAGTAGAGCCGCGGAGCGCTACCGCCCATCGTCGGAGGTGGCCGGGTCTGCAGGACCTGCTCGAAAAAGCGATTCAACTCTCCCGTGCCAATACGTCGGTGGAATGATTCGCTCACCTTGTCGATGGTGTCGAAAAGCTCGCCAAGTCCGCGACCTGTTTTGGCGCTCGTGTGCACCAAAGGCGCGTAAGGGGCGAACGAGATCTTGTCGCGAGCGTCCTCCTCGGCCTTTTCGAGCTCACCCTTTGACATCAGATCGGACTTGTTAAGGGCGATGATCATCGCTCGGCCGCGGTCGGCGGCAAGCCCGAGGATCTTCGCGTCTTGCTCGGCTATTCCTTCTTTGGCGTCGACAAGCAGGACCACGATGCTTGAACGCTCGACGGCTTTCACGGCAGAGTGCACGCTCGCGAACTCGACCTCGTCCGAGCCCTTGGTCACTTTACCTTTGCGACGAAGCCCAGCGGTATCGACGAAAATATAGCGTTTGTCCCCCCGACCGACGAGAGCATCGATGGCGTCGCGCGTGGTTCCGGGACGGTCATCGACGATCATACGATCCTCGCCGAGGATCTTGTTCATCAGGCTGGATTTGCCAGCGTTTGGCTTCCCAACAATCGAGATGCGCGGGAGGAATTCATCGACGACGGAAGCGTCTTTGTTGGCGGGCATGGCGGCGACGATGGCAGCCTCGAGCTCACCAATGCCGCGGCCGTGTAAGCTGCTCACCGGGTAAACCATTTCGACACCGAGGCGGTAGACCTCAAACGCGTCGGCGTCGTGCCTTGGTGAATCGGACTTATTTGCGGCGAACAAAACGGGCTTGTCAGCCTTTCGAAGCAGCTTGACGGCCACTCGGTCCGCGGACGTAAGTGGCACGGTCGCGTCGCTCACGAACACGATGACGTCCGCTTCTTCGATCGCTGACTTCACATGGCGGGTGATGCCGGTCTTCATCGGATCTTTGCTGTCCGGATCGAACCCACCCGTATCGACAAGCGTGTAGTCGCGCCCGAATGCGGACGTATCGGCGTAGTTTCGGTCCCGGGTCACGCCGGGCTCGTCGTAAACAATCGCGAGTCGACGTCGCGCCAGTCGATTGAACAGCGTCGATTTTCCTACGTTCGGTCGACCGACGATCGCTACGAGCGGCAGTCCGTGTTGACCCGCGGGCAGGACACGAGAAACCTGCGGAGGTGCTTGATGCTTCGTCATCCGGGTCCCTTTTTGGGCTTTTTTGAGCCCTGTTTTCCAGGTGTCATTCGCGGCTTCCCCGCGCGCTTTCGTTGGGCTGGCGCGTCGTCATTGGCGTACCCCATGTCGACGAGTCGAGCGGCATCGTCGAACCAACCTGGCGTCGTGCGCACAAAGGTCTCGAGGTGAACTTTCCGGCCGAGCAGCTCCTCGGCACGGAGCCGAGCGGCGCGGCCGACGGTTCCTAGCATCTTGCCGCCGTCACCGATGATGATCCCTTTGTGGGAGTCCTTCGCGACGTGAACGGTGACGGCGATCCGAACCAACTTTGCGCTCTCGTCGAACGATTCGACGGTAACCGCCACGCCGTGTGGGACTTCCTGGCGCGTCAGCCGAAGGACTTGTTCGCGCACGAATTCACCAACGAAGAAGCGAACCGGCTTGTCGCTCAGCTCTTCCTCTTCGTAAAGCGCGTCGCCTTGCGGAAGCAGCTTCCCCACCTCCGCGAGAATGGCATCAAAGCCAACTCCCTTCAGTGCGCTTACCGGGACCACGGCAGCAAAGTCTCGTTCCTTCGCGTAAGCCTCCAAAAACGGAAAGAGCAGGTGCTTCGGACTAATTTTATCAACTTTGTTGATCACCAGCACGACCGGTGTGCCTGAGGGGATCGCCGCGAGGATCGACCGATCGTCCTCTCGCACGGTAGCGTTCACGGCGAGCCCGTCGGGAGTTTGCCGAGTCGACGGTTCTGTCATGAAAATCGCGACGTCGCTGCCTTGCGCCGCGGCGCGCGCGACCTCGTTCATCCGCTCGCCGAGCTTATGGTTTGCCTTGTGAAAGCCAGGCGTATCGAGGAACACGAACTGAGTCCCGTCACGCGTTAAGATCCCCGCGATGCGGTCGCGCGTCGTTTGGGCATGGTGACTGGTGATAGCGATTCGCTCGCCGATGAGCGCGTTAAGCAGGGTGCTTTTTCCGACGTTCGGTCGCCCGACGAGAGCAATCGTACCCGCGCGGCTTACCGGAGCGCTCGCGTTCTGGTTTTGGTTGCGTTCCGCCTTCGCAGGACTCGCTGGCTTTGGTTCGTCCGAGCGCGCACGCTGTTCCTTCACCGATCCAGCGTCGCCTTTACCGCCTCGAGGTTCGGCCTTCGCGAATTTTGTGGCGTTCGTGGCGTTCGTGGCGTTCGTCGCAGCTTCCGCTTTAGGCGGCTTGACCTTCGTCTTCGGCGTGGGGGGCATCGTAGCGGGGCTCTGATACCACACTCGGCCCTATGTCCTTGCGGAGATCCGCGTGCAAACGTAATAGATCTGCAGCCTGCCAGGGCGGCCGAGCTCCTCTCACGGAACCGAACATGATGGCCGATTACGACACGCGTGAGTTTCCCGACGTAGGTCTCGACACGCCGAATACGCTCGAGGCGCCCGACACACTCGACAAGCAGGGACGTCTGATAGAGGCGTCCGACGAAACGCCAGGGGGCTCTTGGTGGCCGTTGGCCATCGTACTGGGCTTACCAGCACTCTTTTTTTTCGCGTTGCCGCCACTGACACGCGCGGGCCTTTGGGACCCGTATGAGCTCAACGTTGCCGATCTCGCCCGCCGCGTAGCGCTGAACCTTCACGGAGCCACGGACCTCGCCCTCGAAGCCGCGGACAACTCACTCCCGCACCTCAACGACCTCGGGCGACCTCAGCTTCCGTTCACCTCGATAGCTCTTGGTTTCAAAACCTTTGGGCTCCACGAATGGGCCGGGCGCCTCCCACTGGCGGCTTGGGGAGTGCTCGGAGTGCTAGCGACCTACGGCTGGGTCGCGCGCCTCATTGACCGGCGCGCTGGTGTTTTTTCCGCCGTCGCGCTCACGACGATGCCGCTCTTCTTTGTCCAGGCGCGGACGATGCTTGGCGACATCGTGATGATGAGCGCTTTTTCGATGTCGTTTGGCGGGTTGCTCGTCGCGCTCTTCGGTCGCGGCGCGCGCGGCGAGGCAAACGTCGTCGCGCGCGGGCTTTGGCTTGTCGTGGCGCTCGTTGGCCTTGCGGCGGGGTTTTTCACACGCGGAGCCGTTATTGGGGTCGGTCTGCCGTCACTCGCCGTCGCGCTCTCCTTTGGGCTCGCCGTCTCGAATTCCTCATCGAAGCACGATGTCTTGGCGCGAGGTGTGGGCTTGAGCGCTGCGGCGACTGGGCTCTACTTCACATACCGCGGACTGGATGCCTTCTCAGGCCCTCGCGCGGCGGACCTCAGCCCTTGGATTGGCGCTGCATTAAAGACCTCTCCGAAATACCCAACGTTCGATTTTACGCTTGGGCACATTGGCTCCGCGCTTGCTCCCTGGAGTGCGTTCGCGCCGTTCGCCTTCGGGCGTCTTTTTATCGCCCCACGCGTGACGTCTCCGTCTTCCTTCACGCGCGAGAGTGAAACTCGTCTGGCCATTGTCGTTGCTACGGGTCTCGCGTTCGTCGCTCATGGCTGGATGGCTGCACGCACGGACTTGACGGCATTTGCTGCCCCGGCGGTGATTGCCGCGGCCTGCGGAATTGCCCTGCGCGACTACGAGAGAGGCGCCCATCCGTCGGTCGCTGTCGGAGTCGGAACGGCCGTCTTTTTGGGCATTTTTCACCACGAAATGCACAATCTTCCCGAGAAGGCGTTCCACGCTTTCGCCGTGTTAGGGGCTCCGTTTCCAGAGAGCTTTAAACCGCATTCGCTCGCGCTTTGGACTGTGGTGTTGGTAGGCTTTGCCGGCATCGCCTTCCTGACGATGGCCGAGCGGGACTCTGCGCGGATCCCTTTCGCTCCTGCGAACTACCTCCGTGTTCTGCTTGCTCTCCGTGACGCCTGGGACGGCATGCTTGCTCTCGCCTACTTCGCGACCGTCGCCGGCGCGTCGCTCGCGGGCCTCGCCGTCTGGGTAGGCTCGCGTCAGCACGCGCGATGGCTCCCCGTGCTCTCCTCGCAGATGCGAGACGCGGTTCTCAACGCTTGGTGGGCGACCGCCTTTGTTCCTCTCGCCCTCATCTTCGGTATCTTTTTCTGGTGCGACGTATGGCTATGGGCATTCGGTCACTCTCGTCGCCTGACAACGGCTTCGGCGACGCGCGGGTTCGAACCGTTCGAACAGCTCGGCCTGTTTCTCAAGGCCGCGCGCCTTCAGCAGTCCGTTCCCAGGCTCGTTTTGGGAAAACTCGACGTGACCCCCTCAAAGCTCGACGAGGGAATCGGCCTTACGGCTCTCTTCATCCTTGCGCCGCTTCTGTTCCTCCAAGTGCCCGGAGTGGTCTTTGGCTTGCTCAAAATGCAGGGCATCAAAACGGTCGTGGCCTCTGCGCTTGCGCTACCGTCGGGGGTCGCGGTCTTCCTGCTCCTCGGATTCGCAGGCGACCTCCTTCGCGGTAGTCGCGCGGCGTTCCTCGTCGTCTTTTCGGCAGTCCTCGGCGGGTTACTTTGTTTTTCTTACTATCCAGCCCTTGCTAATCAACTCTCACCAAAAGAAGTATTCGAGAGCTATCAGCGTCTCCACGGAGGTGGCGAGCCGCTCGCGCTTTACGGAGTGGGCGGTCGGACGGCGGCTTACTACGCAGGCGGCCAGCCGCTCCTTCAAAAGGATGCGAACTCCGCCTACGAATGGCTTATGGCGAGCGAACCCGCCTCGCGTCGCTTCCTGGCGGTTCGCGCCGAGGAGCTCCCTCATCTCAACCATCTCTACCGTGAGCGAGCCCACATTGGGAACAACCTCCCCGTCCTCGACGCGCGCTCCAGTCAAATCATCCTCGTTGCGTCGTCCCTTCGCAACAGGGAGCACGATGACAACCCGCTCCGAAAAATCGTCATGAGCGAGCGTGAACGACCGAAACCTCAGCACGCGCTCGACGCCAACCTTGAAGACAAGCTCCAGGTGCTCGGATATGACCTTACAGACTCGAGCGGCGCGCTCGTCGACCACGTCGCAGCTGGCAAGCCGTATCATATGCGCACGTACTTCAAGGTGCTTAGTAGCGTGCAAAGTGAATGGGAAATGTTCATTCACATCGACGGCTTTCAACGTCGCCACAACGGCGATCACAAGGTGTGCGAGGGGAAGTACCCGATGTCGCTATGGCTCGCTGACGACGTCGTGATGGACGACCACGAGTTCAAGTTGGAGCCGAACTTCAGCCCGGGGTCGTACACTCTCTTCTTCGGGCTCTTTGTCGGCGAAAGCCGCCTTAAAGTAAAAAGTGGCCCGACAGACGGCGAGAACCGCGTCAATGGCGGCGCCATTCGCGTTCAGTAACGAGGCCCGTCCGAGAGCTCGTTCGCGCATTCGAGAGTGCGATGTGTGGTCGCGTAGGTCGCGCTAATTTTCTAGCGCTCGTCCGAATGCCGAGCTACTCGAAATTCTAGCGAGAAACATGGACCCGGAGGTGCACGCATGATGGGAAACGACGAACGCGCGGAACCCGCAGCAGGTCTCTTAGCACTCGAGGAAGATGCCTCAGACCGACGCGTGTTTGATCGTTACGAAGTCGAATGGGCCGTGGACTGCATCGCTAGCGAAACGTTCCTTTACGCCGCGATCACGAACATCAGTGAAATGGGGATTTTCGTTCGCACCACGGCTCCGCTCAAGCTTAATACCAAGATGCGCCTCACGTTCGCGCCGCCAGGCGCCGAATCATTCCAGCTCGAGGGGTGCGTGGCTTGGGTGAATTGTGTTCGTGACAATGGCGACAACCCGAATCCCGGAATGGGCATTCGGTTCGTCGGCCTGAAGCCTGACGAGCGTGAACGTATTGTCGACGTGATTCGTACAATTGCGTATCTTCGCGAGCTTCCAAGCTACGACTGACGAAAAGCCCTCTGGATGGCTCGGACGAACGAGGTCAACGGTCCAAAGCGTCGAAACTTCAATCGAAACTGGACTACCGGACCGGGTCGGCCATCCCGTCCAACACTCCACCGTGCGGCTCGCGGCGCAACGCTCGTCCTCGTTTTCGCTGTTGGCGCCAGCGCAATACCTAGCAGCGAAAAAGCGTCTTCGAGGTGGGTTCTCGTCGCGTCCGGGCCTTCAAAGATAGCGGTTGTAAAGCCCTCACGAGACGCTCCGACTGACACGCGCGCTGCCCAGTCGGCGAGGTCTTCATCTTCGCTCGCGGGCAACCCCCTTACGATAGCCACCGTTTTCTCGTTGACGCGTACGGCGCACTTTGGATACTCCCACGCAAGTCGCGCGATGAGTTTTTCGCTTTCAGAAATCGCCGCGACATAGCCTTCTGCGAGACACGCCCGAGCCGGACCCAGGTGGGTCACCTCGTAGGTGACATCGACTGCTGCGAGGGCATGCTCCGCGCCATCCAGCGTTGCCGTCGCGAGCGAAGGCGAGGCCCCCGCTTCCGCAAGAAGGCGACCGAGCGAGGCACACGCGTTGTACAAATCACGTTCGGGCGAACGTCGAGCAAGTAGCTCGAAAACGAGGGAGCGAGGCGCCTCAGTGGCCTGTACGGCTGTCCTATCAAGTTCGTGAATCGCGCCCGCCATGCAGTGCAAGCGCCAGGCCGCAAGCGCTACCGCGGCGTCGCGCAGCCCGAAAGCTGCTCCTCCCTCGAACTCGAGTTGGCGAACAGGGGTCATCCCCGCTCCGTCACCCTTGCCGTCGTTGCCGCAGCGGGTGGCGTGTGGTCGCTCGACGCTGTGGTGGGCGCGCTCGGATCAAAGTCCATTTGCCTTCGAGGGCGAATCAACGATGCCGGTTCCGGAAGCTCCAGTTCCCCGCTCGAACCGCTGCGATCGCGCGGGCGCGGCGGAAGCAGGGCGAGTGGGAACGGCTCCACCCGCAGAACCCAAACTATGGCCCGTTTCACGCCGTGCACTGACATGATCGAGCTCGCGTAGCGCTTGCTGAGCTTGCGTGGCGTGCGAGGTTGCATTCGAAAGTTTCGTGAGCTTCTCGCGTGCCGCACCGAGCTGCCCGGTGGTGATTCTGCAGCGCGCACCTTCGAGCGTAGCCTCGTTGCCGATCCACGTGCCGTCGAACTGATCCGCGACTGCGTCGAACCGTGGTGCCGCCACACTGCAACCACCGCTGCCGTCTCTCGCTGCTGTCGCGGCCCAGAGAGCTGCCCTGGGATCCCCGGAACGAGCTGCGTTGTCGAACCTACGAAGCGCGTCTGCGTAGTTTCGCGCGCGATACGCGGCCATGCCAAAGGCGAATTCCTCTTGCGGGCTCGGCGGACTCCGCGTTTCCAAGGTGCGCTCCGCCGCCGCGATCGGCCCTCGTTCTTGGCCTTGCGTGCGGCTCTGTGCCTCCTCAGCAAGAGCCGAGCTACCCGCGGCTACGAGCGGCTCTTCCGACGCTTTGCTCGTCCGTTCGGCCCTCGAATCTGTGTCTCCCAAGGGCGCCATCGCGCCGGCGGCGTGGAGCACACTTGCGGGGCTACTCGCCACCCTCGAAGTGGCTAGGGGCGCGTTAGGTCCGTGGGCGGCGGCCGCCGCATGGCTATCCAGAGACTCCTGCACCTCTGCTGGGGCGTTTTGCCCTGCAGGCATTCCCTGTTCAATGACGGAAACCTCGCCGGGTCGTTCCGACGGGTAACGCGCGCGGAGCGCAAACGCACTTGTACCAATCATAAGTAAAAACACGGCGGCCATGGCGGTTTGAGGGCGCATGGACCAGCGCCCGGCCCACGAGAGAGCTCGTGAAGTCCTGGATAAAGACGAGCCTTGAAAGCCCTCAGTGCCGACAGAAACCAGAATCCGATCCTCTAACCCTTGAGGTACGTCTGCGATCGAGACTCTCGCAAGCGCGAGCGCGGAACGCATCGCTTCAAGAATCTGCGAACAGCGAGTGCACTGCCGAATGTGAGCGCTTACCTCGGAACTGCTCGCACCTTCGCTAGCATGGTAGAGCTCGTCGATGAGGAAGGGATCGTATTTGCTGCAATTCATCGATGCCCACCGTCGTTCTATTCGAAGCTCGGCTCGCCTGTTGGCTGAAGCGCGAGGTATGCATGCCGAACGTGCCCTACTCGGGTTGCCTGCCTCGACATCGACATCGACATCGACATCGACATCGACGGCTAATCGGCCAGACGTTAGCGTTTGACCGTTGCCGCACGGCCTTACGAATGAGGAACCGAAAAGTTCTATCCCCTGCTAGAGCAGCTCCCACACTCTACTCTGTGCGCCCACCCCGGGCGACGAAAAACGAGTCCGCTTGAGGTGTCCGCGCCCCATCGCTCGCTCCCGGTAGCCTGCATTGTGGATTCGGCAGCGAGGCTCTCGACGTATGCCTCAGCCATTGGTTGCATCGGGCATCGCTCGGCGCCTACACTCGTCGCGTTTCGGAACCCGTCCGATGTCGGTTGCGAGTAATACTCTTCGCCTCTAGCTTCGCGACTCGCCGTCGCGCCATCGATCGCTACTCGGGTCACGAATCTCCGTCACGAATCTCCGTCACGAATTTCAGTCACGAATCTCAGTCACGAAGTGCGCGAACGCATCTGTCGTTCGAAAAGGGAGCACACGCAATGCGACGTCAGTGGATGGGTCTAGCTTCGCGTTTCGGTTTTGCCTCCATCGCGGCAGGCTTGACGTTCGTTGCCGCGCTTAGCGCGGGAGCGGCAACGCCCGCAGCCTCTAGCGATGCTGGCGTTCCACCCAAAGCCCCGCCGGTGGCGAACGAAAAGGGGGCACTCTTGAATGCCGTCGGTGCGGACGCTGGAACGGGCGCGGTTGGCGCCGCGGCTTCGGCACCCGCGTCAGGCGGTCCCGCGGTTCCCATTCCCGAGAAGGGGGCGATGGACGGCGCCACTTATGGTGTGCGTTTGAGAGACCTGGAGGCCCGGGTCGACGAGCTCAAGGACCAGATCCGTCGAAGTCACACACGGCTCGCACTTTTGAGCGACACGATCCTGAGCGGAGGCGCATCCGGCTCCCGCGCAGAGGTCTTGTTCAAAAACGAAATGTCGAGCGCCTTTCGTCTTACGCGCGCTCTTTTCATCGTTGACGGCGCCATTCAGTACAACCGCGCGGACGACACGGGCGCGCTTGCGGACCAAAAAGAGATCCCGATCTTCAGCGGCTCGATCCCCCCCGGCGACCATACCGTGCAGGTGGCGTTGAACTTCCAGGGCAACGGTTACGGCGTTTTTACCTACCTTCGGGGGTACAAGTTCGACGTAAAAAGCGCGCACTCGTTCACTTCGGTCGAGGGCAAAACGCTCCTCCTTGTCTCGACGGCCCTGGAGAAGGGGGGCGTGACGACGCCGCTTGAGCAACGTCCGAACGTCGACTGGGCAGAGAAGGTCGGAGCCCTTGGCGCTCCGTCGGCCAGCGCGCCTGGAACGGTAGGGCCAAGAGCAACGACGGCCGCGGCACCGACCGGCGCTTCCGGCGCTGGAAGCGTTCAGCTGGGGGGGGGGAAGTAGCCTTGGCTCGTTTGCGCAACCTTATGTCCGTGGGGGCGGCATTCGCGGTGGCGAGCTTATCGCCCCACGCGAACGCGGCCGACGCCGACGCTGACGCGCTACGCGCTCAGTCCGAGGTAACGAGCGTCGACCGAGAGAGTTCGGGTGTGCAGGCTGCGATTGAGAAAGCGAAGGGACAGCGTTTCACCGCTGAGCAGCGGTTGACGAACGGCGAGCTTCTTTATCGCACGAAGGATTACGCTCGAGCGGTCGTTGTCTTTAGCGAAATTCTTGAGGAATTCGTCGATACTCCCTCATTTCCCGACGCGCTTTGGCTGCGCGGCGAGACCCTTTACGCGCAGAAGGAATATCTCGCGGCACGCCGTGACTACCGAACCCTCGTAGACCGGTATACGGAGTCGCGGTTCAACCCATACTTCGGGAAGGCGCTCGCTCGCCTTGTTGACGTTTCGCTACGCGTCAATGATCTCAAGGCATTGGATGATGTTTTTGCGAAGATTAATCAAGTGCCGCCCTCCCAAGTGGACGCCGCGCTGCTCTACGCAAAGGGAAAAGGTTTCTATTTCAAGGGGGACTTGAGCAGCTCACTAAGCGCTCTCCAGTCTATTTCAGGACCCACCGCCCGTGGCGCTTCGGGGACCGGCGTAACGGCGTATACC
This sequence comes from Polyangiaceae bacterium, assembly GCA_025353725.1. Lineage (GTDB taxonomy): Bacteria > Myxococcota_A > Polyangia > Polyangiales > Polyangiaceae > Labilithrix. The sequence goes on along the minus strand of JANXOF010000095.1, from coordinate 105,371 downwards.
CATCAAGCTCGCTACTTCCAAGGAATGGTCGCCATCAAGCAGGCGCGTCCTGGCAACTTGCCTTCGTCATCCTCGCGCCCCTTCTCGGGCGGACTGCCCGCAGCGGCTTCCGGCGCGAGCGAAGAGCGGATCACGCCGACCAACTACAAGCCGGCGATAGAGCAGTTCCGTGTCGTCACCGAGCTCCCGCCAGATACGGACGAGCACAAGCTCGTGATCGATCTCGCCTGGATGGCCATCGGTCGACTCCACTACGAGATGGAGAACTACGCTCAGGCCGCCGAAGCTTACGCAAAGGTGGGGCGAGAGTCGCCTGAGTTCGGGACCATGCTCTACGAGCTCGCGTGGGTCTACGTCCGACTTGGCGACGTACAGCGCGCAGAGCGTGCGCTCGAGGTCCTTCAAGTGGCCGACCCGAGCTCTCCACTCGTGGGGGACGGCACGTTGCTACGCGCGGACTTGCTACTCCGTGCGGGAGCCTTCGATAAGGCTCTTCAGCTCTACTTGGGCGTTCGGGCCGAGTACGACCCGATGCGCGTGAAGCTCGAGACGTTCATCGACGCCACGCAGGAGCCCTCCGTCTATTACGACAAGCTCTCGCAACAGCAGCTTGACCTGCTCGACCAAAACGAACAGATACCTCCGCTCGTCGTTCGGTGGGCGCGGGAGGGTGAGGATGGCCCCATGGCCTTCGCTGTTATCAATGACGTGAATCAGTGCAAAGCGCTTCTGCGTCAGAGTTACCAGCTCATCGAAAAACTTAATACGATTTTGAATGCCTCGAACCGCGTTCGGGCATTTCCAGAGATTCAGGCCGGCGAAGAGCGGGCGTTGTCGCTCCTTAATCGGCTTTCTAAGGTCCGCTTTGCCCTCGCCAAAGGGCTCGACGATGACGAGCCACGCGAGTTGCAGGGCGAAATCGCGCCCGTGCGTGATCAGCGGCGCCAAGCGCAAGGAACCGTCGACCGCCTGCCGATTTCGAGCGGAGAATTTGCGACGCGGGACTACGCCGGGATGCGTCAGTGGAACGATGTTTCACAGGAGCTCTCCCGTCGTAGCGTCGAGGTTGATTACCTCAACGCGACGACCAACGGCCTTCGACGTATGCTGAAAGAGGACCTTCAACGGGGCGTGACCCGTTCACCCGTAGACGTCGTTCAGTTCAATGCGGGGCTCGACGACAACGAACGCGTGCTCAAGCAGCGTCAGGCCGAGATTGTCGACCTTCGACGACAAATAGAAGTCGGCCGCGCTCAAATCGGCATCGGCGATGCGCGCTACCAAAGCGACGCCGTCGCGCGCGTGCAGTTTCGAGACGCACTCGAGCGCGAAGTTCAGCTCGCTGCGAAGGGGCAAGCCGGGAGCGATGCCGAACGCTACGCTGCGAAGGTTCGACCCGCCCTCGAGCAGGCAAGAGCTGTCGAGGACAGATTGGTGCAGCAGTTCGCCGAATTCGAGCGGCAGGTGGCGTCTCGCGTGGGCGAAGTGCAAGGCAAAGTGGCAGCGGAGCGCGTAAAGGTCGATGGTTTCAATATGACCCTCGGCGCCTATGACGTTGAAGCTCATGATCTCGTTGGTCAGGTCGCGAAGCGAAACTTCGGCTTCGTCCGCGATAAGCTTCGCGGAATGGTCCTTCGAGCCGACGTCGGCATTACGGAACAGGCTTGGGAGGTCCGCGAAGAAGAGCTCGATCGGGTTCATAACCTCCAAACAGAACGCGCTCGCGAAGAGCAGCTACTTGACGAAGAGCTTCGCGAAGTCCTTGACGACGCGGGCGACCAAAAGCCCTCGGGTAAGTGAATTCACCATGAGAACGACGATGACGAAGGCCTACTCCGCGGCACTCGTAGCCTCTGCACTTGCGCTAGCCAGCACGCCGCTGGTGGCTTTCGGGCAACCTGCGAAGTCGACGACTTTTGGGGACGACGGCGGGTCGCTTGCGTCGTCAGCCTCTGCTTCGGGCCCCGCGAGCGTAACGTCGGCAACAGCGAACGACGCCGGGGCGGACGCAACTTCGACGATGGCGCTGGCGCCTAGGACAAAGATGAATCCGGCTCCGTCGGCCCCGTCTGCAGGGCAAGTGGTGGCCCTCACTGCGCTCAAAGAGGAAGTCGACGCTTATGAGAAAGGGGCGAAAGACTACCGGGACACTGTGACGACCGTGATTCGCCTACACTACGAAGGCAAAAAGAAGGAGGTCTTATCGGGTCTCGACCGCGAGATCGCCATAGAAAAAGCCGAACTCAAGACCGCTCGAGAGACCGCAATCAAAAGGCTAGAAGAGTTTATTGCGACTTACAGCGGTGGCCGCTCACAGCCCGAAGCGACACCTGATGCGATGTATCGCCTTGCTGCGCTTTACGAGGAGCGCGCGCGCTCCGAAGAGGCCACCGAGCCGGTTGAAGTCGGCATAAAGCCTGCCATTGCGCTCTACAAAAGAGTCATCCGCGAGTATCCCAAATATAGAGAAATCGCCGGGATTTACTACTTCCTGGGACATGCGCTCAATGATTCGGGACGCGTCCCAGAGGCGATGCACGTTTGGCGCTCACTCGTATGCGCCAACCACTATGGCTACCCAACGCCGCCCGATCCGAAGGATCCCGACCGGGACACCATCCGGCCCATGCCGCAGGACAACACGGAAGCGTTTTGGACGGGCTGGCGGAATAAGTATCGCGATCCAAAAGCCGTAAAAAAGGGCAATCCGGAAACCGTGTACGTCGATCCGTTTTATTCGATGTCCTCGAGTTCGCGGAACGAATGTGTCTACCTTCCGCAACCTTCCGTGCGAGCAGGCCAGGACCCGAAGTACGTTGCCGAAATTTGGTGGCAGCTAGGCAACTGGGAGTTCGACCAACTCGACTTCGCAAGTGGAGTGACCAAAGAAGATCCAGGAACTGTCTGGGGCTACAATAGAGCTGCAAGTGCTTACACGCTTGCGATGAAATACCGAAAGCCACCGCTTTTCGGTGTTTCGCTCTACAAGTACGCCTGGACGCTCTTCAAGCAGCAGCGGTACGAGGTCGCAACCCAGAGCTTTATTGCTCTCTTGAATTATACGGATGAGCAGCAAAAGATTACGGGCGACTCCGGCGCTGACTTTCGAAACGAGGCGTACACCTACGTCGCGGGCTCGCTGACGAATCTCGACTACAAGGGGCCCGAGGAGTGGGAGCCGTATATTATGCGGCCCGACATTCTCGACACCGAGCCCCGACCGGACGTAGCGGAACGGAAGCTCCACGTCGCGATTGATCGCGTGAAGGACCCAAAGGTCATTCCCCAGGATAAGCTTTGGACTATTGAGATCTACAAGGCTCTCGCCCTCGAGTTCCGCTCGCTTAACCAGTTCGTGAACGCGATCGAGGTCTACGAGACGATGAGTGCGAAGTGGCCAATGGACCCCACTGCGCCCGAGACGCAGAACGCGATCGCCGAGACGTACGACCAGCTGAACATCACCAAGCGACCTGGAACGCCCGAACACGACGCGACCGCCCAAAAAGCGCTGGAAGCACGAACGAAGCTCGCGAGCTACATTGGAAACACTCCGTGGGTTGACGCGAACAAGGACAACCCTGCGGCTATCCAAAACGCCGAGCGACTCGTACGCGGTGGGCTCCGGCAAGCGGCTGCTCAGCATACGAACAACGGTAAGGCTGGCCTCGTGGCGGCAAGCGAGACGAACGACGCAGGGCGCCAGCTTGAGCTCCTGTCACGATCAGCCACAGAGTATAAGCTCGCTGGTATCGGTTGGTTTGGCTACCTAAAGCAAGATGAGAACGCGCCTGACGCCTACGAGAGTCGATATTGGCTGGCGGATGCGAAACGGCAATACGTTCGCATTTCGGTCGTACTCCACAAGGTGGCCGGGAAAACCTACCCCGAGCCAAGCCGAAAGGACATCGACGAGGCTCTCGCCGCGGCGGTTGACGTGCGCGACTCCAACGAAGATGACCGATACCTTGAGAATGCTGGGTTTTTCGTCGTCGATGTGAGCGACGTCGATCGCGACCTCGCCTATGCACGCGCCGAACAAGGCGTCGCTGGAGGTGTGGAGAAACGTGACGAGGTCAAGTTCGATGGCCCCGACGAGGCCACCCGCAAGCCACTGAGGGAACCGGTGCCGGCGGTCGTAACGCAGTCCATGAATGCCCGTGACGAATATGCGAGAATCGTTCCGTCGACCCTAGACATTCAAAAACGCGGCAACGACTACCAATACTACGTCGCAGAGCAACTCTTCCTCTACGGCCAGTTCGACCTCGCACGCGCGCGCTTCGAGCCGATGTGGAAAGACCATTGTGGCAAGGACGAGCTCGGCTTCAAAGCCTGGGTGAAACTCATCACGATGAGCAACATCGAGCGCAATGCACCGCAGTCGATTCAGCTTGCGGAGGCCGAGAAGGCGCACTCGTGTGCCGTCACCGCAGAGCAAACGGGCAAAGCCGGATCTATCTTCAACCCTACCATTCAAGAAGCTGGCTTTCTCCGCGCACGCGAGCAGTTCGAGAAGGCTTGCGAGGCGAAGCTTGGGCAAAAGTGCAAAGATCCCGATGCTCCGGAAAAGCGCCCGACGTGGCTGAAGGCGGGCGAGCTCTACGAGTCTGCTCTTGCGGCTGCGCCGGGTCGCGACGAGGCGCCAGAGGCCGCGATGAATGCCGCCTATGCGTACAAACAGATTGGCGAATACAATAAAGCTATTGCGCTCTACACTCTCTTTATTTCGGACTATGGCTCTGACGAGCGGCTCACGACCCTGCAGAAGGGAGACCCTAAGTCAAAGGCGGCCCCCGACCCGAAGAAGTATGCCGAGAGGATTGGTTTTCTCGGCGAGGCCTACAGTGCACTCGGTGAGACGTACTACTCATTCTTCAGCTACCAGCGCGCGGCCGAGACCTACGACAAAATTGCTTCGACCGATCGGTTTCCCGAGCAGAAACGTCGGGACAATGCGCGAAACGCGATGATTCTCTATGCGAACCTCGGCCAGCGCGACAAGATGCTGTCGACATACCGTATCCTCCTAAAAACGAATCCGACTGCGGACGATAAGGCGAGCGCGGACTACACCGTGGCGAGCTTCGACTACAAGCAGTGGAGCTCGACCGGTGGTGATGCGGGTCAAAACCGCCAAACTCGACTGGCTGCGGAACAGAGCCTTATGGGGTACTTCCGCTCCGAGCGCGCTGCGCCAGGGGCCGCAAAGTACCTTGTAGAGGCAGCGCACAGCGTGGCGAAGATGAAGCGGTCCGGAGGTGACGCGAGCTATCGCGCATGGCTGACGAGCACGATCTCCGCTTGGGAGAGCTATCGCGCCAAGGCTCCGGTGAAGGAAAACAAGAACGAAGCGCAGTCGAGTCCCTACGTCGACTACGCTGCCGAAGCCGAATTCTCGTTACTTGACGAGAAAATCACCGCGGAATACGACGACCCGGCGCGACACAAGTACGCCGCGAACGTAAACGTCATTTTTGGTGAGGTGGAGGTTGACCCAAAAACGAAAAAGCCAGTTCTAGGGCCCACGGGGAAGGCAAAACTAAAGCGCGAGGGGAAGTACCAAGCGAACGCGGCCGACGCGAACAAGTGGGATGTCGAGCTCGACAAGGTCATAAAGAAGTACGAGTCCCTCGAATGGATTCCGACGGCGATTGCGCGTCAGGGTTCGATTTACGACACGCTGCGTAGCGGCTTGTACAACGTTGTGAAGGTGGACCTGTTTACTGCGCAAGAGAAGGACTTCCTAAAAACTCTTCGCGCAAGCGGTCGGCCGGAGCTCGAGGAGACCGCCGACAAGATTGAAGACGGAAAAACCGACTTTTGGCGTCAAAAGAAGCAGCAGGAGCTCGACGGCGCCGACGAGGTGATGGCCAAGAGATACGCGTCGGCCGTAGCATACGCGCGCAAATACAACCTTCGTAATCCGCACCTCTCGAGAGCGGTAAGTCGTTTGGCGTACTACACGGACGTCATCTCTGGCGGCGACTCAAAAATGGCTGAGTATGTGACCTCCATGCCCGACCCCACGGCGCCAAAGGCGGCTCCGACGCGTCTCAGTTACTCGCCGCGCCAATACGTGCAGACGCGCCCTGGCCTGTCGGCCCTTCCTCCTCCGGCGGCGAGCGTGTCAGCGTTCCCGGTCGCTCCTTGAACCGAGTGAGCCGAAGAAGTCGTCTGCGGGTCGTCGCTGACGCGAAGGGCTTCGCGATGCCGTCACCCGCAAGAAACAGAAAGAGATCATGCGTAGCTTTGGAAAGATGATTCGGCGGTCCAGCGGGTTTGCGCTGCTCGTCGCTTGCCTTGCGGGTTCGACGCTTCTTGCCCCCGCATGCGGGGGCAGTAAGCCTCCAGCGTTCCCGTCGGCGGACTCGGGGACCGCCACCGCGGACACCGATACGGACGGCGGGACACCGATCGCTGGCGTACGCGGCGATGGCGCAGAGTCGGGCCTTCAGGGAGCCGCGAAGACCACCTACGAGTCGGGTTGGCAGGCATGGAGCAAGGGCGATCTCGCGACAGCCAAAGCGCAGTTTCAGGCGGCCGCAGCCCTCTCCCCGAAGTCACCTGCGCCTCCTTATGCGTTGGGGGTTGTAGAGGAGCGCCTTGGCAGCATGTCGAACGCGCAACAAGCCTACCGGACTGCGTTTTCGAACGATCCCGACCATGAAGCCTCGATGTGCGCCTACGCCCTGTCGCTCGCTAACGGAAAGAGCGCTGGCGAGGCGGACACGTTTCTCACTGACAAACGAGCGAAAAAGCCGAAGTCTCCGCGTCTCACCACATGCTCCGCCGAGGTGAAATCGATCCAGAAGGATCATGCGATGGCGCAGCAACTCGGACAAGACGCGCTCCGTATGGATCCCAACTTTAAAGACGCAATGGTTACGCTCGCGCGCGACCACTTCCGCGCGCGGAAGCTGGAGCTCGCTAAGTACGCGCTCCAAGCGGTCCTCGAGGGGTTCGGTGATGCGACGCCAGCGCGCGACAAAGACAACGCGGAAGCACATTTGATTCGTGGCCTCATCATGAGAGAATCGGGATCGCGCATCGTTGCGTTGAGGGACTTCGAGGAGGCCGCAAAGCGCCGACCCGACTTAGTGGAGGCGCTTGTCAACTTAGGCTCAATGCGCCTTGAAGCCGGGAATGCCAAGGACGCTCTCGAGCCTCTTGAGAACGCGGTGAGGTTTGGGCCGAGCAACGCGCTTGCGCGTCTCAATCTCGGAGACAATTACCGACTTCTTCAACGTTATCCTGAGGCTAAAGCAGAGTTCGAGAAGTCGCTGTCGCTCGACTCAAGCCTCGCCGCCGCTCATTACGACCTCGGCCTCATGTACCTCACGGCGCTGAGTCTCCCGGGGTCAAGCGCAGACCAGCAGGTCTCGATTGCCATCAAGGAGCTCGAAACGTACCGCACGATGCGTGGCGTCAAGGCGCCACCGGGTGTGAACGACGAAATCGATGACCTCATCGGGCGCGCGAAAGCGAAGCAAGCCGAGCTTAAGAACACCGTAGCTGCGCCTAGTGGCACTGCCGCTGAAGGGACCGATGCTGGTGCAAAAAAGTAGCGTTTTCGCGAGTTCTTTGGGTTCTGCAGTCCACGCTTCGCTAGAGAGGAATAGGAATCATGGCGCTTAGGAAACTAGTCGTGAGTCTGGCTTTCGCGGTGCTAGGCGTTTCTTCTGCCAGTGACGCGCTAGCTCAGCAAAAAGGTGGCGTGATTACGATCAATGAGGTCACGATTGTCGGGCGCGTCCAGAAGCCTGTCGCATCCGTCGATGTCAGCAAGATCCAGCCGAAGCTCACTCTCGCGGAGCTCCGACAGCCGTTTTTGGACCGTATCGAAGAAGCCGCCCGCAAAGATCCCTTCTGAGCGTCGAGGCGAAGATTCGTGGTTCCGCTCTTTGCATTCCTCCTTGCATTTGCGTGCGCGGTCGCGAGTGCTGTCCGCGTCTGGTTCGCCGGGCGTGCGACACCGCTGCACCCCGAAGTTGTCCGTGAATGGCTTGCGCGTTGCGAGGATAGCCACGTGGATTCGTCCGTCGTGGCGCTGCGACACGTCGTTTCGCGTGAGCCCTCGGCAGATTGGGAGCGGGACCTGTTTGAAGCCCTCGACGCTCGCCCAGAGCACCGCGTAGCTCTCGTGAACGAGCAGCTAACGGAGCTCGACTACCGGCTTCAGCGCTGGATACGCGTGCCCCGCGTCTGCGCGAGCATCTCGACGAGCGGTGGCTTTCTCCTTGCGACATGGTTGCTTCGGAGCGCCCTCGCAGCGACGGGAGACGTCCCCATCGAGCTAGGAGAAATGGTGATCCGTGGCTTGGTGGGTGACGCGCTTACCGTGGGGGCTATGGGGGTTGTGGGTACGGCCTTTTGTATCGGCGCCCAGAGCGAGGCCCGGCGAATCGCCACGGCCAGAGCCGCGTCGGGTGATCGGCTGGTCGAAGCGTTAGAGGCGCTAATGAGCTCGCGTGGCCCTATACTTACGGAGGTTGCGTCCCGTATGCTGGCAGCGGGAACATCGTTGGGTTCCGCAGGTCGTACGGAAGCGTTGGCTGTGGAGCGGGGTAACGTGGGCGACGATTGGATGACGATGCGTTCGCACGAAGCAGCAGCGACCGCGATACTGAGAACGAGGAGCGATTCATGAACTCAGGACCGGGACAGCAGCAGCCGGGCGGTGGTGGTGCGCAGGGCGCGGTGCGGCCCGGCCAGATGACGGCAGTGATGCGGGCGATGTCCGTCGCTGCAGGGCCAAAGGTACTTCGCATCGGCCTCGTGCAAAGCGGTCGCGTCATCGAAGAGCGCATCATCAAGCAGCGCGTAACCGTGACGGTCGGCTCGAACGAGAAGTCGATGTTTGTCATCCCGTCCCAGGCGGTTCCGCCGATGTTCAAGCTCTTCGAGCTTGTCGGGAGCGATTACTTCATTAACTTTCTCGACGGTATGACTGGACGCGTCGCACTTGCGACAGGGATCACGGACCTCCTTTCTTTGCGTGGCTCAGCGAAGAAAGTGAATGGCGCCTACCAAGTAAAACTTACCGAAGAGGCCCGTGGAAAGGTGGTCGTCGGGGACACCACGTTCCTCTTTCAGTTCGTCGCGCCACCTCCCGTCCAGCCGAGGCCCCAGCTTCCGCTTGCCGTGAAGGGGGGGCTTGCCTCGACGATTGATTGGACGCTCACCATCATCGCTGCATTTAGCTTCCTTCTGCACTTCGGACTTGTCGGTGCGATGTATTCGGACTGGATGGACCCGGTCGTCGGCGACGACTTCAACGTCGGCGCTCTTGTCGACATGATGAAAAATATACCCCCGCCGCCCGTGGTGGAAACCCCCGAGACGAATACGGCTCCGACGGAGACGGCCGCTGCAAAAGCAGCTCCTGCGACGGCGCCAAAGGCGGGCGGCGGACCCAAATCTGGGAACGCTGGGAAGAGCGCAGGCCAGGTAAGCGACACAAAGGCCGCGGCTCTCGCGTCGCAGGCCGACGCCATGCAAATGCAAATGCTCGCGGCCCTCAATGGCGGATCCTCCGTGCAAGGGGCTCTCAATCGGAGCGATATTCCGCCCGTCGATCTTTCTGGCGCGGCGGCGTCCAACGCCGGGGTGGCTCATGGAAGCGGTGATTTGAAGATCGGCGGCGGCGGCGGTCCCGTCCAAGGTGGCGGCAAGGGTGGGGGACTTTCGGGAATAGGTGGTGGTACCAAAGGCGACGGGTCTGGTGAGGGCGCAGGGAAGGAAACCAAAGTGGCCGGCCCCACAGGCGTCGCTCAGGTAGGCGGCTCCTCGGCAACGGTTGTGATTTCCGACGCGGACCGAGTCGTCGCGGGCCTTCGTGGACGCTTCCGCACTTGCTATCAGACCGGACTTAACAGCGATCCGGGCATGAGCGGAAAAGTCATCATCAGTGCTAAAGTCGGCCCGAATGGCGAGGTTGTAAGTTCGGACGTCGCGCAAAACACTGGGCTTTCACCGACGGTTGCGAGCTGCATTGCTGGCGTGCTCAAGCGCGCTACCTTCAGCCCTCCCGGCGGAGGTGGTTCGACGCTCACCGTGCCCGTGACCTTCGTTCAGCAGGGTAAGTAGTTGGTCTGGGCTCCATGCGGACCCTACCCACCACACGACGTTCTTCGAGCCATGACACGAATAAGCCTAGGTTTTTAGCTCTTCTTTGCTCCGTTGACACCGTACGCTGCTACGACGTAGCATCTCACCTCGCTCGCGGCCTGGAGGCATCATGCGCTTACGCTCCAAACTCAAGCTCACGCCAAACCTTTTCGTTGTCGCCACTTTCCTGGTTTGTGGTGCGGCCCCGGCTGTTGCGCAGACCGGAGCGGGGCAAGGTAGCCAGGGCGGAGCCGTCGGTGTTAGCTCGAGCTCGGACGGAACGGCTCAAGGCTCAGTCGGGTTTCAGCGCAAAACGTCGCTTACGCCCAAAGAGGAGCTTGCCGAGTCCACGAAACACGTCGCCCGAATGGATCAAGCGGGCGCCGGCGTCCGGAAGATGCTCGAGGAGGCTCGCAAGCAGCGCGATGTCGTAAAGACACTTTGCTTGAACGATAAGCTTTCGCAAGTTGATGTCGCGATTCGTTCTGGTCGGGACCGCGGCGCTCAGCTCCAGGCTGCCGCAGCGCGGAACGACACCGAACTTGCAAGTCACGAGTTTACCATTCTAACCGTTCTCCGCCAGCGTGTTGAGCAGCTGGTTGCGGAAGCCAATCAATGTGTCGGAGAAGAGTCTGCGTTCGTCGGCGATACTCGTACGAAGGTGACTGTCGATCCTTCAATCCCGCCCGATGAAACTCCCTATCCCAGCACCGACCCGACGCTCTTCGTGATACCGCCGCCATGCGCGAGCTGTAGTCTGTAATGATTCGTTTCTAGGCTTGCAGCCGAGCCGGGGTACGGGTACCCAGCTAGTGCTAGGTTTCGCGACGTTTGCCGGTTCCCGAGGAAGTTCGTCTCGCGGTGCCCATGCCCGCTTTCTTATGAACATGCCTCGCTTCGTCATCGACATGACGCCGTGCGGCGAGACGCGACACGACCAATGACGAATCGAACTGACATCGCTGTTCAAAAGCAATCGAAATTACGCCGGTCCGGGATGTTGACTTCAGGTCATAGTCCGGTAGAGCAAGGCCTCGCGTCGCGTCGCTCCGCACGTCCGGCGGCGCGTACGAGCCGGCTTCGAGCGTGTCCCGCGAAGCTGCGGGGCGCCTCGATAAGGAATCTGACCCGCTCATGGGCTAGGGCTCCGGGCGCACGCGCAGTCTTGGTCGCAATTGTCGGAGTTCTGCTCCCTCTCTTCGCACCGCGCGAGGTTTCGGCGCAGGAGTGGTTGAAGGACCGGCGGTACCAGGAGGGGTCGGGAATTCGGGTTGGCGACCTCGAAATTCATCCCGGTATCGCCGGAGAGGTCGGGTACGACTCGAACTGGTTCCTTCGTTCGTCAAAGGAAGACCCACGCCTCCTCAATGGCTCACCCCAGCTTCCGCCGGCGGCGGCTGCTCTCTTCCGGATCACGCCGTCGATAACGATTGGCACGCTGACACAACAGCGCACTGAAGGGTCGCCTGCCTCGAGCGCTCCGCTCGCCTTTCGTGCCGGGTTGTCGGCAACGTACCGCGAGTTCTTCGTTGGCTCGAAGGAGACCAGCGACCAACGGAACGTGTCCGGCAACGCATTCGTTCGTCTCGACGTCAATCAGGGGCGCACGCTCGGTTTCGGCGTCTTTGCGACTTACTCACGGCTCATTCAGCCCTCCGTCATCGCTAACCCGAACCTCTCATTCAACCGGAGCGACATTTCCGGGGGAGGCGAGGTGGTGGTCCTTCCTGGTGGCGGAACGCTTGATCTCCGCGCTGGATACCAGTTTACCGGGTCGCTCTTTGAGGGGTCCAACGGGGCGCCTTTCACCCACCTTACCCACGAAGTCACGGCGCGAAGTCGGTGGAGATTTAGGCCGCGTACAGCGCTTTTCTCAGAGTCTTCACTTCGCTTCGTGAGCTACCCGAATGCGGAACGAGCGATCAATTACCTGAATGACTCAACGCCGGTGCGTACTCGGTTTGGTCTGACGGGCCTGCTCACTGACCGGTTCGGCGTTCTTGTTGCGGCCGGCTACGGCGCGACGTTCTTCAAGGCCACCAATGCCGTGGCGAACGTCGGCGATTCGCGTTCGCAATACGACAATTTCAACGCCCAAGCGGAGGGCACGTTTTACTTGTCGCAGGCAGGGGCCGGCGCCAACGAGCCGGGGCAAGCGACGCTGCTACTATCGACGTTGAGTCTTGGCTATTTGCGTGATTTCCAGAGCAGTCTTCTTGGCAACTACTACGACTCGAACAAGGGATACGCGAAGGTCGTTTACTTCTTCAGCGGCCGAATGCTGATTCAAGTCGATGCATCTGTAGAGGCGATTGGGTACCCCCAGCCGTTCTACAACATCGGAGGTCGTCCGACGGCCGTGAATGGCACGAATGGCCAGCCAACAGGCGATTTCACGAACATCCGCGTCGGCGGAACGCTCTTCGGTGAATATCGCTTTAGCGATTCGTTTGGCCTCAATGCGACGCTCGACTACGCCCAGACGATCAGCAGCACGCAGATCGAAGCTGGTGACGCGACGCCGGGTGGTACGGCACCCGGACTCTTCGATTTGAATTGGCGGCGCGTACAGGCTTTCCTCGGTGCGCGTTGGTTTTACTGAGCTGATTCTTCGGTGCTTTCATTCGACATAGCTTGGCGGCGGTCAGTTTTACGTTCGGTCGTCCTTGTGGTTGCGTCTCTGGTCGCTAGCGGCTGTGGCCGCCACTATCCGCCGCCGCACTCACTGCCAGCTCCGGTTGTGAATAGCCAAGTTGGCCCCGGTGATGTGTTGGAGGTGGTCGTCGTGGGAGAAGACAAGCTCCCGAAGGACTACGAAGTTCAGCCGGATGGTTCGCTCGACTTTCCGTATGCTCCGGCTATACGTGTTGCTGGGTTGGAGCCTCGCCAGATTGCGGTCGCCATCGGGGAGCACCTCGTCGATGCTAAGTTTTTGGCGAAACCGCAGGTTCAGGTAAAAGTCAAACAGTTTAACTCGAAGAAGATTCAGATCATCGGTCAGGTCGCGAAGCCGGGGCCGATGGTTTACCAAGATGGTATGACGCTGGTGCAGGCAATCTCAGCAGCGGGCTGGTTTACGCCGCTAGCGGATACGAATCACGTTCAGGTGATTCGGCGCATGGAGGGCGACAAGTCAGCGAACGCTGTCGTCAGCGTCGATGCCATCACGGACAACGCACGGCCGGACGTGAAGCTTCAGCAGGGTGACACGATCAAGGTCGACCAGCGACTCTTTTGAGCGCACCGGTGTGCGCCCGCGCGCGTGCAGAAGTCTTAGGTCAATGATCTGCTTCGCTCGGAAGGCCTAAGTCAAAATGCCGCGACTTCTTCTTCTCCTCACCGGGGGAACCATGTTGATGACCCCGGGCGCGGATTCGGTGCTGGACTCCAACCTCGACTCGATTGGAGTTCAAGCAGGGCTTACTCTTCGGCTCGACGGACAGCTCGACGCCCGTGATCTCGTAGCGGAAGTGCCTAGTCTTGCTCGTATTGCGCAGTTCGACACACGGCCATTGTCGCCGATGGATTCTGCCAATATGCAGCCGGCGGATTGGGTCACAATGGCCCGTTTGGTGCACCAGGAGATCGGTCGCTACGACGGTATTGTGATCGTCCACGGCACCGACACGATGGCCTACACTGCGAGTGCACTCTCGTTCATTCTAGGACCGCTGTCGAAGCCAGTCGTGCTCACGGGTTCGCAGAAGCCCATCACTGAAGTGCGAACCGACGCGCGGCAGAATCTCATCGATGCCGCGCTCGTGGCTACGCTGCCGGTACCTGAGGTCGTCATTGTTTCGGGTTCGCGGGCGCTTCGTGGGGTACGAGCGACGAAGCGAGACGCCTGGGGATTCACCGCGTTCGATTCGCCTAACCTACCGCCGCTGGTCGAACTTGGCATTGGCGTCGAAATCGCGTCGCAGGTTCGAGGAGCGTGCGAGATGTCGGCCTTCGACGAACGGATTGAGCCGCGCGTGCTGGCGGTCCGCGTATTTCCAGGGTTAGACCCCGACCTGCTGCGCGGCGCGATTCGCTCGGGCGTGCGGGGCCTGGTGCTCGAGGGGTACGGGACGGGGACGTTGCCCAATCTTGCAGGATCGCTGATTCCTGCCCTCGAGGAAGCCCGCGAGCGGGGCGTACCCGTTGTGGTGGTGTCGCAGTGCTTGCGCGGTTTCGTAGATCTCGCGCGCTACGAGGGCGGCGTAGCTGCGGCGGCGGCCGGTGCTATTTCGGGTGGTGACATGACCGTCGAGGCGGCACTCGCCAAGATGATGATTGGCCTCGCTCGGTACGGAGCGGGCGACGTGCTCCGGGCATACTTCAGCTCGAGTGTGGTGGGTGAGCGTGATGCGTAGGTCGGCTGAATTCCGTCAGCCAAGCTCACCGTGATACCGCCTTCGTCGTATAAAAATCCGAAGCAAGGTAGGTTTTGACAGCGCGTTGCACGAGGATTTTTGCGACTGCGCCGAGGGGCACGGCCAGGAGCACTCCCAAAAACCCGAAGAGGGAGCCAGCTGCCATCATCGTCAGGATCACTTCGAGCGGAGCGAGCCCCACCGACCGCCCGACGATGCGAGGGGTAATCATCGTGGCGTCGATAAGCTGGACGCCAGCCATCACAGCGATCACGCCCGCGAGCGTTCCGGGACCTTGCCAGTCGAGGATCGCCATCGCTGATGCCAAGAAGACCCCAATGCCGAAGCCGACGTACGGGACGAAACCGAGCATTCCCGTGAGCACGCCTATTGGGATCGCGAGACGGATATCAACCGTTCGAAGTCCGGTCGCGTAGAGCGCGGCAAGGACGATGTTCGCCGTCAGCTGGCCGCGAACGTAGCCGCTCAGGATCTTGTGGATTTGCCGCGCGACGTCGCTTATCGGCACCGCCCAGCGGCGCGGCACGAGCTGCTCGACGCGAACGACGATGCGATCGAAGTCGATAAGTAAGTAGAGTGCAAAAACAGGGACAATCAATGCGGAGAGTGCAACGCCGACGTATCCTATCGTCCCAAACAGGAACGAGCGCGCGTTGTCGTACGCGCCGGCCGACTGGATGCGATCCGTCACAGCTTTTTCCAAATCACCGACGGAATGGGGAAGCTTTACGTGCAATCTCGTCGCCGACCATGGCTCGATGCGCGCTTGGAGCCTGTGAATTTGGTCCGGAATGGCGCTCGACGCGTCTGTCACTTCGTCAACGAACATAGGCACGGAGTAGATGAGCACCACGCTGACGAGCCCAAGGATCCCGAGCATCACGACAATCGCGCCGAGCGGGCGTGGCACGCGCAACGATTCGAGCTTGTCGACGAAGGGATCCAGAGCATAGGCAAGAAGAAACGCGAGAAAAAGAGGTACCAAGACGCCGCGTAGGAGGTACGCGAGGCCGAGTACGAGCACGAGCGTGACGAAGATCATCTTCCGCCGAAAACTTGTCCCCGGTTCCTTCCGAGCCTCACCCACCATGCGACGAACCGTATCACGCATGCTAAGCCTCGCCTCGAATGGCACGCCCAACTGATCCTTCCTCCGTTTCGTCACTTTTGCAGAGTCGTGAGGTGAGCGAAAAGCTCCCTCGTTTCGACGAAAATGCGCCGAGACCCGTGGCGGCACTTGACCTCCAAGATGGCGCGACACTGACGCGCCTTGTCTCCGTGATGCGCCGTTTGCTCGCGGCTGATGGGTGCCCCTGGGATCGCGAGCAGTCGTTCGAGAGCCTTAGAAAGTACGCGTTGGAAGAGGCCTGCGAGGTGATCGATGCCATCGATTCAGGGGACCGAAAGGCGATTCGCGAGGAGCTCGGCGATCTTCTACTCCAGGTTGTTTTTCAGGCCGAACTTGGCCGGGCGGAGGGAGCTTTTGCGATCGACGACGTGGTGTCTGGGATTGTTGACAAGCTCGTACACCGCCACCCGCATGTTTTCGGCGACCTAGAGGCTAAAGACGCGGACGAGGTCCTTCGTAATTGGGAGAAGATAAAAGCGAAGGAGAAGGGCGAGCGTGGCGTTCTTGGAGGCGTTCCACGTAGTCTGCCGGCGCTCACGCGCGCGCAACGCGTCGGAGAAAAAGTCGAGCGTGTGGGCTTTGATTGGCCTGATGCGCGCGGCTCACGGGAAAAAGTCACCGAGGAGCTCGACGAGCTCGACGCTGCTATAAAAAGCGGAGATGACCGGGCGATCGAGGAAGAGATGGGGGACGTTCTTTTTTCTCTCGTGAATCTTTCACGGCACGTGAAGGTGGACGCGGAGGGGTCGCTTCGCCGGACCATCGATAAGTTTACGGCGCGCTTTGCACACGTCGAGAGCCGGGTAAAAACCGAGCACGGGGGCTGGGGCGCGAGTGGCGAAGCCAACCTCGCGCTCGAGGTTCTCGACACCTACTGGGAGGAAGCCAAGGCCGCCGAGAAGGCGAAGCGCTAGGCTGACCCGGTGTCTATCCTGTCAAAAATCGACCCGCGTACGTTGCCGATCGCTCGCTTTCCCGAGGAGTGGGCCGAGGAGGCCGTGCGCCTAGGCGGTCGGACGTTTCACGGTAAGCAGATCTTCAAGTGGATTCACGCTCGTGGCGTCACGGACGCGGCACAAATGACCGACCTTCCCGCCTCGCTGCGCGCACGGCTTACCCAAGAAGGGCTTACGGGGGTGCTCTCCATTGTCAGCGAGCGGCGCTCTTCGGACGAAACTCGAAAGTTGCTCGTCGGCATGCAAGACGGCGCGAATGTCGAAACCGTGCTCATCCCTCGCGTGACGGGAGGTGCCACGGGATACGCCCAAGGTCTGCCGTCACCGCTTGGCGTTGCGCGACTCGGCGACGCGCCGCTTGAGGATGCGGATGCCGTCGACGACGAGGACGACGAGGAAGACGAAGGTGCAGACGCGGAGACCGCAGGTCGTAAGCATATTCCTGTAACGCAGTGCATCAGTACTCAGGTGGGCTGCGCGATGGGCTGCGTCTTTTGCGCAAGCGGCGTCGCCGGACTCAAGCGACATATGCGCGCCGATGAAATCATTGCGCAGATTCTCGTCGGTCGTTCGCGTCTCGACCCGAACGAGCGCATTCGCAATGTCGTGCTTATGGGAATGGGAGAACCCCTACATAATTACGACCAGACCCTACGTGCGCTCCGCCTGCTCACCCATACAGATGGAATCGGGCTCTCTTCGCGAAAGGTAACGGTCTCAACGAGTGGGCTGGTCCCTGAGATTGCCCGGCTCGGTAAAGATTTCGGGGGCAACATTGGCCTCGCGATATCTTTGCACGCGGCGGACGACGAAACGCGCTCACGGCTTATGCCCATTAACAAGAAATACCCTTTAGCGGTCCTCATGCAGGCGCTGCGTGACTATCCGTTGCCGCGGCGCCGCCGGATTACGATCGAGTACACGCTGGTCCGTGGGAAGAACGACGCGCTCGAGGAGGCGCGGAAGCTCACGCGCCTTTTGAAGGGATTGCCCGTCAAGGTGAATCTCATTCCGATGAATCCGATTGAGGCCTCAACGCTCGGGCCTCCCGATCTGAGCGGGGTGCTCGCGTTTCAGCGCGTGCTCGTCGATGTTGGGTATTCGTGCTTCATTCGGCGGCGACGCGGCGACGAAGTCGGAGCGGCTTGCGGTCAGCTCGCCTTGCTCGGAGCGAAGCCCAAAGTCAGAGTCGACAGGAGTTGATGCGCCGCGGTTTCCTTCCGGCCGGAACGTGGCGGCCGCGCGTGAGCGTCGCGTGGCTCGTTGTGGTGAGTCTCGGCCTCGCGACGCCGTCACGCGCCAGCGCCGGCGAGAGCCGAAGCCAGCCCGACGCTCTCGAGTCCGACGGCTCGAACGAAAGTACCCATGGGGACGCGGCAGTCGGTGCGCGGCGGGAGCTCGACCCGTTTCTCCGCAAACCTGGATATAGACAGCTCTTTGCAACGACGTTTAGCGGTCTTGGCTTGCGGTTTAATAATCCGTATCGCCTCAGTGTGCCGCTAGGTCGAAGTGCCGAGAGCGTTTCGCTCACGGCTCCCTACATCGATATCGGATTGGCCTCGACGTTCGGGAACCCCTTAGGTCTTCAACACGGCTTCGCGATCCGGACGACTTTTGCCGTGCGCGGCGTCGGCCAGGTCGTGACCACACCTTCGTATCTGGTGTGGCGTCGGTGGCAGTCGTTTGCGTGTTACGGACGGGCTGGCGTCCCGATCGTTGCGACCCCCGACCTCACGTGGGGCCTCGAAGCTTCCGTCGGTGGCGCATGGTTTTTCTTAGGCGGAATAGGCCTCGCCGCGGAAGTCGTCGGAGACGTGTTCTACGGTGCGGGAACACGCGAAAAAAGCACCGTGACGTATCCCGTTATGAGCGGGCAACTCGGAGTTATCCTTGCTCTCGAGGTGCTGCCGTGACGATCTCCCGGAATGCGACCCGGACACGTACGTTTGTAACCTCCGTTCTTGCCTTGCTTCTGATGGCTCCGACAGTAGGCGACACAGGCGGATGTGGGCGTGCTGCGAGCGAGCTTGACTACGACCGCCACGCGAATGCGCGCAAGCGTCAGGACTGCGCACGGTGCGAAGAATGTGGTTCTGTTTCCGAGCGTTGCGGACGCGCGTGCGACCCAAAGGTGCTTCCTGAGTTGTCGTTGCCGGCTACGTGCAAGCCACTTTCCCACGACGGAGAAGTTTGCTTGCGGGCGCGGGAGGCTGTTTCTTGCCCCGTTTTCGCGACCTACGTCGACGACAAAGCGCCGGCGACGCCGCCCGAGTGCGCGTTCTGCCTTGTTACGGCAGTGCCGGGGGTCGAGTCTTCTTTTGGAAGCGGTGCGACGCCCGCTTCGCCAGCTTCACGAGTAGGGGGCCCGCCGAAGTTGGGCGCGACGGACGGCGGCTCGTGAGGGGACAGGCGCTTTGCGCTGTCGTGTGCATTGCCGTCCAGATTGCGGGGTGTGCCTCGTTGAAACCCATGGTGGCGACTCCGGCGGACCTTGACGATTACCGCGCGTTTCGCGTTGCCGGCGCGCAGGGAACACGACTTGCGCGAGCGATGCGCTACCTCGCACGGCATCCGACGGGCGCATTTGCGGAGGAAGTGCGCGCCGCGTTCGATGACGAAGAGCCAAAGTTTTTCGAGCGCGCGCAAGGCTCCCGGGACGCGGCGCGCTCCTATCTGGTCGACCTTCCGGCGGGGCCGCATGCGACGGCCGCGCTTGCTCTTCTTACGACCCTTGCGTCCACGATGCGGGACGCAGAGCTCGCCGACATCGCCCGGCGCTCCCAGATTGACAACGCCAAGCTCGAGACTGCGGCCGTGCAGCGACGTGCCATTGGCGAGGCCGTTTTACGCGCCACGGGCGTCCTGCTCGATGACGCCACATACGGCGTTCCGCGCGTTGAAGCTTCCCCGGCGCTGACCGGACTCATGAGCGGACGTGCCGCGCTGACCTGGGGATGTGTGCCGGCGCGCATTGAAACGGACTTCTTTTTTTTACTCCCCACCCGTCCGACGCACGAATCGAGGCTTCTCACGCTCGAGGTAACGCTTACGGAGCGCGATCGGGTCGTCAGCACCGGCACCATCGCCGGTTCAGATCTCTTCGTAAGATGGGCGGAGGCAGGACAGATCACGAAGCTTGACCCATCGGCACCCGAGGACCGCACCGAGGCGCAAATTTTTGCGATGCAACACCTGGGTGGCGCGCTCGAGCATCGGTTCCCCGCGGCTTCCTGTCCTGATCTTCGGCAAGAGCGAGAACTTTATCACCGAGCGTGCGGGGGCTGGGAGGTGTGGGTCGTGCCGGGCAACGCGGCCGGCGCGAAAGATTCGATTCTCATTCGCGGCTCCGCAAGGCATTCCGCTCCCTGATCGTTGGGCGCGACGCGGCACGACCTGCTAGGACTCCTCCTCCTTGATGATCCCGTATATCCATGTGCCGGACCTAAAAATCGGTCCGATGACGCTCCATCCGTTCGGTTTGCTTGTGGCGACGGGCGTGGTTTTGGGGACCTACTTGGCGACGCGGCGAGCGCGGCAGCGCGGTCTGGACCTCGACAAGCTCAACTCGTTCATCACGTGGATGCTCGTCGCGGGCTTCCTTGGTGGTCACATGTTGGACCAAATTTTCTATCACCCGCACGAGCTCGTTAAGCGTCCTTGGTCGCTCTTTCTGCTCTATGAAGGCCTAAGCTCGTTCGGGGGGTTCACTGGAGCCATCATCGGCGCTGTGTTGTGGAAGTATTTTGAGTCTGTGACATGGCTACGCATTCCGGTCTTAGGTTTTACGATTCCGAAGTACCGAAAACGTCAGGTCGCTATGCCGATCTTGCCGTTTGCCGACTTGATCTTGAGCGTCTTTCCCGTGGCTTGGATCTTCGGGCGGAGTGGGTGCTCGGTCGTGCACGATCATCCGGGCATGAAGGCGGACCCAGGCACCCTTCTGGCCGTCGCCTTTCCCGATCGAAATACGCTCTATTCGCTCCAAAAAGCGACGGGCATCGAACTTGTCAATGGGACGTATCCTCAGTTTGACCTGGGGCTTCTGGAGATGATGTTTACAGTCGTTCTTGCGGCCTTCCTCGCTCTCACGTGGAGTCGAAAGCTCCCGACGGGAACGTACGTGGCGGTCTGCGCACTCGCTTATGCGCCGGTACGCTTCGCGATGGATTTTCTTCGCGTGCGCGATCTCGAACAGGCCGACCCGCGCTACGGCGCGCTTACCCCTGCGCAGTGGCTTTGCGTGGCGCTGTTTGTCCTTGGCCTAGTGATGGTGCGTAAAGTTCGCGCGCTCCAGTCCAGCGGCATCGACCCGCTGGACCTCGTGGCGGCACCCGCCGGTGTGGCAGCCTTGTCGCCCCCAACGGACGTGCCCGTCACTTAGCGATCGTCACCTAAGCGTCCGCAAGGGGGGCAGAGGCGGGAGGGCTCGGGACGAGGTGACGTTCTAAGGCTGCACGGACGTCGGGCGGGAAGGCGAGCTTCGCCATAGCCCTGATGTCGGTGCACACATGAACGTGCATCATCGTGGCGACGTGCACCGCGTCCCGGACGCGCGTCATGACGAAGGAAAAATGAGCGGCGGTGGTGCCAAGCCTCGTTACGTCTCCCGTGATGCGCACGACGTCGCCGTAGCGAATCGGACTCTTGTAGTCTGCACTGGCGTGGACAGCAGGGAAGCCAATCGAACGCTTGTTGACGAGCGCCACGTAGCCGCCCTCAAGATCATCGAAGAAACGCTCCATCGCGTCGTGTGCGTAGCCGAAAAACCGGGCGAAAAATACCACTCCGGCTACGTCAACTTCCTCGAAGTGCACCGCTCGAAGATGGGTAATCACCGCTCGCTATTCCTTCTTTGGCCCGCGCGTCGTACTAAGGACGGCAAGCTTAAAGTAGGAGAGCTGGCTTTTCGCAGCCGCTTTCAAGATGTCAAAGCGGTCCTCCTCGCGCGCACTCTTACGCTCGAGAAGCGACCCTGACTCATAAAGTTCACGCGTCTTCGCACGCTGGAGTTTGCCGCTCGACGTCTTCGGAAGGACGCCAGGAGCGAGCGGGACCACGTCGTCAATCGACAGGTTCATACCGTCGAGAACCGCTTTGCGTATGAGCAAAGCCACGGGCTGCTTCAGGAGAGCGAGCTCCTTGGCGCTTAGGTCAGGCTGTGCCTCTTGCACCTCGAATGCGACGACCACGCGCTCGCGATCACGCTCGGTGTGGTCGCGCGCACCGAAAGCGATGACGTTGCCCTTTCGCACTCCTTCGACATGACTTGCCTCCCACTCGATATCTTGGGGATAATAGTTTCGGCCGTTGACGATAATGACCTCTTTCGACCTCCCGCAGATAAAGACGTGCCCGTCGTGGATCACACCGAGGTCCCCGGTTTTTAGCCAGCCTCCGGCGAAGGCGTCGCGCGTGCGAGCCTCGTCTTCCCAGTAACCGGTCATGACGCTTGGGCCGCGAAGTCGTAGTTCTCCGACCGTGTCTTCCGCGAGCTGGGCGCTACTCAGGGTGTCGTCTTCGGCGAACACTGCGATCTCATGATCTATGAAACTCGAGCCGCATGAAACGAGACGCACCGCGCCGGGATGGCCTTCCGGAACGCACTTTGCGACGTTTTCGGTCCAAAGAGTCTCGCCGTCGACGCTAAGCGTCTTCATGCCCTCGTTGCGCTCTGTAAACGAGATCGCGAGGGACGATTCGGCCATCCCGTAAGACGGGAGGAGAGCCTTCGCGGAAAATCCGACCTTCGCGAAGGTCGCGGCAAACGATTCGAGCGTTTCAGGCCGAATGGGCTCTGCACCGCAGCCGGCGACGCGCCAGCTCGAAAGATCGATATTGGCCAATTCGCGCTCGCGAATTCGCTTTACGCATAGCGCATAAGCAAAGTTCGGCCCGAACGATATCGTGCCTTTATGGCGTGTCATGGCCTGGAGCCAGCTTACGGGCCGCTTGAGAAAGAGCAGCGGTGGTAAGAACACGATAGGCGTTCGGTAGAGAATGGGCGCCAGGACGAAGCCAATGAGCCCCATATCGTGATAGAGCGGCAACCACGACACGCCGACGTCTTCTCCCGTCATGCGGAGGCCGTCGTGCGTGATGCATTTCACGTTCGCCATCAGGTTCGCATGCGAAAGGGCGACCCCCTTCGGACGCGAGGTTGACCCGCTCGTGAACTGGAGAAACGCGAGGTCATCACCGGTGAGCTTGACCGGGACAAGGGGCTCAAGGGACTCACGAATCGCCTCGACGGCGACCACCTGCTCAAGCGCGGGACACGCCGCCTGGACCGTACCGAGCATGCGTTTAATCTGTCCGCTCGTGACGAGGGCGCGTGCGCCGGACTTCGCGACAATGTGGCGCGTGTTGTCGAGGTAGCCTTGAAGCTGCCCGAGTCCGAGCGGTGGATAGATGGGAACGGGGACGATTCCCGCGCGCATGGCACCGAGAAAACAGAGAACGAAGTCCTCAGCCGCGGGCAAAATGAGCGCGACTCGGTCGCCTTTCGCTAGCCCAAGTGCCTGAAGGGCGCCGCCGTAGCGTGCGCTCGCCCTTTCGAGTGCGGTGTAGGAAAACGACGCCTCGCTTGTTTGCCGCTGCGGTGCGCCCGACGACGCAAACCCAGGCACTCCGTCTTCCGAAATGAACCGAAAGCCGAGGGTTGGGTCGGCCTTCGCGGCGTCCTCGAGGGCTGCGGGGAAGGTTGAGAACGAGGGAAAGGCTGAACTTGAATTTGCGGGAAACATGCGTGCATTCACCGGAGCGCTCGTTTGCCTACGTATACTGCGAGTGTCGACCCGTGAGCATCCCTTTGACATTGGCGTTGCCGGTTCGCGATACTACCGACCGTTACTGAGGAGATTTGACGATGCCGCTGATCGAAACAGAGGAAGCCGCTCGCCGCCTGGCGCGAGCGATTGCAAGCGATCTCTCGCTCTACAACGAGGAGAAAATCGTCAACGGGATCACGAACGATAACTTGTTCGAAACCCTCGCGGAGGAGATCGAGGAAGGGCGTGCGCTGTTCAAACGTCGCGTGGCCGCCGAGCTTTACCCGAAGAATTTCTACGACCGAGCACTCGTTGACATTCTGGTGAAGGCCAAGGGCCACATCAAGTCGAAGATCTGGTAGGCGCATCGCCCACGGTGCGTACCATTCGGCTGATTGTTCCGAGAGAAGGTGCCGGTGCGCGGCTTGATCGATTCCTGGCGTCGACTCTCTCGGCGATGGAGGCCGGCCCATCGCGGTCCGAGCTCAAGAGATGGATCGAGAACGGTAACGTCACCGTTGACGGTTTAGTCAAGAAGGCTGCGGAAAAGCTCCGCGAGGGCGCAAAAATCGAAGTCCAGCCCCAGCCACCGCCGCCGACGGAGGCGCTCGCGGAAGACGGGATCGAGTTCGATGTGATTTACATCGATGACGCCGTCATCGTGTTGAATAAGCCTGCCGGCCTCGTCGTTCATCCTGCGCGCGGCAACCGTACCGGTACGCTCGTGAACGGGCTCCTGGCCCGAGGCGTGTTCGACCCTCCCGACGGCGAGGAGGACATTGACGAGAGGCCGAGCGTCTCCGTTCGAACGGCCTCGCTCGCGCCGCCTCCGGGGGCGCTCCTCGCTCTGCTTCCGGGAGCGCCGGCGGAGACCTCGATGACCCCGGTCGAGCATGCCGACCTCGACCGCAGCCGGCCCGGAATCGTCCACCGTCTCGACAAGGGAACGAGTGGGCTCATGGTTGTCGCACGTCACCCTCGCGCACGCGAACACCTGAAAGCGCAGTTTGCCGCACACTCTATCGACCGTGAGTACGTTGCCATCTGCCTTGGCGACGTCAAAAAGCAGACGTTCGACACGCTCCACGGTCGTCACCCGAAGGACCGATTCAAGTTCTCGACGAAAGTAAAGCTCGGCAAGCGCGCAGTGACCCACGTACGGCCGCTCGAAAGTTTCGCGCATGGTTTGGTTACCTACGTGGGCTGCCGCCTCGAAACGGGTCGCACGCACCAGATCCGCGTGCACCTGGCGGACGGGAACACGCCCATTCTCGGCGACCCGCTTTACGGAAGGGTGTCAAAGCACCCTGTCCTTCTGGAGGCCGCAGAGGCGTTGGGTCGCCCGGCTTTGCACGCGCGCCTTTTGGGGTTCGTTCATCCCGTGACCGGCGAGCGAGTGTGCTTCGAGGTGGACCCCCCGGCTGCCTTCGAAGTCGTCCTCACGGCGCTGCGCGCCATTCCCTGACGCGCAGCCAAAGTTAACCGAGTGAACCCAACCGCTTCGACGGGGCTCATCCTTCGTTCGGCAGCGCCGGCGGATGCGGCCGCCATCGTCCGACTCATCGAGATGCTCGGCTACGCGAGCTCACCGGCGGAGATAGCGTCCCGTCTCGCTTCGCTCGTGGGCAGTTCGGCCGCCGCGTTCGTGTTAGCCGTTGCACGCGACGAGGTGCTTGGCCTAGTGATGCTCTCGTTTCGTCCGCAACTTCGCTTCGCGCGCCCGATAGCGACGCTCGATGAACTCGTCGTGAAAGATTCGGCACGCGGCATGGGTATTGGGCGTGCACTCTGCACAGAAGCCATACGGGTCTCGCGAGCGCGCGGAGCCTGCCGACTCTCACTTCTTACAGACAGAAAACGAGAAAGCTACGTCCGCGGGTTTTACGGTAAGTGCGGATTCCTTGAGGATGGCGCCGCACACTTTGTTCTTCCGCTAGAGTAGCTAAGGTCGCCGTCTACGCCTTCGCGTCGTTCTTCAATTCACCTGAGTATAAACGAAGTCATGCCCCGAATGTGCGGCGTCACTCCCTGTCCCGGCGTGGCAGCCTACGCATATCGACTTTGGTGTACCCGCCGTCCCTGGACCTTTCGCAATTAACCCATCGGTCACGGTTTTCTCGAACCAGGACCACGCCTCTCCCTTGCCGGTGCCCACCTTGCGGTAGGTCGCGTAGCCAACAATTTTCGTACCCGCTGCGTCGTAGAGCTCTTTGACCCCCGCCGAACCGATCGGAAACTCTCCGGCTCCGTGCGCGGCGAGTGCGGCATTTGAACAAATCCGGTTTTTGCCGTGGGGCGAGGGCGAGCGCGCATCGTGGGGCGAGGGCTCACACTTCCAAGCCTTGTACTCGCCCTTCTCCAGCCAAGCGTCGTACGACGCCTCTGCCCCAGTGGGTGGTAGCTGCGCCGTCCCCACCGTTTCGGCCTCCTGAACCGTGCTGCCCGACGCTGTCGCGGGACACCCGGCGCTCTGGCCTGGACACCCCGCCTCTGCAGCGGTCGACGAGGAACAACCGAGGCTGCACCCAACGAGTGCGATCGCGCCCGAGAGCATCGAGGTTTCCAAGATAGAAAGAAGGTTAGTTTTCATGGGGGTCCTCAGTCTTCGACGAGCTCCGGTCAGTCGGGGCGCGCCGAGGGGTACGCACGCGTAGAAGATTGGTTTCGGCAGGGCGGGACGTTTCGCTTTTTTACTCCTGCGTTGTGACGCACCGGTCACGGTGGGACCCGGACGGTCTGGGCTTCCCTCAGCTCGAACGCGTCGGAAGAAACGGGTCGACCGGGGCCGCCGCCAGCGTCTGAAGCGCGACGCGTGAATGAAAGCTTAGTCTAAGGCGGAGCTAGCGGGGGCGTCGGTCTTGAAAACCTGCTCCACTGTCTTACCATGCACGGATGCGAGCCGCAGGCGCGACACCTTTGCTCGTTAGTTACCTGGGGTCGGCGCTCGTCACTGCGGCGACGTTGGGTCTCACGAAAGTTCTCGAGCCGTGGCTTGCCGGGACCGTGCTGCCTCCGCTTCTCGCAGCGGCGATGGCCATCGCCCTGGTTCGCGGGCGTGGGCCGGGTCTGTTTTCGGTCGCCCTCGGGGCTGCCGGATTGAAGTTTGCGTTTCTGCCACCGCTTTACAGCTTCGCTGCGATTTCCGTTTCGAGTGCCGTTCGGTTGTTTCTCTACGTTGCGTTGGCCGTGCCCGTGGTGTGGCTTGCGGGCTTCGTTTGCGAAGCCTACGGGGCCGCGCGCACGGCCCACGCCAAAGCCGTACTTGCCATTCGACAGCGTGAAGATATCCTTGCCATTGTTTCGCATGATCTGCGCACACCGCTGTCGACACTGCTGCTTCAACTCGAGCTCCTGGTCGCTTCGGGACACAAAGTAGACGACCACGGCCAGCGACTACTGATCGAGCGCGTTCGACGACAAGGCAAAACCATGAATCGGCTCATCGGCGACTTACTCGATTTCGCAAGTATCGATGCGGGCGCTTTAGTCGTCGAGAAGCGGCCCGTCGCCTTGGTGGAGATTATGGGGGAAATCTCGGAGCGCTTCGAGCCCTCAGCACGCAAGAAGGGTATCAAAATCGAGGTTGTCGATCCGCCTCCCATCGAGCTTTTGTGTGATACGGACCGTATCCTTCAAGTCTTCTCGAATCTCATAGGCAATGCGATTAAGTTTTCGTCGGACGGTGGGGTGATTGCTGTCCACGCGCGCCAAACAGCCAACGCGTTGCGTGTCGAAATTCGAGACCACGGGAAGGGGATAGCAACGGAAGAGCTAGAAAGCGTCTTCAATCGCTACTGGAAATCCGACCGCCACGATCGACGCGGAGCAGGACTGGGGCTCGCCATCGCGAAGGGAATCATTCGTGCGCACGGCGGCGACATTGGCGTCCTTGCGAGCTCTCCCGGTGAGGGAACCACAATGTTTTTCGAAATCCCTCTGAACGCCGACGCGGAAGCTTCGCAAAGCACGCCATGCGCTGCCGCCCGGACCCTGCCTGCGTGAGCGCTACAGCTCGGAGGGTGATCATCGACAAGTCAGTCGACGCGCAACCGCTTTACGCCTCCGAGCTTTCGGGTGCTTTTGGGCTCTCGGCGAGGAGGCCCGGATGGCGGCGTTTCATCCATGTCAGCGCGAGAAAGCCGACGACTACGGCAAACCATAAGGTTGCAAAGCGCACCAAAATCATGGCGGCCGTCGCGATGCCCTTCTCCACGCCTCCGAGCGTCGTCATCTGGCCCATGAGTGCACTCTCCGTGACGCCCAGGCCACCCGGCACCGGGATAATGGCGCCGATGAGCGTGCTCGTCGCGTAAAAGAACGTAGCGAGCGGGAGACTCGTGGTTTGACCGAAACCCCGCAGGAGAACCCAGAGGGCAAGGCATTCGAGTGTCCAGGCCGCCGCCGAGAGCATGCTCGGCACGATGAGATTGCGAGGCCTAAGCATGGTCGCGAGGCTGCCGTACGCGGCCTCTAGCTTCGGGGCGATCGTGCCAACCCGACCTGGAATGCGCGCCACGAGCTCTATGAGCGACATCGACAGCTTTTTGTTCCCGACGATCACGAGCAGCGCGAGAACGAGCGCGGAGCCGATGCCTGCCCAAACGAGCCCGCCCTCGAAGCCGAGCGAGCCGAAGACGATCAGCGCGACAATCCCAATCACGTCGGTAGCGCGCTCGGCGACGACGATGGGGGCTGTTTTGGTCATGGGTACGCCTTGCGTTTCGAAGAGTACGAGCGACTTGAAGACTTCTCCGACTTTGCCGGGAGTTACGGTAAGCACAAATCCAGAAAGGAACGTGAGGAAGCTATCGAGCTTAGGGACGCCGCGGATTTCGAGCCGCGCGAGGTAATACTCCCACTTAAAGAATCGCAGAACGTAGTTGCCAAACGCAAGCCCGCAGGCGATGAGGAACGACTCAGGTCGGAACACCGCGAGTGAATCGCGCAGCTTGTCGAGTCCGCTGTAAAGAGCGAGTCCGAAATAGACGCCCACGCCCAGGAGCATCGCGAAAAGGACTTTCCGAATCGTGGTTTTCATCCCTTGCCCTTGTGAACCTTAGCCGCGCCGCGCTTCGGCTCGTTGAGCCGCCCGGAGCGCCGACCCACCCCTCGAAAAGCGTTTCGAGACGCGTAGACTACGCTGCTGGCAAGAAGGACGGCGAGAGCAACCCAGAGGCCCCACGCCGGCGCCTCCCACCTTCCTCGGGCTAGCCCCGGCTCGGGCCGCATCACGGTCTCCGTCGGCTGGCTCATTCGCCTGCGCTTCTACGTCGAGTCGGGCATCCGTGCAAAGGCTGCTTTGACACGCCCCTCTTCGGTGTGCGAACAAATGGGGGAGTGACGAACCGCGAACCGTCGGGCGACCTGGTGCACGAGTTGGCTGGGGTGGGTGACGCGGAGCTTTTGGAGCGAGCTTCGAGCGCTAGTAAAGAGCTTCACAAGGCGATAGGCGCACGGGTGGTCGGCCAAGAAGAGGTCGTCGACCTTATGCTCATCGCGCTGATGGCGCGTGGCCACACGTTGCTTGTGGGCGTGCCGGGGCTCGCCAAGACGCTTCTCGTAGCGTCGCTTGCCGAAGCGCTAGAGCTCGCTTTTGGGCGCGTTCAGTTTACGCCCGATCTCCTGCCCGCTGACATTACGGGTACCGATGTGCTCCAGGAAGACGAAGACAAGGCGGGGGGGGGGCATCGACGTGTCCGGTTTTTGCCAGGACCCATTTTTCACAACTTGATTCTTGCGGACGAAATCAACCGAACGCCGCCGAAGACCCAAGCGGCGCTCCTCCAGGCGATGCAGGAGCGTCGCGTCACGGTCGGAACGGTGACGTACGATCTGCCCAACCCGTTTCAAGTCTTTGCGACGCGTAACCCGATCGAGCAGGAGGGCACGTATCCTCTCCCGGAGGCCCAACTCGACCGTTTTCTCTTAGAAATTCACGTTGGCTACCCGTCGGAAACGGAAGAACGGGAAATCGCTCGCCGGACGACGAGCGCCGACGTCGGCCGCGTCCCCCGCGTTGTGTTGGCGGAAGATGTGCGCGCCCTTCAGGCGCTCGTTCCGCGCATTCCGGTGACCGATGCGGCCATAGCGCTCGCGGTGGCGCTCGGACGTGCGACGCGGCCGCAAGCGGCCGGCGGGGTAGGCGTCAAAGAGGTCGAAGAGTTCGTTCGTTTCGGCGCGGGTCCGCGTGGGTCGCAAGCGCTCGTGCTCGCCGCGAAGGCGCGCGCGGCCCTCCGCGGCGAAGCGGCGGCCGACATTGACGATGTGAAGGCGCTTGTCGTACCTGTCCTGCGCCACCGCCTTGTCATGAGTTACCGCGCTGAAGCCGAAGGCGTTCGAGACACGGACGTCCTCAAAGCCGTACTCGCCCGCGTAGGCTGACGGCGCGCGGGCTTAGCGGCGAAGCGGTTCGAGGTAGGTCACTGCATCGCCAAGGGCAATCGAGCCTTCACGGTCTGGGACGATGTTCTGTGCGAAGTACACGTGTTTGTCCGTGACTCGGTACTTGGCGAGCGTGCGCAGCGGCTCTTTGCCGATGCGTCCCGTCTCCTGTTCGACCGTCGTAATCTCGCAGCGCGCGCATCGTTTGGGCATGCGAAATCCAATCGAACCGATGTGAACGCGCGCATACAAGTCCTCCTCGAAAGGTGTGCCGCCCTCGACGACGAGGTTTGCACGAAAGCGATTCATCCGAATCGGTTCCGCGAGTCGGCCATTGAGTTCGTCGAGTGAGGGGCGCGTTGCGAGGAGCACGGGAAAGCCGTCCGCGAAGCCGACGCGTTCGCCCGGCTTGCCGTACGGCGCTTCGAGCGGACGCACGACCTCTTCGGGCATAAAGACGAGCGAGCAGGGGGCTCCCGTGTAGTCCGAAAACATGCGAGCGGCGTCGCCTGACACCTCGATAGCCTCGACTATGTCGTTCCAGATACGGACGGTGCGGCGAGGGCCCTCAGGAGCGAGAGGAACCGTGGCCGAAGCGCCCCGCGGGGTCGTTAGAATAAGCGACGAGCCCTCCATCGCCGTCGTGACGAGCGCGAGCCTCGGCTGCGAACGTTGCGAGATAAACGAGCCGTTCGCGTCGACCAGCATGAAGCGACGGTCGTGACGAAAGCCTCCTCGAAGCACGTCTGTGCGTTGGAGCGAAATTCCCCCTGCACTCTTTAGTGGATAGACGTGCAGTTCGACGACGTTCATGACGCGTGCCCCAAAACGACCACCACTGAGATCAAAAACCGACCCATTGCGACACTTTAGCGCTCGAGTCCGTCACTCTGTTTGCAAATTGCTGGATATTGAGGCGCGCAAAGCAGAAAATGAGCGCCACATGGTCGAACGAGCTCCCCCCGAGGACGCGGAACGCCGAAAGGTCAAAGAGTCCGACGACGCGAAGCCGACCAAGGAAAAGGAAGCGAAGGCGGACAGGGCGAGTGCTCGAAGCGTGTTCCCGCCAGCACCCGAATCGAAGCCCGCGCGGGCAAGCGTGACCTCTCCGGAGAAGCTCGAAAAAAGCCAAGGCGAGCCGGTTCCTTCCGCGCATCCCTCCATTCCTCCGCTACCTGCGGCGGGTCCTTGGCGAAGCTACAAGGAAATCGTGGCGCAAATTGCGACGCGTATCGTCGACGCGCAGCGACCCATTCGCGTGCTGCAGGCGATTCGGTGGGACGGCGCTATCGAGGAGGACTTCCGTAAGCATCGCTTTCGAGAGCTTCCGAAGGTCGACGCCGGCTACTACGAAAAGCAAGACCTTGGGTTTGACCCGGCGTCGAAGGCGGCCGAGTTTGAGGAGATCGCGCGCGACATCGACCGCGAATTGGGCGAATCGGATGCCATCGGCGCGATTCTTACGAGCACGGCGCTCGAGTACCGCGACGTCGTGCGGATGCTCGGCTCGCGCGGTACGCCAGTTTTTTACGCCTATTCACGCAAGCTTTACGGATCCTGCAAGGACAAGTTTCCCGACGGCAAGACGTCGTTGCGTGATCTCGGCCACTTGCTTTACGAGATCCTCACGAACATCGACGAGACGCTTTTAGGAATGACCTATGAGCGAAACATCGACGCCGTCGATGCCGCCGCCGAGCTTAACCGCCGCTTTGAAGCCTACTTTGGGGACAGCGCCGTCCGCGTTGAGGTGGATGACACTCTCCTCAGCGATGCCGCTGCCGGCAGCGATTACGTTAAGGTTCGGTCTGGCGCGAAGTTTTCGACACGCGACATCGACATTCTCGAGGTCCATGAGGGCTGGGTGCACGTCGCGACGTCGCTCAACGGCGAAGCGCAAACCGTCGCCAAGTGGCTGAGTAAGGGCCCGCCCCGCACGACGACGGTTCAGGAGGGCCTTGCCGCGCTTTGCGAAATCTTCACCTTTCGCACGTACCCGCGTCGGGCGCGTCGGTTAAACGACCGGGTTCTTGCGGTCGACAAAGCAGAAGACGGCGCTAGCTTTCTGGACGTTTTCGAGTGGTTTCGCACCGAGGGCTACGACGAGGAGGAGTGTTTCAACAACACGCGCCGCATCTTTCGTGGCGGCGTGGTCGGCGGGGGAGCGCCTTTCACGAAGGATGCTTGCTACTGCAAAGGTATCGTTCTCAACTACGCCTTCATACGAAGCGCGATTCAGCACCGACGCGTCGACTTAATTCCGTTTCTCTTCGTCGGCAAAGTGGCCCACGAAGACGTGCCTATTCTCGCGCGCCGCGTGAACGATGGCGTCGTAAAGCCACCTCACTACCTCCCTCCTATGTTCCGCGACCTCAACGGCCTGGCCATCTGGATGGCCTACTCAACGTTTTTTACGCGCCTCGGTGGAGATGCGATTAGCGACTACTACGCCAAGCTCTTCGCTCGCGCGGGCTAAGGGCGCGAGCGCACAGCTGAAAGGTCCGCGCGGCCTCAGGCGCCCTTGAATTGCGGTTTTCGTTTTCCAAGGTAAGCGTCTAGCCCCTCTTTGGCGTCGGCGGACGCGAAGAGCTCGGCTTGGAGCTCGCGCTCGAACGCGAGTCCCTGCTCGAGGCTCATTTCCGCACCGCTCTGCACGGCACGTTTGATGGCTCCGACCGCCATCGACGCGCTGTTTGGAGGGCAAAAGCCGCGCGCATAGTCGACGACCTTGCGCAAAAAATCGTCCGACGACTCGGCCGCCCATGCCTTGTTGACGAGCCCGAGTTCGGCCGCGCGCTCGACGTTCAACTTTGCGCCCTCGATCATCATCTCCATCGCGCGTGACTTTCCAAGCAGGCGGGTAAGCCGCTGCGTCCCGCCCGTTCCCGGTAAAACGCCGAGCGCGATCTCAGGAAGGCCTATTTGGCATTCCCCTGTGCGGGCAATCCGCAAATCGCACGCGAGAGCGACTTCGAGTCCGCCGCCGACGGCGTGGCCATTGAGGGCTGCGATAACAAGCTTGGGCGTTTGCTCGAGTCGTGAAATCGTTTCGTTGGCGTGAAGGCAGAAGTAGTATTTGAATGTGCTGTCCGCCTCGCGCAGCATGTTGATGTTCGCGCCCGCGCAGAAAAATTTTTCGCCGCGACCCGTGAGAACAAGAACGTGCACGTCGTTGTCGAAGCGGGCCTCGAGGATGTAGCCGTCGAGCTCCTTCAGCATTTCGTGGCTGTAGGCATTCACTGGCGGATCGTTCAGCGTAAGGACCGCCACGCCTTTTTCGGTCCTGTAGTTGACCAGAGTTCCCATCTGCCTTGTCTTTCCTATCTTCGTAGGGCTTAGCCCAGCCTTTCCTACGACTTGTAGCAGCGGTGGGGCTTTCTTTCGATGCTCTACTGCATCAAGACTGCATCAGGGTAACCTCTCCACCATGTCCGCCGATGACCTCAAATACGAGATCAAGGTCCTCCTCGTCGCCGAATTGAACCTTTCGGGGCGAGACCCGGCCGCTATCGCGGACGACGCGCACCTTTTCGGTGAAACCCAAACGGGGGGTCTTGGTCTCGATTCGCTCGACGCTTTGCAGATTGCGATGGTCGTCGAAGAGGCGTTCGGCGTCCGCGTTCCCGAGGGCGACGACGCGCGGCCGATCTTCCTCTCCGTAAGTTCACTCGCGGCCTTCATCGTTCAGGAGCGCAAGGCGAACGCGGTAGGCTCTCGCACGGAGTGACACCGGTGATCGTTGTCACGGGACTCGGACTGGTCACGGCGCTTGGCAAGAGCGTCGCTGAAACGTGGGAGCGCGTCGTGCGCGGTGATCGCGCGTTTTCGGAGCTTTCGCTTTTCTCCGCCGACGATTACCGCGTGCGCCTCGTGGCGGAGGTGCCCGGGATGCGCGCGGATGACAAGGAAGGCGACGTGTCGCGCACGAGTGAGCTCGCCGTGCACGCCGCACGCGAGGCGCTCACGTCGGCGGGCCTCGCGTTCCCTAGGTCGTTCGGGCCTCCGCAGGCTTCGGGTGACGGAGGTCCCGCTCGCATCGGGCTCGTGGTCGGTGGGACGACGGCCGGAATGCTCGAAACCGAGCTGCTCCTGGGGTGTGGTTTTCGTCCGAGCGGAGAGGTCGACCTTGCCGTGGGGGACGTCGAATGGCGTCGCATGTTGAGTCATCCACTCAGCGCGCCCACGACGCGCCTCGCGCGCGAACTCGGGCCGTTTTCCCGCGTTCGGTCGCTGTCAAGCGCATGTTCGAGCGGCGCGAACGCCATCCTCGTCGGCGCGACCTGGCTTGAACTCGGCGTCGTGGATGCTGTCCTTTGCGGCGCCGCGGATGCGCTTTGCCGTATCACGCTAAGCGGGTTTAACGCGCTCGGAGCGCTTGACCCGACAGGCGCGAAACCGTTCGATCGCGGCCGGCGTGGCCTCACTTTGGGCGAAGGCGCGGGCTTCGTCGTTCTCGAGCGTGCTTCGGGCGCACGTGCGCGCGGCAAAAGTGCAATATGCACGCTCCTGGGTTGGTCGACCGCCGCGGAGGCTCACCACATCACAAATCCGGAGCCGAGTGGACGTGCTCCGGCGCGCGCGATGCATGCGGCGCTCGTTCGCGCGGGCGTTATGCCGGCGTCGGTCGACTACGTTAACGCCCACGGCACGGGCACGCCCCTGAATGACCTCATGGAGGCGCGCGCCCTTGCGCACGTCTTCGGCGCGTCGGTCGCCCACATCCCCGTATCGAGTCAGAAAGGGCAGTTCGGTCATACGCTGGCGGCGAGCGGGGCCATCGAAGCTGCGATCACGGCGATGGCGGTCGCCAACGGAATCGTTCCGCCGACCGGTGGTCTTGAAGACCCGGATACCGAGTGTCCGCTTCGGCACGTGCGCGAGGCGGAAGCGCGCGTCGTCAACGTGGCCGTTTCGAGTTCCTTCGGCTTTGGCGGTATGGATGCCGTTCTGGTTTTTGGACGGGCCTCCGTGACGGGAGGAGCCATGCAGGTCCGTCCCTGGCGCCCTCGCGGTCGTCCGGTGGTCATCACGGGCGCAGCCGCGATAACGCCTGCGGGGACCTTTTCTGGGGCTGCTATCGCCGAGTTATCGACCCACGCCTGTCAAGCTGAGTCGATAGCGCTTGACGTGGACGCCTCTCTTGACGCGAGACGTGCGCGCCGGCTCGACCGTGTCTCGCGCCTTGCGGCTCTCGTCTGCAGCCACGCGCTAGGATCGGGCGCGAGTGACGCCGGGGTCGTGTTTGGCAACGCGTACGGAGCCGTCGACGCGACGGCGGCTTACATGCGGCGCCTCCGTGAAAAGGGCGCTCGGTTCGTGAGCCCTTCGGATTTTCCGAACCTTGTCCCGAGTTCGCCTGCAGGTCATGTCTCGATTTATCTCGGCTTAACGGGGCCGACTCTCGTGGTCGCCGATCTCGCCGTGTCGGGTGAGTGCGCGTTCACGCAGGCGTGGGAAATGATCGCGACTGGCGTATGCGATCGCGTTGCGTCGGTGGCCGTCGAAGAAAAGAGCATCCTCGTAGACCACGTACTCGGCGTGATTTTCGGTTCGGCCCGGGCGGATTCGGAGGCCGGCAAGCGACCCACGCGGCGGGAGGGAGCGGGGGCGGTCGCGCTCGCGGCCGAGGACGTCGCCCTACAGAGAAAGCTACCCATCTTGGCCCGCGTCGAGCAAGTGATCGCTTGGTGGAATGACGACGCGCCGCCGAGTGAGATCGCGCCGCCGTCCTCTACCGAAGGGACGCGCGCCGCCGTGATCCTCGCCTCCGGAAATCCAGAGCTCGAGGCCATCCTCGAGCGCGGTGGATGGGCTTCCTGTCGACGCATCCCGTGCGCGGAAAGCGTCGGCTCGCACGAAGCGGCGGGTGGCCTTGCCATCGCCATGGCCGTGGGGACGCTCGCGGCGGACGCGTCGTTGAACTCCGTTTTGTGCCTCGGTTCTTCGCGCGGCTCGGGCTACGCGATCACGATCGGCCGCTATCGCCCTACCGCGGCCTCCCGCGTCGGGGTTGCGAGGCAGCCTTGACGTACTGTTTTAGGTGGGCGCGGCGAACGCTCACGCTTTTGCCGTTCCTGCCCGGATGCGGGCAAGCCGTTTCGAGAGGCACCTCGACGCCGCTCGTGCCTGAACTGATGCGCGACGCTTCGAAGCCCAGGCTCTCACAAGCAGAGTGGACGCAGGCTCGCGCGCGCCTCGCGCATCTTCGTAGCGTACAGCCTGCGCGTTCGTACGTAGAACGCATCCGGCTGACGCTACGCGATCCGCGTTCAGGCCAAGCCCTCCAGGCGCGCGGTGCCGTGGCAGTCAGCCCTGGGAACGCCGTGCGCATGATCCTGCTCGGTCCGGGGGGTACGACAGCGCTTGACATGTGGGTAACGAAAAGTCGCTTTCGTTTCGTGCTCCCTGCACTCAAACTTGAACGAAGGGGCGGAATCGACCAAGCCGCGTGGAAGGGGTTGCCCATAGGCATGTTGAGGTGGTGGTTTCTGTCGCCGCTCGACGGGCGCCTGCTCCTCGGCCGTTCGTCTCCTCTCGAAAGCTCTTGGGTCCTCCGCGATGGAGGCAGCACCGTGACGCTGCGCACCGATGGGCATCGATTCCTCGCGTTGCGCCGCGAGGGCGAGTCTGTCGAAGCTGTCGAGTGGGTATCGCGCGGTCTCGTGCCGCAAGCGGGTGAGCACGGCCGCTATGTCGAGGGCCGCTCCGGCCTTCAAGTCGACCTGTTCGTCGAAGAAGTGTTGCCAAAGGAACCTTATCCGGAAGCTTTCGAAGATCCTGACGGCGAGAGTGCGACGTCGCTATGAGCTGCGCCGTGGTCGCGTTCGGTGCGCTTTCGGCGCTCGGTGAGGGGCGTGATGCGCTTGGATTGGGCGACGTGGGCGAGCCCGCGCGCTTAGCTGTGACCCGAGACGCCGAACTCGCGGCGGCATCCCTGACGCGACCGTTCTGCGGTCGTGTGCGCGAGATCGACGCGGTTGAACGAGACGCCGACCGCGCAACGTTGCTTCTCGAGCGAGCGCTGCTCATGTGCGCAACCCAGCTTGATGCTTCGCTACCCGACTGGCGCAAACTCCGTGTCGGACTTGCTATCGGAACCTCGAGCGGAGGTATGCGCTCGTTCGAGCGCGCGTTCCGTACCGGCGGTTCGCGCTTTTGTTCTACGGATGCGACGTACCTCGGGCCCGTGCTGGCGACGTCTCGGCCGTGCGATTTTCAGCCGATGGCGCTGCTGCTCGGCGCGTGCGCATCGTCGACGCTCGCCATCGGAGTCGCACGCGAGTGGCTGCTCGCTGGGGCTTGTGACGTTGCCCTTTGCGGAGGGTTCGACGCGGTCAGCGTGTTCGTGGCTTCTGGCTTCGAGGCTTTGCGTGCCGTATGCACCTATGGCGCACCAAGCCCGTTTCGCGTGGGCCGAGACGGCTTGGCGCTTGGCGAGGGAGCGGCGGTCTTGGCGCTCATCCGCGGTGGCGATGCGGATCGAAGTGCGCAGCCCGTCCACGGCTACGTCCAGGGTTTCGCGGCCTCGTGCGATGCGGTTCATCTCACGGCCCCGTGTCGCGAAGGTCGCGGCCTTGCGCGCGCGGCGGCTGGAGCCATAAACGAGGCCGGGAGGCCCGTGGTGGACTTGGTGAGTGCGCATGGCACGGGCACGCTTTTCAACGATGCGTCAGAAATGCGGGCGTTGTCGGCCGTGCTCGGTTCTCGGCTCGCGCATGTGCCCCTTCATGCGTTAAAAAGTCAGACGGGGCACACGCTCGGCTCCGGAGGAGCGCTCGAAGCCCTCGCCGCTCTTCAGGCGATGAAACGCGGCGTTGCACCCGCCTCGGCCGGGGCCGGTGCGCTTGAGGTGGGCGTCCATCTTTTAGAGCAAGCCGAGGCCTGCTCGGCCGCGACAGCGCTCAAGCTTTCGGCGGCGTTCGGTGGCGCGAATGCCGCTTTGCTCCTCACGCGGGACGAGCCCTCCCCGTCGCGAGCCCGCCCGATTCGCGACCGCTGCCGTGCCGTCTACATCTCTTCCGCCGCAGCGGTCACTGAACCTCCAGACTCCAGGTTTCTTGCGTCCGTGACGGGATACGCAGAAGACAAGATTGCTCGCGGCGGCGGTCTCGTGCGCCTCGCACTGGCCGCCGTGGAGCGTCTTCGCGCTTCGTTGCTTCAAACGCCGGACTTCGCGCTTAAGGGGGCCGGAATCATCGTCGGTCATGGCCTTGCCACGGTGGACATGAATGAGGTGTATCTTGCACGCATCGGTGCGTTGGGCGCAACGCGCGCCGAGCCCCGACGGTTTCCGTATACAACTCCGAATGCTGTCGCGGGTGAGTGCGCCGTAGCGTTCGGTCTGACGGGCCCCGCCTTCGCCGTCGGAGGCGGTCCGCTAGGAGGCCTCGACGCCTTGGCGATGGCGGCAGACCTCGTTCGAGGCGGAGTCGCCGAACGGATCGTCGTCGTTGCCGTCGACGAAGGAGGAGCAACCTCGCGGAAGATGGCACCGGGAACGGCGCCTGGAGCCGTCGCGTTGCTCGTCGCCGCGTCCCCTCTTGCCGCACGTCTCGAAGCCTGGTCGACGGGCCTCCCCGCGCAGCTTCCCCCTGGTGGAACGCTTGATTTGCCTTACGCGGTCGAAGCTCATCGCGTGCTCCTCCCTCTCGCTTCGGGCCGGCCGGAGACGCTAGAAGTGAAAAGCCCATGGGGGGGATTTGCCAAAGCGCGCTTCTTCTGGCTCTAATCCGGTCGTTCTGTCGTCGCTGACCCAGGAATCCTCGTAAGGTCTTCCTTGTTGGAGCCCATGATGCGTAAGTCCGTTCCCGTTTCCTTCACACTCGCCCTCTCGATCGCCATCGCGGCGGGAAGCACGGGGGGATGCTCCAAGACGTTCATCCCCAACACGGACGTCGAGGACTCTAGCGACAACAAGAAGGTCATCGCGTTTTGCGAGCAGTACCGCCACGCCGTCGAAGAAAAGGACGTGGGCATCCTGCTTAAGCTCGCGAGTCCGAAGTACTACGAGGACGGGGGCAACACGAACCCCGAGGACGACATCGACTTCGATGGCCTCAAAGACTACCTGACGTCGACGTTCGTAAAAACGCAGACGATCCGGTACGAGATTCGTTACCGGAACGTGACGTTCGCCGAAAATAAGAAAGTTTTCATCGAGTACACGTACTCCGCGAGTTACCGCATCCCGGGACTCAAGGGCGAGGAGTGGAAGCACGCCGTCGCCGACAACCGGTTGGAGGTGGTGCCCGAGGGCGAGTCGTTTAAGATTCTCGCCGGCATGTAAGTTTTCGTGGCGTTCGTCCTTGCTCATGTATCCGACTTCCACGTCTCGGAGTTTGGCGACACCTTCCACGATCGCTTGCGTGTCGTAAAACGCAGCGCGGTCCCCGTTTCGGTCGACGCTACGAAGGTCGAGATGGTTTGGGCGGAGAGCGGTTGGCGCGTTCTTCACGAGCGAGGAAAGCGTCCCGGGAAAATTGCGCTACTCGATCCCGCTGGGTTTGCGCACCCGATTCCGTCGATGAAAGACGGGGGAGGGGTCATCGACCCCGTGGAGCGCGCCGCCGCGAAGGCGTGTCATCTCGAAGCGCGGCGAGCGACCACGCTCGCCCAACACATCCCCGCACCGGGTGCTTTACGCGTTCTCTACGAGGGAACGCCGCGGAACTCGAACGTGAGACTTTTGCGTGCGCTTCAAGTCATTGAAGATAGCGCGGTCGACGCGGTCGCCATCACCGGCGACGTGACGGATGACGGCGTAGGGTGGGAGCTCGTGGAGGCGGCGTTCGCGCGCTTTCGCGACAAGGGGCGCCTCTTTGTGATCCCCGGGAATCACGACCTCTATCTTTTCCCCTTGCGCGGTAGTGGTCGCCCAAAGCCGACGGCCGAAACCAAGCGTGCGGCGTGGACGGCATTCGCGTCGCGCCTCGGACTCGAGCTTCACGCGTCGGGCGGCTGGTACCGGCCTCTGCCCGAAGCCGACGCGGTCTTGGTCGGGTTGAATTCGTGCGCGCGTCCGCAGCGACGGTTTTTTAGGCAGAACGGTGCGATTGGAACCGCGCAACTGGAGTGGCTCCGCGCCCTTGGCGAGCGGCCCGAGTTCAAGGCTGCGCGTCACCGCCTGGTCATGCTTCACCATCACGTCGTGCCGCTTCCGCACGGCGTAGGGCGACGCGCGCCGAGCGAGATAGGCATGTGCCTTGACGATGCTCCGCGTGCCGCTGCCCTGTTCGACAGCCTTGGCGTCACGGCCGTCCTTCACGGCCATCGCCACGTTAGCGAGCAGCGGCAGCCGGCGGGGTCAAACTTTACGATTCTCGCGTCGCCCTCCCTCACGCTGGGGTGTCGCAGTGGAGATGACCCGTCGTTTTGGAGGGTTGACCTGGACGAACACATGCGTGCGTCGCGCGTTCGCGTTCCCGTGGAAGGCATGGACCAAGATGAGGATCCGCCGGAAAGTTTGGCGGGCGCAAGAGCCGACTCGACGGTCGACATAACGGGGGTCATGGACGACGGAGAGGACGACGCATAACTCCGCCCCGGAGCCGCCGCGTTAGCGAGGTTGACGGTCCACGGAGGGATGTCTCGCACGTCGCGTTCGTCCGGCAGAGCTCCGTCCGGCAGAGCTGTAGCGTTCGCCGAAGGAGGCGATTGGTCGAATCAGTCTGCGACGCTCGCGTCCGCCACCGCCGTTGCGACGGGAACAGCAGGGGGTACGAGAAACGAGCATGCGGGGCTCTTCTCAGGGGCCTTCACGATCTCGCAGTCCGTCGCTTGGTTGATGGCGTCGACGCACACCTGTACCGCGACGCCGCCTGGATCCTTCGGAGCCGCGAACCCATGAAGGCACGCGTCTTGGTAGTACCGTTTGCATCCTCCGACGTCGTCCGAGGGCGAGGTACCGCGATGGACAGGACTCGTGAGGTCGATCCCACAGCTCCGCGCGTTTTCGCAGCGCGCGCCCTCGATCGCACGGCACGCCTCAATGCCCGTTTGCTCATTTGCGCAGGCTGTCACGCAAGCGATACCGGCGAGGGCGGCGAGCGAGACCAAGACGGCCCGCCGCGCGAGCTTCCGCGAAAGGCGTTGAGGTCGCGAAAACTTCGCAGCGCTCGAATCCGAACCACCGGCACCGCTGGCGCCCGCTCGAAGAAACAGCCGGCCAGAAACCATAGCGACCATGGCGCTGACTTACTATGGTTATGTGCAACGGCCCAAAAAAGCAGCGTGTTCCGGGCGCCTAACGATAAAGTTCGCGCCCGCCCATGTGGTAGCACGCTGAACGATGGCGGCGAGCGAACGGACGACGGCGGCGATGGTGCTTTGCGCGGGGTTGGGCACGCGCCTCCGCCCGCTCACCGACGAACTCGCGAAGCCCATGGTGCCGGTAGGCGACCAACCTGCCGTCGCTCACGTTGTAGCGCGTCTCCGCCTAGGCGGCGCCGCGAGCCGCGTCGTCATCAACGTGCACCACCGGCCCAGCGACCTAGACGCTTGGGCGGCGTCTTCGGATGTGATCGTCTCGCACGAGCGCGAGCTTTTGGGCACGGCGGGAGGCCTCTCGCATGCCCGCGACTTGCTCGGACCGGGAGATGTTCTCGTCTGGAACGGTGATATTTTGAGTCCGCTAGACCCACGCGACTTGTTGGCGATCCATGCGACGCGCGGCGGTGTGACGCTCGCGGTGCGCGCGCGTCCAGCCTTCGAGGGTAATGTGGGAATCGACAACGAGGGTAGAGTTGTCCGGCTACGGACCTCGAGCGTCGGCGTGGAGACACGAGGCGGCGACTTTTTAGGTGTTCACGTGGTGGGCGACGAAATCCGTTCTCGCTTGCCCGACCGCGGGTGTCTAATTAGGGATACTTATATGCCTTGTCTTAAACGAGGCGACTCCATCTCAGCCTACTTCACGCCGTCGCCGTTTACCGATATCGGGTCCGTCGCCTGTTACCTCGAAGCGAACGCGGAGTGGCTCGCGGCGCGCTCTCTAAAGTCGTGGGCGCACCCGACCGCGACGGTCAACGCCGCCATCGACGGGTCTGTGATTGGCGCGGGCGCACGCGTCGAAGCGCCGACGATAAACAGCGTTGTGTGGCCGAATACCCGCGTGGGTCAACGGTTATGCCAAGGCGTTGCGACTCCGCACTCACGCGTGCAGGTCGACTGATTCCACCGCGACCCCTGCAAAGTTGGCCTTCGGGGACCGGTGGCGATACGAAACCGAGTCCAGCCCCGTGGGACGCCAAGGAGAGCCCAAACAATGATGGACCAAGGCAGCCTCAGGAACCTCGAGCAAATTCAAGAACACGATGGTGATCGCACACCTCGTGGCGTCACGCTCCTCCTCGTTGCCCTCGGCGGCGCCTGCGTCGTCTTCGCGGGTCTCGCACTTGGTGGGCGCCAGTCGTCGACGGCTGTGAAAGCCGACCCGCTCGGCGAACTCGTGGCCGCACAAGCGAAGTCGGCGACGGGTGCCGCACCGAAAGCCACGGACCTCACGCCGCGCGATGTGACATTCCCCGGGCTGCTGAGCGACGAGAGCGCACCAACCACCGCCCTTGCCGCAGTGAAAGGTGAGAGGGGAAAGGTCGCGGCCGCTGGAACGACATCGGGTCAAGGCAACGTCCCCCTTGCGGACGGCCCACCTTCGGCTGTCGCACTCAACGTCCGAACCGCGGGGGTATCGGCGGTTCCGACGTCGGGCGAAAGGCTCGCCGTGGTCGCGCTACCTGCGCAAAATATGCTCGGCGCCTCGCCGATCGTCACGCGGCCACGCGACGCGCTTACCCGCGCGGCGAGCGATGCGGTTGAGAATGCGAGCGCTGCCGGCCAAGCATCGACGGCAGGTCATGAGGGCGGGTATCAGCTTCAAGTAAGCTCTTTTCGCACGCAGTCCGAGGCCGACACGTTTTCGGGTCAGCTACGTGCGCGGGGGCACAAAGCCTACGTCACGGAGGCGAAGGTGCCCGGTCGCGGAACCTGGTTTAGGGTGCGCGTCGGCCCGTTTTCGAGCCAACACGCGGCGGCGTCCTACCGCGTGGGGTTCGAAGGCCGGGAACACGTCGTGCCTTTCATCGTACAGCCGGCAAAGTGACAAGGTGACAGAGCGCGGAGCGAAACGTGGGATTCAGCGCGGGCGTCGCATGCGCCTCTCGGCCGTGACGAACGGATGGACGCCGCCGCGCGTGCATTGGCGCCTGCGATGTGCCACGCTTCACTGGCGGGATGCAGGGAGCGCTCGCCGTGTTTGAGATTCCGACCTGGGCGTTTGCGCTTGTTCTTGCTGCGTTTGCCCCGTTCGGAGCGCGCGCATGGGGACAGTGGGTGGACCGGCGCGCCCGCGCTCACACAACGAAAACGCTTGCACTCCTTCCTCTCGTTGTCGACTTCGCCGCTGAGAATTTACCAAGCTCGCACACGTCACGCCTCGAACCGCTACTCACTGAACCGCACGAGTCACGAGTCCCGTCCTGAGGAGATGACCACCGCATGGCACGTCTATTCGGCCTGATCGGGAATCGCGCAGACCTCGCCGCTCGAGTTCTCGCGTCGGAGTCGGAGGCCTTGAGCGTTCGCTCGACAGGTGTTCCGCTCGGTTGGGGCGTGGGTTTCTACCAGGGAGGTGAGGTGCTCATGCGCCGCCGCCCCATCGACGAGCACGCGACCATCGACGTTGCGCAACTGGCTGGCGACGTCCGTGCGGACGTCCTCGTTGGGCACGTTCGGCACGCGACGGTAGGCGGACTGCGCACAGAGAACACTCACCCCTTTCGGTATCGCCAGTGGCTTTTCGCGCAAACAGGCACGTTGCCCGCTTACGCATCGATCCGGGAGCGACTCCTCGGAAGCGTGCCGGCCTTTCTTCGATCCTCGATTCGCGGAGACAGTGACGCCGAGGTACTCTTTTACGTTTTCCTCTCGTTCCTTCATGATGCAGGACGTCTAAACGACGGACTGAGCGACCCCGCACATGTCCGTGACGCGCTGAGCTCTTGCGTCGCGGTGGTTGACGGCATGGCGGATGAGGTGGGTGGGCCGTCGAGTAAGGTCAACGTGGTCGTATCAAACGGCGAACATATGTTTGCGATTCATCGCGGTATGCAGATGGGGTACCGAATCCTCGAGGGCAGAGCCGACGCGGAAAACATCCTCGGCGATGATTTAGCTCTTCGGAGGAAAACCCCCGAGCTCGACCAAATGCACTTCGTCGTGCTTGCGAGCGATTTTGACGATGAGTGGTCGAT
This sequence comes from Polyangiaceae bacterium, assembly GCA_025353725.1. Classification (GTDB taxonomy): domain Bacteria; phylum Myxococcota_A; class Polyangia; order Polyangiales; family Polyangiaceae; genus Labilithrix. The sequence continues at coordinate 61,406 of JANXOF010000095.1, read as the reverse complement.
TGCGGCGTCGAGCCCCACGGGTCAGTCGCGCTGGACTGTAGTTCCGGACCGGTCGGTGGTCACACTCGCTCGAGGTAAGGCTCCGCACGTCGAGTCCTTGTAACGAGGCTATGGAGCGACCGAATGCGCCTGCGCGGGCAGCGCTGCGTGTTTTAGGTCTCGTCGCGTTCGTGTTCGATCACTCAGGCTGCGCGCATTCAGGCGCGCGCGAGATGGCGCCTCGAACGCTTGGGTTGGAGCGACATGCTGAATCGCCGGGCGTCGAGCGACACGCGATCGGCGTAGCGCTCACGGTCGCGCCCGCGAGGCCTGCGTCCACGGACCGCGCGATAGCCTCCGGTGTGGTCACGTTGCGCGAGCCCATCGATGCGAGCGAAGCCGCCGAAGTCGTCCGCGCCTATGTGCGTGCCTTCGAGGAGGACGACCTCGCTGCCGCGCTTCAGCTCCTCGCGCAAGACGCAACTTCCCTAAGTCGCGTTTCTGGCAAGAGTCAGCTCGTTGAAATGTGGAAGGCGAAAGCGAAAATCGCGGACGCGCGAAAGGTCGGCTCCTCCGGCATGACGCGCGTAGTACGCGTTGCCGTCTCAGCTTACGATACTGCAGCCTTCGATTCCGCAGAACGACCGAAACAGCCCCTTGCGATGCGCCCCGGCGACCTTTACGTGAGGGTAACTCTTTCGCACCCGCGCGTGACCACGGACGGAGTTTTCGGGAGAATCCTGCTTCTTCTGCTTCGTCGTGAGGGCGGCCACGTACGCATCGCAGGCCAGAGCGATTCGAACGAGGATGAGAGCCCGTAGTGCGTCGCTGTCTCGCGTTATCCGTTTCGGTAATCGTCGAGGACAATGCCGTAGCGCTTGAGCCAGCGGTGGACCTGCATGCGCTCCTTGCCGCACGCACGGCCCACGGCGGCTACATTGCCGCAGTGCTGAGCGAGTAGCGCTCGGAGCGTCTCTTCCGTGGGAACGCCGCGACTCGAAAGCCCTGTCACGTTCGGAACTCGCATATCCGTCTGCACACGTGAAGACGTTAGCGAATGCCCCGCTTCGATCGCGCGCAGACGCTGGCCGTACGTCTTCATCGGTTCACTGATGGCGTCGGGCAGGTGAATCGCATCGAGCGTGTCTCCGTCTGCGAGCGCTATCCCGCGCTTAATACAACTCTCGAGTTCACGGACGTTGAACGGCCAGTCGTAGTGGAGGAGCGCGACCCAAAACGAGAAACCAAACTTCATGGTGGGGCGTCCATAGCGAGAACAAAAGTCTAGCGCGAGCTGATAGATGTCCTCTTTGCGTTCGCGCAGCGGGGGAAGGCGAACGACGTGCTCGTTGAGGCGCGCGAGCAGATCGCCCCGGAAACGTCCGTCTTTTACGTATTGGTAAAGGTCGCGGTGCGTTGCGCAAACGACGCGGATATCGACTTTCTCCGACCTCGTGCCGCCAAGTGGAAAGACCTCGCGCGACTGAAGAACGCGCAAAAGCTTAGCCTGCGAGTCGAGTGGCATATCGCCTATCTCGTCGAGAAAAAGTGTTCCCCTGTCAGCGCAGGTGATGAGCCCTGGCTTGTCACGATCGGCTCCCGAAAATGCGCCTCGCCGGTATCCAAAAAGCTCGCTCTCAAGAAGGTTATGCGGGATCGCGGCGCAATTGATGGCCTGCATGGACCCGGTCCTACCGGAAAGGCGATGGAGGCCGCGTGCGACGACTTCCTTTCCAGTGCCTGTTTCACCCAGGATCACCGTTGAGAGCTCTGTAGGTGCGATCCGCTCGATGTCTGCGGCGAGAGCATCCATTTGCGAGCCGCCGACCAATTCGCGAAAGTTTTTTGCTTTGCGGTGCCCGATGACGTGCCCGTCAATCCGGTACGGTGTGTATCTCTCCGCGCCAGATACGACGAATTTGAAAATCGCATCCCCGACACGCACTTCGTGGTCCGGTTCAAGTGCGATTTCGGAAACGCAAACGCCGTCGACCATCGTTCCGTTGCGGCTGCCGAGATCCTGAAGCGTCCAGGATCTTTCGCCCGACCTCGCGTGCGCGCAGAACCGTGCGTGTTCTCGGCTCACGGCTTGCTCCGGAACGCAAACCTCGTTCGACACATCGCGTCCAATCGTGAGTTCGGTCGCGCCGAAGACGTACGCCGGGGCAAGTTCGATAAACTTGGGGGCGTAGAGAAGGACAAGCCCTGCGCGAACCGGCGCGCTCGCGACTGCTGCGCCCGACGCGTCAGGCGATTCGTTATCGCTATAGTTTGATGACGCGCCGGTTCCGTGCGTGCTCATCCGATGGCAGAGGTTATCACCGTCGTGCCGCGCCGTCTTTCGTGGCCGTACGTTCGTCGATGCCCAATCGGTCGCAAATTAACGTGAGAACCGCATCCGTTCTGCTTGCCAGCGAAGCGAGTGAGCTGTCGTTGGCGATGACGAAGTCCGCCGCCTTCAACTTCTGCTCGAGGGGGGCTTGCGCGCGCATGCGTGCGCGAGCTTGATCCTCTCTGGACGCGACCGAAGTCCCCTTGTCGCCGCGCGCCACGGCTCGGGCTAGCTGCATAGACTCCGGCGCGGAGACCACAACGAGCGGCCGGCAGGCGTCGGCAAGGCCATTTTCAACGAGCAGCGCGGCCTCGTAGCAAGCGAGCTTGTGACCGCTTTCGCGATGCTCAGCGGCGCGCCCAAGCGCAAGGCGTGCCACGATCGGGTGAATGATGTCGTTAAGCACTCGTCGCTTTGCTCCGTCGTCGAAAACGATGGATGCGAGTTTCCTTCGATCGAGGCCTCCGTCGTGCTCGACGATGGACTCGCCGAATGCCCCGACGATAAGGGCTAGGCCGGGTGAGCCTTTGGCGACGGCGTCGCGCGAAAGTTCGTCGGCATCAATGACCGGAACGCCGCGCGCGCGTAGCCGTGCGGCGACCGTACTTTTGCCCGAAGCGATTCCTCCCGTGAGTCCGAAAACATGCACCCACGGAGCGTACGACAGTGCATTGGCGGCGTCACGGCAGCGCCGTTACCGTAACCTTCCCGCCGTCTGTTGTAAGCGTGAGTAGAGCGGTCCCCCCCGCGAGAAGAAGGACTTTCGTCTCGCGTGGCCCGCACGATGCCTCGAGCCAAGCGCGGCGGTGCGGCGCCATGGTGTCGAACAGCCGCGAAGCGTCGTCGCCCAGCAATCCGAACACGCCCGTGCCAAGGTAAGTGACGTCGACACCCAGCGCACGACAGAGGCGCACGACCGGCTTGGAAGCCTCGACGACGAGGCATGCGATCATGCGTGGACCTTTCGCGCGAACCGCGACGAGGTGCGTTGCCTGCGAAGCGAGTCTTTCCGAGAGAATACGTATCGCTTTCGCCGGAGGAAGCGGACCCACGGTGTGCCGCTCGTTGAGGGTCTTGCCAATCATGGGTGGATTCTCGCGCGTGGCATCCGCTACGGCGCCTCTGCCCCGCTCATGTCTACGGGGTTAATCGTGATGACCTTGGGTAAGGAAGAGCTTGAAGGCACGGAGACCGACGTTGCCGCCCTAGGCTCGGCCGCCGAACGCCGAACCCAAAGCGCGCCGCCAGTTCCGCTAACCACAACAGCTCCGAGCACGATTAATCCATAGATGAGCTTGTTTGGGGGAGCCTCGGGGAGAGGCGTGGGGTCGAGCGAAGGCTCGGCCGGGCGAGCGTCGTCGACGGTGGTAGCTCGAAACGACGCCGCTGCCTCTTGGGGTGTAAGCGGCGGGGGAATTGAGCGCGACCGCGAACTCGTACTCGCGGGAGTCGCGTTTTCGGATAGTTCGACGTCGTCAGCGTCTAAGCCAAGCTCGTCGGCGGCGTCGTCGGGTCCGTCCGAACCCGACGCAAGGGATGGTGGCTGCTGGTCTTTCATGAACGGCGCCGACACGATACTTCGTACCGCTCCAATCTGCCCAGTTGGCGTCGCGCTCTGCGATGTCCGCACGCGAGGTACGAGGACACCTTGTCGAACCCTTGGGTGGTCCGGCTGATGGACCCTTTGCGTACCAGGGGCCACCCTCGCGTCGGGCTAGGGAGTCGCATTAACCGACGAAAACAGTAGGAGAATAGTTATCGTACCTTGGCATGCTTTTGGCTACAGCTTCGGCATGCGCAGGAGCGAACTGTCCGAGAGGGATGCTGTTTGTGGGACTTCGTCCATGGCGGCGCGGGGCACAAGCCTCGCCGAGCCGACCGGATATACTTCCTAACGAGGGCGGCAGTGCCGTGCGCTGGGGTTTCTCCTCGACGTGATGCAAGGCCGGCTCCTCTGAGGAATTCGTTCGATGGTGATGGTCCGAAAAAGGGCAGAGCTTTGCCTCGCTGCGTTGGGCCTCGCACTTAGCTGCGGCGCTTGCTCGCTTATGTTCCCAACAAGCCAGGACCAGTGCGCGAGCGACTCCGATTGCGCAGCTCGCGGAGCGAACTTCGCGTCCCTTCGGTGCTCGCCAAGTCGCGTTTGCGTGGCGGACGACAACTTCGCATGCGCCGGGTCCCCTCCGGCGAGTCCCGACCCCTCGAAGACGGTCACGGTGTCCGTCCGCTACACGGACTTCTCGACGGGTGCGCCGCCGACGAACACGCTCGTGCGACTCTGTGCGACGACGGACTCGAACTGCGCCAACGCGCGAGGCACGCTTGAGGGAGCCCGTGCGGCGGACGCTGGCGTCGAAGGCGGCGCCGGCTGGGTGGTACCGAACGCGGACGGTACGGTGAGTGCCAAGGTTGAATACGGCTTTGAGGGGTTCTTCGAGACACGAGCGCCTCAGTATCCTCCCACCTATCGTGCGACGTCTCCCGCTCTCACGAATCCGCAAAATTTGCTCCAGCAGTTGCTTCTGCGTCCGGCGGAGATCGCTTTTCTTGCGGACTCTGCACTCGGTAAATCAGGCCTTTTCGACGCCGTAGGACACGGGCTCGTGTTCGTGTTGGCTCGTGATTGTAACGGCGCTTTGCTCGACGGCGCGAGCTTCACGACGAGCGCGAAAGACCCTTCGATGAAGCTCTTTTACGTGATCAATTCCGCTCCTTCAATCGAGGATACGAAAACCGACACCTTTGGACGCGGTGGGTTTCTCAACGTACCGCCTGGCCTTCACACCTTCACGGGATACCTCGGTGAAGGCGACTCGAAAAAACGCTTTGGCTCCGGTCGCGTGCTCGTGCGCGCGGGGGCCGCTACCACAATAGCGATTGCCCCTACCCAATGAGCCACAAGTCAAGAGCGCAGCCCGACGCAGACCGCGTCGTTCACGCCCTCGCACCGAGAGACCTCTCGCTCGCCGATGCGCTGAGCAAATACCGACTACTCGGCGCCCTTGGCCAAGGCGGCATGGCCGATGTTTACCTCGCCGTCGCGGATGGTCCTGAGGGTTTTCGTAAGCTCTGCGTGCTGAAGCTGCTCAAAGAGAGCATGGCGCAAGACGAAGAATACCGCGCGATGTTCCTCGACGAGGCTCGCCTTGCCGCGCGACTCAATCACCCGAACATCGTCCAGACGTTTGAAGTCGGCGAAGTGCACGGCCGCCTGATGATTGCGATGGAGTACATTGAGGGGCAACCTGCGACGCGCGTAAGGCGAAGGCTGACGCCTCAGCAGTTCCCGCTTTCGGCGGACGTAAGTATGTTGTGTGACGTTCTCGATGCGCTTGAATACGCGCATGCTCTCTCGGACTTCGACGGGTCCAAGTTGGGTATCGTTCATCGCGACGTAAGTCCGCACAATATTATCATTGGTTATGACGCGCGCGTGAAGCTGGTCGACTTTGGCATCGCGAAGAGCTCAGCGTCGCTTCAAGAGACGCAGGCTGGCGTCCTTAAGGGCAAGGTCGGGTACATGGCGCCGGAGCAGGCAAGTATGCTTGCCGTCGACGCACGCGCTGACGTGTTTTCGGTCGGCGTCATTTTGTGGGAGGCCATCGCGGGAATGCGCGTGGCGGCCGGGATGTCCGCGCACGAGACCCTCGCTCGCCGCATGGAGGGAGCCGACCCGAAGATCCTCGACGTCGTTCCGGACGTTGACCTCGAACTCGCGAGGATTTGCGACCGTGCCATGGCTCGCTTTCCCGGAGATAGGCACAGCAGCGCGGCGGAGCTTCAGGGTGAGCTGGAAGCTTGGCTACGAAAGCGCGCGGAGGTGAATCGGAAGGACCTAGCGGCGTCGCTACGTGAAGCTTTTACGGCGGAACGCGACCATATGAGCGCGCTCGTAGAACAGCGCCTTGCGGACAACTCCGCGAGTGGGCTTCGATCTCTCCCAGAGCGCGCGGCCGCGCCCGCCGTGTCCCAGGTTGCTCTGCCTACCGCGGCTCCCTCGCTCGCCGCACCGGGGACGCTTCCGCCGATTGTCGCGACGAAGCCAACCGAGCTGAAGCTCGTACAGGGGCCGCGCGCGCTCGTCGTTCTCGGCTCCGCTGCGGTCGTCGCGCTTGGACTCGTGGCCGCGACCTACGTAGCGACGGCAGCTTCGTGGCGTGCAGCTTCGCTCGCGGCTCCGAGCGCCGCGCAAGCGCCGTCCGACGTGGGGGACCTCGACCTAGCACGCGGGCCCGAAGTCACCCCGACGGTCACGTTTGTGGCGCCAGCGACGCCTTCGGCGGTTGCGCCGAGGCCCACTCGTCCGCCTTCTCTTGGCCAGACGACCAAGAGCGCCTTACCTGCCGCCCATTCGGTGATTCCGGGCAGTTCCGCGAGCGCGCTTTCGGCGCCCTCCGCACCCCCAGGCCTGTCAAAGAATGGGCTCCGAACGCTCGATGAGAAGGATCCGTACGCACAATGAAGCCCGTCCTGCTTCGCTTGGCTAGAGTGGCGGCGCTCCTCGCCTTCGGCATGTTGTTCGACATCGGAAGTTCAACCGAGGCGCACGCGCAGACGCACGGTATGGACGAGGGGCGCACGCGGTTTGGTCGCGGCATCGACCTTTTCAAAGAGGGAAATTTTCACGCCGCGCTCGCAGAATTTCGTGCGGCGTACGTCGCGGCGCCGTCGTTCCGTATCCACTACAACCTCGGACAAACGCTTTACCAGCTTCAAGACTATGCGGGCGCAATGCGGTCCTTTGAGCAATACATCTCAGAGGGTGCTGACAAGGTCGAACCCGATCGCAAACGTGATGTAGAAACCGATCTTGCCAAACTACGAACGCGCGTGGCGAGGCTCACGTTCGTCGTCAACGTGGCCTCCGCGGAAGTGAGCGTCGACGACGAGCCGCGCGGCAAACCGCTCGCGCAAGGTCTCCTGGTGAGCGCCGGGCGCAGGCGCATCTCTGTCACGGCGTCGGGGTATCAGACGGAAGCGCGCGTGCTTGACTTCGCGGGGGCCCAGCAGATGGAGCTCAGCTTTGAGTTGAAACCCGTCTCGAGCCTTTCCCTTCGACCGAACGAGCCAGCAGCGGCTGGAGCCGCGTCCGTGGTCATGGTCACGAAAAGTCGAACGCCGTTTTACGTCGGTCTGGCGGCCACGCTTGCGCTTGGAGGTGGCACGGCTGCGATGGCCATTGTCGCCTCGAGAGACCACGCGGATTACGAGAAAGCGCTGGGAACTCCGAACGATCCCGTGGGATTCAGTGACGCGCGCCGCGCGACGCGCACAACCGCCCTCGCCGCTGACGTCTTGGGCGGGGCGACCGTGCTTGCCGCTGGGCTTACCATCGCGGCGTACGTGCTCACTTCAGGGGTCGAGGCCGAACGCCCGGCGCCTCGTGAGGCGAAGGTGACCTCGAAGACCTCCTGGCGGCCCGTGGCCGGTCCGACTTCCGTTGGCGTCGTCGGTACGTTTTGACCGCCGAAGGTCTTAGTTTTGGACCTTAGCTTTCAGCGGCGCCGCGACCTTTAGGAACCCGCGCTTTCGCATAAGCGCTTTCGTGTCGGGATCACGCCCTCGAAAAGCCCGATAGCCTTCCGCTGGGTCTACGGTGTCGCCGACGGAGAACACGTGTTGCCGGAGGCGATTGGCTACCTCGCTGTCATAGGGCCCTTTTGCTTCTGTAAACGCGTTGAAGGCGTCCGCGGTAAGCGTATCCGACCAAAGATAGCTGTAATAGCCCGCAGAATAGCCGTCGCTTGCGAAGATGTGACTAAACTGCGGCGTTCGGTGACGCATCACCACCTCCGCCGGCATTCCCATAGCCTTGAGCGTATCGCGCTCGAAGGCATCCGGATCGATGGGTTGAGCGCCGGCGAGATGGAGCTTCATGTCCACCAGCGCTGAACTCAAGTACTCGACAGTGTTCCATCCCTGGTTGAACGTATTCGCTTTTTCGAGTTTAGCGACCAGCTCCTTGGGGATAGGTTTTCCCGTCTCCACGTGCAGCGCGAACTTCTCTAACACTTCGGGCGTGTGGACCCAATGCTCGAGGAGCTGCGAAGGGAACTCCACGTAGTCGCGGGCGACCTCTGTACCCGACAAAGTCGGATACGTGACGTTCGAGCTCAAACCATGAAGAGCGTGACCAAATTCATGAAAGAGTGTTCGAGCATCACTCCAGCTAATCAGCACTGGGGCGCCCTCTTTGCCTTTGACGAAGTTTGCGTTGTTGCTCACGATCGTCGTCACCTCGCCGCGGAATCGAGATTGACGGCGATAGGCCTCCATCCACGCCCCGGAACGCTTCCCGGGACGAGCATACGGGTCGAAGTACCAAAGCCCGACGTGCTTGCCCGTGGCTTTGGCCTTTACCTCCCATACGCGAACGTCTGGATGATAGACTTCAGCTTCCGTAGGTCGAAGTTCCGTGGAACCCGTGGGTATAGGTGAAAACGAAAGTCCTAGAAGCTCGCCTGCGACCCAGAACATTCCCTCGCGGAGCTTTTCGAGTTGGAGGTACGGCTTTACTTCGTTTTCGTCGATGTCGTACTTTGCCTTGCGGACTTTTTCGGCATAGAAGCGGTAATCCCAAGGCGCAATCTTGCGCTTGAGGCCCTCTTTCGAAGCGATCGTTTGCATGTCAGCGACTTCTTCGCGGACGCGCGCCACCGCAGGTTCCCAAACAGACTGCATGAGCGCCATCGCGCGCTCCGGAGTCTTGGCCATCGCGTCCTCGAGACGCCAGTGAGCATGCGTTGGGTAACCCAGGAGCTTCGCGCGCTCGGCACGGAGCGCCAGGATCGCTGTCACGAGCTTGTTGTTGTCGTGGGCGTCGCCATTGTCGCCGCGGTTGACGTAGCTGGTCCATACCTTCTCGCGGAGGTCTTCGCGCTTCGCGTACGTGAGGAATGGCTCCATCGAGGAACGCGTATTCGTAATCGCCCAATTCCCTTTTGCGCCGCGTGCCTCCGCTGCGGCAGCCGCGCCTGCTCGCGTTGATTCTGGTAATCCGTCGAGGTCGGACTCTTTATCGAGGAGGAGCACGTAGCTCTCTTCGTCCGAAAGGACATTTTGGCTAAACGAGGTAAAGAGGCTCGCGAGTCGTTGGTTAATTTCGGAAAGACGTTTCTTCGATGGCACATCGAGCTTGGCGCCGGCGCGCACGAGCGTCGTGTACCTCTTCCACGTGAGTCGTTGTTGTTCCGGCGTGAGACGTTTGGTTTCGGGGGCTGCGTAGACAGCCGCGACGCGTTGAAAAATTTCGCTGTTTTGCGCAGTCTCGTCAGCGAACGCGGCGAGCTTCGGGGCAAACTCTCGCTCAATAGCTTGAAACTCCGGACTGTTCATGGTCGAAGACCAGACGTCGTAGATCGCCTCGATGCGGACGTAATCCGCCCCTGCAGCCTCGAGCGCTACAATCGTGTTTTCGAAGGTGGGGGCTTCTTTTGTCGACGCAATCGCCGCGAGCTCAACGCGCTTCGCATTCATGGCGGCCTCGAACGCCGGCTTGAACTGATCGACGGTCACCTTCGCGAACGGCGGAACGCCCCCGTACGGCCCGCTCCATGTCGCGAGAGTGACCGCGTCTTTTGTCGCCATTCGTGAAGGGTCGCTTACGCCGCTACAGGTCTCCCCCCGATAACGCGGAGCCGCGCAACCAGGAGCGACGAGTGAGAAAAATAGAGGAACAAGAGCACTATGGCAGGAGAGAGGGAGCTTGCGCATCGCGCGCATCTTCCCGCAGGTACGCGAAAAACGCCACGGCAGGGAAGCCGGTCGTCCAACGCGGTTTCGTCTCAGGTCGCTGGTGCTTTTTGGGTCAGCGTACCTAGGAAATCGCGCTTTCCAACAGCGACCCCGTTGTGACGGAGAAGCGCGTAGACCGTCGTAAGGTGAAAGTAAAAGTTCGGGACGACGTGCTCGAGCATGTAATCGGCTCCGGTCATCGTCTTGCCCTCCCAGCGCGGCTGGGTAATCGACCGCGTAGCTGTGTTCTCGAAGTCTTTTGCGGCGAAGCCGTCGAGGTATTTGAGTACTGACTGCACGCGTGCACGCAGCTCCGGAAGCGTGACTTCCGTGTCAGCTTGCGCGGGCGCCTCTTTGCCGGAGAGGCGAGCCGCGCCTAACTTCGCCGTATCGCAGGTGATTTGTACCTGGCGCGCGAAGGGGAACTGGTCCGGCGCGAGGCGCAGGGATCCGAACACACCCGACTCAATCTTCTTGCTGTCGGCGTAGGCGGTCGCCGTCTCCAACCACTTGTCGAGCTGGCCTAACTGCTTCTTCATCTGAGAAAAAAGTTCGAAGTACATGTTCGGCAGACTACCTCAAGGCGTGCACGTTCGATGGCCTCGATTGTCGCTTCACTCACGCGCACAAAACGCAGGTCGTTCGGCGCTCGAGGATCGTTCGGCACTCTTTGCATTCTACCCGCGATGCATGAAAGCCTGGATCTTCCGGAACCGTTTGCGTGCGGGCTTTGGCCGCGCGCTTCCCCTCGTACGTGACCGTCGCAGGCACGAACACGGTGGCGGTCAAAAGCTCGCTGCCACAGCTTGAACACGAGGCCGGGATGGGCAGGGCGTTGTTTGTAACGAGTGCGCGTGCGACGCCGTCCGCGGACGCGCATCGTGAGCACGCCGACTCACCAAAGAGCTCATGCTTGCATGCGTCACATGCGATCCGGTAGGTCCCCTGAACGAGGTCTTCGCCCTTGTAGCGCCACGTTGGCGTGCCGTACGGCTCACCGCCAAGTGTCGGCATCGTTTGCGCCACGATGGCCTCAACGATGAGCTTCTTGCTCGGGCATTCCGTGCATCCTGCGTCGACGAGAGCGGTGAACGCCTGTTCCGAAAGCGACATCGCTGTTGACGATGCCACAGTCGGCGCGAAATAGGCACGAATCAGTGGACTTTCCTAGCGGTTGGCCCCAAAGACGCCCGTCATGAAATCTGTCATGGCTCGACGCGATGCACTGCGCCACCTCGCTATTTTCTCCGCCGCTGCGGTCGTCCCCGGATTCTTGACCACGGGCTGCTCGAAGAAGCCTAGCTGCGAAGACGTCTCCGGTCTTTCTCCCGCCGACGCGACGGTCCGTCGAGACACGGCCGCCTACGTCGAGGCCACCACCGACCCTGCAAAGAAGTGTTCGAACTGCGCTCAATACGAAGGCAAGGGACCGGACGCGTGTGGCGGATGTAAAGTGGTCAAAGGGCCGATCAATCCGGAGGGCGGGTGTAAGCTCTGGGTAGCGAAGGCGACCTAAGGGGCGTAGCGAAGGCGCCGTGCGCGCGCCTGCTCAGTCGATCATGCTCTGCACAAGTCGGTGGAACGAACTGTGGCGGCTCCGAAGGGCTACGGCTTCGTCGCGAATACTGAGTGCGAGGCTTGCGAGAGAGAGAACGTCTTGGCGCTGTGCGTCCTCGGACGCTAGCGCCGAGGACGCTCTCGTAAGGGCGTCTGTACGCGTCCGCAGGTCCTTCGTGGCTGGGTCGCAGCAGTCATCGTCGAGCTCCGAGAGGAGAGCCCGTACGTCTTCGATGGCCTCTTCGAGCAACCAGTCTTTCATGGCTCCGATTCTGCGGATGCTTCGCATCGACTCCGGGAAGTCGCCGAAGCAATCAGGTGACGTCGCGAGTCCGGCGTTGCCAAGTCCGGATTTGAGTCTCGTTGGTGAAAAGCAAACGGCGAGCGAACCACGCGGCCACCGCGCCTGAAACTGCGGCGACAGCCACAAGCTGATACATGATGACAATTTGGTAGCGGACCGCTTGCTCGGGCGCCGCTCCGCTCACGATCTGTCCAGTCATCATGCCGGGAAGCGAGACGAGCCCGACCGTAACGAGCCCGTTGATGGTGGGGATCAATGCCCCTCGGAGTGCCGACCTTACGTACGGCGCGAGAGCCTGCTTGCCGCTCGCGCCGAGCGCGAGGGCTTGCTCGAGTGTCGCTTCGTCGGTCGCTGCGGAGGCGAACAGTCTCTCGAACACTTGAGCTACGACGTTCATCGCGGAGGACAACATCATCCCGCCTATGGGAATGATGTAACGCGCATCGAACCAAGAGTTTGGCACAAGCACGAACGCGAGCACGGGTAGAAGTGCTGCCCCTGCGCCGACTCCAATCGCTGCAAACGAGCACGGGAAAAGCTCGGCGCGTGGAGGACCCACGCGGATGCGGCTTGTACTGGTGTAAGCTGCAACGCTCCACATGAGCATAAGCACTGCGCAGACCGCCACGGGGCGGTCGTTGGCAAGCAGGAGCCGAAGCGCGTAGCCGATCGCGAGGAGCTGCGCAGCGGCGCGAATGGCACCCACACCGAGCTCCCTTTCGAGTCCGAGCCGGGCGAACCGGGAGAGCGCCATGGCTACCAGTACGAGGCAACCTGCCATCGCGACGCGCCATAGCGGTAGCGACAGATACGTCACGAGGGGAGGGGCCTGCCCCCGAGGATGCCTGCTTTCATTCGAAAGACAGAGCCACCGAGACGGTGCGCGTGGGCCTCTACGTGAGTCACGGCGAGGAGTGCCGTGCCCTGCTTGGCGAGTGCGACGAGCGCGTCGAGGACCACGATGGCGGCGGCGGGGTCGAGCGAAGCCGTCGGTTCGTCGATAAGAAGCACTTGAGGTCTATTGGCGAGTGCACGCGCAAGGGCGACTCGGAGCTGTTCGCCGCCGGAGAGGGTTCTCGCCTCGCGCGCAGCAAGGGCCGGTTCGAGGCCTACACGCGAAAGCAGGTCGTGAACGTCCGCGTCGGCCAGCGACACTTCACAAAAAGCTGGGCCTATGCGAACGTTATCGGCGACCGACCCTTCGAACATGCGGGGAGTCTGCGGCACGTAGGCGACGCGACGACGGTAAGCTTCGAAGCCAACGTCACAAGCGCGGCGTCCTTCGAGAAGCAGCTCCCCCGAAGAAAGCGGGGCTAACGTTGCGATCGCGCGGAGGAGAGTCGACTTGCCGCACCCCGACGGCCCTGAAAGAGTCGTAATGCAGGCCGCCTCGAGTGTTACCGAGGCCGCGTCGACGAGGCGTCGACCGTCACGAATCACCGAGATCGCTCGGGCTACAAGAAGAGACGCGGTCAAGTTGCGCGAAGACTACAGCTGTCTTGCGGCGCGTTGTTGCGCGCGTCTAACAAAATTCTAGAGAGCCGTGACGGCGCCTGCGGTTCCCTGCGCCTTGTCGCGAAGACCGTTGACGAAGTCTTCTGCCCCATCGCGGAGCTCTTCATCGACGTACGACTGCGGCGCGGGAAGCGTCGGCACGAGCAGGATATCGACTTCGAGCAGCGAATGCTTCGCATCAACAGGCTTCACGGTGATGACGGTATGGCCTCGCTTCATATCTCCCTTGACGCCACGAGCCTCGATGACGCGCGAAGTACCCGCCGTTCGAGGGGGGGCGAATCGCATGACTTCGTACAGTTCAATCTTCACCGGTCCAATCTGAACTGGATAGCGCATGTAGACGTCGGTTTGCTCGCCCTCTTTGGCAATGACGCGGGCCGTCGCGAATTTGCGATGAAGACTGCGGTACTGACCGAATTCGGTCGCTGTTTTTGCGACCTTGTCGGCGGACGCGTCAACTAGCGCCTCGGCGTGCCCGTAGCGATCGCCGTTAGCCCCGATGGCGTGGTTCCAGTTCAAGGTTTTTTTCGCCAGCAGCAGGCGAACGACTTGGGGGTCCTTGGCGGGGTCCGGTTCGGCATCGGCTCGCGCGGAATCCGGCGAGGCTAGAAACGGCACGACGACGAGGACCAAGGCGAGCGTGAAGCGGGCGGCGCGTGATCTCATGGGCGGAACCACAGTGAAGCAGGAAACGTGCCGAATGGGGGTGTTTCCGTGCGGGGGTTGGCCGACACCAAAGGCCTACGACGTATCGTAAGCGTCCAAAAGCGTTGATGAAGTGTGCACGCAAGTCCGACGGGGAGTGTAACCAGACAGACACTCTCGGTGGACACTCTTGGTGGGTGCCAAGCCGACGTCGACCGTGCGCTTCAACCGAACGGTGCGACGTCGATCCAGGGCCACCGGACAAACGATGCCCCACATCCGCGCCGGTTGGACTACCGCACGCGAGGTGGGTCGTCTACGACAGCGAGCGCTTCGCCTCGGGAGGGACGTTCCGATGATTGAGCAGCGCCTTCTTGAGACCGATGTTTTGGCGAACCAGCGGTAAGCGAAGAAGGTGCGCGAGAAGTGCGGGCGGTGTCGCGGACCAGCGTGCAAAGTTCTGAACGAAGAGTGCGCTGTACGAACGCTTTGAGACAAGAAGTTGCGTCGTTCGTGCATCAAGTGCGCAGTTCACGAGCACAACGAGGCAGCGTCCGTCTGTCGTTACGATAAGTGCTGCTCGCTCGTCCGGTGTCGCCTGCAGGAACTTCTTCTGCATAAGTTCGCGCGTCAGCAAGCGTGTCCGCTCGGGTATTTCGCGACTGAGTGCGATTGTGTATTGGTCGGCCAGTCGCTTCGGCCCGAGCACCTTCCTCAAAAGTGAATCGGAGAGTTGAGGGTTCGCCAGCAGGTTGCGCTCTACGTGGAGATCACGGAGAATTAAGCCTCGTCGACCCACATGGTCGAGTCCGCTAGCCGTGCGGTGGTGACGCGCGATGTGACGCGCGTGGTCGAGCCCGATCCTCGGGTTCGATAGGATTGCGTCGATGACCTGCGGCTCCGGGTCGTGGCACAATGCCAGCAGTTGATCGCCCGTAACGATCTTTCCCGCGGCGATGCGCATCGCGCGAGTCATCGGTCGATAAAGCGTCTCGTAGGCGTGAAGGGATCCGCGGGCGCGTTTGGTGTCTTTGTCGTCGTCGAGTGGGTGAGCGTCTTGACGCGGCGACTCGTGAGGGTCGTGCGACTCTTGAAAACCTCGTGGATCGGAGTCTTCACCGCGCGCGTCGCGTTCGACTACGCCAAGTGTCTCGAGAACTTGGACGATCGCTTCGATGCGAGTTTCGGCCATTCCCGTCAGAGCCACGAGGTCCCCCACGGCGAGCGGCACGTCGAGTCGCGAAAGGACAAATCCCTCCTCAGCCGACAGACGCAGCGACGTGATGTCGAATTCTTTTCGGCGAATGTCACTCACGGATTCGAGATTACCGGGCCGCAGACGGATTCGCTACATGTGCCGTTGGCAGCGCCTCGGAGTTACGTGCAGTTCCCCCCCGTACATTCTTTGACACAGCCGCTCGAGTTCGTGCACGTCTGGATGCAGTGTCCCCCCGAGCAGGTCATTCGGCATGTCGCGGCCTCTCCGCACATCTGTGAGCAATAGCCCTTCGCACACGTCAGCGAGCAATCGACGCCGTCACACTCCTGGCGGCAGTTGCCATTGGGGCATCCTTTTTCGCAGTGCGGACCGTCGTAGCGCCCGCAAGCCTGGTAGGCGCCGGTGGGCATTGGCCCCTTCGGGCGCGGAAGACTCGCCGCGCGAGGGACGGGCGTCTCGTCGACGACAGGCCCTGATGCCGCGTCTTCCTTCGAAGTGACGGCTTTTTCGTCTCGTTCGTTCGGCCCTTGCTCCGTCGGAGCGGAGGCGTCGACGACGAGGAACGCCGGCGCGCGAGCCGCGGCTGTCGGAACTACATCCTCCGCCGCGGGCTTGCTGAGGCAGGAGTTGCACCCGTCACATCCGGCCGCGAGCGCCATGAGGGAGAGCGCGCCGGCCCAGGAAAGTACGAAAACTGCAGAGTTTTTGATCAATCGCATCGAATGAGCCTGCGTCGGTGACTAGCAGAACTCGGGTTCACTGACAGCATGGTAAGGAGGGAACGTGTCCATCCAGTGGTACCCGGGTCACATGAACAAGGCTCGACGGAACATCGTCGAGGCCATGCCTGCGCAGGACGTAGTCCTCGAAGTGCTGGACGCTCGCATGCCGTTCGCAAGCGAAAACCCAGTTCTCGCCGAGCTCCGCGGGCTGAAGCCCTGCGTCAAGGTACTGAGTAAAAGCGACCTCGCGGACCCCGAGGCCACACAGCTTTGGTTGCGCTACTTCGAGAGCACCGGCGCCGCGACGTCCAAACGCGGTCAGGTCAAGGCCATCGCGATCAGCTCCGAGCGCGCCGCCGAAACGCGGACGCGCATCGCCGATGTGTGCGGTCTTCTTGCGAAGCCGACCCGCGGTCGAAAGACAGCGCGAGCGTTGATTGTTGGTATTCCGAATGTCGGCAAGTCAACCTTGGTCAATACACTTGCGCAAAGGAAGATCGCGAACGTTGGCGACGAGCCCGCCGTGACCAAGGGGCAACAGGTCGTGCTCCTTAAAAACGGTATGACGCTTTCGGATAACCCCGGAATCATGTGGCCGAAGATCGAAGACCCCTCGGGGGGCATGCGCCTCGCTTTCGGCGGTGCTATCCCGGATTCTGCGCTTGACTATGAAAGCGTTGCTCTTTTCGGTGCTAGCTTCCTCCTCGCCCAGTATCCCGATCTCGTCATCAAGCGCTATAAATTGACCGAGTTACCGAAGGATGCGAGTGCGCTGATCGACGAGATCGGCCGCCGCCGCGGAGGCCTTCGTGCCGGCGGGGCGATCGACCGCCACAAGGCCGCAGACATTCTTATTCACGAATTTCGTACGGGCGCGCTCGGCCGCATAAGCCTCGAGCGGCCGCCTGCCGTCTAAGGGCTCTAACCTGGCGCGCGCATCATCCCTGCAACGCATAGGCACGCTCGGGCGGTCCACGCTGCGGTGCGTATCCAGTTCGCAGAAACCAATCGTTCGTGAACCGTCACGTCAAAACCGAGCGCAAGTGCATTGTGAGCGGGTATCAGGAGAAGTGACGTGGATACCCAGGCGACTACAAGCATAGCCGTCGATGGCCATCGCTGCCAGCTTGGGCCTACGGCCATCAACCCTAGAATCAAGCACGTCGCGAGCTCGGCCATCATCGGGGCCGCGACGACCCACGTGGTGCGCGTCATGTGGGAGGCCTGGTAGGCCGCAGAGTCGGCGCCCACCTTCGCGAGAAGCGGGTAGTGAACGACTTGCACGAACCAGATAAGTCCGGTCATAAAAAGCGCACTTGAAAGCTCGATCCATCGGAGGTGTCGAACAACTTCTGGAGTCATGGCGCACCTTCCCACGGCAGGCTCGTTGGCATCCACCTGACAGTGAACACGAGCCGATGTTGTCACGGAGCCCGACTCGCCCTAGACCCGAAACAAATGCCTAGGCCGCCTACGCCTCTGATGGGTCCTCTTTCCGCGTCATTTTCGGCACAAAAGACTAGGCTTCCCTTATCTCCCCCACGCCGCGTCGCGGTCGTCGGCGCGGGTCTCGCCGGTCTCGCGTGTGCGCGCGTGCTCGCAGACCGCGGACTTCGGGTCACGGTGTTTGACAAGGGGCGATCGGTTGGAGGTCGGGCGACGAGCCGGCGCGAGGAGTCCGGGCGCGTCTTCGATCACGGCGCCCAGTTTTTCACGGCGCGCGGTGAGTGGCTGCAGGCGGCCGTGGCGTTGTGGGAAAAGGCAAGCGTGGTCGCGCGTTGGTCGCCACGCGTGGCCGACGCGTCGGGGAACGTCCTGCGTCCGAGTGAGACTTGGTGGGTCGGCACACCGAGCATGGGCGCACTCGCGAAGTGCCTTGCAAATGGACTCGATGTGAAGCTTGGCTGCACCGTGTCTACGGTCGCGCGCGCGTCCGAGCAGTGGTCGATAAGCTTTTGGAGCGCGGAGGGTGATGCGCCGCTCATTCACGAGTCGGACGCGCTGGTGCTGGCGCTCCCTGCTTCGCAATCCGCGGAGCTCGCCCGGTCGTGTTCGTCCGTTTTTAGCGACACGGCAACGTTTGCACAAACGCCCTGTTGGGCCGTGATGTTGGGCCTTCGCGGAGCGCCCGACTTCGGAGCCGACGTCTTCGAAGATCGAGCGAGCGAGCTCGCGTGGGCTGCGAGGGAAGGAAGCAAGCCGGGGCGCGCACGGTTCGCGGGCGAAGACGCGTGGATGTTGCACGCATCGACTCTATGGTCCAAGGCTCACCTTGAAGATTCGCCGGAAGCGGTGTGCGAAGCCATGGTGGCCGCGTTCGCTGAGCGCCACGGAGCCCACGCCGTTGCGGTGGCTTATGCGAAAGCACACCGTTGGAGGTTTGCGAGAAGCCCGAGCTGCGAGCCAAAACTCCACGTTTTGGTCGACCGAGCGAACGACCTCGTCGTCTGCGGCGACTGGCTTGCGAGTGCTCGAGTCGAGAGCGCGCTCGAGAGCGGGCGTAAGGCCGCCGAGCATCTCTTAGGGGATTGACCTCTTTGTGACACACAGTCGCATACAGTGAAGCAGCAATCGAGCCCAGGCATGTGCCAATCGTGCGGGGTTGCCGCGTGTGATCGGTACCGTTGGTGGCGATGCCTATGCGACCGAATGGCTCACGCTTCGCGATGGGCGGGCTCATCGGCGCGCTGCTTGGGGTAGTCGGGCTTTCCGGTTGTGCTCGCATAGGTGCGTTCCCAGCGATGCCGCATGGGGCCCAACCCGAGCCATCAAGCCCGGAAGCGGCCGCGATCGAAAAACGGAAAGTATGTATAGGTTCGACGATTGCAAGCGCGGGAACGCTCTTCAACGTCCTCTATTACCAAGCGTCGGTGCTTCCCGACGGGAAGCTCGCGGTTGGCTACTTTGCTTTCTTCTCGGACGAGCGACCCTGGGGCAACAACTGGCTTACGTGGACGTTGCTCCCCGCAATCGCCGTTGATCTCGTTTACACACGTACGGCGTTTGTCGCTCCGGGACTTCAAAGGGCACTGAGTGGCAAAGGCGACGTCGAAGGCGTTCACGTTCTCTACGAGATGCGGTCGGATGGCTCGCTTGTCGTCGAAAGCGCCCTCGCGGACGATGGCGCCCACAACGATGTTCATCTTACGGCGCACCAAGTGCTATCTCTCGATTCTCAAACTCCAACCTTCTACTCAGACGTTTGGAGTCATCAGCTTGGAGGCAGAAACGCTAAGACGAAAGCGGACCTCGCCTACGTCCGCTGCTTCGCTCAGGGCGAAATCCTTCCATTGCCTGAATCCATCTATCGGGAGTTTACCCTGGCCAGCCGAGCGGGCCCCGCGCACATTGAGGCGTTAGGAGGCCGGCCCGTCGTGGATGACAGCCGCGCCTGGGCGCGCAGCACACCGCGCGCGCGCCTTCTTTCGGCGACGGGGGGGCGGTCGGCGGGCGTGCGGTAGCCTGACCATGGTCGGATGGGGGCTACGCCTGATGAAGGGAACGCCGTCTCCGTTGGGCGAGCACCAGGGCTGCAGGCAAGAAAACGACGGCAACGGCGAGACACGTAATCTCACCCAGCACGGCGAGCAGGCCAAAGAGATAGAGCGCTCGGTTCTCGGCGACGAGAAGTGACGCATAGCCGAAAATGGTCGTGAGCGAGCAAAGCGTGACGGCGCTTCCGGTTGCCCGCACCGTCCCAAGAATGTCTTTCTTCCCGTCCTGAAGGTAGCGGGCCATCACGTTCATCGCGTAGTCCGCGCCGATGCCGAAGGTGATGGGGTAGGCGATAAAGTTTGCGAAGTTGATCTTCACGCCGAGCGTCATCGAGGCCGCAACGAGCCAGAGCACGCCGAGCGTAAGCGACGTGACGACGTACAGCAGCGCGACCTCTCCGCGGAACATTAGTGCGATGACGCCAACAACGCCCGCAAATGCGAGTCCGCTCGCTCGTGCGCCGTCGTGTGCAATAGAGCCAAGAATATCGGCCGAAATCGGGAGTGACCCCGCCACGCGTGCAGGCGTTGCGCCTGCTGTTGCGCCGGCTTCGCGAAGCGCGCCTACGAAGGCTACGAGCGGCGGCCCCTCCCAGAGGGACTTCGAGGGTCGTGGGAACACGAGGACCGATCGACCTACCGTTCCGTCGCGCTCGAGAAAGCCCGTCAGAAACGTGCGCGGCAGGTGTTCCAGCGTAACCCGCTCCAGTTCGCCGCTTCCGAGTACGAGGTCAAGGACAGCTCTTTGTTCCTTCGGGACGAGCGAGCGGAGCTTTGGTGTCAGCACCTCCCGTGTGGCTCTGATTTCGACAAGCTTTTCCTCCTGCTGCGGCGGCAGCACGTCGTCCACAGTTCGCGTTTCGGATACGGTCTGGGAAAGAGGATCGTGGGCTGTCGCTTCACGCAGTCTTGTCGCGACATCTTCGGCCTCTTTTTTCGTATCTGTGAGTAAGACCGTCGGCGTGAGGTAATGACCGAGGAGGCTATCCATCTTGCCGCCCCAGTAGCCCTCGCCATGAGCCCAAGTGTCACCCCTGCGAAGCTTTGATACATCGTACTCAAGCTGATCGACACCGAAGGTCGCGACCTTAGCGACGGCGAGTGTCGTAACGAGAACACCCACAGTCACCAGCGGCAAAGCGAAGGCTTGCACGGCTCTCGCGAGTCCGGAGGTGAGGTAGGTCTCTTTCGTTCGCATCGACAACTCTGTTTTGCCGCTGTCGAGCCAGGCGAGCAGCGGAGGCATGCACACAAAAGCCATCAGCCAAGACATGACCATACCGAGGCCACCAATAATTCCGAATTGTCGAAAGCCACGAAACTGGGTGCTAATGAGGGAGGCGTACGCGACCCCAGCTCCAAGTGCTGCCGAAAGTGTGCCGAACCGGGCGGAATGGACCGCAATGACCAGCGCCTCCCGAGATCCGCATTCATGCCGCCGCGCCTCGACGTAGCGAGAGAGGAGGATAATGCCAAAGTTGATTCCATTGCCGATGATGATCGACCCAAGGAAAGCTGTATTCGAATTTAGCTCGCGGACATTGAACGGAGGAAGTGACGCGATGGAAAATGCGAAGACAGTCGCCAGCAAGAGCGGAAGGAGCAGAGCGACGATACTCGGAACCCATCTGTAAACGTAAAGCAGAAGTGCAACCACCGCACACATTACGAGGACGGTCGACAAGGCTAAGTCGGCTACCAGGGCATCGATTTCTTCGACCGAAATAGCGACGTCCCCTGAGTACCCCATCCGCATCCCGGACGCGTATCTCGCCGTGCCACCAAGTGCGGCGACGTCCTTCTTTACGCGTGAAAGGAGCTCATTGCCGCGGCTCGTGCCGGTGTCAAAGGCACCTACTTCAATCAAAAGCATCGTTAGGTGGAGCTTTGCACTCGAGTACCTATCGCCGGGAGCCGCGCCGTGCGTAGGCATTCGATGCTTGTAGCGTTCTTCGATATCCGTGAAGTCGAGAGACGGCGGAGTGTCGCCGTCTTCCAGCGCAGACCCTGTCTCCCGCGCCACCTCGTAGTCTCGCCGCGCCTCGATACGCGCGCGGACCTCGCGATGGTCAGTCAGCGACAAATAAAGAGGTGCATGGGCCTCTAGAAAAATGCGCTCTTCGCCTGTCCCCGTGCGGACCGCGCGCGCCAAGTCCGTGGGATACGTACGGATAGTCGCGGCGAGGTCGTCGATAAATCGCTCTCC
Source organism: Polyangiaceae bacterium (assembly GCA_025353725.1). Lineage (GTDB taxonomy): Bacteria > Myxococcota_A > Polyangia > Polyangiales > Polyangiaceae > Labilithrix. The sequence goes on along the minus strand of JANXOF010000095.1, from coordinate 39,696 downwards.
GTCCGGCAAGTGGGCGGCGTCTCCGGTGTCGACAACAACGCCTAGGTATTGAAGCCCAGGCATCCGCGCTCGGAGTTCGTTCAGCGCGCGGACGCTCGGCGCCTCGCGAGGCAAAAGTTCCTCAATATCGCTCTTTAGACTCAAGTAGAGCTGAGCCGTTTTCCATGTTGCTGGCACGGCGAGCAGGAGGGCGATGAACCAAATCCATCGTCCTCTGCGGATCGTCCAGTCGACGAAAGCCCGGGTGCGAGCGCTCGGGACAGGAAGGCTCACGCGAGCACCGTGCGTTGGAGCAGAGCGAGGGCGAGCGCTCCCCAAACGCCGGCTGCAACGTCGTCCATCACGACTCCCCAACCGCCAGGTAGCGACTCGAGCGCTCTCGCGGGCCAGGGTTTGAATTGATCGAAGATTCGGAAGAGTACGACTCCCGCGGCCAAACTTGTCCACGTTGGCGCGCTGACGCTGAGCGTGATCAGCACGCCGGCAACCTCGTCAATGACTACGATTTGTGGGTCTTTCTGCTTTGTGATGTGGATCATCTCGCTCGCTGCCCATACGCCGACGAGCGCGATAGCCGTGGCCGCTCCGAGGACCGTCAAGCGGTCATACGGGCGCAGAAGAAGGTACAGCGGGACGGCTCCGAGCGTACCTGCCGTTCCCGGCGCGTGCGGGAACCGTCCGCATCCGAACCACGTCCCGAGCACGGTGGCGAGCCGAGCTTTCACCGTGCAACCTCGCCGTGGAGGTTGGGGAGCCTGGCTGCGCGCGATGCACGAATGGCGGAAACTGTCATCAATGCCGCGTAGACCACTACCGTGTATACGAGGCCAAGAAACACATCGATGATCCAATGATGGTCGAGGTACACCGCAGCCATACACATCGAGACGAGGAAAACAGCCGCGGCCGCGCGCCCGGGCCCGTGGAGGACGGGCCAGCCAAAGAGGAGAATAAGAAGCGGGTAACTCACGTGAAGGGAAGGAACGGCACCGAAGACATCGTTCGAACGTCCGTAAAAGCTGTGAAAGTAGGGAACCCCTAAAAGGCTATCGACGCGCGCGAGGTTCGGGCCTTCACTCGCATGCGCGGAGAGGTCGACGGCGCACCCGTAGGCGTGAAAGTACCAAGGCGCGGCGGCGGGATAGAGATGATAAGTAACGAACCCGGCAAGGTTGACCGTGAGAAACGCCCACCCGAAGAGACGCATGCGCTCGTAGTTCTTCGTGTAAAGGAAGACCGCAAACCCGAGTGTGACAAAAATAAAGATTCCATAAGGAACGGCGAAAAATAAGTCAAGGTACGTCGACGGGTGCGTCTGGATCCAGTCATGGATAGTCTCGTTGCCTTTCCCGTATATCGCATTCGAAATACGTAGATCTGTCGCGCGCAAGTCGCAGAGGTGAACGCGTTCGGTAGTAACGCCGACCTGTTTAACCCAGTGCATTCCGTCATAGAGGAGGCCGAGTAAACCTATGGGCAAAAGCCCTAAGAAGAGCTTCTTGCTTGCGGCGTTCCATAGCGCGAGCAGCGGTACGCCTATGAGGACGGCGACGTGCTCCCAGCGAGCCTGAGAGAATGCCATGGAAAGCGTGGCCCAGGCTACGAACGGAAGGGCAAGCCAAGGAAATGCTCGCAGTCGGCTCATGACGCTTCACACCAGCGTTCGCGTTTCGCAAGGTCGAAGACCTCGCGGAGAATCAACACAGCATTGCGCAACGTGTCTTCGTCGATCGTGAGCGCAGGCTGGAGGCGCACACGCGACGTATAGGTCATCGCCAATAGGCCCCTCGCGACGCAGGCATCGTAGATTCGCCTTGTAACGTCTGATTTCAGTGGCTCTTTGGTGCGTTTACTCTTTACGAGCTCGATACCCGCAAGCAGGCCGCGACCGCGGACGTCTCCCACAAAGGGGTAGTCGCCTAGGAACGGCGTGAGCTCCTTCAAAAGCAGTATTCCAAGGCTGCGTGCGTTTTCGACGAGCTTCTCCTCATCGAGCGTGCGGAGAGCTGCCTCTCCTGCGGCGGCCGCGAGAGGATTGCCGCCGTAGCTCGACGACGACCCTGAAGGAAGCGCCCACGGTTTTGCTCTCGAAATCTCGTCTGTCGTGAGAACGCCGCTCAGCGGGTAGCCTCCTCCGAAGGCTTTGCCGAGCGTAACGATATCCGGGCGAACACCTGCGTGGTCGAGGCCCCAGTAGCGGCCCGTTCGCCCGAATCCCGTGATCATCTCGTCCACAATAAGAAGAGCGTCGAGCTCATCCGCAAGCGAGCGAACGGCTCGCAAGAACTCGTCCGGCGGGATGACATTTCCCGCCGTACCCTGCATGGGCTCGACGATGACTGCGGCGACAGATCCCGAGGATTGCGCTTTGACTTGTTTTCGCGCCATCTCTGCGCACGCGACTCCGCACGTTGGGTAAGTCTGGCCGACTGGGCACCGGTAGCAGTCGGCATAGGGCACCACGTGCGCACCTGGCGCATACGGACCAAGGTGGTTTTTGAACGTCGACCCCATGAGCGAGAGCGACCCGAGCGTTTTCCCGTGAAACCCTCCCCAGAAGCTTACGAATTCGTATTTGCCCGTGTGTGACTTTGCAAGCCGTAGCGAGCTTTCGACGGCCTCCGAGCCCGTCGAATAGAGCTGAACGCGATGGACTCCTTGCGCGGGCGCGTGCTTCGCAAGTCTCTCGACCAGCTCGATGCGTGGCTGCGACGTAAACGAACCCACAGAGGCTTTGGCGACCTGTTGCTGCACCGCTTCCACGATCTTCGGGTGCGAGTGTCCGAATGAGTTGACGCCAATGCCGCCTATGAGATCGAGAAATACGTTACCATCGATGTCCGTTACCGTGCTCCCTCGGGCCTCGCTTATAACAATGCCCGAAGTCACGGCGTAGCTCTGGAGACCGGGCGCGATATGCTCTTCTTCACGTGCGCGGAGCGCGCGGCTTTTTGGGCCAGGGATCGCTGTAACGAGGCGTGCTTGCTGATTGCGCATTCGGGATTGGTTCATGGTGGGTTCGTCCTAAATACGAAAGAGCGCTGCATTGGGTAATTCCATAAAACGCTAATGAAGGTCGACACCGTGATCCGCGCAGCAATGTATTGAACATTGTGTCGAGTCGAGAGGATATAAACGCCTGCTGCGTTCAGCAGTAGACTCGAAAGGGAGATAAGTGCATACCGAGCCGCTTGCGACTTGGTTGAATCTTCAGTGGGGTGGAAGATCCAGAATCGGCCGAGGAGAAAATTGGCGGTGCCGCCGCACGCCGCCCCGAGCGCCGTGCCCCAAGCTGGTGGCACATGAAAAGTGCTGACGACCGAGATCATCACGACGTAGTCCACCGCCGTAGCGACAAATGCGCCGACCTGATGCCGGATACGCACGGCCGCGTGAAGGGTAGTCACCGGACAATCGCATGGCGCTCCCGGACCGTCGACCGAATGCACGAGATTCGACGAATGACAGAGGTGTTGCCGACGGCCGCTATGATAGCGAGCGCCAGTAGAGATGGCACATCACGCCAAGCGTCAGAAGCGCGTTGGACCCAAGGGGTGATGAGCGACGAACCAACGACGAGTACAGCCCGCTCCACGCGGCGCATGGACCCGCGAGGCGCCGCTACGTGAAGGGCCTCCGCTTTCGCGGTTGTGTAGCTGACCATGAAGGCCGCTTGGAGTGCCATCAAGGCAAGCACCAGCGGCGCCGTACGCTCCCTAAAGTAGACGGCGAGTCCCGCGACGAGAGCAAAGTCGACGTAGCGGTCGACGGACGCGTCCAAAACCTCACCTGCGCTTGAACCGACGCCAAGACGGCGCGCTACAAGTCCGTCGAGAGCGTCGCCGCTCGCACTGACCATGGCAAGCAGAGCCCCGACCCCGAAGTGACCGAGCGCGAGGCTCACGCCCGCGGCGCCGCCGAAAACCAGCGAGCCGAACGTGATGGCATCTGGAGAAATCCGAAATCGGACCAAAAAGTCGACCATCGGAGAAGCGCCCCAAAGAAGCATCTCCATGGCACTTTTCGGGAGAATGGCGCTTTCTCCCTCCTGCTCGACGCGCGCATGGTGAGCCGGACCGATTCGAACGACGCGTGCGACGTAAGCGACCGCGACGGCGGCGAGCGCGACACTCACGATGAGCGAGCAAGCGAGGTCCGGAGTCATGCGACGTCTGGGACCTGGCGCTCGCGGCACCCGTCGCGAGCTGAGTCATAGGCCGCCGCAATGAGCGCGATGCACCGAAGTGCGTCGAGTGCGGGTCGACCTACAAAGTCGTTGTGGTCTATCGCCGTTCCGAATTGCGCGAACATGCTTCGAAACCACGCGGCGTGACCTGCATCCATCCATTCGGATGCGACCTTTTTTGTCTTTAATTCCCACGTGGTTGAGCCATCAAGTAGCGCCTCGTGCGCGTTGCCCATGACCGCGACTTCAATGTCGTCGTCCTCCACTCGAATGGCACCCTTGTCGCCGTGAATTGTGTAGATCACTTTGCGGACTCCAGCGTTCCACGTGAGATGAACTGCCGCTAGACCGGTAGGGAACGTTGCGCTCCCTACAAACGTGTCCTCGGTATCAAAAGGGCCTCGCGTGGTCATCTTTGCCGTCACGGAGGTCGGGTAACTTTTAAGCCACTCGAACGCGAGGTAAAAGGTGTGACTTCCGTGGTCCATGGCTACGCCGCCGCCCGCGTATCTTTTCTCTCGTCTCCAATGTTCGTTCCATTCCTTGACGCCACGAGCGTGCGTATTGCGAAATGTCTGGAGGGTGACGTCGTGAACAACGCCTATCATTCCTGTCTCAAGGACCTGCCTCACGGCAACGATCACCGGCGCATGCTTGTAATTCTCCACTGGAAAGAGGACGCGCTTGCTGCGCGCCGCCTCCTCGATCATCGCTCGGGCATCCTCGACAGTAGTGGCAAGGGGCTTTTCGCACATCACGTGCACCCCGTGCTTCATAGCGTCGCACGCGATTCTGGAGTGGGCATGCGGAGGTGTAGTGATGTCGATGAAATCAAGCGTGTGGCCCTCTTCGCGGAGGAGCGACACGTGGCTTTCATAGATTCGCGCCCCTGGGATCGCGCGCGCTGCAGCGGCCCGCCGGGAATGGCAAATGTCAGCCACAGCCACGACTTCAAATTCACTGTCAGTTCGGCTCGTTTGGTTTTCGTGATACGCCGGCAAGTGACCGTTTTCCGCTATAAAGCCGAATCCTACGATCGCGCCTCTACGCAGACGCTTGCGGGCACTCACTGGTAGTACTCATTTCCTAGATGAGTGAGCGGTTCCTCGTTCATCATCCATCTCAGCGTATTCTTGAGCTTTTTTTGCTGAATAAAGAGGTCGTGTTCGGCGTTGATCTGGGGGGCGTGCATCGGGCTTTTGAAGTAAAAACTGAGCCATTCCTGAATTCCGTGAAGACCGGCTCTCTGCGCGAGGTCGAGAAAAAGTACCAAGTCGAGGACGATGGGCGCCGCAAGAATTGAATCCCTACAAAGGAAGTTTATCTTCATTTGCATCGGATAATCGAGCCACCCAAAGAGGTCGATGTTGTCCCATCCCTCCTTGTCGTCTCCGCGTGGTGGATAGTAGTCAATTCTTACTTTGTGTACTAGGTCACCATAAAGCTTCGGGTAGAGCTCGCGCTCTAAAATAGTGTCGAGGACGCTAAGCTTCGAGACTTCCTTCGTTCGAAACGATTCGGGATCGTCCAGAACCTCGCCGTCGCGGTTACCGAGGATATTGGTGGAATACCATCCGCGGATACCAAGCATTCGGCTCTTGAGACCTGGCGCCACAATCGTCTTCATGAGTGTCTGGCCCGTCTTGAAATCCTTCCCAGCAACCGGAACACGGAATTCGCGGGCGAGCTCGCACGCGGCGGGAAAGTCGACGGCCAGATTCGGCGAGCCGTTCGCGAAGGGGACTCGCTCCTTTAGTAGCGCCCATGCATACATCTGCGAATTCGTAATGCTCGGGTCGCTCGCAAGTAGGCCCTTCTCGAACGACGAGGCCGTCGCGTGGACCTCGTTCGCTTCCGTATAAATCTCCGTCGAGCCGCACCAGACAGCCACGGCTCGATTGCAGCCGTTTTTTTGAATAAACGCTCGAATGTCAGCGCGAAGTTGATTGACCATATCGGCTTTCGACGGGGCACGTTTTGTGTGTGTCCCGTGAAGGCGCTTGACGAATTCAGGATAAAATACCGCTTTCATGGGTTGAATCGCGCTTAGCTCGGTTTTTACGGCTTCCAGGTGCTCTGCGCGAAGAACATGAGCATGAACCGCAGAGGCGTAGGCATCGTCCTCAAAAATATCCCATCCGCCAAAGCACAGGTCGCCGAGGCCCGCGAGTGGCACGAAGTCTGCGATTTTCGGCGTTCGCTTTTCGGTTCGCTTACCCAGTCGTATCGTGCCCATTTGGGTGAGCGAGCCAACGGGTGTACCGAGGTTGCGCCTTGCCAATGCGACCCCCGCGATGAACGTTGTCGCTACGGCTCCGAGTCCCGGGAGGAGGACAGCGAGCTTTCCTTTAGCTGGTGCAATCGTAGACGGTCGTTTCACTTGTGCCTCCCGTGTTTCAGCGCCGCTAGACCCTCAGCGAGGTTCGTTCGGATGCTTCGTTTGCCGGTTTGCACGTCTTGCGCCACGCAAGATGGTTACGACTACCGGTGCTTCGTAGGTTTTAAACTCTAAGTCGTTCGTTAACCCTGAAAGAGTTCGGGTGATGGTTGTCGCGCTATTGGAGGCTGCGACAGGGCTGCTCGTGCTGGGTCGGAGGAGGCGCTGAGTGTCCCCAAAAAGAGTCGTGAAGCGTGCTCAATCGCCGCTATGTGGCATATTCGCTCATTGGCCTTTCGGAAGACGATGTTCGTTCCCAAATTTTAAATGCAGCGGATCGAAGCCGACACAGCACTGGAACGTTCGTTACGTCGTGAGACTTGGTGCCTCAGGTGATAGACTTTCGCCACTTTGCTCCTTTTCAAACGAGCTTACTGGGACGGTCTGACCAGTGGCGCCATCACGTTGACGTTTCGGCGCTGGCAGCGAGCCCATGTCAAGGTTGGCGGGCGTTACAGATGTCATCCGATTGGTGTGTTGGAGGTCGACGCCGTCACCGTAGTCACAGCTCCGAAAATCACTCCTCAAGATGCGAAGCGAGCAGGGTTTTTGTCGGTTGACGCACTCCTCGGTTACCTCACGGAGCTCGGCCCACTCGATGACGACAGCCCTCTGTACCGGATTGAGCTTCATCACGGTGGGGATGGCGATCGTGTGCCGCTAGCCCTTGTCGACCGACTTGACGCCGCCGACGTGGAGTCCATAGGCGCCGCGCTTTCGCGGTTGGACAAGCAGGCACCGTGGTCGTGTCGGACACTCGCACTGATTGACGCGTTCCCGAGGGTGGCAGCCTCCGAACTCGCCGCTCGCGCGGGTCGAAAGACTGCTTCGTTTAAAGCGGACGTTTGCAAGCTAAAGAAGCTGGGGCTGACGCAGAGTTTTGAGGTGGGCTACGAGTTAGCACCTCGTGGGCGCGCGTATGTCGACGCGGCATCGCTCGCACGAAGGCCCTAAAATCATTGCGAATGCGCACTTTTAGCGCTAAGCGAAAGAAATCGCGCGATGGCAATCAAGTGGACGAAATTGGCCGACGTTTCGACGGCTCACGTGGGACCGTTCGTGATGAAGGTTCAGCCGAAAGGCGATGGTCGGTCGATGTGGACGATCTGGAACGGCAGGACTCCGAATCCTGCCGCGACGGGCGTAGCGTCGTCGTTCGGCGCCGCGAGGGCGGCGGCCGAGCACTACGTCCAGCGTGCGGGCTTCGACTGAGTCGGCTCATTTTGCTCGGCTCATTTTGCTCGGTTGAGCGCTAGAAAGCGCGAAGGCATTCGGCGTCCACCGGCTAGGTATTTACTTCGTCTCACATCTCATCGGCTGCCGATTCCATGGAGCGCAGACAGAAGAGCTATGCTTAGCTTGGCGTGTCCTATCGGGCAAAGGCGCCTGCGTATACTGGAGAGGGAAGCGAATGGTGGGAGAACCTGCTTCACGAGCGGCTTCGGCGGCGGTAGGCGCCGCCCGCTGGCTTCGGACGAACCGTCTACGGGTCGCGTCGCGCGTGGCCGTCGCGATGTCGCCAAAGGCGCCTAACCGCGACGTCGAACGCTTCGTCGGACGTCGTCTCGACGAGCTGTATGTCGCCGTTGCGGTAAGCGCCCCTCGGCTGTTCGTCGACGGAGTGTCTTGGGCGCGGGTCGGCCTCGTCGCGAGGGGGGCTGCGGCGCAGGAGGTCCCGTTCTGTATCACCACGCTCCGGACCATCCTCGAGTCCGGTCTCTCGGACGAGCACTACGCGGCGGTTGAGCCCGCGTTGAACGCCGCGGAGCAGGCGCTGGCTGCTCGACGGACGAATCTGCCTTGCTCATTTGTGAAGGCGAGTCCTCACGCAGAATTGGCACGTGAGTACCTACAGCTCCTTTTTACACGCGACGTGGGCCGCGTACGACGTTTGGTCCTGGAGGCGGTCGACGGAGGTATGGCTCTCGACGCGCTCTACCTCGACGTCTTCCAAGCCGCCCAGCGTGAGCTCGGGCGCCTTTGGCTCGTGAACCGTATCCGTCCTGCCGACGAGCACTATTGCACTGCCGTTACGCAGCAAATGCTCGACGTGCTTCAACCACGGGTATTTCCTCCGCGTCAAGATCGCGCTCGCATTCCAGCTCGCAGAATGGTCGCGACGACCGTAAGGGGCGAACCGCACGAGTTGGGCGCTCGAATGGTTGCGGACTTCTTTGAAATGGCGGGGTGGGAGACACTTTTTCTCGGCGGTAACATGGAGGTGGAGGGGCTCGTCGAGGCGATGATCCGACGTCGTGCACGGGTGGTCGTGCTCTCCGTATCCCAGGTGCGGCACCTGCCGACGCTCGCTGACTACATTCGCGCTATCCGGCGCGACCTAAAGACAAGGCATACCGTCGTCCTCGTCGGAGGCTACCCCTTTGACCTCGCGCCAGAGTTGTGGCGGCACGTCGGTGCAGACGGAACGGCCCGTTCGGCTTCGGATGCTGTTGCGTTAGGCGAGAGCCTCCTCGAGCGTAGACTTTCGGAGCGTTGAACCGGCGCGACGGCGGAACATCTTTACCGAAATTGTGAGCACGCCCGAATACGGTCTAGGGCAGCGGCTTGTGTCTGGTCGTCCGAACTTACGTCACTTGGAAACTTTGATGTCGACCGCGTCAAGCGTGCGAGCCAGCGCGCACCAAGCGGTGTTTCTAGGTCACCTAAGTCCACCGCCGCGATGGTCGTCTCGGGCCTTGTTCCCGTCGCCCCTCCAGCACCGACGGCAAACCCAGCAAGCAGGAGGCCAGCCCGCAGCGAGGTTGCCGTGCTGTACGTATGCACGGTCGAGCCTCCCCGACACACGCGTCTAAGCGCGCGGAACACTGCTAGTGTCCAGAGATCTGGGTGGGTTTTCGAAGAGTAAAAATCCCAGAATACGATGTCGGCCGATGCCTCCGGCTCTTCGACGATGGTGCGTAAGAAGTCTCCATGCTGGAGTCGCCAGGTGGTCCGTTCGGTTTCGTGATGGCCAGTCTCCAAAAGCGTTCGCGCAGCCGTGTAAGCGTCGCCCGTCAAATCAAAGTTCGCTGCGTGCTCGGGCCGTAGGGCGATCTCGAGCGCCGTCAGCTCATTGTCGAAGCTCACGATTTCGAGCCGCCGTACGGATTTAGGTAGGGATTCCGAGACGCGCCACGCGGCGACAGCATTGGATGCGGCTCCAAGGCCGACGTCGAGCAGGACGAGCGCGGTGCCTTCCGTCCGCGAGCCGTCGCTGCACTTGAAATCAGCTATTAGCCGTTTCGCAAGCCTTGACGGGTTGACGTAGAGCGCAACGGGCTCGACGCTTGGCCCAGTTCCCGGATGCATCACTTCACCGCTCGCACAATCGCGCATCGCCCGCGCCCCTTGACTCGTCGTGACGACCTCGCAACCAAGATTCGCGTTGGCTTCTGGAGGCGAGTTCATTGATGTAGTTCCTCACGCGTCAGCAGGGGAGGCCGTGCTCGTGCCGGTCGATGCGCGAGAGTTGCTCTTTCGCGAATGCCGCGAAGGCTCCCGCCTCGATGGCACGCCGCGAGTGGGCCATGAGTTCATGGTAGTAGTGCAAGTTGTGTAACGTGACGAGCCGCGGTCCGAGCGGCTCCCTGCATTTAAAAAGGTGATGGAGGTACGCGCGGCTAAATGTGACGCACGTCGAGCAGGCGCATGCGGCATCGAGAGTATCTTCGCGAAGCACGTTTGCCGAACGTGTCAACCGGACTCGTCCCGTTGACGTAAACGCGATTCCCTGCCACGCGAGTGACGTCGGCAAAATGCAGTCGAACATATCGACGCCGGCGAGGATGGCCCGCAGCAAGTCGGGGGGGGTGCCGACGCCCATGAGGTAGCGTGGTCGCCCGGCGGGAAGCAGCTCCGCGGAGAGCGCCGTGACGTCCTCGCGTTCTTTTCGTGTATCGCCGACTGCGAGGCCGCCGATGGCGAAACCGTCAAAAGGGTGCTCGGTGAGAAAGGCCGCCGATTGCTGTCGTAGCGACGGCACGACGCCGCCCTGAACGATCGCAAAGAGCGCCTGTTGCGTGTTCTTTCGTGCCGCCAGACTTCGGAGTGCCCATCGGTGCGTGCGGTCCATCGCGGCGTGCATCGTCGGCTCGTCGGACGTCGAATCGACACATTCGTCGAGGACCATCATGATGTCCGAGCCGATCGCCGTCTGCACCTCGATTGAACGCTCCGGAGAGAGCAGGTGCATCTGCTGATCGGTGTAGCCTTTGAAGCGAGCGCCTTCCTCCGTGACGGTGCGATGCTCGGGCAATGAAAAAATCTGAAAGCCTCCGGAGTCCGTGAGCACTGGCCCGGGCCATCCCATGAACGTGTGGATTCCGCCGAGTTTTCGAAACACCTCGGGTCCGGGACGAAGCATCAGGTGATACGTGTTGCCTAGGACGACTTGTGTGCCGATCGTAGCGAGGTCGGCAGGCGCGCAATTCGTGACGGACGCACGCGTTCCGACGTCCATAAACACTGGCGTTTCGATGGGGCCGTGAGGCGTCGTGAGTGCACCTCGCCGCGCACGACTTGCGGGGTCATGGGCGAGAACGACGAACGGAAACATAGCGACAATCGAAAATGGAAGGGACTAAACGTAGGACCGCGTGCCGCGCGACTCTACTCGCTTCAGTCGTCGCGGGCGATCCGCGCTGGCGCCTTGCGCGTCGCCTTCTTCGCGGCCACTTTTTTCTTTGTCGTAAGTCGCCGAACGTTGGAGCCTTTCGTCGGCTTCGTGGGCTTGCGCGCCTTCGGAATCACGAGCGCCTTGGCTACGAGAGCTTTCAGCTTCTCGCGCGCATCCATCAGGTTTTTGGCCTGATCGCGCGTTTTCTGGCTGGTTACAAGGACACGGCCTTCGGCATCGAGAGTGTTTTTCGCGATAAGACGTAGCCGCGCCTTCGCAGGGCCAGACATCGCAACGGAGCTCTCGAAGTCGAATGACAGCTCGACCTTCGAGGAAACCTTGTTGACGTTTTGGCCGCCGGGACCCGAGGCTCGAACGGCCGTCCACTCGAGATCGTGACCGGGTACCGTGACTTTGTCGTTGATGACGAGCGGCAAGCTCATAGCCGTTTCATTCGTCGCATCATCTGCCTGCGTAAGCAAGCGCGCTCGACCCCGGCGACCGTCGTTTGTGCGACGCAGCTCCAGCAACAAATCGGATCATCGGTGGCCGACGAGGTACGGTGCAACGACGTGAGCCCTCATCCGTTTACGATTCGCACCATGACGGCTTCCGACCTACCCGCGGTTGCGACGCTCGCGGCAAGGCTTGTCGCGATGCACCACGCGCTTGACCCGCAGCGATTTCTCGCGCTGCCGAACGCCGCGGCCGGCTACGCCTCGTTCTTTGCCGCGGAGCTCGCGAATCCGCGCGTCGTGCTCCTCGTGGCCGCGCGCGTCTCATCGAGCGAATCTGCGGTGCCTGTTGGTTATGCCTACGCGAGGCTCGAGCCGCGCAGTTATAACGAGTTACTCGAGGCCTGCGGCAAACTCCACGACGTGTACGTGGACGACCGAGCCCGCGGCCGGGGTCTCGGTGCGGCGCTGGTCGTCGAGCTGACGAGGCGCCTCGCTTTGATGGGGGCGCCCCGTGTCGTCCTGCTCACTGCAACGCAAAATGAGGCAGCTCAACGAATGTTTGTGAAACTAGGGTTTCGAACGACGATGTTGGAAATGACGCGGGAGAAGGACGGGCCGGTGTAAGGGATGAGGGGCGGTCGCATAACCCCTCGGATTTACCGAGATTCATAAACTTTCATCGCGGGGAGCTCGAGCACGGTCAGGAAGCCGCCTTTGCCGCAGCCCGTATCGATGACCGTGACGTTCTCGCCCACCCACATGTCGAGCGGATCTTCAGGAGTGAAGCTCGAGAGTTCCGGGGGTAAGTTTTCAGTCGCGGTATGACCGCAAACGACACGCTTTCCGCGATATCCCTGAAAAAATCGCATCGTTCGCACCCACAAGAGCTGCGTCGGGTTTTCGGTATGCGAGGGATGGAGCCAAGCTCCGTCTTTCTCCACGAGCCCAGCGTGGACATAAATCGCGTGCGGGTCTTCGTAGAAATACGAAAGGGAATTCATCCAGTCGAGGACGTCCTCAGGGAAAAAGCCGCCGTGCTGCATCGTTTGAAGCTCCTCGCGCGTCGGCAAATCCCCGTCCGCCCAGGGCTGCTGACGGAACGAACGGAGCGTCGCAAGGCACCCGTTCGCGAGGGGGATGACGAACTCTGGCCACCCCCCAGAGGCGACGCGGAGCCAGCCGTCCTCGTGGTTCCCGCGGAGACACACGAGCTTGGCTCCAAGGACGTTGGGGAGCTCCGTTCGGATGTATTGGACGACCTCTGCGCTATTCGCACCCCTGTCGATGTAGTCTCCCAAAAACACCAAGGTGTCTTTGTCGTCGAGGAGAGGAAGCTTCGCAATCGCCTTTTTCAGAGCCTCAAGATCGCCGTGGATATCGCCGACCGCGAACGTTCGCTGAGCCATTTGACCGCTGAGGATAACCGTCGCGGCTCTGCCCGGACAGCCAAATCAAAACGAGTCCGGTACGAATTGAAGACTGAATCACTTGCCCGAGCGGCGGCCCGAACGGTAGCGCATCGCGTTCGTTCTTCAGTTCACGGGCGCCGCGGTGACCGGTGCGAGCGTAGTGATGCCGGCGCCGGCGAACTTGCGCGTGGGATCCTTTGAAATAAGGCAACCCGAGCCGTCCGAATTGTGCATCTCGACGACTTCTCCGTCGCGCGAAAATCCGTACACGACGTCTTTATAAGCCACGATCCCGAACATGCTCGCGAACGAAGCGGGCGAGGCAGGGTTCGTGCACCAAACGCCTCGCTTCACGCTCCCGCGCACGGACTTAAGAACGCTCTGTGAGCCACGTTTGATGGCCTTTACGTCGACCTCAATGAGCGTGTCGACCGCTGCACACGGACCGCTCGAAGGACACGTACGAACGGTCGCAAAGCCTATCGGGTTACCAAAGTTCGAGAGAAAAACAATGTCGCCGGAAAGTGCCCAAGGGAGACGCGTCTTCGGGTCTTTCCCGAGCGTGCCGACCTGCGTCGGAATGCCGCTCGCCGCGTCGATCTCGTAGAGGCCGCCTTCGCTATCCGCGCCCACAAGAACCTCTTCACGGTTCAGTGTGTTTTCTGGCGCGACAGTCAGCCCGTAGAACTTCGTTTTTGGTAGCGGCCATTTGGTTTCGCAGTGGACGACACTGCCTTGGATGACGAGTGGAAAGGCCGCACCCTCGCTGACGCCGAAGAGTTTCCCGTTCTTCGCGACGGCGATGTCAGTCATGCTCCTCGCAGGGTCGCCCTTTCCGACGCAATCGAAGTCACCAACAACAGTGGCTCGACCGCCCATATCCTGCGGGTCGAGCTGAAAAAGAGTGGTGTCTGTGTGGGCGTAAAGTCGCGGAGCTCCGCTCGGTGCCAACGTCGCAGACCCGCCATCGTCGTTTCCAAAGCTGCCCAAGCCGCCCGACGCTTCAGGCAAGCCCTGCGCTGGTGTAGCCGGTCCGACCGACTCATCGAAGTCGACGTTCTTCCCATTGGCTGCGCAGGCGGCAAGCGCGAGCAGCCAGGGCGAACGAAGAACGAGTTTGCGTAGGTTACGTCGATGTCCAGAAAAAGTAGAAAAAGCAGAAGGATTCATTTCGGCCTCCGTCGCCCCATCGAGAAATCGAGAAATCGAGAAATCGAGAAACTGAGAAACTGAGAAATCGGCAAATCGGCAAAAAGCGCAAGGCATTACAGCAAGCAGTCATGTCGAGAGACAGTCGACGCCGGCAGGTGCTTACGAAAACGTGCGTGAAATATCGGCTATCTTACGTCTGCTCTGCCGTTGCCCGCGCACCTTAGTCGTGATTTTCAAATCGGCCAGCCTTGTCTTTCGGGCCGGGATCGAGTTGCGTCGTGAGCGGCCTTTAGGCTATCCCTGCCTCGGCTTTGTCGAGCCATTCGTCGATGGCTTTCTGGATCTCCGTGTTGCCGTCTTGCGTGTAGCTGGCGAGCCTTGCGCGGCAGGCTGGCACTGAAGCGACGAAGTCGGGGAGTGTAGTGGGCTCGTTTAGTGAGTCCGCGTAGCCACCGAAGCCTTCGAGCTGAAGGTAGCGCGCGTTCAGGACCTGTTCGAATTGGTGGGCCAGGGGAACGGCCAACATCGGCTTATGCAAGTAGAGAGCCTCGCCCATGAGCGTGAATCCGCCGCCCGCGATCACCGCTTGGCAGGACGCGAGATCCTCAATAAATCCGCGTTCGCTAAAGGGCTGAAAACACAGGTTCCCTTCGAATTGAGCTTCGGTAATGCCGCGCCGCATACCGTAAATTCGGCACTCAAGCCCCGTGTTCGAGAGTGCATTTTTAAAAGTCTCATTTCCTTCTCCGGTCGTGTAGACGAGGAGGTGCTCCCCAAGATGCGCGCTCGCCGCGAGGATCTCCGGACGCAAAATGGGAGGGAAAAGACGAGTTCGCTCCTTCCGTAGGGGTGGGCGAAAAAATGTCGTGATGAAGTACTCGTCACACCACGGAAGCTTGCTTTTGATGAACGCTTTCGTGAGCTGAAACTCTGTCTGGTGACCTGTCACTACGGCGTCCGGGAGAGTTGATCGATTGATAATTTGCATATTGTCAATGGACAATATTGGGAGGCGGTGCGTTTTCGCGTAGAGGTAGGTCCATGACTCAAAGTCACTGATAACGGCTTGTGGTCGAAATCCGGTGATGAGGTCGAAGTAGGCCGCGATATTCTGCGGAACGCCGGTAGCACCGGTGACAACGTTTGAGAGGAGCGTTTTCGCAGCTCGAACCTGATTTTCTTCATAAATCATATGAAGTCCGTGGATTTTATTTACCCCCTCGAACCGCTGCGTAAGGAACTCGAACGCGCGACCCGACGCCATCACTTCGACGTCATGCCCTTGCGCGGTCAGATATTCGAGAATGACGCGTGACCTCATCGCGTGCCCCATACCTTCGCCCACGACTCCGTAGAGAATGTTCATCGTTCGTTCCTTCTCCGAAGGTCGAGAGTGTATCTCGCTCGCGCCTCCCGGTAGGCTCCGATGTACTCGATGCCTAACCGCAACACCCCGCGCCTCCAGGCCTTCCGGTCCACACGTACGCTTCGCATCTATTCCGAGATGCTTCCGTACGACGCTTTGGTGCGGCCGCGGACCTTAGAGCTCTTGCGTCGCTACGGCCTCGATGTCGTGCTGGCGGTTCGGCCGTGGCAGCTTGAACCTTTGGGCCGGGTCGTCCGGACACTCGCGGACGCTGGCGTATCCCTGTCGATATGGCCCATGCTCGCCGACGAGGAAGGCCGATGGGCAAACGGTGCGAACGCATCCTCGTTTGCACGATTTCTCGGTGCTTTGTTGAAGACGTTTGATGCGGGGCCGTGCGCCCCGTGCGAAATACTGTTCGACCTCGAGCCGGCGTTGGCTCATGCTCGCGTTCTGGCCGCCGTTGCTGGGCCCCTAGCGCCACGGGCAGCGCTATCCCTATCCGCAAGCCTTTTTCGCGTTGCCGAGCGTTCTTGTTGGGGCACTTGGGCGAGGGCCGACGATGGTTGCGCGGAGTTGCGTTCGGCGGTCACGGAGGTCCATGCACGCGGGATGGGCACAGCGGCCGCCGTGTGGCCACTTGTCGCCCTTGATCCCCCTGGTCAGGCTCTTTGGCAGTCGCTTCTCGGTACCCCCGTTGATTCGCTGCTCACGCGACGCGTGAGCGTGATGCTTTACACGACGATTTTCGAGGGCTGGTCGCGTCGCGCTCTTCGTCGCCGTGACGCTTCCGCTCTTCTGCGAGCGGGCTGCGACAGGGTCGTTGAGCGATGGAATGGGCGTGCAGGCGTCTCGCTCGGGTGCGTGGGGGCGGGAGCGCTTGGCGACGAACCCGTGTACCGAACTCCGAAAGAGCTCGCCGAGGACGTCGCGCAGGCGCGCGCAGCGGGAATTGAAGACCTCTCCCTGTTTGACCTCGCCGGCGTTCTTTCCCGCGAGTCGCCTGAGGCTTGGCTCGACGCGTTCGCCTTCGGAGTCGAAGTTCTCAGCGTACCTACAAGTAGGCGGGTGAATGCCGCACGTCGCTTCGCACGAATGGCGACCTGGACCCTTGGGAAAGCTTTGACGTGGCAACGGTGAGCGCGCGTGTCTTGGGTCGTGCGGTGAGCCTAACCGCTCGCGGTGGGGTACGCTTGTGCCAGCTCATGAACGAACGCCTCATCCCGGGTGTCCCTTTGACGTCGTGCGTTCTCGTTCCGCTGTTGCTGGCGTGTGCGTCGCCTACCGTTCGCTCGGAGAAATTCGAATTGTCGGGATCGGAGTTGTTGGGCATCGAATGTTCGGGCATCGAAAATACAGGGCGGGTCGCGTCGCCCGTCATTAACGGGAAGAATTCCGAGGCGACTCAGGACGCAGTGGTGCTGCTTGTTCACTTCAATCCGAAAGAAGGACAGATTAGCGCGTGTACGGGAACGATGCTCACCGACCGACTCGTGCTTACGGCGCGCCACTGCGTTGCCGACGCCGACGAGTCCGCCGCGTGTGACGTCCGAGGCAATCCAATTGCGCAGGGAGCGGTTCGCGGCAACTATAAGCCGGAGACGCTCTTCGTCTTCGTCGGCCCGAACCGCCCTGATTTTAGTAGCGCGACGATAAAGGCCGACGGAAAGGGCGCGACCATTGTCGACGACGGAAGCACGAATCTTTGCAATCACGATCTTGCTCTCCTGGTACTGAATACCGCGATTCCAAAGGCCAAAACCGCGGCGATTCGACTCGATGACGTCGTCAAGAAAAGCGAAATTCTTACGGCCGTCGGCTGGGGCATCACCGATAAGACGACAGCTCCAAAAATTCGCCAACAGCGCAGCGGGATAAAAGTGGTGGCCATCGGGCCCGAGGAAACGAATGCCGTTCCCGTCCCTCCGAACGAGTTCGAGGTCGGAGAGTCTATCTGCTCGGGCGACAGCGGCGGGCCGGGACTCGCGAGCAGCGGAGCGATTGTGGGGGTCGTTTCTCGCGGCGGTAATGCGCGCGAGCCAGACCCTCAGAATCCGTCGCTCAGCTGCGTCGATGGCGCAAATCTCTACACCAAAGTAGCGCCGTTCAAAACGCTAATCCGGGCGGCGTATGCGCTTGTCCAAGCCGAGCCGTGGCTCGAAAATCAGCCGGACCCGCGGCTGATGAAGTCCGGTGCGAGCTGCACTGACGGAGCCGAATGTCAATCGGCCTTGTGCTTATCCGACCCCGGGACGCCGACCTCCGCGACCAAGACGTGCGCTCAGGACTGTTCGACGACGGCTTGCGGTGGCTCGCAGACATGTTCGTCAGAGGGGAATGCCCGCGTCTGCCGAACGCCGACTGCAGTGGCAGCAACGCCACAGGCGGACACGGGCTGTGCCGTGACTCGAGTGGGGCAATGCCCGAACCGCGCCGAAGGTCCGTGGCGCGCCCTGGCGTGGGGGCTTGCCGGCCTTTGGATGGTCGCTCGCGGCCTCGCTCGACGTCGAGGGCCTTAGGCTTAGCATGAGGGCCCGCGGGCGCCTCTAGCTCCAGTTTTCTCGCCCCAAAGGCGACAGTTCCGATGGGTCGCTCGGGATGAAAAGCGACGACGCTCACAGACCACGCGTCGCCGTTAGCGGCACAGCCGTGTGGCGCAGTCCGCGGGTACGCCGCGCGCCGAGCCCGACGTGCTACCTCCTGCTTCGTATCGCTGTCCAACCTTGTCTCGGGAGCACAAATTTCAGTGAGTCCTCCTCGTCATCCGGGCCCAAACGATCCTCCGCAAGCCATGACCGTCGCGCTTTTCAGGAAGGCCGTGCGCGAGAGCGCCGCATTCACGCGGAAAGCCTTTGGCCTGGTTTGGCGGTCGTCGCGCCCGCTCACGATAGCGCTCGCGGTGGCTACGCTAGTGGTTGCCCTGCTACCTCCGTCGACCGCATGGGCCGGGAAGAAAATCGTTGATGCCGTGGTGGCGGGCTCACGCGAAGAGACGATGCGATGGGTTGGCGTCGAGCTCGGGTTGGTGGCCTCCCAGGCGTGTCTTACGCGCGGCCTCGGCTTGATTCGAAGCATCCTCGGCTCTCGCTTGGGTACCGACGTGAACGTCCTGATTCTTGAACGCGCCACCCGCCTCGAGCTCCGTCACTTTGAGGATTCAGAGTTTTACGACCGCCTGAGTCGTGCGCGACGCGAAGCCTCCTCACGTCCTATGTCACTCGTCACGGAGTCGTTCGCACTCGTTCAAAGCCTCCTCACGCTCGCAGGGTATGCCGCGCTCCTCCTGCAGTTCAGCGCCTGGGTCGTTCTTGCGCTGATGCTCGCCGCGGTGCCGGCGACAGTCGCGGAGATGCGCTATTCAAAGGCGACGTTTCGTATGCGAAACTGGCGCTCTCCCGATTCGCGGCGCCTAGTCTATCTCGAATACGTACTGGCCAATGACGAGCATGCGAAAGAGGTCAAGCTCTTCGGCCTCGGGCCGATGTTCCTCGCGCGCTACAAAGAGCTCGCGGAGCGCTTTCACGCCGAGGACTCGAAACTCGCCACGCGTCGGTCAATCGTCACCACGCTCCTTTCGCTGCTCGCGACAGGTGCTTTCTACCTCTCGTACGGAGCGATGGCGCTCCTCGCAGCGGCCTCAAAGCTCACGCTCGGCAACATGACAATGTTCGTGCTTGCCTTTCGAAGCGGGCAGTCGGCCTTTCAGTCGATCTTGAGCGGACTCGGTAGCATCTACGAGCACAACCTCTACATGTCCAATCTCTTCGCCTACCTGGACGGCAGCCTAGCTGCGGAAGGCGAGGCCAACGCCGCGCTACCGTCACCTCGGCCGTCGTTGTCTTCGAGCAGTGGCTCCTCGACGCCTGCGGTAGCGCGTGACGCGATCCTCGCTCCAGATGAAAAGGGCATTCGCCTCGAGAACGTCAGCTTCCGGTATCCGGGTCAGGTGAAAGACGACAAATGGGTCCTTCGTGACGTTGACCTTTTCATCCCGCGTGGTCAAAGCGTTGCGCTCGTCGGACAAAACGGGGCCGGCAAGACGACGCTCGTAAAGCTTGTCACGCGTCTTTATGAACCGACTTCCGGCCGCGTACTTCTCGACGGTAAAGACGTTCGCTCTTGGGACCGCACCGAGCTGCTCGCGCGCTTCGGCGTGGTGTTTCAAGACTTCAACCAGTATCAACTCACCCTCCGCGAGAACGTAGGCGTTGGCAGCGTCGAGCACCTCGCAGAGGTGCCGCGTATCGAACGCGCCGTGGCTCAAGGAGGCGCTCATGCGCTTGCTTCCGGCCTCGCCTCCGGTATCGAAACGCCGCTCGGTCGCTGGTTTCAAAATGGCGTCGAGCTCTCAGGCGGGCAGTGGCAAAAGGTCGCGCTCGCGCGCGGATTTATGCGCGAGCAAGCTGACATTCTTGTCCTTGATGAGCCCACGGCGGCGCTTGACGCCGAGGCGGAGCACGCGGTGTTCGAGCGCTTCAAGGAGCTCTCCGAGGGGAAGACCACGCTCATTATCTCGCACCGATTCCCTACCGTGCGCATGGCCGATCGGATCCTCGTGCTTGAAGGCGGCGGAATTGCGGAAGATGGTACGCACGCCGCGCTCGTCGCGGCGGACAAGACGTACGCACATCTCTATGCGATGCAAGCTTCGGGGTACGCGTAGGCATGCGCGTCGCCACACGCGAAGGAGCTCCGTTCGAGGCTTGCGCTACGTGTGTCAGGACACGCGAGTCGCTGCCGCGGACAGCGAGCGAGACCTGCAAAAGCACGTGAACTCCTTGGCCACGGGCTTGGCCCACGCCGTGCTCAGCGCCCGTGCATGAACGGAATCAATAAAGTCACGATTCTTGGCAACCTCGGTGCAGAGCCCGAGCTTCGCGTACTCCCAGGTGGAAATGCTGTGTTGAAACTCCGCGTCGCTACGAATGAAACGTGGCTCGACAAGGACAAAGGCAAGCAAGAGCGAACCGAATGGCACCGTGTAACGGTATTTGGCAAACGAGCGGAGGGGCTCGCCAAGTTCGTACGCAAAGGGATGAAGGTGTTCGTTGAGGGGCGCAATCAGACGTCGACCTACGAGAAAGAAGGGCAAAAACACTACAGTACGGAAATCGTTGCGGATCAGGTACTGGCGTTAGGGAACGGGCGTGGCGCAATCGAATCTTCGGATGCGATGGAGCTGCGCAGTGCGGGGGCCGACGCACCGTTCACCCAATACTCGGAAAATTCTGTGAGCTCGAAAGGCTCGAACGGAGCCTTCTCAAGGGGTACTCCCGTCGCCAGCATCACCGATATTCCATTTTGACGAACGAGGCCGCGCCGGCCGCTTCTCGACGAAAAAAGACCGGCCGCGTCCCTAACGGTCACGGCATTAAACGTTACGGCACGAGTCTCGATTTAAGCCTTCGAGAGTAAATCGTCGAACGCGCGGTCGAACTCATCGTCGGCGGCGGCCGTTGCTTTCGCCTGCGGCTTCCCATCTGATTTCGCGAGGCGGCGCACGCGTTCTTGAACGTCGCGGTAGTTGGGGTCCCGCCGCATCGCCTTTTGGAAGTAGGAAAGCGCCTCTTTGGTCACTTTCTTGGCCTCATAGGCAGCGCCGATTTCGTAACAAAGTACGGTCTCTTGCTGTGCGTCTTTGTGAGGGGAGTTGAGGCCGAGCAAGAAGGCGTCGATAGCCTCGTTGAGCCTTCCGCGCTCAAGCTGAATCATACCAATCATCGAACGACAGACGCACTCGCGTTTCGGGTCCAGTGCTGCGACCTCGAACTCGCGAATCGCGTCGTCGATCAGCATCATCTCTTTGTAGGCGATGCCTAAGTTGTAGTGCGAGTCGGAGTCGTCGACGCTGATCTGCTTTGCGACTCCCTCCTTGAACTTTGCAAACACCTCTTCTACGTCGACCTGCTGGTCGGGGCCCGCGTGGCCCTCAGCTGGCTGAATGGCGTCGTAATCGAGGCTCTCTAGCGCATCGAGGGAGGTCGCAATGTCGTAGGCGGCGTCCGGATTGTCTCGTGGTCGCGGCCCCGCCGTTTCGCCTGCTCGATGCTCGTCTTGGGCATCGAGTTCGGCGAGGCGTTCCCGGAGCAGCGGATTGTTTGGGTGCTTCGCCAGCTGTTCGAAGAGGATCGAGCGCGCGTCGTCGAGGAGCCCGCGCGAGCAGAAAAACTCGGCCTCGTCGAGCGCGTCTTCAAGTTCACCGCTGGCGGCAGCCCCCAAGCTTCCGCCCGGTGCATAGGATGGCGCGCGCACACTCGTGGGGCGCGGCGAGCTGTGTTCGGGGACGACATTTGCATCCCTAAACCTTTCGACTGCGCCATACGCTTCACTCGCGATAGGCTCAGCATTCACTCGTTCGGCGGTCTGTGCGTCTGCGTAGGTGCCGGGCAGGTCGGCGTCGGGTTCATCAAGCGGAAAGCTTGGCAGCTCGTCGCCGGAATCGTTCCCCAACGTCTCTTCCAGTGGCTCGAAAGCCGACGCTCCTACGACCTCATCGCGGCGTTCGTATCGGCCAGGTTCGTATCCGCCGGAGGGCGAGATGCCCGTGGAAGCGGACTCTTCCAGATCGTAGGCTGGTAGCAGACCCGCTGCGCCAGAGCCCAATTCAAAGTTAGGAGTTTCGCCGCGCGCGGCTGTGTTGAGCTCGTCCGCGTAGTCCTCGTCTCCTTCATCTCCGTCGTCGACAACTTCGTAACCGAGCTCCTGAAGCAGGTCAACAGCCCGGCCGTTTCGCGGGTCGAAGGCAAGTACATCCTGGAGCGCTCGCGCGGCAGAGTCGCTGTCGAGCGAGTCGATGTAGAGTGTTGCGATGAGGAGCATCTCCTCCACTGCGCTGTCGGTTTGTCCCGACTCGATCAAAATATCTCGGTAGACCTCATGCAAATCCATCGAGCGAGGGTCGATTTCAAGACCGCGCCGTAGTGAATCGAGCGCTCGCGCGAAGAGACGTACGCGGCGAAACGAGTTCGCGTCCGCGAGCGCCTTGTGAACCTGCTCGGAAGTATCTGGCGAAACGTCTTCTTCCTCGAAGGCTTCCGCTTCTGCGTCGTGGCGCTGCTCGTACGCGATCTGCGGGCGCTCCTCCGTGTACGCGGCGCGCGCGTCGAAGACCCGTGCCTCCTGATAGACCTCCGCTTGCGCGGCTTCGTCGAGGACTTCTTCCGCCTCTACTTCCTCGTATGAATTCTCATCGAGCTCCTCGACGTCGTCATCGAGTTCTTCTTCCGGTGGGTTTTGAAACGGCTGGGCCGGATAGGCCTGACCAGAGGCTTGCGCGAAAGACGGTCGCGAGAGCGCAGGAGGGGAAGGGGGAAATTGAGGGGGGGCAGCGAATTGAGGGGGGGCAGCGAATTGAGGAGCCGAGATGGGCCGCGAAAGTGTAGGTGCTTGGACCTGCATCCCGTAAGCGCCGGGTCGAGATACAGGTCCACCCTGCTGTCCGAATCCCGGTTGTGGGCCGCTGTAGGAGCCTTGTCGCGAATCTGAGTAGGCTCCCTGTGACCTCTGAGCCGACACCCCGCTGGGGTCTGGATTGGGGGGCGTCCGCGGCATCTGCGAAACGGCGCTCGGGGGCAGCGGGGCTACCTGGCTTCCAGCAACTGCGAACGCCTGACTTGATCCACTTTGCGCGGGAGACTGCCCCGCCTGGGTCGCGAGCTTCCGCACACCTTCGTCGTGCGGCGAGACGCGAAGCAGCCGCTCCACGATCTCGCGAAAGAGGTCTTGTTTGCCCGCATCGCGCGCCACGCGGGCCATCTCCTTTTGGACTTCGATGGCTTTTGTGCCCTGGCCAATCGCGTTAAACGCCCGCGCGAGAAGCGCGAGCGTGTCGAAGTCACGAGGATTCGCCTGGAAACATACCTGCAGTTTCGAGAGCGCCTGCATACCGTCCTGAGGCTGTCCTCGGGACAAGTAGAGTTCGGCGCAAATCCGCGCCTGCTCTGAATCCTGCCGGTGATGCAAAAGCCGCTCGATCACCTTGATCGCATCATCTCGTCGACCGATGCCCTTGAGCTGCGAAGCGGCCGTCTTGAACTCGAAGACCGCTCCCTCGACGTCTTTGACACGAGAAAGTGCCTCGGCAAGGCGAAGATGCGGGAGCGGATTCGTCGGGTCGAGCTCCACGATCTTCCGGAAGACATCGATCGCTTCGGGGTCCCGCTGCTGGCGCTGGAGACGCGTCGCGACCTCGTCGAGCGCGGCTAGCGCGTCGCTGGTAAGTCCCAGCTGCTGGTAGAGCTCGGCCAGCTTCGGGGCGACGTGTCCGTAGCGCTCCTCGAGTTGAGGAACGTGCTTGGCCACAATCTCGCGGATCTGCTTGTAAACAGCGATCGCTTTGAGCGCGAAGCCTTGGTGTGCGTAGAGCTTTCCGACCGTTTCATAGGTCGCGATCGCCTCGGCATAAAGCGCCTGTTTCGCCTGTAGATCGCCGATCTTGAGCAGCGTCCGAGCATCGTTCGGATCGGCTTCGATGAGTTTTTGGTACTCGAGGACCGCCTTGTCGTACTTCTTTTTATCGACGTACTTTTGTGCGGACTCGAGCACTTTGTCGCGGTTGATCGCCACGTTCTGCCAAAAGCCAGAATAGCGCGACTTCTACCGGCTTGCCTACTTCCCATCGGGGTTACTCGCGAACGATTCGCCGGGGGGATGGCAAAGGTTTCAGTCTTGCAATTCATCCAGCCAGATCTGGGGTCGGGGTTTCGTCGGCCGTGCTTCCTCAACGGAACGTTCGCGGGTACATTGCGCAGATGGCGACTCACTCCGCGCTCTATCGAGCGCCCTTCGGTCCTGGGGGCGCGAGCGAAATCGATACGACGCTCGCCGAACGACTCCTCTCGGTAGCCCTCGGGCGCGGCGCTGACTACGCCGATCTTTTTTTCGAATATCGCGCGGCGGGAGGCCTCGTTTTCGATGACGGGATTCTCAAGAGCGCATCGCGCGGCGTTTCGATGGGGCTTGGCGTTCGCGCTCAACAGGGAGATGCGACGGGCTACGCGTACACGGAGAAGCTCGATTGGGACGCGATGAAGCGTGCGGCCGAAACGGCAGCTTCGATCGCGACGGGCGGCGGCGCATCTTTACCTGTAAAAGTAAACGTCGGCCGGACGTTGCCCAGCCGCTACGAACTCGACAAGGTCACGCTCGACGTTCCAGGGATGGAGAAGCGAAGAATCTTGGAGCGCGCGGCGGCCGCTGCGCACGCGCACGACAAGCTTGTCGTGAAGGTCGAGTGCTCGTTCGCCGAAGAGATACGCGAGATTCTCGTGGTGACCAGCGATGGCAAGCTTGCGCGGGACGTTCAGCCGCTCATGCGCTTCGGCGTTCGCGTGATCGCGGAGCGTGACGGCAAGCGACAAGACGGGAGCTCTGGGGGCGGTGGCCGGACGACGCTAGGCTATTTCGACGGTAGATCTCCAGAATGGCATGCGGTTAAGGCCGCGGAGCAAGCTATTCTGATGCTTGATGCCCAAGAGGCACCGGCGGGCCAGATGGAGGTCGTACTCGCGCCCGGCGACAGCGGCATTCTACTCCACGAGGCAGTCGGGCATGGCCTCGAAGCCGACTTCAACCGCAAAGGAACGAGCAACTACGCCAACCAGATAGGGCAGCTCGTGGCGAGTGAGTGTTGCACCGTCGTAGATGACGCGACGCTCCTTCAATCGCGAGGTTCGATCAACGTTGACGACGAAGGCAACGAACCTCGGTCGAGCGTCCTTATTGAGAATGGCAAGCTCGTCGGTTACATGCACGATCGTCTCAGCGCTAATCATTACAAGCTAGGGCCGAGCGGGAACGGACGTCGCGAGAGCTTCGCGTCCGCCCCGATGCCTCGCATGACCAACACGATCCTTCTCGCGGGGCCGCACGACGCTGAAGAAATTTTGAAAACCGTTAAGCGAGGCATCTTCGCCAAGCGGTTTGGTGGCGGTCAGGTGGACATCTCGAATGGCGACTTCGTGTTTTCGCTCACGGAGAGCTACCTCGTCGAAGACGGAAAGATCACGGCGCCTCTCAAGGGCGTAAACCTTATTGGAAATGGCCCTGACGTGCTCCGTAAAGTCGCAATGCTCGGCAATGATGTCGAGACCTCGGACGGCGTGTGGACCTGCGGAAAAGATGGTCAAAGCGTTCCTGTGGGTGTTGGCTGCCCAACGATTAAGATTAGTTCGATCACCGTCGGTGGCACCAAAATTTAGGCCCGTGACGCGTCCTCCGCGCGTCGTGCGGGGTCTTGCGGCAGTTTGTTAGATGCCGTCGTTCGTCGTCGTCATTGGTCACGGGCCTGATCTCGAAGCGCCCGACGGGGCGGCATCGCTGCTCCGAACCCTGGGCGCTGAGGTGCGGACGCTCGACTTATGGGAGGAGGGCGCTTCACTTTTCGACCAAGACGGAGCGTCCGCTCGCGCTATTGTTATTGAGGCGGGCGAGCGACCTGATCTTGCGGTCGCGGCGCTCCGAGCGGTGCGGCGTACGGCCGAACTTTCGGACGCCCCTGCGATTGTTGCGGTCTCCCCGCGACAGATCGCTCGGGTCGAACCCGCAAGTGGGTTCGATGACTTCATCGTCCTTCCGTGCGTTCCGTCGGAGCTTTACGCACGCATCAAACAACTCGAATGGAAGCGAAGTGAATTTGCGACCGAGGAACGCACGAAGGTCGGACGACTCGTGGTGGACCGCGCCGCGCACGAGGTGCTCGTGGATGGCGCCGCCATTGCGCTCACGGCCAAGGAGTTCGCGCTGCTCGCGTTCCTCGCGCACAATCGGGGACGTCTCTTTTCGAGAGAAGCGCTGCTTGCCCGGGTTTGGGGAGGGCGATACGAAGGAGGCGCACGGACCGTCGACATCCACGTGCGCAGATTGCGAATGAAGCTCGGCGAGGCCTTTCCACTCGAGACGCTGCGGGGAGCCGGTTACAAGTTGCGCAGTCCCGGCGACGGCGGTGGCGAACCGAGTCGAAAGCGTACGAAGTGAAGTGCGAGGCGCGCGGAAAGCGAGCTTATGTGAAGCTTGCGGTGAGCATCGGGTGCCCGTGCGGCATCGGTCCCGAAGTTTCGCTCGCGGGGGCACTCGCCATGCGCAAGGCCGACAAGCGCGTCGGTATCGTGCTCGTCGGCGATGTGGGGGCCGTGCGCGCGGCCGCACGGACGATCGGCGTCGACCCTGCGTGTATCGCGAAGGTCGCTTCCGTCGAAGCCGCGTGGGAATCGTCGGCGATAGCCGTGCTCGAGCCGGTAAGAGGCCTCAAGCTGACCGACCGGCGGCCCGGCAATCTCTCGCGCGCGGCCGGTGCCTCACAGCTCGCGTGGATCGACGCCGCAACCGACCTTGTCGCCTCGGGCGCGGCAGATGCCATCGTCACGGGTCCTGTGAGCAAGGACGCCATCGCGCGCTCCGGCGGTTTGGGTGCAAAGGGCTTTCTTGGCCACACTGAGCACCTTGCCGCTCGTTTGGGGGCTGGCGAAGTTACGATGGCGTTTCATACCGGGGCACTCACAACGTCGCTCGTTACGACCCACTTGCCGCTCGCGTTGGTGCCTCTCGCCATCCGGCCGGCGCCCGTTGCCCGCGCCGTGTATTGGACGGCGTGGCTTCTCGATAGGCTACAACCCGTCGGTGCGCGCGGCGTCCTCGCGGTAGCATCGCTGAATCCTCATGCGGGTGAAAATGGCCTCCTTGGCGATGAGGAAAAGCGCTTTATCGTGCCAGGAATAGCGATCGCGCGACGCCGAATCGAGGCCTCAAACCTGGCGATTGAGGTGGTGGGGCCTGTACCGGCGGAGAGTGCGTTTCGTATCGCGGCAGCAGGCGGGTTCGCGGGAGTCGTCGCGATGTATCACGATCAAGCCACGATCCCGATGAAACTCCTCGGGTTTGGCGAAGCGGTTAACGTCTCTCTCGGGCTGCCGATCGTGCGTACCAGCGTCGACCACGGCACGGCCTACGATCGGGCGGGAAAAGGCACGGCGAGCGCGGGCGGAATGCTTGAGGCGATGAAACTCGCCGCACGCCTCGTCCGAGGCCCGCAAACCTAAGTCTTGGTTGAGGTGGTCAAAAGTTTGGAGGGGATTTCATGAGGTTCGTGAGGTTGATAACGCCGCTCCCGTACTGATCTCTCTTCCAGCCCGTCGGTACCGTGACACCTGGTCCGGCAAGAAGCGCTTTGAACGCGGCGGCAATTTTTTTCTTCGCGACGGAGGGATAGCTGCGCTTCATCTCACCCAGCCAAATCGCAGCCATCCCCGAGACGTAGGCTGTCGCGAAAGAGGTGCCGCTACCTTTTTTTACGACGAACTGCGCTTTGATTTCTTGCAACGCAGCCTCGCTGAGCACGCCTGGAGTCCACGACTCGACGCGCGGCCTGACGTAGCAAATCTCGGCCCCAGGTGCGGAGACTGTCACGTGCTTGGAGGCAATCGTGGAACCCCAGGGCGAGTTTCCAGGTTGAGACGCCGCGACCGCATTTGCACCTCGCGGAAGGGCGCTGGCTGGGAAAAAATGGAGAAAGTCGAGGTAGCTCGGGACGCCGTGTCCGGCGGCGGCGTTGACGATAATTCCTGCGTCGAACGCGGCATTAATGGCCTCTTCGAGTTCGTTTGAGTCGCCGCCTGGAAAGCCCAACACGCCGCCCGTGACTCGAGGCCCGCTCGTGTCGATGAGGGCACCCATACTGATGTTGATGATGTCGACGTCGAGCGACGTCGCATTTCGGATGGCGCGCGCCATGCCTTGGACGCTGCCCAATGCCCCTCCACCTTGATTGCCAACGATAACGCTAGGTGCAATACGGTAGGGAATGAGCTTCGCGTAAGGCGCTATTCCAGAAACGGGGAGAATGCTCGACGCACGGTTCACAATCATGCCTGCGGTCGTCGCGCCATGGCCCCAGTTGGTCATCGGATCATCGATGGGTTGGTCGAGTGGATCCCAGCTGGTGGTCTCGTAGGCGTTGAGGCTTGGGTACGGCCGTCCGATGGCTACAGGCGGTAGCCACACGCCGCGCTCGACGGTGGACCCCAAGTCGAAGTGCGGGCTCGGGAGGTATCCCGTGTCGATTTGAGCAATGGTGACGCCGTCACCTGGCTTGGCGATCGTTTTATGGGCTTCTGTAATCCCCGTCGAATCGAAGCTCCATCGGCATGCGGGCCAGTCCTCTTTCGTCAAAACGCGGTCGGCGAGTGCTGACGTATCGGTGGCTTGTGCCTCGGAAGGACTGGTTGCCGCGCAGCCTACCGCACTCGAAAGTGCTGCGGCGAGCGCGCACGAAACGAGTCGCGCGAAAGAAAAGCGGCGTGCGGTCATTCTGCCGAGGTCTGCACACATTGGGCCACGTACGCAGACTTCCGCTAGCGTTGAACAGATCTTGGTTTTATGGCGCTCTGGCCTCTGCCTGGCCTTTCGGCTGAGCCCTCACGGATCCAGAGCCTGGTGCGCGCGGCCGGTCTGATGCTGTGAATCGCCTACCGCTTCTCGTTCGAGAGCGCGAGGGGTGTCAGCGATGACGAAGAACCTTGTATGCAAGGAACGCGACGACGACGAAGCAGCACGCCGCGACGCTGGCCGTCCATCGCCATGGCACTTCGACGCGAGCAGGCGTCTTCGTCGCGACCAACAGTTGAGTGGCGGTAACAACGATGACAGCGATTTGCTTTTTCGCTCGCGCGGATTTTACCGGATCTTCCAGCAGCGCACGATAGCGACCCGCGATGTCCGCGAGCCTATCGTGCTCGAGTGCGTAGCTCAGCGCGTGTTGATGCGCGACTTCGTCTTCCCAAGACTCCGTTACGCGCGCCCACAAAGGGTCGAACGCCGCCTCGTGCTGGTCCTGACTCTCGCCTTGATTCACGTGACCATGCTCGCGCATCTTTTGATGCGTTGCCAAGCCGTTCTCGCCATCATGCTTTTGCGCTGTCGATTCCAATCGTCACGGGGCCATCGTTTAAGCTGGCAACGGCCATGTCCGCCCGGAACGTGCCTGTCGCAACCGTTACCCCAAGCGCGCGAGCCTCGCGCACGAATGCGGCGTAGTGCTCTTCTGCGAGGTCGGGTGGCATGGCAGACTCGAAGCTCGGCCGAAGACCTTTTTTGACGTCGCCGTAAAGTGTAAATTGGCTCACGACGAGAAGAGCGCCGCCGATGTCGACGACGCTGTGGTCCATTTTTCCTGCGTCACTCGGGAAAATGCGAAGGCCGACGATTTTCCCAAGAACGTACGCGCGTGCCGCTTCATCGTCGCCCTTGCCGATCCCGAGATAGATAAGCAGCCCTCGGTCGATCGAGCCGACCATCACGCCATCGACAACGACGTTTGCCCAGGCGACACGCTGAACGACAGCCCTCACGTTTAGCGCCTCACGACGCGGCGAAGCTCGGCAAGCTTGTCAAAGTAGGCTTGGCGTTCATACGGCTGGTTTAAGATATAGAAGTCTTTTTTGGACAGCCCCACGCAGCCAAAGCAGTAGGTGCAGCCTGAAAGCCCAACGCACCGCTCGAGATACGCGCTTCCGGCGCAGCGTTCACACGTGTCGCAGTGCGTGCACGACGTGCATGCCTTGCACCGGATACACCGCGAGCACTCCGCGCAGTCGACGCACCGCGAGCAGTAGTTGGAACGGACGACGCGTTCGCACTCGGTCAAAAAAGTCGAATCAGCGCAGGCTTCGCAGGCTTCGCACGCGAGGCAGCCTACGTTTTCGGTTCGCGCGGAATCAGCGGTTACCAGGGCCTTGAACTGTTTGTCGAACTCCTCCAGCGTCATGGCGCAAAGCCGTCTAAACCTGGCGCGACAACGCGTCCCGAAAAAAGAATCGCCGTTCGCTTGGCCCAGGGTGCGCCAATGTCAGAGCATGTGTCTAACGTACTCCGGAGTGGTTCCGGTCAGGCGGAGGAGGTTGTCGTCATGAAGCCCGTAGTTTCTTCAATCGTAGCTCTCGTGCTCGCCATTGCTCCCTTCACCGCGATGGCCAGCGCGGATACGTCGGCATCCATGCCGTCCACTAGCAAAACGGGGCCGCATACCCACGTAAAGACGGTGGACGACACGGAGGCTGCGCTCTCGCCCCCGGTCGCCACCCGCGTTCGCCACCGTGCGCGAGACCACAAGAAGGACGCATTACGTCCTGTCCTTCACCATGCCAGCCATGTCGAAGTGGGGGGAGCGGGGCACAAGGAGCCGAAAATCGAGAAGGGCGTGCAAGTCATTCCTGCCGCGCTGGCCGCGAAACTTCCGCACGGAAAGCTCACGCACGTTTCTCACGTCACCAAGGCCGATACGAAGCCCGTCGACATGCCGAAGCTTCCGAACCCGAACGCCACCAAAGCGTCGAAGGCTGGCGCGGAGAAGGGTGCGCGCAAGGCCTCTGAGAAGAAGAACGCGGACAGCGCCGACAAAGATGGCCAACCTTGGCGCGACGAGGAAATGTCCGACCTCGTCGCGCGCATTGTTCGTGGAAAGCGTTCGCCGAAGGCTGAACCTGGGTTAGACGTCTCCGCAAGCCTCGACGTGGAGAGCAAAGCGAAGGCTTCAAGCCCGAAAGCCGCGCCTTGCGCAAAGGACCCCGTAGAAGTCATTCGCGGGCCTGAGGTCGATACCTTTGCCCTTACCACGTGTGACGGGGCGGTGGCCCCACTCGCCGTCGAACACCTATCCGTCTCCGTGCGTCCTGGCAGCGCCGCACGCCCAACGCTCTCGATTGCCGAGCTCGCGAAAACCAAAGGGCGCGAGCTGGCGAAGGGAATTCGTCGCGTTGACCCGCGACTCGCGAGTCGCTTGCAAGCGTTCGCTGACCACTTCGGCAAGGCGGGATCCCCCGTGAAGCTTTCGGTCGTCTCCGGCTATCGTCCAACTTCGGTCGGCAGCACTCACGCGACGGGGCGAGCGATTGATTTTCGGGTCGAAGGAGCCGAAAACGAGGAAGTCGTCGCATTCTGCAAAACGCTCCCCGACACGGGGTGTGGCTTCTACCCGAATAGTTCTTTTGTCCATCTCGACGTGCGTGACGTAGGAGCTGGACATGTCTCGTGGATAGACGCGAGTGAAACGGGAGAAAGCCCCCGCTACGTCTCGACATGGCCCCAGCGTCAAGCGTCCCGCGTCACTCCCGACAAGCTTGAGCCGGCTGCGGCCAAGCAGCCCATCGATAAGCCGGCACTGGAGCCTACCGAAGAGTCTTCCGGCGCCGAATCCGTGGACGAAACCCCGTAGACCGTCTCGCTAAGCAGTACGCGGATGCGGGTTTCACGCCCCTGGCAGAGCGCAGAAGCCTTCGTAGTCAACGTAGCTCGTGAGGGTGGGCGTGGGGCCGCATACCGGGCACCCGGCGTCGCGCCTGAGCCTTAGCTCGCGAAACTTCATCTTGAGACTGTCATAAGTAAGTAGGCGTCCCACGAGCGGGTCGCCAATACCGAGGATAAGCTTAATGGCCTCGGTCGCCTGCAAGAGCCCTACGACGCCGGGGAGTATGCCGAGTACGCCTGCCTCTTGGCAACTCGGTGCAAGGTGCGGGGGAGGCGGTTCGGGATAGAGACAACGGTAGCAAGGGCCGGGTTCTATACCGAGCTTCTTCGCTGCGCTCGGCGGCACGAACGTTGTGACCTGGCCGTCGAACCGGAAGATAGACCCGTGCACAACTGGCTTGCCCAGGAAGACGCTCGCGTCGTTGACTAGGTACCGCGTGGGAAAGTTATCCGTGCCGTCGAGAACGACGTCGTAGGCATTAAAAAGTCGCTCGACATTCTCGCTGGTGAGCCGTTCCTTGTAGCCCACCACCTTGACGTCAGGGTTGAGGTCTTTGATGACTTGCGCCGCGCTTTCAACCTTCGGCAACCCGACGCGGCTCGTGGCGTGGATGACTTGCCGCTGTAGATTCGAGCTGTCGACAGTGTCGGCGTCGACAATGCCTAAGGTGCCAATTCCAGCGGCTGCGAGGTAGAGGCTTGATGGCGCGCCGAGCCCACCGGCACCGATGAGCAGAACTCTGCTCTTGAGCAGTTTTGCCTGCCCGGCTTCGCCTACTTCGGGCAGTAAAAGGTGTCGCGAATAGCGGTCGCGCTGCGCGTCGGTCAGTTGCGGGGGGGTCTCAATCGGATAGCCGAGGTCTTTCCACCGGACGAATCCTGGATTGGCGGTTTCCACGTTTGTATACCCGAGGTCGGCGAGCGTTTTCGCCGCAAGCGCAGACCGGGTGCCGCCGGCGCAATACGCGACAATCTTCGCGTTCTTATTCGGTAGACGTCCCTCTACTTGAATCTCTAGAAATCCTCGCGGGATTGACGTAGCGCCGGGAATGAAGCCCGCGCGAAACTCTTCCTTTTCCCGAACATCGAGAAGAGTATACGGCTCGAGCGCGTCAAGCCGGCGCTTGACCTCGTCAAGTGAGACCTCCTTTGTTTCTTTGCGTACGGTCGCGATGAGGTCAGTGTAGGTCGTGGGCATCGTTCGTTCGCTCGGCTAGCTCGGGTGGGGGGTCGCCACAAAACAGGAAGCCTAGCTTATAGAGTGAAAGTCTGGACCCTGGGCCCGTCACTTCGCATCGAGCTTTTCAAGTTCTGAGAGCAGAGCGCGGCCGTTCGCGGGGCGTTCGGAGTCCGCGCCCAAACAAGCGGTCGCGAGAAGGCGCAAGCGCGCAGATGTTCCGTCGACCGGCACTGCGTCGAGCACGTCCTCGAGCACGCGTCCGAATCCGTAGACGTCGTCGCGCGGATCGCTGCGTCGCCCCGCCAGGCGTTCCTTCGAGAGATAGCCGAGGCTTCCGGGCGGACTTGGCTCACCGGCGCGCTGCGCGATGCCGAAGTCGGTGAGAATAGATTGAAACGTTCTCGAAAGAAGAACATTTGCGGGCTTCACGTCGTGATGAACCCACCCGAGAGCGTGCACCCTCGCAAGCGCGACGGCCAGGGGATGTGCCCACCGCGCGATCGGGAGGAGCCGCCCGAATTCACGGTTGCGGAGCGCGTCGCGCAGCGTCCCGAACATGGCCCATTCGAGGGCGATCCAACCGTGGTCGGGGTCGAGGTCGAAAACGCGTACGACCCCAGTTCCCTCGAGTGCAACGGCGACGCGTGCCTCGTGGGCGAGCTGATTCTGAGCGCGATCGGGGTGGTGGTACACTTTCAACGCCACATGACGACCGAGTTCTCGGTCGACGGCCTCGTAGACCACGGCGGCTCCTCCTCGCCCGACTTCGTGAAGCAGGTCGAAGGGGGCGTCCGCCTCGCGGCAGACCGCCGTAGCTCCCGCGGAGACCGTCTTGGTTGGCGCTTCGTAGCCGAGTGCCGACCTCCAGCTCCGATGACGCTCGCGGGCACCGGGGTGGTCGAGGTCACGCACGAGCACGCGTTCGACGAACGAAATCGCGGCGGGAAGGTCACCGCGTCGCGCGGCGAGATCGCACAGGATCATTCGGGCGGCAGGTGAGGTGGCGCGAGCGAGCGCACGCGCGGCCTCCTCGAGCTCGCCGCGGTCCACAAGGGCGGTGCCCAGAGCGACGAGGAGTGCTTCGGGAAGACGTGCCTGATCTGCGGCGCACATCCAGTCGGCAATGGCCTGCGCCTCGTCGGGTGTCGTTCGAACGTGCGCGAAGAGCGCGAGGGCCTCCTCGTCCGTGGGACCGCCACTTGCGCCGACGCGGGCGAGCTTGTGGAGGGCGGACGCCGCGGACCCCTCTTCCTTTTTTAGGGCGAGGTCCCTCGTCGTGGGAACTGAGCCCCCCGTACTCGCGGAGTCCTCAGACGCGCGTTGCTTGGCGGGGTCGCCCGGCGAGCGCTTCAGAAACGACCAAAAGCCCATGGCCTCATTTCCTTCGCTTCAAACCGCTGTCTGGAACGTCGCTCGAACGCGCGCGTCATGTCGAAACTATCCTGATGACCGGCTCGCCCGAGCGTGACGTAGAAAGGGCATCGCCTGCAAGCAGCGTCGCGGGAGACGACCACTCGATCTCGCCTGCATAAGCGTGGGTTTGAGACGCAACGAGCTCGATCCATCCGCCGTCGCCGGCGGCCAGCGTCAGCCCTTCGAACGGAAGCCGCGTGGGTCCTACGCACGCGACGTACTGCTGACCTTTGATGTCGATCGCGATAGCGCCTCGAAGGCGCTCGCTCGGCGTGATGCGGAGCGCGACCTCGTGGCCTAGGGTTAGTTCGATCCCGTCCTTTATAGGAAGAACTCCTCCGACGTTCGCACCGCGAAGCTGAGTACCATTCCGACTCTGCAAATCAGAAACGAAAATGTCGTCGCATTCGCCGCGAGTAATGCGTAGGTGCTGCCGACTAACGGCGTTTGAATTGACCCGAATAGCGCCCTCGCTCCGGCCGATGATGACTTCGTCGCCTAAAACGATGAGCCATCGCTCTCCAAAAATATCGAGGCCTACAAGGGGCGCGATCACCCGTCGCGCATGGACACTTGCAGCCCAGTCGCGTTCCGCCTGCGCATTGCTGGGCGTTGCATCGATAAGCGCGTTGAGTCCAGCGAGCGCCTCCCGGCGACGTCCGCACGCGATCATGTCCTCGATCTCCTTCGTCCGCGCCTGGCGCGAACGAGCCGTCTGCTGAGCGAATTGCTCCGACGAGAGAAGGAACTCGAGACGCTCGATGTCGCCGGCGGCTTGAAGCGCGCGCGCTTCACCCTCCTTGTCCCCGGCACGAGCGAAAGCGTCGGCCGCCTCGCGCGAAGAACCCACGGCTTCGAGTTCGCGAGCCGCGTCCATCACGTCGTGCCTTGCTACGGAGTTGACGCGCGCGTCACCCGCAAGCGCCAACATGAGCTCGGCGTGTCGCTTTCGTGCGCTCTTCTCTCGTTCTCCTCCCGCGGTCGCGAGCTGCGTCGCTTGGGCGAAAAACTGGAGCTTCGCGCGCGGGTCCGTCTCGCTATCCGCGCGAAGCAAAAGCACGCGCGCGGCTTCGTCAGGTTCGCCCGCGGCGACGTAGAGGGCGGTTGCACGGGAGAGGTCACCACGCAGCTCGACTGTTCGCGCGGTCGCCGATCGTTGCCCCCTGCCGAAGATGCGATCAAAGAGGCTCATGAGGACGCCCTTGGATCCTACAGGGGACTGGGGGCGGGAGGGTAGGCGTCGCGGGAACACCGCGAAGTCATTGACGGAACTCCGCGCATCACCGACGCTCGTAGCTCAATGGCGAACCAGAATCGGCTCGGCGAGCTGCTCGTTCGGGAGAAACTCATTTCACTCACCCAGCTACGGCAGGCTCAAGACGAGCAGAACCGCTCCGGTAAGAACCTCGGCTATACGCTTGCGCGCCTCGGCTACATAAGCGACCAAGAAATTACGAGTTTTCTCTCTCAGCAGTACCGAGTTCCGACGATCAATCTCGAAGAATACGAGATTGATCCAGAAATTTTGAAACTGGTCTCTAAAGACCAGTGTGAGAAGCACAGGGTAATTCCGGTTTCACGTGCCGGGAGTTCGCTGATCGTCGCGATGGCGGACCCGACGAACCTTCACGCCATTGACGACCTCAAGTTTCTCACGGGTTATAACATCGAGCCTGTGATCGCGAGCGAGACGGCGCTCGCTGCGGCCGTCGAGCGCTACTACAGTAACGGTCCGTCCTATGACGAGGTTATGGCAGGTTTCGAGGAGTCGGAGATTGAGTTCTCCGGTGACGACGATGACCTCAACATTCTCGAGCTCGAAAAAGCGAGTGAAGACGCTCCCACCGTCAAACTCGTAAATATGGTGCTCCTCAACGCGATTAAGAAGGGCGCGAGCGATATCCACATTGAGCCCTACGAGAAAAAGCTCCGTGTTCGTTACCGCGTCGACGGCGTCCTCATCGAGGAAATGACCCCGCCTCTGAAGTTGAAAAACGCTATCGCGAGCCGCCTCAAGATCATGAGCCAGCTCGACATTGCGGAGCGAAGACTTCCGCAAGACGGACGTATCAAGCTGAAGCTCGGCAAGGGCCGCGAGATGGACTTCCGTGTGAGCGTTCTCCCCACTCTGTGGGGGGAAAAAATTGTCATGCGTCTCCTCGATAAGGGGAACTTGCAGCTCGATATGACGAAGCTTGGCTTCGACCAAAAGCCGCTTGACGACTTTCTCTGGGCCATCCACCAGCCGTGGGGAATGGTGCTCGTTACGGGGCCGACAGGCTCGGGGAAGACGACGACGCTTTATTCTGCACTTAGCGATCTCAACAAGGTCGACGCCAACATCAGCACGGCGGAGGATCCCGTCGAATACAATCTCCACGGGATAAACCAAGTCCAGATGCAGGACGAGATTGGTCTGAACTTCGCGATGGCGCTACGCGCGTTTCTTCGCCAAGACCCGGATATTCTCATGGTCGGGGAGATCCGCGACTTCGAAACGGCCGAAATCGCAGTCAAGGCGGCGCTCACGGGCCACCTCGTTCTCTCGACGCTCCATACCAACGATGCGCCGGCTACGATCTCTCGCCTTCTGAATATGGGCGTGGAGCCGTTCCTGATCACGGCGTCGGTCAATCTCGTCCTTGCTCAGCGTCTCGCGCGGAAAGTGTGTGCGGATTGTCGCCAGGTGACTCAAATGGAACCGCAAGCGCTGACGGATCTCGGCTTTACTGCCGAGCAGGTAGCGATGGCACCTGGGCGTCTGATGAAGGGTGCCGGGTGCCGCACGTGCAACGACACCGGGTACAAAGGGCGCGTGGCGCTCTACGAAGTCATGCGGTTCAATGACGTGCTCAAGGAGATGGTTCTTCAGGGATCGTCGACCGCCGAACTGAAGCTCGCCGCGATAAGGCAGGGTATGGTCAGCCTCCGCATGAGCGGAATTCGGAAGATCCTCGACGGGGTAACGACGACCGAGGAAATCCTTCGCGTCACGATGGCCGACTAGCTCCCTTACTGGCTCACCGTCCGCGGCGCTCAACCCACGTTTCGTCGTGGATTGCACTTTCCAGGGGCCGCCGCGAGGCCCAGCGCACTTCTTCGAGCATGGGGGCGATTCGGAACGCACGAGGTACACCTACGCAGAGGTATGCGACGGGCTCGACGCCTAAGGGGAGCGCGAGTTCCTGCGCGATAACGTCTGCCGAGACGATGCTTACCCAGCCGACGCCGATCCCTTCGGCTCGGGCGGCGAGCCAAAGGTTCTGCACTGCGCAGCATACACTCGCTCGGAGCATCGACGGCTGTGCGGTCGTGCCAAGGACAACCTCCTCCCGCGTGCGCAGGTCGGCGACGACGCAAATGTTGAGGGTGCTCTCTACGATCCCCTCGAGCTTCAAGGCGAGGTAGTCGGCCCGTCGCGGCTCTGCAAAGTGCTCGGCCTCCGCCTCTCGGCAGCTCTGAAAGCTTGACCGAATTCGCTCTCGGCGTGCCCGATCTCGAACGAGAATGAAACCCCACGGCTGAGAGAGCCCCACGCTCGGTGCGGCGTGAGCGGCTTCGAGCACCCGCGACAGTACGTCCGCGTCTATCTCTCCTTCTGGCTCAAAGTGGCGAATGTCGCGCCGCAAGGCGATGACCTCGTAGAGCGCCCTTCGAGTCTCGTTGCTTAGGCGGTACGCAGCCTCGGGTGTAGGGGAGTAAGTAAACGCCATCGAGGGGTGATAGCTGCGGTGAGTTCTGCGCGATAGGCTACCCTTTGAACGAGTGATGACGCAGCCCGCCGACGTTCGAGTAAATCTCCACCAACTCCTCAAGGCGATGGTCGAGAAAGGAGCGAGCGATATGCACATCACCGCAGGAGCGCCTCCGCTTTTGCGGATCGATGGAGAGGTCATTCCGCTCAAGCTTCCCCCGCTCACCCCTGTCGACACCAAACACCTCGCTTACTCGATCATGACCGAGGAGCAGAAGATCGCCTTTGAAAAGGATAGCGAGCTAGACCTGTCTTTTGGTGTTAAAAACCTCTCTCGCTTCCGCGGGAACGTCTATCTGCAGCGCGGCGCCGTTGCCGCCGCGATTCGAACGATACCGTTCAAGATTCTCTCGTACGACGAACTCGGCCTGCCGCAAGTCGTAGCCGATATTGCGAACAAGCCGAACGGCCTTGTTCTCGTGACCGGACCGACAGGCTCCGGGAAGAGCACGACGCTCGCGTCGATTATTGACAAGATCAACAGCGAGCAGCGGGTGCATATCCTCACGATTGAGGATCCCATTGAGTATCTTCACCCACATAAAATGGCCGTGGTGAACCAACGCGAAATTGGTGCCGACACGGCTACATTTAAGGGCGCGCTTCGCTATGTCTTGCGTCAGGATCCCGATGTCGTCCTCGTCGGTGAGATGCGCGATCTCGATACCATCGAGGCCGCACTCACTATTGCTGAGACAGGACACCTTGTGTTCGCGACCCTCCACACGAACAGCGCGGTTTCGACCATCAACCGAATTGTCGACGTCTTCCCGCCTCATCAGCAGGACCAAATTCGAAACAAACTCTCGTTCGTGCTTCAGGGGGTCATTACGCAGCAGCTTATGCCGCGTGCCGGCCAGGCCGGGCGCTGCCTGGCGATGGAGATTCTGGTTCCTAACGCCGCGATTCGAAACCTCATCCGTGAGAACAAGATCCACCAGATCTACGGCTCGATGCAGGTAGGTCAAGAGAAACACGGAATGATGACGCTGAACCAGTCCCTCATGAACCTCTACCTGAGACGCTTCATCTCGCTGGAGCAGGCCGTTATGCAGTCGAACGAAGCCGACGAGCTAAAGGCTATGATCGAGAGCCGAGCAAAGCACGGGGGGACGAACGACCTCAGGACCCAACCGCAGGGCCGTTGAACCGCGCGCACGAGCCTTCTGTGCACCCGGCCGCTCCAACCACGTGCGGATGCGACAGAATCTGCGGGCCCAAACGAGAAGCAAAACTCCGTCTTCAAAAGAAAATCGACGGGTGGCGAGTAAAAAGCGTGGACAGAGGAAGTGCAGGGAACTATCAAACGCCCTCCCGACGCAGCCGATTCCGGCGGTGACGGAACGCAGGCGGTGCCGTTTACCAGCTGAGCTGGTGCACCCGCTGTCTCGCATCTCGCTCCTTGAAAACTGAATGGTACGTTCAAACTAGAAACGTCTAGATGGGCTTCCGGAGGGCGCGATACCGTACTGGTCAATTCGACTAGCCGA